>NZ_JAGMUK010000064.1 GCF_019049245.1 Streptomyces sp. AC555_RSS877 | reverse complement strand
CGCTAGCCCCGCGCCACCCCCGACTCCCGCCCGGTCGTGGACAAGAAGCTCGCCGCCGCCGGTCGCGGGCCGCGTCGCGGGGAGCCGTTCAGCGCCCGTGCCCTGCGGGCCGTACGCCGCACCGTGTCCTCCTCGGCCGCGCGCGAGGTCGCCGAGACCACCGCGACCGCCGAGATACTGCAGCAGCCGGTCACCAC
This sequence comes from Streptomyces sp. AC555_RSS877, assembly GCF_019049245.1. Classification (GTDB taxonomy): domain Bacteria; phylum Actinomycetota; class Actinomycetes; order Streptomycetales; family Streptomycetaceae; genus Streptomyces. The sequence continues at coordinate 194,500 of NZ_JAGMUK010000064.1, read as the reverse complement.
CGGCCGGCAGATCGCGGTGACCTCCATCCGCGGCGGCTCCGGCAAGACCACGGTCGCCGCACTGCTCGGCACGACCTACGCCCACTACCGCCAGGACCCGACCCTCGTCATCGAGGCCGACCCGGCGCTCGGCTCGCTGCCGCTCCGGCTCGGCGCGGAGACCCTGCGCTGGACCACCGGCGACCTCGCCGACGTCGTCCAGCCACAGATGTCGCTCCTGGAAATCACCGGCTACCTGGTCCAACTGCCCGACAACGCCTGGCTGTTGCCCGGCAGTCAGGGACAGGTCGGGGCCATGCTCGACACCAAGGCGTACGAGCGGGTCATGGTGTCGATGCGCCGCTACTTCGGGGTGACCGTCGTCGACTGCGAGACGATGCCCGCCGAGGTCGCCCGCACCGCGCTCTCCGCCGCCCAGGCCCGCATCCTCACCGTGCCCGCCACGCTGGAGGGCGTCGCCAGCACGCACGCCGTCCTGCAGTGGATGCGCGGACTGCCCCGGGACATCACCACCTCGACCGTCGTCGTGCTCACCGAGACCGTCCCGCACACCGGCGTCGACGTCGAGAAGGCCGCCGAGCAGCTGAAGACGACGGGGGCGAGCGTGCGGATCCTCCCCTACGACCGGCATCTGGCGGCCGGCGGCACCATCCGCACCGACCTGCTCGCGCGGGACACCAGGGAGGCCGCCACGCGGCTGGCCGCGGAGGTCTTCCAGCTCTCCCAGAAGAGCCGCTGAACCATCCCCTGTGCGAAGGGAACCAGAAGACCGCTGAGGACGAGGCAAGGACGATGAGCACCCGACTGATCCACCGGCCGGCCCGCACCACCAGGCCCCCGGCCTCACCCGAGTCGCGCACCATAGAGGCGCCGCCCAACCTGCCCGACGGCAAGTCGGGTTCGATCGCGACCTCGCTGCTGCCCGTCGCCGGTGTGATGTCGTCCGTCGTGATGATGACCGTCGTGCGCAACAGCCAGTTCGCCGGGCTGGGCGCGATCATCCTCGTCGTCACGATCGTCGGCTCGATGGTCATGCTCTTCTCCCAGCGCGGCAAGGCCCAGCGCACCCGCCGCACCCAGCGCGAGGCCTACCTCTCGTATCTGGAGGACACGCGGGAGGAGTTGTCCAAGGAGGAGCGGGAGCGGCGCGAGAGCACAGGGGTGCTCAACCCGCCGCCGGACGCGCTGTACGACATCGTGCGCGACCCCGCCCGGCTGTGGGAGCGGCGCCGGATGGACGCCGACTTCCTGCGGGTCCGCGTCGGCACCGGCGAGATGCCGGTGCGTGACCTGAGGGTGGGCCAGCCGAGCTCCTCCGTGCTCACCCCGCCCGACCAGTTCATGCTGAACGAGGCGTCCGCGCTGGTGTCCCGCTTCAGCGTCGGCACCGAACTCCCGCTGACCGTCCCGCTCGACCGGGTCGGCAACATCACCGTGATCGGCAGCCGCGAGGACACCCTCCGGGTCGCCCGCGCGCTCATCGTGCAGGCCGCCGCCACCCACGCGCCCGACGACGTGGCCATGGCGCTGGCCGCCTCCGGCGAGCGGATCGCCGACTGGGAGTGGGCCAAGTGGCTGCCGCACCTGCTCGACAGCGAGCAGTTCGACGGCCCCGTCGCCGCCCGCCGCATCGCCCCCTCGCTGCCCCAGCTGGCCCGCCAGATCGGCCCCGAGCTGCGCCGCCGCGCCTCCTACGCGGCCGAGGTGCGCCGCGGCCTGTCCGGCAAGGACGCCCTCGCCATGACCTCCCGGCTGCTGGTCGTCGCCGACGGCCACGGGGAAGACGCCGTCGACCTGCCCCGTCCCGACGACGCGGTCGGCCTGCGCGACATGAGCGTCACCGTCCTGCACCTGCTGGACCAGCGGATCCAGGAACCCGGCAGCGTGGGCGTGCGCATCACCGTCGACGGCGAGCAGATCGTCATCGAGGACCTGCGCATGCCGGAGCCGATCAGCGCCCACGGCACCGTCGACGAGATCGGCATCCCCTTCGCCGAGGGCCTGGCCCGCATGCTCGCCCCGCTCCGGCTGTCCGCCGAGTCGATGGTCGACGCCCCGCTCACCGGCCCGGTCGACTTCGCCGAACTGCTCGGCATCGACGACGTGGCCGGCCTCGACCTGAACCGGATGTGGGCGCCGCGCGGCGAACGGGCCTTCCTGCGCGTGCCCATCGGCATCAGCGACTCCCACGAGCCCGTCCTGCTCGACCTGAAGGAGTCCTCCGAGCTCGGCATGGGCCCGCACGGCCTGTGCGTCGGCGCCACCGGCTCGGGCAAGTCGGAACTGCTGCGCACCCTCGTCCTCGCCCTGGTCGCCACCCACCCGCCGGAGGACCTCGCCCTGGTCCTCGTCGACTACAAGGGCGGCGCCACCTTCGCCCCCTTCGCGGACCTCCCGCACGTCGCCGGCGTCATCACCAACCTGGAGAACCAGGCCGGCCTCGTGGAGCGCGTCCACGCCTCGCTCGCCGGCGAGGTCAAGCGCCGCCAGCAGGTCCTGAAGAACGCGGGCAACGTCGCCGACATCGGCCACTACGCGGCCCTGCGCGCCGAGAAGCGCCCCGACCTGGAGCCGCTGCCGCACCTGTTCGTGGTGATCGACGAGTTCGGTGAACTCCTCACCGCCAAGCCGGACTTCATCGACCTGTTCCTGTCCATCGGCCGCATCGGCCGCTCCATCGGCGTCCACCTGCTGCTGTCCAGCCAGCGCATCGAGGGCGGCAAGCTCAAGGGCCTGGACACCTACCTGTCGTACCGGCTCGGCCTGCGCACCTTCTCCGCCGACGAGTCCCGTACGGTCCTGGACACCACGGACGCCTTCCACCTGCCCCCGCTGCCCGGCTTCGGCTACCTCAAGGTCGACACCAGCCACTACGAGCGCTTCAAGGCCAGCTACGTCTCCGGGGCCTACAGCGGCCCCGTGCAGCGCGACGAGGAGGACACCGGCCCGCTGGCCCTGGAGTACGAGGCGTACAACACCCTCGGCGACGACGGGAACAGCGCGCCCGAGGAGCCGAAGATGCGGCGCCGGGAGACCGGCCCCACTCAACTGGGCGTCCTCATCGACCAGTTGGAGAACGCCGGTGCCCGCTCGGTACGCCAGATCTGGCTGCCCCCGCTGCCCGCCGCCGTCCCCCTCGACAAGGTCGCGGGCCCCGTCGAGGTCGGCGCCCGCGGCATGCAGCTCGCCAAGCGGCGCGGCCCCCTCCAGGTGCCGCTCGGCATCATCGACGACCCGACCAAGCAGCAGCAGGGCCAGTGGTACCTGGACCTCACGCTCTCGGGCGGCCACGCGGCGGTCATCGGCGGCCCGCAGTCCGGCAAGACCACCCTGCTGCGCTCCCTGGCCCTCTCGCTGGCCCTGACGCACACCCCGCAGGAAGTCGGCATCTACGGCCTCGACCTGGTCGGCGGCGGCCTGCAGGCCCTGTCCGGGCTGCCGCACGTCGGCGGGATCGCCGGACGTGCCGACCGCGAGCGCGCGGCCCGCACCATCGACTCCGTACGCGCCATGCTCGACCAGCGCGAGGAGCTCTTCCGCATCCACAACATCGACTCGCTGGAGCAGCTGCGCACCCGGCGTGCGGCGGGCCAGGTGCCCGAGCTGGCCTCCACCGAGATCGTGCTGCTCATCGACGGCTTCGGCGCCCTGCGCGACGACTTCGAGAACCTCGACGACGCCGTCATCGACATCCTCAAGCGCGGCGGCGGCTACGGCATCCACGTCGTCGCCGGCATGCTCCGCTGGAACGACGTGCGCATCGCCACCCAGTCACAGTTCGGCACCCGCGTCGAGCTGCGCCTGAACGACCCGAGCGAGTCCAGCATCGACCGCAAGCTCGCCCAGACCCTCTCCCCGGAGGAGAAGGGCCGCATCCTCACCGACGGCAAGCTCTTCGCCCAGGTCGCCCTGCCCCGCACCGACGGCCTCGCCGACACCGCCGACCTCGGCGCGGTCCTGGAGCGCACCGCCCGCCAGCTCCGCGCCACCTGGACCGGCGAGGTCGCCCAGCCGGTGCGGGTGCTGCCGCAGATCCTGGAGCCCGAGCTGCTGCCCGGCCCGGCGTCCGAGCCGCGCCGCGTCCCGATCGGCCTGGACCAGACACAACTGGCCCCGGTCCTGCTCGACCTGTTCCAGCACGACCAGCACCTGATGATCATGGGCGACAGCGAGTGCGGCAAGACCAACCTGCTCAAGGTGATCACCCAGGGCCTGATCGAGCGCTACGGCGACGACGAGCTCGTCTTCGGCGTCTTCGACCCGCGCCGCGGCCTGCGCGGCGCCATCCCCGAGGAGTACCGGGGCGGCTACGCCTACAACTCCAAGCTCGCCGCCGGCCTCGCCGCGGGCATCGCCGGGGAGCTGGAGAAGCGGCTGCCCGACGAGAGCGCGGACAGCGAGGACCTGGAGCCGGGCAGCTTCTCCGGCCCCCGGATCGTGATCCTCGTCGACGACTACGACGTCCTCACCACCGCGGGCCAGCAGCCGCTCGCGCCCTTCGTGCCGTACATCCCCTCGGCCGTCGACATCGGCCTGCACTTCATCCTGACCCGCCGCGTCGCGGGCGCCTCCCGCGGCCTGTACGAGCCGATGCTGCAGGGCCTGCGCGAGTCCGGCTCCTCGGCGCTGGTGATGGCGGGCGACCGCAGCGAGGGCCAGCTCTTCCCCGGCGTGTACGCGAGCGCACAGCCGCCCGGCCGCGGCGTGCTGGTCCGCAGGGGCCAGCCGAACCGGCTCATCCAGACCGTCTACACGGGGACCAAGGTGAATCCATGACGAAGGACGTCATCACCCTCACGAAGAAGATGCCCGACCCGCTCAGCGTGATCGCCGGACTCCTCTCCGGCGGCCCCGACCGGCTCGTGGGCACCGAGGGAGAGGGCGCGGTGGTGCAGCTCTGCGACGAGCAGGGCCGCCCGCTGGTCTCCGTCGAGGCGCCCCTGCTGGTGCAGGTCAGGGGCGAGGCCGAGCGGCTGCTGGGGGCCAGTGCTCCCGAGGTGCCGTACTGGTGGACCGAGGCCCGCGCCACCACCGGCGTCAAGGAGGCCGAGCAGCTCGCCGGCACCTTCGCGGCCCGGCTCGCCACGCTGGTCGGCGGCACCGCCTGGCCGCCCGAGGTCGCCTGGTCGCTGGCCGTGGTCAACACGGACGGGATGAGCGCGGCGCCGGTCCCGGCCGCCGCCCAGCCCGCCGTGGACGTCCTCACCGACAAGGTCGCGGTCATCATCCAGGACCGCCCGGTGGTCGCGATGACCGCCTGGCTCTCGGACGCCTTCCGCGCCGCCGCCAACGCCGAACTCGGCCTCCAGATCGTCACCCCGGCCGGCACCCGCCTCTCCCCGGCGGTCCGCGGCAGCCTGCCGGGCTGGCCCTCGCGCTGGGTGGTGCAGGACGAGCGGGACGGCTACTACGACGGCCTGTCCGGAGCCGTCCTGGAGTGGAAGAACGGCCTCTTCGTCACGGTCGAGTCCCCGGAGGCCACCCGCGACGACCCGCGCACCCCGATCGCCGCCACCTACAAGGAGGGCGCGGCCGCGAAGGGCGACACCGGCGAACGCCAGCTGGCGATCTCCTTCCGCACCGTCCACCCGGCCGACGACCGCCTCGTCCTCGGCGGCGCCCTGGAGGCCGTATGGCGGGAGATCACCGGTGAACCGCCGGCCGGCTGGGGCACCGAGGAGCCCGCCAACCTGCCCTGGTCCGTACGCCAGCTGACCGACGTGGCGTACGAGCGCTCGCCCGCGCCGACCTGGGTGGTGGCCGTCGGCACCCCGGAGCGCCCGGGACTGGCGACCGTCCGCATCACCCGCACCAAGGGCGGTGTGGAGGAGGACGTGACCATGGCCTTCGGCTACGGCCCCGGCGAGCAGCTGCCGACGGACGCCGTCCAGGCCGCCGCCGAGGCCCTCGCCACCCGGCACGACCTGCAGTCCATGCTGGTCCAGATCCGCCGGGCCCGCCGGGACCTGTCCGTCCCGCCGCACTTCGAGGGCCCCGGTGTGCCGTACGCGTTCGTCCTGGGCGCCGAGGAGGTCCGCCAGATGCCCGGCGACCGGGCCCGCCGCACGCCCCTCGCCGAGTCCCCGCGCGAACTGGGCCCGAGGACCCGTCCCGCGTTGTACTACCCGCTGCCGGGCGACCCGTCGGACCTGTCGGGCTGGCAGGACTTCGAGCGCCTGATGAGACACCTGAAGGGCAGCTAGTGCCCCAACAGAAACGTTCGCGCCGTCGCGGCGCCCGGCACGCATCTTCGCCGCACCGGCCGAAAGCCCAAGTACGTCCGGTCCATCGACGGGGCCTTCCGGCCGGCACTCCCCCAGAGCACGCACCGGACGCCGCTCCTTGACGGGCAAACGTTGCCTGCCGGGGCACTAGCCAGAGCAGCCCGGGTACGACCGCGCCCCCGCTGCTCGGCAGCGGGGGCGCGGTCGTTGTGGTCCTGGCTCAGCCCGCCGAGACCTTCTCTCTCTCCCTTACGGGGGTCTTCCCGTGCTGCTCGCGGCCGCGGGCGGCCTCGGTGGCATCCCGCTTGAACGCCCACTCCATCTTCGGCTCCATCGCGAACCGGAAGACGCGGCGCACCGGCGCGGTGCACAGCAGGGTGACGGCGACGCCCGCGCAGACGCTCACGAAGATCTGGCCGAGCGGCCGGTGCAGCCAGGGGTGTTCGAACCAGCCCGCGTAGTCGCCGGCCTTGACCAGGAAGCCGTGCAGCAGATAGCCGAACAGCGTGCCCGCGCCGAGCGAGGTGAACCACATCCTCCGGCCCGGCACCCACGAGAAGAAGCAGGCCGTCAGCAGCAGCGAACAGCCGAACAGGGCGAGGACCATGACCGGCCCGGTCCACCACGGCGCGCCCAACTCCTGCGCGGAGTCACGGTGGTAGAACCAGCCGGTGTTCATGCGCGGTACCGACCACCAGGCGACGGCCAGCGCGGCGGCGAACACCGGCACCGACAGGATCCGCACCGAACGCCGGCGCACCAGCCGGAAGTGCTCGGGCTTCATCAGCAGGCCGAGCACGAAGAACGGCGCGAACTGCAGCACCCGCTGAAGGTCCAGGTCGTCACCGATCTCCGGGCTGACCGACGCCAGCATGGCGAGGGCGAGCGCCAGCGGCAGCGGCCACCGCACCAGCTTCCAGATCGGTGTGGTCAGCCGCCAGACGAACAACGCGATCAGGAACCAGGTCAGGTACCAGGGATCCAGCAGGCTGATGGCCTGGTCCGGCGAGCCGCCGACGTAGCGGTTGAAGAGCGTGTACGCGGTCTCGAAGACGACGTACGGCACGACGACGCCGGTGATCAGCCGTTGCAGCCGGTCTGCGCGCATGTCGAAGCTGCGCGAGAAGAAGCCGGAGATGATGATGAACGCCGGCATGTGGAAGGCGTACACCATCGTGTACGCGCCTTCCAGGATCCGGCTGTCGCCCTTGAGCGGCTCCCAGGAGTGGCCGATCGCCACCAGCACGATCGCCAGGTACTTGGCGTTGTCGAAGAACGCGTCGCGCTGTTTGCCGGGGTGGTTGCCCGAGGGGGCGGGCCGGTCGGCCGCGGCCGCTCCGGGGCGGTGCGGCGAGCGTGGGCTGGGCACTCCGTCCCTCGGCGAGTGTGCCGGGGGGAGTGGCGCTCGGTTCTGGCCGTGCGGTCGCAGCGAGTTCGTCACAGACCCTCCCACCAGGAACGGGGGGAGGCGATCGGGGACCTCGCTGCGCTGGCGGGGGACGAGGCGGCGTGGAACATCTGAGGCACCCTAGCCTTGGCTGTGGGTTTTCGTAAAACCCTCGACGTCATTCCTGGTTAATGGCTGCGGATACCCCCGTTTTACGGAAGTCGGCACCCTCGTTCACGTGATGGCCGACACACTGTCCGGGCTTCAACCGCCTGCACCACATGGGTCCTCCTTGTCGCGATTCATCCCGACTAAACAGGGCATAAGACGCCTTTGACGACCCGTCTGGCGCGACTGTCGGCGCACCTGTGACGTCAATTCGAATTAACTGCGAACACGTTGTGTGGACACGGAAACGAACTCGTTGAATTCCCTGTGTGGGTGTCCGGTCGAATTACTGTGCGGGCGGGCCGAGTAGGGCCGCCCGCACACCCGGCCGCGGGCGGCCCCGGGCATGGAACTGGCCAACGATCCGTCACGCGCCGCATATGCGGCCCTCATTGGTGGCACGATGGTTCTGGCGGGGGTGTGCACGGTCGCGTCCCCGGGCCGGGAGAGCGGACCGACCAAGGGTGTGATCAGTTGTGGCCATTTCTCTGTCAGTGGTGCTGCTGTTGGCGATCATCCTGGTGGTGTTGATCCGGGGAGGCTCGCTGAAGGCCGGCCCCGCCGTCGTCGCGGTGCTCTTCGGCTTCTTCCTCGCCTCGACCGGGATGGCCGACGACATCCAGCGGTTCCTGAACTCGATAGCGGAGACCATCAACTCGATCCAGTTCTAGGCGCCCCGCATGGCCCTCCGCCGCAGACGCCACGCCCAGCCCCGGACAGCACGAAGACCTCCGGCCCGATCCTCGAAGGACCGGGCCGGAGGCCTGTTCGGAGCGGGCGACGGGAATCGAACCCGCGTAGCTAGTTTGGAAGACTAGGGCTCTACCATTGAGCTACGCCCGCACAGCGCGCACCGCAGGTCAGGTGACCGCGGCACTGATGGCATCGTAGCGGGTAGTGCCCCTTCGTCGCACACCGCGTTTCGGTCCGCCCGGGCGGCGGACGCGCGCTGGTGAAATGCGGCGGTCCGGCTGTCCGCGGGCATGTAGCCTACGTCTCGCACCAGACGGGGTGTGGCGCAGCTTGGTAGCGCGTCCGCTTTGGGAGCGGAAGGCCGTGGGTTCAAATCCCGCCACCCCGACCATGTACCGGCCGACCCGGTCACTGCACGGTCACCTCGCGTGACCGCCTGACGTGATCGCCTTTGGGGCGTGTCGCCGCTGCCGTTACTATGCAAGCTGCACGCCCGTGTGTCTCTCTCCTCTGGAAGTCCTCCGGGCGGCGAATCCGCCGGAGCCGGTCTGGCTTCGGCAGAAACCAAGAAGTCAGCCCCCAAGGAGACCGAACCGTGAAGAGCGCCGTGGAGACCCTGAACCCGACTCGGGTTCGGCTCAGCATTGAGGTGCCCTTCGAGGAGCTCAAGGACAGCCTCGACGCGGCGTACAAGAAGATCAACCAGCAGGTCACGGTGAAGGGCTTCCGGAAGGGCAAGATCCCGGCGCGCGTCATCGACCAGCGGTTCGGCCGCGGTGCGGTCCTGGAGGAAGCGGTCAACGACGCGCTTCCGAAGTTCTACACCGAGGCGGTCAACGAGGCGGAGATCGACGTCCTCGGCCAGCCCGAGGTCGACATCACCGAGCTGAAGGACGGCGAGACGCTGAACTTCACCGCCGAGGTCGACGTCCGCCCCGCCATCGAGATCCCGGACTTCTCCGGCATCGAGGTCGAGGTCGACGCCGTCGAGGTCACCGAAGAGGACATCGACAAGTCGGTCGAGCAGCTCCGTGAGCGTTTCGCCTCGACGTCCCCCGTCGAGCGGGCCGCCCAGGACGGCGACGTCGTCACGATCGACCTCGAGGCCAAGGTCGACGGCGAGATCCTCGAGGACGGCGTGGCCAGCGGCGTCTCCTACACCATCGGCTCCGGCGAGCTGCTGGAAGGCATCGACGACGCCGTGACGGGCCTGGAGGCCGGTGGCGAGGCCACCTTCACCTCCGAGCTCAAGGGCGGCTCGGCGGCCGGCAAGGAGGCCGAGGTCACCGTCAAGGTCACCCAGGTCGCCGCCCGCGAACTGCCCGAGCTGGACGACGACTTCGCGCAGCTCGCCTCCGAGTTCGACACCCTCGAGGAGCTCAAGGCCGACAGCCGCAAGCGCCTCGAGAACATGAAGCAGTACGACCAGGCCACGCAGGCCCAGGAGCGCGTCCTGGAGAAGCTGCTCGAGCTGGTCGAGGTCCCGGTCCCGGAGAAGCTGCTCGAGGACGAGGTCAACACCCGCAAGCACAACCTCGAGCACCACCAGCTCGGCCAGATGGGCCTGGACCTCGAGAAGTACCTCGAGATCCAGGGCAAGACGGCCGAGGAGTTCGACGCCGAGACCAAGGAAGCCGCGGTCAAGGGCATCAAGACGCAGTTCGTCCTCGACGAGCTCGTCAAGCAGGAGAAGCTCAACGTCAACCAGGAGGAGCTCACCGAGCACCTCATGCGGCGCGCGGCCTCCTCCAACATGTCCCCCGACCAGTTCGCCCAGGCGGTCGTCGAGGGTGGTCAGGTCCCGCTCCTCGTCGGCGAGGTCGCCCGCGGCAAGGCCCTGGCCGTCGTGGTCGAGAAGGCCACGGTCAAGGACACCAACGGCGAGGTCATCGACCTGGACGACGAGGAGGAGGCCGACGAGGCCACCACCGAGACGCCCGAGGCGGCGGCCGAGGCCACCACCGAGGCCGAGGCCACCACCGAGGCCGGCACCGAGAAGACCGAAGGCTGACGCCACAGCGCCGCTGACGCCCGTACGACAGGCCCCGGGGAGCATCTCGCCCCCCGGGGCCTGTCGGCGTACAGCTGGACATCGCAGCCAAGGGGGGCGCGGGGAACTGCGCGGCGAGCCACAGCGGACCCGCACCCGCCCACCGACCAGCGGGCCCACGGCGAGGAACCCGCCCCACCCAGCGGAGCGACATGCGCTGACAGCGAACAGTCTCTTCTCCGGGATTCTCCGGAGGGACCAGCGCGTTAGGGTCCATGAATACGAGGGCAGGGGAGTCCCCGAATCGGCTCCCGCCCCGCAGGGAAACGTGAGACGGCCCGGCGCCGTCGTAAGACGAGCAGGTGGATACGTGACGAATCTGATGCCCTCCGCCGCCGGCGACCCCTCCATCGGTGGTGGCCTCGGTGACCAGGTCTACAACCGGCTGCTCGGCGAGCGGATCATCTTCCTCGGCCAGGCGGTCGACGACGACATCGCCAACAAGATCACCGCACAGCTCCTGCTCCTTGCCGCTGACCCCGACAAGGACATCTACCTCTACATCAACAGCCCCGGCGGCTCGATCACGGCCGGCATGGCGATCTACGACACCATGCAGTACATCAAGAACGACGTGGTGACGATCGCCATGGGCCTCGCCGCCTCCATGGGCCAGTTCCTGCTCAGCGCGGGTACGCCCGGCAAGCGCTTCGCGCTGCCGAACGCCGAAATCCTGATCCACCAGCCGTCCGCCGGCCTCGCCGGTTCGGCGTCGGACATCAAGATCCACGCGGAGCGGCTCCTGCACACCAAGAAGCGCATGGCCGAGCTGACGTCCTTCCACACCGGCCAGACCATCGAGCAGATCACCCGCGACTCCGACCGGGACCGCTGGTTCGATGCCGACGAGGCCAGGGACTACGGCCTCATCGACGAGGTCATCACCACGGCCGCCAACATGCCGGGCGGCGGCGGCACCGGGGCCTGAGGCCCCCCTGCAAGCCCCCAGCCGACCGCCACAGCCCCTAGGAGAGAGACAGTGAACGACTTCCCCGGCAGCGGCCTGTACGAGCGCACACGCGCCGAGAGCACGGTGCCCGTGGCCGAGTCCCGGTACGTGATCCCGCGCTTCGTGGAGCGCACCTCGCAGGGCGTCCGCGAGTACGACCCGTACGCGAAGCTCTTCGAAGAGCGCGTGATCTTCCTCGGCGTCCAGATCGACGACGCCTCCGCCAACGACGTCATGGCGCAGCTGCTGTGCCTGGAGTCGATGGACCCCGACCGGGACATCTCGGTCTACATCAACAGCCCCGGCGGATCCTTCACGGCGCTCACTGCGATCTACGACACCATGCAGTTCGTGAAGCCCGACGTCCAGACGGTCTGCATGGGCCAGGCCGCCTCGGCCGCCGCCATCCTGCTGGCCGCCGGTACGCCGGGCAAGCGCATGGCGCTCCCGAACGCCCGCGTGCTGATCCACCAGCCCTACAGCGAGACCGGCCGCGGCCAGGTCTCCGACCTGGAAATCGCCGCGAACGAGATCCTGCGGATGCGTGCCCAGCTGGAAGACCTGCTGGCCAAGCACTCCACCACGCCGATCGAGAAGATCCGCGAGGACATCGAGCGCGACAAGATCCTCACGGCCGATGACGCCCTGGCGTACGGCCTGATCGACCAGATCATCTCCACCCGGAAGATGAACAACGCGAGCGTGCGCTGACGGCGGACGCTGTATCGTCTGCCGCTCCTTGGCACGGTTCAGGACTGTGCACGACAAAGTGCACGTCAAAGTGAACCGTGCCAAGGGGGGCCCGAACGAGGGGCCCGGCAAGGTACCGTCGGACATAAGGCAGCACCAGGAGCCGCTGGACCTAGGCGTCTCCCAGGCGAAGGGGAAGCACACCGTGGCACGCATCGGTGACGGCGGCGATCTGCTCAAGTGCTCGTTCTGCGGCAAGAGCCAGAAGCAGGTCAAGAAGCTCATCGCAGGGCCCGGTGTCTACATCTGCGACGAGTGCATCGATCTCTGCAACGAGATCATCGAGGAAGAGCTGGCCGAGACCAGCGAGGTCCGCTGGGAGGAACTTCCCAAGCCCCGCGAGATCTACGAGTTCCTCGAGGGGTACGTCGTCGGTCAGGAACCGGCCAAGAAGGCCCTCTCGGTCGCGGTGTACAACCACTACAAGCGGGTCCAGGCCGGTGAGAACGGCGGCGCCCAAGGCCGCGACGATGCCATCGAGTTGGCGAAGTCCAACATCCTCCTGCTGGGTCCCACGGGCTCCGGCAAGACCCTCCTCGCCCAGACCCTGGCCCGGATGCTGAACGTCCCCTTCGCGATCGCCGACGCAACGGCCCTCACGGAGGCGGGTTACGTCGGCGAGGACGTCGAGAACATCCTGCTCAAGCTGATCCAGGCGGCCGACTACGACGTCAAGAAGGCCGAGACCGGGATCATCTACATCGACGAGATCGACAAGGTCGCCCGTAAGAGCGAAAACCCGTCGATCACCCGCGATGTGAGCGGCGAGGGCGTGCAGCAGGCCCTGCTCAAGATCTTGGAGGGCACCACCGCCTCGGTCCCGCCCCAGGGCGGCCGCAAGCACCCCCACCAGGAGTTCATCCAGATCGACACGACGAACGTCCTGTTCATCGTGGGCGGCGCCTTCGCGGGCCTGGAGAAGCTCATCGAGTCCCGGGCCGGCGCCAAGGGCATCGGTTTCGGTGCGACGATCCGCTCCAAGCGCGAGCTGGAGGCCAAGGACCAGTTCGAGTCCGTCATGCCCGAGGACCTGGTCAAGTTCGGCATGATCCCCGAGTTCATCGGCCGGCTCCCGGTCATCACCTCGGTCCACAACCTCGACCGCGAGGCCCTGCTCCAGATCCTGGTCGAGCCGCGCAACGCGCTCGTCAAGCAGTACGAGCGCCTCTTCGAACTCGACGGTGTGGAGCTGGACTTCGAGCGCGAGGCCCTGGAGGCCATCGCCGACCAGGCCATCCTCCGCCAGACCGGCGCCCGCGGCCTGCGCGCCATCATGGAGGAAGTCCTCCAGGGTGTGATGTACGAGATCCCGTCCCGCAAGGACGTGGCCCGGGTCGTCATCACGGCGGACGTCGTTCACTCGAACGTGAACCCGACACTGATCCCGCGGGATGCGCGCGGTCGGGGTCCGGGCGAGCAGAAGACGGCGTAGCGGCACAGATGTAGGTGCAGCGAAGGGGCCCCGGTCAACAGACCGGGGCCCCTTCGCTGTTGCGTCGTCCGGCGTCAGGCCTTGACGCGGATCTCCGCGCGGATCTTCGTCGTCAGGTCGATCGCGACGTCCTTGGTGGTGCTCTTCGTGTTGTCGCCAGGGGAGACCATGGCGACCGTGCTGTAGTCCGACCAGACGCAGAACCAGTCGGTCGACTCCTTCTTGGTAAGGCTGTTGGTGCTCTTCGCGGACTGGCACTTCATGAGCGCCCCGTCGAGGTCGGCCTCCTCGGGCTTGCCAATCAGCTCGGCGCCGCTGGAGGAGTTGGAGGCGTTGTTCGTGAACTCCTTGGTGATGGCCGCGAAGTACTTGTCCAGTGCGGCCTCGGGGTCCGCGATCTTGCCGTAACCGCCCACGACGGTGACGCCCTTGGCGACCAGCAGTTCGGACTGGGGCGGCAACGTGGTCGGGTCGCTCTGGTCGTAGCCGCTGAAGTCGGCCGTCGAGTACTGCGAGACGACGGCCTTGCCGTCCTTCATGCCGCTTGCCTCGAGGTACTTGGTGGTGCTCGCGTCGTTGACCTCGCCGCCCTTGCCCACCTGCTTGTACTCGCCGGCCACGGTCGCCGGAGCGGTCAGCTTGTGCGCCCCGTCGTCCTCCAGGCCGCCCCCGCCCGCGCCGACGACGAAGTACACCCCCACGCCTATGGCGGCCACGACGGCCACGGCGGCGATGATGATGCCGGTCTTCTTCTTGCCGCCACCGGCAGCCGGTGGCTGCGGCACCCCGTACGGGGCCTGCCCGTAGGGCGGCTGCTGACCGTACGGCGGCTGCGGCTGCTGGCCGTAGGGAGCCTGCTGTCCGTACGGCGGCTGCTGCGGCGGAACCCCCTGCGGGGGCTGCTGCGGTTGGCCGTAGCCCGGCTGGGCGGGCGGGGCCTGCTGGGGGTAGCCGTAGCCGGGCTGGGCGGGCGGAGCCTGCGGCGGCTGGCCGTAGGGGCCCGGCTGGCCGTAGGGACCCTGCTGACCGTACGGTCCAGGCTGCTGGGGCTGCCCGCCGTACGGGCCCGGCTGGTTGTGGCTCATTTCTGGGTTCCCCTCCAGACGCTTATGTGTCCCTGACATCCTGGCGTAGCCACAGCGCACACAGGGCATCGGGGGCCTACCGTTACAGAGGAATCCCGTTTCGGGACTGCCCCGTGACACCCCTAAACTGAGCCCGTGACCGAGAACGCTCAGCAGCAGCCACCAGAGCCCGCCATCGAACTGCCGACCCAGTACGCGCCGGCCGATGTAGAGGGGCCGCTGTACGAGCGCTGGGTGGAGCGGGGTTACTTCGAGGCGGACGCGAAGAGTGACAAGCCTCCGTACACGATCGTCATCCCGCCGCCGAACGTCACGGGCAGCCTGCACCTCGGGCACGCCTTCGAGCACACCCTCATCGACACCCTGACCCGCCGCAAGCGGATGCAGGGCTACGAGACGCTGTGGCAGCCGGGCATGGACCACGCCGGTATCGCCACGCAGAACGTCGTCGAGCGGGAGCTGGGCAAGGAGGGCAAGTCCCGGCACGACCTGGGCCGTGAGGCGTTCGTCGAGCGCGTCTGGCAGTGGAAGGCCGAGTCCGGCGGGCAGATCAGCGGACAGATGCGTCGCCTCGGAGACGGCGTCGCCTGGTCGCGTGAGCGGTTCACCATGGACGAGGGACTGTCCCAGGCCGTCCAGACCATCTTCAAGCGGCTCTTCGACGAAGAGCTGATCTACCGCGCCGAGCGCATCATCAACTGGTGCCCGCGCTGTCTGACCGCCATCTCGGACATCGAGGTGGAGTACCAGGACGACGACGGCGAACTCGTCTCCATGAAGTACGGCGACGGGGACGAGACGATCGTCGTCGCCACCACGCGCGCCGAGACCATGCTCGGTGACACGGCGGTCGCCGTCCACCCCGACGACGAGCGGTACAAGCACCTGGTCGGCAAGCTCATCAAACTGCCGCTGACGGAGCGTTCCATCCCGGTCGTCGCCGACGAGCACGTCGACCCGGAGTTCGGTACGGGTGCCGTCAAGGTCACCCCGGCCCACGACCCGAACGACTTCGAGATCGGCCAGCGGCACGACCTGCCGGCCATCGCGATCATGGACGAGCACGCCGTCATCACCGCGCACGGCCCCTTCCAGGGCCTGGACCGGCTGGAGGCCCGCTCGGCCATCGTCGCCGCGCTGCGCGCCGAGGGCCGGATCGTCGCCGAGAAGCGGCCCTACGTCCACTCGGTCGGTCACTGCTCGCGCTGCAAGACCACCATCGAGCCGCGCCTGTCCATGCAGTGGTGGGTCAAGGTCGGCCCGCTCGCGAAGGCGGCCGGTGACGCCGTCCGGGACGGACGAGTCAAGATCCATCCGCAGGAGATGGAGAAGCGGTACTTCGACTGGGTCGACAACCTCCACGACTGGTGCATCTCGCGGCAGTTGTGGTGGGGCCACCGGATTCCGGTCTGGTACGGGCCGAACGGCGAGGTCGTGTGTGTCGGGCCCGACGACGAGGCTCCGAGCGGCGAGGGCTGGCACCAGGACACCGACGTCCTCGACACCTGGTTCTCCTCCGGCCTGTGGCCGTTCTCGACTCTCGGCTGGCCCGAACAGACCGAATCGCTCGCGAAGTTCTACCCGAACTCCGTCCTGGTCACCGGCTACGACATCCTCTTCTTCTGGGTCGCCCGGATGATGATGTTCGGCCTCTACGCGATGGACGGCACCCCGCCGTTCCACACCATCGCCCTGCACGGCATGGTCCGTGACCAGAACGGCAAGAAGATGTCGAAGTCCTTCGGGAACGTCGTCAACCCGCTGGACTGGATGGACAAGTACGGCAGCGACGCCCTGCGGTTCACGCTGGCCCGTGGCGCGAACCCGGGTGTCGACGTCCCCATCGGCGAGGACTGGGTCCAGGGCTCGCGCAACTTCGCCAACAAGATCTGGAACGCGACGCGCTTCGCCCTGATGAACGGCGCGACGGTGGACGGTCCACTGCCGGAGCCTTCGGCGATGTCGGCGACCGATCGGTGGATCCTGTCCCGGCTCAACTCCGTTGTCGCCGAGGTCGACGCGTTCTACGAGGACTACCAGTTCGCGAAGCTCTCCGACGCGCTGTTCCACTTCGCGTGGGACGAGGTGTTCGACTGGTACGTCGAGCTGTCGAAGACCACGTTCCAGGCGGGCGGCGAGGCGGCCGAGGTCTCCAAGCGCGTCCTCGGTGAGGTCCTGGACGTCACGCTGCGACTGCTGCACCCGGTCGTCCCCTTCGTCACGGAGACGCTGTGGACGACGCTGACCGGCGGCGAGACCCTCGTCGTCGCCGAGTGGCCCGCGGACAGCGGTTTCCGTGACACGGGCGCGGAGAAGGAGATCGAGACGCTCCAGCAGGTCATCACCGAGGTCCGCCGCTTCCGCGCCGACCAGGGCCTGCAGCCCGGTCAGCGCGTCCCGGCCCGCCTGTCCCTCGACGGCACGGCGCTCGCCCCGCACGAGGCGGCCATCCGCCAGTTGCTGCGGCTCCAGCCGGAGGGTGACCCCTTCACCGCCACGGCGACCCTGCCGGTCGGCGGCGCCGAGGTGGCGCTCGACCTGTCCGGCACGATCGACGTGGCGGCCGAGCGGAAGCGGCTGGCCAAGGACCTCGCCGCCGCGGAGAAGGAGAAGGCGCAGGCGAACGCGAAGCTCGGCAACGAGGCGTTCCTGGCGAAGGCTCCGGACCACGTGGTGGAGAAGATCCGGACGCGGCTGGCGAAGGCGGACGAGGACATCGCGCGGATCGCCGCGCAGCTGGACCGGTTGCCGCAGGCGTAGGCGCCCGCGGTACGCGTCGGTGAAGGCCCCCGGAACTGTCAGTTTCCGGGGGCTTTCGGTTGCCGTGGGGTGGGGTCGCGCTGCCCGGTGTTGACGGGGTGCCGCTCTCTGTGGGTCGGGAGCCGCCCCAGCGGCACGGCTTGCCCGCAGCTGCGGGTGCGATGGCGGCGGGTCGCGCTGCCCGGTGTTGACGGGGTGCCGCTCTCTGTGGGTCGGGAGCCGCCCCAGCGGCACGGCTTGCCCGCAGCTGCGTCACGGCCGCTCGCGGAACCCCTCTTGGCCGACCGAGTCGGGTGGTGGGTGGGCGTAGGCCGGGGGGTGGGGGCGGAGCCACCAGGGGGCGGAGCCCGCACGACCCGCAGCCACCCACGCCCCGCGCCCGCGCCCTGCCTCCGTAGACTGACCCCGTGAGTGAGCAGCCCCCGTACGACGACAGCGAGCAGCCCGGCCCGATCGGCGACTTTGACGAGATCATGGCGGCCGAGACCGAGCGGGACCCGGATCTCGCGGTGATCGAGGCCGGCAGCCGTACCCTGCGCACGCAGGGCGGCCCGCCGGAGGCCGACGTGCCCGCGCGCCCGGCGGATCCCGAGGTCGACAAGGCCCTGAGGGAAGTCGAGGCGGAGCTCGCCACCCGCTGGGGCGAGACCAAGCTGGAGCCCTCCGTCAGCCGGATCTCCGCGCTGATGGACCTGCTGGGGGAGCCGCAGCGGTCGTATCCCTCCATCCACATCACCGGCACCAACGGCAAGACCTCCACCGCCCGCATGATCGAGGCCCTGCTGGGTGCCTTCGAGCTGCGGACCGGCCGGTACACGAGTCCCCACGTCCAGTCGATCACCGAGCGGATCAGCCTGGACGGCGCGCCGATCTCCGCCGAACGGTTCATCGAGACGTACGAGGACATCAAGCCGTACGTCGAGATGGTCGACGCGCAGCAGGAGTACCGGCTGTCCTTCTTCGAGGTGCTCACGGGGATGGCGTACGCCGCCTTCGCGGACGCTCCCGTCGACGTCGCCGTGGTGGAAGTGGGCATGGGCGGGTCCTGGGACGCCACGAACGTCATCGACGGGGCCGTCGCCGTCGTCACTCCCATCGACCTCGACCACACCGACCGGCTCGGTGAGACGCCCGCGGCGATCGCCACCGAGAAGGCCGGCATCGTCAAGCAGGACGCGGCGGTGATCCTGGCTCAGCAGCCGGTCGACGCCGCCCAGGTGCTGCTGAAGAAGGCCGTGGAGGTGGATGCGACGGTGGCCCGCGAGGGGCTCGAGTTCGGGGTCGTGGCGCGGCAGGTCGCCGTCGGCGGGCAGTTGCTCACCCTGCGCGGGCTCGGCGGGGAGTACCCCGAGGTCTACCTTCCGCTGCACGGCCCCTACCAGGCCCACAACGCGGCCGTCGCGCTCGCCGCGGTGGAGGCGTTCTTCGGCGTGGGTTCGCAGCGGCCCGAGCCGCTCGACGCCGACACCGTCCGCAAGGCGTTCGCGGCCGTGGCCTCGCCGGGCCGGATGGAGGTCGTACGGCGGTCGCCGACCGTCGTCCTGGACGCGGCACACAATCCGGCGGGTGCTCGTGCCACGGCCGAGGCGGTCGGGGAGGCGTTCGACTTCAGCCGGCTGATCGGGGTCGTCGGGGCGAGCGGGGACAAGAACGTCCGCGGGCTGCTGGAGGCCTTCGAGCCGCTGTTCGCGGAGGTCGTCGTCACCCAGAACGCCAGCCACCGCGCGATGGACGTGGACGAGCTCGCCGCGATCGCCGTCGAGGTGTTCGGCGACGAGCGGGTGCAGGTCGAGCCGCGGCTGCCGGACGCCCTGGAGGCCGCGGTCACGCTGGCCGAGGAGGAGGGCGAGTTCGCGGGCGGCGGTGTGCTCGTCACCGGCTCCGTCATCACCGTCGGCGAGGCCCGGCTGCTGCTGGGGAAGGGCTGAGACTCCGTATGCGTACGCTCTGTGCTTCGACCCTGATCGGCGAGGTCTTCATCATCGGCTTCGCCGCGCTGGTCGCGATGAAGGACCCCGACCTGTCCACGACGACGGTGTGGACGGTCAGCGGCGTGGCCATGTTCCTGTGCCTGGTGCTGTGCGGCATGGTGACCCGCCCCGGCGGCGTGGCCCTGGGGTGGGTCCTCCAGATCGCCCTGATCGCCTCCGGGGTCGTCGTCCCCACGATGTTCTTCCTGGGCGCGATCTTCGCGGCCCTGTGGTGGGCGTCCGTGCACTACGGACGCAAGATCGACGAGGCGAAGGCGAGGTTCGCCGCCCAGGCGGGCTCCTCTACACCTGACGCTGCGTAACAAGGGGCCGGACACGCCCTGTAATCTCAGCATCCCGCACCATCCTTTATCCGAAGGAGCCCCGTCGTGAGCCAGCGCACCCTCGTCCTCCTCAAGCCCGACGCCGTTCGTCGTGGCCTGACCGGCGAGATCATCAGCCGTATCGAGCGCAAGGCCGGCTGGCAGATCACCGCGCTGGAGCTGCGCACCCTGGACCACGACACGCTGGAGCAGCACTACGGCGAGCACAAGGGCAAGCCCTTCTACGAGCCGCTGGTCGAGTTCATGGCCTCCGGTCCGGTCGTGGCGCTGATCGTCGAGGGTGACCGGGTCATCGAGGGTGTGCGGGCGCTGGCCGGTCCGACCGACCCGATCGCCGCCGCCCCGGGCTCGATCCGCGGTGACTACGGCGTGATCGTGCGCGAGAACCTGATCCACGCGTCCGACTCCGAGGAGTCCGCCGAACGCGAGGTGAAGATCTTCTTCCCCGGCCGCGCGTAGCGCCTGCGGCGGATGAGTGAGAGTCTGGGGGCTTTTGTCCCCGGACTTTCTGGCATATGCGTGGCGATCGAGGGAACGAGTCCCCCCGAACGCCCGTCTCCACAAGCGAACCCACACGGCATCTGCTGACAATGGCGGAGACCCTCACGCAGTGTTCGCGAAGGCGCGTCTACGATGGAAGCCTTCACGTCACCGCACCCACCTTCGCCGACCTGAAAAGCCCTCAAAAAGCTCCTGGGAAGGCCAGTCGAATCCTGATGGGGAACTCAATGTCGTTCATCGGCCGTGACATGGCTGTCGACCTCGGGACCGCCAACACGCTGGTGTACGTCAGGGGTCGCGGGATCGTACTCAATGAGCCGTCCGTCGTCGCGATCAACACCAACACCGGTGGCATCCTCGCGGTCGGCGCCGAAGCCAAGAAGATGATCGGGCGCACGCCGGGCAACATCGTTGCCGTCCGTCCGCTGAAGGACGGCGTGATCGCCGACTTCGAGATCACCGAGCGGATGCTCCGCTACTTCATCCTGAAGATCCACAAGCGGCGGTATCTGGCTCGCCCGCGGGTCGTCGTCTGTGTGCCCTCGGGTATCACGGGGGTCGAGCGCCGCGCCGTCATCGAGGCGTCGTCCCAGGCCGGCGCCCGTCAGGTGCACATCATCGAGGAGCCGATGGCGGCCGCCATCGGGTCCGGCCTGCCGGTCCACGAGGCCACGGGCAACATGGTGGTGGACATCGGCGGTGGCACCACGGAGGTCGCGGTCATCTCCCTCGGCGGCATCGTCACCGCCCAGTCCATCCGGGTGGCGGGCGACGAGCTGGACAACGCGATCATCCAGCACATCAAGAAGGAGTACTCCCTCCTCCTCGGTGAGCGGACGGCCGAACAGATCAAGATCACGATCGGTTCGGCGTACGACCTCGACGCTGACGAGCACACCGAAATCCGCGGCCGGGACCTCGTCTCCGGGCTGCCCAAGACCGTCGTCATCTCGGCCGCCGAAGTCCGCAAGGCGATCGAGGAGCCCGTCAACGCGATCGTGGACGCCGTCAAGACGACCCTCGACAAGTGCCCGCCGGAACTGTCCGGCGACATCATGGACCGCGGAATCGTTCTGACCGGTGGCGGCGCGCTGCTGCGCGGCCTCGACGAGCGGCTGCGGCGCGAGACCGGTATGCCGATCCACATCGCCGAGGACCCGCTGGACAGCGTGGCCCTCGGTTCCGGAAAGTGCGTCGAGGAATTCGAGGCGTTGCAGCAGGTGCTGGACGCCCAGCCGCGCAGATGACGTAACTCTTCGATTCCGCCGTACGAGATGATCTCCTCTCGTACGGCGGATCGTTGATATGGAGGCATAAGCTCGCCCATAAGCATCGACACGCCCCATAAGCGCCAACACGTAAACATTGCACACGAATTCCTATGAGGAAGGGCACGGCCGCCGCACGTGAGGGACACACGAGAGAGCCGGCTGCTCCTGGTGCTGCTGGTCGCCATCGCGTTCGCGCTGATCACGGTGGACATCCGCGGTGGGGAGGATTCACCGGTCGACGGTGCCCGACAGGGCGCGGCCACGGTGTTCGGCCCGATCGAGGACGGGGTGTCGGCCGCGGTCGACCCGGTCGGCAACGCCGTATCGGCCATCCGTGACTCGGGCGAGCGGCACGACCGGCTCGCCGAGCTGGAGAAGGAGAACGCGGCCCTCGAGGCGAAGCTCGGCAGCGACGACCGCAGCCGCAGCCGCCTGGCCCAGCTCGACAAGATGCTGAAGCTCTCGGGCGCCGGCCAGTACGGCATCAAGGGCGCCCAGGTCATCGCCATAGGCGCGGCCCAGGGCTTCTCCTGGACCATCACCATCGACGTCGGCGCCAACGACGGCATCACCCGCGACATGACCGTCGTCAACGGCGACGGGCTGGTCGGGCGCGTGACCACCGTCGGCCCCGACATCGCCACCGTGCTGCTCGCCAACGACCCCGACTTCACCGTCGGCACCCGGATGGAGGCCGGCGACGAACTCGGCTTCGCCTCCGGGCAGGGCGACCGCCCGCTGCGCGTCGAACTCCTCAACGGCAAGGCCGAGATCAAGAAGGGCGACCGACTGGTCACCTTCGGCTCGCAGGCCGACAAGCCCTTCGTGCCCGGCGTGCCGGTCGGCGTGGTCTCCCGCGTCGACCCCTCCGCCGGCGACCTCACCCGCACCCTCTACGTCACGCCGTACGTCAGCTTCTCCAAGCTCGACATCGTCGGTGTCGTCGTCGAGGCCCCGAAGAAGGACCCGCGCGACACGGTGCTGCCAGCCAAGCCCAAGCCGACCCCCACGCCGACCGTGACGGTGACCGTCACCCCGTCCGCGGGCGCGCCGGTCGACGGCCAGATCCAGCAAGAGCAGTAGGAGCTGTAGCCCATGCGCGTCAACCGGATCCTGCTGTCCACTTCCCTGGTCGTCGTCGCCCTGGTCCTCCAGGTGAGCGTCCTGGCCCGCCTGCACCTGCCGGGCGCCGTCCCCGACCTGCTGCTGCTCACCGTCCTGGGCCTGGCCATGGTGTACGGCCATGTCGGCGGCGCCCTCGTCGGGTTCGGCGCGGGTCTCCTCGCCGACCTCGCCCCGCCCGCCGACCACGCGGCCGGACGCTACGCCCTCGTGCTGTGCGTCATCGGCTACCTCGCGGGCCTGGCGAAACCGGACAACGGCCGGCTGAAGTCGGCCACCGGCCCCATGCTCGTCGTGGTCGCCGCCGCCGTCGGCACCACCCTGCTGTACGCCGGTGTCGGCGCCCTCGTCGGCGACACCGCCGCCCGTCATGTCGGCCTCGGCAGCCTGCTGTTCACGGCCGCCCTGTACGACCTGCTGCTCGCCCCGTTCGTCGTCCCCGGCGTCATGGCGCTGGCCCGCAGAGCGGAGAACGACCCGCTCGCCGACACCAACTCCGCCGCCAAGGCCACCGACATCTCCTCCGGCTGGATCTCGGGCACGGGCCTGCGGATCGGGGGACAGCGCAACGGCCTCGGCGGACTGAAGGTGAAGGCCGCCCGGGCCCGCACGGCGCGTGCGGGACGCATCAAGGGAGTCAAGCGACTGTGAGCGCTCGGGAGTCGGCCCCCGGACCGACGCAGGGGCTCACAGGTTCGCCGTATATGACACATACACACACCGAGAGGGGGAGGCAGCCGCAGTGACCGCCCACCCGTCGCCCGCCGCCACCCTTCCCACGGACGGGCCGCGCCCATGACCAACATTCCCGAGACCGGCCGGACCCCACGGGTCCAGATCCGGCTCGTCGTCATCCAGATCCTCGTCCTCTCCCTGCTCGGCACCCTCGGCGGACGCCTGTGGTACCTGCAGATCCGGGAGGGCGACGAGTACGCCAAGGAGGCGTCCGGCAACCACGTCCAGCAGGTCGTGGAGCCTGCCGTACGCGGCTCGATCCTGGACGCGCGCGGGGTTCCGCTCGCCGACAACGAGACCCGGCTCGTCGTCTCCGCCTCCCGCACCGACCTGCTGAAGATGAAGGACGACGGCAAGGCCGTCCTCGCCAAACTGGCCGGCGTGCTGGGCATGACGCCCCAGGAGGTCATGGAGAAGGTCCGGCTGTGCGACTCCAAGACGCCGCAGCCCTGCTGGAACGGCTCGCCGTACCAGCCGATCCCCATCACCGACGAGGCCACCGCCAAGCAGGCCCTGCAGATCCGGGAGCGCGCCGAGGACTTCCCCGGCATCACCGCCGAGCCGGAGGCCGTGCGCCGCTACGCCGCCCCCGGCAAGGCCAACACCGCCCAGGTCCTCGGCTACCTCTCGCCCGTCACCGACGAGGAGATCACCAAGGCCCAGGACACCGACTCGCCCTACCTGCGCTCCGACCAGGTCGGCCGCTCGGGTCTGGAGCGCCAGTACGACAAGCAGCTGCGCGGCAAGGCGGGCGTCACCCGCTACGAGGTCGACAACCTCGGCCGGGTCATCGGCGAGGCCGAGGCCGACCCCGCCCAGCCCGGCTCCTCCCTCGTCACCAGCATCGACGCCCGCGTTCAGCGCGTCGCGGAGTACGAGCTGAACGACGCCATGAAGGAGGCCCGCAAGGCGTACGACAAGAACACCGGCGAGAACTACAAGGCGGACTCCGGCGCCGTCGTGGTGATGGAGTCCAAGACCGGCCGCGTGGTCGCCATGGCGTCCAACCCGACGTACGACCCGAACGCCTGGGTCGGCGGCATCTCCGCCAAGGACTACACCCAGCTCACCGGCAAGAAGTCCAACTACCCGCTGCTGAACCGCGCGATCCAGGGCCAGTCCGCTCCCGGCTCCGTCTTCAAGGTCATCCCGACCGCCGCCGCGGTCAACGCCGGCTACTCCTTCAACGGCCCCTACCAGTGCTCCAGCTCGTACTCGATCGGCGGCCAGGTCTTCAAGAACTTCGAGTCCAAGGGATACGGCCCGATCAGCCTCGGCCGCGCCCTGGAGGTCTCCTGCGACACCGTCTTCTACCGCCTCTCCCACCAGGAGTGGCAGAAGGACGGCGGCAACAAGCCCAAGAAGAACCCCGGCGACTGGTTCTACAAGACCGCGCACCAGTTCGGCCTCGGCAAGGAGACCGGCATCGACCTCCCCAACGAGGTCACCGGCCGCATCCCCGACCGCCAGTGGAAGCAGAGCTACTGGAAGGCCAACAAGGACGCCTGGTGCAAGTACGGCAAGAAGGGCGGCACGTACGCCGAGCAGATCGCGTACGAGAACTGCCTGGAGGGCAACAGGCTGCGCGCCGGTGACTCCGTCAACTACTCCATCGGCCAGGGCGACACACTCGTCACCCCGATCCAGATGGCGACGATCTACGGGGCGATCTCCAACGGCGGCACCCTCTACGACCCCACCGTCGGCAAGGCGATCGTCAGCGCCGACGGCAAGACCGTCCGTGAGATCGAGCCGAAGGCGCACGGCAAGCTGCCGATGACGCAGAAGACCCTCAGCGAGATAGACGGTGCCCTCGAAGGAGTCGCGACCCGCGGTACCGCCGCCTGGCGGTTCGGCGGCTGGCCGCAGGACAAGATCCCGATGCACGCCAAGACGGGTACGGCCGAGGTCTACGGCAAGCAGACCACCTCGTGGTTCACCACGTACACCAAGGACTACACGGTCGTCATGACGATCTCCCAGGGTGGCACGGGCTCCGGCGCCTCGGGCCCCGCCGTGCGCAAGATCTACAACGCGCTGTACGGCGTGGCCGACGACGGCACGATCAACCCGAAGAACGCGCTGCTGCCGACCCCGCAGAAGAACCTGCCCAAGGTCCAGACCGACGGGATGATCAAGTCCCCGAAGGTCGCCAAGGACCCGGCGAAGGACCAGCGGGTGAGCCAGGAGGGCGAGGCCGCACCGGACGGGACACAGCTGGCGGCGACCGTGAACACGCCGGCCACCGGCAACCGGAACACCCGGCGCCGGCCGCGCCGGAAGGGAAGCCGGAGGATGCCCGCATGACCGGCGCCAACACCTTCCAGGTCTCCGGATACGGGCCCGAACGCGCGGGCTGGACCCGCCTGTTCGCCCGTGACTCGCTGGCCCGCCGCCTGGACTGGCCGATACTGCTGGCGGCGCTGGCCCTCTCCGGCATCGGCTCGGTCCTCGTCTTCTCGGCGACCCGCAACCGCACCGACATCAACCAGGGCGACCCGTACTACTTCCTGATCCGGCACCTCATGAACACCGGCATCGGGTTCGCCCTGATGCTCGGCACGGTGTGGCTCGGCCACCGCACGCTGCGCACGGCCGTGCCGCTCCTGTACGGGATCTCGGTGTTCCTGATCCTGATGGTGCTCACGCCGCTCGGCACGACGGTCAACGGCGCCCACTCCTGGATCGTGCTCGGCGGCGGCTTCTCGCTCCAGCCCTCCGAGTTCGTGAAGATCACGATCATTCTCGGCATGGCGATGCTGCTGGCCGCACGGGTCGACGCGGGCGACAAGCCCCACCCCGACCACCGCACCGTGCTCCAGGCGCTCGGACTGGCCGCCGTACCGATGCTGATCGTGATGCTGATGCCCGACCTCGGGTCGGTCATGGTCATGGTCATCATCGTGCTGGGCGTGCTGCTCGCCTCCGGCGCCTCGAACCGCTGGGTGTTCGGGCTGCTGAGCGCGGGAGCCGCCGGCGCGATCACCGTCTGGCAGCTGCACATCCTGGACGAGTACCAGATCGCCCGCTTCGCCGCCTTCGCCAACCCGAGCCTGGACCCGGCCGGTGTCGGCTACAACACCAACCAGGCCCGCATCGCGATCGGCTCGGGCGGTCTGACCGGCTCGGGCCTCTTCCAGGGTTCGCAGACCACGGGCCAGTTCGTGCCCGAGCAGCAGACCGACTTCGTGTTCACGGTCGCGGGCGAGGAGCTGGGCTTCGTCGGCGGCGGCCTGATCATCGTGCTGCTGGGTGTGCTGCTGTGGCGGGCCTGCCGCATCGCCCGCGAGACGACCGAGCTGTACGGCACGATCGTCGCCGCCGGCATCGTGGCCTGGTTCGCCTTCCAGTCCTTCGAGAACATCGGCATGACCCTCGGCATCATGCCGGTCACCGGTCTGCCGCTGCCGTTCGTGTCGTACGGCGGCTCGTCGATGTTCGCGGTGTGGGTGGCGGTGGGGCTGCTGCAGTCGATCCGGGTGCAACGGCCGATGTCGGCATAGTGGTCGGGCGGGCGGCCCCCTGCCGTACCGCCCCGACTGCGACTAGATTCGGGTCATGGCGGCCACGAAACGCGAGATCGAGCGCAAGTACGAATCCGACGACAGCGGGCTGCCCGATCTCACCGGCGTCGCCGGCGTGGCGACCGTCCTCGACAAGGGCGTCACCGAACTGGACGCCACCTACTACGACACCCCCGACGAACGCCTCGCCGCGTCCTCGATCACCCTGCGCCGCCGCACCGGCGGCTCCGACGCGGGCTGGCACCTGAAGTTCCCCGTCGCCCCGGGCGTGCGCGACGAGATCCAGGCCCCGCTCTCCGACACCCTCCCCGACGAACTCGCCGGGCTCGTCCGCTCCCGGGTCCGGGACGCCGAGCTGCGGCCCGCGGTCCGGCTGCGCTCGGGCCGCGACGTGCGCGACCTCCTCGACGCCCAGGGACGGCTGCTCGCCGAGGTCAGCGTGGACGCCGTCCACGCCCAGCGGCTGACCGGGGGAGACGGCGTCGCCCAGTGGACCGAGATCGAGGTCGAACTCGCCGACGGCGGCGACCCCGTCTTCCTGGACAAGGTGGAGAAGCGGCTGCGCAAGGCGGGCGTACGGCCGTCCGCCTCCTCGTCGAAGCTGGCCCGGGCCCTCGCGGAGACGGCACCCGGGAAGAAGCGCCGCGCCGGTTCACCCAAGGACCCGGTGACCGCGGGCGACCACGTCCTCGCGTACGTCCGCGCCCAGCGCGACGCGATCGTCGGGCTCGACCCGGCCGTACGCCAGGACGTCGAGGACTCCGTGCACAGCATGCGCGTCGCCACCCGCCGCATGCGCAGCACCTTCAGGTCGTACGGCTCGGTCCTCGACCGGGGCGTCACCGACCCGGTCGGCGAGGAGCTGAAGTGGCTGGCCGGTGAGCTGGGCGTGGACCGGGACCACGAGGTGCTGACCGAACGCCTGACGGCGGCCCTCGCCGACGTGCCCGGCACGCTGGTCTCGGGCCCGGTCGCCGAGCGGCTGGGCCGCTGGGCGAGCGCCGAACACGGCGGGGCACGCGGCCGGCTGATCGGCGTCCTGGACTCCCGCCGCTACCTGGCCCTGCTCGACGCCCTGGACGCGCTGATCGCCGACCCGCCACTGCGGGACGCAGCCGGGAAGAAGCCCCGCAAGGTGCTCGCCAAGGCCGTGAAGAAGGGCTTCGGCAAGGTCTCCGGGCTCGTCGGGCAGGCGCTGGAGCTGCCGCCGGGACCCGACCGGGACGTCGCCGTGCACGAGGCCCGCAAGAAGACCAAGCGCACCCGCTACGCGGCGGAGACGGCCCACCCGGCCCTTGGCGCACCGGCCAAGGACCTGGTCAAGTCCATGAAGGCGCTGCAGACCCTGCTCGGCGACCACCAGGACAGCGTGATGGCCCGCCAGACCCTGCGCGAGCTGTCCGCGGTCGCGCACGCGGCGGGGGAGAGTGCCTTCACCTACGGGCTGCTCTACGGACGGGAGGAACAGCGGGCGGCGGCCGTGGAGGCGGAACTGCCCGAGTTCTGGAACGGGATCAAGGACGGGGCGGCGGCCCTCTGAGGCTTCCGGGCGTGCGGGGGGCGGTCGCGGCCGCGTTACGCTAGATGGTCACTCCTGTCCGTTCAGCCCAGCTCACGAAGGTTCGCGACATGCCTGCCGAAGTCGCTGCGTCGGTCTTCCCGCAGCTCGAAGCTCTGCTCCCGCATGTGCAGAAGCCGATCCAGTACGTCGGCGGGGAGCTCAACTCCACCGTCAAGCCGTGGGAGTCGACCGACGTCCGCTGGGCGCTGATGTACCCGGACGCGTACGAGGTCGGTCTGCCCAACCAGGGCGTCATGATCCTCTACGAGGTGCTGAACGAGCAGGAGGGCGTCCTCGCCGAGCGCACCTACAGCGTGTGGCCGGACCTCGAGGCGCTGATGCGGGAGCACGACGTCCCGCAGTTCACGGTGGACAGCCACCGGCCGGTGAAGGCCTTCGACGTGTTCGGTCTGTCCTTCTCCACGGAGCTGGGCTACACCAACATGCTGACGGCGCTGGACCTGGCCGGGATCCCCCTGGAGGCCAGGGACCGGACGATCGACGACCCGATCGTGCTGGCCGGCGGCCACGCCGCCTTCAACCCCGAGCCGATCGCCGACTTCATCGACGCGGTGATCATCGGTGACGGCGAGCAGGCCGTCCTGGACATGACCCGGATCATCCGGGAGTGGAAGGCCGAGGGGCAGCCCGGCGGCCGCGAGGAGGTCCTGTTCCGCCTCGCGAAGACGGGCTCGGTGTACATCCCCGCCTTCTACGACGTCGAGTACCTCCCGGACGGCCGTATCGCCCGGGTCGTACCGAACAAGTCCGGTGTCCCGTGGCGCGTGTCCAAGCACACGGTGATGGACCTGGACGAGTGGCCCTACCCCAAGCAGCCACTCGTCCCGCTGGCCGAGACGGTCCACGAGCGGATGTCCGTGGAGATCTTCCGCGGCTGCACGCGCGGCTGCCGCTTCTGCCAGGCCGGCATGATCACGCGCCCGGTGCGCGAGCGGTCGATCACCGGCATCGGCGACATGGTCGAGAAGGGCCTCAAGGCGACCGGCTTCGAGGAGGTCGGCCTGCTGTCCCTGTCCTCGGCGGACCACAGCGAGATCGGCGACATCGCGAAGGGCCTGGCGGACCGGTACGAGGAGGACAAGGTCGGCCTGTCCCTCCCTTCCACCCGCGTGGACGCGTTCAACGTGGACCTGGCGAACGAGCTGACGAGGAACGGCCGCCGCTCCGGCCTGACCTTCGCCCCCGAGGGCGGCTCCGAGCGCCTGCGCAAGGTCATCAACAAGATGGTCTCCGAAGAGGACCTGATCCGCACGGTCGCCACCGCGTACGGCAACGGCTGGCGTCAGGTGAAGCTGTACTTCATGTGCGGCCTGCCGACGGAGACCGACGAGGACGTCCTCCAGATCGCCGACATGGCGATGAACGTCATCCAGAAGGGCCGCGAGGTCTCCGGCGCGAACGACATCCGCTGCACGGTCTCGATCGGCGGTTTCGTCCCGAAGCCGCACACCCCCTTCCAGTGGGCCCCGCAGCTCTCGGCGGAGGAGACGGACGCCCGTCTCGAAAAGCTCCGCGACAGGATCCGCGGCGACAAGAAGTACGGCCGCTCGATCGGCTTCCGCTACCACGACGGCAAGCCGGGCATCGTGGAAGGCCTGTTGTCGAGGGGCGACCGCCGCATCGGCGCCGTCATCCGCGCTGTCTACGAGGACGGCGGCCGCTTCGACGGCTGGCGCGAACACTTCTCCTACGACCGCTGGATGAAGTGCGCCGACAAGGCGCTCGCCCCCTTCGGCGTGGACGTCGACTGGTACACCACCCGCGAGCGCACCTACGAGGAGGTCCTTCCCTGGGACCACCTCGACTCGGGCCTCGACAAGGACTGGCTCTGGGAGGACTGGCAGGACTCCCTCGACGAGACCGAGGTCGAGGACTGCCGGTGGACGCCGTGCTTCGACTGCGGCGTGTGTCCGCAGATGGACACCAGCATCCAGATCGGCCCGACGGGCAAGAAGCTGCTGCCTCTCGCGGTCAAGAACGCCGCGCCGACGCCGAGCGGCCACTCGCACTGAGGGGCCCCGGCGGGACGCGATGCGTTCAGCCTCCGCTGGAACCCGAGTCCGATACCGGGCCCGAGCCATAGAGCGCGCTGATGTCCTTGGACGTCGCCCACCGGCTGTAGGTGGGCGACTGGGGCCAGCCCTCGGGTGAGTCCTGCCATTCCTCCTGACGGCCGTACGGCAGGACATCGATCAACGCGAATTTGTGACCGAGCTGCTCGGTACCCCGACCGTTGGTGTGCCAGGTGCGGTAGACGGTGTCGCCGTTGCGCAGGAACACGTTGACCGCGAATCCTCCGTCGGGCGGTGCGCCGACGTCGGCCCCGAACGAGCTGTTCGCGGTCGAGTACCAGGCCATCCGGTTGCCGACCCGCTGCTTGTAGGCGAGTGCTTCGTCGATCGGGCCCTGCGTGACGATGACGAAGCGCGCGTCGTGGTTGTCCAGGAACTCCAGGCGCGTGTACTGCGAGGTGAACCCGGTACAGCCCGGGCACTGCCATTCCTTGCCGGCGAACCACATGTGGTTGTAGACGATCAGTTGGCTCTTGCCTTCGAAGACATCCGCCAGCCGAACGGGGCCGTCCTCGCCCTCAAGGGTGTAGTCGGGCATCTCGACCATCGGCAGGCGACGACGCTCGGCGGCGATGGCGTCAAGCTCCCGTGTCGCGGCCTTCTCCCGCGTACGCAGTGCCTCGAGTCGGCGCTCCCAGGTGGCGGCGTCGACGACGGGTGGTAGTTGGTGGACGGTCATGGTCCCCTCACAGAGCTCGTGCGCGGCTTTCGCTTGTGCAGAGACAGACCCCACCGGTCTTTGGAACTCATCGGTCGGCAGCGGCCGGCAGCAGCGCTCGCTCGTCACTTCCGTGGCGTTGGTTGCCGCCGGGGTTGCGTGCCGGCGGCAACCGAGGGGCGCGGGTTACTGGTTGGCGGCGAAGCGCATCAGGGCGAGTTGGTCGCCCTGCTTGATCTTTCCCGTCGTGTTGATCACTTGGAGCTTCCAGCTGGGGCCGGACCGTACGGCCTTGGCCACGGCGCAGCCGTTGTCCTGGGTGAGCATGCTGGGCCAGATGTCGGCGACCTGCTGAGAGCTGCCGCCGCTCGCGTCGTAGACCTTGAAGCTGATGTTGCGCGCCTTCTGGAAGGAACTGCCCTTCTTGTAGGCGGCGGCGACGAACACGATCGACGTGATGTGGGGCGGGATCTTCGAGAACTCGACCGTGACGGTCTCGTCGTCGCCGTCCCCGTGGCCGGTCTGGTTGTCGCCGCTGTGCAGCAGGGAGCCGTTGCCGATGGGGTCGACCGAGTCGAGGCCCGCCAGACGCACCGGGTCGCCGTCGTGCATGGCGATGGCGATCAGGTCGAGGTCGGTGCCGGTCTTCCGGCGGAGTTTGCCCATCACTCCGCCGCTGGCGCCGGCGGTGGGGTCCCAGGACACGCCGATGGTCAGGTGGGTCACCCCGTCCAGGTCGGCGGGGCCGTCTTCCTTCGTGAGCGTAATCATGGGCCCATACTGCCTGGGCTTTCCCCGCGGTCCCAGAACAGGCCCGCCGACTCCGGAGCCGCGCGTTCGCGGACGAGCGGGGCGGAAAGTCGCGATACGGGATCCGGACCGGGAAATGTGGCGTCTACGTCGGTATGGATCTGGAGAAGCAGTCGCCACGGCCGCAGTCGCAGACTCAGCCGCAGCCGCAGCACCCCGAGGGGTGTCTCGCCGTCGCGATTCGCATTCCGGTGCGGATCGTCGTGCTCGTGCTGGTCGTTCCCGTGCGGATGATGTGGGACGCGCTCGTCTTCGTGGGGCGGCTGCTGAACGACGTGCTGCTGCGGCCGCTCGGGCGGGCGTTGCTC
Organism: Streptomyces sp. AC555_RSS877; assembly: GCF_019049245.1. Lineage (GTDB taxonomy): Bacteria > Actinomycetota > Actinomycetes > Streptomycetales > Streptomycetaceae > Streptomyces. Next base: position 162,105 of record NZ_JAGMUK010000064.1, on the reverse strand, counting down.
TGGGTCGGGCGGGCGGTCTTCGTGTGGCCGTTCGTGGGGCTGTGGCGGTATCTGCTCGTGCCCCTCGCCAAGGCACTCGGGTGGCTCGGGAACGTACTCGTCGTCGTGCCGCTGGGCTGGCTGTACCGGTACGTGCTGACGCCACTCGGGCACGCCTTCGTCTCGGCCGCGCGGGGGATCGGGGCCGGGCTGGCGTGGGTCTACGCGTGCGTGCTGACGCCGGTCGGGCACGGCGTGATGTGGGTGCTCAGGGGATTGGGGGCGGTGTTCGCCGCCCTGGGGGCCGGTATCTACGGCGTCGGCGCCTGGCTGGTGCGGTATCTCCTCGTCGTGCCTGCCGTGTGGGTGTACGAGTGGGTTCTCACGCCCGTGGGGCGGGCGATCGCCTGGTGTGCCGGGGGGCTCGTGTGGTGCCTGCGCGTGATCGTCACCGGGATCGGGGTGGCCCTCTACTGGATCGCCCGGGTGCTCCTCGTCCTGCCGGTGCTTGCGGTGTGGCGGTGGGTTCTCACGCCCGTGGGGCGGGCGATCGCCTGGTGTGCCGGGGGGCTCGTGTGGTGCCTGCGCGTGATCGTCACCGGGATCGGGGTGGCCCTCTACTGGATCGCCCGGGTTCTCCTCGTCCTGCCGGTGCTTGCGGTGTGGCGGTGGGTTCTCGTACCCGTCGGGCAGGCGATCGCCGTCATCGCGCGGGAGGTCGGCGTGGCGCTGGGGCACGCCTGGCGGATCGCGGGGTACGTCTCGCTCGCCGTCGGGCGGTTCCTCGGGACCCTCTTCCGGTGGATCTTCGTGGAGCCCGTGCGCTGGGTGTACCGAAGCGTGCTGACGCCGGTCGGGCACGTCGTCCGGGACCTGGTGCTGCGGCCCGTCGCCGAGGCCGCGCGCGGTGTGGGACGGGCAACCCGGCAGGCCCTCGCCGCCGCCCGGCAGTCCGCGCGGCAGGCGCGCGCCGACTTCCGGCGGATGGTCTTCGGGGAGCCGAGGCAGCCGCAGGTGGTGGACCGGCGGGAACCTGTGGCCGCCGAGACACGTACTCTTGGTAGTAGTACGACCGCTCTCACGAAGGACTGAACGACACTGGGCAAGCGACAGCCCGAAGGCCCGCCGCCCGCACCCGCGGTGCAGCGCATCCGACTGCGCTACACCAAGCGCGGCCGCCTCCGGTTCACCAGCCACCGTGACTTCCAGCGCGCCTTCGAGCGTGCGTTGCGCCGTGCCGAGGTGCCGATGGCGTACTCGGCGGGGTTCACACCGCACCCGAAGGTGTCGTACGCCAATGCCGCACCCACCGGCACGGGCAGTGAGGCGGAGTTTCTCGAGATCGCGCTCACCGAAGCGCGCGACCCGGAGAAGCTCAGGGTTCTGCTCGACGAGTCGCTGCCCACAGGGCTCGACATCATCGACGCCGTCGAGGCCCGGACCTCCGGGCTCGCCGACCGGCTGACGGCTTCCGTGTGGGAGCTGCGGCTGGACGGGGCGGACCCGACCGAGGTCGAGCGCGCGGTGGCGGCCTTCAACGCCGCCGAGTTCGTCGAGGTCCAGCGCCGGACCAAGAACGGCGTACGGACCTTCGACGCCCGCTCGGCGGTCGCGCACCTTGAAACGCACGGTCCGCAGGCTGATAGGCCGACCGACCAGCCCTGTGCGATACTGCGGCTGGTTGTTCGGCACGTGACGCCTGCCGTTCGACCCGACGACGTCCTGTCCGGTCTCCGCGCCGTGGCCGACCTGGCGCCGCCGGTCCCCGCAGCGGTGACCAGGCTGGCGCAGGGGCTGTTCGATGAAGAGACCGGCACGGTGACCGACCCGCTCGCACCCGACCGCGAGGCAGCGGCGGCCCTCTCGACGGCCGCTGCGGCTGCCGCCGCGACGGCGCTGGTGCCGGAAGGTTCCGCGTAGGGACTACGTCGTAAGCGCCGCCCTGGTACTCGGGAGCCATCTGGGTCGGGCAGCGCACCTACCACAAGACTTTCGCCAGGCCGTACGCATTCGGCGTACGGAACCGGCGAGACAGGACACAGAGAGCTCCCGTGCGGCGCCCGCGCCCCGGACGGCGGCACCGCGCAACGCGCGAGCCGCGGACGTCACCGGCATCATCGCCGGACCAGGCGCGGCGCCCGGGAGCCTGACGGGAGATATGCCCGCATGCTCGAACCGACCGAACCCACCGAGGGTTCCGAACCCAACACTCCCAGCGACACCTTGCCGCCGCGTCGTCGGCGCCGGGCCGCTTCCCGGCCGGCGGGACCGCCGGTCGCCTCCTCGGAGGCTCCGGAGGAGACCGTCGCACCGGCCGTGGCGGCCGCTGAGGCCGAGGACCTCGTCACCGACGAGGAAGAGCTCGCCGAGAGCACCGAGACGGCTCAGGCCGAGGCTGTCGAGAGCCCTCCGGCCGAAGACGCCGCACCCGCTCCTCGTGCGCGGCGCCGGGCCACCCGCCGGGTGTCCGCGCCCGCCGGGGCCTCCGCCGCTGTCGAGGCCGCGGAGACCGTCGTACCTGTGAGCGCTGCCGGTGACGACGGTGCGCAGGAGGTCGCCGAGGCTGTCGAGAGCCCCGCGGCCGAAGAGGCGGCGCCCGCACCCCGTGCGCGGCGTCGTGCCACGCGCCGGGTGTCCGCACCCGCCGGGGCTCCTGCTGCCGGTGAGGCCGCCGAGGTCGCCGAGACCGTCGTGCCCGCCGCCACCGAGACCGCCACTGAGCCCGTCGGCGAGAGCGCCGCGGTCGAGGTTCCGGCCGAGGCGCCCGCCGGCCGCACCACGCGGCGCCGGGCCACCCGCCGTGCCTCCGCGCCCGCCGGGGCGCCGAAGGCGGACGATGCCGCCGGGACAGTGGAGGCCGCGCTGGCCGTCGAGACGGCCGAGGCCGTCGGCGAGCCGGTGGACCTCCCCACCGACACCGCTGCTGCGCCCGCCGAGCAGCCCGCGACCGACGAGGACGCCGCTCCGCGGCGCTCGCGGCGTCGTGCCACGCGCCGGGTGACCACGCCCGCCGGTACCGACTCCGAGTCGGCCGAGGAGGCAGTGGTGACGAGCACTCCCGAGCCCGAGGTTCCCGCCGCCGGGGGCGAGCGCGCCGAGGCCGCGCAGGCTCCCGCGGTCGAGGAGACCGCCGAGGAGACCGCCGAGGACGCCTCCCCGCGTCGGCGTCGTCGCGTCGCCCGCAAGGCCGCCACCGGCTTCGCCGCGCCCGCGCAGCCGGCCGGTGGGGCGGACGACAAGGCTCCGCGCCGGCCGTCGAGGCCCGCCGTCGCCGTGTTCCAGGCGCCCGTCTTCACCGAGCCGCAGTTCCAGACGCCGCAGCGGGCCGCTGCCGCGGCGGCTGCCGAGGCCGAGACCGAGCCCGAGGCGGAGACCGAGGTCCAGCCCCAGGCCCAGCCCGAGGCGGTCGAGGTCGTCGAGGAGACCACCGAGGAGCAGGGCGGCCGCCGTCGGCGCCGGCGCCGGGGCTCCACCCCCGCGCAGGAGCCCGAGGTCCAGGCCCCGCAGGCCGCCGAGGCGACCGCGGAGGAGGAGCCGGACGAGGCCGAGGACGCCGACGACTCCGCCGAGGGCGACGAGGCCGAGGAGACCGGTTCGCGCCGTCGCCGTCGCAGGGGCGGCCGTCGCCGCCGCCGGGGCGAGCTGGCCGACTCCGAGTCGGGCGACGGCCAGGAGGACGGCGACGAGTACGCCGACGAGCAGGCCGCGCAGGACACCGAGGACACCTCCGAGCAGCACGACGAGGACGCCGAGGACACGGACGACCGCGACGAGGCCGGTGGCTCCAGCAGCAGCCGTCGCCGTCGGCGTCGTCGCCGGCGCGCCGGTGACTCCTCCCCGGAGGCCGAGCCCGTCGACGGCGACCCCGAGCGCACCGTGGTCAAGGTCCGCGAGCCGCGCAAGCCCGCCGAGCCGTCCGACGAGGTGCAGTCCATCAAGGGCTCGACCCGCCTGGAGGCCAAGAAGCAGCGCCGCCGGGAAGGCCGTGAGCAGGGACGCCGACGCGTTCCGATCATCACCGAGGCGGAGTTCCTGGCCCGACGCGAGGCCGTCGAGCGGGTGATGGTCGTCCGGCAGTACGGCGACCGTACGCAGATCGGCGTCCTGGAGGACGGCGTGCTCGTCGAGCACTACGTCAACAAGGAGCAGTCGACCTCGTACGTCGGCAACGTCTACCTCGGCAAGGTGCAGAACGTGCTGCCGTCGATGGAGGCCGCCTTCATCGACATCGGCAAGGGCCGCAACGCCGTGCTGTACGCCGGTGAGGTCAACTTCGAGGCGCTGGGCATGGGCAACGGCCCGCGGCGCATCGAGAGCGCGCTGAAGTCCGGGCAGTCCGTGCTCGTCCAGGTGACGAAGGACCCGATCGGGCACAAGGGCGCGCGACTGACCAGCCAGGTGTCGCTGCCCGGCCGTTACCTCGTGTACGTGCCCGAGGGCTCGATGACCGGCATCAGCCGCAAGCTGCCCGACACCGAGCGGGCCCGGCTGAAGACCATCCTCAAGAAGATCGTCCCCGAGGACGCGGGCGTGATCGTGCGCACCGCCGCCGAGGGCGCGAGCGAGGACGAGCTGCGCCGGGACGTCGAGCGGCTGCAGGGCCAGTGGGAGGACATCCAGAAGAAGTCGAAGAACGGCGGCAGCTCGAACTCGCCGACGCTGCTGTACGGCGAGCCGGACATGACCGTCCGCGTCGTCCGCGACATCTTCAACGAGGACTTCACCAAGGTCATCGTGAGCGGTGACGACGCGTGGGAGACCATCCACGGATACGTCTCGCATGTCGCGCCGGATCTCGCCGAGCGGCTGCAGAGGTGGACCAGCGAGGTCGACGTCTTCGCCACGTACCGGATCGACGAGCAGCTCGCCAAGGCGCTGGACCGCAAGGTCTGGCTGCCGAGCGGCGGTTCGCTGGTGATCGACCGGACCGAGGCGATGGTCGTCGTCGACGTCAACACCGGCAAGTTCACCGGTCAGGGCGGCAACCTCGAGGAGACGGTCACCAGGAACAACCTGGAGGCGGCCGAGGAGATCGTGCGCCAGCTCCGGCTGCGCGACCTCGGCGGCATCATCGTCATCGACTTCATCGACATGGTGCTGGAGTCCAACCGGGACCTGGTGCTGCGGCGCCTGCTCGAGTGCCTGGGCCGTGACCGTACGAAGCACCAGGTCGCCGAGGTGACCTCGCTGGGCCTGGTCCAGATGACCCGCAAGCGGGTGGGCCAGGGTCTGCTGGAGTCGTTCTCCGAGACCTGCGTCCACTGCAACGGCCGGGGCGTCATCGTCCACATGGAGCAGCCGACCTCCGCGGGAGGCGGCGGCAAGCGCCGCAAGCGCGGGCGCGGCGGTGACGGGCAGATCCCCGAGCACGAGCACGAGGCGGCCGTGGAGACCGCCGAGGTTCCGGAGGAGACCGAGGACGAGGTGGCCGCCGAGGTCGCCGAGCCCCTCGCGCTGGCCGAGCCGGACTTCGAGCCGGACGAGGAGCTGTACAGCAGTGTCGCCGAGGCGGAGGCCGCGGCCGGTCGGGGCCGTTCGCGGCGCCGGGCGAGCCGGCGGGCGTCGGCTCCGGCGGGCGCGCCGAAGCGGGACGAGCGGCGCGGTGAGAGGCGGGACGAGGCTGCGGCCGCGGTGCAGGCCGAGGCTCCCACGGCTCAGGACGTGACGGCCGAGGAAGAGGTCGAGCGTCCGGTGCAGCCGGAGCCGGCCGTCGTCGCGCAGACCGAGCCCGTCGCCGCCGAGGACCCGGTCGTCGAGGCTCCGGCCGCGGAGCCGGTCGCCGAGGACGCCGCGCCGAAGGGCCGTGTGCGTCGCCGGGCGACTCGCAAGGTGTCCGCGCCGGCCGGTTCCCCGACGGGATCCGAGGCGGCCGTGGTGACGGTCGCCGAGACCGCGCCGGTGGCTGAGCCGCAGGCCGAGGAGGCTCCGGCCGCCCCGGCCGAGGCCGCTGCCGAGGCGCCCGCCGAGAGCGCCGCCCCGGCCCGTCCGCGGCGCCGTGCCGTGCGCAAGGCCACAGCGCCCACCGCGTCCGAGGAGGCGGCCGTCATGGTCGTCCCGTCGGCCGCGGAGGAACCGGTCAAGGCTCCTGCGGAGGCAGAGGCCGAGGTCGAGGCCGAGACGGAAACCGAGGCCGCTGCCGCTGCCGAGGAAGCGGCTCCGGCCAAGAAGACGGCCCGTAAGACGGCCAAGAAGGTCACGGCGAAGAAGGCCGCCACCAAGAAGACGGTGGCCAAGAAGACGGCCGCGAAGAAGACCGTCGCCAAGAAGACGACGGCCAAGAAGGTGACGTCGAAGAAGACGGCGGCGGCCGAACAGCAATCGCTGCGGTCCGTCTCGGCACCCGCCGACGAGGCCTGACACCTCGCCGAGTGAAATAAGTGATCCGCCCCCGGTCCGACCGGGGGCGGATACTTTTTTTCGCGGATCCGTGAGCATCACGTAAGGATCGGGTATGTGAATGGAAAGTGAATCACCCATCCGGCTGCAGGGTTATGATGTGAGCCGAGATTGACGCTAAATTCAGACAAATTAGGATTTTACTTTCCGTATGTGCACAGTATTGGGGCGCAATTCGTGAAGGCTCTCGTGCTCTCCGGGGGAGCGGGCACCCGCCTCCGCCCGATCACCCACACCTCGGCCAAGCAACTGGTACCGGTCGCCAACAAGCCTGTGCTCTTCTACGGCCTGGAGGCGATCGCCGAAGCCGGGATCAGCGAGGTCGGCATCGTCGTCGGCGACACCGCGGAGGAGATCCGCGAGGCGGTGGGTGACGGTTCGCTCTTCGGGATCAAGGTCACCTACATCCCCCAGGAAGCGCCGCTGGGCCTCGCCCATGCCGTGCTCATCGCGCAGGACTTCCTCGGCGACGACGACTTCGTCATGTACCTCGGCGACAACTTCATCGTCGGTGGCATCACCGGTCTGGTGGAGGGGTTCCGTACCGAGCGGCCCGACGCGCAGATCCTGCTGACCAAGGTCCCCAACCCGACCTCCTTCGGTGTCGCGGAACTCGGCGGCGACGGCCGGGTGGTGGGCCTGGAGGAGAAGCCGAAGAAGCCGAAGAGCGATCTGGCGCTCGTCGGCGTCTATCTGTTCACCCCGGCCATCCACGAGGCCGTCCGCTCCATCGAGCCCTCCTGGCGCGGCGAGCTGGAGATCACGCACGCCATCCAGTGGCTGATCGACGAGAGGCGTGACGTCCGCTCCACCACCATCTCCGGCTACTGGAAGGACACCGGCAACGTCACCGACATGCTGGAGGTCAACCGGTCCGTCCTGGAGACCGTGGAGCCTCTCGACGCGGGCACGGTCGACGACGCCAGCGAGATCATCGGCCGGGTGCGCATCGAGGAGGGTGCCCGGGTCAGTGGCAGCCGGATCGTCGGACCCGCCATCATTGGTGCCGGCACGGTGGTCAACGACGCGTACATCGGCCCCTTCACGTCCGTCTCCGAGGACTGCCGGATCGAGGACAGCGAAATCGAGTACTCCATCGTGCTGCGCGGCTCCTCCGTGACCGGCGTGCGCCGGGTGGAGGCCTCGCTCATCGGGCGTGACGTCGAGGTGACGCCCGCTCCCCGTAACCCCAAGGCCCACCGGCTCGTGCTCGGTGATCACAGCAAGGTGCAGATCTCTTCATGACGACCCCCGTTACCCGGATCCTGGTGACCGGCGGTGCCGGTTTCATCGGCTCGCACTACGTCCGTACGCTGCTCGGCCCCCAGGGCCCCGGTGATGTCGCGATCACCGTCCTGGACAAGCTGACGTACGCGGGCAACCCGGCCAACCTCGACGAGGTGCGCGCGCACCCCGGATTCGCCTTCGTGCAGGGCGACATCTGCGACCCGGAACTGGTCGGCAAGCTGATGGCCGAGCACGACCAGGTCGTGCACTTCGCCGCCGAGTCGCACGTCGACCGTTCCATCGACGGCGGCGCGGAGTTCGTCCGCACGAACGTGGTCGGCACGCACACGCTGATCGACGCGGCCCACCGGGCCGGCATCAAGACCTTCGTGCACATCTCCACCGACGAGGTCTACGGCTCGATCGACGAGGGCTCCTGGCCCGAGACCCACCCGCTGGAGCCCAACTCGCCCTACTCCTCGGCGAAGGCGTCCAGCGACCTGATCGCCCTGTCCTACCACCGCACCCACGGCCTGGACGTCCGCGTCACCCGCTGCTCCAACAACTACGGGCACCACCACTTCCCCGAGAAGGTCATCCCGCTCTTCGTGACCAACCTCCTCGACGGCAAGAAGGTCCCGCTGTACGGCGACGGCGGCAACGTCCGCGACTGGCTGCACATCGACGACCACGTCCAGGGCATCGAACTGGTCCGCACCAAGGGCAGCGCGGGCGAGGTCTACAACATCGGCGGCGGCACCGAGCTCTCCAACAAGGAGCTCACCGGGCTGCTGCTCAAGGCGTGCGGCGCCGACTGGGAGACCAGCGTCGAGTACGTCGAGGACCGCAAGGGCCACGACCGCCGCTACTCCGTGGACTGCACGAAGATCCGCGAGGAGCTCGGCTACGAGCCCCGCAAGAGCTTCGAACAGGGCCTGGCGGAGACGGTCGAGTGGTACCGCGAGAACCGGGCCTGGTGGGAGCCGCTGAAGGAGCGGGCGGCGCTGTGACCGACAACCGGACCTGGCTCGTCACCGGCGCGGGGGGCATGCTCGCGCAGGACGTCCTCGCGCGGCTCGCCGCCGCGGGGGTCCCGGCCGTCGCGGCCGCCCGCACCGAACTGGACATCACCGATCCGGCCTCGGTGGGCGCGGCGCTGGCCGCACACCGCCCGGCCGTGGTCGTCAACTGCGCCGCCTGGACGGCCGTGGACGACGCCGAGTCCCGCGAGGACGAGGCGCTGAGGGTCAACGCCGACGGCCCGCGCCACCTCGCCGAGGCGTGCGCGGAGACCGGGGCCGTACTCCTGCAGGTGTCCACGGACTACGTGTTCACCGGGGACGCCGAGAAGCCCTACGCCGAGGACGCGCCCACCGGGCCGCGCAGCGCGTACGGGCGGACCAAGCTGGCGGGCGAGGAGGCGGTCCTCACCGTGCTCCCGGAGAGCGGCTACGTCGTGCGCACGGCCTGGCTGTACGGCGCGGGCGGCGGCAACTTCGTCCGTACGATGATCAAGCTGGAGGACGTCAAGGACACCCTCGACGTGGTCGACGACCAGCGCGGCCAGCCCACCTGGACCGCCGACCTCGCCGACCGTCTGGTCCGCCTCGGCCAGGGCGCCCTCGCGGGCACCGCACCGGCCGGCGTCTACCACGGCACCAGCGGCGGCGAGACGACGTGGTTCGGCTTCACGCGGGCCATCTTCGAGCAGCTGGGCGCCGACCCGGGGCGGGTCCGTCCCACCACCAGCGCGGCCTTCGTACGGCCGGCGCCCCGGCCCGCGTACAGCGTGCTGGGCCACGACCGGTGGGCGGCGGCGGGCATCGAGCCGATCCGGGACTGGCGCGAGGCGCTGGCCGAGGCGTTTCCCGCGCTGCTCGCGGCGGAGCGGGGCTGACCGGGGTCGACCGGACGGCATCGGTGGCCGGGTCCTGCCTTCGGGCGGGGCCCGGCCACCGGCATTCCGGGCTCTTCGTGCGACGCGTGCAACCGGAGGCGAGGCTCGGTGGTCCCACTCGCATGAGGAAGAAGCCTGTCGTCGGCGCGGTCCTGGTTCTCCTGCTGTCCGCGTGCGGGGCGGGCGGATCGGACACGGAGGACAGACAGACGCACCGGGCCCCCGCCCCGTCGGACTCCGTGCCGGCAGGGACGGGACGGCCCGCCGTCCGGTCGGACTTCGACGGGGACGGGTACGGGGATCTCGTCTTCACGAACGGCACCGCGACCGTCAACGGGAAGTACGCCGCCGGGTACGCGGCCGTGATCCGCGGCTCCTCGAAGGGGCCGGTACTCGACGGGCGTCAGGTCGTCACCCAGGACGACCTGAGACTCGGCAAGGCGGGCGAGGGGGGCGGGTTCGGAAGCCGGGGCGTGACCGCCGACCTCGACGGGGACGGGCGGGCCGACCTCGTCGTCACCGGGACCGAGGACAGCACCGCTCGCGTCCTCCTGGGGCCGTTCAGCCGCGACGGCGCACCGCGCCGCACGGTCTCTCTCGACCTGACGCCCAGCGACCCGGCGTACTACACCGCGAGGCCCACCACCGCCGGGGACATCACGGGGGACGGCAAGGACGACCTCCTGGTCACGTGGTCCCATGTCTACGCGGACGAGGAACCCATCCCCCGCGCCACCCTCGTCTACCGCGGCACCGCCGACGGGAAGCCCGTCAAGGGCCCACGTCTGAAGGACGACCAGGGCAAGGACTTCTACGGCGCGTGGCTCCGGACGGGGGACGTGAACAAGGACGGCTTCGCCGACGTCGTGGCGGGACTCGCTTGCGAGATGCTCGGCGATGTCATGACCCCCGAGGGCGGCAGCCGTGTGACTGTCCTGTACGGCGGCCCCTCGGGGCAGAGCGCGAAGCTCAGGCCGACACGCCTCACCGAGAGGACCACCGGGTTGCCTGTCGACGGGCCTTTCTCCTCCTGCACGTTCGGCGTCGGTCCCTCGGTCGGTGACATCGACGCCGACGGATACGCCGATGTGGCGTTCTCGGTCAGGACCGGTACCGAACCGGACGGCGAGAGCAGCGTCGTCCTGCTGAGGGGGAGCGCCCGGGGCCTCACGGTCGAAGGAGCTCGGTCCCTGCCCGGCGGCCGTGCCACGATGCTGGACACGAACGGGGACCGAGCGGCCGAGCTCGCCGTGGCAGGCCCGGGAGAGGGCGAGGTCCGGGTGCTGCGCGGAGGGCGGGAGGGGGTCGCGCTCACTCCGGCGCTGGCCGTCAAGGAGGCCGATCTCGACCTGGGACCGGAGATATCGATCACGGGGCGCGCCTTCGGGGTGGTCGGATGACACCCCGCCTTGCTACCGGCGAGTACGTAAACCTCCAGTGAACTTCCGAGAAAGCTTACGCCAGAGCCTTTGAATGAGTAACTTCGCGGGAAACAAGGACAGCCGCAACCCCTCGAAAGGCCGCTTCAGTGGACCGTCATGAACTCCTGCGTGGACTGCACCGTATCTACCGGCCGCGAAACTACCTGGAGATCGGCGTCAACGACGGCCGCAGCCTGGCACTTTCGCGCGTCGCGTCCGTCGCGATCGACCCCGCCTTCAAGGTCGTGACGTCGATCAGCTGCGACGTCCACCTGGTCCAGTCGACCAGTGACGACTTCTTCGCCCGCAAGGACCCGCTGGTCCACCTGCGCCGCGGCCGCAACCCCTTCCGCGCCCTCGCCCGCCGCGACCCGCTGGGGATGCTCGGCGGCGACCCCACGCTCGAGCTGTCCTTCATCGACGGCATGCACCTCTTCGAGTACGCGCTGCGCGACTTCATGAACGTGGAGCGCCACTCCCGCTGGTCGAGCGTGATCGTGCTCGACGACATGCTGCCCCGCGACGTCGACGAGGCGGCCCGTGACCGGCACACCAAGTTCTGGACCGGCGACGTCTACAAGCTGGTGACCGTCCTGCGGAAGTACCGCCCCGATCTGACGGTGCTCGAGATCGACACCGCGCCGACCGGTGTCGCCGTGGTCTTCGGAGCCGACCCGCAGAACACGGTGCTCAAGCAGAACTACGACGACATCATCAAGGAGTACGTCGTCCCGGACCCGCAGGCGGTCCCCGAAGAGGTCCTGGTGCGCAAGCACGCCGTGCAGCCCGAGGCGCTGCTCGGGGCCGACTTCTGGCCGGCCCTGGTCAAGGCGCGGAACCTGCGCCGCCCGCGCGCGGGCTTCGAGAAGCTGCGCGGCCAGATAGCGGCGCTGGGCGGCTGATCCTTCCCTACGACAGCAGGAGGGGGCCTCGCGGACGGATCCGCGAGGCCCCCTCCTCGTTGCTCTCAGGCGCGCAGCTGAGCCGCGTACGCCTGGCAGGCCTCGTACGACGGCAGCAGGCCCTGGGCCTCGGCCTCCGCCAGCGTCGGCGCCGCCGAGTCCTTCTCGGACAGGACGGGCGACACGCCCGACGGCCACTCGATGCCCAGATCCGGGTCGAGCGGGTGGATGCCGTGCTCGCGCTGCGGGGCGTACCCCTCGGAGCACAGGTAGACCACGGTCGCGTCGTCGGTCAGCGCCATGAAGGCGTGCCCGAGCCCCTCGGAGAGGTAGACGGAGTGGTGGTCCACGTCGTCCAGCCGCACGGCTTCCCACTGCTTGTACGTGGGGGAGCCGGTGCGGATGTCGACGATGACGTCCAGCACCGCGCCGCGTACGCACTTGACGTACTTGGCCTGGCTGGGCGGCACGTCGGCGAAGTGGATGCCGCGCAGGGTGCCGCGGCTGGAGACGGAGCAGTTGGCCTGGGCCAGGCTCAGGCTGTGGCCGGTGGACTCCTCGAAGTCCGCCCCCTTGAACCACTCGTGGAAGCTCCCGCGAGCGTCGGGGAAGACCTTCGGTTCGTGCACCCAGGCGCCCGCGATGCTGAGCTCCCGCATGGTGATCACATCCTTACTGTGGTGCTGTCGTGCCGTGTGCCTGCGATGTGTGTCCGTGGTGGGGCGGCGGTCAGCCGACCAGCTTCGCCGCGAGCCGGCGGAGCTTCTTGCGGGCCGGCGACGGAAGCCTGCGTATGACCGGACCGCCGACGGCGCGCAGCCTGCGCCGGACGGCTGCCTTGCGCCGCCTGGTCAGTTCCGCCTGCACGAGTTCGGGACCCACCTCGGCTACATCATCGCCGAGACGCAGCCGCCCGCTGCCGTCGACCGTCGCCTCGCAGAGCGCGAGGGCCGGGTTCTTCTCCCCGTCCAGCCTCGCCGAAAGGTTCCAGCGGCCGGAGGGCACGGAGGTCGCGCGCTCGGGAAGGGCGATGTGGGCGCGCCCCGCCACGTGGCGGACCTCGGAGGGCAGCGCGAACGTACGGCCGTCCGCGGAGCTCAGGACCAGTTCGGTCTTCATCGGCGCGGTCTTCGGCCGGGTGAACACGTCGAGCCGGAGTTCCGGGCGGCCGCCGGGCATCCGCAGCACCGGCCGGTTCTCGAGATACGGCACCAGCTTCTTGCTGCGGCGGCCGACATCGAGGGTGAGATTGCCGTGCGGGTCGGTGAAGTACGGAATGACCGGGCGGGCGGGGGAGCCGAGCAGGGCGGGGCGGCAGTCGGCGTCGACGTGCTCCGCGCGGTCGGCGCCCAGGCGGGCCTTGCGGACCACGCCGAGACCGCGGACCGGGACCCAGATGTCCCAGAAGCCGCGGGAGACGGGGCCGCGGCCCTTGACGCCCTGCGGGCTGACCTTGCCGGTGCCGCGCAGGACGACCTCGCAGGCACCGTCACCCAGGTCCTCGACGGTGGAGGTGTACTCGGCGGGGCAGGGCCACTCGACGGCCGTCTCGCGGTTGCGCAGGGACATCTCGGCCTTGAAGCCGTTCAGCTCGTCCGTGACGTCGACCAGCTCGCCGTCCTTCAGCACGCCCTCGGTGAACTCCGGGTGCAGGAAGAACCGGCCGTCGCGGCGCAGCAGCTTGAGCGGCTCGCCGTTCTCACCCTGGACCAGCCGCGCGGTGACGTCGACGGCCAGCTTGCCGTCGGACTGCCAGGCGACGTTCTCGAGCCGGGCCGCGCCCTTGATGGAGGCCGCGAAGCGGGCGATCCGCACCAGGCCCTCACGGTCGTCGCGGCGCAGCAGCGTGGAGCGGACGCGGCTGAGCGCCCCGAGCCCGTCGTGTACGCCGTCCCCCATGAACTCCTCGGCCAGCGGCCGCACCGCGTCGCACATCTCGTCCAGGTAGGCGGCGTCGTACTTGAGGACGGAGGGCTCGCTGAGCCGGCCCAGCATCTCCACCCGGTAGAAGCGGCGGAGCAGCAGGTCCCGGAACTCTCCCGGCTCGGTGTTGTCGACGACGACGTCGAGTACTTCCCGGAGGTTTCCGTAGTAGCCGGACGGGACGATCTTGGCGGATCCCGCATTGTTTCCGTCGTCGCGCTTCGAGTAGTAGTAGCAGGTGTAACTGCCGAGGATGGAGACGACCTTGGCGGGGAAATACGCCTGCATCATGTACAGCTGGTCCTCCAGGCGCCGCTTGCCCTCGGGATAGGCGATGTTGTTCTCGCGGAGGAATTCCGCGCGGAACATCTTGTGCGGCGTGAGGCTGTCGTACAGCGGCGCGTCCCGGAGGTCGCACTTCTCCCGGTCCACGCGGAAGACGCCGTGCGGGACCCCGCGGAAGTTGCTGGCCACCTTGCCGATGACGATGTCGGAGCCGTTGCGGTGGCCCATGTCGTACATCCGGCGCAGCGCGTCGGAGGCAAGATAGTCGTCCTGGTCGACGAACTGGATGTACTCGCCCGCGGCCTCGCCCACACCGATGTTCCTGGGTTTTCCGGGCCAACCGGAGTTCGGTATGTGAATCACCCGGAAATGCGGATGCTCCTTGGCCAGGGCGTCCAGCTCGGCGGGCGTGTCGTCGGTCGAGCCGTCATTCACGAAGAGAACTTCGAATTCATCGGACGGCAGGGTCTGCCTCAACAGTGAGTCAATGCAAGGCTGGATGTACTTACCTGGGTTGTACACCGGGATGATGACGCTCACCTTGGTCGGCATCTGCTGTACCTGTCTCCTGTCGAGAGGCCCTGTGGGGGGTGATCGCGGCGTGTACGGCCTGTGGCCGTGGTGTGTATGGCCGGGGTCACAGAGTATCCGCAGGCCTTTTGGGTACACCCAGGGGTTTACGGAAGTCGGCGCGGCGCCCCCGCGGATCCGGGCGGGCCCGGTTTGACCAGCCCTGGGGCGGCCCGTAACCTTGACCCTCGGTGTGTCTCCGTACCCACCCACCCCTGAGCACCCACCTCCTGCTCGCCGAGCAGGGGAGGCCGCTCGTCCGCATCCGGATCATCGGGCCTTCGGGACCGTGTGAACGGCTGGCATCAGGGGGTCCGTCCCGAGTGAGAGAGAGATCCGCGTGTACGCCATCGTGCGCAGCGGTGGTCGCCAGCACAAGGTTGCTGTCGGCGACATCGTTGAGGTTGACAAGATTTCCACCGCCAAGGTTGGCGACACCGTAGAGCTCTCTACGCTGCTCGTTGTCGACGGCGACGCCGTGACCAGCGACCCGTGGGTGCTGGCCGGGATCAAGGTCCAGGCCGAGATCGTGGACCACCACAAGGGTGTGAAGATCGACATCCTTCGCTACAAGAACAAGACCGGCTACCGCCGTCGTCAGGGCCACCGCCAGCAGTACACGGCGATCAAGGTCACTGAGATCCCCGCGGCTGCGAAGTAAGGGACTGAGGAGACATGGCACACAAGAAGGGCGCATCGTCCACCCGGAACGGTCGCGACTCCAATGCCCAGCGGCTCGGCGTGAAGCGCTTCGGCGGTCAGGTCGTCAACGCGGGTGAGATCCTGGTCCGCCAGCGCGGCACCCACTTTCACCCCGGCGCGGGCGTCGGCCGTGGTGGCGACGACACGCTGTTCGCGCTGCTGTCCGGCGCGGTGGAGTTCGGTACCCACCGTGGCCGCAAGGTCGTGAACATCGTTCCGGTCGCCTGATCGGAAGCTTTCGCGAGGCGGACCTCACTTCCCTCACGGGAAGCGGGTCCGCCTTTCGCGTGTTACCCCAAAGACAAACCCCTACGTATTTCCCAAGTGCTGGAGGCACCCCCCATGACCACCTTCGTGGACCGCGTCGAGCTGCACGTCGCCGCGGGTAGCGGAGGTCACGGCTGTGCCTCCGTACACCGGGAGAAGTTCAAGCCGCTCGGCGGCCCGGACGGCGGCAACGGCGGCCGGGGCGGCGACGTCATCCTGACCGTCGACCAGTCCGTGACCACGCTGCTCGACTACCACCACTCCCCGCACCGCAAGGCCACGAGTGGTAAGCCCGGCGAGGGCGCCAACCGTTCCGGCAAGGACGGCCAGGACCTCGTCCTGCCCGTGCCGGACGGCACCGTCGTCCTCGACAGGGCGGGCAACGTGCTCGCCGACCTGGTCGGGCACGGCACGTCGTACATCGCGGCCCAGGGCGGCCGTGGCGGCCTCGGCAACGCGGCGCTGGCCTCCGCGCGGCGCAAGGCCCCGGGCTTCGCGCTGCTCGGCGTGCCGGGGGGTGCGCAGGACATCGTCCTGGAGCTGAAGACCGTCGCGGACGTGGCGCTGGTCGGCTACCCGAGCGCCGGAAAGTCCTCGCTGATCTCCGTGATGTCTGCCGCCAAGCCGAAGATCGCGGACTACCCCTTCACCACCCTGGTGCCGAACCTGGGCGTGGTCACGGCCGGCTCGACCGTCTACACGGTCGCCGACGTGCCGGGCCTCATCCCCGGCGCCAGCCAGGGCAAGGGCCTCGGCCTGGAGTTCCTGCGCCATGTGGAGCGGTGCAGCGTGCTCGTGCACGTGCTGGACACGGCGACCCTGGAGTCCGACCGCGACCCGCTGTCCGACCTCGACATCATCGAGGCGGAACTGCGGGAGTACGGCGGGCTCGACAACCGGCCGCGGATCGTCGTCCTCAACAAGATCGACGTACCGGACGGCAAGGACCTCGCCGAGATGGTGCGGCCGGACCTGGAGGCTCGCGGCTACCGGGTCTTCGCGGTGTCGGCGGTGGCGCACACCGGGCTGAAGGAGCTGTCGTTCGCCCTGGCGGAGGTGATCGGCGCCGCCCGGGCGGCGAAGCCGAAGGAAGAGGCGACCCGGATCGTCATCCGGCCCAAGGCCGTCGACGACGCGGGCTTCACCGTGACGCACGAGGAGGACGGCCTGTTCCGGGTGCGCGGCGAGAAGCCCGAGCGCTGGGTGCGGCAGACCGACTTCAGCAACGACGAGGCCGTGGGCTATCTCGCGGACCGGCTCAACCGCCTCGGTGTGGAAGCGGAGTTGATGAAGGCGGGAGCCCGGTCCGGTGACGGTGTCGCCATCGGACCCGAGGACAACGCGGTCGTCTTCGACTGGGAGCCCACGGTCATGGCGGGTGCCGAGATGCTCGGCCGGCGAGGCGAGGACCACCGCTTCGAGGCACCGCGGCCCGCGGCGCAGCGCCGCCGGGACAAGCAGGCGGAGCACGACGAGGCGGCGCAGGAGTTCGACGACTTCGAGCCGTTCTGACCGCTCCCGGCCACCGCGCCGTCCGGCGGCCTGCGACGACCCGGGCAGGGTTCGCGCACTGAACAGCCGTCACCGGTAAGACCCTCAGGACCCGTTGCGACCAACCCGCGTTCTTCGTGTGGTTCCCGTGTCGCAACGGGTCTCCTGTTGTCTCCCTATTTGTCATGCACGCGAACCTCGAGGTTCAGCGGGCGGACTGCCCGCGGGCGTGAGCTTCCCCTGTCGAAGAGACAAGCGAAGCAGGGGAGTTCGCCCGATGACCGGAGCAGTATCGCCCGACCGACGCCGCTTTCTGACCGCCGGTGCCGCCGTGCTCGGCGCCGCGGCCTCCGCCCAGCTGTGGCTGCCGAGCACGGCCCGGGCGGCCGAAACGCCGCTGCCCGACGGCGTGTTCAGCCTCGGCGTGGCGTCCGGCGACCCGCTGCCGGACGGCGTCGTGCTGTGGACGCGGCTCGCCCCCTACCCGCTGAACGGCGGAGGCATGCCCGACGCGGTGGTGCCGGTGCAGTGGGAGCTCGCCGAGGACGAGCGGTTCGGAAGGGTCGTCCGGCGGGGCACCGCCCAAGCCCAGCCCGCATACGGGCACAGCGTTCACGTCGATGTACGGGGACTGCGGGCGGGCCGCACCTACTGGTACCGCTTCCGCACCGGCGGACAGCTCTCCCGCACCGGCCGCACCCGCACCGCCCCCGCCCGGCACAGCTCCGGCGGCAACCTGAAGATCGCGCTCGCCTCCTGCCAGAACTGGCAGCACGGATACTTCACGCCGTACGCCGACATGCTGGCCCAGGATCCCGACGTGGTCCTCTTCGTCGGCGACTACATCTACGAGTCGACGCCGTCGGCGACGGCCGTACGACGTCACGAGGGCACCGGTGAGCCGTACAGCCTCACCCAGTACCGCAACCGGTACGCCCAGTACCGCACCGATCCCGACCTCGCGGCGATGCACGCGAACGCCCCCTTCGTGGTCACCTTCGACGACCACGAGGTCGACAACGACTTCGCCGGCGAGATCCCGCAGGACCCGGCCAAGCAGCCCCACGACGCGTTCGTGGCCCGGCTGACCGCGGCCTACCAGGCGTACTACGAGCACATGCCGGTGCGCGCGACGGCGGTCCCGAACGGCCCGCACATCCGGATGCACCGCCGCCTGGAGTTCGGGCGGCTGGCCCGGCTCAACGTGCTCGACACCCGGCAGTTCCGCAGCGACCAGGCCACCAGCCAGGCGGGCGCCCAGGACCCGTCGCTGACCATGCTCGGCGCCGGCCAGAAGCAGTGGCTGCTCGACGGGCTGCGGGACTCGCCCGCCCGCTGGAACCTGATCGCCTCCCAGATCATGATGGCCGAGACCGACCTCCAGGTCGGTGAGGGCAAGCTCTGGTTCTACGACGCCTGGGACGGCTACCAGGCCGAACGCAACGCGTTCCTCAAGGAGTTCAGGAACGTGCGCAACCCGGTCGTGCTCACCGGCGACCGGCACCTGACGATGATCAGCGACCTCAAGGAGGACTTCGCCGACCCGGACTCCGCCGTCGTCGGCGCCGAGTTCGTCGGCACCTCCGTCTCCAGCAACGGAGACCAGGACCAGACCGCCTTCCACCAGGAGTGGGACCCGCGCCTGCCGGACAACCCGCACTGGAAGCTGCTCGACGCCCACCGCGGCTACCACTTGCTGGACGTCCGCCGTGACGGCATCGACGCGCGGGTGAGGATCGTGGACACCGTGCTGAAGCCGCAGGCCACGCCCAGCACGCTGGCCCGGCTGCGGGTCGACGCGGGCCGGCCCGGTGTCCGGGTGGTGTGACAGCCACGTGCGACCAGGCCGTATGAAGCCTGTGTGACGGGAGCCTGGGACTCATCCGTGTCCCAGGTCTTCCTCAGCTCGGTCTCAGGAAGCCCTCTTACCGTCCTCTGACCATGGAGACGGACTGTACGAGACACGATGATCCGGTGAACGCGGGGATCCGCCCGCTGCCCGTCGGCACCCGGCTGCTGCACATAGGCCCGCACAAGACCGGCACGACCGCGATCCAGGGCGCGCTGTTCGCGGCGAAGGACGCGATGCCCGAGCACGGTGTCGTCTTCCCGGCCGCCACCAGGCACCCCATGGAAGCGGCCCTGGCCGCCTGCGCCCGCCCCGGCATGATGGGCGACACCCAGCCCACCGGGCGGCACTGGCAGCGCCTGGTGGACCAGGTGGACGCGACCGGCACGCGCACCTCGGTGATCAGCAGCGAGTTCTTCTCCGACGCCCCCGACGACGAGACCGTCGCCCGGGTCGTCCAGGAACTCGGCGGCGACCGGCTGCACGTCCTGATCACCCTGCGCCCGCTGGTGCGGATCATGCCCTCGCAGTGGCAGCAGTACGTGCAGAACGGCCTGCGCATGGGCTACGAGGACTGGCTGGAACACATGCTCAGGAAGGCCCCGTACGAGAAGCCCAACCCCAGCTTCTGGCGCCGCCACCGGCACGACCGGCTGGTGGAGCGCTGGGCCCGGGCGACCGGACCGGAGCGGGTCACCGTGGTCGTGGTCGACGACCGCGACCGGGACGGCCTGCCGCGCACCTTCGAGCAGCTCCTCGGACTGCCCGCGAATCTCCTGGAGCCGGTTCCGGACACGGCCAACCGTTCTCTTACTCTCGCCGAGACCGAAATGCTGCGGAATCTTAATGTGGAATTCCGCGGCAATGGACTCCCCGGACGAGCTTTATTCACAGCTCGTCCGATACGGCGCGGTGACGCACATGAAGAACACGTGCACTCCCGGTCCCGAAACCGTGAAGATCGGCACGCCCCGGTGGGCCGTCGAGGCCGCCGCCGCAATCGGCGCGGAGATGGCGGAGCGGATCGGCGGCACGGGCGTACGGGTCATCGGCGATCCGGGCCTGCTGTCCGCCGTGCCCGAGCCCGCCGGGGAGACGCCCGCGGAGCCGCTGATCGCGCCCGAGGTGGCGGCCCGGGCGCTCTACGGCGTGCTCGCCGCGGCCGCCGCGGCACCGGTCGGGCACACCGCGGCCGCGAAGGCGCGCACGGTTCACCAGACGTCCTCGAAGGAACTCGTGAGGGTGCTCGGGCACCGCTGCCTGAAGCGGCTTCGGCGCCACTGAGTCCCTGTGTAGTTACTCACAGCAATTCCTTGGAGTCCATGGAAAGGTGCCCCTCTATCACCAGGAGTGCAAGGTGAATCACAGGTTGCGCGCACATATGCGGTGGACGGCGCTCACCTTGCACTGCGGTAACCCCAAGTGGGACCATTTCCACGTTCCCTGTCGTCCCGAGGTAGGTCACCTGTGTCCCAGCACTTCGCCAAGCCCCGTACCACCGCAGTGATCCTGGCCGGTGGCACCGGCCAGCGGGTGGGTCTTTCGATCCCCAAGCAGCTGCTGAAGATCGCCGGCAAGGCAGTCATCGAGCACACCCTGACCACTTTCGAGAAGGCCGACTCGATCGACGACATCATCGTGCTGATGGCACCGGGCTACGTACCCGACATCGAGAAGATCGTCGCCAAGGCCGGGTTCAAGAAGGTCAAGAAGATCATCGAGGGGGGCGCCACCCGGAACGAGACGACCGAGCGCGCCATCGCCGCCCTGGGTGAAGGCCTGGCCGACGGCGAGGACGTGAACGTCCTGTTCCACGACGCCGTACGCCCCCTGCTGTCGCGGCGCGTCATCGACGACTGTGTCACGGCGCTCGAGCGCTTCCAGGCCGTCGACGTCGCCATCCCGTCCGCGGACACCATCATCGTCACGCGCACGCACGGCGACGACGGCGAGTTCATCACCGAGATCCCGGACCGCTCCCGCCTGCGCCGCGGCCAGACCCCGCAGGCCTTCAAGCTGTCCACGATCCGCCGCGCCTACGAGGTCGCCGCCGGCGACCCCAACTTCCAGGCCACGGACGACTGCTCGGTCGTGCTCAAGTACCTGCCGGACGTGCCGATCCACGTCGTCGCGGGCGACGAGTACAACATGAAGGTCACTCAGCCCGTCGACGTCTTCATCGCCGACAAGCTCTTCCAGCTGGCCTCCACCGCCACGCCCGAGCAGAAGAGTGAGGAGCTCTACCGCGAACTCCTCACCGGCAAGACGGTCGTCGTCTTCGGCGGCTCGTACGGCATCGGCAAGGACATCGCCGAACTCGCCGAGGCCTACGGCTCCAAGGTGTACGCGCTCGGCCGCTCCACCACCGGCACCCACGTGGAGAACCCGGAGGAGGTCGACGACGCGCTGTCCAAGGCGTACGCCGAGACCGGGCGCATCGACTACGTGGTCAACACCGCGGGCGTGCTGCGCATCGGCAAGCTGGCCGAGACCGACAACGCGACCATCGAGGAAGCGCTGAAGGTCAACTACCTGGCCCCGGTGCAGATCGCCCGCTCGTCGTACAAGTACCTCTCCGAGACCAAGGGCCAGCTGCTGCTGTACACCTCCAGCAGCTACACCCGCGGCCGTGCCGAGTACAGCCTCTACTCCTCCACCAAGGCCGCCATGGTGAACCTGACCCAGGCCCTGTCCGATGAGTGGGCCGGCGACGGCATCCGTGTCAACTGTGTCAATCCGGAGCGCACCGCCACGCCGATGCGCACCAAGGCCTTCGGTCAGGAGCCGGCGGGCAGCCTGCTCTCCTCCGAGGCCGTCGCCCGCACCTCGCTCGACGTGCTGCTGTCCGAACTGACCGGACACGTCATCGACGTCCGCCAGCAGGACCCGACCGCGTCCGCCGGACAGGCGACCGGTTTCGAGCAGGCGCTGGCCAGTGTCCTGGATCGTCAGGACGGCGTGGCATAATCAACATCAATTAGTCGTCTGTCATTCAGGCCTCTGTGGCTGCCCGTTCGCGGAGCATTCGCAGGGGCCTGAATCCGTAAAATTCCCGGATCGTGCACAAGCTTTTTTCCGGATTTTTTCGACTTTTACAAACCGGCCCCCCTCCAAGAGCAGGTTCCTCCGTGATAAGCACCGCTATTCGCGTCGCCCGGGTGGGCAGCGCGGCAGAGCTGGCCGCGGCGGCCCTCATGATCCTGGGCTACCCCGCCCTCATGCTGGCCGCGCTCGTCCCGAGCGTCCCCGCCTTCGCGGCCGCGACCGCCGTGACGTACCTGGCGGACCACTATCTGCACCGCAAGGGCAGCTATCTCATCAACCGCCTCAGCAAGGTGCGAGCAGGCCTGTCGATCCGCTTCCTGATCAGACAGCTCCTGCTGATCCTGCTGCTGGCCCGCCTCTCCCTCTCGGACGGCCTGGTCTTCTACGGAGCGACCGCCTGCTTCATCGCGTTCTACGGTCTCCAGGCCCCGCACGGCGCGCTGGTCACCCTGATCCGCAACCGCCGCCGGATGCCGGTCGCCACCCGCAACGTCGACCTGGCCTCGCGCGTGCGCATCCCGGACGCTCCGCCGCAGCGCCTGCTGAACCGCTCGGCCGAGAAGATGCTCCACCTCGACCTCGCGGCCGTGATCGGCATACTCGTCTCCGCCGCCCTGGACTCCGCCCTCGCCGGTTTCATCGGCATCGGCGTCACGCTGGTCCTGGGCTCCCTGTACGTCGCGGCGCTGCTGCCGTACGTCCGCGGCCGGAAGATCCCGCCCACCGCCGAGAAGGTGCTGGCAGCGGTCGACGACTGGCTGCGCGAGTACCGGCCGGAGACGGTGCTGTACTTCTCCGGCTCCAAGGACTCGGTGTACCAGGTCAACATGTGGCTGGAGACCATGGAGCAGCTGGACTCCAAGCCGCTGATCATCCTGCGTGAGCGGGTCATCCTGGCCAATCTGGCGCCCACCACGGTCCCCGTCGTCTGCGTGCCCGGAGGGGTGCACCTGATGAACATGGACCTGTCCAACGTGCGCGTCGCGCTGTACGCGGCGAACGTCGGCAAGAACATCCACCTGCTGCGCGTGCCGACCATGAAGCACGTCTTCATCGGCCACGGCGACAGCGACAAGCTGGCCAGCGTGAACCCGTTCAGCAAGGTGTACGACGAGGTGTGGACCGCCGGCCGCGCGGGCCGCGACCGCTACGCCATCGCCGACGTCGGTGTCCGCGACGAGGACATCGTCGAGGTCGGCCGCCCGCAGCTGGCGCCGATCCGGACCTGGCAGGGCGCGTCGGAGGGTCCCGGCGGCGACGCCGCCGACGGACACTGCCCCACGGTGCTGTACGCGCCCACCTGGGAGGGCTGGGACAACAACCCGGGCAACACCTCGCTCGTCCTCGCCGGCGAGAACATCGTGAAGAAGCTGGTGAAGGCCGACCCGCCGGTACGCGTCCTGTACAAGCCGCACCCGTTCACCGGCACCGTCAGCGCCGAGGCCGGTGCCGCGCACCGGCGGATCACCTCCCTGGTCGGGAAGGCGGCCGCCGCGCGCGCCGCCGACCCGCGCTTCACGGCCGACGCCGCGGCCCAGGCGCAGGCCAAGGCGGAACTGGCCCGGATCGAGGCCCGGATCGCCGAGCTGGTCGGCAACGGCGGCGAGAAGGGCGACGAGGCCGAGGCCACCCGCGACGGCCTGGTCGACGTCAAGAAGCACGAGGGGATCGCCCGGCTGCGGGCCGAGTGGAACGACGCGTACTGGCGTTCCTTCCCCGGCTGGGAGCACCGGGTGGTCACGGGCGCCGAGCCGCGCCTGTACGACTGCTTCAACGTCTCCGACGCGATGGTCTCCGACATCTCCAGCGTCGTCTCCGACTTCATCGCGAGTGGCAAGCCGTACGCGGTCACGGACTCCGCCGAACTCGGCGTGGAGGAGTTCAAGCGGCAGAACACCGCCGTACGCGCCGCGGTGATCCTGTCCAACAGCGCGGCCGAGCTGGGTGCGCTGCTCGACGCGGTCCGCGACCCCGCGGCCGACCCGCTGGCCGAGGACCGCAGCGAGCTGAAGCAGTACCTGCTGGGTCCGGACGAGCCGACGTCCATCGAGCAGTTCAACACCGCGGTGGCCAAGCTCGCGATCAAGGCCGAGACGCGCAACGCCGGCCAGGAGCGGGCGGCGACCGGAGCGGCGGAGGCCGCGGAGGCCGAGGCGGAGCTGGCGAACGCGGTGCCCGCGCCGGGCACGTCGCCGGCCGGCGAGGCGGACGGTCTGACGGCGTGACCGTGCGCTGACGGCGCCCTTGCCGAAAGGGCCCGGTTTTCGAGGGAGTGATCCTCGAAAACCGGGCCCTTTCGCGTATGTCCTGGTGTGCGCGTCGGTACGGGGACCGATGCGTGTGAGCTGGCTCACGAAACGGTGATGCCGAGGCAACCGCTTGCCGAGGCCGCCCGTCTATCAAGTAGCCAATGAGGCGATACGGGGGAAATGTTCCATGCATAGGGGGAAGTGTGACCGTGACGCAGCCTGATGTGAGCGTGATCATCGGGGCGTACGAAGCGATGCCGTACCTGGTCGACTGCCTCGCGTCCGTGGAGGCGCAGACCATCGGCCCGGAACGCATCGAGGTCATCGCGGTCGACGACGGTTCGACGGACGGGACCGGGGAGTACCTGGAGGAGTTCGCGGCCCGCGCGGCCATGCCGGTCACGGTGATCCGGCAGGACAACTCCGGCGGCCCCAGCGGCCCGCGCAACGTCGGCCTCGGCAAGGCCGCCGGGCGCTACGTCTTCTTCCTCGACGCCGACGACCGGCTCGGCCCCGAGGCCCTGCGGAGCATGGTCGCCATGGCCGACGAGAACGGCACGGACGTCGTCCTCGGCAAGGTCGAGGGCGTCAACCGGTCCGCGCCGAAGTCGATGTGGGGCAGCTCGGTGGGGCGCACCGACGTCTTCTCCTCCAACATCAAGTTCACCCTGAGCGCGCAGAAGCTGTTCCGGCGCAGCCTGCTGGAACGTCACGGCATGCACTTCGACGAGTCCCTGTGGACCGGCGAGGACGCCCTGTTCACGCTGGAGGCCTATCTGCGCGCGGACGGCGTCTCCGTGGTCGCCGACCACACCTGCTACTACCTGGTGGGCCGGGAGGACGGCAAGCACGTGACGAAGAGCGGCGGTTACGCCCTGCGCTTCGACTCCGCGCGAGCCCTGATGACGTTGATCGCCGACATGCTCCCGCCGGGCCCGAAGCGGGACGTGCTCATGGTCCGGCCCTTCCTCGTCACGCTGCTGCCGCAGTTCGGCCCCCGGTACCTCAAGGACGGCGAAGAGGTCCGGCGGCACAAGTTCGAACTGGCGAGGCCGCTGATGGACGCCTACTGGAACGAGAACGTGGCCCGCCGTCTCAGAGTCCACGAGCGGCTGCGGCTGCACCTGGTCGCCGCCGGGCGGCCCGACCTGCTCAAGGAGGTCGTGGAGTTCGTGCGGGCGAAGAAGGAGGCGTCGGCCGTCCTGGAGAAGAAGGGCCGCCGCCTCTACCTCGCCTACCCCCACTTCCGCGACCCCTCGGCCGGCATACCCGACGCGGTCTACCTCGCCGACGCCCGCGAGGCGCGCACCTTCCCGGGCTATCGCGAGGGCACCGTCGACAGGTTCGTGCAGCGGGCGGCACGCAAGGTGCGGCAGGTGCTGCCGGCCCGGGAGGGCGCGCCGGGCGGGCGGGCCGCGGCGGCCTGATCCCCCGGGCAGGTCACACGGACGGTGTGGCGGGCCAGGCGACGGTCTCGTGCCGCTGCCCCGGAAGTTCCGACGCCAGCCGGGCTGCCATCCGCACCTGGTGCCGCCGCGCCGCCGCACACAGCTCCCGGGCGGCCTTGCTGAAGAGCACCTGTGAGGCCGGCTCGTCCGGTCCCAGCAGGTACCGCTTCAACTCGGCGCGGGCCTCGGCGAGTTCGTCCATCTCCGGATGCCGTACGGCCGCCAGCAGCCCCGGCACCCCACCCGCGTCCGGTGCCAGCACGGTCGCCGCCCGTACCGTCGGGAAGGTCTCGCGGAACGTCTCCTCCGGCAGCCCGCTGGTGTTGGCCACCGCGTACGGCTTCCCGCTCGCCAGGAAGTCGCTGACCACGCTCGACACGTCACTGACCAGCAGATCGGCGCGGTTGAAGCAGGCGTACAGCGCGGGCCTGACGTCCGTCACGACCTGGTGCTCCCACTCCGGCAGCGAGGCCCAGTACGCCTCCTCCCAGGCCTCCGTCGCCCGCGCCACCGCCTCGGCCCGCCCCGGCTCGGGCGTGGACTGCAGCAGCATCCGCTCGACCTGGTCGGCGGCGGACCGGCAGTCGGTCGAGATGAGGGCGTCCAACTCCTTCGTACGACGAGCCAGTTCGCCGTCGTCGAC
Organism: Streptomyces sp. AC555_RSS877; assembly: GCF_019049245.1. Taxonomy (GTDB): domain Bacteria; phylum Actinomycetota; class Actinomycetes; order Streptomycetales; family Streptomycetaceae; genus Streptomyces. The sequence continues at coordinate 135,811 of NZ_JAGMUK010000064.1, read as the reverse complement.
GGGCCGGGCGCCGGTCCGCTCCCGGTTCGCCGCCCGGACCAGCTCACGGATGCGCAGGTCCGCCTCCCCGGCACGCGGATCCACGGATCCCGTCAGCGGGTGCGGCTTGTACAGCAGCCGTACGCCCGGATCGGCGAGCAGCGCCCGTACGAGGTTCTCGCCGGCCTGGATCACCGACGTGTTGCCGGGGTTGCCGTCCCAGCCCTCCCAGGTGGGCGCGTACAGGACGGTGACGTACGGCCCCGTCGGCGGGCCCGCGTACGGCCGTACGGCGTCCAGCTGCGGGCGGCCGATCTCCACCACGTCCTTGTCCTCGACGCCGACCTCGGCCAGCGCGTAGCGCTCGCGCGCCGCCGGACCGGCCACCCACACCTCGTCGTACGCCTTCGCGTACGGGTTGCACGAGGACAGCTTGTCGCTCTCGCCGTGGTTGACGAAGGTGTGCTTGAGGGTGGGGATGCGCAGGGCCTGGGAGGTCTTGCCGGAGTTTGAGGGGTGCACGAGGACCTGGAGCGTGGACTGCTCCAGGCGCATCAGCGTGGACACCTTCGGCAGGCAGACGATCGGCACATCGGTCGCGGCGATCTTCTGCACCATGAAGCGTTCCCGCAGCACGATCAGCGGACGGCCCTCCAGCTGCGCGAGCGGCTCCAGCCACATGTTCGCCTGGTACGCCGAGGAGGCGCCGCCGGAGAAGTAGAGGCCGATGGTCGGCCGGTACTCGGCCAGCCATGCGTCGAACCAGTCGACCGCCTCCTGCTCGCCCACCGGACGGCGGCTCGGCAGCAGCCGTACCAGAAGGTCGAACAGGCCCATCACCGCGAGCCCGAGGGACAGGGCGATCCCCAGGGCCGCGCAGCGCAGGTCGTCGGTGGCCACCGTGGCCAGCAGGCCGGCCGTGGACGGCAGACCGAAGACCAGCAGGCGGTGGCCGGGGCGGCGCAGCAGGACGGGCGGGGCCGTGGACAGGCGCAGCGCGGAGGCGTCGATGTTGCGGGTGACCACCGGCAGGGTGCGGGTGCGGCGGACCAGGACGGAGAGCGCCTGGATCGCGCAGTGCAGCGCGTAGAAGGCGAGCAGACCGGCGACGAGCGGGGCGTAGACCGTCTCCCGGTTCTGCTCGCCCAGCCGCAGCAGACCGAAGACCAGCAGCAGGTCGCGCAGCACGTGCCGGACGGTGAGGTCGGCGTGCGACTTGGCGAGCACCGTCACCATGCCGCGCTGCCACCGGTGCAGCGCGCCCTCCGCCGCCACCGAGGCGACGGTCGCGACGAGCAGCAGCGGAAGGTGGGGGAGGAGCGCCCCGACGGCCTGGACGGTGAAGGCGGCCGCGAACAGGGCGGTGAGCAGCGCGCGGGGCGCGTGCCGGCGGAGGAGGAGCCCGGTCGGGGTCGTCAACCGGGCGCGGAACAGCCCGGCGAGCCGCCGACGGGGGCGTTCCGCCGTCGCCCGGCGAAGCCGGAGCCTCGCCATGCGGCGGCGGGGGAGGGGTTCAGACACTGCGGTCACTCCAAGGTTCGGCGCAGGACGTCGTGCGCCCGGGTTAACGCCCGTCGACCACCGGACGACACGCACGTGTCCGACAGCCCTGGAGTGACGCGGGGCGCGCTACGCCCGCCCCGCCCCGATCACCTTCCGGATCGGCCTGCCCACCATCCGCCGCGCCCGCCGGTACACCGATGTCGGGGCTCCGGTCGCCGTCGCCCCCGACCTGGCTCGCGCCAGTTCCCGCTTCAACGTGTCGTTGTCCTTGGCGAGTTCGTCGATACGGCTGTGCAGCCAGCCGAAGCGCGTGGTGAGCGAGGTGAGATCCGTGTCGTTCCAGGGGCGGATGCCGGCCGGGAAGGACAGCGAGCGCATGCGGTCGTCGAAGGAGGTGCCGCCGTCGCCGTGCGTGAAGGTGTTCTGCAGGTCGTTGCGGTCGAGGAACTCGGTGAACCGCTCGAAGCGCTCGTGGTGGCCGCTGACCAGACCCGTGAAGTCGGCCTCCTCGTACAACCGCGCCGGGTCCAGGTCGGCGGGCAGCTTGTTGATGAGGCGGTGCGGGATCTCGAAGTAGCGGCACAGCTCGAGCGTCCGTGAGTCACCGCACAGCACGGTCGCGGGCGTGCCCGCCAGCAGGGCGGCGATGTTGCCGTGGATGCGGGAGCCGAAGGAGAAGTCGAAGGCGCGCAGGTCGTCGATCCAGGTGACGGGGTCGACGTAGACGCGGACCTTGTCCTCCCCGTACATCGGGTGGTCGGGGTGCGTCGGCATCGACGTCACCCGGCCGTTCGCGTCGGACAGGTCCCGCCAGTGCAACTGCCGTGCGTCACTGATGTTCTGGCCGATGAAGCGCAGGTGCGGATAGCGCTCGTGGGCACGGCGGATGATCCGGTCCAGGCCCTGCTTCTGCACCGCGTTGTGCGAACCGTTGACCGCGATGCGGGAGTCGGCGGTCAGCGCCGGCACCCGCTTCTCCACGGCGAGTTCCTTGCCGTCTAGGAACAGCGACGGACAGCCGATCACCTCGACGTCCCGGAATCCCATGTCGTTCAGGTACTTCTCGGTGAACTCGCCCCGCACCCCGATCGAGGCGCTGCGGTCGAGCACCGCGGAGACGAACGCGCGCACCGACGGCTCCATGGCCTTCAGCCGTGCCGGGTTGTAGTCGAGCCCGGACTGCGCGCCGACGCCGACCACCACGACCGGGATCCGCAGCTTGCCGATCAGCCGGGTCAGCCGCTTCAACTGCGTCTCGAACGACGGCCGGAAGGCGTTCGCCAGCGGGACGACGAAGGCGTCGAACTCCTCGTTGATCCGTCCGGCCGCGGCCACCTCGGTCCTGATCCCGTTGGAGACGACCTCGGTCCCCGGTACCTCGAGAATCTTGTGGGTGGCGTCACTGAAGATCAGGTTGCCGGAGTTGGTGGCGATGACGTCCTGATCCAGGGCCTCCTCGACGGGGACGACATCGTAGGGGCTCTTGCCCGACCTCAGGAGTATCCGCTTCGAGCGGCGAACATTGTGCGACACAATCTTCACTGTAAGTTTTGCCAGACTTTAATTTCTACAAGCAACCGGCACAACCTTTTTGCCGTATGCGAAGCGTGAGCGACGGGAGCAAACAGTGACGCGGGCGGTCCGGTGACGCGTCCCGGGGGCTGGACCGACGCGCGCCGCCCGCCCCCGTTCGCGTAGATTGCGCAGCAGCCGAGGTGCGAGGGGACGGAACGCAAGGTGGCAGGGGCAAGGCAGGCTGTGAACGAGGCCCGCAGGATCGTCGTCAAGGTGGGTTCCTCGTCGCTGACCACCGCCTCGGGCGGCCTGGACGCCGACCGGGTCGACGCGCTCGTCGACGTCCTCGCCAAGAGCCGCAGTGGCGGTGAGAAGGAGATCGTCCTCGTCTCCTCCGGCGCCATCGCCGCAGGTCTGGCCCCGCTGGGGCTGCGCCGCCGTCCCAGGGACCTGGCCCGCCAGCAGGCCGCCGCCAGCGTCGGCCAGGGGCTGCTCGTCGCGCGCTACACCGCCTCCTTCGCCCGCTACGGCGTGCGCGTCGGCCAGGTGCTGCTGACCTCCGACGACATGAGCCGGCGTGCCCACCACCGCAACGCCTCCCGCACCCTCGACAAGCTGATCGCCATGGGCGCGCTCCCGATCGTCAACGAGAACGACACCGTCGCCACCGACGAGATCCGCTTCGGGGACAACGACCGGCTCGCCGCGCTCGTCGCCCACCTCGTCCACGCCGATCTGCTGGTGCTGCTGTCCGACATCGACGGCGTGTACGACGGCGACCCCAGCAAGCCGGGCACCTCGCGGATAGCGGAGGTGCACAGGCCCGCCGACCTCTCCGGGGTGGACATCGGCAGCGCCGGCAAGGCGGGCGTCGGCACCGGCGGCATGGTCACCAAGGTCGAGGCGGCCCGGATCGCGGCCGCCGCCGGCATCCCCGTCGTGCTCACCAGCACCGTCCACGCCGCCGACGCGCTGTCCGGCGGCGACACCGGCACCTACTTCCACCCCGCCGACAAGCGCTCCGCCGACCGGATGCTGTGGCTCCAGCACGCGTCCACCCCGCAGGGCTCGCTGACCCTGGACGACGGGGCGGTACGGGCCGTCGTGGACCGGCGCAAGTCGCTGCTGCCGGCCGGGATCGCCTCCGTCGAGGGCGAGTTCACCGCGGGCGACCCCGTCGAACTGCGGGACGGCGAGGGGCACGCGGTGGCCCGCGGACTGGTCAATTTCGACGCCAAGGAGATTCCCCGGCTGATCGGCCGCTCCACCCGGGAACTCGCCCGGGAGCTGGGACCGGCGTACGAGCGCGAGGTCGTGCACCGGGACGATCTGGTGATCCTGCACCCCTGAGAACCGGGCTGCCGCACCCGAAGAGGAGGGCGTCACACCCCGACGCGGGGTCGTCGCATCCGAAAACACGCACATCGCACCTGAAAACGCGCACATCGCATCCGAAAACACGGAATCGCACCCGAAAACTTGGGCGTCGCGTCCGAAAACGGGGTTGCCGTACCCGAAAACGGGGTGAACGCCCTGACAAGGGCGTCGTCCTCAGGTGGACGTTCCGCAAAACCGCCACGCGGACGCCCCCGGCCTGCTCAACTTTGTCCCAGGGACACGTTCCGCAGGACCACGAGCACGAGCACTGCTCGGCCATGGGGTAAAGGAGGCCGTCGTGAGACGAGTGCGCCCTGGGGCGTCGGCGGCCCGCGGGGGTACCGGCGGTGCCTCCTCGCGCGCGGTCGGCGAGGAGCGTGCCCTGACGAGCGTCGCGGCCGGCGACCGTTACGAGGAGCCGGAGGACCTGCCACGCCTGTGGCACGTCACCCTCAGCGTCTCCGGCAAGGAGGCCCCGCTGAAGGAGGTGCGGCGCGGCCTCGAACAGCTGGCCCACGACCACCCCTTCCTGCTGACCAGCCGGTACGCCAACGACCACGCGGAGATCCGCTACTGGGAAGAGGCCCGCGACCTGCACGACGCGGCCGCCGTCGCCCTGCGCCTGTGGGGCGAGCACCGCCAGACCGCCAAACTCCCGCCCTGGGAGATCGTCGGCCTGGAGGTCATCGACCGTGAGACCTACCACCTGCGCATCGCCGAGGGGTTCGGACCGGCCCCGGCGACACCGGTCGGGGTTCACCCCTTTTGACCCCGTCTCGGGGTGTGGAATGCGCGGTGGACGCGCCCGCCCGGCGCACTACGCTTTCCCCTATGACCACGCTTTCGCCGTACGACTCGATGTCCCCGGTCACCCAGGCCGCCTACCGCGCCAAGGCCGCCGCCGCCGACCTCGCGCCGCTGCCGCGGGCCGACAAGGACGACGCGCTGCTCGCCATCGCGGACGCGCTGGAGGTCCGTACGAGCGAGATCGTCGAGGCCAACGCCAAGGACATCGCCAAGGCCCGCGAGGCCGGCACCAGCGAGGCCATCATCGACCGGCTGACGCTGACGCCGGAACGCGTGCGGGCCATCGCCTCCGACGTGCGGGACGTCGTGGCGCTGCCCGACCCGGTCGGCGAGGTCGTCCGCGGCTCGACCCTGCCCAACGGCATCGACCTGCGCCAGGTCCGCGTCCCGCTCGGCGTCGTCGGGATCATCTACGAGGCCCGCCCGAACGTCACGGTCGACGCCGCCGCCCTCTGCCTGAAGTCCGGCAACGCGGTCCTGCTGCGCGGCTCTGCCTCCGCGTACGAGTCGAACAGCGCGCTCGTGCGGGTGCTGCGCGATGCGGTGGGCGGAGCCGGGCTGCCCGCCGACGCCGTGCAGCTGGTGCCCGGCGACAGCCGCGAGAGCGTGCGCGAGCTGATGCGGGCCCGCGGCCTGGTCGACGTGCTCATCCCGCGCGGCGGCGCCTCCCTCATCCAGACCGTCGTCGCCGAGTCGATCGTCCCGGTCATCGAGACCGGCACCGGCAACTGCCACGTCTACGTCGACGCGAACGCCGACCTCGACATGGCGATCGACATCCTGATCAACTCCAAGGCGCACCGCGTCAGCGTCTGCAACGCCGCCGAGACGCTCCTCGTCCACCAGGACATCGCCCCCCGCTTCCTGCCGCGGGCCCTGGACGCCCTCGCGGCGGCCGGAGTGACCGTGCACGCCGACGAGCGGGTGCTGGCGTACGCCAAGGACTCCAAGGCCACCGTCGTCGAGGCGACGCCGGAGGACTGGGAGACCGAGTACCTCTCCCACGACATCGCGGCGGCCGTCGTCGACTCCCTGGACCGGGCCGTCGAACACATCCGCCTGTGGACGTCCGGTCACACCGAGGCCATCGTCACGACCTCGCAGCAGGCCGCCCGCCGCTTCACCCAGCTGGTCGACTCCACCACGGTCGCGGTCAACGCCTCCACCCGGTTCACCGACGGCGGCCAGTTCGGCTTCGGTGCCGAGATCGGCATCTCCACGCAGAAGCTGCACGCCCGCGGCCCGATGGGTCTGCCCGAGCTGACCAGCACGAAGTACATCGTCACCGGCGACGGGCACGTACGGCGCTGAGGCGCACGACCAGGCGCCCGACACGGCGCGGGCGCCCGGCACACACGTCGGGCGCCCGCCCGTGCGCGGAAGAGACGTCTGATCAACCGGATGAATTTCCATACCGTCTGCCCAAATTGATCCCCCCGGTCTAATCTGGATCCGTGCCGGAGGACGTGGGGGGCACGCCGTTCCCTGACGGCTGGGAGCCCGACGACAACCACGACCGCGGAGTGTCGGACGAAGAGTTCGCCTCCGTGGTCTTCGACGAGGCCTTCGTGCGGGCGGCCGTGGTGCACGAGCCGACCGCCGTCGAACGCCTCCTGGCCGCCGCGCAGGCCAGAGCGGAGGCCTCCGAGGCAGAAGCCCGCCGGGCAGCCCTCGGCAGGGGCGAGCGCTACGAGGACGGGTACGGCCACGACGGCCCGACCCGGTACGGCCACGACCCGGAACTCGACGACCTGGACGACGCCGACATCCTCGAGGGCCGCCACGGCGCCACCGGGACGTACGGCAAACCGGCCCGCTGGCACCGCCCCGTCGCCTGGATCCTCGCCCTCGTCATGGGGATCGGCATGGTCGCGCTGGCTTTCGCGGCGGTCTACCGCAGCGCCTCCTCAGGCGGCGACCCGGTTCAGCCGCCCGCCTCGACCGGCCTGGAACGGGGCAGCGCGGCGGCGCCCTCCGCCTCCGCCGACTACTCCCAGCCGGCCGTCTCCGCGGTCCCGCGCACGCCCTGAACGCGGGTCGGGGGCCCGTCGCCGGTCCTGGTGAGAACCTGTCAGAAGTTGACGCGCAGCGAGGCGTTTACCCGAGCGCCCGGCGACCTACTCTGAAGATATGGGAGGGCCTGGAAACCCACCTGAGGGGGCACCCGAGGGCGGCCCCGGAGGTGGAGAGGAAGAATACCGATCCGTCGTCTTCGACGAGTCGTTCGTGCGTGCTGCCCGCCTCCAGGAGTTCTCCGCGCAGGAGCGCATCGCCGACCACGCCCCCGCGGTACGCCGTCGGCCCCCGCTGCGCCGCGGCCTGTCCCGGCAGGCGCTGGTCCTGGTCCTGCTGATCGCCGTCGCCTTCGGCACCGCCGTCTACATGGGTGTACGGCACCCCTACCAGGCACCCGCCGCCCTGCAGCCCGTCGAGCCCCTGCGGATGACCGTCATCCCGCTCGCCCCCGAGGGCAAGGTGCCCGGGCACACCGACCCCGCGTACCTGTACGCGCACAGCCCCGCCGCCCAGTACCGCATCGGTGCCGAGGGGATACCGCTGCCCGCCTCCCGGCGTACCGCGCACTTCTCGGACAGCCAGGTGGTCGCCGCGCTGACCACCGCCAAGGACTACATCGTCCGGTCCTCGCTCTACCCGGAGGTCCTCACCGGCGAGCAGGTCCGTCCCGTGCGCGTCCTGCTCGACACGGACCAACTCGGCCAGTTCGACGAGAGTTTCGACCGCCCCGCGGCCGACGGACGGCACGCTCCCACCGGATGGCTGGTGCGCTTCGACCCGTCCGGCGCCGAGCTGGCCGACGGCAGGATCCGGGTCCAGGGCACGCTTCAGGCCGCCGAGACCGACCCGTCCACACTCGAGGTCACCGCGGACCACACCTTCGTGTACGCGCTGCGGCCCACCGGCACCGGCGACAAGGCCGAGGCGTCCTTGTTCACCGTCCGCCGCGAGCTGCACTTCCGCTTCGACACCGAGGACCTGCGCCTGCACACGGCCCAGCTCGTCGTCTCCTACGTCCAGGCCGGGCCCCTGTCCTGCGCCGAGGACTCCACCGACCACCTGCGCCCGCTGCTCGCGGGCCAGACCGCCAAGGAAGGCGGACCGGCCGGCACGGACCCCTATGCGACGGGCGGCGCCACGGCGCTGTGCGGGTCGCTGGCGACGAACGCGCAGCCGAAGGTGTGAGCAAGCCGGGGTGGAGCGCCTGAGGGCGTGGGCAGCCGACGGGCCTTCCGGTGGCCTCCCCGGTCCCGTCGACTGCGATGGACCCTCGGTCAGACGTCGTCCCTGGGGGGAGTGTCCGTCCCGCTCCCGTTCGCCGGGCCCGGCTTGTCCGTCGGCGGCTGGTCCTGCGGTGCCGAACCCGCGAAGCCGCCGAAGCCGCGCCGCACCCTGCCGCCCAGGTCCCCGGCCCCGCCGGCGAGGTCGCTGACCAGCTTCATCAGCGGGTCCTTGGAGGTCTTGACGTGCGTGGCGTAGTGCGACGCCGACTCCCGGAAGGAGTCCGAGACCGAGGTGTCCTTGTCCTCGCTGCGCCGCGGGTAGTGGCCGTCCATGATCCGCTGGTGGTCCCGGGACTCGGACCACTTCTTCAGCTCGGCGGCCCGGATCGTGGTGAAGGGATGGGAGCGGGGCAGCACGTTCAGGATCTTCAGCACGGAGTCGCGCAGGTCGCCGCCGGCCTCGTACTCCTCGGCCTGCTGCAGGAACGCGTCCACGTTCATCTCGTGCAGGTGGTTACCGCCGGCCAGCTTCATCAGGCCACGCATCGAGGCCGTGAGGTCCTGGCCGACCAGGAGGCCCGCGCGGTCGGCGGACAGCTCCGACTTGCGGAACCACTCGCGCAGCGCGGTCACGATCCCCATGATCGCCAGGTTGCCGAGCGGGATCCAGGCCACCTTGAGGGCGAGGCTGGTCAGGAACAGCAGGATGGTGCGGTAGACCGAGTGGCCGGACAGGGCGTGGCCCACCTCGTGCCCGACCACCGCCCGCATCTCCTCCTCGTCGAGCAGTTCGACCAGGCCCGTGGTGACGACGATGATCGGCTCGTCCAGGCCGATGCACATCGCGTTGGGCTGCGGGTCCTGGTTGACGTACATCGGCGGGACCTTCTCCAGGTCCAGGATGTAACAGGCGTCCCGCAGCATGTCGTTGAGGTGCGCGAACTGCTGGTCGGAGACACGCACCGAGTCGGAGAGGAACAGCAGCCTGAGGCTGCGCTCGGGCAGCAGACCGCTGAGCGCCTTGAAGACCGTGTCGAAGCCGCTCAGCTTGCGCAGCGCCACCAGGGCGGAGCGGTCGGCCGGGTGCTCGTACGCACGGGAGGAGATCCCCGGGAAGCGCCTGCGCTGCCTGCTCGGCACGTTCTCGTGCCCGTTCTGCTGGTGGCCGTCGGACATGTCTTCCCCCATGTGCGTGTGAGTGGCCCTTTGCGGACCTTTGTGCGGTCCTTTGCGCCCCCGAAGCAGAGCCCAGCCTAGGCGGAGTTACCGTGGACGGGCACTACAGCGAGAAGGAGTTCCGCGCCATGGAGCACAACCCCCGGGCCGCCTGGCTGGCTCAGGCCGCGCGCGCCGCCGAGCAGCAAGGGGCCGGGAATCTGCTCCGGGTCGTACTGATCGTGATGGCGCTGGGCTGTGTGCTGACCGCGTGGTTCCTGCTGCGGGGGTACAAGCGGAAAGACGACTGAGCCGGGGTGAAGGTTCCCAATGGCGGAGTCGGCGTGATCGGCGTCGGACCGCCCGCTTACCATGGGCCGACGTCTTTACTCCGCCCACACCGGATAGGTCCTGCCGAAGATGAGCTTCCACAGCACCGCTGCCCAGTTGGTCACCCTCGCCGCCGAGGGCGAAGAGCACGGTGGCAACCACGAGAGCCTCGACCCGCTGGTGACCGGCGGCGCCGCCTTTCTCATCCTGATGCTTCTGCTGTGGATCACCACCCGTTTCAACCGCGACCGCTGAGGCACCCGGCGCCCATAACAGGGCACTCCGGGCATCCTCCGACCGGCGCCCTCAGGCTGGGCCGGTAGGGTCTGCACGCATGGGAGAGCAGGACATGCCTACCGGTCCGGCGAACGACACGCCGAACGGCACGGAAGACCGCCCGGTGAACGGTGTCGACAACCGTCCGTCGAGCGCCCTCGGCAACGGACCGTCGGGCTCCGGCAAACGCCGTCTCGGTGTCATGGGCGGAACGTTCGACCCCATCCACCACGGGCACCTCGTGGCGGCCAGCGAGGTCGCCGCGCAGTTCCACCTGGACGAGGTGGTGTTCGTGCCGACCGGCCAGCCGTGGCAGAAGAGCCACCGCAAGGTCTCCCTGGCCGAGGACCGCTACCTGATGACGGTCATCGCGACCGCCGAGAACCCCCAGTTCTCGGTCAGCCGCATCGACATCGACCGCGGCGGCGCCACCTACACCGCGGACACCCTGCGCGACCTGCGCGCGCTCAACCCCGACACCGACCTCTTCTTCATCACCGGCGCCGACGCCCTCGGTCAGATCCTGACCTGGCGGGACGCCGAAGAGCTGTTCTCCCTCGCGCACTTCATCGGGGTCACCCGGCCGGGCCACGTCCTGTCCGACTCCGGTCTCCCGGAGGGCGGCGTCTCGCTCGTCGAGGTCCCCGCCCTCGCCATCTCCTCCACCGACTGCCGGGCGAGAGTCGCCAAGGGCGACCCCGTCTGGTATCTGGTGCCGGACGGAGTCGTGCGTTACATCGACAAGCGCGAGCTGTACCGCGGCGAGTGAGCCGAGAGGGGCACCGGTGAACGACCGATACGACGCGGGATACGGCGGCAATCGCGACGACCAGTACGAGCTCGTCGGCTACGACGAGTACGGCCGGCCGATGTACCGGCCGGTCCTGCCGCAGCAACAGCAGGCCCCCCAGCAGCCGTACGACCCGTACGCGCAGCAGCAGGGCTACGGCTACGACCCGTACGCCACGGGCGGGCAGCACCCGGCCCCCGCGTACGACCCGTACGACACCGGCCGGCAGGCACCCGTACCGCCGCCGTACGACCCCTACGGCACCGGTGTCCAGCAGGGCGGACCGGCGCCGTCGTACGACCCCTACGGCCAGACCGCCACCAGCGGTCAGCAGCCCCGCGTCGCCGAACAGACGGCCTACATCCCCCAGCAGTCCGGCCCGGCCGCGGAAGCGGACACCTCTGGGCAACGCCATCGCTCCGGCGCCGACGAGGCCCACCGGCCCGACGGTGAACGGGAGTTCCACACCGGGCAGTTCGCCTTCGTCGAGGAGCCCGACGGCGACTCCGAAGACGTCATCGACTGGCTGAACTTCACCGAGAACCGCACCGAGCGCCGCGAGGAGGCCAAGCGCCGCGCCCGCAGCCGCCTTGTCGCCCTCGTGGTGGTGATGGCGCTGGTCGCGGTCGGCGGTGTCGGCTACCTCTGGTACGCCGGGAAGCTGCCCGGACTGTCCTCGTCCCCGGACGCGAAGACCGGCACGGCCACCGCCGCCGGGGCCCAGAACCGCGACGTGATCGTCGTCCACCTGCACAACACCGCCCAGGGCGGCACGTCCACGGCGCTGTTCGTCGACAACACCACCACCAAGCAGGGCACCACCGTTCTGCTGCCCAACTCCCTCGTCCTCACGGACGACGACGGGTCCACGACCACCCTCGCCAAGTCGGTCGAGGACGACGGCTCCTCCGGTACCCGCGACTCCCTCGACGGCGTCCTCGGCACCGACATCGAGGGCACCTGGCGCCTCGACACCCCCTACCTGCAGAACCTGGTCGACCTGGTCGGCAACATCGAGGTCGACACCAACGCCGACGTGCCCGACCCGGAGGCCAAGAAGGGCCAGGCACCCCTGGTGAAGAAGGGGAAGGCCCAGACGCTCAGCGGCAAGACGGCCGTCGCCTATGCCACCTACCGCGCCTCCGGCGAGGCCCAGAACGCCCAGCTGGAGCGGTTCGGCCAGGTCATGCAGGGTGTGCTGCGCAAGCTGTCCTCCGACCCCACGGCCGCGACGACCACCGTGCAGACACTGGCGCAGATCCTCGACCCGTCGCTCACCGACAAGGACCTCGGCACCTTCCTCGCCAAGCTCGCCGACCGGGCCAAGGGCGGCGACTACAAGACCGCGCTGCTGCCCGTGCAGACCGACGGCACCCTGAGCGCGGCGGCGAGCGACAGCGTCGTCAAGGACGTGCTCGGCGGTACCGCGAAGAGCCCCGACAAGGACGCCGCGGTCAGCGTCTCCGTCCAGAACGCCACCGGCGTCAAGGACAACACCGAGAAGGCTCGCGTCGTCCTCCTCAACGGCGGCTTCAGCTTCCTGGAAGGCGGCACGGCCTCCTCGGCTCGGGCCACGTCCAAGGTCGTCTACGCCGACGCCGCCGACAAGGAGAACGCCACCGAGGTCGCCAAGACCCTGGGCCTGGACGACGGCTCCGTCACCAAGGGCAAGGTCTCCGGGAGCGCGAACGTGGCCGTGGTCCTCGGCCAGGACTACGAGCCGGGCTCCTCCTGACCGAGCCGGTCGGGGCCGCCCCACGTGATCCGCTGATCGCGTGGGGCGGCCCCGGCGGTCCGTGAGACCCTTGGCGTCAAGTGTCCGCCGACCGAAAGCCTTGTAGTGACCGCGACTGACCGCTCTCTCGAGCTCATCACCACCGCCGCCCAGGCGGCAGCCGACAAGCTGGCGCACGACGTCATCGCCTACGACGTCAGTGACGTCCTGTCGATCACCGACGCCTTCCTGCTGGCCTCCGCGCCCAACGACCGCCAGGTCAAGTCGATCGTCGACGAGATCGAGGAGCGGCTCTCGAAGGAGCTCGGCGTCAAGCCGGTGCGCCGCGAGGGCGACCGCGAGGCCCGCTGGGTCCTGCTGGACTACGTGGACATCGTCGTACACGTCCAGCACAGCGAGGAGCGTGTCTTCTACGCCCTGGAACGGCTGTGGAAGGACTGCCCCGAGCTCGACCTGCCCGCCGACGCCAAGGCGACCCGCGGCAAGGGCCAGGAGCACGCCAAGCTGCGCGCCGAGGAGGACGCCGCCGAGTTCGGGGACGCGCGGTGAGCGCCCCCGCGGGAGCCGGTCGCAAGCCGGGCCGCGGCCGCCGTGTCATCCTCTGGCGGCACGGCCAGACCGCCTGGAACGTGGAGCGCCGCTTCCAGGGCACCACGGACGTCGCCCTCACCGAGACCGGCGTCTCCCAGGCCCGGCGCGCCGCCCGGCTGCTGGCCTCCCTGACCCCCGACGCGATCGTCGCCTCCGACCTTCAGCGGGCCGCCAACACGGCCGCCGAGCTCGCCGAGCTCACCGGCCTGGAGGTGACCCACGACGAGGGGCTGCGGGAGACCTACGCGGGTGTCTGGCAGGGGCTGACGCACGAGGAGATCATCGCCCGGCACGGCGAGGAGTACGCGGCGTGGAAGCGCGGCGAGCCGGTGCGCCGCGGAGGCGGCGAACTGGAGACCGAGGTCGCCGACCGCGCCGCCCCCGTGGTGCTGCGGCACGCCGAGAAGCTTCCCGACGACGGCACGCTCGTCGTGGTCAGCCACGGCGGCACGATCCGGACGACCATCGGACGCCTCCTCGGCCTGGAGGCGCACCACTGGGAGAGCCTCGGCGGACTCTCCAACTGCTGCTGGTCCGTCCTCGGCGAGGGGGCACGCGGCTGGCGCCTCCTCGAGCACAACGCCGGCACTCTCCCGGAGCCGGTGCTCGGCGACGACGACTGAGCGTCGCACTCAGGCCCGCGACCCGGATTTCACTTTCCGGCAGGTCGCAGGCTAAAGTTCTTCTTGTTCGCCCGCCGAGCGGGAAGAACGCAAGGGGCTATAGCTCAGTTGGTAGAGCGCCTGCATGGCATGCAGGAGGTCAGGAGTTCAATTCTCCTTAGCTCCACAGTTCTCGAAGATCGCTTGGTGAAGATCCCGTCCCGTTGGGGCGGGATTTCTTTTATACCGTCCTCGGTCGTGTGCCGGGCCGTCCCCTCGGGTGGTGGCCGGGGCGGTGGCGAGAGCGGTGTGCCGCTGTACGTCGCCTTCGCCGGTGCGGGGCGGACGGGCTCGCGCTCGCCCTCGGCCGGACGCTCCCGCGGACGCCGCTGGGGTGGGGCCCGAGAACCCGGCACACTGTTCTTGAATCGGCTTGAGTCACTTGGGGGCTTGGAGGCGTATACCTCTGCGGAAACGCTTTGGCGTGCAGTTTCGCGCCGGCCGGGACCGCCGCGGCGGGTGCCGTGTCCGGACTGGTACTGAGGCGTCGCTGACCGTATTGGTCCGGCCGTGGCAGAATCAAACGGCCGGAAGGGGGCGCGGCCCGACGGGAGGGAGTAGTGATGCCTGCGAGCATCCTCACGGAGGTCGGCCACCTCCGCGAAGCAGCATCGACACGGGATACGGTCACCCGCCTCAGCTGCCCTTCCTGTGGTTCCGTCCACGTCGCCCAGGTCCTGGGGGACAACGGCGGGATCTCCTACGTGTGCACGGCCTGCGGCCACAGCTGGAGCTGATCGATGGGTGCACACAGGCGAAAGTGCGACTGGTGCGGCAGCGGTACGCCGATCGTCCGTGACATGGAGCCGGTCAACTCCGAGTACCAGTACTGGTGCGAGGAGTGCGCGCGGGCGCTGATCATAAAAGGCGATCCGATCGAGACGTACCGCGAACTGGAGGGTGAGCCGATCTACGGGCGGCTCCTCGAAGAGCACTGCACGCTCAAACGGTTCTATTCGTTCGTCACCGCGTGAGGCGACATCAACTCCCGTATCCGGACAGAACGGAACCGATTTGGTGCTCCACCCGGTCGGCCGGTAAAGTTGGCGTCGCCGCCGGGGAAACCGGGCGGCGCGGTCAACAGGCGGTTTCTTCGCATGACCGCGAGGGGCTATAGCTCAGTTGGTAGAGCGCCTGCATGGCATGCAGGAGGTCAGGAGTTCAATTCTCCTTAGCTCCACAGCAATCGAAGGCGGGTCATCCGAGAGGATGACCCGCCTTCGGCGTGTGTGGGGGTACGTCTGCGTCTGCCGATGGCAGGAGAACGGCGGGCCGCCCTCAAGGGCAGCCCGCCGGAGTGTGTTCAGCGGCCCAGGGCGCGGCGGCCGCGGCCCTGGGAGAGGACCGGGAGGTTGTTGCGGGTCGCACCCTGCGAGCGGGTGTCCTCCTCGAGGCGCAGGGCAAGCGCCGGGCAGCGCCGCACGGCCCGCAGCGCCTTAGCCTCCGCATAGCGCGGCACCTGGGCCTGCGCGACGGTCGGGAAGCCGTCGGCGCCCAGCTCGAAGACCTCCGGGAGGATGTCGGCGCACAGGCCGTGGCCCCGGCACAGCGTCCAGTCGACGTAGATCTTCTGGCGGCTGGGGCCGTTCTCCTCGGACTCGCTGCCGCCGGGGATGCCCGTGGGCGTCTGGCCGCCCTCGAAGAGCGGCAGAACGCCCTCCACGGGCCTTCCGCAGCCGTTCCCCAGGACGTGCGCGGCCAGGTCGTCCGTGAACGCCTTGATCGTCGACTCCAGGAACATCGCGGACCCGTCGGGGTGCGAACACGCCCCGCGCCGCTTCACGTTCTTGGCGACCTGCTTGAGGGCCTCGAGGGCGGCCGGGCCGCCGCCGTTGATGATGTCCTCCATGCCGCGCGCGGCGGCGGGCAGCCCGAGGTAGCAGGGACCGCACTGTCCCGCGCTCTCCTCGGCGAGCCACTGCGCCACGCGCAGCGACTCGCCCAGCGGGCAGGTCTCCTGACTGATCGGCAGGATCGCGCCGGCGCCGAGGGAACCGCCCACCGCGTCCAGGGAGTTGCGGGAGACGATCGCCTCGTTGACCGTCGCCGCGTCGATCCACTTGCCGTGGTAGCCGCCGGTCAGCACGCCCTGCGGGACCGGCGGGGCGCCGGCGAGCTGGAGGACATAGCGCAGCGGCACGCCCGTGGGGACCTCGATGACCATGGGGCGGGCGACCGCGCCGGAGACCGTGAGCATGACGGTGCCCGGCTCGTCGTACAGGCCGGTGTTGCCGTAGCGCTCCGGGCCGATGCGGGCGGCGATGGCGAGCTGCGCGAAGGTCTCCGCGTTCGACAGCAGAGTGGGTGCTCCGCCCACGCCGGTCTGGGAGGCGCTGACCTTGCGGCCGGGCGGGATCGCCGGGCCGCCGTCGATGGAGCGGATCAGCGACGCCGCCGCTCCGGTGACCATGCGGACGGGATTGCGCTGCACGCGCGCGCGTAGCGCCGATCGACGGCCGTTGCTGAGGCCGCGTTCGGCGAGGGCGGCCTCCATGGAGCGCTGCGTGGACTCACGTGTCACCCCCACCACGAGCGTGCGGGCACCCAGGGCCTCCGCGACCAGCAGCGCGCCGTCCAGGATGAGGTGCGGGGCACGGTTGATGAGCACCGTGTCCTTGCGGCAGGCCGGCTCGTCCTCGCTGCCGTTGACGACGACGACCGGCCGTACGCCGCGCTTGATCGCCGATTCGGCGACCGAGCGCAGCTTCTTGTGGAAGGGGAAGCCCGCGCCGCCGCGGCCCTTCAGGTTGATGGCCTCCGAGAGCTTCGCGAGCTGCTCTCCACCCATGGGTTCGAGCGGCCCGTGCACCTTCAGGTGCATGGGCAGATCGAGCCTTTCCACAAGGTCGAAGCCCGACGTGAGCTGGGGAAGGCCGACCACGCGGACTTCTGGGACGTCGGGCAGGGCCTCGTTCACTTAAAGCCTCCGGAAGGCGTGTTCCAAGGTTCGCCCGAACCCGGTGCGTCGAAGTCGTACGAAGCACCGGGCAGTGTTTCAGTGGCGGGACCGCTGTTGTACGTGTCGTTCGGGTTGTACGTGCCGTAGAAGGTGTTCGACTCACCGGTGTCGTACACGTCACTCGTGCCGTACTGGCCCGTGCCCTGATTTCCATAGGCGGGGATGTTGTATCCCGTGTCCTGGAGCGGGTCGTAGGCGGACGGGGGTGCCTCGCCGACCGGCGGCGGGGACGGGATCGGCCAGCTGCCCGACGTGCTGCCGCCGTTGTCGACGCGCGGGATCGCCTCCGTGGGCTGCATGTCCATCGGCAGGTCCATGCGTGCGGTCTGGTCGGCGTAGGGCTGCCGCTGGCGTGGCGTCGACACGGCACGGTAGGCGGCCGCGAAGCCGTTGGCGGGCTCCGGGGACGCGGGGGCGCCCGTGGACGCGTCGAACCGGGGGGACATGCCGGGCCGGGAGCGGTTCCCGCGCTGGTTCTCGTAGCCGGGCAGCGCGCCGGTCTCCGCCATCCTGGCCCGGCTGGCGTCGAGCTCGTCGCGGCCGGGCCGCTCCTCGCCGGCCCCCAGAACCGCGGTGATCCTGTCGGCGACCCTGCGCTTGACCGGACGCGGAGCCGCGCGCAGGGCCAGAGCGGCGGTGACGCCGAGCAGGGAGAGGCCGTACAGGATGACGAAGATCGGTTTCGCCGTGCGACCCGCGTAGAGGCCGTGGATGAGTGCCGCGCACCAGGCCGGGTAGGCCAGCATGTGCATGGCACGCCAGCGGGCCGCCACCGGCGCGGGGGAGGCGAAGGCGCTGCGCATGGCGCCGGTGATGCCCACGAAGATCATGAGCAGGCCGGCGAGGGAGCCGAGGCCGATCAGGCCGGCGCTTCCGGTGATGCCGAGCGAGAAGGGGATCAGCGCCGAGATCAGACTCGTGTGGTCGAGTGCGATCTTGGTGGTGATGTGCAACAGCAGGAACGCGATCGAGGCGACCGCGGTCGTCCGGTGCACCGCCTGTCCGATGATCCGTTGGCGCGTGTTCAGGAAAACCCGGTCCTGGGCGACCAGGCCCCAGATCACCGAGCAGCTGAGCGAGACGAGGCACAGGACGCCCGCGCCGAAATTCAGGAAGTCCCGGACCCTGTCACCTCCGACCAGCACGAACACGGGTAGGAAGAGCAGGAAGGCAGCCGACGCAGCCCCATAGGCCGACCGGCCCGGCTGGGGGAGTGAGCTGTTACTACGACGAGGGTTCATGGGGGCAACTCCGAGCAGTTTCGGGAAAGCGGTCCCGCTGCCGCACTCTAAGTGGCTCCATACCGATGGGTACGAGGTTTGAGTTATTGCGTTGTTATCAAACGACAATGTGGCCGTTGTGATGTCCCTTAGTGGCTGTTACGCGAAGTAACCTTTGGCGTGGGTTCCTTGGTGTCGAGTGTCTTCGGTGTGCTGGACGCAATCTGTGAGGAGCGGCACCCGGTGCCAATGAGGCATACGTAAGCGCGTCGCATCGTGCTCAACGGCTGCGGTACCCTAACGCCATGCGTGCCGTACGCCTTCTGCTTAGCGAGCCGCGCTGATCAGTCCCGACCACCGGGCGAATCGGATGGTCGGAATCGGCGCGGCGTCCCCTCCTGTGCGAGGGGATTTTTCGTTTCTTGGATGTCACCGCCGCTGGCAGAGACGATCGATGGAGCTTTGAGGACCATGAGCGAGACGAACCCCGCTGCCACCGCTGCCATGTCGGCGGAAACAGCGCCGCACCGCTACACGGCCGCCATGGCGGCCGACATCGAGGCACGCTGGCAGGACTTCTGGGACGCCGAGGGCACCTACGAGGCGCCGAACCCGAGCGGTGACCTGGCCGACGACCCGGAGATGGCGGCCAGGCCCAAGAAGTTTCTCATGGACATGTTCCCCTATCCGTCCGGTGCGGGCCTGCACGTCGGTCACCCCCTGGGCTACATCGCGACCGACGTCTTCGCCCGCTTCCACCGGATGACCGGCCACAACGTCCTGCACACCCTGGGGTTCGACGCCTTCGGCCTGCCCGCGGAGCAGTACGCCGTGCAGACCGGCACGCACCCGCGCGTGTCCACCGAGGCCAACATCGAGAACATGAAGGTCCAGCTGCGCCGGCTGGGTCTGGGCCACGACAACCGCCGGTCGTTCGCCACGATCGACCCGGACTACTACAAGTGGACCCAGTGGATCTTCCTGCAGATCTTCAATTCCTGGTACGACGACGAGGCCGACAGGGCCCGCCCCATCTCCGAGCTGATCGCCCGGTTCGAGACCGGTGAGCGTGCCGTACCGGGGCACACGCGCGCGTGGCAGGAGCTGAGCGACACCGAGCGCGCCGACGTCCTGAGCGAGTTCCGCCTGGCGTACGCCTCCGACGCGCCGGTCAACTGGTGCCCCGGGCTGGGCACCGTGCTGGCCAACGAGGAGGTCACCGCCGACGGCCGCTCCGAGCGCGGCAACTTCCCCGTCTTCAAGGCCAAGCTGCGCCAGTGGAACATGCGGATCACCGCTTATGCCGACCGGCTGCTGGACGACCTGGACGCGCTGGACTGGCCCGAGGCCATCAAGCTGCAACAGCGCAACTGGATCGGCCGCTCCGAGGGCGCCCGCGTCGACTTCCCGATCGACGGCGAGCGCATCACGGTCTTCACCACGCGCCCGGACACCCTGTTCGGCACGACCTACATGGTGCTGGCGCCCGAGCACCCGCTTGTCGAGAAGTTCACGCCCGACGCCTGGCCCGAGGGCACGCACCAGGTGTGGACCGGCGGCCACGCGACCCCGGCCGAGGCTGTTGCCGCGTACCGCGCGCAGGCCGCCTCCAAGTCCGACGTCGAGCGGCAGGCCGAGGCCAAGGACAAGACCGGTGTCTTCATCGGCGCGTACGCGACCAACCCGGTCAACGGCGAGCAGGTCCCGGTCTTCATCGCCGACTACGTGCTGATGGGCTACGGCACCGGCGCGATCATGGCCGTACCCGCGGGCGACCAGCGCGACTTCGAGTTCGCGCGCGCCTTCGAGCTGCCGATCCACTGCATCGTCGAGCCGACCGACGGCCGCGGCACCGACACCTCCACGTGGGAGGACGCCTTCGCGTCGTACGACGCGAAGATCATCAACTCCGCCAACGACGAGGTCTCGCTGGACGGCCTGGGCGTCGCCGACGCCAAGGCGCGCATCATCGAGTGGCTGGAGTCCAAGGGCGTCGGCGAGGGCACCGTCAACTTCCGGCTGCGCGACTGGCTGTTCAGCCGGCAGCGCTACTGGGGCGAGCCCTTCCCGATCGTCTACGACGAGGACGGCATCGCCCACTCCCTGCCCGAGTCGATGCTGCCGCTGGAGCTGCCGGAGGTCGAGGACTACTCGCCGCGCACCTTCGACGCTGACGACGCCGACACGGAGCCCGAGACCCCCCTGTCGCGCAACGAGGACTGGGTCAACGTCACCCTGGACCTGGGTGACGGACGCGGCCCCCGCCCGTACCGCCGTGAGACCAACACCATGCCCAACTGGGCCGGTTCCTGCTGGTACGAGCTGCGTTACCTGGACCCGCACAACGACCGGAAGCTGGTCGACCCGGAGATCGAGCAGTACTGGATGGGCCCCCGCGAGGGCCAGCCGCACGGCGGCGTCGACCTGTACGTCGGCGGCGCCGAGCACGCCGTACTGCACCTGCTGTACGCGCGCTTCTGGTCCAAGGTGCTGCACGACCTGGGGCACGTCTCCTCGGCCGAGCCGTTCCACAAACTGTTCAACCAGGGCATGATCCAGGCCTACGTCTACCGCGACAGCCGTGGCATCGCGGTGCCCGCCGCCGAGGTGGAGGAGCGCGACGGCGCGTACTACTACCAGGGCGAGAAGGTCTCCCGGCTGCTGGGCAAGATGGGCAAGTCCCTGAAGAACGCCGTCACTCCGGACGAGATCTGCGCGGAGTACGGCGCGGACACCCTGCGCCTGTACGAGATGGCTATGGGCCCGCTGGACGTGTCCCGGCCGTGGGACACGCGCGCGGTGGTGGGCCAGTTCCGGCTGCTGCAGCGGCTGTGGCGCAACGTCGTCGACGAGACGACCGGCTCCCTGTCGGTGGCCGACACCGAGCCCGACGAGGACACGCTGCGTGCCCTGCACAAGGCGATCGACGGGGTGCGCCAGGACCTGGAGGGCATGCGGTTCAACACCGCCATCGCCAAGGTCACCGAGCTGAACAACCACCTGACCAAGGCGGGCGGCGCCGTGCCGCGCCCCGTCGCCGAGCAGCTGGTGCTGCTGGTCGCGCCGCTGGCCCCGCACATCGCCGAGGAGCTGTGGCGCAGGCTGGGACACACCGACTCGGTCGTCCACCAGGACTTCCCGGTCGCCGACCCGGCCTACGCCGTGGACGAGAGTGTGACCTGCGTCGTGCAGATCAAGGGCAAGGTCAAGGCACGGCTGGAGGTCTCCCCGTCGATCTCCGACGACGAGCTGGAGAAGGTCGCGCTGGCCGACGAGAAGGTCGTGGCGGCGCTGGACGGCGCGGGTATCCGCAAGGTGATCGTGCGGGCGCCGAAACTGGTGAACATCGTTCCGGCGTAGCCACGGCGGCGCCGGCCGCTACTCGGGGTAGTCCCCTACGGGCAGGTTCGGGGTTCTTCTGGAACTCAGGGCCTGCCCGCAGCGTTTACCGTTGAGGAGCGGCGCGGAGCGTGCCGTCGGTCGGAGGAGGAGCTGGTGGAAGCAGTGATCGCAGTAGTCGCCCTGCTTTTCGTGCTCTTTGTGGTGCTCGGTGCCTACGCCACGGTGAAGGTGGTCGGTGCCGCCAAGCGCGGAGTGGACCGCACCATCACCCAGGCCCGCCGTACGGTCGAGGACCACACCCTGCGCGCCAAGTCCTTCGCCCACCTCGGCCCGTCCGGCGAGATCGCCCAACTGCGGCTCAAGCTGCGCACGTCGATGCGCGCCACCCAGGAAGCGCTGCACGCGGGCGTGGCCGAGGACGAGTCCCTCAAGGAGTCCCTCGGCCTCTTCGAGCGGCTCAGCGCGCACGGGCACGAACTGGACGCCGAGCTCAGGCGCCTGGAGTCCGAGCCCGACAAGTCCACGCTCGGCGAGCGGATGCCCGACCTGCGCGAGCGCACCAAGCGGATCACCCAGTCGGCGGACTCGCTGCGCTGGGCGGCCCGCGACCGGGCCCGGCGCTTCGCCGACGACGACCTGGACTCGCTGAGCACGCAGATCGACGTCGAGGCCGGCGCCCTGCGGCACTGGACGACCACGGAACCCAGCCCCGGCTCGGCCACACGGCCGCCCCCGTGGCCGGAGGCCCCGGCCGCTGCCGACGCCGGCGACACTCCCCAGCAGACCTGGACCGACACGCCTCAGGCACGCACCGCCGAGGAGCCCACACGGCCCGCCATCACCCCGCCGAGTGCGCGCCCGACGTACCCCTGGCAGAAGAAGACCCGCCCCGAGACCACGACTTGATCCGGACACGGGCACCCAGGTGAGAGTGCCCGGGCTGCCGCCGGGGCGCTACGCCAGGTAACCTCCAGCTCATGTCCCGCCATGTCGCGATCGTCACCGATTCAACGGCCTACCTGCCGCCGCGGACGATGGAGCGCCACGGCATCACCGCGGTGCCGCTGACCGTGGTTCTCGGCGACCGGGCGCTCGAAGAGGGCACCGAGATCTCGACCCGTTCCCTGGCCCAGGCACTGCAGAAGCGGCGCTCCGTCACCACCTCGCGGCCGAGCCCCCAGGTGTTCGCGGAGACCTACCGCAAGGTCGCCGAGGCCGGCGCCACCGGCATTGTCTCCCTGCACCTGTCCGCCGAACTCTCCGGCACGTACGACGCGGCGGTCATGGCGGCGCGCGAGGCTCCGGTTCCGGTGCGGGTGGTGGACACCGGGATGATCGCCATGGCCCTCGGGTTCTGCGCGCTCGCCGCGGCCGAGGTCGCGGAGTCGGGCGGCACGGTGGACGAGGCCGTCACGGCTGCGGAGAAGCGGGCCGCGGGCACCTCCGCCTACTTCTACGTCGACACCCTCGACTATCTGCGTCGCGGCGGCCGGATCGGCGCCGCGCAGGCCCTCTTCGGTTCCGCGCTTGCGGTGAAGCCGTTGCTGCAGCTCCAGGGCGGCCGGATCGAGCCCCTGGAGAAGGTGCGGACGGCGTCCAAGGCCATCGCCCGCCTCGAGGAGATCGTGGCGGACCGGGCCGGCAGCGCCAAGGTCGACATCGCCGTGCACCATCTCGCCGCCCCCGAGCGGGCGTCGGCGTTGGCGGACCGGCTGCGGGTGAGGGTACAGGGGCTGGCCGATCTGCATGTGAGCGAGGTCGGTGCGGTGATCGGGGCGCATACGGGACCCGGGTTGTTGGGGGTTGTGGTCTCGCCGCGTTGAGGCCGGCGAGCCGCGCTTCTTGGCGCGCGGTGTGGAGAGGTGCGGAGAGAAGTGCCGGCCGGCGAAGCGTTGTCGCTCGTGAGGGTGACGGAGTTTTCCACAACCCGGCGGTAGTCCCCGGGAATTGACCAAGATCATCGCGGCAGGGTCGGTGTGACCGATCCTCGGCGCATGGCACTTCGATCACGCTCACGCACAGCGAATCCCACCAGCGGGCCCGGACGCGGCCCCTCCTCCGACGGGCGCACCCGCCACCGCCGGGCACCCGCCCGCAGCGGCCGTGCCCACCACCGGCACGCCTCCGCGGACGAACTCCGGCGGCGCGCCGAGGCGTTGTTCGCCGAACGCGCGGGGGAGTGGCGGGAGTCGGGGAAGAGTCCGCCGGGGGGTGGGGCGGGAGACGTGGATGGTGAAGCGGGGGGCTCGGGCGGTGGAGCGCGGGCTGCGGGCGGTGGAATGCGGGCTGCGGACGGTGGCGACGGGAGTACGGGTGCGAGCTCGGCTGTCGGGAGTACGGGTCCGAGCCCGGCTGCGTCGAGTGTCGGCGTGGACGGGGAGCGGGTGGCCGGTGAGCGGCTGGACGGGGATGGCCTCGGCGGTCGGGTGGGGTCTCGCGATGATGTGGCTGGGGGAGTGGAGACTCTGGCGGATGGTGTGGGGTCGGGGAGTTCGGCGTGTGGGGGAGATGCGGGCGTCGGATTGACCGAGCCGTGTGGGTTCGCTTGGTCTGGTGGGCCCGGTAGGTCCGGTGAACCATGTAGGCCGGGTGGGTCAGGTGGAACATGTGGATCGGCTGGGCTGGTCGGCCCGGTTGGGCAGGTCGGGCGGTTCCCCGAGGGCCTCGCCCATGCTGTCGCCGAAGACGGTGGAGCCGTCGGACCGGTGGCTTCGCCCGGGTCGGCTGGACCAGTCGCACCAGTCGCACCAGTCGCATCAGTCGCACCAGTCGCACCAGTCGGACCGGCCGGACCGGTGGGATCGCTCGGCTCGGTGGAATCGGCCGGACTGGTCGGATCGGTCGGCTCGGTGGGAGTGGGTGGATCGGCTGGTTTGGCTGTCGGGGCGGTTGAGGCCGTTGAGGCAGTCAGGAGCGGTGAGGCCGGCCTTGAGGCGGGGCTCGGCGTGGTGGGGCGGCGGCGGGTGTGGGCCGGGCTTGCTCTGCGGGAGCGGATGCCGGTGTGGGTGCAGACGAGGTGTGGTCTGGAGCGACGGAGCGTGCTCGCGCTCTCCGTGTTGCTCGTGGTCGCCGCGGTCTTCGCCGTGCAGCACTTCTGGGCGGGCCGGACCGAGTCCGTTCGGGCGCCCGAGGTGGTGCGCGCGGCGGCTCCGTACGAAGGGGGACAGCACCGCGGCGAACAGGCGGAGCCGACCGCCTCGACCGGTGCGCCGAACGCCGTGGGGACGGCGGGGGTCGAGATCGTCGTGGACGTCGGCGGCAAGGTTCGTGAGCCGGGCATCCACCGGCTGCCGGCCGGTTCGCGGGTCGCCGACGCGTTGCGCGCGGCCGGTGGGGTGCGTCCCGGTACGAACACCGACGGTCTCAACCGTGCCCGGTTCCTCGTGGACGGAGAACAGGTGATCGTCGGCGCTCCAGCCGTCGCGATGCCTGGCTCGGGAGGTACCGGAGGTACGGGTGTGGGGGGCCCGTCCGGTTCGGTCGGCTCGGTGGGGGGAGCTGCGCCGGCTGCCCCTGTCTCCCTCAACACGGCCACCGCGGACCAGCTCGACACGCTGCCGGGCGTCGGCCCGGTGCTGGCGCAGCACATCATCGACTACCGCACCCAGCACGGGGGCTTCCGTTCGGTGGACGAACTGCGTGAGGTCAACGGCATCGGCGACCGCCGCTTCGCCGATCTGCGGAATCTCGTACGGCCATGAGGCAGGCCCCCCACGTGCCGACCGAGCACGACACAGCGGATGCCGGCCCCGGCCGCGAACCCCGTTCCGGTCGTGAACCCAGCCCCGGCCGCACCTCCGCCGTCCACACGGCCTCCGGGAGACGGCTGGGAGACGCTCACCCCCGACAGGAAGGACCGACGGATCTACGGCTCGTACCGCCCGCTCTCGCGGCCTGGGCGACGGCCGCGCTGACGCTGAACGCCTCAGGGCGCTGGGTCACCGCCCTCACGGTGGGGTGTCTCGTGGCAGCCGGTGTACTCCTGGTGTCCGGGCGGGCGCGCGCCCGGCCCGCGCGCGCCACCTGGCCCCGTGCCTCGGTCGCCGCCGTGCTGCTCTGCGTCGGAGCGGCAGCCGTGTCCGCCGGGCTCCACGGGGCCGATCTGCGGCGGGGGCCGGTGCCCGCGCTGGCACGGCAGTACGCCACGGCGACCGCCGAGGTCGAGGTGACCTCCGATCCCCGGCTCACCCGGCCCCGGATCAGGGGAAACCACGCGGCGCCGGTCTCTGTGCTGCTCAACGGCGAGGTACGACGCGTCGAGGTGGCGCATGGGTCGGTGGTGGCGACGCGCACACCGGTGCTGATGATCGTCGATGTGGGTTCGGGGGCCGGCCGACCGTGGGGCGGGGCGTCGGGCGGGCGGGCCTCCGCGGACGGGCCGGGCCGGTCGCCGTGGCTCGGGCTGTTGCCGTCCACGCGGCTGCGGGTGACCGCGCGGCTGGCGCCCGCCGTGGTGGGCGGCGACCGGGTCGCGGCCGTGCTGCGGGTGCGGGGCCGGGCCGCGCCGGAGGTGGTGCGGGAGCCTTCGAGGGCACAGCGGTTCGCGGGCCGGCTGCGCGCGGGGCTGCGGGAGGCCACGGACGGGCTGTCGGCGGACGCGCGGGCGCTGTTGCCGGGGCTGGTCGTCGGGGACACCGCGCGGATCACCCCGGAACTGGACGAGGCCTTCAAGGAGACCGACCTCGCACACATCCTGGCCGTTTCCGGGAGCAACCTCACGATCATCCTCGCCCTGCTCGTCGGCCCGCCCGGCCTGGCCCAGCTCGCCGAGCGCCGCGGACTCGCGCCCCGTCTGGGCATCTCGCTCCGGACGACCGCACTGCTGGGCGGGGTGCTCACCCTTGTGTTCGTCGTCGTGTGCAGGCCGGACCCGAGTGTGCTGAGGGCTGCTGCCTGCGGAGCCGTCGCGCTGCTCGCGCTCGCGACCGGACGCCGCCGGTCGCTGATCCCGGCGCTGGCGACGGCCGTCCTGCTGCTGGTGCTGTACGACCCGTGGCTGGCCCGGAGTTACGGCTTCCTGCTCTCCGTCCTGGCCACCGGCGCGCTGCTCACGCTGGCACCCCGCTGGAGCCTCGCCCTGCGACGGCGCCGGGTTCCGCCGAGACTGGCGGAGGCGCTGGCAGCCGCGGCAGCCGCGCAGGCCCTGTGCGCGCCGGTCGTCGCCGTACTGTCGGCGCGGGTCAGCCTGGTGGCGGTGCCGTGCAACATCCTCGTGGAGTTCGCGGTCGCGCCGGCCACAGTGCTGGGCTTCGCCGCGCTGGCCACGGCGCCCGTGGTGATGCCGGTGGCGAAGGCACTCGCCTGGTGCGCCAGTTGGCCGACGGAGTGGATCGCGGAGATCGCCCGTACGGGCGCGGCGCTGCCCGGCGCAGGAGTGGACTGGCCGGACACCTGGGGTGGGGCGGCGCTGCTCCTCCTCGTCACGGTGGCCGTCCTGCTCACAGGCCGGCGACTGCTGGGACATCCCTGGCTGTGCGCTGCCTGCGCGCTGCTGGCCCTGCTGGCCGTCGTGCAGCCGCCGCCGCTGACCCGGGTGATCACGGGCTGGCCGCCGCCGGGTTGGCGGCTGGCGATGTGCGACGTGGGGCAGGGCGACGCGACGGTGCTCGCGGCGGGCGAGGGCACGGGCGTGGTCGTGGACGCGGGCCCCGATCCGGCACTCGTCGACCACTGTCTGCGAGCGCTCGGCATCACCAGGATCCCGCTGGTCGTGCTGACCCACTTCCACGCCGACCATGTGGCGGGACTGCCCGGAGTACTGCGCGGACGGTCCGTCGGGGCGATCGAGACGACCGGCTACGAAGAGCCGGTGGACCAGGCCGAGTTCGTACGGAGGGAGGCGGCGGCGCGGCGTATCCCCGTGACCCGTGGCATGGCCGGGGAGCGGCGGCGGACCGGGGCGCTGTCCTGGGAGGTGCTGTGGCCGCCGCCGAGCCCGGTGCCGGAGCCGGAGGGGCCGAACGACGCGAGCGTGGCCCTGCTCGTCAGATCGGCCGGACTGCGGTTCCTGCTCCTCGGGGACCTCGAACCTCCGGCACAGCAGGCGCTGTTGAGGTCCCCGGCGGGTGCGCGGCTGGGCGGGATGGACGTGCTCAAGGTCGCCCACCACGGCTCTGCGTACCAGGACCCGGAGCTGATACGCCGGGTGGCCCCGCGGCTGGCGCTCATCTCTTGCGGTGCCGACAACCCGTACGGACACCCTGCTCCCAGCACGGTCGCGGCGCTGCGGGCGGGAGGTGCGGTGGTGCTGCGGACCGACCGGGACGGGGCTGTCGCAGTAGCGGGGGGTACGGGTACGGGCTCCGGGGAGCTTCGGGTGGCGCGAGACTGAGGTCATGAACTCCGCACAGGTTGATGCCTACCTTCGCCGCCTGGGAATCGAACGGTCGGCGTGGCCCGCCGGCGCGGACGGCGTCCCGAGCGCCACCATCGGCGTGCTGCGCGATCTGCACCTGCGCCATCTGCAGAACGTGCCCTTCGAGAACCTGTCGGTCCATCTCGGGGAGGAGATCGTGCTGGAGGAGAAGCGGCTGCTGGACAAGGTGGTGGGCGCGCGGAGGGGAGGGTTCTGTTACGAACTCAACGGAGTGTTCGGGCTGTTGCTCACCGCGGTCGGGTTCGATGTCACGCTGCTCGCGGCGCGGGTGTACGGGGAGGAGGGGCGGCTCGGGATTCCGTACGACCATGTCGCGCTGCGGGTGCGGACCGTGGACGGGCGTGAGTGGCTGGCCGACGTCGGGTTCGGGGCGCACAGTCACTATCCGCTGGCGTTCGGGGCGCGGGGGGAGCAGGAGGATCCCGGTGGCACGTTCCGGATCGTCGAGGCGGGGCCGGACGCGGCCGGGGTTCGGGCGGCGGGGGCGGCGGATCTGGACGTCGTCATGGACGGCAGGGCTGAATACCGGTTGGAGGTGCGGCCTCGGGAGCTCGGGGACTTCGTGGTCGGGGCCTGGTGGCACAGCACCTCACCCCGGTCGCACTTCACGCGGTCGCTCGTCTGCTCGCGGGTCACGGAGGACGGGGGACGGATCACGCTCAGCGGGCGTCGCTTCAAGGTGACGGGGAGCGACGGGACGCGGAAGGAGTGTGGGCTGGAGACGGACGAGGAGGTGCTGGAGGTGTATCGGGAGCGGTTCGGCGTCGAGCTCGACCGTGTGCCGGTGGTGCGGAGTGCCGACCGGAGCGGGTGATTCTTGCCGGGAGGGGGGCGGCGGGCGGGGGCGGGCAGGGGAGGGAGGCTCAGTTCGGCCGGGCAGGGTGCCTGACAATGGCTCCGTGAGTGATGTGAGACATGTGCTGGTGCTGCCCGACCGGGATGCGGCGGAGGAGGTGGCCGAGGCGCTGCGGGAGCGGTTCGCGGTCGACGAGGAGCCGCGGCTTGTGCGGGATGCGCTGGCCGGGGAGGACGATGCGGAAGACGCGCAGTGGCTGGTGGTGCTGCGGGATGACGGGGAGCGGTTGGATCCTCGCGAGCTGGACGAGTTCGCGGGGGAGTGGGACGGGTGGCGGGAGGAGCCGTAGCCCCGAGGCATGGGTGGAGCAGGGCCGGGGACTGATGGGGGGACCGACCCCCATCGCCCCAGCGGCACGATGCCCGCGGCCTCAACGGACGGCTCCGCTGTCAGTGGCCCGTGCCATGCTGTACGCGATGGCCAGGAAGACTGCTGAAGACGACCCTCTCGCCGCCGTGACGCTTGCCGTCGGCCAGGAGGAGCTGCTGCTCGACCGTGCTGTGCGGGAGGTGGTGGTGGCTGCCAGGGCGGCGGATGCGGATACGGACGTGCGGGACCTGACGTCGGACCAGTTGCAGCCCGGGACGCTGGCGGAGTTGACCAGCCCGTCGCTCTTCGCGGAGCGGAAGGTTGTCGTCGTACGCAATGCGCAGGATCTGTCGGCCGACACGATCAAGGACGTGAAGGCGTATCTCG
The DNA here is from genome assembly GCF_019049245.1 of Streptomyces sp. AC555_RSS877. Taxonomy (GTDB): domain Bacteria; phylum Actinomycetota; class Actinomycetes; order Streptomycetales; family Streptomycetaceae; genus Streptomyces. The sequence continues at coordinate 106,403 of NZ_JAGMUK010000064.1, read as the reverse complement.
GGGCGCCCGCCGAGGAGATCACGCTTGTGCTGCTGCACGCGGGCGGGGCCAAGGGCAAAGGGCTGCTGGATGCCGCGCGCAAGGTGGGGGCGCGGGAGGTGGCGTGCCCGAAGATGACGAAGCCGGCGGACCGGCTGGCGTTCGTGCGGGGGGAGTTCCGGGCGATCGGGCGGTCGGCGACGCCCGAGGCCTGTCAGGCGCTCGTGGACTCGATCGGGAGTGATCTGCGGGAGCTGGCGTCCGCCGTGTCGCAGCTCGCCGCCGATGTCGAGGGGACCATCGACGAGGCCGTTGTCGGGCGGTACTACACCGGGCGGGCCGAGGCGTCGAGCTTCACGGTCGCGGACCGGGCGGTGGAGGGGCGGGTCGCCGAGGCGCTGGAGGCGCTCAGGTGGTCGCTGGCGACGGGGGTCGCGCCGGTGTTGATCACCAGTGCGTTGGCGCAGGGCGTGCGGGCCATCGGCAAGCTGTCCTCAGCACGAGGAGGCCGTCCGGCCGATCTCGCGCGGGAACTCGGGATGCCGCCGTGGAAGATCGACCGGGTGCGGCAGCAGATGCGGGGGTGGACGCCGGACGGGGTGGCCTTCGCGCTGCGGGCCGTGGCCGAGGCCGACGCCGGGGTGAAGGGCGGCGGGGACGACCCCGAGTACGCCCTGGAGAAGGCGGTCGTAGCGATCGCGCGGGCGGCGCGGTCCAGAGGACGGACGTGATCCGGAGGACGGGCACGGTCCGGAGGACGGGCTTTATCCCGGAGGGCTGTCACAGGTCAGAGGACGGCGACGGCGTGCTCCGGAGGACCGGTCTGATCAAGTAGCTCTTCCCTCCCACAGGAGGAGAATCGTGCGTATCAGCCGTCCATCGCCGGATCAGGAAAGGTGGCGATCGCCGTGGCTGAACACCCGCACGCCATGCTCGTCCGCAAGGGCTACGAGGCCTTCCAGCGTGGGGACATGGATACTCTGCGCGGCATGATGACCGGGGACTGCACCCACCATGTACCCGGTTCCCACCCGCTCTCGGGGGACTACAAGGGAGTCGACTCGATCTTCGACGGGTACTACGGCCGGCTCTACTCGGAGACGGACGGGTCGTTCCGTGTCGAGTTGCTCAACGTGTTCGTCGATGGCCGCGGGCACGCCGTCTCCGTGCACCGCTTCACCGCCGACCGGGGCGACAAGCACATCGACGAACGCGGGGGCATCGTCTTCCGGATCGTCGGAGACAAGATGACCGACCTCGACGAGTGCGTCGAAGACATGGAGAAGGGCGACGCATTCTGGTCGTGACTGCCTGCCGGCCGCGCGGGCATGCCATACCGAAGGCCCCGCCGTCGCCCTGGGGAAGGGCGGCGGCGGGGCCTTCGGTACAAAGAGGGGTGAGTCCGTGCCCGCGTGGCGAACGCAGGTCGCGCACAGACTCGGGGTGCCGGACGGGAGCGGATGAGAGGGCCCGCTCGATTCCCTCCGGCGGTCAGATCAAAGAAGGGGTTCAGCCCTTGAGGGTCGCGACCTTCGACGCCAGCGCCGACTTCTTGTTGGCGGCCTGGTTCTTGTGGATGACGCCCTTGGAGACGGCCTTGTCGAGCTGACGCGCAGCCGCGCGCTGGTACTCGGTGGCCTTCTCGACGTCACCCGCGGCAGCGGCCTCGCGGGCCTTGCGGATCGCGGTCTTCAGGGAGGACTTGACGGCCTTGTTGCGCAGCCGGGCCTTCTCGTTGGTCTTGATCCGCTTGATCTGGGACTTGATGTTCGCCACTGATGAGCCTCTACAGGTTCAGGCACGGAGCCGCACGGGTCCCGCACCGATGATTTTCCAGAAGTCGTGTCTCGTGCTGAGAGGGCAGGAGACACAGCCACCCAGACTACCAGCGGGCGTCCGAGTGGCCCAAACCGGTCGCCGGTCCCGGCCCGTGGGACCATGGAGGCTACGTATCGATCCGACCCGAGACCGCAGACACTGCGGACGCCTCAAGAATCAGGACCCTGCGTGCCCGCGATCCCCAGCCATGTGCCCGAGCCGAGCCGTACCGACCCGGCGCTGCTCCGCAACTTTTGCATCATCGCGCACATCGACCACGGCAAGTCCACGCTCGCCGACCGGATGCTCCAGCTGACCGGTGTGGTCGAGCAACGGCAGATGCGTGCTCAGTACCTCGACCGCATGGACATCGAGCGTGAGCGCGGCATCACGATCAAGTCACAGGCCGTGCGTCTGCCATGGGCTCCCACCCATGACAAGACCAACACGCACATCCTCAACATGATCGACACCCCGGGGCACGTCGACTTCACCTACGAGGTCTCGCGGTCGCTCGCGGCCTGCGAGGGCACCGTGCTTCTCGTCGACGCCGCCCAGGGTATCGAGGCCCAGACCCTCGCCAACCTCTACCTGGCGATGGAGAACGAGCTCACCATCGTCCCGGTGCTGAACAAGATCGACCTGCCGGCCGCCCAGCCGGAGAAGTTCTCCGAGGAGCTCGCCAACCTCATCGGCTGCGACCCGGACGACGTGCTCAAGGTCTCGGCGAAGACCGGCATCGGTGTGGACGCGCTGCTGGACCGGGTGGTCCGTGACGTACCGGCCCCGGTGGGCGTCAAGGACGCCCCCGCCCGCGCGATGATCTTCGACTCGGTCTACGACTCCTACCGGGGCGTGGTCACCTACGTCCGTGTCATCGACGGCCAGCTCAACAAGCGCGAGCGCATCAAGATGATGTCGACCGGCGCCACCCACGAGCTCCTCGAGATCGGCGTCTCGTCCCCCGAGATGACGCCGGCCGACGGCATCGGCGTCGGCGAGGTGGGCTACATCATCACCGGCGTGAAGGACGTCCGTCAGTCCAAGGTCGGTGACACCATCACCAGCAAGGACAAGGGCGCCACCGAGGCCCTCGGCGGGTACAAGGACCCCAAGCCGATGGTGTTCTCCGGTCTCTATCCGCTGGACGGCTCGGACTACCCGGACCTGCGCGAGGCGCTGGACAAGCTCCAGCTCAACGACGCCGCCCTGGTCTACGAGCCGGAGACCTCCGCGGCGCTCGGCTTCGGCTTCCGCGTCGGCTTCCTCGGCCTGCTGCACCTCGACGTCATCCGTGAGCGCCTGGAGCGCGAGTTCAACCTCGAACTCATCGCCACCGCGCCCAACGTGGTCTACCGCGTGATCATGGAGGACGGGAAGGAGCACACGGTCACCAACCCGAGCGAGTTCCCCGAGGGCAAGATCGACAAGGTCTTCGAGCCGGTCGTCCGGGCCACGATCCTCGCGCCGAGCGAGTTCATCGGTTCGATCATGGAGCTGTGCCAGACCCGCCGCGGCACCCTCCTCGGCATGGACTACCTCTCCGAGGACCGCGTCGAGATCCGCTACACGCTCCCGCTCGCCGAGATCGTCTTCGACTTCTTCGATCAGCTGAAGTCCAAGACCCGCGGTTACGCCTCGCTGGACTACGAGCCCACCGGCGAGCAGGACGCCCAGCTGGTGAAGGTCGACATCCTGCTCCACGGCGACCGGGTCGACGCCTTCTCCGCCGTCACCCACAAGGACGCCGCGTACGCGTATGGCGTACGGCTCGTCGCCAAGTTGCGTGAGCTGATCCCGCGCCAGGCCTTCGAGATTCCCATCCAGGCCGCCATCGGCTCCCGGGTGATCGCCCGCGAGACCATCCGCGCCATCCGCAAGGACGTCCTCGCCAAGTGCTACGGCGGTGACATCTCCCGTAAGCGGAAGCTGCTGGAGAAGCAGAAGGAAGGCAAGAAGCGGATGAAGATGGTCGGTTCCGTGGAGGTTCCGCAGGAGGCCTTCATCGCCGTTCTGTCCAGCGACGAGAACGCGGGTTCCGGCAAGGGCAAGAAGTAGTCGTCCTTTACCGCGAGACTGGGGGCCTGCCGCGTGTTCACGGGGCAGGCCCCTACGCGTGCGTAGTGTCGCTCTCTGTAGGAAGTGACAGGCCGCGGCCCCTTACGCACCGGCCGGTCGCGCTTTACTCTGATCCCTGCTCGGTAGTTACTCGTGAGTTAAACAACAGCCGCAATGAGCCAGCCGCGCAGCCGCGGGCCCCGGAGGATGTCGTGAGCGACACACAGACACTGATCGAGAACCGTCCGCCGACCGTGGCGGCCGTTTTCCTGGAGCGCGTGGCGGCCACACCGGACGCCGAGGCGTACCGCTACCCCGTACCTCCGGCCTCCGGCCAGGGGCCGGACGACTGGAAGTCGCTGAGCTGGGGGCAGACCGCCGAGCGGGTCTTCGCCATCGCCGCCGGGCTGATCGAGCTCGGTGTGCAGCCGGAGCAGCGGGTCGCCCTCTCCTCCTCGACGCGGGTCGAGTGGATCCTCGCGGACCTGGGCATCCTGTGCGCCGGTGCCGCCACGACCACGGTCTATCCGCAGACCAACGCCGACGAGTCCGCGTTCATCCTCGCGGACTCCGGGAGCAAGGTCCTGTTCGCGGAGAACGCCGAGCAGCTCGCCAAGGCGCGGGAGAAGCGCGCCGAGCTGCCCGACCTCACCCATGTCGTGGTGATCGACCCGGCCGGGGCCGAGACCGGCGACTGGGTGCTCACGCTCGCCGAGCTGGAGCAGCGCGGTGCCGCGTACCTGGAGAAGAACCCCGACCTGATCAAGGAGAAGGTCGGCGCGATCACCAAGGACCAGCTCGCCACCCTCATCTACACCTCCGGCACCACCGGCCGCCCCAAGGGTGTCCGCCTGCCGCACGGCAACTGGTCGTACATGGCGAAGGCGACCGCCGCGACCGGGCTGATCAGCGCCGACGACGTGCAGTACCTGTGGCTGCCGCTCGCCCACGTCTTCGGCAAGGTGCTCACCTCGGGACAGATCGAGGTCGGGCACGTCACCGCCGTCGACGGCCGCGTCGACAAGATCATCGAGAACCTGCCGGTCGTCCAGCCGACGTACATGGCGGCCGTCCCGCGCATCTTCGAGAAGGTCTACAACGGGGTCGCCGCGAAGGCCCGGGCGGGCGGCGGCGCCAAGTACAAGATCTTCCAGTGGGCCGCCGAGGTCGCCCGCGAGTACGCCAAGGTCACCCAGGACAACTTCCGGCGCACCGGCACGGCGTCGGCGCCCTTCGGACTCTCCGCCAAGCACAAGGTCGCGGACGCGCTGGTGTACGCCAAGATCCGCGAGGCCTTCGGCGGCAACCTGCGTGCCTGTGTCTCCGGCTCGGCCGCGCTCGCGCCCGAGATCGGCTACTTCTTCTCCGGCGCCGGCATCCACATCCTCGAGGGCTACGGCCTCACGGAGTCGTCGGCCGCCTCCTTCGTGAACCCCGGTGAGGCCTACCGCACCGGCACGGTCGGCAAGCCGCTGCCCGGCACGGAGGTGCGCATCGCGGACGACGGCGAGATCCTGCTGCGCGGCCCCGGCATCATGGAGGGCTACCACGGGCTGCCCGAGAAGACCGCCGAGGTCCTGGAGTCGGACGGCTGGTTCCACACCGGTGACATCGGCGAGCTGTCGCCCGACGGGTACCTGCGGATCACCGACCGCAAGAAGGACCTCATCAAGACTTCCGGCGGTAAGTACATCGCGCCCGCCGAGGTCGAGGGGCAGTTCAAGGCGGTGTGCCCGTACGTCTCCAACATCCTGGTCCACGGGGCCGACCGGAACTTCTGCACGGCGCTCATCGCGCTGGACGAGGTCTCGATCCTCGACTGGGCGAAGGAGAACGGGCTGGAGGGGAAGCCGTACGCGGAGGTGGTCGCCGCGCCGGTGACGGTCTCGATGGTCGAGGGATACGTGGCGCAGCTCAACGAGGGGCTGCAGCGGTGGCAGACCATCAAGAAGTTCCGGTTGCTGCCGCGGGATCTCGACATCGAGCACGGTGAGATCACGCCGAGCCTGAAGCTGAAGCGACCGGTCGTCGAGCGGGAGTACAAGCACCTGATCGACGAGATGTACGCGGGGTCGCGCGAAGCGTGAGTGAGGGGCGGGGGACTGTTCGGCGGCTGCGGGCGGTTCGTGGTTGTCGGGCGGTTCCCCGCGCCCCTGGACGTCAGGACACGCGTCCCCTGTTCACCAGCTGCCGTAGCTCCCTGACCTGTGTGCGCAGGGCAGGAACGTCCGGTGTGCCCGTCAGCTGCTTCTCCAGGGCCGCCAGCCGGCTGTCCAACTCTCCGTCGTCGGCCTGTTCCTGGGCCAGCAGCCGTTCCAACTGCCGGTTCTTGCGGTCCAGTTCCAGGAACACCGTGACCTTGGCGCGCAGCACCCACGGGTCGAACGGCTTGGTCAGGTAGTCGGCCGCTCCCGTCGCGTAGCCGCGGAAGGCGTAGCCGGAGTCGTCCTCCGCGCCGGTCAGGAAGATGATCGGGACGTCCTTGGTCTGGTCGAGCCGCTTGATGTTCGCGGCGGTCTCGAAACCGTCCATGCCCGGCATGCGCACGTCGAGCAGGACGAGCGCGAACCGCCGTCGGAGCAGTGCCTTCATCGCCTCCTCGCCCGAACGCGCGCGGAAGAGCGGTTCGTTGAGGGACCTCAGGACGGCCTCCAGCGCGATCAGGTTGTCCTCCATGTCGTCGACCAGGAGGATGCCGGCGCGCTCACCGGTTGTTGCCTCAGCGCTCATGTGACTGGCCTCATTCAGTCGTCCGTCGGCGGGACCGCGGCCTCCTCGGCATCGGCGTGCTCCTCGTCCGCCACGCTCTCGGGGTCCAGGAGTGCGCAGACGACGGTCAGCAGCTGGTCGACGTCCACCGGCTTGGGTACGTAGTCGTTGGCGCCCCGCGCGATGGACTTCTCGCGGTCTCCCGGCATCGCCTTCGCGGTGAGGGCGACGATGGGCAGGCCGGTCCAGCGTGGGGTGCGGCGGATGGCGGCGATGGTCTCGTAGCCGTCCATCTCCGGCATCATGATGTCCATCAGGACGAGTTGGACGTCCGGGTTGCGTTCCAGCGTCTCGATGCCCTCGCGGCCGTTCTCGGCGTAGAGGACGGGCATGCCGACCCGGCCCAGGACATGGGTGAGGGCGAAGACGTTGCGGATGTCGTCGTCGACGATCAGCACCCTGCGCCCGGCCAGGACCTGCCCCGCACGCCCCGCCTTCCACGCCTCCAGCTTGACGGGCGCGGGCCAGGAGTCCTCCGGCTCGTGGGTGGTGGGGAAGAGCTCGGTGGACAGCTCGTCCGGCACCGGCACGGGCCGGTCCTCCGGGGCCGGGCCGGTCGCCGAGTGGCCGGGGCTGATGACGGGGACGTACAGCGTGAAGGTGGACCCCTTGCCGGGCTCGCTCTCGGCGACGATACGGCCGCCCAGCAGGCCCGCGATCTCCCGGCTGATGGACAGCCCCAGGCCGGTGCCGCCGTACTTGCGGTTCGTCGTGCCGTCGGCCTGCTGGAACGCCTCGAAGATCACGGGGAGTTTCTCGCGGGCGATGCCGATGCCGGTGTCGGAGACCGCGAAGGCGATCACGTCGTCACTGTCGCGGACGTAGTGGTGCTCGGGGTCCTTCATACGGTTCACGCGCAGCTCGACCCGGCCCGTGGCGGTGAACTTGATCGCGTTGGAGAGCAGGTTGCGCAGGATCTGCTGGAGGCGCTGCTCGTCCGAGTACATCTCCCGCGGTACGTCCTCCCCGACCGCCACCTCGAAGGCGAGCCCCCGGTCGATGGTGAGGGGGCGGAACGTGGCGTGGACGTAGTCGAGCAGCTTGATGAGGGGGAGCCTCTTCGGGCGTACGTCCATCCGGCCGGCCTCGATCTTCGACAGGTCGAGGATGTCGTTGATCAGCTGGAGGAGGTCGGAGCCCGAGCGGTGGATCGTCGTCGCGAACTGCACTTCCTGGTCGGAGAGACGGCCGTCCGGGTTGTCGGACAGCAGGCGCGCCAGGATCAGCAACGAGTTGAGCGGCGTGCGCAGTTCGTGCGACATGTTCGCCAGGAACTCCGACTTGTACTGCGAGGACGTGGCCAGCAGGGCCGCCTTCTCCTCCAGTTCGGCGTTGGAGCGCTGCAACTCCGCCTGCTGTTTCTGGAGTTCGTCGGAGCGTTCCTGGAGCTGCATGGCCAGGCGCTGGGACTCGCCGAGCAGGGACTCCGTGCGGGAGTTGGCGATGATGGTGTTGATGGCGACGCCGATGGTGTTCACGAACTGGTCGAAGAAGGCCAGGTGGACGTCGGAGAAGCGGGAGAAGGAGGCCAGCTCGATCACGCCGAGGAGCTTGTCCTCGAAGAGGATCGGGATGATGACGACGCTCGCCGGGGCGGCTTCACCGAGCCCGCTGTTGATCTTGATGTAGTCCGGCGGGGCCTCCTCCACCAGGATCCGCTTCTTCTCCCGCGCGGCCTGGCGGACGAGACCGTGGACCGGCATGGCTCCCGTGTCGACGGTCGCGCTCTGCGCCGAGCCGTACCCGGCGATGAACGCGAGCCCCTTCGCCGGAACCGCCGTGTGCAGAGAGGTGCCGTCCTCGTCGGGGTCGGCCAGGAAGAACGCGCCGTACTGGGCGTTCACCAGCGGGGTCAGCTCGCGCAGGATCAGGTCGGCGACCTCCATCAGGTCGCGGTGGCCCTGCATCAGGGCGGCCAGGCGGGCCAGGTTGGACTCCAGCCAGTCCTTCGCGCGGGTTGTCTCGCGGAGGTTGGCCACCATCAGGTTGATGTTGTCCTTCAGCTCGGTGACCTCGCCCTGCGTCTCCACGGTGATCGACCGGGACATGTCGCCCTGGGCCACCGCCGAGGCCACCTCGGCGATCGCGCGGACCTGGGTGGTCAGGTTCAGCGCGAGCTCGTTCACGTTCGTCGTCAGGCGCTTCCAGGTGCCGTAGACGCCCTCTACCCGTGCCTGGCCGCCGAGTTGGCCCTCGGAGCCGACCTCGCGGGCCACGCGGGTCACCTCGGAGGAGAAGGAGGACAGGGTGTCGACCATCGTGTTGATGGTCGTCTTCAGCTCCAGGATCTCGCCGCGCGCGTCCACGTCGATCTTCTTCGACAGGTCGCCCTGCGCCACGGCCGTCGCCACCTGGGCGATGTTCCGCACCTGCGAAGTGAGGTTGTCGGCCATGTAGTTGACGTTGTCGGTCAGATCCCGCCAGACGCCGGAGACGCCCAGCACCTGCGCCCGGCCGCCGAGCCGGCCGTCGGTGCCGACCTCGCGGGCCACGCGGGTAACCTCGTCGGCGAAGGCCCGCAACTGCTCCACCATCGTGTTGACGGTGTCCTTCAGTTCCAGGATCTCGCCGCGCGCGTCGACCGTGATCTTCTTGGACAGGTCGCCGTTGGCGACGGCGGTGGTGACCTGGGCGATGTTCCGCACCTGGGAGGTCAGGTTCAGCGCCATGAAGTTGACGTTGTCGGTGAGGTCCTTCCAGACCCCGCTGACGCCCCTGACCTGGGCCTGACCGCCGAGGTTGCCTTCGGTGCCGACCTCGCGGGCGACGCGGGTGACCTCGTCGGCGAAGGCGGAGAGCTGGTCGACCATGGTGTTGATCGTGGACTTCAGCTCCAGGATCTCGCCCTTCGCCTCGACCGTGATCTTCTTGCCGAGGTCGCCCTGGGCCACGGCGGTGGAGACCAGGGCGATGTTGCGGACCTGGGAGGTCAGGTTGTCCGCCATGAAGTTGACGTTGTCGGTGAGGTCCTTCCAGACGCCGGAGACGCCCCTGACCTGGGCCCGGCCCCCGAGGTTGCCTTCGGTGCCGACCTCGCGGGCGACGCGGGTGACCTCGTCGGCGAAGGCGGAGAGCTGGTCGACCATGGTGTTGATCGTGGACTTCAGCTCCAGGATCTCGCCCTGCGCGTCCACCGTGATCTTCTGGCTCAGGTCGCCGTTGGCGACGGCGGTGGTGACCTGGGCGATGTTGCGGACCTGGGAGGTCAGGTTCGAGGCCATGAAGTTGACGTTGTCGGTGAGGTCCTTCCAGACCCCGGACACGCCCCGCACCTGGGCCCGCCCGCCCAGCTGGCCCTCGGTGCCGACCTCGCGGGCCACCCGGGTGACCTCGTCGGCGAAGGCCGACAGCTGGTCGACCATCGTGTTCACGGTCAGCTTCAGTTCGAGCAGCTCGCCGGTCGCCTCGACGGTGACCGTGCGGGTCAGGTCACCGCGGGCCACCGCCGTGGTCACGAGCGCGATGTCACGGACCTGGGCGGTCAGCCGGGATGCCATGGTGTTGACCGCCTCGGTCACGTCCCGCCAACTCCCGGACAGGCTCGTCACCTTGGCCCGCCCGCCGAGCCGCCCCTCGGTGCCGACCTCGCGCGCCACCCGGGTCACCTCGCCGGTGAACAGGGACAGCTGGTCGACCATCTTGTTCACGGCCCGGCCGAGCCGGCGCAGATCACCGCGCAACTGCCTGCTGCCGTCGTGCAGATCGACCCGCTGGGTCAGGTCGCCGCCGGCCACCGCGTCCAGTACGCGCGTGGCGTTGGCCGCCGGGGCGACCAGGGCGTCGAGCACCTGGTTCACGTCGTTGACGCGGGAGGCCCAGGCGCCCTGGCCCGGGCTGGCCGAGAGGCGTTCGTCGAGCCGGCCGTACCGCACCAACTCCCGTTTCACCCGCTGCACCTCCGTGTTGAAGTGGGTGCTGCGGTCCATGATCTGGTTGAAGACGGCGGTCAGTTCCGCCACCAGGCCGTGGCCCGATTCCGGCACCTTCGAGAAGTCACCGTCCCGGGCCGCCGTCATCGCGGCGAGCAGAGGACGCAGATCCGATGCTCGAATCAGGCCATCTTTGTGCTCCTGTTCGAGCACACGTGTAGCACTGTTCTCACTCATGGCGGCCCACTTCGGTAACTCGGCGCTTATGGGCGGGGCCAGTCTGTCACTCTGTCGGCATCGACTGAGGCGTATTCGTCCGAACCGCTGTGGGAGCTGTAGATGGGGGCCATTTCGACGCGACGGGAGACCACTTCCCGTGCCTCTGATGCGCCTGCGCACACGGGGGCGCCCCTGCGCACCGGGGCGCTCGCACCCGCAGACGCGCCCCCGCGCGCGCAGTTGCACGCCCCCCTGCCCGGCAGCTCCCTCGCGCCGGGCGCCGCCCGCGCGCTGTTACGCGCCGCGCTCGCCGAATGGGCCGAGCGCGCGCTGCCCGGCACCGAGCACCTCACCGAGCTCCTGGCCGGCGACGCCCTGGTCGTCGTCAGCGAGCTGGTCACCAACGCCGTCGTGCACGCCGGCACCGACGTCGAGCTGGACTGCCGGCTGGAACCGGAGACCGGCGCCCTCGTCGTCGAGGTCCTCGACCACCACCCCTCGCGCGCCCCACGCGACGCCGCCGAACCGTCGTCCGAGACACCCGACTACGGGCGCGGCCTCAGACTGGTCGCCGCGCTCTCGGAGTCCTGGGGCATCACCTACCGCACCGGCGCCAAGACGGTGTGGGCGCGGCTGCCCGCACAGGGGGAATCGGCCGCCGACGCACGAGAGGCGTACACGGGGGAGCGCGAGCTGCGGGTGGCCGAGATACTCGCCCCGGAGCCGCAGCGCACCGAGCAGGACCAGGACTGGCTCAACCGGGGCGCCCTGTCCTTCCTCGCCGAGGCCTCCGACCTGCTCGCCGGGCAGCTCGACGAGAACCTGGTGGCCGCGCTCGCCGGACAGCTGATCGTGCCGCGGCTGGCCGAGTGGTGCGCGGTGTGGCTGGAGGACGAGGCCACCGGCGGCCGCGGCGGCTGGGCGGCCGACGGGGCCGGACCGCGTCTGGCCCGCGTGTGGCACGGCAGCGAGAATCGCATCGAGGAACTGCGCCAGGCCCTGGAGAAGGAACCGCCGCACCCGCCCGACCCGGCACGGCCGGGGCCCGCCCCCTTCCCCTGGCCCGGCGGGGCACTGGGCCCGCACGGCACGGACGGCTCCGCGCTCGCCTACCGGCTCACGGCCGGCGGCCGTCCGCTCGGCACCCTGGTCATCGGCCGGTCCGGGCTGCCCGGCTTCGCCGACGAGATCACCGGCCTGGTCGAGGACCTGAGCCGCCGGGTGGCCCTCGCCATCGGCGCCGCCCGCCAGTACGCCCGGCAGGCCACCATCAGCGCCGTACTGCAGCGCGGCCTGCTGCCCGGCGCGGTGGCCGAGATACCGGGGGTGCGCAGCGCCCTGGTGTACGAGCCGTGCGACAAGGGCGGACCCAGCGGCGACTTCTACGACCTGTTCCCGGCCGGCGACGGCCGCTGGTGCTTCGCCGTCGGCGACGTCCAGGGCAAGGGGCCCGAGGCGGCCGTCGTCATCGGCCTCGCCCGGCCCTGGCTGCGGCTGCTGGCCCGCGAGGGCTACCGCGTCGCCGACGTCCTGGACCGCCTCAACCAGCTGCTCCTCGACGACGCGACGGAGGCCGCGGACGCGGCGGCCCGCGCGCTGGTCTCCGCGGGCGGCCGGCCGATGGCCCCCGGGGACGGCCCGCAGACCCGCTTCCTCTCCCTCCTCTACGGCGAGCTGGCCCCCTTCGACGGAGGGGTGCGCTGCACCCTCGGCTCCGCCGGACACCCGCTGCCGCTGCTGCTCGGCGCGGACGGCGAGGTCCGTACGGCCGCGCACCCGCAGACCCTCCTCGGGGTCGTCGAGGACGCCACGTACACCAGCGAGACCTTCGAACTGCGCCCCGGCGACAGCCTGCTGTGCGTGACCGACGGGGTGACCGAGCGGCGCAGCGGCTCGCGCCAGTTCGACGACGAGGACGGGCTGTCCCAGGCGCTTGCCGGGTGCGCGGGGCTCGACGCGGAACTGATCGCGGAGCGCATCAAACGGCTGGTGCACGAGTTCGGGGTACGGCCGCCGGAGGACGACCTGGCCCTGCTGGTGCTGCAGGCCGAGTAGGCCGGGGCGCGCGTGCTGGACAATGGAGGGCATGCCTTCCGCACTCCCCGACGGCGAGCCCGTCCCCGACGACGGCGCCCTGCCCGCGCCCGCGCTCGCCGGGGCGGCCGACCGCCCCCTCGGGTTCTACCTGCACGTCCCGTACTGCGCGACCCGCTGCGGCTACTGCGACTTCAACACCTACACGGCGACCGAGCTGCGCGGCACCGGCGGCGTCCTCGCCTCCCGCGACAACTACGCGGACACCGTGATCGACGAGATCCGCCTGGCCCGCAAGGTCCTCGGCGACGACCCGCGTGAGGTCCGCACGGTCTTCGTCGGCGGCGGCACACCCACGCTGCTGGCCGCGGGGGACCTCGTCCGGATGCTGGGCGCGATCCGCGACGAGTTCGGCCTCGCCGCCGACGCGGAGGTCACCACCGAGGCGAACCCGGAGTCGGTGGATCCGGCGTATCTGGCCGTTCTGCGCCAGGGCGGTTTCAACCGGATCTCCTTCGGCATGCAGAGCGCGAAGCAGCACGTGCTGAAGGTCCTCGACCGTACGCACACGCCGGGACGCCCCGAGGCGTGCGTCGCGGAGGCACGGGCGGCGGGCTTCGCGCACGTCAACCTCGACCTGATCTACGGCACCCCGGGGGAGTCGGACGACGACTGGCGGGCGTCGCTCCAGGCGGCGCTGGGCGCCGGACCGGACCACGTGTCGGCCTACGCGCTGATCGTCGAGGAGGGCACCCAGCTGGCCCGGCGGATCCGGCGCGGCGAGGTCCCCATGACGGACGACGACGTGCACGCGGACCGGTACCTGATCGCCGAGGAGATGCTTTCGGCAGCAGGCTTCGACTGGTACGAGGTCTCGAACTGGGCGACCTCGGACGCCGGCCGCTGCCTCCACAACGAGCTGTACTGGCGCGGCGCCGACTGGTGGGGCGCAGGGCCGGGGGCCCACAGCCACGTGGGCGGCGTGCGCTGGTGGAACGTGAAGCACCCGGGCGCGTACGCGGCGGCCCTGGCGGGCGGGCGGTCGCCGGGTGCGGGCCGGGAGCTCTTGTCGGAGGAGGACCGGAGGGTGGAGCGGATTCTGCTGGAGCTGCGGCTGCGGGAGGGCGTGCCGCTGTCCCTGCTCCACGGGAGGGGCCTCGCGGCCTCGGGGCGCGCCCTGTCCGACGGGCTGCTGGAGGCCGGCCCGTACGAGGCGGGGCGTGCGGTGCTCACCCTGCGAGGGCGGTTGCTGGCGGACGCAGTGGTGCGCGATTTGGTGGACTGAGGGGTTTTCGCCCCCGCCGCCCCTTCCCGTCCCGTCCCTGGGGGCTGCCGCCCCCAGACCCCCACTTCGGCCCGAAGGGCCTCGTCCTCAAACGCCGGAGGGGCTGAAATTCAGCCCCTCCGGCGTTTGAGGAGCGGGGGTTTGGGGGCGGAGCCCCAGAAGGACGGGAACGGGAAGGGGCGGCGGGGGCGAGAAACCGGCGTGCCGCCCGGGCTCACTGCGGGGCTGTGACGAAGTCGATCAGTTCCTCCACGCGGCCCAGGAGCTCGGGCTCCAGGTCCTTGTAGGAGCCCACCCGCTTCAGGATCGCCTGCCACACCGCGCCCGTGTTCTCCGGCCAGCCCAGGGCCCGGCACACGCCCGTCTTCCAGTCCTGGCCGTGCGGAATGCGGGGCCAGGCCTCGATCCCCACGGCCGAGGGCTTCACCGCCTCCCAGATGTCGATGTACGGGTGGCCGACGACCAGGGCGTGTTCGCTGGTCACCGACGCCGCGATCCGGGACTCCTTGCTGCCCGGCACCAGGTGGTCCACCAGGACCCCCAACCGGGCATCCGCCCCCGGCGCGAACTCCGCGACGATGGCCGGGAGGTCGTCGACGCCCTCCAGGTACTCCACGACCACGCCCTCGATGCGCAGGTCGTCGCCCCATACCTTCTCGACGAGTTCGGCGTCGTGCCGGCCCTCGACGTAGATGCGCCCGGCGCGGGCCACACGCGCGCGTGCGCCGGGGACGGCGACCGAACCGGAGGCCGTACGGGACGGGCGTGCCGGAGCGCGGCCGACGGGGCGTACGAGGCTCACCACCCGGCCCTCCAGGAGGAAGCCGCGCGGCTCCAGCGGGAACACGCGGTGCTTGCCGAAGCGGTCCTCCAGGGTGACCGTGCCCGCCTCGCAGCGGATCACCGCACCGCAGAACCCCGTCCCCGCCTCCTCCACCACCAGGCCGGGCTCCGCAGCGACCTCGGGTGCGGGCTTGGGCTTCTTCCACGGCGGAGTCAGGTCCGCAGAGTACTGGCGCATTCGGATGACGATAGGAGAAAACGCCGAGGAGACGACGCGGGGCCGTCACGACACGCCGAAACGCCCGGCCAGGGCGTCCCGCTGCCTCCGGACGAACGCGGCGTCGACCACCGCTCCGTGACCGGGCACGTACAGCGCGTCCTCGCCGCCCAGCTCCAGCAGGCGGTCGAGGGCGGCCGGCCAGTGGGACGGTACGGCGTCGGGGCCGGCCTGGGGTTCGCCGGACTCCTCGACCAGGTCGCCGCAGAAGACCACCTCCGGCGAGCCGGGGACGAGGACCGCGAGGTCGTGGGCGGTGTGCGCGGGCCCCACGTTCGCCAGCAGGACCTGGCGGCCGCCGCCCAGGTCGAGCGTCCACTCGCCGGAGACGTGGTGGTGGGGGACCGTCAGGGCGTCGACCGCCTCGTCGGCCAGGCGCGCGTCGAGCCCGTTGCCCACCGCGTCGGCCCGCAGGTCCGCACGCCCGTGCCGCGCGGCGAGCACGGTCTCGACGCCGACCGCGCCGAACACCTCGGCCCCCGCGAACGCCGCCGCCCCGAAGACGTGGTCGAAGTGGGGATGCGTCAGCGCGAGATGGGTCACACGGTGACCGGCGATTTCCTGCGCCCGCGCCCGCACCCGCGACCCCTCCGCCAGGCTCGGCCCGGCGTCGATCACCAGGGCCGCGCCCGCCCCCACGACCAGCCCCGCCGTGCAGTCCCACACCGGCAGGCGGCACCGGCCGACCCCGGCCGCCAGCCGCTCCCATCCCAGCTCTTCCCAAGTCACCGTCATACCGCGACGCTAGCGGGGAAGCCTCCTCGGGCACGGCTTCGCAGGCCCGGCCTTGCCCCGGGCGTACCCCACGGCCGTACACTGGCCGGGGTGCGTTGGCACTCGGATGTGACGAGTGCCAGGCGAAGAGCCGAGGGGCCGACTTTCTGGAGGTGTGCGCGATGCTGAGTGAACGCAGGCTCCAGGTGCTGCGCGCCATCGTCCAGGACTACGTCGGCACCGAGGAGCCGGTCGGCTCCAAGGCGCTCACCGAGCGGCACAACCTCGGTGTCTCCCCGGCGACCGTGCGCAACGACATGTCGGCCCTGGTGGACGAGGGGTACATCGCCCAGCCGCACACCAGCGCGGGGCGGATCCCGACCGACAAGGGCTATCGGCTGTTCGTCGACAAGCTGGCCGGGGTCAAGCCGATGACCGGGCCCGAGCGGCGGGCGATCCAGAACTTCCTGGACGGCGCCGTCGATCTGGACGACGTGGTGGCGCGGACCGTACGGCTGCTCGCGCAGCTGACGCGGCAGGTCGCCGTCGTGCAGTACCCGTCGCTGACCCGGTCGACGGTGCGGCACGTCGAGCTGCTTTCCCTCGCCCCCGCGCGCGTGATGCTCGTCCTGATCACGGACACGGGGCGGGTCGAGCAGCGGATGGTCGACTGCCCGGCGCCGTTCGGCGAGGCGTCGATGGCCGATCTGCGGGCACGGCTCAACAGCCGGATCGCCGGACGTCGCTTCGCCGACGTGCCGCATCTGGTGGAGGACCTGCCCGAGGGTTTCGACGCCGAGGATCGCGGCACTGTCTCGATGGTGCTCTCCACCCTGCTGGAGACGCTCGTCGAGGAGAACGAGGAGCGGTTGATGATCGGCGGCACCGCCAATCTCACCCGCTTCGGACATGACTTTCCCCTCACCATCCGGCCCGTCCTGGAAGCCCTCGAGGAGCAGGTCGTGCTCCTCAAGCTCCTTGGCGAGGCGGGGGATTCGGGCATGACCGTACGGATCGGTCACGAGAACGCCTACGAGGGACTCAACTCCACTTCAGTGGTGTCGGTCGGCTACGGTTCGGGCGGCGAGGCAGTCGCCAAGCTCGGCGTGGTCGGACCGACCCGCATGGATTACCCGGGAACGATGGGAGCGGTACGCGCAGTGGCACGGTACGTCGGACAGATCCTGGCGGAGTCGTAAGTGGCCACGGACTACTACGCCGTTCTCGGCGTGCGCCGCGACGCGTCGCAGGAAGAGATCAAGAAGGCCTTCCGGCGGCTCGCACGCGAGCTGCACCCGGACGTCAACCCCGATCCGAAGACCCAGGAGCGGTTCAAGGAGATCAACGCCGCCTACGAGGTGTTGTCGGACCCGCAGAAGAAGCAGGTCTACGACCTCGGCGGCGACCCCCTGTCCCAGGCGGGCGGCGCGGGCGCCGGCGGCTTCGGCGCGGGCGGCTTCGGGAACTTCTCGGACATCATGGACGCCTTCTTCGGTACGGCGTCCCAGCGGGGTCCGCGTTCACGCACCCGGCGCGGCCAGGACGCGATGATCCGCCTGGAGATCGAGCTCGACGAGGCGGCCTTCGGCACGACGAAGGACATCCAGGTCGACACCGCGATCGTCTGCACCACCTGCAGCGGCGAGGGCGCGGCGCCGGGGACCTCCGCGCAGACGTGTGACATGTGCCGCGGCCGCGGTGAGGTGTCGCAGGTGACGCGGTCCTTCCTGGGCCAGGTCATGACCTCGCGCCCCTGCCCGCAGTGCCAGGGCTTCGGCACGGTCGTCCCGACGCCGTGCCCGGAGTGCGCCGGAGACGGCCGCGTCCGGTCCCGTCGGACCCTGACCGTCAAGATCCCCGCCGGTGTCGACAACGGCACCCGCATCCAGCTCGCCGGCGAGGGCGAGGTCGGGCCCGGCGGCGGTCCCGCCGGTGACCTGTACGTCGAGATCCACGAGCTGCCGCACTCGCAGTTCCAGCGGCGCGGCGACGACCTGCACTGCACGGTCACCCTCCCGATGACCGCGGCCTCCCTGGGCACCAAGGTCCCGCTGGAGACGCTGGACGGCCTGGAGGAGGTCGACATCCGGCCCGGCACCCAGTCAGGCCAGTCGATCCCGCTGCACAGCCGGGGCGTCACGCACCTGCGTGGCGGCGGACGCGGCGACCTCATCGTCCACGTCGAGGTGCAGACCCCGAACAAGCTCGACCCCGAGCAGGAACGCCTGCTGCGTGAGCTGGCCAAGCTGCGGGGCGAGGAGCGGCCCACGGGGCAGTTCCAGCCGGGGCAGCAAGGGCTGTTCTCGCGGTTGAAGGACGCGTTCAACGGTCGTTGACGAGTGGCGGCGGAAGGCTGTTTCCCGCCCCCGCCGCCCCTTCCCGTTCCCGTCCCTGGGGGCTGCGCCCCCAGACCCCGCTTTCGGCCCGAAGGGCCTCGTCCTCAAGCGCCGGACGGGCTGATGCCAAAGGGAAGGGTCGATTCGGACTTGTTCAAAGGACGTGACAACATGCCGACATGTCCTCCGCACTGACCGATCTCTTCCCTCACCCGATCGTGCAGGCCCCCATGGCGGGCGGCGTCTCCGTACCGACGCTCGCCGCCGCCGTGTCCGAGGCCGGCGGGCTGGGTTTCCTCGCTGCCGGGTACAAGACGGCCGACGGCCTGTACCAGGAGATCAAGCAGCTGCGGAGCCTCACGGCCCGCCCGTTCGGCGTGAACCTCTTCATGCCGCAGCCGGAGTACGCGGACCCGGCCGCCGTCGACGTGTACGCCCATCAGTTGGCCGGCGAGGCCGCGTGGTACGAGACCGAGCTGGGCGACCCCGAGTGCGGCCGTGACGACGGCTACGAGGCCAAGCTCGCGGTGCTGCTCGACAACCCGGTGCCGGTGGTCTCGTTCCACTTCGGCGTGCCGAGCCCGGACCTCCTGGACTCGCTGCGCCGGGCCGGCACCTTCACCCTGGTCACCGCGACCACCGCCGAGGAGGCCTTCGCGGTCGAGCAGGCGGGAGCCGACGCGGTGATCGCCCAGGGCGTGGAGGCGGGCGGCCACCAGGGCACCCACCGCGACATCCCGGAGACCGACGGCTCGGGCATCGGCCTCCTTTCGCTGATAGCGCAGGTCCGCGAGACCGTGGGCATCCCGATCGTCGCAGCGGGCGGCATCATGCGCGGCGGCCAGATCGCCGGCGTGCTCGCCGCGGGCGCGAGCGCGGCGCAGCTCGGCACGGCGTTCCTCGCCACCCCCGAGTCCGGCGCGTCCGCCGTGCACAAGCAGGCGCTGACCAACCCCCTGTACGTGCGCACCGAGCTGACCCGCGCCTTCTCCGGCCGCCCGGCCCGCGGGCTGGTCAACCGCTTCCTGCGCGAGCACGGCCCGTACGCGCCCGCCGCCTACCCGGAGATCCACCACCTGACCGCGCCGCTGCGCAAGGCGGCCGCCAAGGCGGGCGACGCGCAGGGCATGGCGCTGTGGGCGGGCCAGGGGCACCGGATGGCCCGCGAGCTGCCCGCCGGACAGCTGGTGGAGGTGCTGGTGGCCGAACTCGCCGCCGCCTGGACAGCGTTGTCGCAGGGCGGGGCGCGATGACGGCGCCCGTCTTCGTCGTCGACCACCTCGACGCGGGCGGCGGCGGGCAGTACGTCCTCGACGGACCCGAGGGGCGCCACGCCGTCTCCGTGAAGCGGCTGAAGCCCGGGGAGAGCGTCGTGCTCACCGACGGTGCCGGGCGCTGGGCGGCGGGCGAGGTGGTCGGCACCGAGGGCAAGGACCGGCTGGTCGTCCACATGGCCGAGATCTCCGAGGAACCCCCGCAGTCCCCCCGCATCACCGTCGTCCAGGCACTCCCCAAGGGTGACCGCGGCGAGCTGGCCGTCGAGACGATGACCGAGACCGGCGTGGACGCGATCGTGCCCTGGGCCGCCTCCCGCTGCATCACGCAGTGGAGGGGCGACCGCGGTGTGAAGGCGCTCGGCAAGTGGCGGGCCACCGCTCGCGAGGCCGGCAAGCAGTCCCGCCGGGTGCGCTTCCCCGAGGTCGCGGACGCGGCAACGAGCAAGCAGGTCGCGGCACTTCTGGCCGAAGCAGACTTCGCCGCCGTGCTGCACGAGAGCGGCGAAGCGACCCTGGCCACCGCCGAACTGCCCGCCGAGGGCGAGATCGTGCTCGTCGTCGGACCCGAAGGCGGCGTCTCCCCCGAGGAGTTGGCGCTCTTCGAGGAGGCGGGCGCGAAGGCGTACCGGCTCGGACCCACCGTCCTGCGGACGTCGACCGCCGGGACCGCGGCGACCGCCCTGCTCCTGGGCCGCTCCGGCCGCTGGTCCTGACGTCGGCCGCTTGTGCGACACGTAACCCGTCGGGTGGACGTGCAGGCATCTCGCCAGACTGGGGGAACGGCGCTGCTACGGTAGTTTCATCCAACAGGATCTACCGCCGGACGGGCGGGAAGTGACGCCTGTGGAGGCCCATGTAAGACCGACGCCCTCAGGGAACGGCGAGGGCCTGCGAAGCAGGAACCCGTGGTGGTGCCGCGCACGGCACGGACCGAAATCGTCTGCGCTCGCGCAGGTGAGGACGTCAACGCTTCTACGCCGACGTGCGTGGAGCTTCGGTGCGGTCCCTGCTGCCTGGCTGGTGACGGTCTGGAACAGGGGCCGCCTGCTGGGCTCCGGGAGTGGCTGCTGCTGCGCGGCTGACGGCCACGGCGGGCAGCAGTTCCCAGCCGTCCAACTCGCCGCCGCCGGACAGCAGTCCGCGCTTCGCGGCCTCGTCGACCAAGGCGCGTACGACTCCGGGTTCGTGCAGGTTGACGTAGTGGTGCGCGTCGCTCACACCGCCCGAGTGGCCCGGATAGCCGCCGCCGGCGTCGCGCCCCTCGCCGGACCGGAAGACGATCCGGATGCGGATGCCGTCACAGAGCAGGGTGAGGGTTTCGCGGCAGGGCTCACCGCCGCCGTGCCGGTGACGCACGTTCCACAGGTAGACGGTCCGCTCGTCCAGGACGAGCCTTCTGAGACTGCGGGCGTTGCGCATCCGTCCACGGTAGACGCGGGGCGCGCAAGTGGCCGTATGCGCTCTACCGCGACGGCCGGGACGGTGGCAGGCTGCCCTGCATGGGGGCGTTGACGAGGTTTCGGCGTCGGCCGCGCGGGCGGCGGGTGGCGGCTGTGGCGACTCTGGGCGTGCTCGCCGTGGGTGGGACGGTCGCCTGCGATCCGAGCGGGCTGAACTCCGCGACCGTGGCGTACACGACCGACCAGACCGTGACCGACGAACTGGAGCGGCAGAAGGCCGACGTGCGCTGGCTCAACTGCACGGCCTCGTACGGCGACAGCGGCTCGACGCCCACGGCCACCGAGAACGCCGTCGCAGACGTCGACTGCCAGGGCGAGACCGACGACGGCAAGGACATCACCGTCACCGGCAAGGTCACCCGCGCGGTCAGCGGCGCGTGTGTGCGCGGGGACCTCACCGCCAAGATCGACGGCAAGCAGTGGTTCCACGTGGAAGGGCTCGGAGACTGCAACGCGCGGACCACCCCGCCCGTCAACAACCCCGATCAGCCCGGCCCGACGGTCACGGTGACGGTGACCAAGACCGTGTACTGCCAGAAGGCACCCCAGTGCTGGCCCGACGGCAAGTGAGCCGCCGTCCGGGGCGGTCGGTCACGTGATCCAAACCTGGTGCAAACCCCTGTCACCGGTCGCCGCGCGTGCATAGGGTGATCGGGTGACACAGCCAGCGACCGCCGCGACTTCAGCGTATTTCCGGTTCCCCCACCTGCACGGCGAGTTGGTCGCCTTCACCGCCGAGGACGACGTGTGGCTGGCCCCGCTCGACGGCGGCCGGGCCTGGCGGGCCAGCGCCGACAACGTTCCGGTCACCCACCCCCGCATCTCGCCCGACGGCACCACCGTCGCCTGGACCTCCACCCGCGACGGCGCCCCCGAGGTGCACATCGCCGACGTCGACGGCGGCCCCGCCAAACGCCTGACCCACTGGGGCAGTTCCCGCACCCAGGTGCGCGGCTGGACCGCGGACGGCGAGGTCCTCGCGCTCAGCACCTACGGCCAGGCCAGCCTCCGGCGCAGCTGGGCCCGCGCGATCCCGCTCGACGGCGGCCCGGCCACGACCCTGCCGTACGGACCCGTGGGCGACGTCGCCCACGGCGGCCCCGGCACGGTCCTGCTGTCCGCGCCGATGGGGCGCGAGGCGGCCTGGTGGAAGCGGTACCGGGGCGGCACGGCGGGCAAGCTGTGGATCGACAGGGACGTCCGCGACGGGGAGGGTGCCGGCGAGTTCGTACGGCTGCACGAAGAGCTCGACGGGAACATCGAGTACCCCGTGTGGGCTGGGGACCGGATCGCCTTCCTGTCCGACCACGAGGGCGTCGGCGCCCTCTACTCCTCCCTCGCCGACGGCTCCGACCTGCGGCGGCACACGCCCCTCGACGGTTTCTACGCCCGGCACGCGGCCGGGGACGGCACCCGCGTCGTGTACTCCTCCGCCGGTGAACTGTGGATCCTCGACGACCTCGACGGCGCCGAGCCCCGCCGCCTCGACGTGCGGCTCGGCGGGCAGCACACCGACCGGCAGCCGTTCACGGTGAACGCCACCCGCTGGTTCGGGTCGGCCGCCCCCGACCACACCGCGCGCGGCAGCGCGGTCGCCGTGCGCGGCGCCGTGCACTGGGTGACCCATCGCGCCGGACCGGCCCGCGCACTCTCCGCCGAACCCGGCGTACGGGCCCGGCTGCCGCGCACCTTCCGCGCCGAGGGCGAGGAATGGGTGGTGTGGGTGACGGACGCCGAGGGCGACGACGCCCTGGAGTTCGCGCCCGCCACCGGCCACGCGCCCGGCGCCACCCCGCGCCGGCTCGCCGCCGGACAGCTCGGCCGGGTCCTCGGGCTCGCCATGGCACCCGACGGCAGTCGGGCCGCGGTCGCCGCGCACGACGGACGCGTCCTGCTCGTCGAACGCGAGACCGGCGAGGTCCGCGAGGTCGACCGCAGCGAGGAGGGGGACGTGTCCGGGCTGGTCTTCTCGCCCGACTCGGCCTGGCTCGCCTGGTCCCACCCCGGCCCCGGCCCACTGCGTCAGCTCCGGCTCGCCAACACCACCGACCTCTCGGTCACCGAGGCGACCCCGCTGCGGTTCCGGGACTACGCCCCGGCGTTCACCCTCGACGGCAAGCACCTCGCCTTCCTCTCCAACCGTTCCTTCGACCCGGTCTACGACGAGCACGTCTTCGACCTGGCCTTCGTGGTCGGCGACCGCCCGCACCTGATCACGCTGGCCGCGACCACGCCCTCCCCGTTCGGCCCGCAGCGGCACGGCCGGCCCTTCGAGGCGCCCGACAAGGACGAGACGCCCGACAGCGAGGGCACCCCGGCCACCCGCATCGACCTCGAAGGCCTCGCAGACCGGATCGTGCCCTTCCCGGTGGAGGCGGCCCGCTACTCCAACCTGCGGGCGGCGAAGGACGGTGTGCTGTGGCTGCGGCACCCGGTGCGCGGTGTCCTCGGCTCCTCCCGAGCGACCCCGGACGACCCGGACCCGCACACCGAGCTGGAGCGCTACGACCTCGCCCAGCAGCGCATCGAGCACCTCGCCGTCGACGCCGACCACTTCGCCGTCAGCGGCGACGGCAAACGGGTCCTGCTGTGGACCGACGGCCGGCTCAAGGTCGTCCCCAGCGACCGGCGCGCCTCGAACGACGACGACAGCGACACGAACATCACCGTCGACCTCACCCGCGTACGGCAGACCGTCGACCCGGCGGCCGAGTGGCGGCAGATGTACGAGGAGACCGGCCGCGTCATGCGGGACCACTTCTGGCGCCCGGACATGAACGGGGTCGACTGGCCCGGCGTCCTCGACCGCTACCGTCCCGTGCTGGACCGCGTCGCCACCCACGACGACCTCGTCGACCTGCTGTGGGAGGTCCAGGGCGAACTCGGCACCTCGCACGCCTACGTCATCCCGCGCGGCGGCCATGGCGGCGGGCCCCGGCAGGGGCTGCTGGGCGCGGACATCTCCCGGCACGCGGACGGCACCTGGGTCATCGACCGCATCCTGCCGACCGAGACCTCCGACCCGGACGCCCGCTCCCCGCTCGCCGCGCCCGGCGTCGCCGTGTACGCCGGGGACGCGATCGTCGCCGTGGCCGGGATGCCGGTCGACCCGGTGACCGGACCCTCGCCGCTCCTCGTCGGTACGGCGGGCAAGCCCATCGAGCTGACGATCTCGCCGTCCGGCGGGGGCGAGGTGCGGCACGCGGTGGTCGTGCCCACGGCGGACGAGGAACCGCTGCGCTACCACGCGTGGGTCGCGGACCGGCGGGCGTACGTCCACGAGAAGTCCGGCGGCCGGCTGGGGTATCTGCACGTGCCGGACATGCAGGCGCCCGGCTGGGCCCAGATCCACCGTGACCTGCGGGTGGAGGTGGCCCGGGAAGGGCTGGTCGTGGACGTCCGCGAGAACCGCGGCGGGCACACGTCCCAGCTGGTCGTCGAGAAGCTGGCCCGGCGGATCGTCGGCTGGGCCGTGCCGCGCGGGATGCGGCCCTACAGCTATCCGCACGACGCGCCCCGGGGGCCGGTCGTCGCCGTCGCCAACGAGTTCTCCGGCTCGGACGGGGACATCGT
This sequence comes from Streptomyces sp. AC555_RSS877, assembly GCF_019049245.1. GTDB lineage: Bacteria > Actinomycetota > Actinomycetes > Streptomycetales > Streptomycetaceae > Streptomyces. Next base: position 81,952 of record NZ_JAGMUK010000064.1, on the reverse strand, counting down.
CAACGCGGCGATCAAGGCGCTGGGGATCGGGCCGGTGGTCGGGACGCGGACGTGGGGCGGGGTGATCGGGATCGACAGCCGGTACCGGCTGGTCGACGGGACGCTGATCACGCAGCCGAAGTACGCGTTCTGGCTGGAGGGGTACGAGTGGGGGGTCGAGAACCACGGCGTCGACCCGGACGTGGAGGTCGTGCAGCGGCCTCAGGATCACGCTGCGGGGCGGGACGTGCAGCTGGACGAGGCGGTCCGGCTGGCGCTGGCCGCGCTGGAGTCGACCCCGGCGAAGGTCCCGCCGGCGTTGCCGTGACCGTCCCTGGGGGCTCCGCCCCCAGCCCTCCGGCCTAGGCCCACCCACCACCCGACCCGGTCGGACAAGAGGTGGACCTCGCACCTCGATAGCATGCCCCGTGTAAGAGATCACCGGCGTGAAGGAGGCACACGCATGGCAGGGGAACCGCAGGACGACTGTCTGTTCTGCAAGATCGTCGCGGGGGGCATCCCGGCGACGATCGTCCGTGAGACCGCCACCACCGTCGCGTTCCGGGACATCAACCCCCAGGCGCCCACCCACGTCCTGGTGATCCCGAAGGCCCACCACAAGGACGCCGCCGCGCTCGCCACCGACGCCCCGGAGCTCGCCGCCGACGTCCTGCGCGAGACCCAGGCCGTCGCCGACGACGAGAAGCTGGAGAGCTACCGCATCGTCTTCAACACCGGCAGCGGCGCCGGGCAGACCGTCTGGCACGCCCACGCGCACGTCCTCGGCGGCCGTGGCCTGCAGTGGCCCCCCGGCTGACCAGAAGGACGTAAGTCACCGTGTCCGTACGTGAACTGGTCGTCCTCGGCACCGCCAGCCAGGTCCCGACCCGGCACCGCAACCACAACGGCTACCTGCTGCGGTGGGACGGCGAGGGCATCCTGTTCGACCCCGGCGAGGGCACACAGCGGCAGATGCTGCGCGCCGGGGTCGCCGCGCACGACCTGAACCGGATATGCGTCACGCACTTCCACGGAGACCACTCGCTGGGCCTCGCCGGCGTCATCCAGCGCATCAACCTCGACCGGGTCCCGCACGAGGTCACCGCCCACTACCCGCGCTCCGGGCAGCGCTTCTTCGGCCGGCTGCGGTACGCCACCGCCTACCGCGAGACGGTCGAGCTGGTCGAGGCGCCGGTGGCGGCGGACGGCGTGCTCGCGGAAACCCCCGGCTACACCCTGGACGCCCGCAAGCTCTCGCACCCCGTCGAGTCCTACGGCTATCGCCTCACCGAGCCGGACGGCCGCCGCATGCTGCCCGACCGGCTCGCCGCGCACGGCATCAAGGGCCCGGACGTCGGCCGCCTCCAGCGCGAGGGGGTCCTCGGCGATGTCTCCCTCGACGACGTCAGCGAGACCCGCCGCGGGCAGCGGTTCGCGTTCGTCATGGACACCCGGCTGTGCGACGGGGTGTACGCGCTCGCCGAGGGCTGCGACCTGCTGGTCATCGAGTCGACGTTCCTCGACGAGGACGAGCAACTGGCCGTCGAGCACGGGCACCTGACAGCGGGTCAGGCCGCGCGGGTCGCGCGGGACGGCGGTGTGCGGCACCTCGTGCTCACCCACTTCAGTCAGCGCTACTCCGAGCCGGAGGAGTTCGAGCGGCAGGCGCGGGCCGCCGGGTTCGAGGGCGAGCTGACGGTCGCGCACGACCTGCTGAGGGTCCCGGTTCCGAAGCGTCGGTGAAACCGCCGTACCATGCTTCGATGTCCCTCCCCAAAGCTGAACTGCACCTCCATATCGAAGGCACCCTGGAGCCGGAGCTGGCCTTCGAGCTGGCCGCCCGCAACGGCGTCGAGCTGCCGTACGCCGACACGGACGAGCTGCGCAAGGCGTACCGGTTCGAGGATCTGCAGTCCTTCCTGAACCTGTACTACGAGCTCATGGCCGTGCTCCGCACCGAGCAGGACTTCGCGGATCTCGCGAACGCCTACCTCGCCCGCGCCGCCGCACAGGGCGTCCGGCACGCGGAGATCTTCTTCGACCCGCAGGCCCACATCGCACGGGGCGTCGGCATGGGGACGGTCGTGGAGGGGCTGTGGCGGGCGCTGGGGGACAGCGAGGCCGCGCACGGCGTATCCACCCAGCTGATCATGTGCTTCCTGCGCGACGAGTCCGCCGAGTCGGCGCTTCGGGCCCTGGAGGCGGCGAAGCCCTACCTCGGCCGGATCATAGGCATCGGGCTCGACTCGGCCGAGGTCGGGCATCCGCCGGCGAAGTTCCGCGAGGTGTACGAGGCCGCCGCCGCCCTCGGGCTGCGGCGCGTGGCGCACGCCGGTGAGGAGGGGCCGCCGGAGTACATCACCGAGGCCCTGGACGTGCTCGGCGTCGAGCGGATCGACCACGGGCTGCGCTGCATGGAGTCCCCCGAACTGGTCGAACGGCTCGTCCGGGACCGCGTCCCGCTGACGCTCTGCCCCCTCTCCAACGTCCGGCTGCGGACCGTCGACGTCCTCGCCGAGCACCCGCTGCCCGCGATGCTGGAGGCCGGGCTGCTGTGCACGGTCAACTCCGACGACCCGGCCTACTTCGGCGGTTACGCGGGCGACAACTTCGACGCCGTACGCCAGGCGCTGGGCCTGGGCGAGGACCGGATGCGCGAGCTGGCCCGCAACTCCTTCGTCGCGTCCTTCCTGGAGCACGACGAGGAGCGGCGGGCGCGGTATCTGGCCGAGGTGGAGGCGTACGACTTCCCGTAGGCCGTCGGTTCGTCAGGACCCCGGTGCGGCGGTGCCCGCCTGCCGGGGTCCTGCCGTGTCGTAGGACCCCTGGGCCGGGGCGGCCCGGTCGTCGATCGGGATCTCCACGACCGGCTGCTCGGCGGCGCCGGCCTGCGTCAGCGCGTCCGCCGGGGTGCCGGTCGAGGCGGCGACCACGACGGCGGAGGTGCCGCCCCGGCGGCGCACCGCGCCGGTGAACAGCGGGCGCCCGCCGGTGCGCAGGGCCACGGCGGTCATCGGCAGCGCGACGACCAGCAGTCCGAGGGCGAGGATCGCGCCCATGGCCGGGAAACCGGCCCGCGCGGACAGCAGACTGCCGACGAGCGGGCCGGCCGCCGTGCCGAGCGAGGACGCCGAGCCGACGAGCACCGCCCACCGGCCGCGCGGGTCGAGGGAGGCGGCGAGGCCGATGACGTACGACAGGACGATCGGGTAGAGCGTGTTCCAGGCGATCTCTCCGCTCGCGAAGGTCGCCAGGTCGGTCGCGGACGCGCTCAGCGCTATGCAGCCGGCGATGAGGACGGTGCCCGCGCCGACGGGCAGCGCCCGGCCGAGCCGGGGCCCGAGCGCACCCGCCCCGAGGACGCCCAGGAGTCCGGCGCCCAGTGCCACGGCGAAGACGACGCCGACGGTCGCCTCCGTCAGCCGCGCCTGGGTGAGGCCGATCCGGCCGCTGACGCCCCACAGGGAGTTCTGCGCGAGGGACCAGAAGAGCATCGCGGCGGCGAGGACGAGACCGGAGCGCAGGTGGGGGAGCGGATTCCGGTTCCGGCGGGCCTGCGGGGTGGCGGCCGTGCGGACCGGGAGACGGCTGGTCAGGGGCCAGACGGCCGCCGCGGTCAGGGCGATAGCGGCGAGCGGCAGCCCGTGGCCGGAGCCGAGGTGCGGGACCGTCAGATAGACGGTGCCCGCGAGCGCGGAGACGCTCAACAGGCCCAGCGTGGTCGTGCGGTGCGGGTCCGGCTGCGCGGCGATCCCGGTGGCGGCGACCGTGGTGGCCGTACCGGAGCCCAGGCCGCCAAGCAGCGCGCCCGCGACCACGGCCGGGACGGAGGCGGTCAGGGCGGCGGTGCCGTAGCCGAGGACGGCCAGCGCCAGTGCGGCGCGGGCCAGCGTCCGGGCGCCGATCCGCTCGACGCGGGAGGCGAGCAGGAAGCCCGCCGACGCCGAACTCAGCAGCAGGGCACTGCCGACGGCACCCGCCTGCGTGGCGGACAGCGGAAGTCCCGAGTCGAGCCTGCCGACAGTGGTCGGGAGGAGGTACGGGGCGAGGTACCCGGCCATGAAAAGGGCAACGAGGGGCCAGGGCGTGGTGGTGCGGGCGAACACGGGCGTTCCCAGGGCATGCGAAAGAAGCGGCTCAAAAAAAGGGGGTTGGGCGACGACCGTCGACGGACAGGAACGCGCGGCCAATTTGTATCAAGCACGCGGTTCCGGAAAGAAACGCGGGGGGTGTGATGTGGCGCACGTTGCGTTTGGGGTGGGTGTGGTCGGGTAGACGAGCGGCTTTTCCCGACGTGGGTGTCCGCGCTACCGCCAGTGCGGCGCGCCCCCCGTGCCCGGTGCCGTCGCCTCGATCTTGCCTCTGGTCTCCCGCATCACCGCGACGATCTGCGCCTCGTGCTCCGGCGTCAGCCGGGCCACCGGTACCGAGCAGCTGACGGCGTCCTGGGCGGGGAAGTCGTAGCGCAGGGCGAAGCCGAAGCCGACGATGCCGAGGACGCCCTCCTCGCGGTCGATCGAGTAGCCGCGGGTGCGGACCCGTGCCAGGTCCGCCGCCAGCGACTCCCGGCTGGTGTGCGAGTTCGGGGTGAGTGCCTCGTACGGCCCGTCGGGCAGCTCGGCGTCGTCCCGTTCGGCCAGCAGCGCCTTGCCCAGCGCGCCCACGTGGGCCGGCAGCCGACGTCCCACCCGGCTGATGGTCCGCAGGTACTCGTGCGACTCGCGCGTCGCCAGATACGCCACGCCCCGGCCGTCGAGCCGCCCCATGTGGATCGTCTCGCCCAGCGCCTGGGAGGCCTCGTCGAGATACGGCCGTACGACGCGCACGCGCGGGTCGGAGTCGAGGTAGCTGGTGCCGGTGAGCAGGGCGTGGATACCGATGCCGTACAGGGAGCCGGTGACGTCCGTGCGGACCCAGCCGCGCGAGATCAGGGTCTGCAGCAGCGCGTACATCGAGCTGCGCGGCACGCCCAGCTCGTCGGCGAGCTCCTGCAGCCGCGCCGGACGGTCGCCCCGCGCGGCGAGCAGTTCCAGCAGCTCGACCGTGCGCGCGGCCGACTTCACCTCGCGGACGCCTCCTGTCTCTGACATGCGTCGATCGTAGGGCGGGTGTCGGGCCCATTGACGAGAGTCGTTCGCGTATCTAATCTCCATCTTCATACATGGATGGTGTCTACATGGGGAGATGAGTGAGGGTGAATCCTGATACGGACGCCGTGGCGCGGAGGCTGAGGAAGGGCATGGTGAACGGCGTGCTGTCGTTCCCGCTGACCAGCTTCCACGACGACGGCTCCCTCGACCCGGACGGCTTCCGCGCCTACGTCGCGGACCGGATCGCCACCGGCCCCGGCGCCGTCTTCCCCGCCTGCGGCACCGGGGAGTTCTTCTCGCTGGACGAGGACGAGTACCGGCAGGTCGTCACCATCACCGTCGAGGAGGCCGCCGGGCGCGTGCCCGTCGTCGCCGGGACCGGCTACGGCTGGGCGCAGGCCGCCCGGTTCGCGCGCATCGCCGAGGAGGCCGGGGCCGACGCGCTCCTCGTCCTGCCGCACTACCTGGTCGCCGCCCCGCAGGACGGACTCGTCGCCCAGCTGGAGCAGATCGCGGCCCGCACCCGGCTGCCGCTCATCGCCTACCAGCGCGGGCAGGTCGCCTTCACGGTCGCCTCCGCGAAGCGCATCGCCGGCATCCCGACCGTCATCGGCCTCAAGGACGGCCACAGCGACCTCGACCGGCTCCAGCGCCTCACCCTCGCCGCCCCCGAGGACTTCCTCTTCTTCAACGGCGCCGCCACCGCCGAGATCCAGGCTCGTGCCTACGCCACCGTCGGCGTCCCCGCCTACTCCTCCGCCGTCCACGCCTTCGCCCCCGAGATCGCGAACGCCTTCTTCACCGCCTTCCAGGGCGGCGACGACGGCACCGTCGACAAGCTGCTGCGCGACTTCTACGTCCCGCTCGTCGAACTCCGCGACCGGGTACCCGGATACGCGGTGTCCCTGGTGAAGGCGGCGGCCCGGCTGCGCGGCACTCCGGTGGGACCCGTGCGCGCCCCGCTCACCGACCCCTCGGCCGCCGACCTGGACGCGCTCGAACAGCTGCTGACCACCGGACTCGACCTCGTAGGAGCCGCCCTGTGAACCTCTCCATCGCGGACGTACGGCTGACGCCGATCCTGGTCGCCGACCCGCCGCTGCTGAACACGCAGGGCGTGCACCAGCCGTACACCCCCCGCCTGATCGTGGAGGTGGTGACGGCAGACGGGATCACCGGCATCGGCGAGACGTACGGCGACACCAAGTACCTCGAACTGGCGCGGCCGTTCGCGCGGAAGCTGGTCGGACGCCGGGTGAGCGACCTGAACGGGCTGTTCGTCCTCGCCGACGAGGTCGCCGTCGACAGCTCCCGGGTCTCCGGTCAGGTCGACGTCGGCGGACTGCGCGGCGTCCAGACCGCCGACAAGCTGCGCCTGTCCGTCGTGTCCGCCTTCGAGGTGGCCTGTCTCGACGCCCTGGGCAAGGCGCTCGGCCTGCCGGTGCACGCACTGCTGGGCGGCAAGCTGCGGGACGCGGTGGAGTACAGCGCGTACCTCTTCTACAAGTGGGCGGACCATCCGGAGGGCGTGGCGGCCGAGAAGGACGACTGGGGCGTCGCCGTCGACCCGGCCGGGATCGTCGAGCAGGCCCGCAAGTTCACCGAGCGCTACGGCTTCACCTCCTTCAAGCTCAAGGGCGGTGTCTTCCCGCCGGACGAGGAGGTGGCGGCCGTACGGGCACTGGCCGAGGCGTTCCCCGGGCACCCGCTGCGGCTCGACCCCAACGGGGCGTGGAGCGTCGAGACCTCGCTGAAGGTGGCGAAGGAGCTCGGGGACGTCCTCGAGTACCTGGAGGACCCCGCGCTCGGCACGCCGGCCATGGCCGAGGTCGCCGCCGGGACGGACGTTCCCCTCGCCACCAACATGTGCGTGACGACCTTCGCCGAGATCAAGGAGGCGTTCACCCGCGGCGCCGTCCAGGTGGTGCTCTCCGACCACCACTACTGGGGCGGACTGCGCAACACCCAGCAACTCGCCGCGATCTGCCGCACCTTCGGCGTGGGGGTGTCCATGCACTCCAACACCCACCTGGGCATCTCGCTGGCCGCGATGACCCATGTCGCGTCCACCGTCCCGAACCTCCACCACGCCTGCGACTCGCACTACCCCTGGCAGTCGGAGGACGTCCTCACCGAACGCCTCACCTTCGAGGGCGGCAGGGTCACCGTCTCGGACGCGCCCGGCCTGGGCGTCGAACTCGACCGGGACCGGCTCCAATTCCTCCACCGGCGCTGGCTCGACGACGACGGTGCGCTGCGCGAGCGGGACGACGCGGCGGCGATGCGGGTCGCCGAGCCCGGGTGGGCCACGCCGACCGTCCCCCGCTGGTAGGCGGCGGCCTGACGCGGCCTGACGCGGCCTGACGCGGCCTGACGCGGCCTGACGCGGCCTGACGCTGCCCGGCGCTGCCCGGCCGACCTGCGGCGACGGTGTGACGACGGCGTGGTGTCAGCGGTGTGGTGCAGACTGGCCTGATCGGCACCACGTCAGGGAGCGCACCGTGATCGCGTCCACCGCGTCCACCGGAAAGGGACCGTCGCACATCGGAGAGGCCGGGCACCCTCGGGCCCAGGTCGACCCGCTCGCCGCCCTGCGCACCCCGGGCGAGCCGCCTTGGGACGTGTACCTCACGGGCACCGTCTTCCTCGACATCATCTTCACCGGGCTCGACTCCGCCCCGGTGCGCGGGACCGAGTCCTGGGCGCGCGGGATGGGGTCCAGCCCGGGCGGCGTGGCGAACATGGCGACCGCGCTGGCGCGCCTCGGCCTGCGGACCTCCCTCGCGGCCGCGTTCGGCGACGACCACTACGGCGAGTACTGCTGGGACGCGCTGGAGACGGGCGAGGGCATCGACCTCACGCCCTCCCGCACGGTCCCCGGCTGGCACTCGCCAGTCACGGTCTCCATGGCGTACGAGGGGGAGCGCACGATGATCTCCCACGGCCATGAGCCGCCCCCCGACGCCGACCTCATCGGGGAGGGCGCGCCCGAGTGCCCGCCACGCGCGCGTGCCGCCATCGCCTCGCTCACGCCGGGCAGACGGGCGCCCTGGATCGCCCAGGCCGCGCGCAAGGGGGCCCGGATCTTCGGTGACGTCGGGTGGGACGACACGGGGGCCTGGGATCTGGCGGGCCTGCCCGACCTGGAGCACTGCGAGGCGTTCCTGCCGAACGCGGAGGAGGCGATGCGGTACACGGGCGAGGCGTGTCCGCGTGCGGCCGCGCACGCCTTGACCGACCACGTCCCGGTGGCTGTCGTCACCCTCGGTGCGGACGGGGCGTACGCGGTGGACCGCCGGACGGGCGAGACGGCGGAGGTGCCGGCGATCGCCGTGGAGGCGCTGGATCCGACCGGGGCGGGGGACGTGTTCGTGGCGGGCTTCGTCACCGGCACCCTGGCGGGCTGGCCGCTGGCCGACCGGCTGGCGTTCGGCGGGCTGACGGCCGCGTTGTCCGTGCAGGAGTTCGGCGGGTCGCTGTCGGCGCCCGGGTGGTCCGAGATCGGGGCCTGGTGGCGGAAGGTGCAGTCGGTGGACGGGCAGGACCCGGCCGCGCTGCGGCGGTACGGATTCCTGGCGGGGCTGGTACCCGAGGAGGCGGCCCGGCCGTGGCCGTTGCGGCGGGCGGTGCCGACGATCGGGTTCGGGCGGTCGGCGTGAGCCGCCCGGCGCCGCGGCGACCCTCCCCCCGGGGGGACCCGCCTCGTGAATGGCCGGCGAAAAGCCCTACGGCGTTGTCAGTGCACCGTCGTACCCTTGGTACCGCGAGGCCGCTCTCAGCTACGCGGCCCTGATGAGGAGGAACCGCAGGCCTACAGCGCCGGCCCATGACTCAGACACCCACAGCTCACACACCCGCGCAGGGGCAGGCGAGAGCACAGTTCACCGTCCCCGCCCAGCACCCCATGGTGACCGTACTGGGTTCCGGCGACTCCCTACTGCGCGTGATCGAGAAGGCGTTCCCGGCGGCCGACATCCACGTCCGCGGAAACGAGATCAGCGCGGTCGGCGACGCCGCCGAAGTCGCACTCATCCAGCGCATGTTCGACGAGATGATGCTGGTGCTCCGCACCGGACAGCCGATGACGGAGGACGCAGTGGAACGCTCGATCGCCATGCTGAAGGCCACTGAGAGCGGCGAGAGCGACGGCGAGGAGACCCCAGCCGAAGTGCTCACGCAGAACATCCTCTCCTCGCGCGGCCGCACCATCCGCCCCAAGACCCTCAACCAGAAGCGGTACGTCGACGCGATCGACAAGCACACGGTCGTCTTCGGCATCGGCCCCGCCGGCACCGGCAAGACCTACCTCGCCATGGCCAAGGCGGTGCAGGCCCTGCAGGCCAAGCAGGTCAACCGCATCATTCTGACCCGCCCGGCGGTGGAGGCGGGAGAGCGTCTGGGATTCCTCCCGGGCACCCTCTACGAGAAGATCGACCCGTACCTGCGCCCGCTGTACGACGCGCTGCACGACATGCTGGACCCCGACTCGATCCCGCGGCTGATGGCGGCGGGGACGATCGAGGTCGCGCCACTGGCGTACATGCGTGGCCGCACGCTCAACGACGCCTTCATCATTCTCGACGAGGCCCAGAACACGAGCCCCGAACAGATGAAGATGTTCCTCACCCGTCTCGGCTTCGAATCGAAGATCGTGATCACGGGTGACGTGACCCAGGTGGACCTGCCGAGCGGCACGAAGTCCGGGCTGCGGCAGGTGCAGGAGATCCTGGAGGGCCTGGACGACGTCCACTTCTCGCGGCTCACGTCCCACGATGTCGTACGGCACAAGCTGGTCGGCCGTATCGTCGACGCGTACGAGAAGTACGACAGCGAGAACGGTACGGAGAACGGCACCCACAAGGGCGCCCGTGACAAGCGGAAGTAGACCAGCACGACCATGTCGATCGACGTGAACAACGAGTCCGGAACCGAGGTCGACGAGCAGGCGATCCTCGACATCGCCCGCTACGCGCTCGCGCGGATGCGCATCCACCCGCTCTCCGAGCTCTCGGTGATCGTCGTGGACGCCCCCGCTATGGAGCAGTTGCACATCCAGTGGATGGACCTGCCGGGCCCGACCGATGTCATGTCGTTCCCCATGGACGAGTTGCGTCCGCCGTCGAAGGACGACGAGGAGCCCCCGCAGGGGCTGCTCGGCGACATCGTGCTGTGCCCCGAGGTTGCCGAGCAGCAGGGCAAGGACGCGGACACGCAGCACTCCATGGACGAGGAGCTTCAGCTCCTCACCGTCCATGGAGTGCTGCACCTCCTCGGGTACGACCACGAGGAGCCCGACGAGAAGGCCGAGATGTTCGGGCTGCAGGCCGCCATCGTGGACGGCTGGCGTGCGGAGAAGGGCCTGACCGGTCCGTCGCCGGCCCCGACCGTCTCATGAGCCCCACCCTCGTCTCCGGTGCGATCGCCCTGGTCGTCGTCGCCTGGCTCGCCGCCTGCGCGGAGGCGGGCCTCGCGCGCGTCTCCAGCTTCCGGGCCGAGGAGGCCGTACGGACCGGCCGCCGCGGCAGCGAGAAGCTGGCCCAGATCGCCGCCGACCCGACCCGCTACCTGAACGTGGCGCTGCTGGTGCGCGTGGCCTGCGAGATGTCGGCCGCCGCCCTCATCACCTACGCCTGCCTGCAGGAGTTCGCCGGAACCACCGAGGCGCTTCTGGTCGCGATCGGGGTGATGGTCCTGGTGTCGTACGTGGCCGTCGGGGTCTCTCCGCGCACCATCGGCCGCCAGCACCCGCTCAACACGGCGACGGCGGCGGCGTACATCCTGCTTCCGCTCGCGCGGATCATGGGACCCATCCCGTCCCTGCTGATCCTCATCGGCAATGCCCTCACCCCCGGCAAGGGCTTCCGCCGTGGCCCCTTCGCCTCCGAGGCGGAGCTGCGGGCGCTGGTCGACCTCGCCGAGAAGGAGTCGCTGATCGAGGACGAGGAGCGCCGCATGGTGCACTCCGTCTTCGAGCTGGGCGACACGCTCGTCCGGGAGGTCATGGTCCCGAGGACCGACCTCGTGGTGATCGAGCGCTACAAGACGATCCGGCAGGCGCTGACGCTGGCGCTCAGGTCCGGGTTCTCGCGCATCCCCGTCACCGGGGAGAGCGAGGACGACGTCGTCGGGATCGTGTATCTGAAGGACCTGGTCCGCAAGACGCACATCAGCCGGGACGCGGAGAGCGAGCTGGTGTCGACGGCGATGCGGCCGGCCGCCTTCGTGCCCGACACCAAGAACGCCGGTGACCTGCTGCGGGAGATGCAGCAGGACCGCAACCACGTGGCCGTGGTCATCGACGAGTACGGTGGCACGGCCGGAATCGTCACCATCGAGGACATCCTCGAGGAGATCGTCGGCGAGATCACCGACGAGTACGACCGCGAACTCCCGCCGGTGGAGGAACTGGGCGACGAACGCCACCGTGTCACCGCCCGTCTCGACATCACCGACCTCGGCGAGCTGTACGGCCTGGAGGAGTACGACGACGAGGACGTGGAGACCGTCGGCGGGCTGCTGGCGAAGGCGCTGGGCCGGGTCCCGATCGCCGGCGCGTCGGCCGTCGTCAAGCTTCCCGACGGGCGCGAGCTGCGGCTGACGGCGGAGGCCGCCGCGGGCCGCCGGAACAAGATCGTGACGGTGTTGGTGGAGCCGGTGATCCCGGTGGACCCGGTCACGGCCCCGGACGAGGAGACGAAGGCGGAGTGACCCCGCAGGAGCTGCGCGCGTTCTGCCTCTCCTTCAACGCGGCCGTGGAGGACTTCCCGTTCAACCCGGAGACGTCCGTCTTCAAGGTGCAGGGCAAGCTGTTCGCCCTGACGAGCCTCGACGCGCGGCCTCTGAAGGTGAACCTCAAGTGCGACCCGGACGACGCGGTGCGGCTCCGTGAGGAGCACCCCGGGCTCGTCGTCCCGGGCTACCACATGAACAAGCGGCACTGGAACACGGTCACGGTCGACGGCGACCTTCCGGACCGGCTGGTGCGAGAGCTCGTCGAGGACTCGTACGACCTGGTGGTGGCCGGTCTTCCGCGCGCCGACCGGCTCCGCCTCGACCGCCCCTGAGCCGCCCCGGCGGACCCGGAAGGTGGCGGGGGCGAGTGGGCTCCCCCGCCCTGCGGCTACGTATGCTCACCTCATGACCGACAGCAGCGCGCTCGACCCCGAGGACCGCAAGATCGTCACCCTGGCCCGTTCGGCGCGGGCCCGCAACGGTGTGCCCGAGGGGGCGGCCGTACGCGACGAGACCGGGCGGACGTATGTCGCCGGGACCGTCGACCTCGACTCGCTGAAGCTGAGCGCCCTGCGGACGGCGGTGGCGATGGCGGTGGCCTCGGGCGCCAAGTCCCTGGAGGCGGCCGCGGTGGTGACGGACGCGGAGTCCGCGGCGCCGGAGGACCGGGCGGCCGTCCGGGATCTGGGCGGGCCCGAGACGCCGGTGCTGGTGGCAGGGCCGGACGGAGCCGTGCGGGTGACGGTTCCCGCGGGCTGACCAGGCCATCCGGCACCAGGACGTGAACGGACACCGCCCGAGGGCCGGGGCGGGCAGTGACCGGCCGGATTTCGCCCTTGTCGTCGTCCGCCTCATGCGCATCAATGGGACCCAGTAGTTCTGACGGACCGTCAGCATTTCTCCCGTCCATCCCCACATGGCACTTCCCCACTCGGGAAGGGAGTCGGAGATCCCATGAGAGGCAAGCGAGCAGGAACAGGTGTGACAGTCGCGGTCGGAGCCCTCGCGCTCACCGGACTCGCACTCGCACCCACGGCCGTGGCCGTCACCCCGGACACCGCCACCATCACCGCCGACTGCGGAACCTTCGGCAGCGGTGAGGCCACCCTGACGGCGACACAGGACGGCACCGCCGCCACCGTCACCGTCGACTCCGCCGCGATCACCGCGCCGATCGCCCTGGCACAGGACTCGATCAGCTCCACCCTCACCCTGGTGAACGCCGCCGGCGGCACCACCGCCTTCACCGGCACGAAGAACGCGGCCATGGCGGCCGGCGACCCCGTCAACGTCGGCCCGCTCACCGGCACCGTGGCCTCCGGTGACACCCTGGAGGCCTTCGGCGGTTCGCTGCAGATGACCGTCTTCGGGATCACCATCACCTGCACGGCGACCGGGCCGCAGTCGCCGGGCCCGTTCGTGTTCGACTGAGCCGCGTGAACGCGGCCCCGTGCCTACAGCGCGTCGGGGCCGCGTTCGCCCGTCCGCACCCGGACGACGGTCTCCACCGGCAGCGCCCACACCTTGCCGTCCCCGATCTTCCCCGTCTGCGCGGCCTTGACGATCGCGTCGATCACGACGTCGCATTCCGCGTCCTCGACGACGACCTCGATGCGCACCTTGGGGACCAGGTCGATCTGGTACTCGGCGCCGCGGTACACCTCGGTGTGGCCCCGCTGACGGCCGTAGCCGCTGGCCTCGGTCACGGTCAGACCGTGCACGCCCATTTCCTGCAGGGCGTGCTTGACCTCGTCGAGGCGGTACGGCTTGATGATCGCGGTGATGAGCTTCATGCCTGAGGCTTGACCTTCTGCGCGGAGGAGACGGACGCGGTGACCGGGCCGCCGTGGCCCAGGACGCCGTGATCGTATGCCGTCCGGGCGTGCGCCGTAAGGTCCGGACCGGTCCAGCCGCAGCTTGTACGGACGCTTGTGCGGGTGGTTGTACGACGGGGCTCCGTGGATCAGGGAGAATGGGGCCCATGAGCGTTCGCAGCCAGTCATCCGAGCCGTCGGAATCGTCGGAGGCCGTCCACCGGGCGGGCTTCGCCTGTTTCGTGGGCCGCCCCAACGCGGGCAAGTCCACCCTCACGAATGCTCTGGTCGGCACGAAGGTGGCCATCACCGCGAACCAGCCGCAGACGACGCGGCACACGGTTCGAGGGATCGTGCACCGGCCCGACGCTCAGCTGATCCTGGTGGACACCCCCGGGCTGCACAAGCCGCGCACCCTGCTGGGGGAGCGCCTCAACGACATCGTCCGTACGACGTGGGCCGAGGTCGACGTGATCGGCTTCTGTCTGCCCGCGAACGAGAAGCTCGGCCCCGGTGACCGCTTCATCGCGAAGGAACTGGCGTCCATCAAGAAGACGCCGAAGATCGCGATCGTCACGAAGACGGACCTCGTCGACTCCAAGACGCTCGCCGAGCAGCTCATCGCGATCGACCAGCTCGGCAAGGAGCTGGGGTTCGAGTGGGCGGAGATCGTGCCGGTGTCGGCGGTCGCCGACACGCAGGTGAGCCTGCTGGCCGACCTGCTCGTCCCGCTCCTGCCGGAGGGCCCCGCCCTCTACCCCGAGGGCGACCTCACCGACGAGCCCGAGCAGGTCATGATCGCGGAGCTGATCCGGGAGGCCGCGCTGGAGGGTGTGCGTGACGAGCTGCCGCACTCCATCGCGGTCGTGGTGGAGGAGATGCTGCCGCGCGAGGACCGGCCCGCGGACAAGCCGCTCCTCGACATCCACGCGTTCGTCTACATCGAGCGGCCCAGCCAGAAGGGCATCATCATCGGGCCCAAGGGCAAGCGGCTCAAGGAGGTCGGCATCAAGTCCCGCAAGCAGATCGAGGCGCTGCTCGGTACGCCGGTGTACCTCGACCTCCATGTGAAGGTGGCGAAGGACTGGCAGCGGGACCCCCGCCAGCTGCGCAAGCTCGGCTTCTGAGGCCGGTTCGCGCACCCCAGGGGGCGCCGTCCAGGTGACCGTCTCTGGGGGCTCCGCCCCCAGACCCCCGGGCCTATGCCCACCCACCACCCGACTCGGTGGGTCGAAACGCACCCACAACGCGACCCCCGGGGCGGAGCCCCCACCGGGGTCAGTCGCGTGACCTCAGCAGGTTCTGGTACCAGGTGTACGACGCCTTCGGGGTTCGTGCCAACGTCTCGTAGTCCACGTGCACCAGGCCGAACCGCCGTGCGTAGCCCTCGGCCCACTCGAAGTTGTCGAGGAGCGACCAGACGAAGTAGCCGCGGACGTCCACGCCCGCTTCCGCCGCCCGGTGGAGGGCGCGGATGTGGCCGTCCAGGTAGGTGATGCGGGCCTGGTCGTCGATGCCGTCGTACGAGCAGCCGTTCTCGGTGATGACGATCGGGGGGAGGCGGTCGGCGTAGCGGGTGCGGAAGGTGGTGAGGAGGTCCGTCAGGGCCTCGGGGACCACCGGCCAGCCGAAGTCCGTGGTCGGGACGCCCTCGATCTCGCGGACCGAGAGGGGGAGTTCGGCGGGGATCGTCAGGCCGCCGAACTCGATGTCCTCGCCCTGCGGGGCGCCCACGCGCGTCGGGGCGTAGTAGTTGATGCCGTACCAGTCCAGCGGCTCCCCGATGACCTTCAGGTCCGCCGCCACGTCCCCCGGCATCAACTCGCCCAGTCCGTCCGGGTATTCGCCCAGCAGGACCGGGTCCGAGAACAGGCGGTTGAGGAGGAGGTCGTAGAAGCCGGCCGCTTCCACGTCCGCGGGCTCCTCGGACGCCGGCCACGTCGGGCCGTGTGAGTTGGCGATGCCGATGTCCGTGGCGCCGGACGCGCGCAGGGCCTGTACGGCGAGACCGTGGCCGAGGAGCTGGTGGTGGGCGGCCGGAAGCGAGTCGAACATCAGCTGCTTGCCCGGCGCGTGCGCACCCAGCGCGTGGCCGAACAGCGTGTGTTCGGCGGGCTCGTTGATCGTGATCCACTTCTGCACGCGGTCGCCGAGACGGCCGGCCACGAGCGACACGTACTCCGCGAAGTGCGATGCTGTGTCCCGATCCAGCCAGCCGCCCGCCTCCTGGAGGGCCAGCGGCAGGTCCCAGTGAAAGAGGGTCGGGACCGGACGTACGCCCGCCGCGCACAGCTCGTCGACCAGGCGGTCGTAGAAGTCCAGGCCACCCTCGGCCCGCACCCGCGGCCAGGAGACCGAGAAGCGGTACGCGTCCACGCCCAGGCCGGCCAGCAGGGCCACGTCCTCGCGGTAGCGGTGGTAGTGGTCGCAGGCCACCGCCGCCGTGGAGCCGTCTTTCACCCGTCCGGGCTCGGCCGCGAAGGCGTCCCAGACGGACGGCTCGCGCAGGTCGGCCGCTCCCTCGATCTGGTGGGCCGAGGTCGAGACGCCCCACAGGAAGCCGTCGGGGAACGCAGGAAGCCGGGGTATCGGGTTCGTCGCCATGCGCCGGATCATCCGTACTGGCGGGTACGGAAGTCAACGGACAGGCGTGAACAACGAGTTACGCGCCTTCCTTGAGAACCCTCGAGATCAGCGTCCGCTGCTCCTCCGTCAGCCGGGGATCGGACGCGTACACCGTCCTCCCGTCCACGGTGATCTGGTAGCTGAAGCCGTCCGGCACCCCGATGGGCGGTGTGCCCCGGCCGGCGGCGAGTGCCTTCTCGGCCAGGGCGTGCCATTCGTGGGCATCGGCCCGGCCCGAGGTGTCCACCTCGGCGTACCGCTCGATGCCCGCGAACCCGCCCGTGCGCCTCACCTGAATACGCATGGGTCCCTGTCTAGTACGGAGTCAGAGAATGCGCACCCCGACCTGCTCCCAGGCCTTCGCCACGGCCTGGAGTTCCTCGCCGCCGTCGCCGAAGCGCTCGCGTGCCGCCTTGACGGTCAGCTTGGCGAAGTCGCCGAAGAAGGCGCGCTCGGTCAGCTCGCCGCCGGACAGGGCGTCGTACCAGATCTGTCCCGCCTTCTCCCAGGCGTGGCCGCCGAGGGCGGTGGCGGCCAGGTAGAAGGCGTGGTTGGGGATGCCGGAGTTGATGTGGACGCCGCCGTTGTCGCGGCCGGTGCGGACGTAGTCGTCCATGGTCGCGGGCTGCGGGTCCTTGCCGAGGACGTCGTCGTCGTAGGCGCTGCCCGGTTCCTTCATGGAGCGCAGGGCCTTGCCGGTCACGCTCGGGGCGAGCAGGCCCGCGCCGATCAGCCAGTCGGCCTCGGCGGCGGTCTGGCCGAGCGTGTACTGCTTGATGAGCGAGCCGAAGACGTCGGACATCGACTCGTTGAGGGCGCCCGGCTGGCCGAAGTAGGTGAGGTTCGCGGTGTACTGCGTGACGCCGTGGGCCAGCTCGTGGCCGATGACGTCGATCGGGATGGTGAAGTCGAGGAAGATCTCGCCGTCGCCGTCACCGAACACCATCTGTTCGCCGTTCCAGAAGGCGTTGCCGTACTTCTCGTCGTAGTGGACGGTGGCGTCCAGGGGCAGGCCGTCGCCGTCGATCGAGTGGCGGCCGTAGGCCTTGAGGAAGAGGTCGAAGGTGGCGCCGAGGCCGGAGTAGGCGCGGTTCACCGTGGCGTCCTGGCCGGGGTCCTCGCCCTCCCCGCGCACCTTCGTGCCGGGCAGGACGGTCTGCCGGCCGGCGTCGTAGACGGTGCGCAGCGGCCGCTGCGACGGTGCCTTCGCCGTCGGAGCGGCGGCGGCCAGGCCGTACTCGGTGGTCACCCGGCGGCGGCCGCGTTCCTGGGCGTCGCGCATCAGGGTGCGCCGGGCGGGGCCGGACAGGGCGGGGTCCTCGTTGCGGGCGAGCTTGTCGAGGACATGGGGTGGGACGATCGTGCAGAAGACGGGCTCGAAGCCCCCGTGGGTCGTCATGCCCGGCACCCTTGCACTGCGTCATGCCGCTGTCACTAGAGGCAACCATGATTGGTGAAATGTAGGGATAAGGAGTCTCACTCTCCGTAGCTAAGTGGTATGGCGCACTTTTTGTCCCATTGATCCCTGGGGTCCCGCATACTGATACAGGCCCACGTGACCGGCGTGGCTCGGCTAGGCTGCGGAGCATCATGCGATTCGGGCTGCTTCTCCTTAGCTGCCGCGGCGAGGGCCTGTAACCGAGGCCGACCCCCTCCCCGCGGAGTTTTGGCGTTGCGCCGTCGGCCGTCCTTCCGGACCCGCCCTCGAGGAGCCCCCGCATCATGGCCAACCGCCAGCAGCCCAGTTCCATGCCGATCCACAAGTACGGCCAGTACGACCAGGTCGACATCCCGGACCGCACCTGGCCGAACAACCGGATCACCGCCGCCCCCCGCTGGCTCTCCACGGACCTGCGCGACGGCAACCAGGCCCTGATCGACCCGATGTCGCCCGAGCGCAAGCGCCGGATGTTCGACCAGCTGGTCAAGATGGGCTACAAGGAGATCGAGGTCGGCTTCCCGGCCTCCGGCCAGACCGATTTCGACTTCGTGCGCTCCATCGTCGAGGAGCCCGGCGCCATCCCCGACGACGTCACCATCTCCGTACTGACTCAGGCCCGCGAGGACCTGATCGAGCGGACCGTGGAGTCGCTGAAGGGTGTCAAGCGCGCCACCGTGCACCTGTACAACGCCACCGCTCCCGTCTTCCGCCGCGTGGTCTTCCGCGGCTCCAAGGACGACATCAAGCAGATCGCCGTCGACGGCACCCGCCTGGTGATGGAGTACGCCGAGAAACTGCTGGGCCCGGAGACGGAGTTCGGCTACCAGTACAGCCCGGAGATCTTCACCGACACCGAGCTGGACTTCGCGCTGGAGGTCTGCGAGGCGGTGATGGACGTCTACCAGCCCGGTCCGGGCCGCGAGATCATCCTCAACCTGCCTGCCACGGTGGAGCGTTCGACCCCGTCGACGCACGCGGACCGCTTCGAGTGGATGAGCCGCAACATCTCCCGCCGCGAGCACGTCGTCATCTCCGTCCACCCGCACAACGACCGCGGCACCGCCGTCGCCGCCGCCGAGCTGGCGCTGATGGCCGGCGCCGACCGCGTCGAGGGCTGCCTGTTCGGGCAGGGCGAGCGCACCGGCAACGTCGACCTGGTCACCCTGGGCATGAACCTCTTCTCCCAGGGCGTCGACCCGCAGATCGACTTCTCCGACATCGACGAGATCCGTCGTACGTGGGAGTACTGCAACCAGATGGAGGTCCACCCGCGCCACCCGTACGTGGGCGACCTGGTCTACACGTCCTTCTCCGGCTCCCACCAGGACGCCATCAAGAAGGGCTTCGACGCGATGGAGGCCGACGCGGCCGCCAAGGGCGTCACCGTCGACGACATCGAGTGGGCCGTGCCGTACCTGCCGATCGACCCGAAGGACGTCGGCCGCTCCTACGAGGCGGTCATCCGGGTCAACTCGCAGTCCGGCAAGGGCGGTATCGCGTACGTCCTGAAGAACGACCACAAGCTGGACCTGCCGCGCCGGATGCAGATCGAGTTCTCGAAGCTCATCCAGGCCAAGACGGACGCCGAGGGCGGCGAGGTCACCGGTGGCGCCATCTGGGCGACGTTCCAGGACGAGTACCTGCCCAACCCCGACAACCCGTGGGGCCGGATTCAGGTCAAGAACGGCCAGTCGACGACCGACACCGACGGCGTGGACACGCTGCGCGTCGAGGCGACGGTCGACGGCGTCGACACGGTCCTGACCGGTACCGGCAACGGCCCGATCTCGGCCTTCTTCGACGCCCTGCAGTCCGTCGGCATCGACGCCCGGCTGCTCGACTACCAGGAGCACACGATGAGTGAGGGCGCGTCCGCGCAGGCCGCCTCTTACATCGAGTGCGCGATCGACGACAAGGTTCTGTGGGGCATCGGCATCGATGCGAACACGACACGCGCCTCGCTGAAGGCGGTCGTCTCGGCCGTCAACCGCGCGGCTCGCTGACCAGCCTCACCGGCGGTTTGGGGCCCCGTTCGCCATTTGTCCGGCGGGCGGGGTCCCGTCCTGTCCCGTCGTATACAGGCCAATCCGTGTGCAGGTCACGGGAAGGTCTCGTCACGGGTACTGACGCCAGGTCGCGGATGTGGCTAACATCACGCAAGCGCGGCGATGTTGCCGGTGGGGGCACCGCCCGCGCCCTGAAGGCTGCGGGGGAGTTACGGAGGTGCTGACGTGCTGCCAGGACGGGGACGAGACGGCCGTGCTGCCAGACCTGTGCGCCTCCTGGGCATCCGAACCGCGTGGACGCCCGTAGGCGACGGGGAGTTCTTCTGCCCCGGCTGCGGTGGCGACCGCAACTTCCAGCGGCTGACCGGACACCGCCGCTTCACTCTTCTCGGCGTGCCCGTGCTGCCGCGCGGCGAGACCGGCCCCGTCGTGGAGTGCGCGGCCTGCCGCCGCCACTTCGGCACCGACGTCCTCGACCACCCCACGACCACCCGCTTCTCCGCGATGCTCCGCGACGCCGTCCACACGGTCGCCCTCGCGGTGCTGTCCGCGGGCGGCACCTGCTCCCGTACGTCCCTGGAGGCCGCCGCGGCCACCGTGCGCGCCGCCGGCTTCGACGACTGCACGGAGGAGCAGCTGAACGCCCTGGTCGAGGCGCTGGCCCTGGACACCGGGCGGGTCTACGGCCGCCCGTGCGGGACCGGGCTGGCCATAGAGCTGCACGAGGCGCTGGACCCGCTGGCCCCGCACCTCGCTCCCGCCGGCCGCGAATCGATCCTGCTGCAGGGCGCCCGGATCGCCCTCGCCGACGGCCCGTACACCCCGGCCGAGCGCGACGTCCTGACGACGGTGGGCGCCGCCCTGACCATCTGCGCGGACGACGTGACCCGGCTGCTGGTGTCGGCGCGAACGCCGTCCTGATACTCCCCGGGGAGTAATCCCCGCCCGCCCGTCACCCCGGGCAGTACCCCGCAACTCGCCCTCCCGCCCGACGCATCGCCCCCTCCCCGCCGGAAGTCTGGAAACGACCCAGACACCCGACCGGAGGGGGGCCCGATCATGGGGACCGCAAGGACACGTACACGGCGACGGCGCGCAGTGCCCTGGGCGGTGCTCGGCCTGTGGCTGGCCGCGCTCGTGCTCGTCGGACCGCTCGCCGGGAAGTTCAGCGACGTACAGCAGAACCGGGCGGTCGACTACCTGCCCGACAGCGCGGACTCCACCCAGGTGGCGAGGATCCAGGACGCGTTGCCGGGCGGCGAGTCCACCGACCTGGTGCTCGTGTACCACCGGGACGGCGGGCTCACCTCCGCCGACCGCAAGACGGCGGCCGACCAGGTCGCCGAGGTCGACGGCGCCTACGAGCTCTCCGGCACGGCGCGGGGCATCCCGTCCGAGGACGGCTCCACCCTCATGTACTCGGTCTCCAGCACCCAGCCCGGCCAGGACGAGGAGGCCCGGAACGCCTTCGTGGACGGCGTGCGCGACATCGCCGAGGGCACGGGCGGGCTCAGCGTCGAGGTCGGCGGGCCCGGCGCGCTCAACACCGACATGAGCAAGGTGTTCGAAACCATCGACGGCACCCTGCTGCTGGCCACCCTCGGCGTGGTCACCGTGCTGCTGATCCTCATCTACCGCAGCCCGTTCCTGTGGCTGGTCCCGCTCGCCGTCGCGGGAGTCGCCGCCGCGCTCGCGATGGCCGCCGGATACGGCCTGCACGAACTGTTCGACGTGACCATCACCGGCCAGAGCGGCGGCGTGATGACCATCCTCGTCCTCGGCGCCGGCACCGACTACGCCCTCCTGCTCATCTCCCGCTACCGCGAGGAGCTACGCCGCCACGAGCGGCCGTACGACGCCATGCGCACCGCCCTGCGCGGCTGCGGGCCGGCGATCCTCGCCTCCTCCGGGACCGTCGCGGCCGGGCTGCTGTGCCTGCTCGCCGCAGACCTGAACAGCAGCAGCGGCATGGGGCCGGTCGGCATGGTCGGCGTGCTCGCCGCGCTGGTGGCCATGACCACCCTCCTGCCCGCGGTCCTCGTGCTGTTCGGGCGCCGGATCTTCTGGCCGCTGATCCCGGCCTTCGGCAGCACTCCCAAGACCCGCCGCTCCCTGTTCGCCGCGATGGGCACCTCGGCCACCCGCAGGCCGGCCGCCGTCCTCGCGGGCGGTGCCGTCCTTCTCGGAGCGCTCGCCCTCGGCGCCCTCAACCTGCCCGGAGGCCTCAAGCAGGAGGACTCCTTCACCGAGAAGCCCGAGTCGATCGCCGCGATGCAGACACTGGCCCGCGCGTATCCCGAGCGCAGCAGCCGTCCGGTCACCGTCATCGCCCCCACCGACAAGGCGGAGGCCGTCCTGGGACAGGCCCGCACCACCGACGGCGTCGCCGAGGCGGCCGCCGGACGCAGTGGATGGGGGTCCCCCCGCTCGAGCGAAGCCGAGAGTGGGGGAGGCTGGACCGAGATCTCCGTCTTCACCACCGCCGCCCCCGAGTCGGCGGCCGAGACGAAGACCATCGAGGCCCTGCGCGACGGCCTCGACGACTCCTACGTCGGCGGACCCAGTGCCCAGCAGATCGACCTGGCCGACAGCGAGTCCCGGGACCGCACGGTGATCGTGCCGCTGGTGCTCGCCGCGGTGTTCGTGATCCTCGTGTTCCTGCTGCGCAGCCTCGTCGCGCCGCTGCTGCTGCTGGCCGCGGTGGTCGCCGTGTGGGGCGCCGCGCTCGGCATCGGGGCACTGGTCTTCGGGCCGGTGCTCGGCTTCGGGGGCACCGACCCCGGGCTCGGGCTGCTGTCCTTCGTCTTCCTGGTGGCGCTGGGCGTCGACTACGGCATCTTCCTGATGCACCGGATGCGCGAGGAGTCCCTCGCGGGCGCCGAACCGGAGGCCGCCGCACTCACCGCCCTGCGCACCACCGGCGGGGTCATCGCCTCCGCGGGCGTCGTGCTCGCCGCGACCTTCGCCGTGCTCACCACGCTGCCGCTGGTGGGGCTCGTCGAACTCGGCTTCGTCATCGCGGTCGGCGTTCTCCTCGACACCTTCCTCGTCCGGACCTACCTGGTGACCACCGCCAGCGTGCTGCTCGGCCGGACGGTGTGGTGGCCCGGGAAGCTGTCGCGGAGCCCGGAGCCGGAGCGGCCGGCACGCCAGCCGGAGCCGGTGTGAGCCGCTCGCACACCGCCCGGGCGTCCCTCCTCTCCCGGAGGGACGCCCTCCGGGCGGAGGATGAGCCCGTGCAGGAGACCAGCCGCCCCAGCCTCAGCGACCGGATCATCGCGGCGTTCCACCGCGACCCCCGCAGCGCCCCGCACGGCACCCGCAACGACGCGTTCCTCGTGCTCGTGCTCCTCGTGGCCGCCGTGTGCATCGGTCTGTTCACCGACGACGGCCGCCGCCCGGACGCGCTCGGCTGGACCCTGCTGCTCGCCCTGCACGTGCCGATCGTGTGGCGGCGGCGCCGCCCGCT
Source organism: Streptomyces sp. AC555_RSS877 (assembly GCF_019049245.1). Classification (GTDB taxonomy): domain Bacteria; phylum Actinomycetota; class Actinomycetes; order Streptomycetales; family Streptomycetaceae; genus Streptomyces. Next base: position 58,796 of record NZ_JAGMUK010000064.1, on the reverse strand, counting down.
GCTCGTCCTCGCCGTGGTGGTGGCGCTGGTCGTGCCGTACCACGCGCTCGACAACAACCACAGCGCCCCGACCCCGGCGGCCTTCACCGCGCTGTACACGGTCGCGGTCACCGGCCGGCCCCTGCGCACGATCCTGACGGGAGCCGTCGTCCTCGTCATCTCCCTGAGCGTGATGCTCACCGTCGACACCAAGCAGGCCGTCGAACTGCTGCGGATCTCCGGCTGGATCATCGCCGTGCTCTTCTGCGGCGTGGACGTCCGCTACTACCGCCAGTACGTCGCCTCGATCGTGGACCGCGCCGACCGCGCCGAACGCACCCGCGAGGAGGAGGCCCGCCGCCGGGTCGCGGAGGAGCGGCTGCGCATCGCCCGTGACCTGCACGACCTGCTCGCCCACAGCATCACCCTCATCGGCGTCCAGACCTCCGTCGCCGCCCACGTCCTGGCCGCCGACCCCGAGCGTCTCGACCGGGAGACGGTCGCCAAGGCCCTCGACGACATCTCCGAGACCTGCCGGAGCGCGCGCGGGGAACTCCGTACGACGCTGGAGGTGCTCCGGGCCTGCGAACACGGCGACGCGCGCGGCCCGCTGCCGGGCCTCGACGGCGTACCCGACCTGGTGGCGGCGGCGCGGCTCGCGGGCGCGCGCGTCGAGCCCGACGTCCGGGTCCGGCAGGCGCCGCCCGCGGTGGGCGCGGCCGCGTACCGGATCGTGCAGGAGGCGCTGACCAACGCGGTACGGCACGCCGGGCCCGAACCCTCCGTGTCCGTCCGGATGTACGAGGACGAGGGCGCCCTGCACCTGTCGGTGACCGACGACGGCACCGGGCCCACGCCCGGCGGCACCCCCGGGTACGGGCTGGTCGGGATGCGGGAGCGGGCCCGCAGCGTCGGTGGCACACTCGACGCCGGACCACGGCCGCGAGGGCGGGGCGGGTTCGAGGTGGCCGCGGTGCTGCCGCTGGGAGGGGGAACCGGATGACCATCCGCGTACTGCTCGCCGACGACCAGACCCTGGTGCGGGAGGCGTTCGCGATGCTTGTCGAGTCGGCGCGGGACATGGAGGTGGTCGGGCAGGCCGGTACGGGGCGGGAGGCGGTCGAGCTGGCGCGCGGCGCCCGTGCCGATCTCGTCGTGATGGACGTCCGCATGCTCGACCTCGACGGCATCGAGGCGACCCGGCTGATCGCGGCGGACGAGGACCTGGCGGCCGTGAAGGTGCTGGTCCTCACGACCTACGACACGGACGAGAACATCGTCGAGGCGCTGCGGGCCGGGGCGGCCGGGTTCCTCGTGAAGGACACGCGGCCGGCCGAACTCCTCGACGCGATCCGTACCGTGGCGGCGGGGGAGGCGTTGCTGTCGCCGGGGCCGACGGCCCGGCTGATCGAGCGGTTCCTGCGGAGTCCTTCGGCGCCGGTGGTGGGCGGCGGCGGGCCGGAGTGCCTGTCGGAGCGTGAGCGCGAGGTGCTGGCGTTGGTCGCGCGGGGCCTCAACAACACGGAGATCGCGGGGGCGTTGGGGCTGAGTCCGCTGACCGCGAAGACGCACGTCAGCCGGATCATGGGGAAGCTGGGGGCGCGGGACCGGGCCCAACTGGTGATCGTGGCGTACGAGTCGGGGATGGTGACGCCGGGGGGCGGCGGATGACGACTCCCGCCGGGGGCGCGCGTCCTTGAGGGCTCCGCCCTCCTGAGTCTTCATCCACCCGGTGGGGGCGCCCGTGCCTGGGGGCTCCGCCCCCAGACCCCCGGCCTATGCCCACCCACCACCCGTCTCGGTCGGGTGAAAGGGTCACCTCTCGCCCCACCGAGTCGGGTGGTGGGTGGGCGAAGGCGGGGGGTCCAGGGGGCGGAGCCCTCTGGTGGGGTCAGGAGACCCCCGTGGCGGGCAAGGGGGCGCCGACCCCTGTGCGGCGCCCCTTGGCCGTGTCCGTTACCAGAGGGTCTTCTGGTAGGTCGTGTCCTCGTCGGAGTCGTAGACGAGCTTGCCGCCGGCGTCGTACCCCCTGACGTGGGGAGCCATGGTGACCTGCTGGTTCAGGACGCCGGACGCGATGAACCAGTCGCGGTCGAGGACGGCCTCGCTGGTGTCGTCGCCGTAGGAGACGGTCACCTTGGCCACCGACGGTTCCACCGTGCCGATGAACCCCCAGCGGAACGGCAGCTTCCAGTTGCCCTTGTCGATGAGCGACTGCCGGTACAGCCTGCCGCCGTTGGAGTCGGCCACCACGGACGGGGAGCCCGGCAGCCGGTCGCTTCCGCCGACGTCGAGCCCCGAGGCCTCGCCGTCCTTGATGCTGCAGATGATCCGGGTCTCCTCCGGCTTCTCCCGCACGGCGACGACGTACACGCCGTCACCGGGCGAGTTCTGGTCGCCGGTGCTGTTCATCGCCAGGATGATCCGGTAGCTGTCGGACGAACCCAGGTTCAAGGGGACCCCGCCGTTCCGCTCCCGCTCCAGGGCGTAGCCGAAACACTTCTCCAGCCCGTCCGCGGCCTGCGCGAACGTGATCCCGTCGAGCAGCTGCCCCGGCGTGGCCGGCCCGGCCGGTCCCGAGGAAGTCGCCGTGGGCGTGGGCGTGGGCGTCGGTGACGCCGCCCGCGAGGCGCTGGCCGACGACTGCGGCGACGCCGTGACCGACCCCCCGCCCGAACCGCCCACCGCGTACGCCCCCACCGGCACCGCCGCCAGCGTCACCAGGACCGCCCCGGCCGCCGCCACCCGGCGCCGCCGCTCCACCACGCCCCGCCGCCGGATCGCGGGGTACGGCGCGGGCGAGGGCCGGATCGTGTAGGCGTCCTCGGCGAGCAGCCCACGCAGCTGCTCCTCGAAGCCTCCCCCGGCCTCCGGACCTTGGCCCTGCCCTTGTTCCTCGCTCACCTGGTTCCTCCCTGTCCCACGGACGACGTGCCCGCGGACGACGTGTGACCGCGCTCGGCCCCGTCCATGGCCCGCGCGAGCCCCGGATACGTACGCAACTTCGCCAGCCCCTTGGACGCCTGGCTCTTCACCGTGCCGGGGGAGCAGCCGAGCATCTCGGCGACCTCCGCCTCGGACAGGTCCTCCCAGTACCGCATGACGATCACCGCCCGCTGCTTCGGCGGCAGCCCGGCCAGCGCGCCGATCAGGACACCGCGCTCGTCGACCCGTGCCACGGCCTCGTCGCGTCCCGCCACCTCCGGTGGCGCCGCGGTCAGTGACTCCGTGACGCGCCGCTTGCGGAACCGGTCGCTGTTGCAGCTGACCAGCATCCGGCGGACGTACGCCTCCGGGCTGTCGCTGCGCGACACGCGCCGCCAGGAGCGGTACGCCTTCGCCAGCGCCGTCTGCGTCAGGTCCTCGGCGTGGTGCACGTCGCCGGTGAGCAGATACGCGGTCCGTACGAGCCGGGACCACCGGGCTCTGACGAACTCCTGGAACTGGGCCTCTTGTTCGGCCTGCATCAAGCACCCTCCCTCGCCCCCCAGACCACCGTTCTCCCGGATTCGGTTGCCCGGCGTCCGGCACCGGGTTCGAATGGGCCCATGGGGAGTATGGAGCTGTGGGACGAACGGGACGCCGGGGTGCTGCGGCTGCCTTCCGGTCGGCTGGTGCGGGGCAGGGGACTGCGGCACCCCCTCGCACCGGGGGCGCCGAGCCCGTCGTACGGCGTCTATCTGCTCGGCCGGCAACCGCCCCCGGTGCACTGGGAGTCCCGCTGGCTGCGCTGGCCCGACTTCCGGCTGCCCGCCGACCGCGGGACCGCCCGCGCGGTCCTCACCGAGGCCTGGGAACGGGCAGCCGGTGAGCGTGTGGAGCTCGCCTGCGGCGGCGGACGCGGCCGTACGGGCACGGCGCTCGCCTGCCTCGCGGTGCTGGACGGCGTGCCGGCCGGGGAAGCCGTCGCGTATGTCCGCCGCCACTACGACCGGCACGCGGTGGAGACGCCGTGGCAGGCGCGGTACGTACGGCGGTTCGGGGCGGCGGCGGGTTCAGGGACGGCGGCGGGTTCAGGGGCGGCGGGCGCGGAAGCGTAGGCCGCCGCTTGCGGGGTGCGTGTCGACGGACACGTCCGTGAAGCCGGCCTCCCCCAGGCGGGCCGGCAGACCCGCCTGGTCGAGGGTCGGCCATGCCACGGCCAGCTCCTTCACCGCCGCGTTCCACCGGCTGGTGGGCGTGACACCGAGGCAGTACTTCCCGGTCAGCTGAGGGCCTCGGCCAGCAGCGCCGCCGTCCGGGCGACCAACTCGTTGTCCCATTCCGCGTCCTTGTCGGGCTTCGTCGACAGGACGGACAGGACGACGGGGGCGCCGGTGCCGGTCCAGGCGATGCCCACGTTGTTGGCGGTGCCGTAGGAGCCGGAGCCCGTCTTGTCGGCGATCGTCCAGGTCGCCGGGAGGCCCGCGCGGAAGCGTTTGACGCTGGTCGTGTTGTTCAGCAGCCAGTGCGTGAGGAGGGCGCGGTCCTCGCGGTTCAGCGCGTCGCCGAGGACCAGTCGGCCGTACGTGCGGCCGATGGCGTACGGGCTCGTCGTGTCCGTGATCCGCCACGGCTCGGCCGAGTTGAGGTCCGTCTCCCAGCGGTCGAGGCGCGTCACCGGGTCACCCAGGGAGCGGGCGAAACGGGTGATCGCGGTGGGGCCGCCGAGCTTGCGCAGGAGGAGGTTGCCCGCGCCGTTGTCGCTGTAGGTGATGGCCACCTCGGCGAGTTCGGCGACGGTCATGCCCTCGGCCAGGTGCTCCCTGGTCTTGTCGGAACCCGTCGCCGGCAGGTCGGCCTCCGTGTAGTGGATCCGGCGGGCCAGGAACTCGCCGCTGCGATCCAGGTCGCGCAGGACGGCCGCGGACGCGAGCGTCTTGAACAGGGAGCACATCGGGAACAGCTCGTCGGCGCGGTGCCGGACGGTCCGCCTCGTGGCGAGGTTGTGGGCGAAGACGCCCAGACGGGCGCCGTGTTGTTCCTCCAGGCGGCGGAGGCGGGCGGTGATGCCCGCGCCCGGGTCGCCGGTGGCGTGCGCGGGCACGCCGGTGAGCAGGGTGGCCGCGGTGGCGGTGCCGGCCGCGAGGAGGGTGCGCCGGGTCATCGGGGACTGTGCGGAGCCTAAGATCTCGCTCTCCTTCGCTTGATGTGCGTCGACGATCTCTCCAGTGACCGACGCCGGATCTCATCCCTTGGTTGCGGGGACGTAGACCATCGGAGGACAGCGGTGCGTGCCCCCCGCTCGGCACAGTGTCGGCATGGAGAAGACGAAGGGGATCAACCGAGCACAGTTCCTGGCCGGGGCGGCGGCCCTGGGAGTCGCGGCGGCGACACTGCCCGCCCGCCCGGCCGAGGCGACCGGACGCGGGCTGAGGCACCATGGCGTCGTCTACACCGTCGGCGCCGGCGAGACCCCCGGCACGGCCTTCAGCACCGCCCGGATGCGCGCCGACGTCCGCGCGATCCGCGAGGACCTGCACGCCGACACCCTCGACGTCACCGGCGACGGCGTCGAGCGCCTGACCGCGACCGCCGCCGAGGCCGCCGAGCGCGGACTGCACGTGTGGCTCCAGCCGACCCTCGGGGACGTTCCGGAGCGGGACATCCTCGAACACCTCGCGGAGACCGGGCGGTTCGCGGAGCGGCTGCGGCGGCAGGGCGCGAGCGTGGACCTCAGTGTGGGCTGCGAGTTCTGGCTGTTCGTGCCCGGGATCGTGCCGGGGGAGAACGTCCTGGAGCGGATCGAGAACCTGCGGAACGGCACGGTCGACTGGGAGCTCATGCAGCGCCGCCTGGACCGCTTCACGGCGAAGGCGGCGCAGGTGGGCCGTTCGGTCTTCCGCGGCCGGCTGAGCTATGCCGCCGCCCAGGACGACACGGTCGACTGGAACCTCTTCGACGTCGTCGGCATCGACTACTACTCGTCCTTCCGCGACCGGGGCGCGTACGTGCGGGAATTGAGGAAGTTCCTCCGCTGGGGCAAGCCCCTGGCGATCACCGAGTTCGGCACCTGCACGTACGTCGGTGCCCCCGAGGCGGGCGGCATGGGCTGGGGCATCGTCGACTACGAGAAGGACCCGCCGGAGATCAAGGGCGACCCGGTCCGCAGCGAACGCGTCCAGGCCGCCTACCTGACGGACCTGCTCGACGTCTTCGAGTCCATGGGCCTGTACGCGGCGATGGCCTTCGAGTTCGTCAGCCCGGACGCCCCGCACCGCCCCGACGACCCGCGTCACGACCTTGACCTGGCGAGCTACAGCATCACCAAGACGCTCAAGGACCGCCCGGACGACCCGGAAGCGGGGTGGCACTGGGAGCCGAAGGAGGCCTTCCACGCGCTGGCCCGTCGCTATGCCGGGGCGTGCCGGTCGCCCCGTCGGTCGCGATAGAGGTCAGTCGCAGTAATCGTCAGTCGCAGTAGACGTCCGCGTCCGGCCGCTCTCCCGTGGCCAGGAAGCGGGACACCGTCTCGTCCCCGCACGCGTTGCCGTTGTCGAGGTAGGCGTCGTGGCCGGTGGAGTTGACGGTGACCATCACGGCACGGTCGCCGAGGGCGCGGCGGAGCTTCAGGGCGCCGGCGAGCGGGGTGGCGACGTCCCGTTCGTTCTGTACGAGCAGGATGTTGGACGGCCCGCGGTCGGTGATCCGCACCGCCGGCTCCTTCGGCGGGTACGGCCAGGCGGCGCAGAGCATCGCGTTGCGGGGCATGCCGGCGGTCAGCGGATACGCGGCCCGGCTCTGATCGGCGCCCTTCTGGTAGTGGGCGGCCGACGTGGGCCAGGCGACGTCGTTGCACAGGGTCCCCGCGCCGACGCCGGCGACGTTCTGCAGCACGGACTCCGGGGGAGCGGCGGGCGCGGGCGGAACGGTTCCTTCCCAGGCGGCCAGGATCAGCTTCGCCAGGGCCGGGAAGTCGTCCGGGTCGTAGAGGCTGTCCAGCAGGGTCTGGCGCAGGACGTTGCCGTTCAGCTCCTCCGGATTGGCGCCCGGCCAGGGGATCGGCTCACGGTCGAGCCGGGCGGCCAGGGCCAGGAACAGCGGCCGCACCTCTGCCGCCGTGTCCGCCAGCCGGTCCGGGTTGCCTGGCGCCGATGCCCACTTCGCGAACTCGGGGAACGTGTCCTCGACGCCCTGCTCGTGCCCGGCGAGCCAGGCACGGGAGACGCGGTCGGGGTCGGGGTCGTCGTTGCTGTCGAGGACGATCCGGTCGGTGCGGTGCGGGAACAACTGGCCGTAGACCGAGCCGACATACGTTCCGTACGACACTCCCCACGCCGAGAGTTTCCGCTCGCCGAGTGCCACCCGGATGCGGTCGAGGTCGCGGGCCTCGTTGGCGGTGCTGAGGTGCCTCATCAGGTCACCGCCGTTGCGCACGCAGGCGTCCGCCATGCGACGGGCGGTGACCATGTTCCCGGCGACGGAACCGTCCGGGGCGGGCCAGGGCCGCAGCTTCGAGAGGGCGAGGTCGCCGTGCTCCAGGCCGCAGCTGACGGGGGTCGAGGGTGCGAGTCCGCGCGGGGCGAAGCCGATGAGGTCGTAGGCGTCGCGTACGTCCTGCGGGAGCTTCTGGCCCTTGCCGGAAGGATTGTCGAGGCTGGACCCGCCGGGCCCGCCCGGGATCAGCACCAGCGCCCCACGGCGGGCGTCAGGGTCCTCGGCGGGGATCCGGGAGACGACGACATCGATCTTCCGGCCGCGCGGGTCGGCGTAGTCCATCGGGACTTCGACGGTCGCGCACTGCTGCCGGGGGTCGAGGCCGGTGCCCGCGCACTTCGCCCACGGGAGCGAGGGTGTGGCGGCGGACGCGGACGTGGTGAGCGGGGCGGTGAGACCGAGGAGTACGGCGGAGGTGGCGACGAGGGCGGCGTTTCTCTTGATCTGCGTCATGCGAACGAGCCTCGCGGAACCTGACGGTTCGCCACATCCGGGTAACTCCCGTTTTCTTGGGAGGGGTTACCCCCACCGCGGTGCTCAGGGTTGCCCCGGAGCCCGAGAGCCGCCCGGGACACCATCACCCCGGCCAGGCTCAGCTTGGGGCGACCCCGACGGTACGGATGAACTCCGTCCAGGCGACCGACCCGACGAACAGCACGGGCCCACCGGGCACCTTGCTGTCACGTACCGGGACGACGCCGGGGAATCCGTCGGCGACCTCGACGCAGTCCTCCCCGCCGTCGCCGCCGCTGTGGCTGCTCTTGCGCCAGCTGGCGGCGCCCTGGAAGTCGTACGCGACCTCGACGCAGTCCTCCCCGCCGCTGCCGCCGCTGTGGCTGCTCTTGCGCCAGCGGGCGTTGCTCAGGCCGTACTCGCGCATCGTCTGTAGTCCTCCGCCACCGACTCGATCAGGGCCAGGGTCGCCTCCGGCGACAACGCGGCGGCCCTGATGTGATCGTAGGACGCCCGGACCCGCTTCACCACCGCCGGTTCGTCCAGCAGGTTCCCCGACAACATCCCCTCTGTATAGGCGGTCGGCGGTGCGTCCTCGAACTCCATGAGCTTCATCATCTTGCCCATGGCCGGGTGCGCTCCCGCCGCGAAGGGCAGCACCTGCAGTATCACTGCGCGCTCCCGCAGCAGCGTCGCGATGTGGTCCAACTGGTGCGACATGACCCCGGCGTCGCCGACCGGGATGCGTAGGGCCGTCTCGTGCAGAACTGCCCAATACACGGGGCGTGTGGCGTCCTTGAGGAGCTGCGTCCGGTCCATGCGCCCTCTGACCAACTCTTCGATGTACTCGTCGGTGGCCAGTGGATTGCCCGCCAGGAACACCGCTCGCGCGTACTCCCGCGTCTGGAGCAGCCCCGGAATCACCGTCGGCGCGTACTCGCAGATCTCTGTCGCCAGCCGCTCCAGCTCCACCACGTGTGCGAAGTACTCCGTGTATGGCTGCTCCTTGATGAGCTTTTTCCAGAGCCGTTCGAAAAAGCCATCGGTTTGTAGTATTTCATCAATCCGTTGCGCAACATCCAATTGCGGTTTCCGAATGGCCTGTTCGAACTGGCCGATGTACCCACCGGACACGAAAACCCTCAAGCCCAGTTCCGCCTGAGTGATCCCCGCGTCCTCGCGACGTCGCTTCAGCTCCGTCCCGAAGAACTCCCAAGCCGCCTGCCGTGAACCATTGGCCACAGCCAATCACCCTCCGCTGACCCGCACTTGTAGTGCACAGACTCCTGCCGAGTGTAGGCCCGGCAGGGCACTCTGGAGACGAGAAGAGTGAAAGTCGAAAAGGAAGGGGAGCACGGTGAGGTCTGTGCAGTCACGGCGCTCGACGCTGAGCGTCGAAGAGGCGGAGGAAACGGTGAAAGAATTGCGGGCGGCGCTTCTTACGGCAGGAATTACGCTGCCGTCAATCGGGCTCGATCCCGTGAGTCTCGCGCGGGAGGCGCCCTGTCCGCTCGTCGAATTGGGGCGGTGTTCCGTGGAGACCGCGCAGCGACTCGCGGCGGTGCTGCGGTGAAGCCGCCGGTGGGGGCGTACGTCGTGGACACCAGGAGCGGGAGGGTGGGGATCGTCATGGGGCACGAGGGACCGTACGTGCAACTGAGACCGTACGGCGGGGGCCGGGAGTGGGACGCCGACCCGTGTGCCGTACGGCATGCCACCCCGGCCGAGCGGCTGAGCGCGATGACGGCGTATGCCAACGCGCGCAGCCGCGGTGAGGTGCCTTGAAGCACGGAGGACGACGGGGGACGGCCGGCGTAGGCGAGAATGGGCCCCATGAGTCTGTTCCGTGACGACGGCGTCGTGCTGCGCACCCAGAAGCTGGGTGAGGCGGACCGGATCATCACCCTGCTCACGCGCGGTCACGGGCGGGTACGGGCCGTGGCCCGCGGGGTGCGCAGGACCAAGTCGAAGTTCGGAGCCCGGCTGGAGCCGTTCTCCCACGTCGACGTGCAGTTCTTCGCGCGGGGGAGCGAGCTGATCGGGCGCGGGCTGCCGCTGTGCACGCAGAGCGAGACCATCGCGCCCTACGGGGGCGGGATCGTCGCGGACTACGCGCGCTACACCGCCGGGACGGCCATGCTGGAGACCGCCGAGCGGTTCACCGATCACGAGGGCGAGCCGGCGGTGCAGCAGTACCTGCTGCTCGTCGGTGCGCTGCGGACGCTGGCCCGCGGTGAGCACGCGCCGCATCTGATCCTCGACGCGTTCCTGCTCCGTTCCCTCGCCGTCAACGGCTACGCGCCCACCTTCACCGACTGCGCGAAGTGCGGGATGCCCGGGCCGAACCGGTTCTTCTCGGTGGCGGCCGGGGGCTCGGTCTGCGTCGACTGCCGGGTGCCGGGGAGTGTCGTACCGTCGCCGCAGACCCTGGAACTCCTCGGGGCGCTGCTTACGGGAGACTGGGAGACCGCGGACGCGAGCGAGCCGCGGTATGTCCGGGAGGGCAGCGGGCTGGTGTCCGCGTACCTGCACTGGCATCTGGAGCGCGGGCTGCGCTCTCTTCGCTACGTGGAAAAGTCCTAGACAACGAGCACCGACGAGCACCGACAAGCACGAGGAGACGAGAAGCACCATGGCCGTACGCGGGATCCTGGGGCGTCAGCGCCGTGAGTACAAGACGCCGGAGCCGCACCCGTCCGGGGCCCGCCCGCCGAAGCTACCCGGTGAGCTGGTGCCCACCCATGTGGCGATCGTCATGGACGGGAACGGCCGCTGGGCCAAGGAGCGCGGTCTGCCGCGCACGGAGGGGCACAAGGTCGGTGCCGAGCGGGTGCTGGACGTGCTCCAGGGCGCGATCGAGCAGGGTGTGAAGAACATCTCCCTGTACGCCTTCTCCACCGAGAACTGGAAGCGGTCGCCGGACGAGGTGCGCTTCCTGATGAACTTCAACCGCGACTTCATCCGCAAGACCCGCGACCAGCTCGACGAGCTCGGGATCCGGGTGCGCTGGGTGGGCCGCATGCCCAGGCTGTGGAAGTCCGTCGCCAAGGAGCTCCAGGTCGCCCAGGAGCAGACGAAGGACAACGACAAGCTGACGCTGTACTTCTGCATGAACTACGGCGGCCGGGCCGAGCTCGCGGACGCGATGCAGGCCATGGCGGAGGACGTGAAGGCCGGCCGGCTCGACCCGTCCAAGATCACCGAGAAGACCATCCAGAAGTACCTGTACTACCCGGACATGCCGGACGTGGACCTGTTCCTGCGGCCGAGCGGCGAGCAGCGCACCTCCAACTACCTGCTCTGGCAGAGCGCCTACGCCGAGATGGTCTTCCAGAACGTGCTGTGGCCGGACTTCGACCGGCGGGATCTGTGGCGGGCCTGCCTGGAGTTCGCCCAGCGGGACCGGCGCTTCGGTGGGGCCATCCCGAACGAGGAGCTGCTTGCCATGGAGGGCAAGCAGGAGTAGTCGGCCTGGCAGGCGCCCGGCGCTGCTGCCGGCCGGGGGTGGGTGCGCAGCCCGGCGCTGACGGGGTGCCGCTGCGCCCACCTGTGCCGCCCAGCGGCACGACTGCCCGCAGCTATGCAGCTATGCCGTCTTTGCCGCGCAGTCCTCGCACGTGCCGAAGATCTCCACCGTGTGGGCCACGTTCACGAATCCGTGTTCCGATGCGATGGCCTCGGCCCAGGTCTCCACCGCCGGGCCCTCCACCTCCACGGCCTTGCCGCAGACGCGGCAGACGAGGTGATGGTGGTGGTCCCCGGTGGAGCAGCGGCGGTAGACGGACTCGCCGTCGGAGGTGCGCAGGACGTCGACCTCGCCGGCGTCGGCGAGGGACTGGAGCGTGCGGTAGACCGTGGTCAGCCCGACCGAGTCGCCCTTGTGCTTGAGCATGTCGTGGAGATCCTGGGCACTGCGGAATTCGTCGACCTCGTCGAGGGCCGCCGCCACGGCGGCCCGCTGCCGGGTTGCGCGGCCCTTCACGGACGGTCCTGCGGTCGTCACCGGTTGCCTCCTTAACGTCTGCACCTGCCGGGCCATTGTGCCAGTCCGGCCTGTCAGTGGTCAGACGCCGACCTCTCCGCCGGATCCCCGGCTGGCCGGAATCACACATTCCGCGGGATCTCCGGCGGGCTGCGTCGCCGCCTGTGCCCGCGCGCGCCGCCGGGCCAGCGGGGTCGCCAGCGCGGTCAGCAGGACGAACGCCGCAATGGCGAGCAGGACGATCGTCGCGCCGGGCGGCACGTCCTGGTAGTACGAGGTCGCGGTGCCGCCGACCGTCACCGAGATCCCGATGCCCACCGCGATCGCGAACGTGGCCGCGAAGCTGCGGCTCAGCTGCTGCGCGGCCGCGACCGGCACCACCATCAGCGCCGACACCAGCAGCAGGCCGACCACGCGCATCGCGACGGTGACCGTGACCGCCGCGGTGATCGCCGTCAGCAGGTTCAGGGCACGCACCGGCAGGCCCGTGACCCGCGCGAACTCCTCGTCCTGGCTCACCGCGAACAGCTGGCGGCGCAGACCGAGGGTGACCAACAACACGAAGGCGGCCAGAACGCAGATCGCCGTGATGTCCGACTCGCTCACCGTCGACAGGGAGCCGAAGAGGTACGACATCAGGTTCGCGTTCGAGCCCGACGGCGCGAGGTTGATGAGCATCACACCGCCGGCCATGCCGCCGTAGAAGAGCATCGCGAGGGCGATGTCGCCGCGCGTCCTGCCGTACCAGCGGATCAGTTCCATGGTGACCGCGCCGAGCACGGACACGAGCGTGGCCATCCACACCGGTGACCAGGACAGCAGGAAGCCCAGGCCGACGCCGGTCATCGCCACGTGGCCGATGCCGTCGCCCATCAGGGCCTGGCGGCGCTGGACGAGGTAGATGCCGACGGCCGGGGCCGTGATGCCGACCAGGACCGCGGCCAGGAGCGCCCGCTGCATGAAGGCGTAGTTCAGGAGGTCCATCAGCTCAGCAGTCCTGTGCGGATCGGTTCGGCGTCGTGGGCCGCGTGCGGGTGTACGTGGTCGTGGCCGGGCAGCGCGTGCTGGCCGAGGGCGTGCGGGGGCGGGCCGTCGTGCATGACACAGCCGTCGCGCAGGACGACGGCCCGGTCGATCAAGGGTTCCAGGGGGCCCAGTTCGTGCAGGACGAGCAGGACGGACGTGCCCTGGCCGACCTGTTCGCGCAGGGTCGACGCCAGCACCTCCTGGCTCGCCAGGTCCACGCCCGCCATCGGCTCGTCCATGATCAGGAGGTCGGGTTCGGCGGCGAGGGCGCGGGCGATCAGCACGCGCTGGTGCTGGCCGCCGGAGAGGGCGTCGACGGAGTCCTTCGCGCGGTCGGTCATGCCGACCAGGGCCAGCGCACGGCGTACGGCCTCGTGGTCCGCCTTGCGCAGCATGCCGAAGCGGGCGCGGGAGAGGCGGCCGGAGGAGACGATCTCGGTGACCGTCGCCGGGACGCCGCCGGCGGCCGTGGTGCGCTGCGGGACGTAGCCCAGGCGGGCCCAGTCGCGGAAGCGGCGCCGCGGGGTGCCGAACAGCTCGATCTCGCCGTCGCTGACGGGCACCTGGCCGATGATGGTGCGGATCGCCGTGGACTTGCCGGAGCCGTTGGCCCCGAGCAGCGCGACGACCTCACCGCGGGACACGGTGAGGTCGATTCCGCGCAGGACCGGGCGCGAACCCAGCTCGGCACGGACGCCGCGCAGGGAGATGACGGGTTCGCTCACGAGGTCCTCCGTGGGGGTCACTTGGCGCCTAGAGCGGACTGCAGCGCCTTGAGGTTGGACTCCATGACCTGGAAGTAGTCGTCGCCCTTGGACTTCTCGGTGATGCCTTCGAGCGGGTCGAGGACGTCCGTCTTGAGGCCCGCGTCCTGGGCGAGGGTCTTCGCGGTCTTGTCGGAGACCAGTGTCTCGTAGAAGACGGTGGTGACGCCGTCGGCCTTGGCCTCGGTCTGGAGTTCCTTGATCCGGGCCGGGCTGGGCTCGCTCTCCGGGTCGAGGCCGGAGATGGCCTCCTGGGTCAGGCCGTAGCGCTCGGCGAGGTAGCCGAAGGCGGCGTGGTTGGTGAAGAAGACCTTGCTGTCGGTGGTCTTCAGGCCGTCGGCGAACGCGGTGTTCAGGTCGCCGAGCTTCTTGGTCAGCGCGTCGGCGTTCTTCCGGTAGTCCGCCGCGTTGTCCGGGTCGGCCTTCTCGAAGGACTTGGCGACGCCCTCGGCGACCTCGGCGTACTTCACCGGGTCGAGCCAGATGTGCGGGTCGAGGGCGTGCTCCTCCTCCTCGGAGTGCGCTTCCTCGCCCTCGTGCTCGTGCTCGACCTCGCCGTGGTCCTCCAGCTTGGTCAGCGTGGCCGCGTCGATCTTGTTCTTGACGTCGGCCTGCCCGACCGCCTCGTCGACGGCGGGCTGGAGGTTCTTGAGGTAGAGCACCGCGTCGGACTCCTGGAGCTGCGCGGTCTGCTTGGCGCTGATCTCCAGGTCGTGCGGCTCCTGGCCGGGCTCGGTGAGACTGGTGACGTTCACATGGTCCCCGCCGATCTGCTCGGCGAGGAAGGCCATCGGGTAGAACGAGGCGACGACGTCGAACTTGTCCGTGTTGCCCGCCGCCGCGCTGTCGCTCGAGCAGGCGGAGAGGGTGCCGAGACCGAGGGCGGTGGCAGCGGCGACCGCGATGCCGGATATGTGGTGTCGTCGTACGTTCATGACACTCATTTTCAACAAATATGGAAACCGTTGTCAACAAACGTGGTGAGAAGGCCTGTACAGGCACCGATTTGATCGGAGGGGAGGCCCCGCCGGTAACCTGAAGCATTCGCTCTGAAGCATCCTCGCTTCGTCGCCCGTCGTCGTAATGAAGAGAGCACCGTGGCCGCCGACAAGATCGACACCATCGTCAGCCTGAGCAAGCGCCGTGGCTTCGTATTTCCCTGCAGTGAGATCTACGGCGGTCAGCGCGCCGCCTGGGACTACGGGCCGCTGGGTGTCGAGCTCAAGGAGAACCTCAAGCGCCAGTGGTGGCGCTACATGGTGACGTCGCGCGAGGACGTGGTCGGCCTCGACTCGTCCGTGATCCTGGCCCCCGAGGTCTGGCAGGCCTCGGGCCACGTCGCCACCTTCACGGACCCGCTCACCGAGTGCACCTCGTGTCACAAGCGGTACCGTGCCGACCACCTTGAAGAGGCGTACGAGGCCAAGCACAACCGCCTGCCGGAGAACGGCCTGGCGGACGTGAACTGCCCCAACTGCGGCAACAAGGGACAGTTCACCGAGCCCAAGCAGTTCTCGGGTCTGCTCTCCACCCACCTCGGCCCCACCCAGGACAGCGGCTCCGTCGCCTACCTGCGCCCCGAGACCGCCCAGGGCATCTTCACCAACTTCGCCCAGGTGCAGACCGCTTCGCGCAAGAAGCCGCCGTTCGGCATCGCGCAGATGGGCAAGTCCTTCCGCAACGAGATCACGCCCGGCAACTTCATCTTCCGCACCCGCGAGTTCGAGCAGATGGAGATGGAGTTCTTCGTCAAGCCGGGCGAGGACGAGACGTGGCAGGAGTACTGGATGGAGCAGCGCTGGAACTGGTACACCGGCCTGGGCCTGCGTGAAGAGAACATGCGGTGGTTCGAGCACCCGAAGGAGAAGCTCTCCCACTACTCCAAGCGCACCGCCGACATCGAGTACCGCTTCCAGTTCGGCGGCAACGAGTGGGGCGAGCTGGAGGGCGTCGCCAACCGCACCGACTACGACCTCGGCGCCCACTCCAAGGCCTCCGGCCAGGACCTCGCCTACTACGACCAGGAGGCCGGCGAGCGCTGGACCCCGTACGTCATCGAGCCGGCCGCCGGTGTCGGCCGCGCGATGCTGGCCTTCCTGCTCGACGCCTACGTCGAGGACGAGGCGCCCAACGCCAAGGGCAAGCTGGAGAAGCGCACGGTGCTGCGCCTCGACCCGCGGCTGTCCCCGGTGAAGGTGGCCGTGCTTCCCCTGTCCAGGAACCCCGAGCTGTCCCCGAAGGCCAAGGGTCTCGCCCAGACCCTGCGGCAGAACTGGAACATCGAGTTCGACGACGCCGGTGCCATCGGCCGCCGCTACCGCCGCCAGGACGAGATCGGTACGCCGTTCTGCGTGACGGTCGACTTCGACACCCTGGACGACAACGCGGTGACCGTGCGCGAGCGTGACTCGATGAAGCAGGAGCGCGTGTCGCTGGACCAGATCGAGGGATACCTGGCGGCGCGTCTCATCGGCTGCTAGGTGTCCGCGTGGTTCCCCGCACCCTGGGTGGGTGCGGGGAACCACTCGTTTACAGGTCCACGTCCACGTAGAGCGCCGCGTGGTCGGAGGCCGCGTTGCCCTTCGAGGTCACGGTGTCGAAGGACTTGATGTCGTCCGCGAAGATGCCACGGGTCTCCAGGCCGACGTGTTGCACCTCCTGCCACACGTCCGGCGCCAGCAGCAGGTAGTCGAGCTTGTTCTGCTCGCTCTTGCACTCCCCGAACGTGCCGGGCAGCCCGCCGTAGGAGCGGTGCGTCATCACGTCCCGCAGCCCGGCGCCCTCCAGCGCCGCGGCCGCGTCGCTTCCCGGGTGGTCGTTCAGATCCCCGGCGACGACGACGTGCGGCGTGCGCTCCAGCGCCGCCCGGTAGATCTCCGCGACCCGCTTCGCCTGGGCCAGCCGCAGTTCCGGGTCGTCGTTCGACTTGCTCTTCAGGTGGTTGCCGAGGAGCACGAGGGGCGTGCCGTTGAGCTGGATCTCGAACTCGGGGCAGTCGCGGCTGAAGAGGCGCTTGCCGGGACGTTCCGGGTTGGTGTCGAAGAGATGGGGCCGCACGGACGTGATCGGGTGCCGGCTCATGATCCCGATGTCGATGCCCCGGCTGTCGTTGCCGTCGACCAGCAGACAGTAGGGGTACGGCCGCCTGCCGAGCGCTCCGGCCAGGACCTGTGTGTTGAAGCGCTCCAGGGTGAGCCGGTCCTCGACCTCCACGGCGAGCAGGATGTCGGCGTCGACCTCCGAGACCACCCGGCCGGTGTTCCTCACCACGTCCAGGTCGAGGTCGTCCCGCCCCAGTTCGGCCCAGCCGGCCCAGGCGGCACGGCCCTTGGCGGTGACCTCGACGGTGGTGCTCTTCCCCGACCCCTTCGTCCTGAACAGCCCCGACTCCTTGCCCGGGCGGGACTGGTTGACGTAGATCGGCGGCGGGTTCTGCGGGTCGATGGCGTACGCCCGGTGCTTCTCGACGAGCCGGGCGATCTCCTTCTTGTCGGCGTCCTGGTACACCGGCAGGTCGAGGCGGGCGACCAGCGCGGCGAAGTCGTCGAGGATCTCCTTGCGCTTCGCCGGGTCCTCCAGGCGGAAGGCCGTGGGCCGGCGGAAGACGTTCTCCATGTTGAACGTGGCGATGCGGATGCTCATACAGGCCTCCTGGGGGGCGGCGCGAGGGCCGCTCGGCCGACGGCAGGCGCCGCCGAGGTGACTGCACGCCGACAGCTCCCATTGTCCTCGGGGTACCCGTCCCGTCGACCGGACAGATGGCACATGACAGATGACGGATATCAGGTGACGGGTAACAGATAACAACTGACAGATAACAGCTGACAGATATTGAACTATGTCAGCCGTCATGTCAGGGTGGGTGCCATGACGATGCACACGCACACTCTCGGAACCACCGGCCCCCAGGTCTCAGCCCTCGGTCTCGGCTGCATGGGCATGTCCGCGCTGTACGGCGACGCCGACCGCGCCGAGTCGATCGCCACGATCCATGCCGCCCTGGAGGCGGGCGTGACCCTGCTCGACACCGGCGACTTCTACGGCATGGGCCACAACGAACTGCTGATCGGCGAGGCCCTGCGCACCGCGCCCGCCGCCCGCCGTGAACAGGCCCTGGTCAGCGTGAAGTTCGGCGCGCTGCGCGACCCGGACGGCGGCTGGTCCGGATACGACGGCCGCCCGGCCGCCGTGAAGACCTTCGCCGCGTACTCGCTCCAGCGCCTCGGCGTCGACCACATCGACGTCTACCGGATCGCCCGGCTCGACCCCGCCGTACCGATCGAGGAGACGGTCGGCGCGATCTCCGAACTGATCGAGAAGGGGTACGTCCGGCACGTGGGCCTGAGCGAGGTCGGTGCCGACACCATCCGCCGGGCCGCCGCCACCGCCCCAGTCAGCGACCTCCAGATCGAGTACTCGCTCATCTCGCGCGGCATCGAGGACGAGATCCTGCCGACCACCCGGGAACTCGGCATCGGTGTCACTGCGTACGGCGTCCTCTCCCGCGGACTGATCTCCGGCCACTTCACCGGCGACCGCAAGCTGGCGGCGAACGACTTCCGGGCGATGTCCCCGCGCTTCCAGGGCGAGAACCTCCAGCACAACCTGAACCTCGTCGAGGCCCTGCGGAAGATCGCCGAGCAGAAGGGCGCCAGCGTCGCCCAGATCGCCATCGCCTGGGTGCTCTCGCGGGGCGCGCAGCACGGCAACGACATCGTGCCGCTCGTCGGCGCGCGCACCCGGGAGCGGCTGGCGGAGTCGCTCGGCGCGCTGGACGTCACCCTGGAGGCGGCCGACCTCGCCGCGATCGAGGACGCCGTACCGGCCGGAGCCGCCGCCGGCGAACGCTACCCGGCCGCCCAGATGGCACACGTCGAGCGCTGACCCGGCCGCCGGGTACGGTCTGCTCATGCCACCGACCAGCGAGATCCTGACCGCCGAGCGCATCCTCGAAGCCACCGAGGAGGTGCTGCGCCGCCACGGCCCGGCCAAGGCGACCGTGGTGGACGTGGCCCGCGCGCTCGGCGTCAGCCACGGCAGCGTCTACCGCCACTTCCGCACGAAGGCGGCACTGCGGGAGGCGGTCACCAAGCGATGGCTGGACCGCACGTCCGCGTCCCTGGCCGGAATCGCCGCCGACTTTGGGCGGGACCCCGCGCAGCGCATCCGCGACTGGCTCGCGGCCCTCCTAGAGGCCAAGCGCCGCAAGGCGGGCGACGACCCCGAGCTGTTCGCCACGTACATGGTCCTGGTCGACGAGAACGGCGGAGCGGTCGGCGAGCACATCACCGACCTCACCGCCCAGCTGAGCCGCATCGTCCGGGCCGGCGTGGAGGACGGTGTCTTCGCGGCCCCCGATCCGGCCGCCACCGCCCGCGCCGTCTTCCAGGCGACAGTCCGCTTCCACGACCCGCGCTACGCGCGGGAGTGGGAACTGCCGGGCGTGGAGGGCGACTTCGAGGCGCTGGTGGAGTTGTTGCTGCGGGGTCTCGCGGCCTGAACTCGCGGGAATCGTCCGGCCGGCCGCAGGGTTGAGGAGTCAGAACCCGCGATCTTCGAGGAGCCGACATGGCCGATATCTCCGACAAGTCCGACGAGCCCGCTGTCCGTGAACTCCGCCTGGTGGTCACGGCGGCGGACTACGACGCGGCGCTGCACTTCTACCGCGACGTCCTCGGACTGCCCGAACGCGGCGCGTTCGCCTCCGCCGACGGACGGGTGACCATCCTCGACGCCGGCCGGGCCACCCTGGAGCTGACCGATCCGAACCACGCCGCCTTCATCGACGAGGTCGAGGTCGGGCGGCGCGTGGCCGGCCACATCCGGGTCGCCTTCCAGGTCGACGACTCGACCGCCACGACCGAGAAGCTGGCCGCCGCGGGAGCCGAGGTGATCGCCGAGCCGACCCGCACCCCCTGGAACTCGCTGAACTCCCGGCTGGAGGCACCGGGCGCGCTGCAGCTGACACTCTTCACCGAGCTCGGCGAGTAGAGGACGCTACGCCCCGGCCGGATCCACCGTTGCCTGGTGCTCCTCCGCCAGGTGCTCCTCCGCCTTCAGCCACGGCAGGAACTGCGCTCCCTTGCGCCAGCCGCACGTTTCGCATCTGATCGTGCGCTGCATTCCGGCACGCTCCACCCGCACGACGTGCTCACGCCCGTGCTGGTCCCACCGGCTCACCTTGCTCGTGTTGATCTCCAGCATGCTGCCTCCAGAGGCCGTGCCCTGTGAGTCGGTTGACAGAGCCTGTTGACGCAGCAAGGAGTGTGCAGCAAGACCAACATCAACAGGGGATCCTTCACATTGAGTTGGCCAACCCGTGTTCTGGCCTCGCCCCGGGAGTTCCCACGGGTCTGAGGTGATCCCCCGGACCCGGGATGACTCTCCGAAGTGCGGGAACTCGGTCCCCGAAAGGTGAGGCACCGACCCGAGGAGAGTCATGGCCGAGCAGAAGTCGACGCAGAATCTCCCGCAGCCGCTGCGGGCGGCCGCCTCGGTACTGCGCGTGGTACCCGGTGCCGGAATGGTGGGCCGCGCGGCCGAGGACGCGCTGGACAAGATCGGAGCGGTGTCGCCGCGCGGGCGGCGGATCGCCGTGTACACGGGCGCCGGGGTACTCGGCGTCGCGGGAGTCGTGGAGTGGCCCGTCGCGATCACCGGAGCGGCGGTGGCGTGGCTGACGCAGCCGCGGCGGGAGGAGACTCAGGAGAAGGAGCAGGCCAAGGAGAAGGAGCAGACGGAGGAGCAGGCGGAGGCCGTCGGAAGTACGGCACGTGCGGGCGCGGCGTCCGGCACGCCGCCGACACCACAAGCGCCGGCCTCGACCTCCGGCAGGTCGTCCGCGGCGGACACGGCGGTACCCCCCACGCCCTCCGACAAGTTGCCCACAGCGTCCTCCTCCGGGAGCGGCGGGAGCAGCGGGCCGAGTGGCTCGACGACGGCGCGACGCGCCCGCACGAACGGCTGAGGGCGAGCGATGAGCGCAGGACTTCTCTCCCGTCCCACAGCAGCAGCCGCCGGGCTCGTCCTGGCCGGCCCGCGCCTGCTCGCCCGGGGTACGGCACCCGCCGTGGGCGTCGCCGCCGGCGCGGTGGCGGGCACGGCCCGGGCGGGCGTGCGCAGCGCCGACTTCGCGCTCCGCGCGGCCCGCGTCACCCGCGCGGCCCTCCCGGGCGCCCCCCGCCACTGGCACACCGGCACCCGAACCCACCTGGCCCTACGACAGGCCACCCCGGAGGAACTCCGCCAGGCAGCCCACCGGGCGGAAGAGGCGGCGGAGCGCGCGGAGAACGCAGGCGACGCGGCCCGGAGCACCGACACGTTCGACGACGGGCTGTACCCGACGGCGGGGCCGGGCGACGCGGGCCACCCCGGCGTTGGCGAGGCGCGCGTGGTCGAGCGGCCCGGCGAGGGGCAGTATCCGGCGGCGGAGCCGGGCGGCGCAGGCCACCCGGGCGCGGGCGCGGCGCGCGTGGCCGGTCAGGCCGATGAAGGGCTGTACCCGGCGACCGAACCGGGCGACGCGGGCCGCCCAGGGGTCGGTGTGGAGCGTGTGGCCGGTCGGGACGAGGGTGGAGGTGGGCACGGCGGGCACGCCCACCACACCGAACACCTCGCCCGGCGGGTGGCCGTCGCTCTCGCCGAGCATCCGGATGTCGCCTTCGCCTACTGGGATCAAGGGCTGGCCCGGCTGGTGGTGGCGGCGACCGAGGAAGCCGTGAGTGATCGGGTCGTGGAGCGGGCGGCGGCGCTGGCCGAGCGGTACGGGCTGGTGCCGATGGCCGCCGACGACACCGTCGAGGAGATGGACCACCCCGGTGATCCCGCCTCCGTGCGCACTGTCGCCGAGGCGCTCGCCGCCGACGTGGTGGGGGTGGCGGTCGCCCTGGCGGGGTCCGCGCTGCGGATGCCGGCCTCGCCGCGTCTGGTGACGGCCATGGTCACGCTGCTGCGCGAGAACCCCCGCTTCCGCTCCTGGCTGCGCGCCCGTCTGGGCAACGCCCGCATGGAGGTCGTACTCGCCGCCGCGAACGCGGCCGTGCACGGCGCCGGCCACTCCCCGACCTCGCTGCTGCTCGACGGGGTCCTGCGCAGCTGCCAGCTGGCGGAGGCGGTGGTGCGGACGGCCGCCTTCGAGACCGTGCACGACCACCTGTGCGCGCCCGGCCGGGACAGTGTGCCCGCGGATCCGGGCGTACGCCCGCCGCTGCGGACGTCCCCGGCCCAGGAGTACGCCGCCCACGCCTCGACCGGCAGTGTCCTGGGCGCGGCGGCGGCCCTGCTCGTCAAGCACAACCTCGGCGAGGCGGCCGAGGCCGTCCTGGCCGGCTCACCCAAGGCCGCGCGGTACGGGCCCGCCGCCTTCCACGCCGTCCTGAGCGGTGCCCTGTCCCGCGCGGGCGTGCTCGTGCGGGACCCGGACCGGCTGCGGCAGCTGGAAATGGCCGGCACGGTCGTGCTGCATCCCAGTGCGCTCAGGACACCCGGCGCGGGCGCGGACCCGTGGGCCGAGGCCGTCCTGGACGCCGCCCGCCGGGCCGGGCTGCGGGTCGTGGTCGTCGACGATCCCGCGCTCGCCGACTTCACCGGCCTGGCCGACCAGGTCGTGGACGCGGACCGGCCGCTGAGCGAGGTGGTGGACGAACTGCGCGAGGAGGGCGGTGTCGTCACCGTCGCCCGCCCCCGCCCGCACGAGGACGCGCACGTCACCTACGGACTCCTCCGCGGTGACGTGGCCGTCGCCCTCACCGACGAGGACGGCCAGGTGGTGTGGGGCGCGGACGTCCTCGCCCCGCACGGCCTCGCCGACGTGTGGCGGCTGCTGATCGCCATTCCGGCGGCGCGTGGCGTCGGCCGCCGGTCACAGACCCTGGCCCGGTCCGGTGCCGCGCTGTCCGGCCTGCTCGTGGCGATCGGCGAGTCCCGCAAGGGCGGCGGTGGTTCACCTCTGCCCGGCCTCCCGCACGCGCCGGTCGACCTCGGCGCAGCCGCCGCCCTGTTCTCGGGGGTCCGCGCGGCCCTCGGCGTCGCCGCGGCCCGCGCCCCGCACCCCCGGCCGCGGGTGTCCTGGCACGCCCTGCACCCGGACGACGTACGCGACCGGCTGGAGCGGCAGGCGCCCCCGGAGCCGACTCCCGTCGAACAGGCGACCGCCCGGGCGCGTACGGCCGCCGACAGCGTCGTACGACAGCCCGCGCTGGCTCCCGCGCGCTGGTCGTGGCAGCTCGCCCGGGCCGTGCGCGGCGAGCTGGACGACCCCCTGACCCCGGTCCTGGCCGTCGGTTCGGCCGCGTCCGCGATCCTCGGGTCCGCCGTGGACGCCCTGCTGGTCCTCGGAGCCCTCGACCTGAACGCCCTGGTCGGCGGCATCCAGCGGCTGCGGGCCGAGCGTGCCCTGTCCGGGCTGCTCGCCCAGCAGAAGCAGAAGGCACGGGTCGCCGACGACGACGAGGGGGAGTCGGCACACCTCGTCGACGCCGCCAAGCTCAGTCCCGGCGACGTCATCGACCTCAAGACCGACGACGTGGTGCCCGCCGACGCCCGGCTGCTGTGGCAGGACGGTCTCGAGGTCGACGAGTCCGCGCTGACCGGCGAGTCCCTGCCGGTCGACAAGGACATGGACCCGACCCCGCGCGCCCCCGTGGCGGAGCGGCACTGCATGGTCTTCGAGGGGACGACGGTGGTGGCCGGACGTGCCCAGGCCGTCGTCGTGGAGACCGGCGACCGTACCGAGGCCGCCCGGGCCGTCTCGCTCGCCGCCCGCGTCCCGCCGGCCGGCGGAGTGCAGGCCCGCCTCCAGGAACTCACCAGCAAGGCGATGCCGTTGACGATGGCGGGCGGCGCTGCGGTGACCGGCCTGTCGCTGCTGCGCGGTACGCCGATCCGGCAGGCGGTCAGTGGCGGAGTCGCCGTGGCCGTGGCCGCCGTACCCGAAGGGCTGCCGCTGGTGGCCACCGTGGCGCAGCTCGCCGCCGCCCGCCGGCTCAGCAGCCGCGGCCTCCTCGTCCGCACCCCGCGCACGCTGGAGGCGCTGGGCCGCATGGACACGATCTGCTTCGACAAGACCGGCACCCTCACCGAGAACCGGCTGCGCCTGGTCCGGGTGGCCGACGGGGAGGGTACGGTCCACACCCTCGACCAGCCGGACGCCGCAGAGACGCTGCGGGCCGCGGCCCGCGCCTGCCCCCGCCTCAACGGCGACTCGGTCCGCCCGGTGCACGCCACCGACGAGGCCGTCCTGGACGCCGCCGGACCCGACCCGGACTGGGAGCAGACCGAGGGTCTTGCCTTCGAGGCCGCCCGCGGTTACGCCGCCGCCGTCGGCCGTGCCGGGGACGGTTCCCCGGTCCTGGTCGTCAAGGGCGCCCCCGAGACCGTCCTGCCCACCTGCGCCGGTCTCCCCTCCCACATCCACGACAGGGCCCAGTCGCTGGCCGGCGACGGCCTGCGCGTCCTGGCGGTGGCCGTCCGCCCGCTGAAGGAGGGCGAGCAGGCGACGGACGTACTCGAAGAGCCCCTGCGGGACCTGGAGTTCACCGGACTGCTCGCGCTCGCCGACGTGGCGCGCGAGACGTCCCCGGCGCTGGTCCGCGGGCTGCGCGAGGCGGGCGTACGGCCCGTCGTGCTGACCGGCGACCACCCGCAGACCGCCCACGCCATCGCCGTCGACCTCGGCTGGCCGGACGACGCGAACGTGGTCACCGGTGACGAACTCGCCGCCGCCGACCGCACGGTCCGCTCCCGGATGCTGCGGGACGCCGACGTCGTCGCCCGGGTCGCGCCCGAGCAGAAACTCCAGGTCGTCGAGGCCCTCAGGGACGCCGGCCGGGTCGTCGGCATGGTCGGCGACGGCGCCAACGACGCCGCCGCCATCCGCGCCGCCGACATCGGCGTCGGCATCAACGCCCGCGGCTCGGCCGCCGCCCGCAACGCCGCCGACCTCGTCGTCACCGGCGACGACCTGTCGGTGCTCATCGAGGCGGTCCAGGAGGGCCGCGCCCTGTGGCACAGCGTCGCCGACGCCATCGCCATCCTCATCGGCGGCAACGCGGGTGAGGTCGGCTTCGGCATCCTCGGCACCGTCCTGTCCGGCGCCGCGCCCCTGTCCACCCGCCAGATGCTTCTGGTCAACCTGTTCACGGACCTGTTCCCGGCGATGGCGGTGGCGGTGACCCCGACGGAAAAGGACGAGTCCACAGCGGCGGAACCCGACGAACCCCTGGGCGCGGCGCTGCTCGGTGCCCCCCTCATCCGCCAGATCCGCCACCGGGCCCTCACCACCTGCCTCGGCGCCACCGTGGCCTGGCTCTTCGGCCGCTTCACCCCGGGCACGGCCCGCCGCTCGACCACGATGGCCCTGTGCGCGGTGGTGGGCACCCAACTGGCCCAGACCCTGGCCGACCGCCGGGACAGTCCCCTGGTCCGCTTCACGTCCCTGGGCTCGGCGGTGGCCCTCTTCGCCCTGGTACAAACCCCAGGCGCAAGCCAGCTCTTCGGCTGCACCCCCCTGGGCCCGATGGCCTGGGCGGGCGTACTGGCGGCTATAGCGGTGGCACTGACGGGTCAGAGGGCCCTACCGGCGGTGGAGGAGGCGCTGCTGAAGCGTTGGCCGGCCTTGGCCGATCAGTGGGGCTGAGGAGACACGCCTAAGGGGCGCGGGGAACTGCGCGACCAGCCACAGACGGCCCGCAGCCGCCGTACGAGCAACGACCCCCACGGCGCTGAAGCGCCCAAGGGGCGCGGGGCTGTGTCGATGTGCGGTTCCGCCGTGTGGGCGCGGCCAGCCCCAGGCGGCCCGTCAGTCGCCGTACGAGCGCGCCCCTACGGCGCTGAAGCGTCCAAGGGGCGCGGGGCTGTGTCGATGTGCGGTTCCGCCGTGTGGGCGCGGCCAGCCCCAGGCGGCCCGTCAGTCGCCGTGCGAGCGTGCCCCTACGGCGCTGAAGCGCCCAAGGGGCGCGGGGCTGTGTAGATGTGCGGTTCCGCCGTGTGGGCGCGATCAGCCACAGACGGCCCGCAGCCGCCGTACGAGCAACGACCCCCACGGCGCTGAAGCGCCCAAGGGGCGCGGGGCTGTGTAGATGTGCGGTTCCGCCGTGTGGGCGCGATCAGCCACAGACGGCCCGCAGCCGCCGTACGAGCAACGACCCCCACGGCGCTGAAGCGCCCAAGGGGCGCGGGGCTGTGTAGATGTGCGGTTCCGCCGTGTGGGCGCGGCCAGCCCCAGGCGGCCCGTCAGTCGCCGTACGAGCGCGCCCCTACGGCGCTGAAGCGCCCAAGGGGCGCGGGGCTGTGTCGATGTGCGGTTCCGCCGTGTGGGCGCGACCAGCCCCAGGCGGCCCGTCAGTCGCCGCCCCACCACGAAGACCTACGGCGCTGAAGCGCCGACCCCCGCAGCGGACCGAACCTCCGCGGACTCCAACCGCTCAGCCGTCCGCTGGGCCGTCCGCCGAGCCCAAGGCCCACTGGTCACCGCCCCCAGCACCAGCACCACAAGCCCGCACCCCGCAAGAATCCACCACCCCGGCCGAGCGGCAGACACGAAGACCTCCCGGTACGACGACGACCCCACGCCCGCGGCCAGCACCGCCCCCACCACCGCGACCCCGAGCGTCTGCCCCAACTGGCGGCTGGTGGAGGCGACGGCGGCGGCCACGCCGGCCTGCGCGCGCGGCATCCCCGACACGGCCGTGTTCGTGATCGGTGCGTTGACGAACCCGAACCCGACCCCGAACAGCACGTACCCGACGGCCAGCGTGACATTGGACGTCTCGCCCTCGAACCCGGCGAACAGGACACCACTCGCGGTCATCGCCACACCCGCGATCACCAGCGGGATCCGCGGCCCGACAGACCCGACCAGCCGCCCGGACAACGGCGCGCACAGGAACGTCGGTACGGCCATCGGCAGCATCCACAGCCCCGCGTGCAACGCGTCCAGCCCCCGCACGTTCTGCAGGTACAGCGTCGACAGGAACAGGAACCCGCCCAGCCCGGCGAACCCGGCGATCGCGATCACCGTCGCCCCACTGAACGGCGCCGACCGGAAGAACCGCAGGTCGATGAGGGGTTCGTCGCGCCGGGGCTCGTACCACAGGAGTCCCGCCAGCGCGGCCACCGCCAGCGCGGCGAACGGCAGGACCGAGGTGAACCCGGCGTTCGGCGCCTCGATGATCGCGTAGGTAAGGGAAGCGAACAGGGCGATCACCATGACCTGGCCGACCGGGTCGGGCCGCCGGGCCTTGGGCGCGCGGGACTCGGAGACGTAGCGCAGCGTGAGCAGCAGAGCGGCGAGCCCCACCGGCAGATTGACCCAGAAGATCGACCGCCAGCCTACGGACTCCACCAGCAGCCCTCCGACCAGCGGGCCCGCCGCCATGGAGATGCCGACCACCGCACCCCACGCACCGATCGCCCGCGCCCGCTCGCGCGGGTCCGTGAACGTGTTCGTGATGATCGACATGGCGACGGGGTTGAGCATGGAACCGCCCACCGCCTGCACCATGCGGAAGGCGACCAGCATCTCCAGGTTCGGGGCGACGGAGCACAGGGCCGAGCCGAGGGTGAAGACGATCAGACCCGCCATGAACACCCGCTTGCGGCCGATCCGGTCGGCGGTGGATCCGGCGAGCATCAGCAGGGAGGCGAGGACCAGGGTGTAGCCGTCGATGGTCCACTGCAGGCCCGCCGTACTGGCGTGCAACTCCCTCTGCATGGACGGCAGGGCGACGTTCAGGGCGGTGTTGTCGAGGCTCACGATCAGCAGGCTCATGCAGCAGATCGCGAGGACGAGCATGCGTCGACGATGGCTGAGCTCGGGCATGCGTTCCAGCGTAGCCGATATCGATAGTGCGTCTAACTAACGACTGCCGCAGGATCACCTCCCCACGCGCCCGGGCACGTGCCGCCGTACGCGACAATGGGGGAATGTCCACGCCCGCCTCCCCTCTCCAGATCGGCCCGCACACCGTCCGGCCGCCCGTCGTCCTCGCCCCCATGGCCGGGATCACCAACGCGCCCTTCCGCACCCTGTGCCGGGAGTTCAGCGGCGGCAAGGGCCTGTTCGTGAGCGAGATGATCACGACCCGGGCGCTGGTCGAGCGCAACGAGAAGACCATGCAGCTGATCCGCTTCGACGCGACCGAGACGCCGCGCTCGATCCAGCTGTACGGCGTCGACCCGGCGACCGTCGGCAAGGCCGTCCGCATGATCGCGGAGGAGGGCCTCGCCGACCACATCGACCTGAACTTCGGCTGCCCGGTCCCGAAGGTGACCCGCAAGGGCGGCGGCTCCGCCCTCCCGTACAAGCGCAACCTGCTGCGGGCGATCCTGCGCGAGGCCGTCAGCGGCGCCGGTGACCTGCCGGTGACGATGAAGATGCGCAAGGGCATCGACGACGACCACATCACCTTCCTCGACGCCGGCCGCATCGCCGTCGAGGAGGGCGTCACCTCCATCGCCCTGCACGGCCGCACCGCCGCCCAGCACTACGGCGGCACGGCCGACTGGGACGCCATCGCCCGCCTCAAGGAACACGTGCCGGAGATCCCCGTGCTCGGCAACGGCGACATCTGGTCGGCCGAGGACGCGCTGCGGATGGTGCGCGAGACCGGCTGTGACGGAGTGGTCGTGGGGCGCGGCTGCCTCGGCCGGCCGTGGCTGTTCGCGGACCTGGTGGCGGCCTTCGAGGGACGTACCGAGGACATCGCACGCCCCTCCCTGCGCGAGGTCGCCGACGTCATGGTCCGCCACGCCACCCTGCTCGGCGAGTGGATCGGCGACGAGGCGCGCGGGGTCATCGACTTCCGCAAGCACGTCGCCTGGTACCTGAAGGGTTTCGCGGTCGGCTCCGAGATGCGTAAGCGCCTCGCCATCACCTCCTCGCTGGCCGAACTCCGCACCGGCCTCGACGAGCTGGACCTCGACCAGCCCTGGCCCACCGGCGCCGACGGCCCCCGCGGTCGTACCTCCGGCAACAACCGCGTGGTGCTGCCGGACGGCTGGCTGAAGGACCCGTACGACTGCGCGGGGATCGGCGAGGACGCGGAACTGGACACGTCCGGGGGCTGAACGCCTGCCGTAGGAGCTCAGTCCTTGCTGGGGTGCGGCGTCGACCCGTACGCCGTCAGGAACCGGTCCCGGAACGCACTCATCTTCCACACCGGCGCGTCCTTGGCGGGCTTCAGCCCGTCCGTCCAGCGCCACGCGGCGATCTTGTCGAGGACCTTCGGGTCCTTCGCGACGATCGAGACGGGCACGTCACGGCTGGCGCCCGCGCCGCTGACCCGGGCGATGGGCTGGTGGTCGCCGAGGAAGACGAGGACGGTGTCGTCGGTGCCGTAGCGCTCCAGCCACTGGGTGAGGCTGGTGACGGAGTACTGGACGGACTTGCCGTACTCCTGCTGGGAGCGGGCCGAGTCCGTGAGGACGTCCGAAGGGTCGAGGCCGGCCTTCTGGATCGGGCCGAAGACCGAGCCGTCGCCGAGCTCGTCCCAGTCGACCAGCTTCGGGATCGGCGCCCACGGCTGGTGGCTGGACGTCAGGATGATCTCCGACATCAGCGGCTTGTCGCGCTTCTTGCCGTGCACCAGACGCTGGAAGGCCTCCAGCGCGTACTGGTCCGGCATGGTCGACCAGCTGAACTTCGGGCCCTTGTAGCCCAGTTGGAAGGCGTCGTAGATCTTGTCGAGGCCGTAGAAGCTCCCCTCCGGCCAGGCCTTCTGCACGCCGGGCATGATCCCTACGGTGTCCCAGTGGCCGGTCTTCTGGAAGGCCTTGGTGAGGCTGAGGTGGTCGCCGGACATGACCGTGCGGTAGCGCTGCTGGTTGTCGATCCACAGACCCGACATGGTGGTGGAGTGGCCGAGCCAGCTGCTGCCGCCGTACGTCGCCGACGTCATCCAGCCGCTCTTCGCGTGGAAACCGGCCTTCGCCAAGGCCTCGGTGCTCGCGTCCAGTGTCCTGTCGACACCCGGCGCGATCCGCGGGTCCTCGATCGCGCTGCGGCCGTAGCTCTCGATGAACGTGAAGATGACGTCCTTGCCGCGCAGATCGGGCAGCAACTGGCTGCCGGGCGTGCCGCCGAAGGTGTCGGCCTTCGCCTCCTTCGCGAACGCGGCCTCGTCCCGGAGCGTGTCCTGCACCCGCCGCGCCTGGATCTTCAGTGCGCCGCCGGCCCGGTCGGAGGCGATCGGCATGCCGTCGATCTGGAGGCCCAGAGCGGAGCAGGTGATCCAGACGGTGCCCGCGATCAGGGTGGCCCGGGTGCCGGTCTGGCGGTCGCGCGCCAGCAGGTTGCTCAGCCGGATCGTCGCCAACGCCGTCACGGCGAGCAGCAGCACGACGAGGAGGGCCGCGCCGACCGTCGCGCCGACGGCCGTCGCCTTGCCCATCGAGTCCTCGACGTACGCCAGGGCGTCGTCCAGCAGCCCCCAGTCGAGGATCAGGTTGAAGCCCCGGCCCAGGTACTCGATGAACCCCATGTCGAGCAGGTTCAGCACGGTCAGCGCCCCGAGGAGCACCCCGCACAGCGCCGCCACGATCACCCGCGGCCGGCGCGGCAGCGCGAGCACCACGACCGCTCCGAGGATCGCCTCCACCGGCAGGCGCGTGAACCGGTTGTACTCCAGCGCGCCGACCCTGTTCGGCAGCAGCAGGGCGCCGAAGACCAGGACGGCGGCGAGAGCGGTGACCGTCCAGGACAGGGCCCGGGCGGCGGCGGGGTGCCGGGTGCGCATCCCGCGCCAGTGGGCCAGGCGGGCCCTGAGCGTGGCGGGGGTCTGTTCGTCGGGTACGGCTTCGCCCGTCGCCTCGGCCGGCTCGGTCAGCTCTGTCGACACCCGAAGGTCCTCCCGTACGAAGCCCGGTGATACGGCGGGTCCGACATGACTCCTCGGATCCGCCGCATTCCCGTACGGTTCGCCTCCGTCCGGTGTTCAGCCGGTTTGCCCAGAGCTCGGCAAACACCGGGCAAACGCCGGACCAACCGCCTCGCGGCCGGTCCGGCCACGCGGCCCGCAGGTCCTCGCTACGCGCCCCCGACCGCCGTGAGCAGCGCCAGCGGCGCCGCCGCCGACCGCGACTCCCGCACGCACGCGTGCGGATACGGCACCGGCTCCGCGTGCGTGTCCCGGCCGTAGCCCGCGAGGACCTCCGGCAGCCGGTGCCCGGTCGCCGTCGCCGCGTCGACCAGGCCGTGCGCGACCGTACGGGCCTCGTCGTGCAGGCCGTAGCGGGCCAGCCCCAGCGCGATCAGCGCGTTGTCGTGCGGCCACACCGAACCGCGGTGGTACGACAACGGGTGGAACGCCGGCTGCCCCGCGGCCAGCGTGCGCACGCCCCAGCCGGAGAAGAAGTCGGCTTCGAGCAGGCGCCGCCCGACGACCTCGCCGTACTCCTTGTCCAGCAGCCCCGACCACAGCAGATGCCCGGCGTCCGAGGCCAGCGCGTCCACCTGGCGGCCCTCGCCGTCCAGCGCGAGCGCGGGGAAGGAGTGCTCCGGCATCCAGAAGTCGCGCTGGAAGCGGTCGCGCAGATCGGCGGCGGCCTGCTCCAGCAGGGCCGCGTACACCTGGTCGTCCCACGCGGTGCGCGCCAGCCACGCGGTGCGGCGCAGCGCGTCGTACGCGTAGCCCTGGGCGCCCGCCGCCATCACCGGGCCGCTCGCGCGGCTGCCGTCGGCCGAGCAGATCGCGCCGGGGGAGTCCTTCCAGTTCTGGTTGGCGAGGCCGCCCTGGTCGGCGCGGTAGACCAGGTAGCCGCGCGAGGTCAGCCCGCCGTGGTCCAGCATCCAGCCGATCGCCGCACGGGCGTGGGGCTCCAGGCGGCGGGCCAGGTCCGTGTCCCCGGTGTCCTCGACGTACGCGCCGAGCAGCACGAGGAACAGCGGGGTGGCGTCCACCGAGCCGTAGTAGCGGCCGTACGGCACCTGCCCGAAGTGCGCCAGCTCGCCGTGCCGCACCTCGTGCACGATCTTGCCGGGCTGGGACACCGACTCCGGGCCGGTCTCCGTCGCCTGGGCCGCGGCGAGCGCCAACAGCGTGGCGGCGGCCGGCCGAGGACGGTAGGGCAGCGCGAACAGCGAGGTCAGCAGGGCGTCCCGACCCAGCAGGGTCAGGAACCAGGGGGCACCCGCCGCCGGCACGCGCAGCTCCTCGCCGTCCGGGCCGGTCGCCGGCACCTGGAGCGAGGCGAGGTCGGCGAGCCCGCGCGCACAGGCCGCGGCCAGCTCCGGCCAGCCGGTCGGGAAGGCCACGCCCTCCACGAACTCGCCTTCCATCGCGAGGAGTTGGTCGTTCAGCGCGGCCGGGGAGCGCGGTACGCGCAGCGCCCGCTTGTCCCCGTGCGGCCGTGCCATCACGCGCAGTATCAGCTCGGCCGTGCCGTGCGGTTCGAGATTTAGGGTCCACACGAGGCGCCGGGCACCGGTGCCGGTCTCCTCGACGCCGTCCGGGGCGGGCTCGGCCGTCACCGTCGTACAGGACCGCCACTCGCCGCGCTGATAGGCGAACTCCACACCGTCGTCGAGGACTTGACGGGAGCGGGTCGCTCCTATTTTCGCGTACGTACGGTGGTCGGAGCGCAGTTCGAACTGGTCGGTGAAGTCGGCGTCCGCGGTCACCGCGAGCCGGACCGTCGTCGGCACCGGGCGGTTGCTGGTCACCCGCAGGGACTCGACGAACGAGCCGTCACCGACGGCCTGTTCACGGAAGAGCGTGTACGCGGGCGGCTCCTGGCGTCCGCCGCGCGGCACCAGTACACAGCGCGCGGTGTCCCCGTCGGCGACCGGAGACAGCGCCTCGGGCACCGCGCCGTCCACGGTGAGCTGCCACCGGCTCAGATGCCGGGCGTCCCGCACGAACAACCCGTCCGGGGAACTGCCGCCCCGAACGCCGCTGATGTCCCCGCCGTCGCCCACGGCGGCGAACGTCTGGCCGTGCACGAGCAGATGATGCCGGTCCGTCATCCCCGGTCCCCTCCCCTGTCACTCATCTCGAACGTCCGGATGCCCGTGGGGGACATGTCGTCCCCCGGGCCGGTGTGCAGCAGGTCGAGCGTGAGCGCGGCGGTCCAGCTGAAGCCGGTCGCCCCGCAGGCCTCCCCGGTGTACGGGTCGACGTACTCCGCGAAGTCGGAGGTGTCGGCGGTGTCCAGGACGGCCTGGCGCAGGGCGTCGGCCCGCCCCTGTTCGCCGTGCGTGCGCAGCCCGCGCTCCACCAGCCAGCCGGTGTTGAACCAGGCCGGGCCGCGCCAGTAGCGGTGCGGGTCGAAGGCCTCGCCGAGCAGGTCGTAGCTCGGGACCAGGCGGGTCGAGTCACCGAGCCCGAAGTGCGCCCCACCCAGCGTGCGCACGAGCGCGTCCGTGGTCTCTCGCGGCAGACCGGGCAGCAGCAGCGGAACGAGCCCGGAGACACTGCGCTCGCGGATCAGCCCCCCGCCCCGCACGTCCCGGCAGAAGAACATCCCCTCCGCCGGATCCCACAGCCGGTCGATCAGCGCCGCCGTCAGCCGCTCGGCCCGCGCGTGCCGGGCCGTCCCGGTGGCGCCCAGCTCCTGCGCGATCCGCGCGAGAGCGTGCTCGGAGGCGATGAGCAGGGCGTTGAACGCGGGGTCCTCGACGGCGAACTCGCCCGCCCGTCTCCCACCACCGCCCTCAACCGAGGCCCTGCGGGCCGCCCCCTCGTTTGCCCCGTCGGCGTACCCGCCGTCCCGGTAGTCGCTCGCCAGCCGTACGTACCGCCCGTAGTCCAGGTCCGTCGGCCGGTCCTCCGGCGCCCCGTGGTCCAGGTCGGCGCGGCGGAAGGAGCGGGCGGGAGCCGGTGTGATCCTGCTCAGCGGGGCGTCCCAGCAGGGACTGTTGTCCATACCCTGTTCCCAGGGGTGCACGACGGACGCCAGCGACCCCCCGCCCAGGTCCCGCCGGTGCAGCAGATACCGGTGCCAGGCGGCGAGCCGCGGATACACCCCGGCGAGGAAGCCACGCGCCCGTGACAGCCCCGGGTCGGCGCAGTGCACCAGCCACGCGGCCAGCGCGTGCACCGGTGGCTGCACGATGCCCGAGGTCTGTACGGTGCGCGGGGCGCCCGCAGCGCGCCCCGCGGTCGAGGAGCGCCAGAAGTCGGGGCTCGGGAAGTACGCGTCGAGGGGGACGGAGGGGTTGAAGACGATGTGCGGGATCCGCCCGTCCGCCCACTGGCCGCTCAGCAGCGTCTCCAGCTCCGTCTGCGCCCGCAGCGGCGACAGGTGGCGCAGGCCGATCGCGATGAACGCCGAGTCCCAGGACCACTGGTGCGGGTACAGGCCGTGCGAGGGCACCGTGGAGGTGCCGGTCCAGTTGCCTTCCAGTACCCGGGCGGCCCTGACGTGCAGGGAACGTGCCGTCGGCGGCGCATGTGTCGCGGACGGCGGATCGTATGCAACGGCCTGAGGTCCCGGCACCTCACCGTGCCCGGAATACGGTGGTGAGGAAAAGGTGCGTACGGGCGTCAAGTGCCCGGTGTTGCGGGCGGTGAGCTGCGTTGCGCGATCCACTCAAGGCTCCCCGAAGACGTACGGCCGACCAGTTCGGCAGTGGCTACCGTAGGGTTACGTCTATTTAACACGCAAAACTCAATATGTAATGCAAGCTTGAGAAACACAAGGGGGTGCGCATGACCGGACGACCCGGCAGGACCGGCAGAACGGGAAGTCAGGCGAGCGCCGGAGATCTGCTCGAACTGGTGCGCAGCGGCCGTGCCACCACCCGCGGCGCCCTGCAGCAGGCCACCGGTCTCTCCCGCGCCACCGTCGGCCACCGCCTCGACCGCCTCTTCCGCGCCGGCTGGCTCCGCGAGGGCGCCGGCGGCCCCGTCGACTCACCCCTCGGCGGACGGCCCTCCATCACCCTCGAGTTCGACGACGCGCACGCGGTCGTCCTCTCCGCCGACCTCGACACCCGGCACGCCCGTGCGGCCGTCCTGTCGCTGAGCGGCGAGATCCTCGCCGAGCACAGCGGCACGCCGGTCGTCGAGGACGGCCCCGACGTCGTGCTCGGCGAAATCGGCCGCTGGTTCGCCGAGCTCCTGGAGAAGGCCGGCCACCGGCCGGACGAGGTCTGCGGCATCGGCCTCGCGGTGCCGGGCCCCGTCGACACCGACACCGGCCGGGTCGTACAGCCGCCGATCATGCCCGGCTGGGACGGCTACGACATAAGAGGCCGCCTGGCGAGGGCCTTCACCGAACACTCCGGCGCCGGGCCGGTCCCGGTGCTGGTCGACAACGACGCCAACCTCATGGCGTACGGCGAACAGCACACGAGATACGCCGACTGCTCGGCCTTCGTGCTGGTGAAGGTGTCGACGGGCATCGGAGCGGGAGTCGTGGTCGACGGCTCGATCTACCGCGGCATCGACGGAGGCGCGGGCGACCTCGGCCACATCCGGGTCCCCGCGGGCGCCGACGCGCTGTGCCGCTGCGGCTCCTACGGCTGCCTCGCCGCCGTCGCCAGCGGTGGCGCCGTGGCGCGGCGACTGGCCGAGTCCGGGGTGCCGGCGGCGTCCGGCTCGGATGTGCGGGACCTGCTGGCGTCCGGGCACCCGGAGGCGGCGGCCCTCGCGCGGGACGCGGGCCGGCAGGTCGGGGACGTCCTGGCGACGGTCGTGACGCTGTTGAACCCCGGCGTCCTGATGATCGCGGGGGATCTGGCCGGAACCGCCTTCCTCACGGGCGTACGCGAACTGCTCTACCAGCGGGCGCTGCCGCGCTCCACCGCTCATCTGGACGTCGTGACCTCGCGGCTGGGGGAGCGGGCGGGACTGGTCGGGGCGGGGGCGATGGTCGTGGAGCACCTGTACGCGCCGGAGCGGGTGGAGGAACGACTGGCCGCGCTGGGGGTGTGACCACGATCTTTTCCGGCGTGTTTCGCTCCCAAGACACGTCCGCATGGTGAAATCCCGGCGCCTGTGACAGCGTGATTATCGCCACCCCTGATAAGGGTTGCGCTCAGATGAGCGGATCGTGATCGACTGCACTTCTCCAAGGGGTGGCACTCAGTGCCACCCCTTGATCGTTCATCGATCGAAAACGGACGGGCCTACAGCCGCTCATGTGAGCCGAATTT
The DNA here is from genome assembly GCF_019049245.1 of Streptomyces sp. AC555_RSS877. GTDB lineage: Bacteria > Actinomycetota > Actinomycetes > Streptomycetales > Streptomycetaceae > Streptomyces. The sequence continues at coordinate 23,083 of NZ_JAGMUK010000064.1, read as the reverse complement.
TGGGAAAGTGAGCGCTCTTGCGTTCAAGAAGTGAAAACATGCGCCCGTATTCGCTTGCCACGCTTCGACTTTCGATCCGGTGGCGCACGAGTGGTTACAGGCGTATGACGGGCAAGTGGACGTACCCATAAGCCTTTGATCTGGGTATGTTCCTGCTCGTCAGGGCAGCCACCGCGTCCTCGAGGAGTCGAGACCCGTGTCGGAAAACAAAGATCCCCAGGTAGCTGAGCACGGCACCAGCGTTGAGAGCGTGAAGTTCGTTTACGACTTCACCGAGGGCAACAAAGAGCTCAAGGACCTCCTCGGCGGCAAGGGTGCCAACCTCGCCGAGATGACCAACCTGGGCCTTCCGGTGCCTCCGGGCTTCACGATCACCACCGAGGCGTGCAAGGTCTACCTCGACAGCGGCGACGAGCCGGCGGCACTGCGTGACGAGGTGAGTGCGCACCTCGACGCGCTGGAGCAGCGCATGGGCAAGAAGCTCGGCCAGGCCGACGACCCGCTCCTGGTCTCGGTCCGCTCCGGCGCCAAGTTCTCCATGCCCGGCATGATGGACACGGTCCTGAACATCGGGCTCTCCGACAAGTCGGTCCAGGGCCTGGCCAAGCAGGCCGGCGACGACCGCTTCGCCTGGGACTCCTACCGCCGCCTCATCCAGATGTTCGGCAAGACCGTCCTCGGCGTCGACGGCGACCTCTTCGAGGACGCGCTGGAGGCGGCGAAGACGGCCAAGAAGGTCACCGTCGACACCGAGCTGGAAGCCGCGGACCTGAAGAAGCTGGTCACCCGCTTCAAGAAGATCGTCAAGACCGAGGCCGGCCGGGACTTCCCGCAGGACCCGCGCGAGCAGATGGACCTCGCCATCCACGCGGTCTTCGATTCCTGGAACACCGACCGCGCCAAGCTCTACCGCCGCCAGGAGCGCATCCCGGGCGACCTGGGCACCGCGGTCAACGTCTGCTCGATGGTCTTCGGCAACCTCGGCCCCGACTCCGGCACGGGCGTGGCCTTCACCCGTGACCCCGCCTCGGGCCACCAGGGCGTGTACGGCGACTACCTTCAGAACGCCCAGGGCGAGGACGTCGTCGCGGGCATCCGCAACACCGTCCCCCTGGCCGAGCTGGAGACGATCGACAAGAAGTCGTACGACCAGCTCATGCAGATCATGGAGACGCTGGAGAACCACTACAAGGACCTCTGCGACATCGAGTTCACCATCGAGCGCGGTCAGCTGTGGATGCTTCAGACCCGCGTCGGCAAGCGCACCGCGGGAGCGGCGTTCCGTATCGCCACGCAGCTCGTGGACCAGGGCCTGATCGACGAGGCCGAGGCGCTCCAGCGAGTGACCGGCGCCCAGCTGGCCCAGCTGATGTTCCCGCGCTTCGACGAGGACACGAAGGTGGCGAAGGTCGGCCGGGGCATCGCGGCGTCACCGGGCGCGGCGGTCGGCAAGGCGGTCTTCGACTCGTACACCGCCGTGAAGTGGTCGCGTTCGGGCGAGAAGGTGATCCTGGTCCGCCGCGAGACGAACCCCGACGACCTCGACGGCATGATCGCGGCCGAGGGCATCCTGACCTCGCGCGGCGGCAAGACGTCCCACGCGGCGGTCGTCGCGCGCGGCATGGGCAAGACCTGTGTGTGCGGCGCGGAGGAACTGGAAGTCGACACCAAGCGGCGTCGGATGACAGTGCCGGGCGGGCACGTGGTGGAGGAAGGCGACCTGATCTCCATCGACGGGTCGTCGGGCAAGGTCTACCTGGGCGAGGTCCCGGTCGTCCCGTCCCCGGTGGTGGAGTACTTCGAGGGCCGGATGCACGCGGGCGCCAACGACGCCGACGAACTGGTCGAGGCGGTCCACCGGATCATGGCCTTCGCGGACCGGAAGCGCCGCCTCCGTGTCCGGGCCAACGCCGACAACGCCGAGGACGCGCTGCGCGCCCGTCGCTTCGGCGCCCAGGGCATCGGTCTGTGCCGTACGGAGCACATGTTCCTCGGTGACCGCCGTGAGCTGGTCGAGCGGCTGATCCTGGCCGACACGGAGACCGAGCGCGAGGAGTCGCTGAAGGCGCTGCTCCCCCTCCAGAAGAAAGACTTCGTGGAGCTCTTCTCGGCGATGGACGGCCTCCCGGTGACGGTCCGGCTCCTTGACCCGCCGCTGCACGAGTTCCTGCCGGACATCACGGAACTCTCCGTCCGCGTGGCACTGGCCGAGTCCCGCCAGGAGCCCCACGAGAACGAACTGCGCCTGCTCCAGGCCGTCCACCGCCTGCACGAGCAGAACCCGATGCTCGGCCTGCGCGGCGTGCGCCTGGGCCTGGTCATCCCCGGCCTGTTCACCATGCAGGTACGGGCGATCGCCGAGGCCGCGGCCGAGCGTAAGGCCGCGAAGGGCGACCCGCGCGCCGAGATCATGATCCCGCTGGTGGGCACGGTCCAGGAGCTGGAGATCGTCCGCGAGGAGGCCGACCAGGTGGTGGCCGAGGTCGAGGCCGCCACGGGCACGTCACTCAAGCTGGCGATCGGTACGATGATCGAACTGCCGCGCGCCGCCCTGACCGCCGGTCAGATCGCCGAGGCCGCGGAGTTCTTCTCCTTCGGCACGAACGACCTGACCCAGACCGTGTGGGGCTTCAGCCGGGACGACGTGGAGGCTTCGTTCTTCACGGCGTACCTGGAGAAGGGCATCTTCGGCGTCTCCCCCTTCGAGACGATCGACAAGGACGGCGTGGGCTCGCTGGTGAAGCTGGCCGTGGAGGCGGGCCGCGCGACGCGCCCCGACCTGAAGCTCGGCGTCTGCGGCGAGCACGGCGGCGACCCCGAGTCCGTCCACTTCTTCCACGAGGTCGGACTGGACTACGTCTCCTGCTCGCCCTTCCGGATCCCGGTGGCACGCCTGGAGGCGGGGCGCGCGGCTTCGCAGTCGGCGGGGAGCGACCACCGGTAGGCCCGACGGGCCTTGGCGGCGGAGGCTTTGACCCGCGGAGGCCTCGGCCCGCTGAACGCCGGAACCGCCAACCGTCCCCGACCGACCCTCACCGATGGGCGGCGGTACCGGAGCACGAAGAGAGGGCGGCACCCTGTGCGGGGTGCCGCCCTCTCGGCATTGCCTCTGCGCGGGTGACCTCGCGGCATAGGGTCGGTCGCACGATGACCGACTTCCACACCTACGGAACCAGCACCCACACCGCCGACGAGCTGGTCCGGCTCGTCAGTGACCGCTTCGGATGGCGCTTCACCAAACGTGAGAGCGACTACCGGGGCGTCTATCACTTGGCTGACAACCTCGACGGGCGGATCGAGATCCAGTCCAACCTGAAGCCAGGCGACGACGGTGAAGACGAGCTATATGTCCTCGAACACCCGGAGGCGCGGGTGCTGTTGACGACGGCCACCGCGAACCCGGACCCCAGCCTGCAGGCGCATCTGGGCGGCATCGAAGGGCTCATTCACCTGACGTTCTATCGATCAGCGTGAAGATCTTTGTCAGTGGTGTGACAGCGGCAGCTGCAACCGGGCGCCAGAAGGATGCCGTTGGCTCCAGGGAGGAATACGTCGTGCGTCTGGTGGCACGCGTTGTGCAGCTCCTCGTAGCCGGGCCGTTGGGCGAGCGCGCACTCGGTCGACGGAGTATCCCGGGCCTCGGACACTGAGGCAGCTGTGCCAGTGGCCACGGCCACTCGTTTCCTGGACCGGGCATTGGCTTCGGCTACACCTGCGCTCAGCGCCTCCGCCGTGCCGACCGGCCCCAGATGTTCCAGCCGCGCGTCCCACTCCTTGCCGCCGCCGAATGGCCTCAGTTGGACGTATGGCCCGACGAACCCCATGACCCTACCGACCTTGTTGGACGCGGTGTCCTTCACGAGATCGTCAATGCGCGGTGCGTTCGTCATGGCAGCACCTGCCCGGACTGCGCCAGCAGCCGTTCCTCCGGGGACAGGACATAGATGCGGACAGGTGAAGCCGTACAGTCCACGGCGCGCGCACGCGGTACCGGTGGCCAGAGGCACGGGGCCCTGCGGTGCCTGGCCCATCCCAAACGAGAGATCAGAGTGCCAGGGCGACCAGCAGTGGCTGGAGGCTGCTCTGGAACCGGCGAGCGGCGATCGTCTGGACGACGGGGATGGCCAGTCCCTGCTCCTCGTCGCTGCTCGTGGGCGTTGCCCCTGGCCGGGCGGCGGATCGACCCCGAGTTGATCCGGAGGGACTGACGGGTCAGGTGTCGCAGGCGACGCCGTCGTTGTCGCGGTCCAGGTGGGACGCGTAGCCGGGTTCGCCGCGGTGGATGGGGGCGGCGCCCGCGGCTCGGACCGCGGTGCAGTTCTCGTAGTAGACGTCCGCGTCGGAGGAACCGTCGTCGCTGCCTGCCGCCGGCTGTGCGGTGACCGTTCTGGTGACGTTGACCTTGACTTTGACCGTGACCGTTTCCGTGGCGGTCACGGTGCCGGCCGGTTCGGGTTCGGCCGTCTCCTCCGCCGCGGCCGTTGCCGTCACGGTGACCGTCGGCTGTGGCTCGGCGGCCGTCGGCTTCGCGTCCGTCGTCTTGTTGTCGCCGCTGGCGCCGATGCCTATGCCGACCAGGAGGGCCCATGCCAGCGCCGGCAGGACGTACCGCTTCCGGGCCCACTTGGGGGCGGGGCCGGAAGCGGTCGGGCCCATGGGCTGCGTGGGGTGGTGGTACGGGTTGCTCATGTCGTCCCCCAAGGTGTTACGTGAGGGGATGACCGTATTGCTGCGTACCCAGTTGTGTGGGTGATGTGTTCATTTCGTGATCGTGGTGCGGTGTTACGTCCTGAACGGGCCCCGCACCTCATACGTGATCCCGCCCGACGAACTCCCAGTCGTCCCCCGCTGGCTGGAGAAGTACAGCCGCGTGCCGTCGGGGGAGAACGCCGGGCCCGTGATCTCCGACGAGGACTGACCGTCGATGCGGAGGAAGGGGGCGATCACGTCGGTCGGGGTGATCACGCAGATCTCCATGGTGCCGCCGTCCTCCGCCACGAACAGGTCGCCGGAGGTGGTGCCGGTGATGTTGTCGACGCCCGTGAGCGGGGCGGTGCCGCCTGTCACCAGAGAGTCGTCGTACGCCAGCTCGTACGTGTTCGTCAGCAGGTTGAGCTGCCAGACGCGGTTGTCGCCCTTCGTGGTGAACCAGACCGTGTCGTCGGCGTAGTAGCAGCCCTCGCCGCCGTTGAAGGACTTCGAGCCGGAGACCTGGGTGCGGGTGGTGGTGGGGGAGCCGTCCGGGTCGGGGACGTTCGCCCAGGTGAAGGAGCCTGAGGTCGCGGTGCCGGCCACCATGACCTGGAGGGTGCCGGAGGAGAGGTTGCCCCAGCTCGTCGGTACGAAGCGGTAGAAGCGGCCGTTCGTCTCGTCCTCCGTCAGGTAGACCACCCTGCGCACCGGGTCCGCGGCCGCCGCCTCGTGCTTGAAGCGGCCCATAGCGTCGCGGCGGGTGGCCGACTGGACGCCCCACGGGTCCGTCTCGTAGACGTAGCCCAACGACACCTCCTCGCAGGACAGCCAGGTGTTCCACGGCGTCCTGCCGCCCGCGCAGTTCTGCCGGGTGTTGGAGAGAATGCGGTACGCGCCCGTGATCGTGCCCGTCGACGAGAACTTCACCGCGCTCGCGCCGCCCGACGGGTTGATCTCTGAGTTGGAGACGTAGATCCAGCCTGTGCCGTCGGCGTAACAGGCGCCGCCGTCGGGGGCGTTGTGCCAGGTGTACGACGTTCCGGTGACGGTTTGGCCGGAGCGGGCGACGACCCGGCTGGTGAAGCCGCTCGGGAGTCTGATGCCGTTGGTGTCGGGGGAGCCGAGGGCCCCGTACGGGCCGGCTCCGGGCTGGGCGGGGGCCGCGTACGCGGCGCCTCGCCACAGGGTTCCGCCGAGGGCGGCGGAGGAGCCGCCGATGACGGCCGCACGCAGGAGGGTACGACGTTCCACGCTTGCTCCAAGGTGTGTCGTGACCGCCCGCCACCGGTTCGGCGGCGGGGTGGCGCGGTCACGGACCCTAGGGGCGCGGGATGGACTGCCTGTGGACGGGCTGTGAAGCGGAGGCGCGGTGTACATGACCAGCAACGTGCAGTGCCAGCAGCTCTCTGCCTCGCTGGGCGGCACTGCCCGGTGCATGGCCGGCCAGGGGTTCCGCCGACGGCAGCCGCACCACCGCGTCCAGCCCCCCCGTCGCCGCCGCGCGCACGCTCGCCTCGCCGCCGCCCGCGTGGGCGAGGCGTTGGACGAGGGAGAGGCCGAGGCCCGTGCCGCCCTTGGGGGCGCCCGGTGCGCGCCAGAAGCGGTCGAAGGCGCGGGCGCGCTGGTCGGGGGTCATGCCGGGGCCCTCGTCGGTGATGTGGAGGTCGACCCAGCAGGGGCGGGCGTCGCGCAGGGCGCGGCGGGCGGGGACGTGGAGGCGGAGTTCGATGGTGACGGTGGTGTCGGGTGGGGAGGCCCGCAGGGCGTTGGACAGGAGGTTGTCCAGAATCTGTTCGATGGACCCCGGCAGCGCCAGCACCGGTCCGACGCTGCCCGCGAACAGGACCAGGGACACGTTCTGCCGGTCGAAGAGCGGCGCCCAGGTGTGGTGGCGCTCCGCGCAGACCGCGCCGATGTCGGTCGGGCCGGGTGTGGCCGCGTGTTCCTCCAGTCGCGCCATGGCCAGCAGACCCTCGACCATGCGGGAGAGGCGGTCCGTCTCGGTGACGGCGGCGGTGAGGCTGGTCCGGCCGCGGGCGGTGACGTTCGGTTCCAGGTTCTCCAGGCGCAGGCGCAGGGCCGCGAGCGGTGTCTTCAGCTGGTGCGAGGCCTCGCCGGCGAAGGCGTGCTGGGAGTCGAGGAGATGGGCGAGGCGGGCCGCCGTGCGGTTGAACGCGGCGGCCAGGCTGCGGACTTCGGGCGGGCCCTTGGTGACGGTCACGGGCTGGACGCGGCCTCCACCCGCCAACTCGTGGGTTGCGCGCTCCAGTTCACGGATGGGGCGGCCGGTCCAGCGGGCGATGCCGAAGCCGACGAAGGTGACCGCGGTGAGCACGCCGAGTCCGCCCACGGCGAGCAACAGCCATACGTGGTGGACGCGTTCGTGGACCATGCGGGTCGGGAGCGTGAGCCATACGGCACCCTCCGGCCGTACGCCCTGGCCTACGGGCGCGGCCACCGACAGGTACTCCACCCCGCCGATGGTGGAGGTGCGGACGTCCACCGTGGAGTCGCCTCGCAGGGCGGCCGTGATGCCGGGGCGGGACATCAGGGCGCGGGACGCGTCCGGGGCCAGCAGGTGCGAGGTGGCGAGCGGTGTGCCCGACTCGTCGACGACCACCACCTTCCCGCCGATGCGTTCGGCGCAGTGGGCCACCCGGGCCGGCAGGTCCTGCTCCGCGCGGCCGGCGGCGAGGGACAGGGCGGCGTACGCGGAGACCGACTCGGCCTCGTCCTTCGCCGCGTTGACCACCCGCTCCCGCTCGCCCCGCGAGTACACGAAGCCGAGCGGGATCTCCAGGCAGAGCAGGACGAGTGCGGCGAGGGTGAGGTAGCTGAACAGGAGACGACGGGTCATGTCGAACCCAGTCGCTCGTTCGGCTCGCCGTGCACCGCCAGCCGGAAGCCGACGCCGCGCAGCGTCTGGATCCAGGCGGGGTGGCCCAACTTCCTTCGCAGGGCGGCGACATGGACGTCGAGGGTCTTGGTCGGACCCTCGTAGTGCGGATCCCAGACCCGGTCCAGGATCTGCTGCCGGGAGTAGACCGCGCCGGGGTCCTCGGTGAGCAGCGCGAGCAGCTCGAACTCCTTCGGCGTGAGGGCGACTTGGGCCTCGCCTACCCAGACCTGACGGGTGCGGCGGTCGACGACGAGAGGGCCGGGTTCGGGGGCGGGGGGCGCCGCCGAGACGGGCTGTTCGTACGACGACGGCGGCGGGGGCGGGGGCTCGTACGGCGGGGCCGGCGGCGGGACCGGCGCGCGGTCGTACGACGGCATCGGCACCGGTACGGACACCGGCACCGGTGCGGGTACCTGCTCTGCCATCGCCTGTGTCCGCTGTGTCCGTCGCGTCACCGCCCGCACCCGTGCCACCAGCTCCCGCATGCTGAACGGTTTCGCCAGGTAGTCGTCGGCGCCCAGTTCCAGGCCCAGCACGCGGTCCGCCTCCTCCCCGCGGGCGCTGAGGATGACGATGGGGACGTCGGAGACCTGCCGGATGCCCCGGCAGACGTCGATGCCGTCCATGTCCGGCAGCCCGAGGTCGAGCAGGACGACATCGCCGTACGGACCTCTCAGGCCGTCGGTGCCGGTGGCGACGTGGTCGACCGTCAGGCCGAAGTGGCCGAGACCCTCGGTGAGCGGTTCGGCGATCGTCTCGTCGTCCTCGATGAGCAGTACTCGTAGGCCCATGCGTCCCGTCTCTCCGTGAACCGTGAATCGTGAACCAGGAATCGTGAACCAGGAATCGGCTATGAATCCAGGCACCCGGATCCGCATTTACCTGCCCTGGTGTCGACACGTTACAAGATGACCGTGCACGCACGGGACCCGACAAGAAATGTTCAATTCCTGTCCGGGCTCTGGCCGTTGCTTAACCTTCCTCTGGGGCGCGTCCTCCTACGGTGGGGTGACCTGGTCGAACTTCCCGTGACGGAGGCATCGTTGAAGGCACTTCTGGACCGCGCCCGCACGTTCACACAGCGGGTCGAATTCGAGCCCGGCGAATACCGAAAACTGGCCGAGGGGCAATATCCCGAGGCGCTCTTCATTACCTGCTCGGACTCCCGGGTGATACCCGCGCTCATCACGGGCGCCCGGCCCGGAGAGATATTCGAGCTGCGGAACGCGGGCAATATCGTGCCGTCGTACGGGCGGCCCGGGGCCGGTGGTGAGGCCGCCACCATCGAGTACGCACTGGAGGTCCTCGGGGTTCAGGACGTCGTGGTGTGCGGTCACTCACACTGCGGAGCGATGGGCGCGCTGAAGTCCGGCGACGACCTGGCCGCGCTGCCCGGCGTGGGTGCCTGGCTGGAGGTGGCCCGCCCGGAACTGGCTCCGATGCTCGCCGACGCCTCCGACGATCCGTCGCTGTCCGACGTGGCGCAGCACAACGTCGTCAACCAGCTGGCCGCGCTGCGCAGTCACCCGGCGGTACGGCAACGGCTCGACGCGGGCCGGCTGCGGCTGCACGGCTGGTACTACGAGGTCGACACCGGGCGGGTGTACGAGCTCGACGACGACGGTCGTTTCCGGGTGCACGCCGGATGAGCGGGGCGCATGCGCGCAGCCGGGGGGCCGTCTTGCGGAGTGCGGGCGCGAGTACGGGCAAGGCCGACGGAAGTGCGGGCGCGACGACGGGCAAAGCCGGCCCCAAGGCCGACCTCGGCACCGAGATCACCGCCTCCCTCGTCGTCTTCCTCGTCGCCCTCCCGCTCTGCATCGGCGTCGCCGTCGCCTCCGGTGTGCCGGCCGAGCTGGGGATCATCTCCGGAGTGATCGGCGGGCTGGTGGTCGGCGCGGTGCGGGGCAGCACGCTCCAGGTCAGCGGCCCGGCCGCGGGGCTGGCGGCGCTGGTCGCCGAGACCGTCGCCGAGCACGGTGTGGCCATGCTGGGCGTGATCGTGCTGGGTTCGGGGATCCTGCAGATCGTCCTCGGTGTCGTACGGCTGGGCCGCATGTTCCAGGCGATCTCCCTCGCCGTCGTCCAGGGCATGCTGGCCGGCATCGGGCTGCCGCTGATGTTCAGCCAGGCGTACCCGATGGCCGACGGCAAGGCGCCCGGCACGCCGATCGAGAACATGGCCGGGATCCCGGGGCTGTTCGCCGACATCCTCACCGACCGGCAGGCGATGATCGCCACGCTGCTCGGTGTCGTCACCGTCGTGCTGAGCTTCCTGTGGAAGAAGGTGCCGGGGCCGGTGAAGAAGGTCCCGGCCGCGCTGGTCGCCGTGGGGATCGGTATCGCGGTCGCCGCGCTGCCCGGTGTGGAGGTGAAGACGCTCCAGGTCGGCAATCTGCTCGCCGCGGTGAACGTGCCCGGCGGGGAACAGTTCGCGGGGCTCGCCGATGCGGCGATCATCACGTCGATCCTCACCTTCACGGTCATCGCCTCCGCGGAGAGCCTGTTCACGGCGGCCGCGGTGGACCGTATGCACAGCGGCCCGCGCACCCGCTACAACACCGAGCTCATCGCCCAGGGCGCGGGGAACACGGTCGCGGGCGTCCTGGGAGCCCTGCCGGTCACCGCGGTGGTCGCGCGCAGTTCGGCGAACGTGCAGGCGGGCGCGAAGACCCGGCTCTCCCGGACCCTGCACGGCCTGTGGCTGCTCGCCTTCGCGCTGCTGCTGCCGCAGGTCCTGGCCCTGATCCCGATCTCGGTGCTGGCCGGGGTGCTGGTGCACAGCGGCTGGAAGCTGTTCGCGCCGGAGGAGTTCCCGAAGATGTGGCGCCAGGACCGGGGCGAGTTCGCGGTGATGACCCTCACCACGCTGGTCATCGTGGCGACCGCGCTGCTCGAAGGCGTGCTCGTCGGGCTCGCCGCAGGCATCGTGCTGGCCGCTCTGCGGATGTCGCAGACCGTGATCCGGCAGCACGTCGAGGAGGACGCCGCCAAGGTCGTCATGGCCGGGAACGCGACTTTCCTGCGGCTGCCGAAGGTCATCGAGGCGCTGGAGGCCGCGGCGGCCTCGGGCAGGCCCAGGATCCGCCTCGACCTGACCGGCGTGACCCATCTGGACCACGCCTGCCGCAACCAGGTGGAGGAGTTCACGGCCCAGCAGCGGGGCAACGGCGTACGGGTGGAGCTGCTGATGCCGGGACCGGTCAAGCCGGTGCCCGCCGAGGCCGAGCCCGACATGCCTGCGCCCGACGTCACGCCCGGCCCCGGCGCCGAGTGGTTCTATCTGGACACGCGGCCTCTCCCGGACGATTACCTGGAGCGCCGCCCGCTCGTAGGCTGAACCCCACCTGCCAGCGGAGGGAGGGTCGGCCATGGCCGGCTGGACCGAGAAGGACATCCCCGATCAGCGCGGCCGTGTCGCCGTGGTCACCGGGTCCAACAGCGGCATCGGGTACGCCGCCGCGCGGGAGCTGGCGCGCCGGGGCGCCCGGGTGGTGCTGGCCTGCCGGAGCGAGGCACGCGGCACCGACGCCGGGGACCGGATCGCCACCGAAGTGCCGGGCGCGGAGGTGGAGTTCGCGCGGCTCGACCTCGGGGACCTCGCCTCCGTAGGGCAGTTCGCGGCTGCCTTCCCGTACGACCGGCTCGACCTGCTCGTCAACAACGCGGGCGTGATGGCGCTGCCGTACGGGACGACCGCGGACGGGTTCGAGACGCAGTTCGGTGTCAACCACCTTGGCCACTTCGCGCTCACCGGACTGCTGCTGCCCGCGCTGCTCGCCACGCCGGGTGCGCGCGTCGTGACCGTCTCCAGCATGATGCACTCGATGGCCAACATCGACATCAACGACCTCAACAGCGAGCGCCGGTACCGGCGCTGGATCGCCTACGCCCGCTCCAAGACCGCCAACCTGCTCTTCACCCACGAGCTGGCGCGCAGGCTGGCGGCCCACGGCGCGGACGTCGTCGCGGCGGCGGCGCACCCCGGGTACGCCGCCACCAACCTCCAGACCGCGGGTCCCCGGATGTCCGGCCGCAAGGCCGGCGAGCGGTTCATGGAGGTCGGCAACCGCTTCTTCGCCCAGTCCGCCGAGGCGGGCGCGCTGCCCACCCTGTACGCCGCGACCGCGCCCGACGTCTCCCCGGACTCCTTCACCGGCCCGCACTGGGCGATGTGGCGCGGGAGCCCGGGCCCGTCCTGGCGGGCATCGTGGACGTGCAACGACAGGGCGGGAGAGCGGCTGTGGGCCGCCTCGGAGAAGCTGACGGGGGTGGCGTGCGGCCGGCTGACCGTGTGACCGGCGGTCGGTCCTTCGGCCGGTCAGGCCACCGTGACCTAGTGGACCGGGCCGAGCACCAGCATCCGTCGCCGGTACTTCAGGCCGTCGCCCCGCTGTCCACCACCAGGTCCGTGCCCACCGTCGAGGCGGCGGCGTCCGAGGCCAGGTGGAGGACGGCGGCGGCCACTTCCTCCGTGGCGGAGACACGGCCGAGCGGGACCGCCTCCCGCATCCGCTGGGTGCGGTCGGCCTCCGTCTCGCCGGGGCCCAGGGACATGGAGGTGTCGACGGCGCCGGGGCTGACCGCGTTGATGCGGACGCCGTCGCGGATGTGGTCGAGGGCGGCGCCCCTGGTGAGGACGGAGACGGCGGCCTTGGAGGCGGCGTAGGCGGCGGCTCCGGGATGGCGGGCGTGGACGCCGAACACGGAGGCGATGTTGACGATCGCGCCGCCGGCCGGCTGGGTGCGCATCTGGCGGATCTCGGCCCGGAGGGCGAGGAACACGCCGGTGACGTTGGTGTCGAGCTGGGTGTGCCAGTCCTCCTCGGACAGGTCGGCCAGCGGGGCTCCGCCGCGGAAGACGCCCGCGTTGTTGACCGCCACGTCGAGCGAGCCGAAGTGGTCGACGGCGGCGGCCACGAGGGCCTGGGCGTCGGCGGCGCGGGAGACGTCCGCTGTGACGGCCAGCGCCTTGCCGCCCGCCGCCTCGATGAGGGTCACCGTCTCGTCGAGCGGCTCCTGCCGCCGCCCCGCCACGACGAGGTTCGCGCCCTCGGCGGCGAAGGCGAGGGCGACGGCCCGTCCGATGCCGGAGCCGGCGCCGGTGGCGAGGGCGGTTCTGCCGGTGAAGCGAGCGGTGGTCATGAGTTCCCCTTTATTGACCGATCGGTTCAGTATGAGGTCGTGAGAAAAGGCCCTCGTGGAGGGCCGTGGTCAGTCGAGCAGTGTCAGTGCCTGTTCCGCCGCGTCCCGGACGCGTGCTGGGTCCGAGGACGCCTTGCCGGTCACCCGCAGGCCCTGCAGCAGCACCAGCAGCATGCGGGCGAGGGTGAGCGGATCGCGGCCGGCGGGCAGCTCGCCCTGGGCCTGGGCGCGGACCAGTGCCGTGTGCAGGACGGTCTCCAGCTGGTCCCAGTTGCGTTCGACCTGCCGTGCGGCGGCCGGGTCGTGCGGGGCGAGTTCGGTGGCGGTGTTGGTGACCATGCAGCCGAGCAGGCGCAGGTCCTCCGCGGCCGACTCGGCCGCATAACGCCGTACGACCGCCCGCACGGCCGGCAGCGCCGGGCCCGGCTGGGACAGCTCCCGCACGATCCGGGTCAGCCCCGCTCGCTCGTAGCGGTCCAGTGCCTTCAGGTACAGCTCGTGCTTGTTGCCGAAGGTGGCGTAGATGCTGGCGCGTCCGATGCCCAGGTGCTCGACCAGGTCGGACATCGACGTCGCCTCGAAGCCGCGCCGCCAGAACAGCTCGAGAGCTGACTGCAGCGCGGCTTCGGGATCGAACTCCTTGGTCCTGGCCACGTCCAGGAGCCTAGATGTAGTTGGAACGACCAGTCAAGAAAGTCGCTTACGAGGTCCGTACCTCGTACGTCGCGATCCGCACCGCCTCGTCGTCCAGGCACTGCCCCGACTCCAGGTCGAACCGCTGCTTCAGCAGGGGGGAGGCGACGAACGGGCGGCCCTGCAGCGCGCCGAGCAGGCCGCGGGAGAGGACCGCCGCACCGCTGAACGGGTCGCGGTTGTCGATGGCGTACAGGGAGCCGGCGCGGTCGCGGAAGAGGGCGACCTGGTGGCCGTCGGGCAGCAGTGCCGCCACTCCGCGGCCCGGCAGCAGCACGCTCAGGTCGCAGACCGTGAACCAGCTGTCGGCCAGCTTCAGTTGGATCTTCAGGTCGGTCGTCTCGGGTGCCAGTGTCATCGCTGGGCACTTCCTTCCAGGACGTCTGCCGGGTTCTCACTGGGACGCATGCCGATGGACAGCAGCGGCAGGTCGGGCTTGATCTGGTCGCGCTCGGGGACGAAGCCGACGACCGGGTCGGGGGTGTCGGGCGCGTTCACGAAGGAGACGAACCGGGACAGCTTCTCGGGGTCGTTGATGGTCGTCGCCCACTCGTCGGCGTAGTGCGCCACGTGGTCCGTCATCAGGGACTCCAGCTCCTCACAGATGCCGAGGGAGTCCTCCACCACCACGTCCCGTACGTGGTCCAGGCCGCCCGGGATCCGCTCCAGCCAGGTGGAGGTGCGCTCCAGGCGGTCGGCGGTGCGGATGTAGAACATCAGGAAGCGGTCGATCAGGCGGATCAGCTCGTCGTCGTCGAGGTCCTGCGCGAGCAGGTCCGCGTGGCGCGGGGTGGCGCCGCCGTTGCCGCCGACGTAGAGGTTCCAGCCGTTGGAGGTGGCGATGATGCCGAAGTCCTTCGACTGGGCCTCGGCGCACTCGCGGGCGCAGCCCGACACCGCCGACTTCAGCTTGTGCGGGGACCTGAGGCCCCGGTAGCGCAGCTCCAGGTCGATCGCCATGCGGACGGAGTCCTGGACGCCGTAGCGGCACCAGGTCTGGCCGACACAGGACTTCACCGTGCGCAGGGACTTGCCGTAGGCGTGGCCGGACTCGAAGCCGGCGTCGACCAGCCGGGTCCAGATGAGCGGCAGCTGCTCGACGCGGGCGCCGAACATGTCGATGCGCTGACCGCCGGTGATCTTCGTGTAGAGGCCGAAGTCGCGGGCGATCTCGCCGATGACGATGAGGCCCTCGGGGGTGATCTCGCCGCCGGGGATGCGGGGGACGACCGAGTACGAGCCGTTCTTCTGCAGGTTGGCGAGGAAGTGGTCGTTGGTCTCCTGCAGCGCCGCCTGCTCGCCGTCGAGGACGTAGCCGCTCGCGCCGATGGTCGGGGCGAGGGAGGCGATGATCGAGCCGACCGCCGGCTTGCAGATGTCGCAGCCGTCGCCGCCCCGGGCGTCCTCGCGGCCGTAGCGGTCCAGGAGGTCCTGGTAGGTGTTGATGCGCAGGGCGAGGACGATCTCGTACAGCTCCTCGCGGGTCTGCGAGAAGCAGCCGCACAGGCCCTTGTCGACCTCGACGCCGTTGGCCTCCAGCTCGGCGGTGACCAGCTGGCCGAGGACCTTGACGCAGGAGCCGCAGCCGGTACCGGCCTTGGTGCACTTCTTGACCTCGGGCACGGTCGTGCAGGAGTGCTCCGTCACCGCACCGCGGATGGTGCCCTTCGACACGTTGTGGCAGGAGCAGATGACCGCCTCGTCCGGCAGCGCGGACGGGCCGAGCTGGACGCTCTCACCGGATCCGGCGGGCAGGACCAGCGACTCGGGGGAGACCGGCGGGACCGACCCGGTGAACGCGCGCAGCGTGCCGTACGCCTCCGCGTCGCCGACCAGGATGCCGCCGAGCAGCGTGCCGTCGCGGCCGATGACCAGCTTCTTGTACAGGCCCGAGCGGGAGTCGGAGTAGACGACGTCCAGGCAGTCCTCGGTCGCGCCGTGCGCGTCGCCGAAGGAGGCCACGTCCACGCCGAGCAGCTTCAGCTTGGTGGACAGGTCGGCGCCGGTGAACTCCGCCTCGTCCTCGGCGATCGTCGCGGCCACGGTCTCGGCCTGCTCGTAGCCGGGGGCGACCAGGCCGTACACCCGGCCGTCGGAGGCCAGCGCGCACTCGCCGATCGCGAACACGTGCGGGTCGTTCACCGTGCGGCACTGCTCGTCGACGCTGATGCCGCCGCGCTCGCCGACCGTCAGACCGCAGTCGCGGGCCAGCTGGTCGCGGGGGCGGACACCGGCGGAGAACACCACCAGGTCGGTGGCGAGTTCGGAGCCGTCGGACAGCTTCATGCCGGTGACCGCGCCGGACTCGTCGACCACGATCTCCTGCGTGCCCACGCCCGTGTGGACGGAAAGGCCCATGTCCTCGATGGTGCGCAGCAGCGCGGCGCCGCCGCCCTCGTCGACCTGGACCGGCATCAGGCGGGGGGCGAACTCCACGATGTGGGAGGTGAGGCCGAGGCCCTTCAGCGCACCGGCCGCCTCCAGTCCGAGCAGACCGCCGCCGACCACCGCACCCGTCGTCCGCGACTTGGCGTACTCCTCGATGGCGAGAAGGTCCTCGATGGTGCGGTAGACGAAGCAGCCCTGGGCGTCCTTGTTCGGGACCGGCGGGACGAAGGGGTACGAACCGGTGGCGAGGACCAGGACGTCGTAGTCGACGGTCAGTCCGGAGCGGGCCGTCACCCTCTTCGAGGTGCGGTCGACCGTCTCGGCCGGGTCACCGACGTGCAGCTCGATGCCGTGGTCGGCGATGAACTGCATGTCCGTCATCGAGAGGTCCTCGGGCGTCTTGCCCGAGAAGTACGAGGTGAGCTGCACGCGGTCGTACGCAGGACGCGGCTCCTCGCACAGCACGACCACGCGGTGCGTGGCGGTCAGGCCGCGCTCGGCGAGCGCTTCGAGGAAGCGCTGGCCGACCATGCCATGGCCGACGAGCACGATCGTGGGGGTGTCCGTGGACATCAGGAGCCTCCATCATTGGTGAGCAGGTGGAGCAGGGGGCCGCCGTCGGACGGGAGCGGCTCTGCTCCCTCCCAGGCGCGCGCGAGCGCGCCGACGGTGCCGAGTTCGCCGACGAGGACCCCGCCGACCAGGCGGTCGTCGCGGACGACGACCTTGCGGTAGGTGCCTCGGGTGGCGTCGGCGAGCTGGACCACGTCATCGCCGGGAAGGGCCTCCGTCTCGCCGAACGCGGCGAGGTCGAAGGCGGTCTGCCCGGCGAGGGTGAGTCGGGTCAGCGAGCGGGTGCCGGTGTAGCGGGCGTGCGTCCGGCCTGCCAGCGACTCGGCGAGCACGTCGGCCTGTTCGAGCGCCGGGGTGGCCAGTCCGTAGACCGTGCCGTCGTGCTGCGCGCAGTCGCCGATCGCCCGGATGTGGGGGTCGGAGGTGCGCAGTTCGTCGTCGACGACGACGCCCTTGCGGACGTCGAGGCCGGAGATCTGGGCGAGGCCCACGCGCGGGTGGACCCCGCAGGCCAGGACCACGAGGTCGGCGTCGAGGGCGTATCCGTCGGACATCTCCACCGAGCGGACCGTGCCGCCGACGCAGCGCACGTCGCGGACCCGGCACTCGGTGTGGATCTCGACGCCGAGGTCGGTGAGGTGCCGCCGGACCAGCTTGGAGGCGGACGGGTCGAGCTGGCGCTCCATGAGCCGCTCGGACTGCTGGGCGAGGACGACCTGGGCGCCGCGCAGGGCGAGCGCGCGGGCCGCGGACACTCCGAGGAGCCCACCGCCGATGACGACCGCCTTCGTGCCCGGCCGTACCGCCTTGGACAGGCCCAGGCAGTCGTCCATCGTGCGGAAGGCGTGGACGCCCTCGGGCAGCACGTGGTCGGGGCTGAACAGGCCGCGCAGAGGCGGAAGTACGGGGTTGGAGCCGGTGGCCAGGACGAGCGTGCCGTATGCGATCTTCGTGCCGTCCGCACACTCCACGGTCCGTCCGGCCCGGTCGATGCCGGTGACCCGGGCGCGCGTCAGCTCCGCGGGCGCCGGGAGAGCGATCACGTCGGGGCTGTAGCGGCCGGCCAGCACCTCGGCGAGCAGGACCCGGTTGTAGGGCCGGTGCTCCTCCTCGCCGATGAGCGTCACGGGAACGCCGAGCTCACCGAGCCGCCGGGCGAGACGGACGCCCGCGATGCCGGCGCCGATCACCACCACACGCGTATTCGAGGTCATGTCTAGGAGCGTGCGTTGCCGGTGTTACCCGGCCGCATCACGTCTGTTTCCCGCGGGGAACGCTGCCCTCAGCGGGGGCGGTGGAGGGATGTGAGGGTTGGGGGCGGGCGTCGGGGGCGCGCTGTGAGGCGGGGCACGGCGGGGGCGGGCCGGGGCCGGCGGAACAGCCGGGATCCGTGCAGTCGGCATCGTCTACGACCGGAGGCGGCGCGAGCGGTCAGGGCCGGGTTTCACCAGCTCACGCCCGAGGGGGCGGACGACCGGCCCTGCCCGGAACATCCTGGTTCGACGGCCCCGAGCCTCAGAACTCCCTCAGGTCGATGGACGGCGCATCTATCTCCTCCCCAGGGTCCCGACCATGCCCGACATATCGCTGACCATGGTCGTCACCCTGTGCCTCGCGGCCCTCGCGGCCGGCTGGATCGACGCGGTGGTCGGCGGCGGCGGGCTGCTGCTGCTCCCGGTGCTGCTCCTCGGACTGCCGTCGAGCACCCCTGCCGCGTACGCCCTCGGCACCAACAAGGCGGTCGCCATCGTCGGCACCGGGGGTGCGGCGGTGACGTACGCCCGCCAGGCGCCCGTGGACGTGCGCCTGGCCGTACGCATCGGCCTGGCGGCGCTCGCGGGCTCCTCGGCCGGGGCCTTCTTCGCGGCCGGGATGAGCACCGAGGTCCTCAAGCCGGTGATCATGGTGGTGCTGGTCGCCGTCGCGGCCTTCGTGATCACCCGCCCTGCCTTCGGTACGGCCCCCGCCACCGGCCCGGCGGGCCCCCGCCGCGTCCTCGGCGCGATCGGCCTCGCCGGCCTCGGCATCGGTTTCTACGACGGTCTGATCGGCCCCGGCACCGGGACGTTCCTCGTCCTGGCCCTCACCGCCGTCCTCCACCTCGACCTGGTCACCGCCTCCGCCACCGCCAAGATCGTCAACTGCTGCACCAACGGCGGCGCCCTCGCCACCTTCGCCTGGCAGGGCACGGTCCTGTGGCAACTGGCCGCCCTCATGGCCGCCTTCAACCTCGCGGGCGGCACACTCGGCGCGCACACCGCCCTGAAGAAGGGCAGCGGCTTCGTCCGCGTGGTGCTGCTGACGGTGGTGTTCGCCCTGGTGGCGAAACTGGCGTACGAGCAGTGGATGGCGTGACGCCGACTCACTGCCTGAGCGTCATGCCGACGTGTCAGGTGTCGCCGAACGCGTGGGGCTGCCCGTCGCCGGACGTCCGAGACCCGTCCATCGTCCGGCGCGGCTGCCCGTGAGGTGTGCGAACGCGACGACGTTGCCCTGATAGCCGGTGCTCCGTGAGTAGCCGCCACCGCATGTGATCACCCGCAACTCCGGTCCCCTGGCCGCCCCGTACACCTTCGCGTCGGGGAACCCCTTCGCGTCGTACACCTCGACCGCGTCCACGGTGAAGACGGCGACGCCTCCGTCCCGCCGGTCGACCTCGACGACCGCGCCCTTCCTCAGGGCGCCGAGGTCGTAGAAGACGGCGGGGCCGTCGGCGTTGTCGACGTGGCCCGCGACGATCGCGGTGCCCGCCTCGCCGGGGGTGGTGCCGGCCTCGTACCAGCCGGCGAGGTTCTTCCGCGCGGCGGGCGGGACGTCGAGGCTGCCGGTCGCGGTGAGGCCGAGGCCCGTCAGGGGGGCGTTCACGTTGATCGACGGGATGCGGATCCGGTCGGGCGGGGAGGGCGGCAGCGCGGGCGCGGCGGACCGCTGGGTGCGTGGGTCGACGCGGGCCTCGGCCGCCGACGGCTGCGGCGGGGCGTGTGTCTCGGCGCCGCTGCGCAGCAGCCAGGCGCCGGAGCACAGGGCCGCGACGGTGACGGACGCTATCGCGGCGTTGCCGAACCTGGGCATGGCGAAGGCCCCTTTCGAAAGGTGCTGGGCCCGCTTCCCCCTCCGGGCCGCGAGGGGCGTCGGACCCGGAGGAGGAGGGGCATGCGGTACCGGCGGACGGACAGCGGAGGGTGTCCGTCAGATCCCGTCGCCTCTCGCCCGGCGATGCAGGAGCCAGGTACCACCCGCGGCGGCGACGGCGAGAGCCGCCACGCCGGCCGCGGTCTGTACGGGGTCGGGGCCCAGTGCGCCGCCGACCCCCGTCTTCACACTTCCTCGCGGAGCCACCCACTCGCGCGCGGACGTCAGCGTGACGACCAGGTCGCCCGTGACCCGCCGGCCGCTCTCCGCGCACGTCGCGACGACCTCGTACGTCCCCGGCTGCGCGCTCGGCGGCACCCGGAACCGCCCGGTCGCATCGCCCTCGTGCGTGCCGGGCGCCAGCGTGAACGCACCGGCGCCCACCGCGCTGGCGTCGCCCGCCGCCGTCCCGCCGTCCCCGCAGTCCGCGGTGCTCACCGTGATCTGCCCGCCCGGCACGGCGGAGGTCGGGTAGACCTCCAGGCCGCCGGGACTGCCGCCGTACGCGGGCCCGGCGCCGAGGCCGGTGACGGCGACGGCGAACGCGGTACCGGACAGCAGACGGGCGGTACGTCGCATTGATGCTCCCTCGGGCTCTGCGCACTTCGGTGGTGGGCTGCTCCTCCGAGGTAAGTGGCACCGGCCCGAGACCGCTTCCTGAGGTGGCGTCAGAAATCGGGTGAATGGGTGTCAGACGATGCCCGAATCGAGGGCTGTGGGCGGTGTTTCAGCAGGTCATCGGCGCGAGGCGGGTGAGCCGGGAAAAGAACCCGAAGGACGCGGGGCGGGGGTGTGAACGGGTGACCGAGCCGCCGCACGTGGGCATGGGCTCGGCCCGGTCACCCGCGCAGGCGGGGATGGTGCCGTGGTGCGGGGCTCAGCCGGGGAGCGATCCGGGAGCGGGCTCCCGGGCGTCACCGGGGTGCGGGCCGGGCCAGATGGCCGAGGCGTCGTCACGGTGAGGGTCGGGCAGCCGGATCGGGCGGACCGGGATCGTACGGCTGTGTTCCTCGCTCACGGCTGTCCACGGCACGGGACGCCCGGAGTAGCACAGGGCCGTGAGGGCGAAGACGTTGTCGGCGTAGACCTCGACGTATTCACCGACCGTGACGATGCGCAGAGTGCCGGCGGGCTCGGCCAGGACTGTCTCGCCGAGGCGGGTGCCGTCGGGGCCGGTGACCCAGAGGTTCTTGCCGTCGCAGCCCAGCGCAAGGACGGACCGACCGCTGCCCGCGGTGTCGGTGCGCAGGGTGATGTCGACGCGCCCGGTGATGTCGAGGTCGCCCACGGCGTGCAGGGTGGGGCGGTCCGTCTCCTCGTCCAGCCAGGCGTCCAGGCCGGGCCACCATTCCAGGCGGGGCGCCGAATCCTCCGGTACGACCAGGGACTTGGGCTGGGCGAGCATGCCCCGGCAGGGGGCGCCGGTGTCGGTGAGGCCGATCTGACGGGGGGTGGTGTGCAGGACGACACGGGAGCCGTCGGGCGCGGCGATGACGCGAGGGGCGTAGGAGCCGGTCGGACCGAGGGGGCCGCGCCGGGTCCAGGGGCCCCGCAGGCTCGGGGCGGTCCACGACTCGAACCCGCGGGTCGCGCCGATGGACCCGAGCAGCAGCCAACTGCCGTCGTCGAGGCGTTCCAGGACCGGGCACTCCAGCTCGTTGACGTCGCCGGGCGACACGAGCGGTGGCTGGACGGTCCAGTGCTCCAGGTCGTCGGAGGTGGCCCAGGCGACGCAGCCGCTGACGTCCACTGGGAGGGAGGTGTCGCTGGCGCAGACGACCATGATCCAGCCGTCCGTCTCGTCGTCGCGTACGACGAAGGGATCGCGCCAGGCCATCTGTTCGCCGGTGCGGTACCAGCGCGGGTCCGCCTCGGCGACCGGCCCGGTGCCGTGGCGCCGCCAGCCGGTGCCGTCGGTGCGGTCGGAGTACGCCAAACCCACGGACTGCAGCGGCCAGTGGCCCGGCGTCAGGCCGCTCACCCCGGTGTAGAACATCGCCATGCCCTCGCCGTGCCGGAACGGGTGCATGGTCCACACCGCCTGCTGGTCGAACCGGCCCGGCAGGCCGACGCCGAAGGCGGTGCCCTGCGGCTGCCAGCCGACCAGGTCGGTGGAGGTGGCCCGGCCGTAGGAGGTCTCCATCCGCAGGTGGTCGAACTCGGTTGTCCAGGGCCCCTGCAGGTGCAACACCGCGTAGCTGCCGTCCTTGTCCCGCAGCAGGGCGAAGTCGTTCAGGCAGAGGCCGGGCGGGGCGTATCGCATGCACAGTTCCTGTCGGCTCCCAGCGCCCAAGCGTGTGCGCTGACCTTCGATGAAAACGAACTCTCCTGAGAATCGGGCCCAGTAAATATGAACGCAAACGCTTGCGCAACAACGAGGTCGGGTTTACGGTCACGTCACCCACAGATCACACCGACGTGAAATCAACGGGAGGAACTGCGCCGTGACGGCCAGCATCAACGACGTCGCCCGGGCGGTCGGCGTCTCCGCGTCCACCGTGTCCCGTGCCCTGCGCGGCCGGCCGGGCGTGTCCGACGAGGTGCGGGACCGGATCGCGGCCGTCGCCGCCCAGCTCGGCTACACCGCGTCCCGCTCCGCCTCCAGCCTGGCCAGCGGCCGCACCTTCACCATCGGCGTCCTGGTCCCGTACGTGGGCCGCTGGTTCTTCGGCACCGTGCTGGACGCCGCTGAACGCGAGTTCAGCGCCGCCGGGTACGACGTGCTGCTGTACAACCTCGGCTCGCCGGAGACTCGCAAACGTTTCTTCACCGGGCTGCCGGTCCGCAAGCGGGTGGACGCGGTGCTGACGCTTCTCATCCCTGACGAAGAGGAGTCCGCCGCGCTGCGTTCCCTGGGGGTGCCGCTGGCCACCACGGTCGGCGGCACCCGGCCCGGCTTCACCGTCGTCGGCATCGACGACCGGGCCGGCACCGAAAGTGCCGTACGGCATCTGGTCAACCTCGGCCACCGCCGCATCGGCATGATCTCGGGCGCCAGCGGGCCGCTGCACTGGACCACTCCCGTCGAGCGCCGCCAGGCGTACCTGGACGTCCTGGCCGACGCCGGCATCGAGCACGATGCGGCCCTGGAGGCGGACGGCGACTACACCGTCGAGGGCGGCGAGCGGGCCATGACCGAACTGCTGGCCGCTTCCCGCCCGCCGACCGCCGTGTTCGCGCAGTCCGACGAGATGGCGATGGGCGCCCTGCGTGCCCTGCGCCGCCACCGCCTGCGAGTGCCGGAGGACGTGTCCGTCGTCGGCTTCGACGACCACGAACTCGCCGACGTGGTCGGCCTGACGACCGTTGCCCAGCCGGTCGCCGAGCAGGGCGCCGAAGCCGCCCGGCTGCTGCTGCGCCAGCTCGACGAGCCCGACGCCGAGGCGCCGGGCCAGGTCCAGATGCCCATCCGCCTCGTCCTGCGCGAGACCACCGCCCCACCCCGCCCGCGCGGGCCGCAGTAACGCCCCCCGACCCTCCACCCTTTGAGCCCCACCCCCCCCCACGCCCCGCCATGTGCTCCAGCACCCCGAACCCTCGCCCCAGCACGGAGGCACCACC
>NZ_JAGMUK010000063.1 GCF_019049245.1 Streptomyces sp. AC555_RSS877 | reverse complement strand
CCGTCTACCTGAGCGACTTCCACGCGGACCGGGTCGACCTCCAGCGCCCGGCCGACTTCATCAAGGAGACGATGCTCCAGCTCGCCAAGGCGGAGCCCGACTTCCTGGCCGCCGGCCCAGCGACAGCGGCACGGGCACCCAGTTCCTGGTCCTGCCGCACCCGACCCGGAACTGAACGCGGTGCGCGCCCGAACCGCTCTGCTGCTCGCGGCCGCCGTACCGCTCACGGCCACGGCGGCCGCCGTCGCTCTCCAGGCAGGCGCCTGGGCACTGACCGCTTCCCGGAACGCCATCCGGCTCTCCCCCAGGCCCCGCCCGGGCTGCCCCGACTGCAGGGGCGAGGGCGGCTGGTGGTCCGAGGGCCTCTACCCAGGCGGCGAGATGTGCTGGTGCTGGGACCGCCCCGCGCGAACCCTCCGGCTCCTGCCCGTCCGGGACCTCTGGCCGGACGAACCCCCGTTCTGACGGCTCCCCGTGCCGCCCCCGGTCAGCCTCCTGCGCTGGCCGGGGACGACGCGGAGGACCGGACAGCCCGGTCGCCCGGAACACCCGAAGGAGTTGCACGTGACCGAGACCTTCACCACGCCCGCCGTCGCGGTCGGCGCGGACTCGCCGCTGGCCCTGCTCTTCGACATCGCCCTGGAGATCGGTATGCAGGGCGAGGACGAACAGCGCGAGGACGCCAAGACCGCCGCCCTGGACCACGTCTGGAGCCGCTACCCCGACACCCTCGGCAAGGCCGTGGACGAAGACGACTGGACCGGCCGGCCCGCCCTGCCGGAGGCCGGACTGGAGCCGTGCGCCGTTGCCTACCTGGACGGCGGATGGTGGCTGCACCACACCGTCGACGGCGACCAGGAGCGCGACGTCCTCACCCTCATCGCGCCCTGCACCTGCACACACGGCTACGTCGACACCGCCCTGGACGGCGAGTGGGACTTACTCGAGGTCCTCAACGACCTGCGCGCCACCGGCGGTCGCTTCCCGCACCACAGCGACCGGCCCGACTGCCACAGCCAGCACCGCCTGCGCGCCTGGGGCGACCCCCGGCCGTGAACACCCGGACTCGAAGGGGCGGCTGGCGCGCTCGAACCGCGCCAGCCGCCCCAACTCCCATTCACCTTCTGTGAGATCAGGAGAAATCCAGCATGACGCATCGCTCCGCCTTCTTCGCCGCCGTCCTCGGCTTGGGCCGCGCCGGGTCCAACATCGGTGATCATTTCGTGCAGTCCGACTACTGCGCCCGCGTCAAGGGCGCCACCGACGACAAGCCCGTCCACTTCGCCGCCACCCCGGACGACGAACCGACCGTCCACGGCACGGCCGACGGCGTCAAGGCATGCGCCTGGCACTGCCTGACCTACACCGCCACCCAGGCCCTCGCGGTCGGGGCCGGCGCCCGGGTCCTGGGCATCCGGCTGCACCCCGGCGCCGCCGTAGCCGCGCTCGCCCTGTCCTTCGCCACGCACTACGCCGCGGACCGCAGGGTGCCGGACGGCCTTCTGGAGACGCTCGCCACGAAGACCGGCAAGGGCAACTTCTGGCGCCTGGCCGACCACGGCATCAATGGCGCGTACTGCCTCGACAGCGCGTGGCATCACGGCTGGGAGACCCTCGCCGCCCTCATCGCCACCACCAAGGCGACCACGCGGTGACCACCCGCTCACGCACCCGCCTGGAGCGCGTGCGCGCCTCGGTCGGCATCGCCCAGCTCGCCCTGCAGCAGATCGAGGACGACCTCAGCGCCGACGATGTCGACCAGGCGGAGCTCGCCGCGATCCTGCGCGAGCTCATCGAGGACACCGACCCGCCCGGCGGGTTCATCGCGACCGTCGCGCAGCTGCTCACCGCCGCCGCGCTCCGGGCTGAGCAGATCGAACCCGACCGCGACGGTGACGCCTCGTGCCCGCTGCACGAGGCCGCCGCCCTGATCACCGACAACGCCGGGCAGCGCCTGATCTGGGCTGCCCGCTCCCTTGACCCGCAAGGAGAACTCGTATGACCTCGCTGACCTATCCGCAGCTACCGGAAAGCTGCCTGGTGGTCCTCATCGGCGCGTCCGGTGCGGGCAAGTCCACGCTGGCCGGCACCTGGCCCGCCTCCCAGGTCCTCTCGCTCGATGCCCTCAGGGGTGCGGTCAGCGACGACGAAGGTTGCCAGGAGGCGACCGGCGACGCCGTCGGCGCCCTGCACCTGATCCTGGAACGCCGCATGGCCCGGCGGAAGTTCACGGTCGTCGACGCTACGAACGTCACCAGGCCGGCGAGGGAGCCGCTGGTGGCCGCCGCCAAACGGCACAACATGCCCGTCATCGCGGTCATGGTGTCCACCCCTGCCTCCGTGTGTGTGGAGCGCCAGGGCCCGAGGCCGGCCAACCGGACCGTGCCGGACGACACCGTCCTCGCGCAGCACAAAGCGATGGTCCATTCCCACCCGCAGCTGCTCTCCGAGGGCTTCAACGAGGTCGTCTTCGCCGACAGCCTCTACCGGCTGCTGCCGTACCTGAAGCGGCTGAGTGAGGCCCGGACCGCCGACCTCGGACTGGACGACGGCGACGGCCTGGGCGACCTGCTGCTCGTACGCCGGGTGTTCGGCGAGGAGATCGTGCCGCTGTGGCGGTGGAAGCCCGGTTCGAACGTCGCAGGCGGCGACCGCGTCGGCGAGATCCGCCTCGGTCAGATGTACCTCACCCTCGCCCTGCGCACCGACGTGGACGGCGAGGGCGACATCGGGTTCGACGTGATGGTGCAGTGCCCCCACGACGACGAAGGCACCGGCTACGCCTGGGTGCCCGCCTACAGCGTGACCTGCCTGTTCCGCGCGCTGAACGGCGACCTGGACGATGACGAGGACATCGTCTGTACCGTCCACGGCCCGAACAACGGCGACGACCAGGACGACGACCCCCAGGGCCGCGCCGATTTAGAGGCGCAGTACGCGGACGCCGTCGCATGAGCCGCGCGGCCGACGGCCCCCACCCGCACCCGATCACCCCGGCCGACCTCCCGACCGGGGATGAATGGTGGCGCGGCTGCCAGGACTGCCACCTGCCGATTCAGGGCGGGGCCGCCGGCCTCGCCGCGCACCGCCGCACCGTCCACACAGCCGCCAGTGACCCCCGGTGCCCGATCACGATCCACCTGGAGTTCTGACCCGCCCTCACCGGCGTGACGGACGCTCCGTGCCGCCCCGACCCTCCCCGCACGACAGAGGTCGGGGCGGTCGCGGTGGTCCCTCAACACCGAGGCACCAACACCGAGCACAGAAAGGAGCTGGACGTCATGCACCTGCGCATCTATGAGGTGGACGTCCCGATCCACGACACCACCGGCCCGAACCGGCATGGTCTGCACGTCTTCACCGGCGTCGCCGACTCCCCGGCCACGGCCCTGCGCCGCGCACACGAGGTGTACAACGCCGCACTCGCCGCGCACACGGCCGGACTCGAGATCCCCGGCAAGCAGCCGGACAGCTGGGGAGCGCGCGGGCTTCGGCCCGGATGGCAGATGGAGTGGCCCGCCGCGAAGGCCAGCCTCTGGCACAACCCCGTCAGCTGGACCACCCGCAGCGACTTCACGCTGTAGCTCCGCCCCGGGACAGCCGCTGTGCTTGGCGGCTTGACGGCTGTCCCGGGCCCACCCAACCCGTACGAGACGAGAGGGAGATCCTTATTATGGGCTCCGTCCTGCGCGTGCAGGCCCGGTTCGGGCAGCGCGCACTCTTACTGACCACCGCCGCCGTGCCGTTGACCGGCTGGACCGTGCACGCCCTCACGCTGCACCGGAAACTCGCCGCAGCCAAGAAGGACCCGCTCACCGGTCTCCTTCGGCGCGACGCCTACACCGCCCGGGCCCGGCAGGTCCTGCGCCGATACGGCGATGACACCGTCGTGGTCCTGGTCGACCAGGACCACTTCAAGGACGTCAACGATCGCCTGGGCCATGCGGCTGGGGACATGGTGCTGCGGGCGACCGCCGACCGGCTGACCGCATGGGCGGGTCCGGGTGCGGCCGTCGGCCGGCTCGGTGGAGACGAGTTCGCCGCAGTGCTGCACCTGCCCCGCGCCCGCCGCGAAGTCCGCCTCGAACGGCTGGTGCGGATGCTGCGCACCCCGGTCGTCCTCGACGACGGCCAGGCCGTGGACGTCGCCGCCTCGGTCGGCGCCGCTGCCCTGGACGTGATCGGCACCCGTGACCTATCCGTGGCGCAGCGCGCCGCCGACGCCGCTCTCTACGACGGCAAGCACTCCGGCCGCGCCGTCCTCGCCACGCCGGAGCACGCCAAGGTGTCGTCCATCAACGGGCGGCGTGCGGGCCGGCCGGGCACGGCGGTGTGGGGGCGAGCGGCATGAGCATCGCCACCCTGCCCGAGGGCGACTGGATCCGCGGCATCACGATCCGCCAGCCCTGGGCGACCTGCATCCTCGCCGGGAAGACCCCGGAAAACAGGCCCGCCAACTGGACGTGGCGTAGCTGGGTCCTCCTCCACGCCGGGAAGAAGAAGCCGGAGCCCGCCGTGCTGCGTGACCCGCTGGTCGCCACCGCAATCCGCGGCCGCGACCTGCACCTGGGCGCGGTCATCGGCGTCGCCCGCCTCACCGACTGCCACCTGGACCAGGGTCCCGAGCGGTGCACCAGCCCGTGGGCGGAGCGCGGCGCGCACCACCTGGTCCTCGAAGACGTCAGGAGCTCGCCCTGCCCGTGCCCGCCACGGGCGCGCTTGCGGCCTGGAAGCCGACGCCGGACCTGGTGGCGCAGGTGCTCCAGCAGCTGCCCGCCTTCCGGCCGTGACACGCCGCTCCAGCAAGACGCCGCTGTTCGAGCCGGGTCTGATCCCGGTCCCCGGCGGCCTTCTTGACTGGAAAGACGCCCGGCACTTCGACCGCTGGCAGGACCTGCTGTGTGTCGAGTGCGGCGCCCCTACGCCGATGCGCTCCCACCACGGCGAGCCCGTGCACAAAACGTGCGCTGAGGACTGGATCACCGCCCATCCCGTGGAAGCACGCCTCGGCCGGTTCGCCTCCGATGCCCAGCCCAAGCGCCAGCGCGACGACGACCACGCCTGAACCCCTCCACCTGGAGGCTCCCTTGAGCAGCACCCAACGCGAGGTCGACCACGCCCTCGCCTACCCCGAGCCGCCCGCCTCCCCGCTCTGGCACCGCCACGGCGCGAAAGCCCGGCCGCTCACCGACGCCCAGAAGCAGCGCAACCGCGAGCTCCTGGTGCTCGCGCAGCGCACCACCCGACCCAGTACCCCTCACCCCACCGAGCCCCTGGCGGAGGCCAACTGATGGACACCAAGAACCTCACCGTCGACGGCTACCTCGACGCCGTCCCCACACCCGGCGCCGAGCCGTACACCGCCCGGTTCGAGCTGGTCGTCTCCCCCACCGACGACGTCGTGGACGACGTGATCTGGTACTGCACCACCAGCAAGCCCGGGATCGTGCACGCGCTGCTCACCGAGATCCAGCCCGGCGACCTGCTGCACGTCTCCGGCGTCCTCACCCAGCCCGACAACCCGGCGGAGCCCGCCCGGCTCACCGTCGACGCCCTGGAGGTCCTGGCCACCGCACCGGCGCGGGCACTGCAGGAGATGGTCCTCGACAGGTACGGCGACTACGTCGTGGTCTTCGACGCCGACACCGACACGGTGCCCGTGTTCACCACTCTCGGGCAGTGGGTCGGCACGGCGGAGAGCCCTGACACCATCGGCACGCTGATCGAGATCCACGAGCGCGTGAACGGCGGTGACGCGTGATGCCCACGACCACCGCGCAGTCCCGTACCGTTCTGGAGCGATTCCCCGCCGGAGCACCCCGAGGTTCGTGGCCGGCGGAGGAGTACGCCGCCGCCCAACGAGCCCAGGGCACGGACGCCCAGGTCGTGATGGACCTCAGCAGCGACCAGTTCCTCGTGATCACCCCCACCACGACCCAGTAGCACCACAACACCACGAGCGCCGCGTCCGCCTTCCCCGCGGGGGCGGCGCTCGCTCGTCTGCAACAAGGAGAAACCCCTTCATGCGCATCACCGTCCATGTGGAACCCCGTCACGCCGACAACAGTCCCTGCTGGCACGCGGTCAAGCCCTCCGGCAAACCCCGGTTCCCCCAGTCCGGATGTACCGGCCGGAACGGGTACGCCGTCGTGTGCAGCGAGCACGGCGACGTCGGAGTCCTGCACCACGTCAGGGTCCTCGCCGAGCCCGCGGCCACCGAGCACCGTCAGGAGCACCGCGCCGCCCTCGCCGCCCGCTGACCTGCGCGCAGCGTGTCCCGATCCGCCCGCCGGTCCCGGGGCACGCCCCCCTGCCGACACCACCAGCCACACACTCCGGAGCGCCGCGCCCGCCACCCCTGTCGGTGCGGCGCTCCCCTGTTCACCAAGGAGTCACAGATGCTCCTCAGTCCACCGGCACCCGAGCGAGCCCAGCTACTGCTGGCGCAGCTGGAGCGGTACGGGTCCCGCGAGAACGGGCAGCTCGCTGTCGGCTGGCGTCTCCTGCAGGAGCACCCCTACCTGCCGCTGACCGGCTTCGCGATCTCCCGCGGCGTCTGTCCCGAGCCATCACTCTTGCCGCAGGCTTGTGACTAGATCGCGAGGCAGACCGTGGGTGTCGTGGAGGTACCGGAAGTCCTCATCCTTCAGCGGGCCTTGGAACCGAGATCGGGCAAGCACCTGCCGACCTCGTCCAAGGAGCCGACTGAACCGGCACTCCTCCTCGAGCAGCAGTCGGCGCACGTCGCTGGGATCTACTTCCTGGCGGAAGTGGTCCAGGGTGTGTGAGACCAACTCGTCCGGCAGGTCTCCGAGACCGCGCGACGGATCGTCCCGCCACAGAACGGTGAGCACTCGTCGCAGCAGGCGGCGGAGCACGTAGCCCCGTCCAGCGTTGGCCGGGCGCACTCCGTCGCCGAGTACCACGATGGCTGAGCGCAGGTGGTCGTAGACCAGGCGCAGCGACGGTTCGTCAAGTGGCCACAGAGCCGGCACGATACGGCGCCAGGGGTCGAAGACGTCACATTCGAATACTGACGACTTGCCCTGCAGCAGAGAGGCCAGCCGCTCCAGGCCGAGCCCAGTGTCGACGTTGCGTTGGGGAAGCGGCACAAGGGAACCGTCCTGGAGTCGACGATGGCGCATCATCACGTGGTTCCAGACCTCTACCCAGCGGTCGTCGCGTGTGGGTGTCGACTGGGGTGGGGTGTCACCGCTCCACAGGAAGATCTCCGAGTCGGGGCCGCACGGGCCGACCGGTCCGTTGGACCACCAGTTGTCCTCCACGGTGAGCTCGACGGGAACGCCGAGGTTCTGCCACAACTGCAGGGAAGCAGTGTCTGGCCCGATCTGGTCATCGCCGCCATAGACGGTGGCATGCAGCAAGCCCGGATCGACCCCCTGTCCATCGGTGAGCAGCCTGTACCCCCAGTCGAGACTCAGTGAGCCCTCGTAGTCGCCCAGCGACCAGGTGCCGAGCATCTCGAAGACAGTCAGATGGGTGGCATCGCCGACCTCCTCCAGATCCGTGGTGCGCAGACAGCGCTGCACATTGACCAGTCGCTGGCCCAGCGGATGGGGGCGCCCCTCCAGATACGGGATGAGCGGATGCATGCCGGAGGTGGTGAACAGCACCGAGTCGCCAGGGGGTGGCAGCAGCGTCGAGCCGGTGATCCGGCGGTGATCACGCTCCTCGAAGTACTCGACGAACGTGCGGACAAGGGTCTCCGTGTTCATGAGGGTGGCTCCTTCGCGTCACAGCGGGGAAGGCACCGGATAACGGACCACGCTGGTCATCGCACCGGGGCAAGAAGCCAAGAACGCCACGGGACCACCGACGGGCCGTTTCCGGTCGCCGGTGGGAAAGGGAGAAGGTCAGACGGCGGCAACCGGCGAGCTGGTCGCTCGCGCGGTCGCGATGATGCTTCGGCCGGTGACGTTCATGCGGGCGACGATAACGCGCCCAGTCCTTTGAGGCACACGAATTTTCCGCCAGAACGTCTTCACCTCGATCTGGGTATGCATGATCAGGAGCTGCCGCGCCTGTTCCGGGTTGCCCGCAAGGACGTCGATCACGGTGCGCCGCACCTGCGCCCAGCTGGCAGCATTCGACATCGCCAGCAGCAGGAGCCGCAGGTCGCGAAGGGTGAGCAGGCTGGCGTGGCAGCGCTGTTCTGCCTCCTGTGCCATCGCGTCGTCGCAGCCGGTGATCCGGCGAGCCTCGTCAGCGCCTCGTGTCACGGGTCGGCGTCGAGCGCCGCTGGGTCCGGGCGTTCCTGCAGCGCCTCATTTTCCAGACCGGCTGTAGCCGTAGAACCCACTCGCGCTCCCCTATGTGCTGGCCTTACGCGCTGCGCCGACCGGTCGCCACTGCCAGCGATGTCGTCACCCCATGAGGGAGGTCACCGACACGGCCCCGGTCCTTCGCGCCGTGCGCCTACTGCTGTGGCGGGGGTCATGGGGTGGCTGCGGGGGCCGGGATCCATCCGGGTTCCGGGTCGGCCGGGTGGGTCAGGACCGTGGCGAGGTGGTCGGCGGTGGTGCAGGGGATGCGGGGGTCGGCGAGGAACGCGGTCGGCTCGACGGTGCGGGTGACCATCAACGGCAGCACCCGCCAGGGGACTTCGGCCGTGGCACCGCAGGCGGCCGCCGCGTGGGCCGCGTACTGGGCGATGGTGGCGGCCTTGGTGAGCAGGTAGCGGGTAGTGAACTTCTTGATGTGCTGCTGCAGGGCGTGCACCGCGACGGCCCGGGTGGCGTTCTTTCGCCTCGATCACCCACAGGCGGCCCGTGTCGGGGTCGGCGACCAGGAGGTCGATCTCGCCGGTCAGGCCGGGGACGCCGAGCTGAGCGGCGGTCTTCTCCAGGAAGCGGAAACGGTGCGGCAGGCCTGCGGCGCGGGCGGCTTCGCGGACGTCGGACTCCAGGCGCTGGTCGAGTTGCTGGCGGTGGCGGGTGAGGGCTTTGTCGACGAGGTCGGGGAGTTCAGGGTGCGGGAGGCGGCCGTCGTCGAGGGAGGCCGCGTAGGCCTCGCGGGCGGCGTGGGCGAGTCAGGGCAGGACGAGGAGGTTTTCGCCGTCGGTGATGAGGGGGTGGGTCAGGGGGCGGGTGCGTCGTTCGACCTCGGTGTAGGCGTGCTCGGTGGTGCTGGCCGCGTTGCCGGGGTGCAGGCGCAGGCGGTTGACGGCGGCGCGCAGGTGGTCGGCGGGCAGGCCGGACCAGGCGGCGCTTTCGGCGACCAGGTCCTCGATGGTGACAGTGGCGGTGCCGTGTTCGCTGGTGGGCCAGTCGGAGGCAGTGGCGAGGACTGCACCGAGCGCGTCCAGGCCGCATCCCCACTGCTGCCGCAGAAGCCGGTCGGCCTGGGCGAGTTGGCTGCCGGCCGCAAGGACGGGCGCGGTGAAGGGGATTTCGGTGCGCACGGGTGGGGCGGTGAGGAGGGTGCTGGCGTCGAGGAGTTCGGGCTCGGCGTCGACGGCGGCCGCGATCATGCGGTGCTGGCGGGCGCGCCGGTAGGCGCCGAGGTCGAACCCCAGGTGCTCACCGCCTTGGGGCTTGGCGACGCCGACTGGATCCGCGGCATCGCGCTCCGCAAGCCTGGGCGACCTGCATCCTCGCAGGGAAGAGCCCGGAAACAGGCCCGTGCACTGGCTCATGGATAGCTCGGTGGCTCGTCATGGGTTCTGATCTGACGCTTTGCGTGGCGGACATGTCCGTGACGGGTTAGGCCGGCCGCTGGCTTCGGTCGCGGACGGCGAGATCAGCGAGATCGGCGAGATCGGCGAGGCTGCCCTGGAACTGCTGGGGCTTCTGCGGTGAACACCTGGACTCCCGCCGGGCGTCGGTGCTGTCTGCCCCTGGTGACAGCCGAAGCTGATCGTTGGCGGCTCGATTCGCCTGTCGCCTCCCGCCTCACTTGGTCCGGTTCATGGAAGTGGGGAGTCCGGGGAGGTGGTGCGCGTGACCGGTTGCTCCCAGAGGCGGGCCAGGTGCGTGTGGAGGACGTCGTGTGCGTCGTGCGGGGTGAGGTGGCCGATGAGGACGTGCGCGGTGAGGCCGTCCGCGAGGGCGAGGAGGGTGCGGGCCTCGAGTTGCGGATCGAGGCGCACGGCGCGGTCGGCGCCCTGGCCGGCTTCCGAGATGAGGCGGGTGAACGCCTCCTGCAGGGTTGCGTAGTTCGCTGTCAGCGTCCTGGCGAGCGTCTTGTTCACAGCCGCCTGCGCGACGAAGGCGAGCCAGACCCTGGCCTCAGCGCGGTGCTCTTCCCGGAGCAGTGAGATCTCGGTGGCCGCATGGCCCAGGGCGGTGCTGGCCGACTGGGCTGGGCTCCTGAGGAGGCGGGCCTGTACGCGCTCGCTGATCCGCTCGCTGATGTGCTCGAGAGCGAACACGAGCATCTCTTCCTTGGTGCGGAAGCACCGCTGAACTGCGCCCATCGACACCTGCGCGCGGGCGGCGACATCGCGAAGGGTCACGCCCTCCAGTCCGCGTTCGTCGGCGAGGTGGCATACGGCCTCGGCGATGAGGCGGCGTCGGCTCACGTGATCCACCTGCCTGGGCATGTCTGATCGCCTCTCAATTTCGCAGCGCTCCGCTTCGCAGCGCAGTTTATGCGATGCGCATGTATCGGTTCCCGGATACGGTTCCGATGCAAGCGCATTGGTACGTGGGTGAGGAAGGTAAAGCCATGCAGGATGCCCTGTGGAAGATGCCGGCCGCCGCGCAGGCGGAGGCTGTGCGCAGCGCAGAGGTCTCAGCGGTCGAACTGGTCGACAGTCACCTGGATCGCATCGCCGAGGTCAACCCGCAGGTGAACGCGGTCACGCAGCTCCTGGCGGAGCGCGCACGCGAGGCCGCGGCAGAGACGGACCGTCGGCGGGCCGCCGGTGAAGCGCTGGGGCCCCTCGCGGGCGTGCCCTTCACGGTGAAGGAGAGCACCGCCATCGAAGGCGTGCCGACCACGTTCGGCACGGAGCGCTTCCGTGATCTGGTGGCGTCGGCCGACGCACTCCCGGTGGCACGGCTGCGCGCAGCCGGGGCCATCCCCATCGGGCACAGCAACATCCCCACCCTGATCCTGGCGGGGATGCACACGCGCAGCGAGCTGTTCGGCGACACGGTCAACCCGTGGGACAGCAGCCGGACCCCGGGCGGCTCCAGCGGAGGCGACGCGGTGGCCGTTGCCACGGGTATGGCAGCGCTCGGGCTCGGTAACGACTCTGGCGGCTCAGTGCGCATCCCGGCCCAGTTCTGCGGTGTGGCCGGGCTGAAACCGTCCACGGGCCGGTTCCCCGCCGACCATCGCGTGCTCGGCCCGGACGACCCGGGCCCGGCGTCCCAGATGCTGGTCACCGACGGCCCGCTGGCCCGGAGCGTGGGCGACCTACGGCTGGCTTTCGAGGCGCTGGCTGGGGCCGATCCGCGAGACCCGCGGGCCGTGCCGGTGCCCGCCTACGGCGAACCGCTCCCCGGACGGGTGAAGGTCGCGGTCGTGGCGGACCCTGGCGGGCACGGCGTCCACCCCACAATTCGCGCAGCCATCGCGTCCGCGGCCGATGCGCTCCGCGACGCTGGATACAACGTGCGCGAGGAGCAGGACGTACCGCGGATGGATGAGGCCCTCGAGGCGTACGGCCGGATCACTGTGACCGAGTTCGCCCCGACCTGGCCGGTGGTGCGCAAGCTGCTCGGCAAGGGCGGGAACCGCTATATCGAGATGGCGATGGAGCAGACCCCGCCCGTCAGCGCGGAGGAGTTCATGAAGTTGATGGGCACCTGGATGAACATCCGTCGCTCATGGGCCGAATTCCTCAACGAATACCCGCTGTTGCTCGGCCCAGTCTTCACCGAGCCACCGGTCGAGCCGGGGCTGGAGTCGCGTGACAGGTCGGGTAGGGATCGTGTCGGGTCGGGAATGCGCCTGTGCACCGTGACCAGCTTCGTGGGCGTACCCGGTGTGGCCATACCGACCGGGATGGTCGACGGGCTCCCCTGCGGAGTACAGATCGTCGGGCGCGCGTTCCGGGAGGACCTGTGCCTGGGCGCGGCCCAGGCGATCGAGGACCGGCTCGGTGTTCTCACACCGGTCGACCCGCGAGTGGGAGGCCGGGCTGATTGAGCCCGTGGGCCACAGAGGGCGCACGAGGCGCCCCCTATCGCTCACGCCCCTGTCCCGGCGGCTTGGCTGAAACGCACCCGTTCGCCACAAACCGCTCTCAACGGCAGCCCGAGATCACGGTACTTGTAGAGATGCCCGACAACCACGTCCACCTGCTCGTAAATTCCCGCCGAAAGTTGTCCTGTCCAAGCTGGTTGGTCCATGCGCCTCGTGAATACAGGGAGTCCCGAATGCACGAGCACAGATACCGATGGAGTGTTTCGGCAACTGCTCGCCGCAATCGCCCAGGCCCAGCAGGTCAGCTTCGACGCTGGGATGGCAAAGCTCAGCAGTCTCAAGAACACGTCCACCGACGGACGCCCTCAACTGGTCCACCTCGGCGTGCCCGTCTTCACCGACGACGCACCACCACCTCGTCGGGCTACGGGAGAACCCGAGCCGCGACGCTGACCACCCCGCACCGCCGACGCATCTACCGGCCCTGCCCCATGCGGGGCCGTTCTCGGCGGCTGGACTACGCGTCGCGCCATGCATCCGTGACACAGCCAACTTCGAAGTGCCACCACCCATCCTCCTGGCCGCGGACGAGCAACGCCTTGATCCCACCAAGGTCTGCATCGGCCGGCACGGTGACGGCGACCAACGGGAACTCCTCGCTGAAAACCTCGCCGCCCAGGCCGAACGGCGACAGCCGCTCGTGCACAGCCTGAGCACTTCTCCCCAGCGGACCGGAGGGAACGGGCAGGACCCGGATAGTGCAGTTACCCGATGCCTCCACCCGTTCCTTCGCCCAGTGGACGCCGTCGGTGTGTGTCACGAATCGCACGATCTCGCCCTCGGCCACCCCGTATTGCAGGAAGGGGACGTTCTCCACCCTGGCGGTATCGCCGCTCAGGCGCGTGGCCCAGAGCCCCTCAGTGTCATGGGGAAGCCAGCCTTCACGCGGCACAAATCGGTACCACACCTTGATCCGATTGCTCTCAGCAGCGCTGGGCTCGGATGGAGTCATAGAGGTCACGGTCCAGATGATCGCGCACTGTCTGCATACATCGAACGAAGGCCCGGCTGCCCTTGATTGGGAAAGGGCCAGCGGACTTGCACAGCTCCTTGCCCGAGCACATCGGGAACGCGGCCACGAGGTCGAGGCCGAGCACCTTCACGTCCATCTGCCCCGTGTGCTCAGGTCGGCCAGCTCGTGATCACTCTCTTGGCCCGGAAGACGCAGCGGTCATCAAGCTAGTACTGAGCCACCAGCAGAGCCGTCACCATATGTACTGCCCGCGATGAGTCCCTCGACGAACGAGCAGAAGTCACCAGCCAGGATGAACTCCGTGGCGAGGTCGGTCTCGAACCAAGTTACCGAAGGCTCGCCATCTCGCCCGCAGGTGCGGTAATCGAGCCCGATCCAGTAGTGCCCGTCGCCGGAGAGCAGCACAAGTGGTGCTGGCATGCCCCATTCCTCGACCAAGTACGGGGTGTCGAGCAACGAAGTCATCCCATCGCGTCGCCCGATGCCCATCAGGCTGTCGAAGGGAACGTGGTCTTCGCTCCACGAGGTCGGCTGGCTGGTGGGGAACGCATCGTGATCAGAAGCCACGATGCCGCCGTTCTGGATCCGCAGAAGGTCAAGCAGGGCCGAGGGCAGCCTCACACCGAGCGCACGCTCGGCTTCTCGCACCATCTCGTCCATGAGGGGCTGCTGGACGTAGTAATCACCGTCACCCCAGAACGTCGCCATGACCCCATCGAATCGCGCCATGGCAGGCAGCCTACGGCTCAGCCGCACTGCCTCAGCTGCAAGATCATTTATGCGGCGTATCTGCTGGCCCGGCGCCTTCACCGTCGCGGTCACCAGGTCGATCTTCACCACCGCGACATGCACCAGCCCATCGTCGAACGCGCTGCCTGACGGCTCCCCGTTCCGCCCCAACCGCCCGTAGGGCTGGGGCGATGAGGAGGGCCGGAAGAGCCGCCCGCCTGCACCGAATTGAAGGGGGTCCGTGACCAGTTCCACCACCGTCGCGCGCACCATCGGCGCGAACCTGATCGACAGCATGAGTGTGGTCGGCGGCGTGCTCGTCGGCACCACGGCAGGGCGCATCGCATACGCCCGTATGGCCGCCGGCCTGGCGGCCGCGGTCATCACCGACACCGTCATGACCTCCCCGGCCACACACCGACTCGCGGCCTGACCAACGACCATCCCGAAGGAGAGTCCCCATGCTCAGCACCCTGTTCCCCCGCCGTCCCGAGGTACAGGACACGGCGACGTGGACGCCGGACGGCACAATCGTCGTCCAGCGATACCGCGGCGTCGTCGGAGAACAGGAGGGCGCGATCGTCCTCGTCTACACCGCCGACGGCGATCGAGGAACGTCGTCCTTCGCCGCCGCCTGCCTCGGCTGCACCTACCGCGCAGCCAGCAGCACCAGCCGCAACCGACTGACGGAGAAGGAGGCCGCCGACCTCGCCAACTCGCACGCGGCCGGCTGCCGCGCGCTGGACCGGGGCATCCCGGCCTCGCCCGACGACGACCAGGCCGCAAAGATCGTGCGCGCCCGGCCTGGGGACTGTGTCCGTACGGCACCACCAGCCGCCACCCCGTCTACCTGAGCGACTTCCACGCGGACCGGGTCGACCTCCAGCGCCCGGCCGACTTCATCAAGGAGACGATGCTCCAGCTCGCCAAG
>NZ_JAGMUK010000062.1 GCF_019049245.1 Streptomyces sp. AC555_RSS877 | reverse complement strand
GTGGGCATGCTCTCGATGACGCCGGCCTGAGCGGTCAGGTGAACGAAGCCCAAGGTGCCACCCTCGGTGGGGTGTTTGGGGGGTGCGGGGGTGTTGAGGGCGGCGGCGGCCCAGTGGTCGTGGAGGTCGGTCCCGAAGCTGTGGCGGACGACCTGATCGATACGGCCGCCGCCGACGCGTCCGGCGCATTCGCCGAAGATGAGGGTGTTGTCGGGCTGCCGGAAGGCTTCGAGGTGGAAGACGCCGTCGGTGTGGTTGAGGGCGGCCAGGGCGTGGGTGGTGAGGTGTTCGGCGGTGCGGTAGAGGTCGGGGTGTTCGTCCGGGGTGAGGCAGACGGAGCCGACGAGTGCGCCGTCGTGGACATCGATGAGGTTGTGGAGGTATCGGGAGACGGCGCAGGTGAGGAGTTGTCCGTTCCGGATGACGCCGTCGACGTGGTATTCGGCGCCGGTGATGAATTCCTCTACGAGCCAGGGGCCGGTGTGGGGTTGTCCGTTGGCCCAGGTGGCGGCCTCGTTGGCGGAGGACAGGCGCACGGTGTCGCGGGCTCCGGCGCCGGCGAGGGGTTTGACCACGATGGGGTAGCCGCCGACCTTGAGGGCGGTGTCGGTGATGTCGGCGGCGGTGTCTGCGGTGGCGGAGCGGGCTGTGGGCAGGCCGGCTGCGCGGATCAGGTTCTTCTGTTTCTGCTTGTCGCGCAGGGCGATCGCCACGGGTACGGGCAGAGCCCGGGCGCCGCCGAGCGCGCCCACCACCGCAGCCGCCACCACCGTGAACTC
>NZ_JAGMUK010000061.1 GCF_019049245.1 Streptomyces sp. AC555_RSS877 | reverse complement strand
GTAGGGGCGGGGCCTGGCGGTAGGGGCGGGGCCTGGCGGTAGGGGCTCCGGCGGTAGGGGCGGGGCCTGGCGGTAGGGGCTCCGGCGGTCGCGGGTTTCGCTGGCCACGGGCCTTGCTATTGGTGATGACGGGCCCCGGCGACCGTGGGTCTCGGTGGGGGGCGGGCCTTGGTGGTGACGGGCCCCGGCGGTCGCCGGTCTCGGTGAACGCGGGACCCCGGCGGTGACGGGCCTGGACAGTGGCGGGGTTTCAGCGGTCGCGCTCGGCGATCGCGGGCTCAGGGCGGAGACGGGCCTGGACGGTGGCGATGCCTCAGCGGTCGCGGCGCTCGGCGAGCGCGGCGCTCGACAGCGGCGAGCTCAGGCGGAGACGGCCCTTGGCGGTCGCTGGTCTCGGTGGAGGCGGGCCCGGGCGGTGACAGGCCCCGGCGGTGACAGGCCCCGGCGGTGACGGGCCCTCGCGTTTTGCGGGTCTCGGTCGAGGCGGGCCAGAGGGCGACAGGCCTCGACGGCGACGGGCTCCGGCGAAGACGGGCCCCGCCGAAAACCGGCCCCGATGGTCGCGGCGCTCAGCGATCGCGGGCCCAGGCGGCGCCGGGCCTCGGCGGTGACGGGCCCAGGGCGGAGACGCGCCTAGATCGTGGCGGGGCCTCAGCGAGCTCGGCGCTCAACAGTCGCGGGCTCAGGCGGAGACGGGCCAGGCGGTCGCGGCGCTCGACGTTCGCGCGCCCAAGCGGTCGCGGCGCTCGGCGACCGCGGGGCCTGGGCGGTGACGGGCCGGGGCGGTAACGGGCCAGGGTCGGCGTCGGGTGTCGCACCTCGGACCGCAACGCCGTCCCGTCGGTGTCAGATGACCGGCGGCCGTCCCAGTCGGCTGAGCTTCCAGACCGTGCGCCAGCGCATGGGCCGTCGTTCGCCGGCGGGTTCCCGTACGCCTTCCACGAAGCCGCCGAACCAGGCGCGCAGTCCGGCCACGGACCGCACCCGCAGCAGCGTGAGCAGCGTCCACACGCCCAGGTGGACGGGGATCAGCGCGAGTGGCAGCCGGCGGCGGACCAGCCACACGCGGTTGCGGGCGTTCACCCGGTAGTAGATGGCGTGCCGGGCGGGCGAGGTCTTCGGGTGCTGGAGCAGCAACTCGGGGGCGTACAGGATCCGCCAGCCGCCGTCGGCGGCCCGCCAGGCCAGGTCCGTCTCCTCGTGGGCGAAGAAGAACTCGGCGGGCCAGTCGCCGATCTCCGCGAGCATCTCCATGCGGAAGGCGTGTCCGCCGCCGAGGAACCCGGTGACGTATCCGCCGCGCATCGGATCGGCGGAGCCGACGCGGGGGACGTGCCGCTGTTGGGTCTCCCCGTTCTCGTCGGCGATGCGGAAGCCGACGATGCCGAGGCGCGGGTCGGCGGCGAACAGTTCCGCCAAGCGGCGCAGCACGTCGGCGTCGACGAGGAGTCCGTCGTCGTCGAGTTCCACGACGACGTCGACGTCCGCGAACTCCCGCAGCCGCGCCAGCGCCACGTTCCGTCCGCCGGGGCAGCCGAGGTTCTCCTCGACGTCGATGGTGGTGACCTCGCCGGGCAGGGACAGCCGTGCGGCGAACTCGGGCAGCCGACAGCCGTTGCCGACGATCACGATGCGTGCCGGTGCGAGATCCTGCTTGGCCACGGACTCCAGCAGCGCGTCCACTTCGGCGGGCCGGTTGCCCATGGTCACCACGGCGACACCGATCCTCGGTTCCCGCACGCCCTCACCCCATCCCGCCACGCCCATCGCGATCGCGGTCGCGATGCTAGCCGTTCACTGTAGGGACCTTTTAAGTACGCGCGCGGCACCGGGTCCATTCACGACGACGACTCCGGCGCTGAGGCGCCGGAGTCGACCTTCCGGGCGGCTCTGTGGCGCGTCAACGTCCGGTGACGCGCCACGTCAACGCGGTGCGGGCGCGACCTGCGATGGCACGAGTGCCGGTCCTCCGCGGGTCGGACCGTTCACCTTCCCGACGTCCGCCCGCCCGATCGTGTGCCGCCACAGCCGTCCCAGCGACCGGTAGAAGCGGTCCGGCAGGAACACGGCGTCCGCGATGATCATCGCGCCGGAGAAGAGGGGCAGGCCCATGAGGACGGCGATTCCCACGTGCATACCCAACAGCGTGGTCAGGACCGGGTACTTGAGCCGGCCGAACAGGACGAACGGGAAGGCGACCTGCAACAGCACGGTCAGGTAGCAGGCGATGCTGATCAGTACGTCGTGCTCGTCCACCATGAGGGAGAGCTCGGGCCAGGGCCGGAACAGGTCGAGGTTCAGGACGTAGTGGAGCGCGGTCCCGTTGCCCCAGGAGCCGCCCTGCACCTTGTAGAGACCCGCGGCCCCGTAGAGGAAGCAGACCTGGGCCGCGATGACGAACATGGCGCAGTTGTGGAGTACCGCCGTCAACGTCCGGCGGGACCGGTCGAGTTCGTTCGCCCCCTGAACCGGCGGCGTGCATGACGGGGTGCCCGCGGAGGCTCGGAGGCGGGTTCTGCGCGCGTCCAGCGACCAGTGCCTGCCGCACGCGGTGAAGACGAGGTACAGGGCCATGAGGAGGATGAGGTTGTCTCCTCCGTCGGTCATGAAGATCGCCCTGGCGTGGAACGAGGCCACCACGACGGCGAAGAGCACGGACACCGCTCTGGTCCGCCAGCCCAGCATGAACAGCGCGGACGTGACGAGGGCCAGCACGTAACAGGCCTCGAAGTACACCCGGCTCTCGGACAGGGTCAGGATGCTGGCCCACCCCGTCTGGTCGAACAACTGCCGGGCCAGTTCGGGCGTCCACGGTGACCCGGGGCCCCAGATCTCGTCGCGGTGCGGGAACTCGCGCAACAGGAAGAGGAGGTAGAGAAGCCCGTATCCGATGCGCAGGACCGCCGCGGCGTAGAGGGAGACCGGCCGCTCCGTCAGGACGGTGAGAAGCTCACCGATCCGGTGTGATGCGCGCGTCTGCTCAGTTTCCATGGGAGGTCACCTTCCACCAGGGCAGATACCGCGTTTCGGCAGGCTTGGGCGCGGCGGCCGGGCCTGCCCCGCCGGGCGCGGCCGGCCCGGCAGGCGCGGCGATGGGCACCGTGATCACCCGCAGCTGGACGGACTCGAAGGTCCCTCCCCGGTGGGCGGCGATGCGATCTGTCGCGATGTTGGTCAGGTACTTCTGGATCATCAACGCCCGCTCCGAGCGAGGCCGGTCGTCGGCACCGTGGGTTTCGAGGTACGAACTCCACGCCCGCCGCAGCGTGTTCTGTGCCGTGTGGCTCGGGAAGGCATGGTGTTCCACCGCCGAGTTGTCGACGGCGCTCAGATCGAACCAGCCGCTCACCCGCACCCTGCCGTCCGGGGTGGTGTGCAAGGTCCTCGCCGACACCTGCCGGTTGACCGACTCGGGATCCGGCGCGAAGAGCCGCCAGTTCTGCTCGAAGAGGGGGAAGACCCACGCATTGACCTGCCGACTGTATTGCTGCGAAAGGGGATTGGGCGGCGCCACGTGCAGAAACACGAGGAGAACATGGACAAGGGTCATCGCCAGGCACAGGATCACGGCGGCACTCGTTCCGGCCTTCAGGAGAATGCCCGCCTTCAGGAGAAGGGGAGAAGGTTTTTCAGGCAGCCCTTGATACGCAGGGGTTTCCTCTCCCC
The DNA here is from genome assembly GCF_019049245.1 of Streptomyces sp. AC555_RSS877. GTDB lineage: Bacteria > Actinomycetota > Actinomycetes > Streptomycetales > Streptomycetaceae > Streptomyces. The sequence continues at coordinate 38,630 of NZ_JAGMUK010000061.1, read as the reverse complement.
GGCCTCTTTGTTCTGTCGGCTCAGCGCTGACCCTGGTTTCTCTCATCGCTTCTCCCGAGGTTTCACCAACGGCGCGCGACGGAATCGACATCAATCGATCCGCCGCGCGCCGCGTTCTGCTCACTCAAATGGAGCTAGGCAGACTTCCTGTAGTGCTCTTCCTCATCACTGCTGTAGCCCTCGGGCTTGCCCGGCTTCCCGTCGTGAGCGTCGGGCTTCCCACCCTGGTCGTGGCCGTCGGGCTTCCCACCATGATCGTGGCCGCCGGGCTTCCCACCATGATCGTGGCCGCCGGGCTTCCCACCATGATCGTGGCCGCCGGGCTTCCCGCCATGGCCATGGCCGCCGGGCTTTCCGTCGTGATCGTGGTCGTCGGGCTTTCCGCCGTGGTCCTTGCCACCGGTCGCACCGCCCGAGGTGGCGCCCGCGATCTGGCCGCCGATGACACCCTCCGTGGTTCCCCCCGTGGTGGCACCTGCGATCGCACCACCCAGGACGCCACCCGTCGGCACGCCGCCGATGACACCACCTGTGGTGCCCTCCGTGGCACCGGCGATGACACCACCCGTGGTGCCACCCGTGGTGCCCTCCGTGGTGGCACCGGCGATCACACCACCCGTGGTGCCACCCGTGGTGCCCTCCGTGGTGGCACCGGCGATCACACCACCCGTGATCACGCCACCGGTGGTGCCACCAGTGCCCCCGGCCGCACACGGTCCGAGGAAGATCCTGTTCGTGTCCAGCGTCACGGCGCCGTTACCGGTACCGCCCGCGTCGGCCAGCAGGCGGCCGTTGATGATCGCCCCCGTGGTGGCGCTGATCGAGGTGTTGGCCAGGATGGTGCCCACGAACGAGGTGTCGGTACCGAGCGTGGCCGAACTGCCCACCTGCCAGAACACATTGCACGGCGAGGCGCCGTTGACGAGACTCACCGTGCTGAAGTCGGCTGCCGTCGTCAGAGTCGAACCGATCTGGAACACCCAGACGGCATTGGGGTTGCCCTGGGCGTCCAGGGTGAGTGTGCCGGTGATCTGTGCGCTGCTGGTCGCCCTGTAGAGACCCGGCGTCAGCACCTGGCCGCCGAACTCGTGGGGAGCGTCGCCGTACACCACGGGGTCCAGAGACTGTCCGGCGGCCTGGTTGTACGCCGTGGTCAGCTCGATCTTGGCCTGGCCCGCGTGGGCATCGGCAGCGTGCAGAGTCCCGGGCGGGGTCACGATGCCGGGCGGGAACCCGGTGATGGCTGTACCGGGGCTCACACCGACGTTGAGACCTTCGACCACCGTGGGGCCGGTGTTGGTGACCGTCGCACCACCCAGTACTCCGTAAGTGGCCAGCGTCGTGCCCATGGGCACGGGGGTGGCAATGGCATTTGCGCGTGTCGGCGTCAGAACGAGGACAACGGCAGCGATCACCACAGCCGCTACCGCCGTGATCCACACCGACATGGTGCGCCGAATCGGCGCATCAGGAATGTTCAGCGTCATCGAGGGGCCAACTCCTGTGAGGGGATGGTGCCTATTGGGCGGTTCTCGGTCGCACGGAATCGCCTGTTTCTGCCGTCGACACATTACGCAAGCGTGAAATCAATTTACGGTTCATTCGAGTAATATCACTGAAATCGACGAACGAATCGAGAAAGGCATAGGAATGCCTAATGGACCGAATGGCGGCAGTCGCGACCCTCGGCCCTTCACGAAACGGAACCTGCGCGACATCTTGACGTGTACTTGGCAAAGTGCCTCAATGGGAGCGCTCCCACATCGATGCGAGAGGAACCCAGAAGGGATCCCCATGCAGACCTCCCCCCACCCGGTCGCACTTCGCACGGCCGGACGAGGACTGGCGGCCGCCCTCACAGCCGTGCTCGCCGCCTGCCTGCTGTCCCTGACCGGCGTCACCCGAGCCCACGCCGCGCCCGGCGACGGATCGGTGTCCGACCCCCACATCGCCTACGTCGGACGCTGGGACACCAGCTCAGGCACGACGGCCGTGGCCAACTGGACCGGCGCCTACGTGCAGACGTCCTTCACCGGCACCACCGTGAAGGTGAAGGCCAGAGACGCGGTCAACTTCTACGCGAGCATCGACGGCAAGCCCGACGTCTTCCACGCGGGCGTGCGCGGCACGGTGAACCTGACCCCCCAGCCCCTCCCCTCCGGGACCCACACCCTGCGGATCTCGTACCGCTCCGGAGACACCGCCTTCCAAGGTCTGGTCCTGGACCCCGGCGCCCGCACGGTCGCCCCGGCCGCGTCGGCCGGGCTGATCGAGTTCGTCGGCGACTCCATCACCGCCGGCGCCCTCACCGACCGGCTGGCGCTCGACTCGTACGCCTGGAAGACCGGCGAGCAACTGGGGATGCGGCACACGCAGGTCGCACGCTCCGGCTACTGCCTCGTCGCCCAGTCCGGGTGCACCGGTCTGAGCAGCCAGTTCTTCAGGCTGGCCAGCACGGGCGGAACGAACTGGGACTTCTCCCGCTACCAGGCGAGCGCGGTCGTCATCAACCTCGGCACCAACGACATCGGGCACGGCGTGACCGGCGCCGCGTTCCAGTCGGCGTACACAACGTTCCTGCGGGACATCCGCGCCAAGTACCCGAACGCGACCCTCTTCGCGGTGCAGACCCTCAAGAAGCGCTACGTCACCGAGACCAAGGCAGCCGTCAGCGCCCGCACCGCCGCCGGTGACACCAAGGTGCGCTACGTGGACACGACGGGCTGGCTCACCGACGGCACCGACTACGAGGACGGCAACGGGCACCCCAACGAGGCGGGCCACACCAAGTTCGCGGGCCGTCTGGCCCCCGTCATCAGCGCCGCCACGACCCTGTCCACCCGGGCGGCGGCTCCCGGCCAGCCCGGCGACCCGAACATCAAGTTCGTCGGACGCTGGGACACCACCAGCTCCACCACCGCCTACACGCCGTACTGGGCGGGCGCGTACTACCGCGTCGGCTTCACCGGCACGACCGTCAAGCTCAAGCAGCGCAACACGATCGATCTCTGGGCGCGGATCGACGACGGGCCCGTGAAGTTCTACGACGACGTCAAGGGCACGGTGAACCTGACCCCGGCGGCCCTGCCGGCCGGCCGGCACACGCTCCAGGTCAACTACCAGGTGGTCGCCGGGTCCTACCGCGGTGACGCCGTCTTCCAAGGGCTCGCCCTCGACAGCGGCGCGACGACCTTCGCGCCGCCCGCCCCGGGCAAGCTGGTCGAGTTCGTCGGCGACTCGATCACCGTGGGCACGACGACCTCGCAGAACGCCCGTACCGCCTACGGCTGGCTGATCGGGGAACGGCTGGGCACCGAGCACACCCAGATCGCCCAGGGCGGCGCCTGCCTCGTCGCCGCGGCGGACGGGTGCGTGGGCCTGGAGCAGCGGTTCACCAAGCTCAACCCGAACGCGTCGACACCCGACTGGAACTTCTCCCGCTACCGGGCCGACGCGGTCGTCATCAACCTCGGCACCAATGACGTCGGGCACTCAGTGAGCTCGACACAGTTCCAGGCCGCCTACAGCAGCTTGCTGCGCAAGGTCCGCGCCGCCTACCCGCAGGCCTGGATCTTCGCGTTGGAGACCTTCCGCGGACGGTACGTCCCGCAGACCGAGGCCGCCGTCGGCGCGGCGGTCCAGGGCGGCGACTCCCGGGTCTCCTTCGTCGACACCACGGGCTGGCTGGGCTCGGATCACCTCACGGACTCGGTGCACCCCAACGACCAGGGCCACCGGGTCATCGCCGACCGTCTCGCACCCGTCATCGCCGCCAGGATCGGCGCCTGACGGGGCTTTGCGGCGGCCCGACGGGCTTTGAGGCGACTGTGAAGCGGCCTGGTAGACGGCGGCGGTCCCTCTGCTCAACGCCTTGACGCCTTCGTGGGCCGGATGACTCCGCGGCCGCCGGAACGTCCCTTCGGTCAGCGTGCCGGGCTGCGCCAGATCACCTTCCCCTTGTCGTCCGCGTCGAGCGAGGCCATGCCGTCGGGCCCGGTCACGGCGACCCGGACGACAAGGGCGCCGGTGAGGTGGTCGACGGTGACCTGCCAGGACTGCGGGGAGCGGACACCAAGAGTGGTCCTGGCCTCCTCGACCAGGGCGGGGATGCGCTCGTACGGCACCGCGGCCAGGTCGAACCGGGGGACCGGGGTGCCGGTGGGGGCGAAGACCACCGACAGCAGGCTTTCCTGGACGACGACGGAGAGCACCGGGCGCGTGTCCTTGCCCTGGGTCAGGGCGTCGACGGACCGGCGCAGTTCACCTTTGTCGAGCAGCGACTGGCCCGGGCCGAGGGCGACCGTGGCCAGCCCGGCAGACGCCGTGACCGTGGTGGGCGACGTCGACGAGGTCGACGAGACGGAGGGCTTCGCGGTGTCGGGCGGCTGCGCGGCGGACCCCGAGCTGAACAGCTCCGCGCGGAACAGCAGGGTCACGGCGGCCGCGCCGAGCACGAGTCCGACGAGGACGACGGCGCCGAACGCGCGGCCCTCCGGCGGCGATTGGACCGAGGCCGACTCGGGCGCGGAGTCGAGGCGGGCCTCTGCCGCCCGGCGTTCCCATTGCGGTGCCGGCCGCTCGACGATCCGTACCTGCCACGGCCGGTCCGGCGGGTACTCGACCACCAGGATGCCGCGCGGCCGGTATGCGGGGACGTCGACCAGGTTGATGCCCTGGGTGATGTCGACGCGGTACACCGGCGCGCCGTCCGGTGCGACCGTGAGGTCGAACCGGATCGGTATGTCGGCCGACAGTTCGGCGTCGGTGGCGTGCAGGCTCTCGATCATCGCGAGAGCCGTGCGGGGCACGACGGCCGCCTCACGGGCCCGCCGCGGCACACCGGCCACGAAGAAGAGCACTCCGTAGACCACGGGCAGACCCAGGCCCGCGAGGAGCAGCGGCACGTTCTCCATGACGATGCCGGCCACCAATGCGGCCATGGACACCCCGCTCACGCCACCGGTCAGGAACCCGCGCGCGAGGGCGACCGGGCCGCCGTGGGTGGGCCGCGGGCTCTCGATCCAAAAGCAAAAGCCCCAGGTCACGGCGAGTGAGTCCTGAGGCTTCCACAGAGCCGCCTTCGGGATTCGAACCCGAGACCTACGCATTACGAGTGCGTTGCTCTGGCCATCTGAGCTAAGGCGGCACGCCGTCCGCACCATGGTGCGATCAGCAACGTGGGAAAGTCTACACAGTTTCCGAGGGTGCTCCGAACCGGCCCCGGAGCCAGGGTCCTCGGGGCCGGGCGCAAGGGTTACGAGCAGCGTTTCCCGTCCGTCGGAGGGGTTCCGCGGAGCAGGTACGCGTTGATCGTGGAGTCGATGCAGGTGCTGCCGCGGCCGTAGGCGGTGTGGCCGTCGCCCTCGTAGGTGAGGAGGCGGGCGGAGGAGAGCTGGGCGGACAGGGCTCGGGCCCAGCGGTAGGGCGTGGCCGGGTCGCGGGTGGTGCCGACCACGACGATCGGGGCCGCGCCCTTCGCCTCGATGCGGTGCGGCTCACCCGTGGCACCGACCGGCCAGTACGCGCAGTTCAGGGACGCCCACGCGAGGCCCTCGCCGAAGACAGGGGAGGCCTTCTCGAAGGCGGGGAGGTCGTTGCGCACCTCGTCCGGGGTGTCGAAGGCGGGCGGAAGGTCGAGGCAGTTCACGGCCGCGTTGGCGAACATCAGGTTCTCGTAGCGGCCGTCGGCGTCCCGCTCGTAGTAGCCGTCGGACAGGGCCAGCAGGGCCGCGCCGTCGTTCTCCCTCATCGCCGAGGTCAGGGCCTCCCGCAACTGCGCCCAGGCACCCTCGTCGTACATGGCCGCGATCACGCCGGTGGTGGCGAGGGATTCGACGAGCTCACGGCCGTCCTCGTCGCCGGTGGGGACCGGGCGGGCGTCCAGCTTCTCGAAGAAGGCCTTCAGGTTCCGGCTGACCTGGGCGGGCGTCGTGCCCTTGCCGCCCAGCGGGCAGTCCGGCTGCTGCACGCAGTCCTTCGCGAAGGACTGGAACGCCGTCTCGAAGCCCGCCGTCTGGTCGAGGTTCATCCGCCGCGCGGGCAGCGAGGGGTCCATCGCGCCGTCCAGGACGAGGCGGCCGGCCCGCTCCGGGAAGAGGCCCGCATACGTCGCCCCGAGGAACGTCCCGTACGACGCCCCCACGTAGTTCAGCTTCGGGTCGCCCAGCGCCGCCCGCAAGATGTCCATGTCCCGGGCCGCCTCGACCGTGGACACGTGGCGCAGCAGACGGGGGGAGCGGGCGCCGCAGCCCTCCGCGAACTCCTTGTACGCGTCGACGAGTTCGGTGGTCTCCCGGTCGTCGTCGGGCGTCGCGTCCGTCTGCGTGTACGCGTCCATGTCGCGCCCGCTGAGGCATTCGACGGGTTCGCTGCGGGCGACGCCGCGCGGGTCGACCGCCACCATGTCGTATCGGGCGCGGACCTCTGCCGGGTAGCCGATCCCGGCGTACGCCTGCAGGTAGCCGATCGCCGAGCCGCCCGGCCCGCCCGGGTTGACCAGCAGCGACCCGAGTCGCTTGCCCGGCCCCGTGGCCTTCTTGCGGGCGACGGCGAGCCGGACATCACCGTCGTCCGGCTTCGCGTAGTCGAGCGGCGCCTTCAGCGTGGCGCACTCGAAGCCGGGGACTGCGCAGGCCCGCCAGCTCACCTTCTGTCCGTAGTACGGCGCGAGGGCCGGCGGCGTGGCCTGCGGCAGCGCGGCGAGCGCCGCATGTGCCGCCGCGCTGCCGGACCCCGTCGCGCCGCCGGAGGAGCAGGCGGAGACGAACAGCGCGGCGGCGGCGAGGAGCACGCCGCCAGTACGGACTCTGCGCGCCGGGGAGTGCCGAACGGGCGGATCGGTCGGGCCTGCCGGGGTGAGGGGGCGGAAGCTGCGCCTGATGTACATCAGCCGAGCGTAACTCTGCGCAGCCATCCGAACGCCCTCCGTGCATGCCATGGCTCGTACGAGTGACATGGTCAACTTCCTGCGGTGAAGCCTGTCAGGCGTGGGCGGTGGAAGCTTGTCGGGGAGGCAGAGGCACCAGGCACCGGGATGCCCGGCCGCCCCGTCGTCTCAGCCCGCTCTCAGCGCCATCGTCATCGCCTCCACCGCGAGCAGCGGAGCCACGTTGCGGTCGAGGGCGTCGCGGCACGCGGCGATCGCCTCGATGCGGCGGAGCGTGGACTCCGGGGAGCCGGCACGCGCGAGCCGCTCCAGGGCGTCCTCCGCGTCGGCGTTGGAGATCGCCACGCGGGAGCCGAGCTGAAGGGCGAGGACATCGCGGTAGAAGCCGGTGAGGTCGGTCAGGGCGAGATCGAGGCTGTCGCGCTGCGTACGCGTCCGGCGTCGCTTCTGCCGGTCCTCCAGGTCCTTCATCACGCCCGCGGTGCCACGCGGCATCCGCCCTCCCTGGCCGCCTCCCATGGCGTTCCTGAGCTCCTCGGTCTCCTTGCCGTCCATCTCCTCGGCGAGCTGCTTGGCGTCGTCCGAGGCCGCGTCGACGAGTTCCTGGGCGGCCTTGAGGCAGCCACCGACGTCCTCGACCCGCAGCGGAAGCTTCAGCACCGCGGCCCGGCGCGCGCGGGCGGCCGGGTCGGTGGCGAGGCGGCGGGCATGATCGACGTGCCCCTGCGTGGCACGCGCGGCGGCCATGGCGGCGGCCGGTTCGACGCCTTCCCTGCGTACGAGCATGTCGGCGACGGCGTCGACCGACGGCGTCGACAGGTTCAGGTGACGGCAGCGGGAGCGGATGGTGGGCAGGACGTCCTCGATGGAGGGGGCGCAGAGCAACCAGACCGTGCGCGGTGCCGGCTCCTCCACCGCCTTCAGGACGGCGTTGGCCGACTTCTCGTTCAGCCGCTCGGCGTCTTCCACGAGGATGACCTGCCAACGGCCGTTCGCCGGCGAGGTGAACGACTTGCGGACGGTGTCCCGCATGTCGTCGACGAGGATCTGCGCCCCGACGGCGGCGATGGTGGAGACGTCGGCGTGGGTGCCGATCAGAGCCGTATGGCAGCCGTCGCAGAAGCCGCAGCCGGGAATTCCACCGAGAGCCCGGTCCGGGCTGACGCACTGCAGGGCGGCGGCGAAGGCCCTCGCCGCCTGGTTCCGCCCCGCGCCGGGCGGCCCCGTGAAGAGCCAGGCGTGCGTCATCTTCGACGCCTCGGGCGGCGGCACGTCGGCGGCGGCAGCGGTGACCAGGGCGTCGGCATCCCGGGCAGCGGCACCAAGCTGCTCGCTCACCCTCTCCTGGCCGACCAGGTCGTCCCAGACGCTCATCCCTCACCCCGCCCCTTCGTCACGTTTCTCGTTACGGGTCCCATTGTGAGGGGCGGCACTGACAACGGGCGGCCGACAGCCGACGAAGCACCCATGCACCCACAGCCACGCCTGCACGCCCCCGGCCGGCCGCCGGAACAGCCAGACGACCGGGCAGCCGGACAGCCGGACAGCCGGGCGACGACCTGGCAACCAACCAACCGGTCTCGCCCAACCGGCCTCAGCCGCGTCGACCGCGCCCGCGCCGCCCCCGACCCTCGTCGGACTCCTCGTCCCCGCGCGGCCCCAGCAGCTCGTCCGCCAAGGTCGGCAGATCGTCCAGGGGCGTCTCCTCGGCCCAGTCCGACCGCGCCCGTCGCCGCGGCGCCCCGGACTCGTCGACCTGTGGCATCTCACGCGTCCGGTCCTCGGTCCCGTCCGGCTGCGCCCCGGACCTTGCCGAAGGCCCAGGCCCCCGTCCGGTCCCGCTCCCGGCCTGGTCCTCCCGGAAGTACCCCGGCGGAATCCGATCCCCAGGATTCTCGTCCCGCACGGGAGGCAGTACGGCCGTCTCGTCCGCCGCGCCGGCCGGCGGCACCGGCGGCAGCACCGCCGTCTCGTCCGCCGCCCCCGGCGGAACCGGCGGAACCGGCGGCTGCGGCAGCTCGGCGGTCACCTCGGCATCGGACCCGCTGGAGGCCTCCCCGGAAGTCCGCCCCTCGGCCTGCTCGTCCCGTACGGGACGCAGCACCGTGGTCTCGTCGTCCGCGGCCCTCGGCGGCACCGCCGGCAGTACGGCCGTCTCGTCCACCGGCCCGCCCGACGCGTTCGTCGGCGTCACCATGGGCGTCGCGACGGTCGCCGCGTCCGACGCGGGTCCGGGGGCCGCCGGCCGGGTCCCCGTCGGCTTGGGCGCCGCCTCCGCCGCGGCAGCCGCCTGCTCGGCCAGCCGACGGGCCTCCTCGGCCCGCAGCAACGCCTCCTCGGCCTTCCGCTGCTTCTCCAGGCGCCGCGCCTCGGCCTCGGCACGCAGTCGCGCCTCCTCCTCGGCCTGCCTGCGACGCCGGTCCTCTTCGGCCTTCCGACGGGCCTCTGCCTCGGCCCGCACCTTCTCCTCGGCGAGCAGGCGCGCCCGCTCCTCCTCGGCACGTCGGTGCGCTTCCTCGGCCCGCACCCGGGCCTCCTCCGCCTGCCGTTCGGCCTCGCGCCGCTGCGCCTCCTCCAGCTCGCGCCGCTTGCGCTCTTCCTCCTCGGCCCGGAGTCGTTCGAGCTGCTCCTGGCGCTCGCGCTCCAGGCGCTCCTCCTCGGCCTTGCGGGCGGCCTCTTCCTCCGCCTTGCGCCGGGCCTCCTCCTCCGCCTTCCGGCGGGCCTCTTCCTGGGCCTGGATCTCGGCCTCGGACAGCGGCATCATCTGGTCGAGCCGGTGCCGTACGACGGTCGTGACGGCCTCGGGCTCCTGGCCCGCGTCGACGACCAGGTAGCGCCCCGGGTCGGCCGCGGCCAGCGTCAGGAAACCGGACCGCACGCGCGCGTGAAACTCGGCCGGCTCCGACTCCAGTCGGTCCGGCGCCTCGGTGAACCGCTCGCGTGCGATCTCCGGCGGGACGTCCAGCAGCACCGTCAGATGAGGTACGAGCCCGTCCGTCGCCCAGCGGTTGATACGGGCGATCTCGGTCGGGGACAGGTCACGACCGGCCCCCTGGTAGGCCACCGAGGAGTCGATGTACCGGTCGGAGACGACCACCGCGCCGCGCTCCAGCGCGGGCCGCACCACCGTGTCGACGTGCTCCGCGCGGTCCGCCGCGTACAGCAGCGCCTCCGCCCGGTGCGACAGTCCGGCGCTGGACACGTCCAGGAGGATCGACCGCAGCCGCTTGCCCACGGGAGTGGCCCCCGGCTCGCGCGTCACCACGACCTCGTGGCCCTTGGCCCTGATCCACTCGGCGAGCGCCTCGGCCTGGGTGGACTTCCCGGCCCCGTCGCCGCCCTCCAGCGCGATGAAGAAGCCGGTGCCGGCGGATGCCGTAACGGGGTCGTCGCCGCCGAGCAGCGCGTCCCGCAGGTCGTGCCGCAGCGGTACACCGGAGCGGTCGTCGACCTTGGCCAGCACGAGCGCGGCCACCGGCAGCAGCAGCGCTCCGATCAGCATCAGGGTGAAGGCCGCGCCGCCGTGTGCGAACACGAACTTGCCGTTCTCCAGGCGGTGCGGGCCGATCGCCGCCGCCACCAGGGGCGCCACCAGCGCGCCCAGGGCCACGGAAACCCGTACGACCGCGTGCAGGTGCTCGGTCATGCGCACCCGCCGGTACTCCTCGGCCTCCTGGTCGAGGAGCGTGTGCCCGGTGTTGGCGGCCACACCCGCGCCTGCGCCGGCCAGCACGAGGATCAGCACCACGCTGGTGACGTCCGGGACGAGCCCGGCGGCCAGCAGGGCGACACCGGTGAAGGCGAGCGCCAGCGCCAGCAGGCGGCGCCGCGACAGCGTCGGCAGCAGGGAAGGCGCCGTACGAATGCCGACGACCACGCCGCCGGTCAGCGCGCCCACCAGCAGCCCGTACATCACCGGGCCGCCGCCCAGGTCCTTGGCGTGCAGCACGGACACGGCGACCGCCCCGGCCACCGCCCCGGCGATCGCCGCGCAGGCGAGAACCAGCAGGGGGATCGCTCCGGTGCGGCCCTTGTCGACGCCGGTGCCCGTCTTGGGCCGGCGCAGCCCTTCCAGCGGCGAACGCGCGCGCGGGGTGCGGGTGTCCGGCAGCTCCAGGAAGGTCAGCACGGACAGGGACGCGGCGAACAGTCCGGCCGCGACGTACGAGGCGAGGGCCGCCTGGTGCTGGGCGAACCAGGCGATGCCCGAGCCGAGCAGGTTGTTGAGCAGGCTCGCGACGACGAGGACGACGGCCGCGAGCGGGATCGCCACGAAGGTCGTCCGCAGCGAGAGGCGGCGCAGGGCGTCCATGTGGTCCGGCAGCGGTCGTACCGTCGCGCCCTCCGGGGGCGGGGCGGGCAGCAGCGCGGGCGCTGCGCTCTCGCGGCACACCGTCCAGAAGCGCTCGGCGACACCGGTCACGAAGGCGGTGACCAGGAGGACGGCCAGCGCGTTGTCGGGCGTCCAGTCGATCCACAGGGGCGCCACGATGAGCACCGCGGCCCGCAGCCCGTCCGCGCCGACCATGGTCCAGCGGCGGTCGAGCGGGCCGTCGTGAGAGGTGAGCGAGGTCAGCGGGCCGAGGAGAACCGCTCCGAAGAGCAGGGTCGCGAGAATGCGCACCCCGAAAACGGTCGCCACTGCGAACGCCACGCCCCGGTAGCCGCCGCCGAAGGCGCCCTCGGCGATCGCCGCCTGGAGCGCGAGGACGACCAGCACCAACAGCGCGAGGGTGTCGCCGACACCGCCCACGAGGTGTGCGCTCCACAGCCGTTTCAGCTGCGGTCGACGCAGCAGGGCGCGGACGGCGCGCTCGCGGGAGTCCGCGACCAGGGCGTCGTCGGGGGCCGGGTGAGGGGCCGTTGGCTGCTCGGCTGGGGTCATGCTTTCAGCCTATCGGGGCCCACCGACAGGCCGGGGCGCGCGTCCGAACGTGCGACCACCCCGACACCAAAGTGATGCCGGGGCGTTCGTTTTGCGAAGCCGCCGTGGGGAAACGGCGTGGAGAGCGGGCCCGGCTCAGTCCTCGGACGCCGTCTTCGAAGCCGTCGCCTTCTTCGCGGTGGTCTTCTTGGCCGTTGTCTTCTTCGCAGCCGTGGTCGTCTTCTTGGCGGCGGTCTTCTTCGCCGCCGTCGCCTTCTTGGCCGGAGCCTTCTTGGCGGGCGCCTTCTTCGCCGTCTTCTTGGCGGGCGCCTTGGCCCGCTTCTCGGCGAGCAGCTCGAAGCCGCGCTCCGGGGTGATCTCCTCGACGCTGTCGCCGGAGCGCAGCGTCGCGTTGGTCTCCCCGTCGGTGACGTACGGCCCGAAGCGACCGTCCTTGACGACGACCGGCTGCCCGCTGACCGGGTCAGCGCCCAGTTCCTTCAGCGGCGGCTTGGCGGCGGCCCGGCCACGCTGCTTGGGCTGGGAGTAGATCTCCAGCGCCTCTTCGAGGGTGATCGTGAAGAGCTGGTCCTCGGTCTGCAGCGAGCGCGAGTCCGTGCCCTTCTTCAGGTACGGCCCGTAGCGGCCGTTCTGCGCGGTGATCTCCACGCCTTCGGCGTCCTTGCCGACGACGCGCGGCAGCGACATCAGCTTGAGGGCGTCCTGAAGCGTCACCGTGTCGAGGGACATCGACTTGAACAGCGAGGCCGTTCGCGGCTTGACGGCGTTCTTGCCGGTCTTCGGAGTGCCTTCGGGAAGCACCTCGGTGACGTACGGGCCGTAGCGGCCGTCCCTGGCGATGATCTGGTGGCCCGTCGCCGGGTCGGCACCGAGCTCGAAGTCGCCGCTCGGCTTGGCCAGCAGTTCCTCCGCGAGCTCGACGGACAGCTCGTCCGGAGCCAGATCCTCGGGCACGTCCGCCCGCTGGTGGTTCTCGGAGTCCTTCTCGCCGCGCTCGACGTACGGGCCGTAGCGCCCGACACGCAGCACGATGTCGTTGCCCACCGGGAACGACGACACCTCGCGCGCGTCGATCGCGCCCAGGTCGGTCACCAGCTCCTTGAGGCCGCCGAGGTGGTCCCCGTCGCCGTTGCCGGCGTCCGCGGCACCGCCCCCGCCGCTGCCCTCGCCGAAGTAGAAGCGCCTGAGCCACGGCACGGCCTGTGCCTCACCGCGGGCGATGCGGTCGAGGTCGTCTTCCATCCGGGCGGTGAAGTCGTAGTCGACGAGCCGGCCGAAGTGCTTCTCCAGGAGGTTGACCACGGCGAAGGACAGGAAGGACGGCACCAGGGCCGTGCCCTTCTTGAAGACATAGCCGCGGTCGAGGATCGTGCCGATGATCGACGCGTACGTCGACGGGCGGCCGATCTCGCGCTCTTCGAGCTCCTTGACCAGGCTGGCCTCGGTGTAGCGGGCCGGGGGCTTGGTGGCGTGCCCGTCGACCGTGATCTCCTCGGCCCGGAGCGCGTCGCCCTCGCTGACCTGGGGCAGCCGGCGCTCGCGGTCGTCCAGCTCGGCGTTCGGGTCGTCGGCACCCTCGACGTACGCCTTCAGGAAGCCGTGGAAGGTGATCGTCTTGCCGGACGCGCTGAACTCGACGTCGCGGCCGTCGGCGGCGGTGCCACCGATCTTCACCGTGACGGAGTTGCCGGTCGCGTCCTTCATCTGGGAGGCGACGGTCCGCTTCCAGATCAGCTCGTAGAGCTTGAACTGGTCGCCGGTCAGGCCGGTCTCGGCAGGCGTGCGGAAACGATCGCCGGAGGGGCGGATCGCCTCGTGCGCCTCCTGCGCGTTCTTGACCTTCCCGGCGTACGTCCGGGGCTGCGCCGGCAGGTAGTCGGCGCCATACAGCTGCGTGACCTGGGCGCGGGCGGCGGTGACCGCCGTTTCCGAGAGGGTCGTGGAGTCCGTACGCATGTAGGTGATGAAGCCGTTCTCGTACAGCTTCTGAGCCACCTGCATGGTCGCCTTCGCACCGAAGCCGAGCTTGCGCGAGGCCTCCTGCTGGAGCGTGGTCGTACGGAACGGGGCGTACGGCGAGCGGCGGTACGGCTTCGACTCGACCGACCGCACCGCGAACTGGGTGTTCTCCACGGCGACGGCCAGCGCGCGGGCGTTCGCCTCGTCGAGGTGGAGGGTGTTCGCGCTCTTGATCTGTCCCAGGGAGTCGAAGTCGCGGCCCTGGGCGACCCGCCTGCCGTCGACGCTCTGGAGGCGGGCGACCAGCGACGAGGGGTCCGACGCGTCCCCGGCGCGGCCGGTACCGAAGGTGCCCGTCAGGTCCCAGTACTCGGCGGAACGGAAAGCGATGCGCTCACGTTCCCGCTCCACCACGAGCCGGGTGGCGACGGACTGGACACGGCCGGCCGACAGGCGCGGCATGACCTTCTTCCACAGGACCGGCGAGACCTCGTAGCCGTAGAGACGGTCGAGGATGCGGCGGGTCTCCTGGGCGTCGACCAGCTTCTGGTTCAGCTCGCGCGGGTTGGCGACGGCAGCCTGGATCGCGGCCTTGGTGATCTCGTGGAAGACCATCCGCTTGACCGGGACCTTGGGCTTCAGCACCTCCTGGAGGTGCCAGGCGATCGCCTCGCCCTCGCGGTCCTCATCGGTGGCGAGGAAGAGCTCGTCGGAGTCCTTCAGCAGGTCCTTGAGCTTCCTGACCTGGGCCCTCTTGTCGGCGTTGACCACATAGATGGGCTGGAAGTCGTTCTCGACGTCCACGCCGAGCCGGCGGACCTCACCGGTGTACTGCTCCGGCACCTCCGCGGCGCCGTTGGGGAGGTCGCGGATGTGCCCGACGCTCGCCTCGACGACGTATCCGGGGCCGAGATAGCCCTTGATCGTCTTCGCCTTGGCAGGCGACTCGACGATGACGAGTCGGCGGCCGCCCTGTGCGGTCTCGCTGGTCGGGGACAACTTCGCTCTTCTCTCCGGTCGGCGCTGGGGTCTCTCCCCCGGCCTTGATTCCCGGGGTCGGGTCATGCTGACGCTGCGGAGTGTGACGGTACATCCCGCCCCCGTGTCAAACGGGAAAAGCTCGCAACGGCCACTCGAACGGTAACCCGACTACCGCCATTCCTGCCGCCCGGAGTCCCCACCGGCCTTTTCGAGCTCATCCGGAGGGCGATCTCCCAGTTACCTGAACCGCAGCTCTCGCGCGGTAGTCACACCCGCGTGAGGCACCAGGTTCCGAGGGCCAGCGCGATCAGTGCGACGAGGCTCGCGACGGTCGCCGATGCGACAGGGCTCACACCGTGGGCGACCGGTTCCTGGTGCCGCACCCGGGCCGCGGTCCACACCAGCAGCCCGCTTCCGAACAGGGCGAACACCACTCCCGCGAAGATCGCCGGTCCGTTTTCCATGGCTCCCCTGCCCCTTTTCTCCCGTCCCCCGTGCTCAGCCCGTGGAGACTGGCACGCGGGGACGGCGTACAGGCGAACCCCGGGTGAACGGCGAACCGACGCGGCTGTGGACTTGCCGGTCCACGTCTCCCGGCCTGCCTCAGACCGCGCCGGGCGCGGGTATCTTTCCGGTCGTCTTCTTGTTGTCCGCGCTGCTCACCGTGCACACGATCTTGTTGAAGCCCTCGTCCCAGTCGTCCTGGTCGGCGACCCAGCCGTACACGGTCCGCTCCGGTCCCGGTGCCCAGGCCGACTCGAACTTGTTGCCGCACAGCTTGGACGCGTTGTCGGTGCCCTTCTTGTAGGTCATTCCGGCCGGAGCCTTGACGGTGCCTATGACCTGGTCGGTGTGCGGCTTGGCGCAGTCGGTGAGCGGGGCGTTGTAGCTGTCCTCCTGTTCCTCGTAGGCCCAGCAGTCGCCGACGCTCATCTGACCGACCCACAGGTCCGTGCCCGCGTCGCGGAAACGGCCGACCTCACCGCCTATCGCGGCATGGCGGCCTAGTACGAGACATGCCGTACCGCCACCCGCCGCGGTGAAGCCCTCCGCCGTCGGTACGACGGCGTAGCCGGCCGCGTCAGGGAGCGCGGCGACGAGCATCCGGGTCTGGTTCTCGCAGCGTTTCGCGCCCTGCGCGCGGGCGTCGGCGTGGTCGGCTGCGGTGTCGATCGCCACGACCTGCCCGTCCGGCCAGTCCTCGGCGCAGTCCACCAGCCCCAGGTTCGGCTCCGACGTGAACGGCGTCCCCGACCACACCGCCTGCACACAGTCTCCCGGCTCCAGAGGCTCCCCGAGGCCGACCACATCGCCGTACGGCAGCACGGGCCCCGTCGGCGAGGCCGATCCCTGCGACCCGCTCTCGCGCACACTCGCGCTCGGCGAGGCCGACCCCTTCGTCGCGGCCCCCTTCTTGTCCCCGTCGTCCCCAGTCAGCAGGACGATTCCCCAGGCGCCACCGGCGATGACGAGGACGGCGGCCACGACGAGGGCGAGAAGAGCCAGTCGTTTCTTCCCGGGGGACGGCGGCGGAGGCGGCCCACCGGGAGCGGTCGGCACACCCGGGCCGCCGTAGCCGCCGTACCCGGGCTGCGAGGGGGCACCACCGGGGTACGGCGATCGAGCGCCGCCTCCGTGCGGTGCCTGAGAACTGCCGCTGCCGTACGACGGCTGCACGCCACCGCTGCCGTACGACGGCTGCACGCCACCGCTGCCGTACGACGGCTGCACGCCACCGCTGCCGTACGACGGCTGCTCACCGGCGTACGGCGACCGGCCGCCACCGCTCGCATGGGAGGACGGACCGCTCCCGCTCTGGTACGGCGAACCGGGCGCCCGCGCATAGGGGTTGCCGGCATCCGGCGCCTGGGCGGCGGGCTGTCGCCACGGGTCGTACGGCGACGGACCGGGTGTCCCGCCGACTGTCGCGGGACCACCGGAGCGCTGACCTCCGCCTTCACCGCCCTGGCCGCCGGATCCCGGGGTGGCCGGGCCCTGGGCGCGATGGTCGCCCGCCGGGGTGTGGGGGGTGTCCGGGGACGGCGGCGCACCCGGGGTCGGCCGAACGCCCTCCCAGCCGCCGGGCCGGCCCGCGACGTACCCCGGCGGCGGGCCGGCGACATACCCGGGTGGCGGGCCGGCGACATACCCGGGTGGCGGGCCGGCGACATACCCGGGTGGCGGGCCGTCAGTCGCCACGCCGCCCGGCGAAGCACCTTCGCCTCCCGACGCCCCGCCATGACCCCGCGGCGTCGCGTCATGACTGCTGCCCGGGGCGGCCCCCGGGCCCTCGGGCGACCGCCCCGCCCCCGCGGGTTCCGCGCCGAACCCCTCGGGAGGCGGCCCGAAGCCGCCCTGCGGCGAGGCGAACGCCACCTGCCCCGCGACCGGCGCCGCACCCCAACCGGGCGGCGTCACCGGTCCCGCGCCCCCTCGCACCACCCGCTCCAGTCCCCGTGCGACCGCCTCCGGCGAGAACCTGCGCACCGGATCCTTGACGAGCAACCCCATCAGCACCGGGGTCAGTTCGCCCGCCCGCAACGGCGGGGCCGGGTCCTCGCCGAGCAGGGCGGTGAGGGTCGCGTAGTCGCCGTGGCGGTCGAAGGGGCCGCGGCCCTCCACGGCGGCGTACAGCGTGGCGCCCAGGGAGAACATGTCGGCGGCCGGGGTGGGCGGCTCACCGCGGGCCCGCTCGGGGGCCAGATAGCCGGGCGTCCCGAGGATGCCGGCCGTGGCGGTGAGCCGGGGTTCCAGGGACTCGGGCTGGAGGGCGATGCCGTAGTCGGTGAGCAGCACGCGCGCGTACGGATCGCCCGAAGAGTCCGGGGCCAGAAGGATGTTGGCCGGTTTCACATCCCGGTGCAGGATGCCGATGCGATGCCCCGCGGTGAGCGCGTCGAGGACGGCGAGTCCGACGCGGGCCGCCTGTGCCGGCGCGAGCGGTCCCGCACGTCGGACGACCGCCTGGAGGTCGATCGCGTCCGGCACGTACTCCATGACGATCCACGGCAGCCCTTCATGCACCACCACGTCGTGCACCGTGGCCACGTGCGGATGGCCGCGCAGTCGTGCCGCGTGCCGGGCCTCGCTGCGGGCCCGCGCGATGCGGTGCAAGGGCTCGGCCGCGTCCGTCGGCACGTCCGGAAGCGCGATCTCCTTCATCGCGACTTCGCAGGCCAACTCCTCGTCGTGCGCGAGCCACACCCGGCCCATGCCGCCCGCGCCGAGCGTCCGCAGCAGCCGGTACCGCCCGTTGATGACCCGGCCTTCGCCCTGATCCGGCGTCTCCCCCGCCATCACGCCTCCCCCGAGACAGCGCGCCTCCCCCGAGAACGCGCGAAGTTCGTCCCTAGAAGGTAGCTTCGCACGCCCCACTGACAGGAGCCCTTTTCCGGATCAATCCTGCCAGATCGGACACATGCGGCTCAGGGCCGTGCGCACGCCTCACCCGTGACGCGAAGGAGGCCGCCGGGCCGTCACTCGGCCGGGTCGAGGAACCCCTGCTCCACCAGCAGCCGGATCTGCGCGGGCGTACGGTCCCGCAGCAACACCGGATCATCACCGACCAGTTGGGCGATCGCGTCCAGGATGCGGCCCGCGCTCAGCGAGCCGTCGCACACGCCCGCGAAGCCCGCGCCGACCGTGTCCACCTTGGTCGCCCGGCGCATCCCGCGGTGCTGACGCAGCACCACATGCTCCGGATCCTCGGCACCGGGCAGCCCGACCTGCTCCTGCACGATCTCGGCGGCGAGCTTGAAATGGTGTTCGAGCAGGGCCGCGTCGTCGTGCGCCCGCAGGTAGTCGACGCGGTCGAAGTGCGCCCGGATCGTGTCACCGAGCGGTTGTTCGACCGGGTGCGGCCACTCCTCCACGGTCACCGAGGGTTCCGCGGCGTCCGTCCTGCGCAGCGTGATCCAGCCGAAGCCCACGGCCCTGACCTTGCGCGCCTCGAACTCGTCCAGCCACGCGTCGTACCGCGCCTGGTACTCGGCCACGTCATCACGATGGTCACCTGCGTCCCTGAGCCACAGCTCGGCGTACTGCGTGACGTCCTGCACCTCACGCTGCACGATCCACGCGTCGCACCCGCCCGGCACCCACGACCTGAGCCTGTCCTGCCAGTCCTCCCCTTCCACGTGCTGCCAGTTGGCGAGGAACTGCGCGAATCCGCCCTCGGTCAGCCGCTCCCCCGCCTGCTGAACGAGCGTGCGGCACAGATCGTCCCCGCCCATCCCGCCGTCGCGGTACGTCAGCCGCGGACCCGGCGAGATCACGAAGGGCGGATTCGACACGATCAGGTCGTACGCCTCGTCGTCCCGGACCGGCTCGAACAGCGAGCCCTCACGCAGGTCGGCGGCGGGCGCTCCGGACAACGCCAGCGTCAGCGCGGTGATGTGCAGTGCGCGCGGGTTCAGGTCGGTGGCCGTCACGCGCGTGGCGTGCTGCGCTGCGTGCAGCGCCTGGATCCCAGAGCCGGTGCCGAGGTCGAGGGCGGCGGAGACCGGCCTGCGGACGGTGATGCCGGCCAGGGTCGTGGAGGCACCCCCGACGCCCAGGACGACGGCGGCGTCCGCCTCCCGGCCCCGGCTGCCGATGCCGCCCGCCCCGCCGACCGCGCATCCCAGGTCGGACACGATGAACCAGTCCTCGCCACCGGGCCCGCCGTACGGCCGTACGTCCACGGTCGCGGCCACCTCGCCCCCGTCGGCGAGAACCAGCCACCCTCCGTCCAGGCAGGCGTCAACGGGCAGAACGCCCTCCACGCGCGCGTGCGGCACGGGCTGCTGCAGCAGAAACAGCCGTACGAGCGTCTCCAACGGCGTGTCTCCGCGTGTCGCCCGGAGTGCGGGCACGATCTCGCTCCGGGCGAGCGCCGCATACGCGGGCGCACTGAGCAGCTCGAGCAGCCCGTCGGCCGTGAAGGAGGCCGCGAGCAGGGCGTCCCGGAGCCGGGCGGCGACGTCGGGGCGGTCGGAAGCGGGCAGGGCGGGCAGGCTGGAGGTACTCACGCCCCCATTGTGACCCGCGAACCGTCGCGGAAACGCGACCCGTGGGCCGCCGCGAACGTCAGCTCTTCGCCGCCGGCGCCGTGGCGGCCGCGCTCTTGCAGCTCTCCTGCTCGGCCATGGCCTTGCCGACGTCGCCCTCCTCGAGGGTCTTCAGGGCGTCGTTCCCGCTCGTGCTCAGCTTGTCCAGGGCGGTCGCGATGTCCTTGAGGCCGTCCGCGAACTTCCCCTGGTTCTTCGTGTCGAGTTCGTCGACCTGCTTCTTCAGGGAGGCGTACGACGTGGAGATGCCGTCGAGCTCCTTGACGGCGTCCTGCTGCTTCTTCTCGCCCTTGTCCACGTCCGGCGCCCCGGCCTTGGTCACCGCGGCACCGATCGCCTTGTAGGCGTCCGACATGTCCTGGAAGGCCTGCGCGTCCGTCTTCTGGACCTCTTGCGGGGTGCTGTTGTCCGAGGTCTCCTTCTGGATCGCGGCATTGGCGGCCTCGATCTTCTTGGCCTGCGGCTTGACGGCGTCGCAGACCTCCTTGGCCCAGGAGTTCAGCTTTTCGCTGCTGTCGTCACTGCTGCATCCCGACAGCGCCAGTACCAGTACCGCACCGCCGGACAGTGCGGCCGCGAGCTTCTTGTTCACCGGATTGGTCCCTTCCATGGCTCTCGGCCCCGGAACTTACACGCCATGAGGGAACCAGATGTATAACAGGTGACCATTTTGTAGTGCTTTACTGCCTTATATACCAAGCGAGAGAAGGCTCACGATGACGGTGTGAACGCAGCAGGGCGGGCGGCGGGCACGCCTTCGCGCGCCTCCCGCCCGCCCCTGTGAGCTGGGCCCCGGTGGAACCGGCTACGAAACGACCGCCGGATCAGCCGACTTGGGCTTCTTTTCGGCGTTGTCTTCGTCACCCACGGCGATCCCGCGCCGTTTGGAGACGTAGACCGCGCCCGCGATCACCAGGAACGCCAGGACCGCGATCACGATCCGCACGCCCAGGTTCTCGTCGTCGCCGTAACTGAACTGGATGACCGCGGGCGCGATGAGCAGCGCCACCAGGTTCATCACCTTCAGCAGAGGGTTGATCGCCGGACCGGCGGTGTCCTTGAAGGGGTCGCCGACCGTGTCGCCGATCACCGTCGCGGCATGGGCCTCACTGCCCTTGCCGCCGTGGTGACCGTCCTCGACGAGTTTCTTGGCGTTGTCCCAGGCGCCTCCGGAGTTGGCGAGGAACACCGCCATCAGCGTGCCCGTCCCGATCGCGCCCGCCAGGAACGAGCCGAGAGCGCCGACACCGAGCGTGAACCCGATGAAAACGGGCGCCAGCACGGCGAGCAGTCCGGGCGTGGCGAGCTCGCGCAGGGCATCCCTGGTGCAGATGTCGACGACCTTGCCGTACTCCGGTTTCTCGCTGTAGTCCATGATCCCGGGATGCTCGCGGAACTGCCGCCGCACCTCGTACACCACGGAACCCGCCGATCGCGACACGGCGTTGATCGCGAGCCCCGAGAAGAGGAAGACGACCGCCGCGCCCGCGATGAGACCGACGAGGTTGTTGGGCTGCGAGATGTCCATCATCAGCGTCATCGGCGCGCCCTCGCCGGACAGCTTCTCGCCGACGTCCTCCGCGCCCGTGATGATCGCGTCACGGTACGACCCGAAGAGCGCCGACGCCGCCAGGACCGCGGTGGCGATGGCGATGCCCTTGGTGATGGCCTTGGTGGTGTTGCCGACCGCGTCCAGGTTGGTGAGCACCTGCGCGCCCGCGCCCTCGACGTCGCCGGACATCTCCGCGATGCCCTGCGCGTTGTCGGAGACGGGTCCGAAGGTGTCCATCGCGACGATCACACCGACCGTGGTGAGCAGGCCGGTACCGGCCAGCGCCACCGCGAACAGCGCCAGCATGATGGACGTACCGCCCAGCAGGAACGCCCCATACACGCCGAGGCCGATCAACAGGGCGGTGTAGACGGCCGATTCGAGCCCGACCGAGATACCGGCGAGGACGACGGTGGCCGGGCCGGTCAGCGAGCTCTTGCCGATGTCCTTGACCGGCCGGCGGTTGGTCTCGGTGAAGTAGCCGGTCAGTTGCTGGATGACGGCGGCGAGCAGGATGCCGATCGCCACCGCGACAAGGGCGAGGACCCGCGGGTCGCCGCCCTTGCCCTGGATCGCCGCGTCGGTGACGCCGTCGAGGTCGGCGTACTTTCCCGGGAGATAGACGAAGACGGCGATCGCCACCAGCACGAGCGAGATCACCGCGGAGATGAAGAAGCCGCGGTTGATCGCGGACATGCCGCTGCGGTCGGAGCGTCGCGGGGCCACGGCGAAGATGCCGATCATCGCGGTGAGCACGCCGATCGCGGGGACGAGCAGCGGGAAGGCGAGTCCGGCGTCGCCGAAGGCCGCCTTGCCGAGGATGAGCGCGGCCACCAGGGTCACGGCGTACGACTCGAAGAGGTCGGCCGCCATGCCCGCGCAGTCGCCGACGTTGTCGCCCACGTTGTCGGCGATCGTCGCGGCATTGCGCGGATCGTCCTCCGGGATGCCCTTCTCGACCTTGCCGACCAGGTCGGCGCCGACGTCGGCGGCCTTGGTGAAGATGCCGCCGCCGACTCGCATGAACATCGCGATGAGCGCCGCGCCGAGACCGAAGCCCTCCAAAACCTTCGGCGCGTCGGCCGCGTACACCAGCACCACGCAGGAGGCGCCCAGCAGACCGAGCCCCACCGTGAACATGCCGACTACGCCGCCCGTACGAAAAGCGATCTTCATGGCTTTGTGCGATACGGCGGTGAGATCTTTTTCCGGTTCACCCTCCGCCGGTGTCGCCTCGCGCGCGGCGGCGGCGACACGCACATTGCTCCGTACGGCGAGCCACATGCCGATATAGCCGGTGCCTGCCGAGAACGCCGCACCGATCAAGAAGAACACCGATCGGCCTGCGCGCTGATTCCAGTCGTCCGCGGGCAGCAGCATGAGCAGGAAGAACACGACGACGGCGAATACGCCGAGCGTGCGCAGCTGCCGGGCCAGATAGGCGTTCGCGCCCTCCTGGATCGCTGTCGCGATCTTCTTCATGCTGTCGGTGCCCTCGCCCGCCGCGAGTACCTGGCGCACCAGGACACCTGCCACCACGAGGGCGGCCAGGGCCACGACGCCTATGACCGACACCAGAACTCGGTTTCCGTCGGTCAGTACCGCTGCCGCGAGGGCTGTGGAGTGATCAATCTGGTCTGGGGAAGAAAGCCCCGCCATTCGTCCTCCTTGACGCTTGGGCTGAGCTCAAGATGTGGACGGATTCTAGAGATCTGTTCCTGATCAAAACAGTACGCGGGAAACGGAATCTGCCAAAGCCCGGTAACGGCCCGAAAGCATTTTCATCCGAACCAATGATCGGAAATTGATCGTGAATTACTTCACGAATTCAAATATTCTTGAAAACACAACGAGGGCCCTGCTCGGCAGGGCCCTCGGAGTGAAGCGTTACGGATGCGTCAGTGACGCCTGTGGCGTCAGGGAAGCACCACGACCGACGGTGTGGTCGGCCAGGTCATTCGGATCGATCCGCCGTGCTCCCCGGCGGTGACCTCCACGTCGTCGACGAGGCCGCTGATGACCGCGAGGCCCATCTCGTCCTCCTCGATCTCGGCGTCCATCTCCTCGCCGGCGGCACCGGGTGGCCGGTCGCCGGGAGCGTGGCGTGGCGCCTCGTCGCCGACCTCGATGGAGAACTGTTTCTCCTCCTCGATCAGCACCACCATCACGGGCGCGGTGATGCCACTGTTCTGGTGCAGTCCGACGGCACGGGTGCAGGCCTCGCCGACAGCGAGTCTGACCTCGTCGAGAACGGCCTCGTCCACTCCGGCCCTGCGCGCCACCGCTGCCGCCACCAGTCGGGCGGTCCGGACGTGCTCGGGCAGCGCGCTGAAGCGGAGCTCAACGGTGGCCATGCATCCCCCTCGGAACTACGGGCGTGCTGTGGGGGACCGGGCTGCCGAACGACCGGACCCCCTTGTCAACTTCTGCCGTCCCGGGTACGGACCTGGGCCCGCACCCGGATCGGTGGTCAGTCGGTTGCCGCCACCGCTTCCTCGACCGAGGTGTGAATCGGGAACACCTTGGTGAGGCCGGTGATACGGAAGATCTTCAGAATGCGCTCCTGGTTGCAGACCAGGCGCAGCGAGCCCTCATGGGCACGCACCCGCTTCAGTCCGCCGACCAGTACGCCGAGCCCGGTGGAGTCGAGGAAGTCCACGCCCTCCATGTCGACGACAAGGTGGAAACTGCCGTCATTCACCAGCTCGACCAGCTGCTCGCGCAGCTTGGGCGCGGTATATACGTCGATTTCGCCACCGACCCTGACGATCGTGCGATCGCCGATGGTCTCGGTCGACAGAGACAGGTCCACGGATCCTCCAGCACCTTGCTATCGAGCGGTCGCCCCTCGGGACACCTCGGCTTGAAGCTCCCAGGACGGTTCGCCAGCCGCGATGGCATTCAATCACTTACCGGCAGGCGTGCACGACGCCTTGGTCCCATTGTCCGTCACGCCAGTGACACACTCGGTGCCGATGGCCAAGAATCACCGATCCGATCGACCCTCGGCACAGCCCGTCTCCCGGCTCTCGCCGAGCACGGTCCTGGACCGGCTCGCCGCGGGGCCGAGCCGGGCTTCGCGCATCACTCATACGGAGCACTTGCCCCCACGTGAGGGCCGTCATGCCGTCTGGCCGGACCGGATCCGTCCGGAGATCATCGCCGCGGTGCAGGCCTGCGGCATCGAACACCCCTGGGCGCACCAGGCTCGCGCGGCCGAGCACGCCCTGGACGGCGAATCCGTGGTGGTCGCCACCGGCACGGCCTCCGGGAAGTCCCTGGCATACCTCGTCCCGGTCCTGTCGGCCCTTCTGGGAGGCTCCGAGGCCCCGAACGGCCGTGGGGCCACCTCCCTCTACCTGGCGCCCACAAAGGCCCTTGCAGCGGATCAGTGCCGTTCCGTGAAGGAACTTTCACAACCGCTCGGCCATTCCGTGCGTCCCGCGGTCTACGACGGCGACACGCCGGTGGAGGAACGCGAATGGGTCCGCCAGTACGCCAACTACGTCCTGACCAACCCCGACATGCTCCACCGGGGCATACTGCCGTCCCACGCTCGCTGGTCCTCCTTCCTGAAGTCGCTGAAGTACGTCGTCATCGACGAGTGCCACACCTACCGCGGCGTCTTCGGCTCCCACGTCGCCCAGGTGCTGCGCCGCCTGCGCCGCCTGTGCGCCCGCTACGGCGCCTCGCCCGTGTTCCTGCTGGCCTCCGCGACCGCCGCCCAGCCCTCGGTGGCCGCCGGCCGTCTCACCGGCCTCCCGGTGGTCGAGGTCGCCGACGACGCCTCCCCGCGCGGCGAACTGGTGTTCGCCCTCTGGGAGCCCCCGCTCACCGAGATGCAGGGCGAGAAGGGCGCGCCCGTCCGCCGTACCGCCACCGCCGAGACCGCCGAGCTGCTGACCGACCTCGCCGTCCAAGGCGTGCGCACGGTCGCCTTCGTACGCTCCCGGCGCGGCGCCGAGCTCATCTCGGTGATCGCCCAGGAACGCCTCGCCGAAATCGACCGCTCCCTGGCCCGGCGTGTCGCGGCGTACCGCGGCGGCTACCTCCCCGAGGAACGCCGTGCCCTCGAACAGGCCCTCCACTCCGGCGAACTCCTCGGCCTCGCCGCGACGACCGCTCTCGAACTGGGCATCGACGTCTCCGGCCTCGACGCCGTCCTCATCGCCGGCTACCCGGGCACACGCGCCTCCCTGTGGCAGCAGGCGGGCCGCGCCGGGCGCGCCGGGCAGGGGGCGCTGGCCGTGCTGGTCGCCCGGGACGACCCGCTGGACACCTACCTCGTCCACCACCCCGAAGCCCTGTTCGACCAGCCCGTCGAGTCCACCGTCCTCGACCCCGACAACCCGTACGTGCTCGCCCCCCACCTGTGCGCTGCCGCCGCGGAACTGCCGCTGACGGACGACGACCTGGAGCTGTTCGGTCCGGCGTGCAAAGAACTGCTCCCGCAGCTGGAGGCCGCGAAACTGCTGCGCCGCCGTACGAAGGCCTGGCACTGGACGCGCCGGGAGCGGGCCGCCGACCTGACCGACATCCGCGGGGAGGGCGGCCCACCGATCCAGGTCGTGGAAGCCGGCACCGGCCGCCTCCTGGGCACGGTCGACGAAGGCGCCGCTCACTCGACCATGCACGAGGGCGCGGTCCACCTGCACCAGGGCCGTACCTACCTCGTGCGCTCACTCGACCTGGAGGACTCCGTCGCCCTGGTCGAGCAGGCGAGCCCCTCGTATTCGACGGTCGCCCGCGACACCACCTCCATCTCCGTCCTGGAGACGGACGTCGAGATCCCGTGGGGCGAGGGACGCCTGTGCTACGGCTCCGTCGAAGTCACCAACCAAGTGGTCTCCTTCCTGCGCCGACGACTCATGACCGGTGAAGTCCTGGGCGAGACGAAACTTGACCTCCCTCCTCGTACGCTGCGCACGCGTGCCGTGTGGTGGACGGTCACCGAGGACCAGCTGGACGCCGCTCGCATCAACCCGGAGATCCTCGGCGGCGCCCTGCACGCCGCCGAGCACGCGTCGATCGGCATGCTGCCCCTCTTCGCCACCTGCGACCGCTGGGACATCGGCGGCGTGTCCATCCCCCTGCACCCCGACACGCTCCTCCCGACCGTGTTCGTCTACGACGGCCATCCCGGCGGCGCGGGCTTCGCTGAGCGCGCCTTCCACACCGCCCGCGAGTGGCTCACCGCCACCCGCGAGGCCATCGCCTCCTGCGAGTGCGACTCCGGCTGCCCGTCCTGCATCCAGTCCCCCAAGTGCGGCAACGGCAACGACCCACTGCACAAGAGGGGTGCTGTGCGGTTGCTCACGGTGCTGTTGCGGGGGGCGCCTGGGGAAGCGGGGGAAGCTGCGGACGCTGCTCCAGAGGGACCTGGGAAAACTGGAGAGGCTGCTGCGGTCGGTGCTGCTCCGGAGGCGCCTGGGGAGCCGGGGGCACCTGCGGAACCGGCGGCCCCGCAGGTCCCGCCCGCGCTCTGACCTCCGCCGAGAACAGCCCTCGTCCCGACGCCGCCGTCACGTCCGAGGTCTCGCCCACGATCACGCAGCGCACCAGCCGCGTGCCCTGGGCTCGCGCCACCCGGTCCGCCCGGGCGCAGGCCGCCGTGCCGCCGTCCCACCAGTGGTCCGCCGCCGCGAGCGCCGCGAGATCCGCACCGCCGGCCGCGCGATGCCGGATCACGACGACCTGCCCCATGGCCAGGACCACCCCGAACACCACGCACAGCACGGCGATCATCCCGACGCTCCAAACGGTGGCGGATCCGCGATCGGACCGCCAGGCACCACGATCGAACCGCCAGGCCCTGGAACCCGGCCCTTGTTGCTGCCCCTGCCTCTGCTCCTGCTTCCGTCCCCGGCCCTGCTTCTGTTCCTGGCCCCGCTTCCGTCTCTTCCGCCTCTGCCTCTGCTCCTGAGAACGGCCGCTCATCTCCCCTCCACCACCGTCTCCTCCACCAACGCCACGGCCTCCTCCCGCACTTCGAAGGGCAGTCCGTGCAGCGCCGGCGGCTTCGCCACGACCGCCACACGCACCTGGTCCCCCTCCCGGCTGACGGTGACCGTCGCGCCGCGCGGCGCGGTCTCCCGAGCGATCTCGACGACCGCGTCGGCCGGGTCCTGTCGGGCCGCCGCCCGGGCGCCGGTCCGCGCCGCGTCCACGCACTGGATCTGCGCGGCGACCACGAGCAGCCCCCACACCAGCGCCATGGCGAAGATCACCAACACCGGCAACACCATGGCCGACTCGGCCGTGACGAACCCCCGGTCCGTCTCCCGCTCACATCTGCGCATCGAGGGCCTGCTTCACGATGTTCTGCAGTTCCGCACTGACCTGGCCGCTCGTCACCACCTTGTAGAGCACCACCGCGAACGCCACCGCCGCGACGATGCCCATCGCGTACTCGTCAAATTCCTGTGCATCCATTAAAATGGATCATGTAGGGGAATCGAACGAATGTACGACCAATTGAAAGGGCAACTTGCCTTCGCCTATCTGCGCATCAGCGACGATAAAGAAGGCAAGGAACTAGGCGTCGAGCGTCAGCGCGAAGACATCGAGAAGCTAGCTGCACAGCTGGGCTTGATTCTTGTTCGCGTCTACTGTGACAACGACATCTCCGCCAGCACCAACAGCACCGAGTACCGGCCGGAGTACGAGGACATGATGGCCCAGCTCGAAGCTGGCCCCGTTCAGATCGTGCTTGCCTACACAAAGGCTCGGCTCACCCGTAAGCCCGAAGAAAACGAGCGTCAGATCAAACTCGCTCGCGGCTACGGCGTTCAGTATCACTACGTTCGCGGTCAAGCGCTCGACCTCACGGTGTCGGCGAACCGGAAGATGGACCGCATTCAGAACGCCATGGATGCAGGTACAGCCGAAGACCTCCAAGAACTCATCATCCGCCAGAAGGAACAAAGCGCGCGCAAGGGCGAATGGAGCGGCGGCGTACGCACCTTCGGGTATGGCGCGGTCATCGGGTACGACCCGGTGAAGGAAAAAGACATCATCGACCCGTACCAGGTACGGAAAGAAGAAGTCGCGGCCCTGCACGACGGTAAACGCAAGACGCTCGCCGGAGACAGTCAGTTCAACTGTGTCCAGCACTGGAACGACCAAGGCATCCAGACGACGCGCGCAGGCCAGAAAACCAAAAGCAAGAAGACCGGAAAAGTCACCATCTGCGACGGCCGTTGGGATGTCGGCAAGTTCCGACGCACGCTGCTCAAAGAGTGCTACGTCCAGTTCGACCCGACCGGCCACCCAATCGACTGCCCGTGTCTCAAGAACCCGGAAACTGGCGGCACTCGCGTTCACAAGAATGAGCGCCACCGCGCCAAGTGGCCGTATGTCTTCACCCGCGCCGAACACGACGCCATGGAAGCCATGTTCAACGGTCGCGAAAAATATTGGGTGAACAAGAGCAAGGTGCGGGGACGTACTTATCTCTTGAGCGGCTTCGTCGAGTGCGGCGGCACGTGGCGTGACACCAAGAAAAAGGGCCAGTACTGCGGCGGAGTCATGTACGGCCAAGGTAAGACGTACCCGCTCGCAGACGGAAGCGTTAAGTACCAACGGCGCTACGCCTGCAAGAAGTGGGACAAGACTGGCGAGCGCATCGGTTGCTGCTCAGTCTTCCGCATCGCTGATGCTGTCGAAGCATTCGTCACGCAGCAGGTGCTGTACCGCTTCGACTCCCCTGACATCCTCCGCGCACTGGTTCCAGCAGACAACGAACTGCGTATGGCGCAGGTGGTGCAAGAACTCAGCGAGCTACAGACGCGCCGTGAACTGCTGGCCGCCGAGTATGCAGCCGGTGAGCACGAAAAAGAGGACTACCAAGTCATGAAGAAAACCGTCATCGACAAGATGGCGGCGCTCGACACCGAGAAAAAACAGCTCATGAGCGCCAAAGCCAAAAGCTTGGCGGTGCCGACTGATGGCACTCTCCGTGAACTCTGGGAGACGGCAAGCATCGAGTGGCGAGCCAGTGTTATTCGGCTTGTGGTTGAGAAGGTCGTGATTCACCCCGGCCTTCCTGGTGGAGGGTTTTGGCCGGATAAGAACGGCTGGCGATTCGACCCCGATCTGATTGAGATTGTCTGGCTGCACTGACCAACACTCGAAGCTTGGCGATCACGGCGGGGTGCTCCACTTTCAGGGGCACCCCGCTTTTTGCTGTCGACTTACGTAGTCGTTCTAAATCTTCTGCCGTCATGCATCGTTCTCCGCTTACTACTATTTATTATACGCGCACTCCCGTCTGTTCCGTTCGTTTCGGTGTTGTAGTCCTCGCTCATGCTCTAAAACGCGGCCACCACTCCTGTCATAGATAGATATAGGCGGAGGGACAAACCCGACGCCACGTACTACCATAAGGAGCGTGAACGAATGGCCATCGTCTCTCGTAAGGTTTCCGACCTTAGCGGCGAAGAAGCCAGCGACAAGGAATTCGCTACGGTCATCGTCCGACAGTATCCCGGGCTGGACCAGCCCAAGGCGTTGGACGTACTGACGGCGGAGGTCGACGGCTTCAAGGAGATCGGCGACCTGGTAATGCTGGAAGTCCAGCCGTCCACAGGTGACAAGTACGACGTTGCCATGCGGAAGGCCGACTTCGACAAGCTGGCACCGAACATGCAACAGGTACTCAAGGACGCCCGTGGCACTCGTGGTCGTGTGCCGGGAACCAAGGTGAATGGCAACGGCTCGTAGCAGCCGACGTTCATCTACTCTGCCCCGTTTCAGTAATCCACAGGATGCACTGGAACGGGGCTATTTCACTATTGCTTAAAGTTCACCACAGCCTCATAATCCTTCCTGAACACTTCGCATGTCGAGTTTAGCTCCAGGCGAAGGTATCGCTCCGCCTCCCACTCTTGTGGTTGCTCTCCAGTGGGATGTGCGGAACCCCGCCCCTGCGACTTCGGATAGGTCGTATGGGGCGGGGCCTTTTCATTTCCAACAACACCCCGTTGTTTATTCCACCATATGCAGGAGTGTTGTAATTACGTATAAGTGATAGAGGCTTCGGGAAGTTCTCGAACTAGCGCTACGGAAACGCAGCGTTGAGAAGAATCGCATTGGAGAGCAACCATGCGAGCTTCGCGCACCATCGCCACGATGGTCGCAACAGCTGTGATTTCGGCCTCCGCCCTCGTGGCGATGCCGAACATCGCAGCCGCCGACACCGGCGACACGGTTTCCGCCTCGGAGATCGCGTCAGCCCTCGGCAACACGGACCGCAAGAACGGTTCGTTGGTGGAGGAGCCGGTTCCGTCGAAGACGGATGCCGACTCTGCTGCTGTCGTTTCGCAGAACGGCACGTCCATCGAGGTCCCCAAGGACCCCGAGAACGGTGTCAGCCTGCAAGGCGACGGCGCACCGGAGATCTCCATCTCCCTGCCCGAGGCTGACGCGTCGAAGGATGCGGTCAAGCTTGCGGACGGGACGGTGGCCTATCCGGGAACCAACTCCGCGCAGGCGGTCATCCCGGCGAAGGACGGTGTGCAGATGCTCACCACCATCACCAACGCCGACGCTCCGACGCGCTATGGCTACAAGGTCAGCGTGCCAGGCGGCGGACGGGTGGTTGTTTCACCCAACAATGCCGGTGCTGTCGTTCTCGACGGAGCCGGAAAACCCGCCGCTGTCGTCCCCGCCCCTTGGGCGAAGGACACGAGGGGCACCGCCGTTCCGACCCACTTCGAAACGGATGGAACCACGCTGACACAGGTGGTTCAGCACGCCAGCGGGAGCTACGGCTACCCGGTGGTGGCCGATCCGAAGTACTACTCCTCCAAGCACGGCTTGCTCGTGCAGTTCTCGAAGAAGACCACGCGGGACGTACTCGATGTTGGCGGAGCGGTAGTTACCGGCGCACTCGGACTCTCCGGGTGGATCGGTGCAGCCGTCGGAGCCACTGTCTGGGCAGTTGCCCGGACGAATCGCGGTAAGTGCCTCTGGCTGTATCGCGACTGGGGTTCCATGTACTGGTACGTGTGGGCGGAACGCTGCTAGAAGCCCTTAGGGGCACCTAGTGGGGGTGTCGGATGTAGTACATCCGACACCCCCACAACACAAACTTCAACAGGAAACATACATGATTATTTTCGACATTCTAACTTTCTCATTCATGATAGCGGGCGTTGCCTTGATGTACTTCAAGAAGGAAATGGCTGGCCGCCTCGTCTTTTCACTCGCCCCATTAACACAGAGCATACTCTTCTTTAGCGAAAGCAGATGGGTCGTCGGAGCGGTCGCCACAGTCGCATTTCTACTTATTGCCGCGTACGCGTTCGTCAACAACAAAGGATAGAACGCAACACAACTGCCCTTCTCAACTTCCTCTCAGTCACTTGCATAAATATAGTAAAGGGTATTTTCTCGCAGCCCTTCACCTCCTTGTAGATGCGTTCGAATCGGTGATGTAGTAGCTACCTACCCTCTGACTTCATCCTTTCTACTCGTCCATAGTGGAAGGTAAGAGCAAGACCGCTCCAGCCTGTCGGCTAGATCGGTCGGGTGCTCGCAGCCTCCGAGGACGCATAAGCACGTCACCCCTCGACCCAGTGTCGAGAGGATCTTTAAGCGCGCCGCTTCCCGGATGAGCAGACGTAACTTACAAAGGAGGTGGCATATAGAGCAGAACAACAAGAATAAGAGTGGACTCGATTGGTTCGAGGTGCATTTCCCACCCGAGTTGAGTCATGCGCAGATAACCAGGGCACTTCAACCACTGGCGTACCGCCCAAAGGTCGGTTGGCTCCAGCGGACGCCAGCCGTCGTCTTTGAACTCCGCGCATCACGGGGTCTCGTTCGTTGGTTGGTTGGCATCGACAACCGCGTCAGCGGAGAGCTGTCGGCACAGTTCGTCGCCCAGCTGCCCGGCCTGACGCTCGTGCCCGTCGAGCGTCCGCAGCGAACGGCCCCCCGGCTGGCGGCCGAAGTCCGTACAACCAACAACACGCACCCGCTCCGAGTGGACATGGCGACCGGCGTTGCTGCTGGCCTCGCCGAAATCGTAAAGGCCCTGAACCTCGGTGAGTCTGCCGTCGTGCAGTGGGTCATCGGGCCACCGCAGCGACGTGACCAGTTGCCGCAGCCGTTCAGCATCGTGCGTGCCCTCGGGTTGGTGGCCATCCACCAAGCAACCGCCGAGGAGCGACGAGCATGGAAGCAAAAAACGTCCGAACCGCTGGTCGCAGTACGCGGCCATATAGGAGCGCACGCGGCATCCACTGAACTGACCGTCCCCATCGTGCGGATGCTCGGCGAAGCACTGCGGCTCGTCGGTACGGCCCGCGCAGAACTGAGAGTCGCCCAACCAACCGCGAGCAGCGTGCGACGGCTCGACATCGTGAAGACGACCGACACCACGTCCGGCACCGTTCTCAGCTTGAGCGAGTTGAGCAGCCTGCTTGGCTGGCCGCTGGATGACGTCGACTTCTTCGCCACCCACCACGGCCGTCAGTACCCGGCACCTTCCGTGTTGCTGCGTCCTGTGGAACCCAACCGCCTACCGGCTGGCCGCGTCATCGGGGCCGGCGTCCATCCAAGTCAGCGCGACCAACTCGTCACGCTGCCCGTCGAGAGCGCCCTGCACCATACGCACATCGTTGGCCCGACTGGTTCAGGTAAATCCACGCTCCTGGAACGGCTCGTTCTCGCGGACGTCCGTGCAGGGCGAAGCGTCTTTGTTCTCGAACCGCGCGGCGACCTCGTTGAAGCCATCCTGGCCAGCGTCCCCGCGGAGCGTCGGAAGGACGTTGTGGTCATCGAGCCGGGGATGGGGAGCAAGGTGGTTGGCTTCAACCCCTTGAGCGGCCCCCGCGAGGAGGCGGAGCTCAGGGCTGACCGCATCCTGCACCTGTTCACTGAGCTTTACGGCACGAGCATCGGGCCGCGGAGTGGTGACGTTCTTCTGCATGCGCTCGTCGCACTGGCTCGTGCTGACCAAGGAACATTGGCTGATCTACCCGTTCTCCTCACCAACGGTGCGTTCCGTCGCCGTGTCCTCAGCACGGTCAACGACGCCCTCGTCCTCGCACCCTTCTTCTCTTGGTACGACGGCCTTTCAGAGGCCGAACGTCAACAGGTTGCCAGCCCGGTTCTCAACAAGAGCCGGGCATTTTTAAGCCGCACGCCCATCCGCCGCCTGATCGGGCAGGCTCAACCGGCCTTTCGGTTGGACGAGCTGTTCACTGCGCGGCGCATCGTGCTGGTGAACCTGAACGCTGGCGTCACGGGAGCGCAAACGGCACAGATGCTCGGCGCACTCCTGGTGACACAGCTCTGGCAGGAGATGCAGCGCCGGGCGTCGGTTCCGGCGAACCAGCGACACCCCGTCCTCACCGTGATCGACGAGGTACAGCAGTACCTCCGCATCCCTGTTGACCTCAGTGACATGTTCGCCCAGGCGCGCGGGCTTGGGGTCGGCCTGACAGTTGCCCACCAACACCTCGGACAGCTGACCCCGAAGATGAGAGCCGCGTTCTTCGCCAACGCACGCTCACGGATAATTTTCCGCCCAAGCATCGAAGACAGTGCGCCGTTGGCGGCAACGCTCGGCGACGGCGTGAGTGCGGACGATCTCGCGCGGCTCCAAGCGTACGAGGCGTACGCGAAGGTCCTCGTGGGCCGCAGCCCGAGCCGGCCTTTCCTGATTCGAACGCTTCCACCAGACGAGAGCGGCCGTCTGGATACGGACGACCTACGCCGCGAAAGCGCGGGGCGGTACGGAGTCGACGGCCTCGGCCTGGACGAGTCGCTTCGACTGCGGTGGCGCGGTGAGGATCACCCCGGAAGTGGGCCGGTCGGCAGTTTGCCGAGGAGGCGCGTATAGCCGCACGGTTCAACGGTTCGCTTCGCTCTTCGCATCACGTCGGACGAAGCAGCCGGTTCCCCTCTGGTGGAACGAACCAAGTGGAAGTGAATGTCTCCCCTCAACGAGGAGCGTTCGTATGAGACCTCCTCGCTTCACGGCCGCCCGCCTGGAGGGTGAACGCCGCCGACTCAGCGAACGTGACCACACCGTCTTGGCGTCACTCGACAAGGTGCGCATCCTGACCCTGCGCCAACTACAGCGGCTCCATGTTGCGGATGGATCGCCAGCCGCACGGACACGACGCGCGCAACTGCTTCTCACTCGGCTGCACAAGCGCGGGTTGGTGGTGAGGTTCGCGCGAACCATCGGGGGTGTGCGGGCAGGCTCGTCCGGCTACGTCTACGGGCTGACGGGGTTGGGACAAGCGGTCATCGAGACTGACGGGCCGCATCGTCGTCGGCACATCTGGGAGGCGAAGCCCTACTTCCAAGACCACCTGCTTGCCGTGGCTGAACTCTACGTTCACACCGTCGAGGAGCACGGCCGTGGTGCTGCTGAACTCATCGGCTTCGACGCCGAGCCTGTCTGCTGGCGTCACTTCACCGGGCCGGGTGGCGAGTTGGTCGTTCTTAAGCCTGACGCGTACGTGCGGCTTGGCGTGGGCGACTTCGAGCACAGTCGGTTCATCGAGGTCGACATGGGCACCGAAGGGATGCCGACCATCCAGAAAAAATCTCAGCGGTACATCGACTACTGGCGCAGTGGCATGGAGCAACAGTTCCGGGGTGTCTTCCCCAAGGTCGTCTGGCTCGTGAAGGACACCGCCAGGGGTGAGCGCATCTCCCAAGTGATTCGGAAGCTTTCAGCCGATGCCCAAGGGCTCTTTGAAGTCGGTCTTCTCTCGCAGGCAACGAATCACCTCAAGGGAACACGAGGAGCCGCCGCCTGATGAGGATTTCACAATGCCGA
This sequence comes from Streptomyces sp. AC555_RSS877, assembly GCF_019049245.1. Classification (GTDB taxonomy): domain Bacteria; phylum Actinomycetota; class Actinomycetes; order Streptomycetales; family Streptomycetaceae; genus Streptomyces. Next base: position 3,518 of record NZ_JAGMUK010000061.1, on the reverse strand, counting down.
GGCCCGCCTTTTGGGCTACCCACCGAACGGAAAAAGAGTTTAACTAAGGAGGACTATGTATGGATGGAAAGAACCAAACAACCAACCAGCAAGGCGAGGTGGTACGGCTCCTCACTGTGATCGAGACGTACACCTTACTGCGAATATCCAAATGGAAGCTGTACGACCTGATGCGTAAGAAGCTCATCGAGTCGGTAAACATTGGGAAGCGGAGGTTCATACCCCTCGACGCTTACGCGTCGTACGTTGAGCGACTTCGCCAGCGGGAGACATTTGCCTAGATGGCCCGCCGTAATGCAAACGGCGAGGGCACGATCTACCAACGCAAAGACGGACGTTGGGAGGCGTCCGTCTACGTGCTGACGACGAGTGGGCTAAAGAAGCGAGCTCGCGTGTACGGTGCAACCCGCGTCGAGGCACACACCAAGTTAACCGAACTCAAGGCAAAGGATGCTCAGGGCATCCTAACGGCGGACAAGAACTGGAAGCTTGGCGAATATCTAGACTATTGGCTCAAGGAGGTGGTAAGGCCGAACCGCCGTGCTACAACATACGAACTCTACGAGATCAACGTTCGCCGGTATCTAAAGCCCGCCCTCGGGCATCTACCACTAACGCGGCTCACAGTTCCTGTCGTCCAACACTTCCTGAACGAGCAACTTGCAGCGGGTTACTCCGTTCGTAAGGTTCAGATGCTACGCGAGACGCTAAGCCCCGCCTTGAGTCGAGCGATCCACGAAGAACTACTAACCCGGAATGTAGCCAGGCTTGTCGAACTCCCTGGCCGTCAGGCGGGCGACGTCAAGCCCTGGTCACCCAAGGAAGTAGCCGATTTTCTAGTAGCAGCCCGGAACCACAAGTGGTACCCGGCCTTTCTGCTTGTCACCCACTACGGACTACGACGCGGAGAAGTTATCGGGTTACGGTGGTCGGACATCGACTTTTCAGGCCGAGTGATTCATGTCCGCCAGCAGGTCTTTCGGGCCAACGGCGAGGTACAGCAGGGGCCCGTGAAGACACGCGCAGGGCACCGCGACTTGCCACTACTTTCCGGAATCGCCGAGGAGTTAGCCGAATACCGTCTACGACGAACGAAGACGGCGGATGATGATCTCGTTTTCACGTCATCAACGGGCAACCCGATCGAACCCTACAATTTCACGCGAGCCTTCCAACTACTCTGCACCAGCAACGGGATTCGGAAGATCAAGCTCCATCACGTCCGCCACACCGCAGCGACGATCCTCAAAGACCTAGGTGTGCCTGCCCGGGATGCACAGCTCATCCTCGGCCACAGCAATATCGCCATCACTCAGCAGATTTACCAGCACGACACGATGGATTCACGCCGAGACGCGCTCAACCGAATGGAACACGTACTCAACACAAACTACCCGGACGCCGAAGACCGTCCGGGTAGCCGTCAAATTAGCCGTCAAAAAGAAATTGAAAGCTCCCTGTCAACGCAGTTTGTTTCTAGCAAAGAAAAAGCACCGAGGTTAATCAGTGCTTTTTCATGGCTGGGGTGGAGGGATTCGAACCCCCGAATGCTGGGACCAGAACTAGATGCAGCCGCCCCTCCGCGCACATGGACAAGCCGATTGACGGAGGTAGATGCACATTTGCACGACCTACGAAGACAGTGGTTGTTGGGTGCGGTTGCCGTCAACTTAGCCGTCAATGTAAGCAAGCAAACCGACTTTGAGCTGGCGGATTAGAACCCCTACTCATCCGACGGCGCAGAGGTGTGTTCCTCCAATTTTCCGAGGAACACGGTCGCATCTCGAAGAATGTCGGCAAAACCACGAGACAGGCCCTTGGTGCCGAGGTCGAAGAAGCGAACAGCCTTTTGGTAATCGCTACTGTTCTTCATGTTCTTGACGTGCGCTGCCCCGCTACGCAAGCTTTGAAGGTTCCGAAGAAGCTTGATGAACGCCTCCGCCTCAGCGAATGCGATGGAATCCAAATACCTGCCAAACTTCGTGATGCCGCCCTTTTCATTGGGTTCGAGAGTTGCGAGCTTGCCTACCTCCGCCTCATTGATTCGGTCGACCAGAAGCTTCGTCAACGACATGATTTGCTCATCGAACTCTTTCTGGTTGCCGTCCGACGGAACATGCAATGACGTCCAGTGATGCGCGTCCGCAGGCTTGAGCTTTTTAAATAGCTCCCACCCTTGCTGTGATTCCCAGCGTTCTCCGAAGATTTCGTACGTCCTCTTGAAGACCAGGGCCGGCTCTTCAGCATCAGCCCACTGACCGAGCATAGAGCGGCGGAAGTAGACGTCACTCATCTTGCCATCGGGCGTGACGTTGTAGCGCTTCCAATGAAGCTGCTCTTTATGTGGCAGCCTCCCAAGATCGCCGAGAAAGACGATGACATACTTCTCGTGGTTGTTGTCCAGCGGGATTCCCCAGTATCCAGCGCACCGGAGATAGCCGTCATCAACACTGAACTTTCCGGGGTCGTTGTAGTACTTCGCCATGACTTCTTTACGGAAGAACACGGACGTAAGGAAATGCGGCGCTCCAGGGTTCTTCCCAAAGTAGTTGGAAAGCTCATTCTCATCGCAGGTGTGATGAACTTGCTCACCATCGTCGTCTACGCCGATGATGAACTCCTCATACTTGCGGTCATGACGCCCCCATGAGCGCTGGGGGTCGTAGTTAGCAAGACCCCTTATTACCTTCTTGCCACGGAGACGCGCGCAGGTTTCCTTTTCCGGCCCTAGGCCAGGAAAGACGTCGACGAATCGCGAGTAGCGGTAATCACTGCCACTCTGCTGTTCGTCCTGTCGCGTCATCCCAAGCTCATCGAGGCTTTTCTCGCTCCACCGGTCAATGACGTAGAGCAGTAGCAACGCCATTCCCCGCGCCGCAAGAAACTCCTTGAGATACTTGACCTTGATTTCCGCCCTGTCATCAGACACACGGACGACTTCAATCTCATCGCCGCTATCGTCAAAAGCAATGAGAGTGCGCGTCGCGCGATCTTCGTAGAGGTTATGGAAGTGCCTGAACTCTTCTGACACCTCCACATACGAAGGCTTCAGCCCATGAAAGGAACGGCAGATGACCACTGGCTCGACGCCCTCATCGTTGCCGAATCGGAGGTATTCATTTCTCTTGTCGGCATAGTGGAAGACGAACCCCGGCATCCCGTCGCCCAAGTCCAGATCCCAATCTACTTCACTCAGGCGAGTGTCGATGTTTTCAACCGGCACGAGGGCGCTGTAATAGCCACCATCTTCCTTGTCGCGCTCGTCCCGTGCGTAGACAGTAACCCAGTCGCCTGTGCTCCTTTGCCCCGTGGCGTAGTCGATCAGGTCCTCAAACTCAAGAAATGGCACTTCGCTCATGTATATATTTTACCGTCAACTTTACGGTTTGAAAAGAATATTTCACCGCGTCGGCCCGCGCTGTTGCACTTGACCGATATGCCATAATGGAAGTATGGGATGCGTTCATTACGCAACGCAGCGTTGGGGTTTCGGAGATAGCACCTAGGAGTTACCCCCC
>NZ_JAGMUK010000060.1:232790-318012 GCF_019049245.1 Streptomyces sp. AC555_RSS877 | reverse complement strand
GCGTCCGCCTCTCCGAGGAATTCCAGCTCCACCCCGAACAGTCCACCGACGCCATCGTCATCCACCACCCCGAAGCCAAATACTTCAACGCACGCTGAGACGCGTCTCACCGAGCGCGCTGATCGGACAGGTCGTACACTGGTCGGTCCACCGCAGGCCGGTTCCCACGTGGGAACCGGCCTGATCGTCCCTCAAGGAGGTGCGCCCGGATGACCAGTACGATCCCTGCGCCAGACACTCGTACGGCCGAAGGCTCAGCCCTGCAGGCCGTGCTCCTCGACATGGACGGAACCCTGGTGGACACCGAGGGCTTCTGGTGGGACGTCGAGGTCGAGATCTTCGCCGGTCTCGGCCACACCCTCGACGACTCCTGGCGCCATGTCGTGGTCGGCGGCCCCATGAGCCGCAGCGCGGGGTTCCTGATCGAGGCCACCGGCGCCGACATCGGCCTCGCGGAGCTCACCGGGCTGCTGAACCAGGGCTTCGAGGACCGTATCGACGGCGTCCTGCCGCTGATGCCGGGCGCGACCCGGCTGCTGGCCGAGCTCGCCGCGCACGAGATCCCGACGGCCCTGGTCTCCGCCTCGCACCGGCGCATCATCGACCGGGTGCTCACCTCGCTGGGTCCCCAGTACTTCGCCCTGACGGTCGCCGGTGACGAGGTGGGGCGCACCAAGCCGCATCCCGATCCGTATCTCTTCGCCGCCGCCGGACTCGGCGTGGATCCGGCCAGATGCGCTGTCGTCGAGGACACCTCGACCGGCGTCGCCGCGGCGGAGGCAGCGGGCTGCCACGTGGTGGCGGTGCCGTCCGTGGCGCCCATCGCTCCGGCCGCCCGGCGCACCGTCGTCACCTCGCTCGAAGAGGTGGACCTGGCATTTCTGCGTGGCCTGATGACGGAAATGCGCTAGGCGTTCACCGAGCGTGCAGCGCCGATAGGACGGTAATTCCCCGAGGGTAATTCGACCGGTGCGGATGGCCGAATTCCGGTATCCGACCAGACCGTCGGGGCTGTGACGTTCCCCACTCAGGCCGGGCTCGACAGGGGGTGAGGCGTGTGGTCTCCGCTCCCCGTCGAGGGCCTGAGGCGTGTCCTTGTGTCCCGATTCATGAAACCCTGCACTAATCCTTCCCGCCTCGGGTTTTCGGTCTGTCCGCAGCCGGTTTCACTGCGTGATGGGCCCTCAACTCCGGTGGCTGCGAACCGTCCTGCAGGTGCGGACTAATCTCCTAGCGAGAACATCGCCCTTACCCCGTGATCCGCTGCGCCACCCCTGCATGCCGGATACACGGACTCGACAGCTGTGGAGTAACTCGAGCATGAACCGCAAGACTTTGGTGCTGCCGGCCGTGATCGGCCTGCTCGCGCCGGTGCTCGTCGCCTGCGGTGGGTCAGGCAGCGGGAGTGACGGCGACGGTGCGATCGTCGTCGGCACCACGGACCGGTTCACCGCTTCGAAGGACACTCCGGCGCCCCTCGACCCGGCGTACGCCTACGACGTCGGCACCTGGAACATCCTGCGCCAGACCGTGCAGACCCTGATGGTCCAGCCCAAGGGCGAGGGCGACCCGGTACCGGAGGCCGCCGAGAGCTGCGGCTTCACCGACTCCGGCAACGAGCGCTACGCCTGCAAGCTCCGGGACGGCCTGAAGTTCGCCAACGGCGACGCCATCACCGCCGAGGACGTGAAGTTCTCGATCGACCGCGCCCTCGCGATCAAGGCCGACAGCGGTGTGTTCGCCCTGCTGTCCACCATCGACACCGTCGAAACGCAGGGCGACAACGAAGTCATCTTTCATCTCAAGACCGCGGACGCCACCTTCCCCTTCAAGCTGTCGACCCCCGTCGCCGGCATCGTCAACCCGGACGACTACGAGAAGGGCAAGCTGCGCGAGGGATTCGGCGTGGACGGCTCGGGCCCGTACACCATGCAGGCCGAGGTCAAGGACGACGAGCTCGTCGACGCCGCGTTCACCAGGAACCCCAACTACAAGGGGACGCTGAAGGTGAACAACGACAAGATCAGCCTGCGCTCCTTCGAGGACGCCGACGCCATGGGCGCCGCGCTCGACAAGGGCGACATCAACGTGATGACCCGCACCATGTCGCCGGAGCAGATCGACAAGCTCACCAACGCCACGGACAGCGACATCGACATCGTGGAGACGGCCGGCCTCGAGATCCGCTACCTGGGCTTCGACACCGACGCCCCGTCGGTGAAGTCCAAGGCGGTCCGCCAGGCGATGGCCCAGCTGATCAACCGCAGCGAACTCGTCTCCAAGGTCTACGGCTCCCAGGCGGAACCGCTCTTCTCGATGGTCCCGGCCAGCATCACGGGTCACTCCAACGCGTTCTTCAACAAGTACGGCGACCCGAACGTCACCAAGGCCAAGTCCCTGCTGAGTCAGGCCGGCATCACCGCCCCGGTGAAGCTGACGCTGCACTACACGACCGACCACTACGGCCCGGCCACCAAGCAGGAGTTCGAGGTGCTGCGCAAGCAGCTCAACGACAGCGGCCTGTTCGACGTCGGCATCGAGGGCACGCCCTGGTCGACCTTCCGCTCCGCCGAGCAGAAGGGCGAGTACGACGTCTACGGCATGGGCTGGTTCCCGGACTTCCCGGACGCCGACAACTACCTCGCGCCGTTCCTGGACAAGGACAACACCATCGGCTCGCCCTATGTGAACAGTGAGATCCGCAACAGCCTCATCCCGGAGTCCCGCCGCGAGGCGGACCGGCTGTCCGCGGCCGCCAGCCTGACGGACATTCAGGACATCGTCGCCGACGACGTTCCCGTCCTGCCGCTGTGGCAGGGCAAGCAGTACGTCGCCGCCCGCGAGGACGTCACGGGGACCGCGTACGCGCTCAACTCCTCCTCGACGCTTCAGCTGTGGGAGCTCGGCCGCGGTGTGAGCGGCTGAACCTCCCGTGCCCGGGGCCCGGGAGGGTGGCCCCGGGGTCCGACATCAACGACAAGGGCACGTGTCTAGTGAACAAGCGCAACCCGTGGCCGGTCCTGCCCATCGTGGCGGGGCTGGCCTCCGGCCTGTTGACCGGCTGCGGAACGGAGTCAGGCGGCTCCGGTGGCAGCGGCTCCTCGGTGGTGATGGGGATGTCCGACGACGTCCTGGCCACCGACCCCGCCTCCGGCTACGACCCCGGCTCCTGGCTGATGTTCAACAACGTCTTCCAGTCGCTCATGAGCTTCCCCAAGGGCGCCACGGAACCGCAGCCGGAGGCCGCCGAGGAGTGCTCCTTCACGGACACGCGGACCCAGGTCTACGAGTGCACCCTGAAGGACGGTCTCAAGTTCAGCAACGGCAACTCGCTCACTTCGGAGGACGTCAAGTTCTCCTTCGACCGCATGCTGAAGATCAATGACGACGCCGGTCCCGCGATCATGTTCCCCATGCTGGAGAAGGTCGAGACCCCGGACGAGGAGACGGTGGTCTTCCACCTCAACACACCCGACGCCACCTTCCCGAGCAAGATCGCCTCGGGTGCCGGCTCCATCGTCGACCACACCCAGTACGACGCCGACGGGCTGCGCGAGGACGGGGAGGCGGTGGGCTCCGGCCCGTACAAGTTGGACCACTTCGGCGAGGACGAGGCCGTCTTCTCGGTCAACGAGAACTACAAGGGCACCGCCGACGTGCAGAACACCGGCGTCACGCTGAAGTTCTTCCACGGCGACCAGGCCGCGCTGAAGAAGTCACTGCTCGCCAACAAGGTCGACATCGCCTACCGAGGCCTGTCCGCGAGCGACATCGCCGACATCGAGCAGGCCGACGACAGTTCCGGCGTGGAGATCGTCGAGGGCAGCAGCGCGGAGGTCCAGCACCTCGTCTTCAACATGGACGACCCGGTCGCCGGACAGCTCGGCGTCCGCAAGGCCATAGCCCACCTGCTCGACCGCGACGCCCTCATCAAGGACGTCTACCAGGGCACGGCCACCCCGCTGTACTCGATCATCCCGGCGGGCATCTCCGGCCACAACACGGCCTACTTCGACACCTACGGCGCCCGCCCCTCCAAGGCCAAGGCCGCCGCCGCCCTGCAGGCCGACGGCGTCACCGGCAAGGTGAAGCTGACCCTCTGGTCGACCCCGTCCCGCTACGGTCCCGCCACCGACGACGAGCTGACGGCGATCGCCGAACAGCTCAACGCCAGCGGCCTGTTCGACGCCGACGTGCAGTCCGTCGCCTTCGACCAGTACGAGCAGGACATCGCCGACGGCAAGTACGGCGTCTACGTCAAGGGCTGGGTGCCCGACTACCCGGACGCCGACAACTTCACGGCCCCCTTCTTCGGCGAGGGCAACGTGCTGAGCAACAACTACGCCAACAAGGCGATCACCGGCACGCTCATCCCGCAGACCGCCGCCGAGAGCGACCGCGCCGCCACCGACGACTCCTACGGCAAGCTCCAGGACATCGTCGCCGACGAACTCCCGGTGCTGCCCGTCTGGCAGGCCAAGCAGTACGCCGTCACCCGCGACGACGTCTACGGCCTGGAGTACTGTCTCGACGCCTCGACCGTGTTCCGCTTCTGGGAGCTCAGCAAGGGCTGAGCGAGGGCCCCACGAACGCCGAGGGCGCCCCCTGCTGGTGAGCGGGGGGCGCCCTCGGCGTCGTAGAACCGTTTACTGCGCCCCGGGGCGCACCAGCCCGCTCTCGTACGCGTACACCGCCGCCTGTACTCGGTCGCGCAGCCCCAGCTTGGTGAGGACGTGACCGACGTGCGTCTTGACGGTGGTCTCGCTGACGAAGAGGTCGGCGGCGATCTCCGCGTTGGACAGGCCGCGCGCCACCAGCTTCAGCACCTCCACCTCACGGTCGGTGAGGGTGTGCAGCGTGTCCGGGACCGGTTCCTCGCCGGACGGCAGATGCGTGGCGTACTTGTCGAGCAGCCGGCGCGTGATGCTCGGCGCGAGCATCGCCTCGCCCGAGGCCACCACCCGGATCGCCTGGACCAGCTCGTTGGCCGGGGCGTCCTTGAGCAGGAAACCGCTGGCTCCCGCGCGCAGCGCCTCCACCACGTACTCGTCGAGGTCGAACGTGGTCAGCACCAGCACCTTGGCCGGGCCGTCCCGCCCGGGCCCGGTGATCTGCCTGGTCGCCTCCACGCCGTCCATCCGGGGCATACGGATGTCCATCAGAACCACGTCGGGCTGCAAGGCCCGCACCTGGTCCAGAGCCTGGAGGCCGTCTCCGGCCTCGCCGACGACCGCGAGATCCTGCTCGGCCTCCAGAATCATCCGGAAGCCGGTGCGCAGCAGCGGCTGGTCGTCGACCAGTAGGACGCGGATGGCCACGTAAGTCTCCTTCGCTAGTCCGGCCCCATTCTGCCCTGCGGCGCGTCCTGGGACTCCAGCGCCCTCACCGCCAGCGGATAGGGCGGGGGAGTGCCGCCGAACTCCGGGCAGTGCGCCTGGTGGTCGCACCAGCCGCACAGCTTGGTGGGGCGGGGCCGCCATTCGCCGGTGTCCGTGGCCTCCCGGATCGCCTCCCACAGTGCGTGCAGCTTGCGCTCGACGCGCTCCAGGTCGGCGAGGACGGGGTCGTACGTCAGGACGTCACCGCTGCCGAGGTAGACGAGCTGGAGCCGGCGCGGAATCACGTTCTTCAGCCGCCACACCACCAGGGCGTAGAACTTCATCTGGAACAGGGCACCCTCGGCGTACTCGGGCCGGGGCGCCTTGCCCGTCTTGTAGTCGACGATCCGCACCTCGCCGGTGGGCGCCACATCGACCCGGTCGATGATCCCGCGCAGCTTCAGCCCGGAGTCCAACTGGGCCTCGATGAACAGCTCGCGCTCGGCGGGCTCGAGCCGCGTGGGGTCCTCCAGCGTGAACCAGCGCTCCACCAGCCGCTCCGCCTCGCCGAGCCAGCGTGTCAGCCGCTCGCCCTCCGGATCGTCGGCGAACAGCTCGACGACCTCGGGGCGGGACTCCCTGAGCCGGTCCCACTGACCGGGGATGAGCGACTTGGCGCGGGGCGCGGTCCGCTCCGCGGCCGGGGCGTCGAAGAGCCGCTCCAGCACCGCGTGCACCAGCGTGCCTCTGGTCGCCGCCTCGCTCGGCTTCTCGGGCAGCCGGTCGATCACCCGGAACCGGTACAGCAGCGGGCACTGCATGAAGTCACTGGCACGCGAGGGGGACAGGGAGGCCGGCGCTATGGCGGCGGACCGGACCGGGACCGTCGTGGCCGCGCTGTCCACCGCCTCTGCCGTCGTCGCCGGCTCGGCCGTGACCGGCTGCTCCACGTCTGCGGTGTCGCCGCCGGTGGCCGCTGTGACGCCCTCTGCGCTCGTCTCCATGACGACAGACCATACGGCCCGCCACTGACAGTGACCCAGTCACGGTCGTGGCCGGTGCGACGACGGAGGAAACACGGGGGTGCCGGGGCGGAACGCGTCGCCACGGCCGCATACCATCGACCCGAGACCCTCCCGTCCGGCAGGCACGGGGGACGCTTCGAACGAGGGGACACCGTGGACGAGAGCGGCGGTAGCGGGCGGCCGCGGCCCGGCAACGACGAGTCGGCCGAGCACCACGCAGCACCTGCGGCCCCGGCCCCCGACCCCGCACGCCCCAACCCGGCCCCGAAGCGCACCGGCACCGACGAGACCACTCCACCCGACGAACCGACCATGGTCGTACGACGGTTGGACGCGCCCCAGGGGGAGAACACCGGGGACGCCGCGACGGACAGCGACGCCGAGGGGCACCAGGCCCAGGTCCAGGGCCACGAAGCGAAGGATCACGAAGCCAAGGGTCCCGTAGCCGGCAGTCACGAAGTCAGCGGTCACGAAGCCGGCCGTCACGAAGGCAGCCGGCCCGCAGAATCCGGCACCGGAGCAACGGCTCCGCGAGCCGACGGCCCCGAAGCGCAGGGCGCGGCAGCAGCTGGTCTCCCACCGCACCGCCCCGAAGCAGCGGGCTCCCCACCGCACGGCCCCGAGGCGCAGGGATCCGGGAGCCAAGCCGCCGCGGACCTCGGTTCCGAGGCCAAGGCCCCCGCGGAACCCGGCGGCGACGCCGAGGCCCCCGCGCCCCAGGGTTCCGGAGCCCATGGCTCCGCAGAGCGCGGGCAGGACCCGTGGGGTACCGAGGCGCAGGTACCCGCAGGTCAAGCGCGGGACGCGGGAGCCGGCGACCCGGCGCCCGCCGCCACCCCCCACTCCGGGGAAGCCCCCCACCACGGCACCTCCGCCGGCGACCGCACCCTCGCCCGCTCCGGTCTCGCCAAGGGCCGTCAGCCCAGGCGCCCCCGGGAACCCGGGCCCGGCGGCGGGCTGCTGATGGGGCGGCCGTTCGGGGTGCCGGTGTATGTCGCGCCCAGCTGGTTCCTCGTCGCCGCCCTGATCACCTGGGTGTTCGGCGGCCAGCTCGACCGCGTGCTGCCGGAACTCGGCGCCGCCCGCTACCTGGTCTCCCTCTTCTTCGCGGTCGCCTTCTACGCCTCCGTGCTCATCCACGAACTGGCCCACACGGTCGCGGCCCTCCGCTTCAAGCTGCCCGTCCGCCGCATCCAGCTCCAGTTCTTCGGCGGGGTCTCCGAGATCGAGAAGGAGGCCGAGACCCCGGGGCGGGAGTTCTGGCTGGCCTTCGTCGGCCCGCTGCTCTCCCTCGTTCTCTCCGGCCTCTTCTACCTCGCCCTGCTGCCCGTCGAGCCCGGCACGGTCCCGGGCGTGCTGCTGGCCGGCCTGATGATCTCCAACCTCATCGTCGCCGCCTTCAACCTCCTGCCCGGCCTGCCCCTCGACGGCGGCCGTATGCTCCGCGCGGTCGTCTGGAAGATCACCGGCAAGCCGATGAGCGGCACCATCGCCGCCGCCTGGGTCGGCCGCGCCCTCGCTGTCTGTGTCCTGATCGGCCTGCCGCTGCTCACCCAGTCCGGGGCGCTCGGCTCCAACGCCGAGGACAACGTCGGCATGGACACCGTCATGGACGCCCTGCTCGCCGCGATCCTCGCCGCCATCATCTGGACCGGCGCCGGCAACAGCCTGCGCATGGCCCGCCTGCGCGAACACCTGCCCGAGCTGCGCGCCCGCAACCTCACCCGCCGCGCGGTTCCCGTGGAGACGAACACTCCGCTCTCCGAGGCCCTGCGCCGGGCCAATGCGGCCGGCGCGCGCGCCCTGGTCGTCGTCGACGCCGACGGGAACCCGCTGTCCCTCGTCCGCGAGGCCGCCATCGTGGGGGTACCGGAACACCGCCGCCCCTGGGTCGCCGTCAGCGGCCTCGCACAGGACCTCACCGAGGGCATGCGGGTCTCCGCGGAGCTGGCGGGCGAGGACCTTCTGGACGCCCTGCGCACCACGCCGGCCACCGAGTACCTGGTCGTCGAGGAGACCGGCGAGATCTACGGCGTCCTGTCGGCGGCCGACGTGGAGCGGGCTTTCGTGAAGGCGATGGCCCGCCCGAGCTGAACACCGGGTGGTCGGCGCCTCCCCCAAACGCCGGTAGGCTGGTCACATGTCCGAACCGACCGGTGCCGCCCGCAGGCGCGGGCCCTTCAAGGTCGGGGACCAGGTTCAGCTGACCGACCCCAAGGGCCGCCACTACACGTTCACGCTCGAGGCCGGGAAGAATTTTCACACCCACAAGGGTTCCTTCCCGCACGACGAACTGATCGGCGCTCCCGAGGGCAGCGTTGTCCGCACCACCGGGAACGTCGCCTACCTCGCGCTGCGCCCCCTGCTCCCCGACTACGTCCTGTCCATGCCCCGCGGGGCAGCCGTCGTCTACCCGAAGGACGCGGGGCAGATCCTCGCCTTCGCCGACATCTTCCCCGGCGCCCGCGTCGTCGAGGCCGGCGTCGGCTCCGGCTCGCTCAGCAGCTTCCTGCTGCGCGCCATCGGCGACCAGGGCATGCTGCACTCCTACGAGCGCCGCGAGGACTTCGCCGAGATCGCCCGGCAGAACGTGGAGCGCTACTTCGGCGGCCCGCACCCGGCCTGGCAGCTCACCGTCGGCGACCTCCAGGACAACCTGAGCGACCCCGACGTCGACCGGGTCATCCTCGACATGCTCGCCCCGTGGGAGTGCCTGGAGGCCGTCTCCAAGGCGCTCGTCCCCGGCGGCATCCTGTGCTGCTACGTGGCGACCACCACCCAGCTCGCCCGGACCGTCGAGTCCATCCGCGAGTTCGGCTGCTTCAACGAGCCGTCCGCCTGGGAGTCGATGATCCGCAACTGGCACGTCGAGGGCCTGGCCGTCCGCCCGGACCACCGGATGATCGGCCACACCGGCTTCCTGCTCACCGCCCGCCGCCTCGCCGACGGCGTCGAGCCGCCCATGCGCCGCCGCCGCCCCGCCAAGGGCGCCTACGGCGACGACTACACCGGCCCCAACGCCGACGCGGGCGCAGGCCGCTAGAGCACGCCCTCCAGGGCGGCCTCGTGCCGCGTCAACGCACAAACGCCGTGGCCGGGTTCCCGGACACCTCCGGGAACCCGGCCACGGCGCATCCGCGTTGACGCGGAGTCAGAATCCGCAGCACCTCGGCCCGGCCCGGTTCGCAGAGCCAGTGGACTGTGAACTGCCACCCCGCCGTTCCCGCGCACTGTGACGTGTGGCACCATGCAGGCCACCCCCACCGGTACAGCCCCACGGGAGACACTTTCCAGTGCAGCAATCCGCCGTCCCGGAATTGGCACACACCCACACCCGTCCGATCCACTGGGTCGCCACCGCGACGGCGGTCGCCGCGGTAGTGGCCCTCTCCTCGGTCCTGCAACCCAACGCGGCCACGGCGGCCCAGGCGGCCGGCCCGGAGACCAAGGGCGCCCCGGCCGTTACCGGGCCCCTCGACCCCACGGGTGTCGACTTCCCGATCGAGTGCGGTCGGGTCAAGGAGCTCGTGGTGAAGAAGGCCTCCGGAGACCTTGACGGCGACGGCAGGCCGGAGACGGCGGTCGTGGTGCACTGCGACGCGGCGATGGGTACCCCGCCCGACGGCGTGTACGTCCTCACCCGGGCGGCGGACGGCGGCAAGCCCCGGGTGGTGGCCACCCTGGTCGACCCCAAGGACCGACGCACCGTGACCGACTTCGCCCTCCGGGACGGAGCCGTCCTCGCGACGCTCCTCGGCTATTCGTCCGCTGACGTGCCCAGTTGCTGCCCGGATGTCAAGGACAGCGCGAAGTGGGCGTGGAAGAACGGCGCGTTCGTCCGCTCGACACCCGCCGGGGCACAGAACGTCTGAACCACGCAACCCGGCCGTGTGAGATATCAGACAGCGGTAACGGGTTGTAGCGCCGGTGTCACTCGGCGTCAGGACCGTAGACCTCGACCTTGTCCGAAACGCGGCGAACGTGGATGCAGTCGCCCGGACATTCCTTCGCGGAGTCCACCACATCGGTGAGAAGCGGCAACGGTACGGGCGTTGTGGCGCCCTTGTCCTGAAGGAGTTCGTCGCCGGAGCCCTTCACATAGGCCAGGCCGTCGATGTCCAGCTCGAACACCTCGGGCGCGTACTGGGCGCAGATGCCGTCGCCGGTACACAGATCCTGGTCGATCCAGACCTCCAGATCGTCGCTGGCGGCCCCGGCCTGCTGCTGCACGCTCATCTCTCCTGCCGTTTCTGCGTCGAGCCGAACGGGAATCCGGCCAGCTCTGACGGGTGTTGAACACTTTGACCCTACCTCCGGCAGCTTTCCAATCATGTTCCGTGGGTATTCCCCTGGCGTGAGGGAGAGCGCAAGGGTGAAGATCGGACACACCCCGACAGTCTTTTGATCTAGGGGTTTCAATCGACACCCACCCAGGTAGGGTCTGGAAGCGTCCAGCTCCCCTTGGAGGAGGTGAGGACCGTGGCAGCCCACGACGACGACATGAACCGCGGCATCCGCCCGGGACGAGGGTCCGAGGACCCCGACGGGCAGATTGCCTACCTTGAGCAGGAGATCGCCGTCCTGCGACGTAAGCTCGCCGACTCTCCGCGACACACGAGGATTCTCGAAGAGCGGATCGTCGAGCTGCAGACCAACCTGGCCGGCGTGTCCGCTCAGAACGAGCGACTCGCCAACACGCTCCGTGAGGCCCGAGACCAGATCGTGGCTCTCAAGGAGGAGGTCGACCGGCTCGCGCAGCCGCCGGCCGGCTTCGGTGTCTTCCTGCAGGCGAATGAGGACGGCACCGCCGACATCTTCACCGGCGGCCGCAAACTACGGGTGAACGTCAGCCCCAGCGTCGAGGTCGACGAGCTCCGGCGCGGCCAGGAACTGATGCTCAACGAAGCTCTCAACGTGGTCGAGGCCATGGAGTACGAGAGCGTGGGTGACATCGTCACCCTCAAGGAGATCCTCGAGGACGGCGAGCGCGCCCTCGTGGTGGGGCACACCGACGAGGAACGGGTGGTACGGCTCGCCGAGCCGCTGCTGGACGTCGTCATCCGTCCCGGTGACGCCCTGCTGCTCGAACCTCGTTCCGGCTATGTCTACGAGGTCGTCCCGAAGAGCGAGGTCGAGGAGCTCGTCCTCGAAGAGGTCCCGGACATCGGCTACGAGCAGATCGGCGGTCTGGGCGGCCAGATCGAGGCGATCCGCGACGCGGTCGAGCTCCCGTACCTCTACCCCGACCTCTTCAAGGAGCACGAACTGCGGCCGCCCAAGGGCGTCCTGCTGTACGGGCCTCCTGGATGCGGCAAGACGCTCATCGCCAAGGCCGTCGCCAACTCGCTGGCCAAGAAGGTCGCCGAGGTGACCGGACAGGCCACGGGCAAGAGCTTCTTCCTCAACATCAAGGGCCCCGAGCTCCTGAACAAGTACGTCGGCGAGACCGAGCGGCAGATCCGCCTGGTCTTCCAGCGTGCTCGTGAGAAGGCCAGCGAGGGCACCCCCGTCATCGTCTTCTTCGACGAGATGGAGTCCCTCTTCCGCACCCGTGGTTCCGGTGTCAGCTCGGACGTGGAGAACACCATCGTCCCGCAGCTGCTCGCCGAGATCGACGGCGTGGAGGGCCTGCAGAACGTGGTCGTGATCGGTGCCTCCAACCGTGAGGACATGATCGACCCCGCCATCCTGCGACCCGGCCGGCTCGACGTGAAGATCAAGATCGAGCGTCCGGACGCCGAAGCGGCCAAGGACATCTTCGGCAAGTACCTCACCGAGCGCCTCCCTCTGCACTCCGACGACCTCGGCGAGCACGGCGGCAGCAGGACCACCACCGTCCAGAGCATGATCCAGACGGCCGTGGAACACATGTACGCAGAATCCGAGGAAAACCGCTTCCTGGAAGTCACCTACGCCAATGGCGACAAGGAAGTCCTCTACTTCAAGGACTTCAATTCCGGCGCCATGATCGAGAACATCGTGGGCCGCGCCAAGAAGATGGCGATCAAGGACTTCCTGGAGCACACCCAGAAGGGCCTGAGGGTTTCCCACCTCCTGCAGGCCTGCGTGGACGAGTTCAAGGAAAACGAGGACCTGCCCAACACCACCAACCCGGACGACTGGGCCCGCATCTCCGGCAAGAAGGGCGAGCGGATCGTTTACATCCGTACGCTCATCACCGGAAAGCAGGGTGCGGACACCGGACGCTCCATCGACACGGTGGCGAACACCGGTCAGTACCTGTAAAAGACAGGGCGGCTGCGGGTGCCCTCACCGGGTACCCGCAGCCGACTGTTTTTCGGGCGATGCTGGAGCAAGGCAATGACGCAAATGATCTCCCCACCAGCGCAGTGGCGTTCTAGGCTCTTCGGTACCGCCGAGTCGCGCAGTGCGGGGACGGGCACCGCACACGCACCGGAGCGCCAGCGGTACTTGAGCGGCGCCCCCGACCGAGGGCGCCGCCGGGCAAGGAGGGCCGCATGACCGTACGGCGAGTAATGGGCATCGAGACGGAGTACGGGATCTCCGTCCCCGGTCACCCCAACGCCAATGCCATGCTCACCTCGTCCCAGATCGTCAACGCCTACGCGGCGGCGATGCACCGGGCCCGCCGGGCCCGCTGGGATTTCGAGGAGGAGAACCCGCTGCGGGACGCGCGAGGCTTCGACCTCGCCCGCGAGGTCGCCGACTCCAGCCAGCTCACCGACGAGGACATCGGGCTGGCCAATGTGATCCTCACCAACGGCGCGCGGCTCTACGTCGACCACGCGCACCCCGAATACAGCTCTCCCGAGGTCACCAACCCCTGGGACGCCGTCCTGTGGGACAAGGCCGGCGAGCGGATCATGGCAGAGGCGGCCGAGCGTGCCGCTCAGCTCCCCGGAGCGCAGCCGATCCACCTCTACAAGAACAACACCGACAACAAGGGCGCCTCCTACGGGACGCACGAGAACTACCTGATGAAGCGGGAAACCGCCTTCTCGGACATCGTGCGCCACCTGACGCCGTTCTTCGTCTCCCGCCAGGTCGTCACCGGGGCGGGGCGCGTCGGCATCGGCCAGGACGGGCACGAGCACGGCTTCCAGCTCAGTCAGCGCGCCGACTACTTCGAGGTCGAGGTGGGCCTGGAGACCACCCTCAAGCGCCCGATCATCAACACCCGCGACGAGCCGCACGCCGACGCCGAGAAGTACCGCCGCCTGCACGTGATCATCGGCGACGCGAACCTCTCGGAGATCTCCACCTACCTGAAACTGGGCACGACGGCTCTCGTCCTGTCCATGATCGAGGACGGCTTCATCGCCGTCGACCTGGCGGTCGACCAGCCCGTACGCACCCTTCACCAGGTCTCCCACGACCCGACGCTCAAGCGTCTGGTCACGCTCCGCAGCGGCCGGACCCTCACTGCGGTCCAGCTGCAGATGGAGTACTTCGAGCTCTCGCGCAAGTACGTGGAGGAGCGGTACGGCGCGGACGCCGACGAGCAGACCAAGGACGTTCTGGCCCGCTGGGAGGACACGCTCAACCGCCTGGAGAACGACCCCATGAGCCTGGCCGGCGAGCTGGACTGGGTCGCCAAGCGGGAGCTCATGGAGGGCTACCGGCGCCGTGACGATCTCGACTGGGATGCCGCCCGGCTGCACCTGGTCGATCTCCAGTACGCCGACGTACGCCCCGACAAGGGCCTGTACAACCGTCTGGCGGCCCGCGGGCGCATCAAGCGGCTGCTGAGCGACGACCAGGTCGAGCGGGCCCGTACGAAGCCACCGGAGGACACGCGTGCGTACTTCCGCGGCCGCTGCCTGGAGCAGTACGCCGACGATGTCGCCGCGGCCTCCTGGGACTCCGTGATCTTCGATCTGCCGGGCCGGGACTCGCTCCAGCGCGTTCCAACCCTCGAACCTCTTCGCGGAACGCGAAATCACGTCAAGGAGCTCCTGGACCGCTGCCGGACGGCCGAAGACCTGGTCAGGGTGCTGTCGGGCAACTGAGGGGGTACTCGGGGCCGACCCGGTCCCACAGGGTGGAATCCCCGGCGTACGGGAATCATCGAGGTGGTCCCCGGACGTTGAGGGAACTGCGGGGCCGATGTCGGACCCTGCTTGTAGGGTCTGATCAAGAACGTCGAACCGAGCGGGGTGAGGGTTATGGCGACCAAGGACACCGGCGGCGGACAGCAGAAGGCGACGCGCAACACCGAGGAGGTCGAGGAGGCGCCCGAGGCGCAGGCATCCGAAGACCTCAAGGAGCGCCAGGAGAAGCTGAGCGACGACGTCGACTCGGTACTGGACGAGATCGACGACGTCCTCGAGGAGAACGCCGAGGACTTCGTGCGTTCCTTCGTGCAAAAGGGCGGTCAGTAACGCCCGTTGTCCGTCCCGGAGTCGGCCCGCGCAAGCAGGTCGTCGCCGGGACGGATGACCGGCGTCCGCACGGGTATGGTCCGTGCACAGATTTGATGATCGGCTCGGCCGTTCCCGTCGGGCCGCCGCCTTACGTGGAAGGAATCGCGTGGAAGCCAACCCTCGTAGCACCGGGCGTCTGCCGGCTGCCTTCCTGACGCCCGGCTCGTCCTCCTTCATGGACTTCCTGTCCGAGCACCAGCCGGAGATCCTCCCGGGCAACCGGCAGCTCCCGCCCACCCAGGGCGTGATCGAGGCGCCGCACGGCACCACGATCGTGGCCGTGACGTTCCCCGGCGGTGTCGTGCTCGCCGGTGACCGGCGCGCCACGATGGGCAACGTCATCGCACAGCGCGACATCGAGAAGGTCTTCCCGGCCGACGAGTACTCGGCCGTCGGCATCGCCGGCACCGCCGGTCTCGCGGTCGAGATGGTCAAGCTCTTCCAGCTCGAGCTGGAGCACTTCGAGAAGGTCGAGGGAGCGCAGCTCTCCCTGGAGGGCAAGGCGAACCGCCTGTCGACCATGATCCGTTCCAACCTCGGCATGGCCATGCAGGGCCTGGCCGTGGTCCCGCTCTTCGCCGGGTACGACGTGGACCGGGGCAGGGGCCGCATCTTCTCCTACGACGTCACCGGTGGCCGCTCCGAGGAGCACAACTTCGCGGCGACGGGCTCCGGCTCGGTCTTCGCCCGGGGCGCCATGAAGAAGCTCTTCCACGCCGGCCTGACCGAGGCCGAGGCCACGATGCTCGTGGTCCAGGCCCTCTACGACGCGGCAGACGACGACTCGGCGACCGGCGGTCCCGATGTCGCCCGCCGGATCTACCCGATCGTCACCGTGATCACCGAGGACGGCTTCCGCCGGCTCGACGAGGACGAGTCCTCCGAGATCGCCCGCTCGATCCTGGAGCGGCGCCTGGAGCAGCCCGACGGCCCGCGCGCCGCCCTGCTCTAGCCGACGGGCCGGTTTCTTACCAAGGTGATCCAGGGAATTCGACGGAACCCAGAAGAGAGGGACGGATAACCGGTGTCGACGCCGTTCTATGTCTCACCCCAGCAGGCCATGGCCGACCGGGCGGAGTACGCCCGCAAGGGCATCGCCCGTGGCCGCAGCCTGGTCGTGCTGCAGTACGCCGACGGCATCGTCTTCGTCGGCGAGAACCCGTCCCGCGCGCTGCACAAGTTCAGCGAGATCTACGACCGCATCGGCTTCGCGGCCGCCGGCAAGTACAACGAGTACGAGAACCTCCGCATCGGCGGCGTCCGGTACGCCGACCTGCGCGGTTACACCTACGACCGTGACGACGTGACCGCCCGTGGTCTCGCCAACGTCTACGCCCAGACCCTGGGCACCATCTTCTCCAGCGCGGCCGAGAAGCCGTACGAGGTGGAGCTGGTCGTCGCCGAGGTCGGGGAGACCCCCGAGGGCGACCAGATCTACCGGCTGCCGCACGACGGTTCGATCGTGGACGAGCACGGCTCGGTCGCCGTCGGCGGCAACGCCGAGACGATCAGCACCTACCTGGATCAGCGTCACGAGGACGGCATGTCGCTCGCCGGGGCGCTGAAGCTGGCCGTCCAGGCGCTGTCACGCGACACCAACGGCAGCGAGCGGGAGATCCCCGCGGAACGCCTGGAGGTGGCCGTGCTGGACCGTACGCGCCCTCAGAAGCGCAAGTTCAAGCGCATCGTCGGCGGCCAGCTCGGCCGGCTGCTGGAGGCCGGCGGCGCGACCACCGAGGCGGAGAGCGCCGAGGAACCCGACGAGACGTAGCCCACCGCGACCTGAAGTGCCCCGGCCGACCCTCGGCCGGGGCACAGGCGCGTCAGGAGCCGCTCGGTGGCGCCGTGGAGCCCCGTACGACCAGCTCGACGGGAATGTCCCCGGCCTCGGGCGCACGGCCCTCCAGGACCGCCAGCAGGGCCCGCATCCCGCGTTCGCCGAACAGCTCCGCGTCCAGCCGTACGGTCGTCAGCTCCGGGTCGATGGCGGTGGCCAGGGCAAGGTCGTCGAGCCCGGTGACCGACACGTCGTCGGGCACCCCCAAACCGAGGCGGCGCAGCGCCTTGTAGGCACCGGCGGCCAGCTTGTCGTCGTCGCAGACCAGCGCGGTCGGCCGTGGGCCGGGGACGGACAGGGCGGCCTCGGCGGCGGTCACGGCGCCCTCGATGGAGATCGGCGCGCGGGCCGTGCGGACCGTGGTGCCGGGCACGGCACCGACCCGTGCGGCCAGTTCGTGGGCGCGTACCTCGAAGGTCCAGGACGGCACGTCCGCCGCCAGGTGCAGGAAGCGGCGGTGCCCCAGGCCCAGCAGGTGCTCGGCGACCTGTCGTACGCCGTCCGCGATGTCCAGGTTGACCGTGGCCGCCCCGAGGCTTCCGGAGGGGTCGCTGTCCAGCATCACCAGGGGCAGCTGGTCGCCGCGGATGGCGGTGAGCGCGTCGGCGGCCATGGAGGAGGCGATGACGCCGTCCAGGGCGGCCTGCGCGGAGGCGAAGGGGTCCCGGGCGGGGCCGACGCCCTCGGGGGAGGGGTACAGGACCACACCGAATCCGTGTTCGGCGGCGACGCGGGCCGCGCCCGTGTAGACGCCCGCGAAGAACTCCGTGGTCAGCGCGGGGACCACCAGGAGCACCGTGCGGGTACGTCCCAGGCGCAGATTGCGGGCCGCCAGGTTGGGCCGGTAGCCCAGCTCCCGCGCGGCCTCCCGGACGCGCTCGGCGGTCATCTCCGACACCCGCCCGCGCCACTTGTCGCCGAGGACCAGGGAGACCGCGGCCTGGGAGACGCCGGCGGCCTGGGCGACGTCACGGCTGGTGGGGCGGGTGCTGCCTCGTGCCACCGGCTGCCTGCTCTTTCGTCTGGACGCGTGAACAGCGCACATGGTACGTATGACAGAGGACGTTATACGTAAAACTTCACGCGTCACCGGCGCACCGGGCGAGCAAAGGGCGGGACATGGTCGCGGGATACCTGGACATCCTCAGGGCGAGGCACGCCGTACGGCTGCTCGCCGGCACGCTGCTGGGGCGGCTGCCGAACGCCACCGCCGCGATCGCGATCGTGCTGTTCGTGCGCGCGGAGGGCGGCACGTACAGCCTGGCCGGCGGGCTCGCGGCCGCGTACGGCGTGGCCAACGCCGTGGGCCAGCCGGTGCTCGGGCGTCTGGTGGACCTGCACGGCCAGCCGCGCGTCCAGCTGCCCGCCGCGCTCCTGTCGGCCCTCGCGATGGCCGTCTTCGCCGTCACGGGCACCGACCCGCTGCCGCTCGCCTACGCCGCCGTGGTGGCCGCCGGGCTCTTCACGCCGCCCCTGGAGGGCGGCCTGCGCGCGTTGTGGCCCAACGTCCTCGCCAAGGAGGACCAGGTGCACACCGCGTACGCCATGGACGCGGTCGCCCAGGAGATCATGTTCACCGTCGGGCCGCTGCTGGTGACCCTGTGCACGGCTTTGTGGTCGGCCCAGGCGGCGCTGCTCGTCCTGAACGTCGTCGGCGTGCTGGGCGCCGTCTGGGTGGTCGTCTCGCCGCCCTCGCGCGCGTGGCGCTCGGCGCCGCGCGAGGCGCACTGGCTCGGCGCCCTCAGGTCGCCCGGACTCCTCGCACTCCTCGGCGCGTTCCTCTTCGTCGGGATCGCGCTCGGCTCCATCACCGTCGCCTCGGTGTCGTACGCGGACGACAACGGCGGTGACGCGGTGTACGGCTGGCTGATGGCGGGCATCGGCCTGGGCGCGCTCATCGGCGGCGTGTTCTACGGGGCGCGGCAGTGGACCGGCGAGCCCGCCCGGAGACTGCAGGTCCTGGTGGCCTTCCTGGCGGTGTGTTACCTGCCGCTGACGCTGATGCCGGGCGTGGTCGGCATGACGCTGCTGACGGTCCTCGCCGGTGTCTTCCTCGCGCCTGCCATCGCCTGCGCGTTCGTACTCGTGGACCGGCACGCCCCGCGCGGGACGGTCACCGAGGCGTTCTCCTGGCTCGTGACGACCTTCACCGTGGGCGCGTCCCTCGGAACGGGCCTCGCGGGTCCGGTCGTCGAGGCGGGCGGGACCCTGTGGGGCTTCGTCATGCCGGGCGCCGCAGGAGGCGTGTCATTGCTGGTTCTGCTGGCCACCGGACGGGTCCTCGCAGCTTCCGCCGGAGGAGGGGTGGTTGCGTCTTCATCGGAAAATGATCCAAACCGTGCCGTCGAACCCCGTTTCAGCTCGGGGGATCGGGCGTAATGTTCACTCATGGACCGCCGCATTTTCGGGCTGGAGAACGAGTACGGCGTCACGTGTACGTTCAGGGGACAGCGGCGCCTGTCTCCCGACGAGGTGGCGCGGTACCTCTTCCGCCGTGTCGTGTCATGGGGCCGCAGCAGCAATGTCTTTCTGCGAAACGGCGCCCGCCTCTATCTCGACGTGGGATCACATCCGGAATACGCGACACCCGAATGTGACAACGTGACCGAACTGGTCACCCACGACAAAGCGGGCGAGCGCATTCTCGAAGGACTACTGGTGGACGCCGAACGACGCCTGCACGAGGAAGGAATCGCGGGCGACGTCTACCTCTTCAAGAACAACACCGACTCGGCGGGCAACTCCTACGGCTGCCACGAGAACTATCTGGTGGCCCGGCACGGGGAGTTCTCCCGGCTCGCGGACATCCTCATTCCGTTCCTCGTCACGAGGCAGCTTCTCTGCGGCGCCGGCAAGGTGCTGCAGACCCCGCGGGGCGCGGTGTACTGCGTCAGCCAGCGGGCCGAGCACATCTGGGAGGGCGTCTCCTCGGCGACGACCCGCTCCCGGCCGATCATCAACACCCGCGACGAACCGCACGCCGACGCCGAGCGCTACCGCCGCCTGCACGTCATCGTGGGCGACTCCAACATGTCCGAGACGACCATGCTGCTCAAGGTCGGCGCCACCGACCTGGTGCTGCGCATGATCGAGGCGGGCACCGTGATGCGCGACCTCACCCTGGAGAACCCGATCCGGGCGATCCGCGAGGTCAGTCACGACATCACCGGCCGCCGCAAGGTCCGCCTGGCCAGCGGCCGTGAGGCCTCCGCCCTGGAGGTGCAGCGCGAGTACTACGAGAAGGCCGTGGACTTCTGCGAGCGCCGCGGCATCCGCACCGGCACCGTGGAACAGGTCCTGGAGCTGTGGGGCCGCACGCTGGACTCGATCGAGGCCGAGGACCTCGACCGGATCGGCACCGAGATCGACTGGGTCATGAAGTACAAGCTCATCGAGCGGTACCGGGCCAAGCACAACATGACCATGTCCCACCCGCGGGTCGCGCAGATAGACCTCGCCTACCACGACATCCACCGCCGGCGTGGCCTGTACTACCTGCTGGAGAAGAGGGGCCAAGCCGCCCGGATCTGCAACGACTTGAAGATCTTCGAAGGCAAGTCGGTTCCACCGCAGACCACTCGGGCGCGACTGCGCGGCGACTTCATCCGGCGGGCGCAGGAACAGCGCCGTGACTTCACGGTCGACTGGGTCCACCTCAAGCTCAACGACCAGGCCCAGCGCACGGTCTTGTGCAAGGACCCGTTCCGTTCCGTGGACGACCGGGTGGAGAAGCTGATCGCAGGCATGTGAGCAACCCGTTCCGGAGGAACGTCCGGAACGCAACACGGGCGCCGTACGTTTCACGTACGGCGCCCTTCTCACGCCGTAGAGTTGCGCGCACGCCATCAACAAGATCGACGATTACGAGGCCCCCACTGTGCGCCGACGCTCACTCCTCATCGCCGTACCCACAGGACTTGTCACGCTCGCCGGATGCGGCGACGACGAGTCCGGCTCCAGTGAGGCGAGCGACAGCGCGTCGCCCTCGGCGTCGGCCTCGGCCTCGGGACCCGTCCCGGCGCCGAAGATCGTGGACGGGCCACTGCCGGCGATCACCGCGGGCGCCAAGTTCGGCGAGAAGCCGACGGTCGCCAAGGGCAGCGGCGACCCCTCCAAGGACCTCGCGGTGAAGACGATCATCCCGGGTACCGGCACCACGGCGGCCGAGAACGACTACATCCA
This sequence comes from Streptomyces sp. AC555_RSS877, assembly GCF_019049245.1. Lineage (GTDB taxonomy): Bacteria > Actinomycetota > Actinomycetes > Streptomycetales > Streptomycetaceae > Streptomyces. The sequence goes on along the minus strand of NZ_JAGMUK010000060.1, from coordinate 297,245 downwards.
GGCGAACTACCTCGGTCAGATCTGGGACACGGCGAAGGTCTTCGACAACTCCTACGACCGCAAGACGCCCCTGCTCATCCAGCTCGCCGCAGGCAGCATCATCGACGGCTGGCGGTACGCCCTGACCGGCAAGAAGACCGGCAGCCGCGTCCAGCTGGCGACCCCGCCCACCTGGGGGTACGGCAAGGAGGGCTACGCGGAGGGCGGCATCAAGGGCACCGACACGCTGGTGTTCGTCATCGACCTGCTGGAGACCTTCAACGCGAAGAGCTCCGCCAAGGGCACGAACGTCGCGCAGGACAACGTGGACGTGCCGAAGGTCGGCACCAACACCGACGGCAAGGCGCCCTCCATCGAGGTCCCCAAGAGCGACGCGCCGAAGAAGCTGGTCGCGAACTACGTCATCGAGGGCGACGGCGAGAAGGTCACCGCCGAGAACACCGTGCTCGTGCAGTACAAGGGCGTTCTGTGGGACTCCGGCAAGGAGTTCGACTCGACGTACGGCCGCAAGGCGCTGACCTCGTTCTCGCTCCAGCAGGTCGTCAAGGGATGGTCGCAGGGACTCACCGGCAAGAAGGTCGGCAGCCGCGTCCTCGTCGTCGTGCCTCCGGACCTGGGTTACGGCGACAGCCCGCCGGCCGACAGCGGCATCAAGAAGGACTCCACGCTGGTCTTCTCGGTCGACATCCTCGCGAAGATGTGATCCCGCCGAGATGCAAGACTGTGCCTGTTGCCTTTCCGTACACAAGCAGGAGCTAGAGACGTGAGCATCGACAAGCCCGAGATCGACTTCCCGGGCGGCGAGCCCCCGGCGGAGCTGGAGATCAAGGACATCTGGGAGGGCGACGGCGAGGTGGCGCAGGCCGGCCAGACCGTCACCGTCCACTACGTCGGCGTTGCCTTCAGCACCGGCGAGGAGTTCGACGCCAGCTGGAACCGCGGCACCCCGTTCCGCTTCCCGCTGGGTGGCGGCCGGGTCATCAAGGGCTGGGACCAGGGCGTGCAGGGCATGAAGGTCGGCGGCCGCCGCCAGCTGACCATCCCCGCCCACCTCGCCTACGGCAACCAGAGCCCGACCCCGGCGATCAAGCCCGGTGAGACGCTGATCTTCGTGGTCGACCTCCTCGGGGTCTGATCGCCGCAGACCGGTCTCGACCACCTGGGGCCCATGCCTGTCCGGGCATGGGCCCTCGGCTTTTGCCGCGCCACTTCGGGGCGGTACGGTCATCGTCCGTAAGCACCATAGGGAGGCGAAGGGCGTCGATGGCCATTGCCAAGGCCGAGCGACTGATGAACCTGGCGCTGTGTCTGCTCGGGACGCGGCGGCCGCTCAGCAAGCGCGAGCTGCGTGAGTCCATCGAGGCCTACCTGGAAGCCGGGTCGGACGACTCCTTCAACCGCATGTTCGAGCGCGACAAGGACGATCTGCGCGAACTCGGCCTGGTCATCGAGACCGTCGAGAACCTGGACGGCGAGATCGGCTACCTGGCCCGCCGCGACAGCAACCGCCTGCCACCCGTCACCCTGGACGCCGAGGAGGCTGCGGCCCTGGGTCTGGCCGCCAAGGTGTGGCAACAGGCCCGGCTCGCCGGCGCGGCCAGTGGCGCCCTGCAGAAGCTGCGCGCCGCGGGACTCCCCGAGGACTTCGACCCGTACGAGACGCATGGCGCACTGGAACCACGCATCCCGGTGCACGAGGCCGCGTTCGAGCCGCTGATGCTGGCCTGCCGCGACCGCCGCCCGGTCGTCTTCGACTACCGCAAGGCCACCGCCGCCCGCCCCGAGCCCCGGCACGTCGAGCCGTGGGCGCTGGAATGCTGGCGCGGCCACTGGTACCTCGCGGGCTGGGACCGCGACCGGAACGCCGAGCGGGTGTTCCGGCTGTCCCGGATCACCGGCAAGGTGCGCTCCCGTGGCGCCCGCTACACCGCCCCCGTCCCCGACGTCGTCACCGTCCGCGAGACCGTCGCGAGCTGGGCCGGCGAGACCGCCGACCGCTCCGCGCTGATCCGGCTGCGCTCCGAGGCGGGCTACCCCCTGCGGGCCAAGGCCGTCTCGGTCCGGGAACTGGGCGACGGCTGGGACGAGTTGGAGATTCCGTACGGCCACGGTCTGGACGCCTGGCTGGTGGAGTTCGGTCCGGACGTGGTGGTCCTGGAACCCGCCGAGTTGCGGGCCGACGTGCTGGACCGGCTACGTGCCGTGGCCAAGGGCTGAGGGGACGTAAGAACGTGGTGGGAAAACCGGCCAGGCCGGCGAACGCCATCGACCAGACCCGGCGGATGCTCTCCCTGATGACGTATCTGAGGGAGCGTCCCGGCGCCCGGGTCGAGGACGTGGCCCGGGCCTTCGGGATCACCGAGGACGAGCTGGTCTCGGACCTCGACGTGCTGCCCATGTGCGGTACCAGCTTCCGCGGCGGCGATCTGCTCGACATCGACACCGACGGCGAGCGCATCTGGTGGCACAACCCCGCTGCCCTCGGCGCAGAAGCAGCCGAGCCACTGCGGCTCGCCGCCGACGAGGCCACCGCTCTCCTGGTCGCCGCCCGCGCGGTGTCCACGCTGCCCGGCCTGCGCGAGAGCGACCGGCAGGCGCTGCTGCGGGCCACCGCCAAGGTGGAGGCCGCGGCCGGCGAGCAGGCCGGGGCCAGCTCCCGGCTGTCGGTCACCTTCGAGTCCGAGGGCGGCGTCTTCGCGGACGTCGACCGGGCCATCTCCGAGCGACGCCGCCTGTGGATCCGCTACTACTCGCCCGCCCGCGACGAGGTCACCGAGCGCGAGATCGACCCGATCCGGCTGGTCAGCGTCGGTCACACCTACGTCGAGGCCTGGTGCCGCCGCTCCGAGGCGCGCCGCACCTTCCGGCTCGACCGGGTCGCCGAGATCAAGATCCTCGACGAGCCGTCCGCGCCGCCCGAGATCGAGTTGCGGGACCTGTCCGAGGGACTGGTGCAGCCCGCCGCCGAGGACCCGGAGGTGGTCGTCGAGGTCGGCCCCGGTGGGCGCTGGGTCGCCGAATACTACCCGCACGACAGTGCGGATGAGCTTCCGGACGGCGGGCTACGTATCACCCTGCGGACCCCGGAACCGGCGTCGCTCAAGCGGCTCGCGCTGCGGCTCGGGCGGGACGGCCGGATCGTCTCGCCACGCGACCTCGCCGACAGCGCCCGCGAGGCGGCCCGCGAGGCACTGGCGGCGTACGACGGGGTCGAGGCGCACGGCGGGGTCGAGGCGCACGGCGCTCCCGGAGCGCCCGTGGTGGACGACGGACAGGACGACAGGCAGGAGCAGGCGCTTTGAGCGAGTCGTCGACGCCCGGCGCGGCAGTCACGGTGGCCGCCGCGTTCGCCGGGATGCGGAACGTGACCCCGGTGACGTTCAGGGCAGGCTGCCCGGACTGCCGGGGCCGCTTCGAGCTCGCCGCGAGCGCCCTGCGCCTGGCCATCGGCGCCACGAGCCGTACGACCTTCTACTCCTTCACCTGCCCCGACTGCTCGACGGTCGTCCGCAAGCCGGCGGGCGAGCGGATCGTCGAGCTGCTGACCGGCGGCGGGGTCAGGACCTTGCGGCTCCACTCGACCCTCTAGGCTCGGCATCATGTTCTGGCCGATGTTCGCGGTAGCTGTGGGTTTTCTGGGTCTCGCCGTTCTCGGTGTGCTCGCCGTACGGGTCTTCCTGGAGGCACAGCGCCTGGGCAGGCAGGTCACGGACTCGGCGCGGCGCATCAACCGGGCCGCGGAGGATCTGGAGCGTGCCTCCCTGAGCGCGGCCCGCTCCGTGGACTCACTGTGAGTCGCCCCGTGTGATCCCTGTGAGTTACGGGTGTGATGCGCTTTGGGTCACTTCGCCCTGTCGACTTGGTGGTTCCGCCAGGTACGCTGCTCGTCGCGGCCCGGAGAACGAGGCCCGGACCGCTGACCGGGAGTACGCACAGGGATTGCCAGGCGTTTACCCCTGAGCGTTACGATCGCTGTCAGCACGATCGTTCGGACACATGTCCGACCGGTCGGACAGCTCCCCACCCCAGCCGCCTCGGTGAGAAGGTAAAGACTTATGTTCGGAAGGCTCGGCGCCCCCGAGATCATTCTCATCCTCGTCGTCATCATCCTGCTGTTCGGCGCCAAGAAGCTTCCGGACATGGCGCGCTCGCTCGGCAAGTCCGCGCGAATCCTCAAGAGCGAGGCCAAGGCGATGAAGTCCGAGGGTCAGGACAACGCGTCCGCTCCCGCGGCCCCGCCGCACGACGACCAGCAGCCCCCCGCCCAGCGCACCATCCAGGCCGCTCCCGGTGACGTGACGAGCTCGCGCCCGGTCACCGAGCCGACGGACACGACCAAGCGCTGACGCAGGGCCGGTGACCTCCGGCCCGCTGCACGAGATGGGAACGTGGGTTGCTGAAGTCCGCCCGCACAGAGGAGAAGGATCCCGAGGGGCGGATGCCCCTCGGGGAGCACCTTCGTGAGCTGCGCAACCGCCTTGTCAAGAGCCTGCTGGCGATCGTTGTCACCACGGTCATCGCCGCCTTCTTCTACAAGGACATCATTCAGTTCTTCACGGACCCCATTCTGGAAGCGGTGGGGTGCAACTACAGCTTCGCCGAGCTCGCGGAGAACACGGAGAACACCGAGTGCGCGCGGATCGTGCAGAACGGTCTGCTCAGCCCGTTCACGCTCGCTCTGACCGTGTCGCTGTCCTCGGGCGTGGTGCTCGCCACCCCGGTGTGGCTGTACCAACTCTGGGCGTTCGTGGCGCCGGGTCTGCACCGGCACGAGAAGAAGTACGGCCTCGCCTTCGTGGGTGCCGGATTCCCGCTGTTCCTCACCGGGGCGTACTTCGCGTACTGGTCGCTGCCCAAGATGGCGACGGTGATGCTGGAATTCTCCATCATCGGAAGTGACAACCAGCTTCCCCTCGATGACCTTCTGCAGCTCATCATGCGGATGATCATCGTCTTCGGGCTCTCCTTCGAGTTGCCGTTGCTGCTGGTGATGCTGAACTTCGGTGGCGTCCTCTCCGGCAAGAAGATGGCCGGCTGGTGGCGCGGCATGATCATGGGCATCACGCTCTTCGCCGCGATCGCCACCCCCAGCACGGACCCCATCTCCATGCTGGCGCTGGCAGGCCCCATCTGGATCATGTACTTCATGGCGACCGGTATCGCTCTCGCCAATGACAGGCGCCGGGCTCGGCGCGAGGCCGAGGGCCCCGCCGACGACGAGGCCTCCGAGCTCGACCTCACCCCCGAGGAAGTCGGCGGGGTGGAGACCGTCTCGGCCAGCCGGGCGCTGCCCGAGCAGGCGAGCGCGGAACGGGTCAACGGTTATGACGACGTGACCTGATCGGGTCGCCCGCACTTGTAACGTCCGGGGCGTGACCAGCGAGATCACCCTCTTCGTCAACCCCACCGCGGGTCGCGGCCGGGGCGCCCACGCGGCGCAGCCGGCCGCTTCGGCTGTCCGGGCGGCCGGCTTCTCGGTGCGTACGGTCGTCGGCGTGAACGCCGAGGACGCCCTCGCACGCGCGCGTGCCGCCGTCGCCGAGGGCACCGGCGCCCTGATCGCCGTCGGCGGCGACGGAATGGCGAATCTGGCGCTGCAGGCCGTCGCCGGGACGCGTACACCGCTCGGCCTGGTTGCCGTCGGCACCGGCAACGACTTCGCCCGCGCCCTCGGCCTGCCCGTGCGCGACGCCGCCGCCGCGGGCCGCCTGATCGCCGACGCCCTCAAGGGCACCCGGCTGCGCGACATCGACCTCGGCCGGGTGGAAGGCCGGTGGTTCGGCACGGTCCTCGCCTCCGGCTTCGACTCCCGGGTCAACGACCGCGGCAACCGCATGCGATGGCCGACGGGGCGTCTCAAGTACGACCTGGCGATGCTCGCCGAACTCGCCGCCCTCCGCCCGTATCCGTACCGGATCACGCTGGACGACGGCGACGTCAGGGAGGCCGAGGCGACCCTGGTGGCCGTCGGCAACGGGTCCTCGTACGGCGGCGGCATGCGGATCTGCCCGGGCGCCGACCTCACCGACGGACTGTTCGACGTCACGGTGGTCGGGGACTGCAGTCGTACGACGCTGCTCAGGGTGTTCCCCGCCGTGTACCGGGGCCGGCACGTCGACCACCCGAAGGTCACCGTGCTGCGGGCGGCCAAGGTGGAGATCGCCGCACAGGGGATCACCGGGTACGCCGACGGCGAGCCGCTCGGGCCGTTGCCGCTGATCGCGCGCTGTATGCCGGCTGCCGTCCGGATCATAGGGCCGTGAGCTGCGGGAATTGCATGTTTATCGTCATCGGATCCGGATAATGATCGTCCTGTTGTCAGTGGGGCCCGGTAGTCTCGAAAGCACGATGACAGAGGACCTCTCACCGGCCGAGCGGTATGCGGCAGCACGTAGGCGCGCTGTCGAGCAGGCCACCGCGCTCGCCGGTTTCCGCGAGATGTACGACTTCGGCCTCGACCCCTTCCAGATCGAGTCCTGTCAGGCGCTCGAGGCGGGCAAGGGCGTCCTGGTGGCCGCGCCGACCGGCTCCGGCAAGACGATCGTCGGCGAGTTCGCCGTCCACCTCGCCCTGCAGCAGGGCAAGAAGTGCTTCTACACGACACCCATCAAGGCCCTGTCGAACCAGAAGTACGCCGACCTGTGCCGTCGTTACGGCGCGGACAAGGTCGGCCTGCTCACCGGCGACAACAGCGTCAACTCGGACGCCCCGGTGGTCGTGATGACCACCGAGGTGCTGCGGAACATGCTGTACGCGGGCTCGCAGACCCTCCTCGGTCTCGGGTACGTGGTCATGGACGAGGTGCACTACCTCTCCGACCGCTTCCGCGGGGCCGTGTGGGAAGAAGTGATCATTCACCTCCCGGAGTCGGTCACGCTCGTGTCGCTGTCGGCGACCGTGTCGAACGCCGAGGAGTTCGGCGACTGGCTCGACACCGTGCGCGGCGACACCGAGGTGATCGTCTCCGAGCACCGGCCCGTGCCGCTGTTCCAGCACGTGCTCGCCGGGCGGCGGATGTACGACCTGTTCGAGGAGGGGGAGGGCCACAAGAAGGCCGTCAATCCCGACCTCTCGCGGCTGGCCCGGATGGAGGCCAGCCGGCCGTCGTACCAGGACCGCAAACGCGGCCGCGCGATGCGTGAAGCCGACCGCGAGCGGGAGCGCCGGCAGCGCTCCCGCATCTGGACACCGAGCCGGCCCGAGGTCATCGAACGGCTGGACTCCGAGGGCCTGCTGCCCGCCATCACCTTCATCTTCAGCCGTGCCGCCTGCGAGGCCGCCGTCCAGCAGTGCCTGCACGCGGGCCTGCGGCTCAACGACGACGAGGCGCGGGAGAGAGTGCGCGCCCTGGTCGCGGAGCGCACGGCCTCCATCCCGACGGAGGATCTGCACGTCCTCGGCTACTACGAGTGGCTGGAGGGCCTGGAGCGTGGCATCGCGGCCCACCACGCGGGCATGCTGCCGACGTTCAAGGAGGTCGTCGAGGACCTGTTCGTACGCGGCCTGGTCAAGGCGGTGTTCGCGACCGAGACGCTGGCACTGGGCATCAACATGCCCGCGCGGTCCGTGGTGCTGGAGAAGCTCGTCAAGTGGAACGGCGAGCAGCATGCCGACATCACGCCCGGCGAGTACACCCAGCTGACCGGCCGTGCCGGCCGGCGCGGCATCGACGTCGAGGGCCACGCTGTCGTGCTGTGGCAGCGTGCCATGAGCCCCGAACACCTCGCGGGACTGGCCGGCACGCGCACGTATCCGCTGCGCTCCAGCTTCAAGCCGTCGTACAACATGGCGGTCAACCTGGTGGAGCAGTTCGGGCGGCATCGTTCGCGGGAGCTGCTGGAGACGTCCTTCGCGCAGTTCCAGGCCGACAAGTCGGTGGTCGGGATCTCGCGGCAGGTGCAGCGCAACGAGGAGGGGCTGGAGGGCTACAAGGACTCCATGACCTGTCACCTCGGCGACTTCGAGGAGTACGCGCAGCTGCGCCGCGAACTCAAGGACCGGGAGACCGAGCTGGCCCGGCAGGGTGTCAGCCAGCGGCGTGCCGAGGCCGCCGTCGCGCTGGAGAAGCTCAAGCCGGGGGATGTCATCCACGTCCCGACCGGCAAGTACGCGGGCCTGGCGCTGGTGCTGGACCCGGGGCTGCCGGCCGGACGGTCGAACGGCCATCGGGGGTTCGAGCAGCACGACGGACCGCGTCCGCTGGTGCTGACCTCCGAGCGGCAGGTCAAGCGGCTCGCGTCGATGGACTTCCCGGTGCCCGTCGAGGCGTTGGAGCGGATGCGGATCCCGAAGTCCTTCAACCCGCGCTCCCCGCAGTCCCGTCGGGACCTCGCCTCCGCGCTGCGCACCAAGGCCGGGCACATTCCGCCGGAGCGGGCCCGCAGGAAGCGGTCCCAGGCCGCCGACGACCGGGAGATCGCCCGGCTGCGCACGGCCCTCCGCGCGCACCCCTGCCATGGCTGCAACGACCGGGAAGACCATGCGCGTTGGGCCGAGCGCTACCACCGGCTGCTGCGGGACACCTCGCAGCTGGAGCGGCGTATCGAGGGGCGTACGAACACCATCGCGCGGACGTTCGACCGGATCGTCGCGCTGCTGACCGAGCTGGACTACCTGCGCGCCGACGAGGTCACCGAGCACGGCAAGCGGCTGGCCCGGCTGTACGGCGAGCTGGATCTGCTGGCGAGTGAGTGCCTGCGGGCCGGTGTGTGGGAGGGGCTGGCCCCTGCCGAACTGGCCGCCTGCGTCTCGGCGTTGGTGTACGAGTCCCGGGTCTCCGACGACGCCATGGCGCCCAAGGTGCCCTCGGGCAGGGCGAAGGCCGCGCTCGGCGAGATGGTCCGCATCTGGGGGCGTCTGGACGCGCTGGAGGAGGACTTCCGGATCACCCAGACGGAGGGCGTGGGCCAGCGCGAGCCGGACCTCGGCTTCGCCTGGGCCGCGTACATGTGGGCTTCCGGGAAGGGCCTCGACGAAGTCCTGCGCGAGGTGGAGATGCCGGCGGGTGACTTCGTGCGGTGGTGCAAGCAGGTGATCGATGTGCTGGGGCAGATCTCGGCCGCCGCGCATGCCGAGGGGTCTACGGTCGCGAAGAACGCGCGTAAGGCGGTTGACGAGCTGCTGCGGGGGGTTGTCGCTTACTCGTCGGTGGGGTGAGTTGCCTTCTCCTTGCGCTTTGCGCCTTGCGTGGTGGGGTGGTCGGGGCCGTGTCGGGGGGTGTCCGTCCTCGGAACGGCGCGGAATCGGTTGCCCATCGAGGTGCTCGTGTTGACGCGCCAACCGCTGCGGGCGGACACCCCCGACACGGCCCCTTGCCGCCGTACGCGGGTGCGGGCGGGTGGGGGCTGGTGTCAGTCAGCGGTTCAGGTACGGTCGCCAGCCGCCGTACGACGTGATGTCCTCGGCGTCCGTGAGGGCGTCCGGTTCGCACAGGAAGCCGGGGAGCCGGCTGCCGTCCGCCAGTTCCACGCTGCCCAGTGTCATCGGGCGGGGGAGGGCGGTCAGGAGTCTGCCCAGGGCTTCCGCGGGGAGGCGCCATACCTCTGTCTCGATCGCTGCTCCCCCTGTGCCTACGTGGACGAGGCCCGGCTTCGGCGGTTGTGTGGCCAGCGCGTGCAGGCGGTACGCGGGTGCGGTCGTGGTCGTACGGTCCAGGCGGGCGCCCAGGGCGAGGAGTTGCGGGTTGAGAGGCTGGCCGGAGAGGTGGGCGCCCAGCACCGCCAGACGCGTCTCCGGCTGGAGCAGGGCGGCGATCCGGGCCAGGCGTTCGTCCGTGAACGCCGGGCCGATCAGCATCACGCCGAAGGGGAGGCCGTTGACCTCTCCGGCCGGGGCGGCGACCGCCGCCAGGTCGAAGAGGTTGGTGGAGTTGGTGAAGCGGCCCAGGCGGGCGTTGGCGCCCAGCGGGTCGGCGGCCACCTCGGCGAGGGTGGGGTGGCCGGGGGCGGTGGGGAGGAGGAGGGCGTCCGCGTCGGCGAGTTCCGTGCGGGCGCGGGTGCGCAGGGCCGCCAGGCGGTCGGTGTCGGCGAAGAGCTGGTGGGCCGGGATGTCGCGGGCGCGGGTGATGATGCCGGCGACCGTGGGGTCGAGGGAGGTGTCTTGCTCGGCCATCGCCTTGTCGACAAAGGTGCCGACTGCTGTGTAGCGCTCGGCTACGAACGCGCCCTGGTAGAGCATCGCGGCGGCCTCGGTGAAGGGGCCGAGGTCGATCTCTTGCACCGACGCGCCCGCCTGGATGAGTTGGGTCACCGTGGCCTCGTACGCCTGTGCCCAGCCCTCGTCCAGTTCGCCGAGCTGGTGGCGTGGTGGGACGGCGATCCGCCATGGGCCCGGCGTGCGCTGGGGGAGTGGTGGGAGGTCGCGGCCGGCCGGGGAGGCCATGTGGGCGAGGGCCTGCTCGGCCTCCGGGAGGGTGCGGGCGAAGACCGTCACGCAGTCGAGGGAGGCGCAGGCCGGGACCACGCCCGTGGTCGGGACCAGGCCGCGGGTCGGCTTCAGGCCGACGATCCCGTTGAAGGCGGCCGGGACGCGGCCCGAGCCCGCGGTGTCCGTGCCGAGGGAGAGGTCGACGATGCCCAGGGCCACCGCCACGGCCGAGCCGGAGCTGGAGCCGCCGCTGATCCTCGTCGGGTCGTGGGCGCCTCGGACGGCTCCGTACGGGGAGCGGGTGCCGACCAGGCCCGTCGCGAACTGGTCCAGGTTCGTGGTGCCCAGCACGATCGCGCCCGCCGCGCGTAGGCGGGCGACGACCGGGGCGTCGGCCTCGGGGTGGTAGGCGTACGACGGGCAGCCGGCGGTGGTGGGCAGGCCGGCCACGTCGATGTTGCCCTTGGCGGCGAGCAGGCGTCCGGCGAGGGGGAGTGGTTCGCCGGAGGCGACCCGTTCGTCGATCGTGCGGGCCTCCGCCTCGACCTCCGGCTGTGGGCGCAGGTCGATCCAGATCTCGGGGCGGTCGACCGCTTCGATGCGGGCGTAGGCGGCGCGGACGCGGGAGAGGGTGGTGGACATTTCTGGTTCCTCTTTCACTGTGTGGCAGGGGCCAGGACCAGAAGTGCCGTCCCCGCCTCCACCTGGTCCCCGGGCCTGGCCAGGATCTCCGCGACCACGCCGTCCATCGGCGCGTGCACCCTGGACTCCATCTTCATCGCCTCCAGGGCGAGCAGCGGCTGCCCGGCCGTCACCTCGTCACCCGGCTGGACGTTCAACTGCCAGACCGAGGCGGCGAATTCGGCCTCGATCAGGCGGCCGCCCGGCGGGACGGTCACCTCCGCCGGCGGAGCGGCCGGAGCGGCCGCCGCCTCCGCCCTGGTGAACTCGCCCGCCGCCTCCCACGCGTCCCGCTCCGCCGAGAACGCCGTCTGCTGGCGGGACCTGAACTCCTCGATCGACTCGGCGTTCCTCGCCAGGAAGGCCTGGTACTCGGCCAGCGAGAAGGTGCCCTCCTCGATGCGCGGTACGAAACGGCCGGACGTGATGTCGGCGCGCAGGTCGATCAGTTCGCCCGCGTCGACCGGGTACCACTTGATCCGGTCGAAGAAGCGCAGGAGCCAGGGGGAGCCGGGCTCGAAGGCACCGCGTTGCTGCCAGCCCGACCAGACCTGGGTCGTCCGGCCCACGAACTGGTAGCCGCCGGGGCCCTCCATGCCGTAGATGCACAGGTACGCGCCGCCGATGCCGACCGAGTTCTCGGCCGTCCAGGTGCGGGCCGGGTTGTACTTGGTGGTCACCAGGCGGTGGCGGGGGTCGAGGGGGGTGGCGACCGGGGCGCCCAGGTAGACGTCGCCGAGGCCGAGGACGAGGTACTCCGCGTCGAAGACCGTGTCGTACACGTCCGCCACCGACTCCAGGCCGTTGACGCGGCGGATGAACTCGATGTTCCACGGGCACCAGGGCGCGTCGTCGCGGACGCCCGCCATGTAGCGGGCGATCGCCTCGCGGGTCGCCGGGTCGTCCCAGGAGAGGGGGAGGTGGACCGTGCGGGAGGGGACCACCAGTTCGTCGCTCGGGGGGAGGCTGGTGGTGATCTCCCGTACGGCGGTGAGGAGTTCGTGCTGGGGCAGGCGGTGCGGGTCCGTCTGGATCTGGAGGGAGCGGATGCCCGGCGTCAGGTCGGTGATGCCCTCCGGGCCCTGCTCGGCCACCGCCTCCATCAGGGCGTGGACGCGCATGCGCTGGGCGAGGTCCAGCTCCATCGGGCCGAACTCGACCAGGAGGTTGTCGTCGCCGCTGCGGCGGTAGGTCACCTCGCCGTCCCGGGCGAGGATGCCGCCGTCCACGATGGTGGCGCGGGGGGCGCCCGCCACGTCGACCGGCGTGAACCGCACGGTGTCGCCCGGGCGCAGCTGGCCCAGCTTCCAGCGTTCGGTGCTGATCACCGTCGCCGGGCACACGAACCCACCGAGGGAGGGGCCGTCCGGGCCGAGCAGCACCGGCATGTCGCCCGTGTAGTCGACGGCTCCCACGGAGTACGGGGTGTCGTGGATGTTGGAAGGGTGCAGGCCCGCCTCGCCGCCGTCGGTGCGCGCCCAGCGCGGCTTGGGGCCGACCAGACGGACGCCCGTGCGCGCCGAGTTGAAGTGCACCTTCCACTCGGCGGCGTAGAAGTCGTGGATGTCGTCCTCGGTGAAGAACTCCGGCGCGGCGTGCGGGCCTTCGACGGCCTGGATGTGCCAGGCGGCGGTGAGGTCCGGGCGGTCCTCGAGCGGTACCGGCCCGCCCTCGGCGACCGTCCCGCCGTGCAGGACGTCGCCCGTGCGCAGCGCCCGGCCGCCGTGGCCGCCGAACCGGCCCAGGGTGAACGTGCTCGCGCTGCCCAGGAAGGCGGGCACGTCGAGGCCACCGGCGAACAGGACGTACGTCCGCAGGCCGTGCTCCAAGGGGGTGCCGATCTCCAGCACGGCCCCTGCGGGCACCGTCACCGGCTCCCACCGCGCGACCGGCGTGCCGTCGACGGTGACCGGGGCCGGAGCGCCCGTCACACACACGGTGGTGGGGTGGGTGAAGCGCAGCGTCGGGCCCTGGAGGGTGCATTCGAGACCGGCGGCGCTTTCCGCATTGCCGAGTGCCTGGTTGCCGAGCCGGAAGGACAGGTCGTCCATCGGTCCGCACGGGGGTACGCCCACCTGCCAGTAGCCGGTGCGGCCCGGCCAGTCCTGCACGGTGGTGAGGGTGCCGCCGGCGACGACCTCGATGCGCGGAGTCGGATCGCTCACGGAGGTGAGCGTCGCGGTGGAGTGCGTGGCCGCGGTGAATTCCCGGTTCGCGAGTGCCGCCCGCACCAGGCCCAGGTTCGTCTCGATGCCGTCGACGCGGGTGCGGGCCAGCGCCTCGTCCAGCCGGCGCAGGGCGTGTGCCCGGTCCGGGCCGTACGCGATGACCTTCGCGAGCATCGGGTCGTACGACGTCGTGACCTCGGTGCCGGTCTCCACCCAGCCGTCGACGCGCACGCCCGGCGGGAACTCGACCCGTGTCAACAGGCCCGCACTGGGCCGGTGGTCGCGTGAGGGGTCCTCGGCGTAGACGCGGGCCTCGACGGCGTGGCCGCGCGGGGTGCCCGGGTCGCGGACGACGTCCTGCTCGCCGCGCGCCAGCCGCAGCATCCAGGCGACCAGGTCGACGCCGTAGATCTCCTCGGTGACCGGGTGCTCCACCTGGAGACGGGTGTTGACCTCCAGGAAGTACGCCTCCTCGCGGGCGGCGTCGTAGACGAACTCGACGGTTCCGGCGGAGCGGTAGCCGACGGAGGCGCACAAGTCGCGCGCGGCTGAGGCGAGTTGCTCACGGATGGGGGCGGGCAGGCCCGGTGCCGGGGCCTCCTCCAGCACCTTCTGGTTGCGGCGCTGGAGGGAGCAGTCGCGGTCGCCGAAGGTGACCACCCTGCCCTCGCCGTCGCCGAAGACCTGCACCTCGACATGGCGGGCGCGCTCCACCAGGCGTTCCAGGAAGACGCCGGCCGAGGAGAAGGAGGCGGCGGCGACGCGCTGCACGCGCTCCCAGGCGTCGGCGAGTTCGTCGGTGGAATGACAGGCCGACATGCCGATCCCGCCGCCACCGCCGGTCGCCTTGAGCATGACCGGGTAGCCGATCCCGGCGGCCTGCGCCTGTGCTTCGTCCAGGGACGCCAGCAGGCCCGTCCCCGGGGCCAGCGGCACCCCGGCCGCCTGGGCCGCCGCCCGGGCCGTGTGCTTCGCCCCGAACAGCTCCAGCTGCTCCGGTGTCGGGCCCACGAACACGATCCCGGCGTCCTCGCAGCGGCGTGCGAAGGACGCGTCCTCGGACAGGAAGCCGTAACCGGGGTGGATCGCGCCCGCGCCGGCGTCCTTGGCCGCCTTCAGCACCAGGTCGGCGTCGAGGTACGACTCCTTGGCGGGTGCCGGGCCGAGCCGCACCGCCTCGTCGGCGAGCCGGACGTGCGGGGCGGAGCGGTCCGGGTCGGAGTACACCGCGACCGTGCGCAGGCCGAGTTCGCGTGCGGTGCGGATGATCCGGACGGCTATCTCGCCCCGGTTGGCGACGAGGAGGGTGTCGAAGGTCATGCGGTGCCCGCCTCGGTGATCGTCATCTCCACCGCCGTCGGCTCGAAGCCGTTGCACGGGTTGTTGATCTGGGGGCAGTTGGAGACGAGCACGAGGACGTCGCGCTCGGCCCGCAGGCTCAGCTCGAGGCCGGGGGAGGACAGGCCGTCGACGATGCCGAGGGTGCCGTCCTTCTCGACCGGCACGTTCATGTACCAGTTGATGTTGGAGACCAGGTCCCGCTTGCCGAGGCCGTGGCGCGCGCCCTCGGCGAGGAAGTTGTCCACGCAGGCGTGCTGCGACCAGGTGTGATGGCCGTACCGGAGCGTGTTCGATTCCTTGGAGCAGGCGCCGCCGACCGTGTCGTGCCGGCCCACGTCGTCGGCGACGACGGTCATCAGCGGGGTGTGCTCGTTGGACAGCAGCACGCTGCCCGTGGTCAGGAAGATGTTGCCCTGCGCGTGGATCGTGTCAGGGGCGCTGTAGCGGACCGACGTGTCGTGGGCGTCGTAGACGAGGAAGTCGACGGCCTGGTTGCCGTGCAGGTCGGTGACGGTGAGGGTCTCGCCGGTCCGTATGACGGCGGACCACGCGGCGCGCGCGGGAACGACGGTCGTGCTCATGCGATCCCCCTGGCGGCAAGGAACTCGGCGGTGTTCAGGAAGGCGCGGCGGCCCTCGGGCGTGGCCTCCCACAGCGGGTCGCCCGGACGGGTGGCCTCGGCGCGCCAGGCGAGCACCTCCAGCGGGGTGCTGACGTACTCGGCGCGGGGATCGGCCGGGTGGGGCACGTTGGCGACCAGGACCGTCACGTCCTGCTCGGCGCGCAGCGTCACGCTGCCGCCGGGGCCGGCCGAGCCGATGAAGTCCAGGGCGCCGTCCTCGCGGACCTCCACGCCCTGGAAGAAGGAGAGCGACGGCGGCAGGTCGCGGGGTTCCAGGCCGTTCTTGGCGGCCGCCAGCTTGAACAGCTCACGCCCTGCCGGGGACGGGCTCTGCGGGGTGCCGTCGCCGTACCGCTGGCCGTTGCGGACGAGGGTGGAGGTGCCGCACAGGGCGTCGTGGCGGCCGGAGGTGTCCGAGACCACGGAGGCGAGGACCCGGCCCTGGTCGGAGAGGAGCAGTTGGCCCTCGCCGAGGTAGGCGTTCCACTGGACCTTCACCGTGTCGGCGACGTTGAGCCGTTCCCAGGGCCGGTCGGCGGCGAACAGCAGCAGGTGCGCGCAGGCGTCGCCGTGCGGGTCGGTCAGGCGCAGTTCGGTGCCGCGGGCCAGCACCCGGTGTGTGTAGTTGCCGCCCGCCACCGTCTCGGCCCACACCAGATGACCCGCCTCGCAGGGCGGGTTCGGCCAGGTGCCGGCCGGTACGACGGGCATGGCCTCGGTGCGCGTGCCCTCCTGGGCGCGGGCATGGGCGCGGGCTCCGTACGTGGTCGCTGTCGCCATCGCGGGTCCTCCGGCTCCGTATGTCGTTCGTCCTGCTGATGCCTAATTTCTGTCGCTTGACAGAAATTAGAGGCGGGGCGGGTCACCGGCGTTGCCGCCTCGTTGCCGCTCGGTTACCGGGCCCTCACGAAGATCACCGCGGATGGGCGTGTGCGAGGATCGAACGCATGGGGACAGCAGGTGCAGACCGGAGCCGACGGGTCGGCAGGCCGCGGGCGGCGCAGCGGCCGGACAGCGGCCTCGAACCGCGCGAGGAGCTGCTCGCCGCCGCCGCGGAGCTGTTCACCACGCTCGGCTACGCGGCCACCTCCACCCGTGCCGTCGCCGAGCGGGCGGGCATGCGGCAGGCGTCCATGTACCACTACGTCTCGGGCAAGGAGGGGCTGCTCGCCGAGCTCCTGGAGTCCACGGTCACGCCCTCGCTGGCGTACGCCCGGGAACTGCTGGCCGACGACGCCACCCCGGCCGAGGGCCGGCTGTGGGAGCTGTGCCGCGCGGACGTGGAGGTGCTGTGCGGCGGGCCGCACAACCTCGGCGTCCTCTACCTGCTGCCCGAGGTGCGCACCGAGGGGTTCGCCGGCTTCCATGCCGTGCGCGCCGAACTCAAGGATGCCTACCGGCAGTTGCTCGCGGCCACCGCGGCGGGCGGTGCGCTCGCCAAAGGTGAGCTCGATCTTCGTACGGACTTGGTGTTCGGGTTGATCGAGGGAGTCATCCTCGTCCATCGCTCCGACCCCGAGCGCCCGGTGTCGGCGTTCGCGGAGGCCACGGCGGACGCCGCGCTGCGCATCGCGGGGGTCTGAGCTCCTCGCGCGTTCCCGCCGGGGGCACTTCACTCGTCACGGTGGGTGTTTTCGTATGTCCGTACGCCGTGACGCACCGTGTGCGAATGAATCCTCAGCGTGTAAATGGAGCTGAGCGTACTCCTGTCTTCGACCCCGTTTCAGGTGCTTGCCGAATATGACATGGCGATGATCCGGTCGGACTAAGCTCGCCCGCAGCGCGCCGAGTTGAGGTGTATTCGTGCGCTTGTTCCCAAATATCCCGAAGATCCCGACAGATCCATGACAAACCCCCCTGCAAGCTCCCCCGACTCCCAGCCGATTCGTTTCAGAGGGCCCACATGGTGAGTGTTCAATCTCCTCCAGGTCGCCGTGAACTTCCTTACGCGCGCGTGCTGTTGCTGCCCGCCATATTGATGGCCGCGGTGACCGGGGCCGCCGTCGCCGTGGTGACGGAACCGGCCCGGTTGGCCGTCGGCTTGTGCGGAGCCGTGGCCACGCTGCTGGTGATCGTGACGGCGGCCGATGCGACCCGGCGCCGCCGCGCGCTGCAGGACCTGCGTACGGACCATGCCCGTCACACCGCGTATCTGGAGCGGCGGATCGCCGCCCACGACGAGGAGATGACACGCCTCGCCAAGGAGATCGCGCCGGCCGCGCTGGACCGACTGCGCAGTGGACATACACCCCTGGAGGTGATTCGCGACCTCGGCCTGATCAACCCCGCGTGGAGCGACCTCCCCGAAGCGCAAGTGTCGTTGATCAAGACCGTGCTCAAGATCGTCGACCAGGAAGAAGTCCTGCGTGACTCCACGCAGCGCTCCTTCGTCAACATCGCCCGCCGCGTCCAGGCGATCGTCCACCAGCAGGCCAGTGAACTCCGCGAGATGGAGGAGGACCACGGCCGCAACCCCGAGGTCTTCGACGACCTGCTGCGCATCGACCACGGCACCGCGCTGATCGGCCGGCTCGCCGACTCCATCTCCGTCCTCGGCGGCGGCCGGCCCGGCCGTCAGTGGCCCGAACCGGTCGCGCTCTACAGCGTGCTGCGCGGCGCCATGTCCCGGATCCTCGAGTACGGGCGCATCGACCTGTCGTCCATCGCCAAGGTCAACGTCAAGGGCACCGCCGTCGAGCCCGTCATCCACGCCGCGGCCGAACTCCTCGACAACGCCACCCGCTACTCCCCGCCGCAGACCAAGGTCCACGTCACCGCCACCGAGGTGCAGACCGGCGTCGCCATCGAGATCGAGGACGCGGGCGTCAGCCTCAGCGAGGAGACCCGCGCCAAGGCCGAGGGCATGCTGGAACGCGCCAAGGCGGGCCTCGACCTCGAAGACCTGGGGGAGTCCCCGCGCCTGGGCCTCGCCGTCGTCGGCCGGCTCTGCAAGACGTACGACATGCAGGTGTCGCTGCGCGCCTCCGCGTACGGCGGTGTCCGCGCGATCCTCGTCGTGCCGAGCGACATGCTCACCTCCGAACCCGGCGTCGGACTCGCCCACGGCATCGGCGCCACCGCCGTGCCCCAGGTCGACCTCGGCGCCCTCCCGGGCCCCAAGCGCACGGTCAAGAAGCGCCGCCCCACCAGCCCCAAGTTCACGGCCGCGCTCTCCATGGAGGACGACGTCCCCGAGGTCACCGAGTGGACCGCGGGCGGCCTGCCGCAGCGCCGCAGCCGGGTCAAGACCTCGCTCACCCAGCGGTACGCCGAACAGGCCGCCATCGAACAGGCGGAACGGGAGGGCAGGCCGACCATCTGGTCGACCGCCAGGCGCGAGCCCGAGCCGGAGCCGGAGGAGAAGGCACCCGGACCCCCGCCGGGCCTGTGGGTCCAGGCGTTCTTCGACGGACTCAAGCGCCCCGACCCCACCGCATTCACCCAGCCGACCAACGAACCGGCCCGCGTCGAGGCCGACGACGAGGGGAACCCCCAGTGATCCAGCAGCGAGGCAATTTCGACTGGATGCTCACGGACCTCGCCAAAGGCGTACCGGGCATCCAGATGATCGTGGTGCTGTCCGCCGACGGCCTGCGCATCGCCCGCCACGGCGGTGACCCGGACACCGCCGACCGCGTCGCCGCGGCCTGCGCCGGCCTGCAGAGCCTGGCGACCGCCGTCGCCCAGGAGATCCCGGGCAGCGACGGCGAGATGAAGATGGTGCTCATCGAGATCAACGGCGGCTACTTCTACCTGATGGCCGCCGGTGCCAACGCCTACCTCGCGGTGCTCTCCGACGTGCGCGCCGAACCCGGCTTCATGAGCGCCCGCATGAGCGACCTCGTCATCCGGATCGGCGCGCACCTCACCAGCCCGCCCAGGCGCAACGGCCAGACCGTATGACTCCTCCGCAACGCCAGCGGCGATTCCCCACGCCAGAACCGGTTCCGCAGCCCCCCCAGGAGGAACAGCAACCCCCCCAGGGGCCGAAGAAGAACCCCGAGCGGCTGTACGTGATCACCGGGCCCGACGGCGTCGAGCGCGTCGAGCTCGACCTGGTCACGTTAATCGTGGCGCGCGCCGACCCCCCGCCCTCCGCCACGCCCGAGCAGGCGGCGCTGCTCCGGTTGTGCACCGCCCCCCTGTCCGTGGCCGAACTCTCGGCCTATCTCAGCCTGCCGTTCAGCGTGGTGACCGTCCTGCTCACCGAGCTGGTGGCGGCCGAACTGGTGACGGTCCGCGCCCCGATCATCCGCCAGGCGCTGGCCGACCGTTCCCTCCTCGAAGCGGTGATGCATGGACTTCAAAAGCTCTGACACCATCACGGGTCCACGAACCGAGGACCACCTCCCGCACACCGCCGAGGCCGCGGTGAAGATCGTCATCGTCGGCGGCTTCGGGGTCGGCAAGACGACCATGGTCGGCTCGGTCAGCGAGATCAAACCGCTGACCACCGAGGAGACCATGACGCAGGCCGGCGTCGGAGTCGACGACAACTACGGCTCCGACACCAAGACGGCCACCACCGTGGCCATGGACTTCGGCCGCATCAGCATCACCGACCAGCTCGTGCTGTACCTCTTCGGCACCCCCGGCCAGGAACGCTTCTGGTTCCTGTGGAACGGCCTGTTCGAGGGCGCGCTCGGCGCGGTCGTGCTGATCGACACCCGCCGGCTCGAGGTCAGCTTCGACGTCATGGGCCGCCTGGAGGAGCGCGGCGTGCCGTTCGTGGTCGCCGTCAACTCCTTCCCGGACGCGCCCCGTTACCCCGTCGAGGAACTGCGCACGGCACTCGACCTGAGCGCGGACATCCCCATCATCGAGTGCGACGCGCGCCGCCGCGCCTCCAGCCGGGACACCCTGATGACCCTGATGCGCTTCCTGCACTCCCTCGCCACGACGGGCTCGCTACGACGATGACCGCGCACCCGCCGCGACCGGCCGGCCCCGGCCGGATACGGCTCCCACGCCGGACACGGCTTCCCAGCCGGCCAGCCCCGGCCCCGCAGACAGACACGGACACCGGATCCACTTCGGAGCAACCACTGTGACGCCTGAATCCCACTCCCTTACCGGTACGGACCCCTCCCTCGGCCCGCCGCCCGGCTGCCCCGCCCACGGCCGCGGCCCCGGCGGACTGCACCGGCTCTACGGCCCCGAGGCGGAGGACCTCGGGTCCCTGTACGAGCAACTCCGGGAGGAGCACGGCCCGGTGGCACCCGTGCTGCTGCACGACGACGTACCGATGTGGGTGGTGCTCGGCCACACCGAGAACCTGCACATGCTGCGCACCCCCTCGCAGTTCTGCCGGGACAGCCGCATCTGGACGCCGCTCCAGGAGGGCATGGTCAAGCCCGACCACCCGCTCATGCCGCACATCGCCTGGCAGCCCATCGCCTCGCACGCCGAGGGCGACGAGCACCTCAGGCTGCGCGGCGCGGTCAACGGCGCCATCTCGACCATCGACCACCGGGGCATCCGCCGGCACATCAACCGCCACACCCAGCGGCTCGTCAACCGCTTCTGCGAACAGGGCACTGCCGACCTCATCAGCGAGTTCGCCGAGCACCTGCCGATGGCCGTGATGTGCGAGATCCTCGGCATGCCCGACGAGTACAGCGAGCGGCTCGTGCAGGCGGCCCGCGACGCGCTCAAGGGCACCGAGACCGCGATCGCCAGCCATGGCTACGTCATGGACGCGCTGAGCCGGCTCACCGCCCGGCGCCGCGCCCAGCCCGAGGAGGACTTCACCAGCCACCTCATCACCCACCCGGCCCGTCTGACCGACGACGAGGTCAGGGAGCACCTGCGTCTCGTCCTCTTCGCCGCCTACGAGTCCACGGTCAACCTCATCGGCAACGTGCTGCGCATGGTGCTCACCGACCCGCGCTTCCGCGCCCAGCTCAGCGGCGGCCAGATGACGGTTCCCGAGGCGGTGGAGCAGTCCCTGTGGGACGAGCCGCCGATCAGCACGGTCCTCGCGTACTTCGCCAAGCAGGACACGGAGCTGGGCGGCCGGCGCATCCGCAAGGGCGACGGCATGCTGTTCGGCATCGCGCCGGGCAACATCGATCCACGCGTACGCCCGGACCTGTCCGCCAACATGATGGGCAACCGCTCCCACCTCGCCTTCGGCGGCGGACCGCACGAGTGCCCCGGCCAGGACATCGGCCGCGCCATCGCCGACACCGGCGTCGACGCGCTGCTGATGCGACTGCCGGACGTCGAACTCGACTGCGACGAGGAACAGTTGAGCTGGGCCGAGTCGATCGCCTCGCGCCACCTGGTGGAACTGCCGGTGCGGTTCGCCCCGAGGCCGCAGCAGGACGTGAAGGAGAAGCCCGGTCACGCCGCGGTTCCCTCCCAGCGGTCCAACTGGCAGGTCGGCACTCACCCGCCGGAGCCGGCTCCGGCGGCCGTGGCCCAGCCTCAGCCCCAGCCGGTCGCGGCCCCGCCGCAGCCGCCCGCGCCGACGCCGGAGCCGGTCCGGCCGATGGGCGCCTGGCGGCGCCTGGTGCGCTGGTGGCGCGGTTACTGACCGGCCCACTCGTCGTACGAGGACCAGGCCCGAAGAGTCCTCGCGCTGCGGAACAGGTGCGCCACCCCCGTGACCGGATCGGTGAACTCCAGGCTCCGCGCCAGAAGTTGGAGCGGACGCCGGAAGTCACCGGCCGGCACGGGGCCGGTCACCACCGGGTAGAGCGGGTCGCCGAGGATGGGCACGCCGAGGGCGTTCATGTGGACCCTCAGCTGGTGGGTCTGCCCGGTGGTGGGAGTGAGCCGGTACCTGCCGAGGCCGGGCCCGCCGTGCTCGGCCAGTTCGACGCGGCTGACCGCGTTCGGCTCGCCCTCGACCTCGTAGGCGGCCAGCACCCCGCGTTCCTTCACGATCCGGCTGCGCACGGTCCGGGGCAGGACGAGCCCGGGATCGTACGGGGCGACCGCCTCGTACTCCTTGCGCACCAGGCGGTCGCCGAACAGCGACTGGTACGCGCCGCGCTCCTCGGGCCGCACGGTGAACAGCACCAGCCCGGCGGTGAGCCGGTCGAGCCGGTGGGCGGCACCGAGCGTGGGGATGTCCAGCTCCCGGCGCAGCCGGGCGAGCGCGGTCTCGGTGACATGGCTGCCGCGCGGGATGGTGGCCAGGAAGTGCGGCTTGTCGGCGACGACGATGTGCTCGTCGCGGTGCACCACCTCGATCGGGAACGGCACCGGCACCTCGGCCGGCAGGTCCCGGTGGAACCACACGAACATCCCCGGCACGAAGGCCGCGTCCGGCGCCACCGCCCGCCCGTCCGCCCCGACGACCCGCCCGGCGTCGAACAGCCCGTCGACCACGCCGGCGCCCGCTCCGGACAGCCGTTCCGTCAGGTGGGCGCGCACGGTGGCCCACGGCCCCTCGACGGGCAGCCGCACCCGCACCGGATCCACCCCCTCGCGTTGCGGCAGGGGAGAGGGCGGGATCCGGCGGCTGCGTGTCATCACGGGCAAGCGTAAGCGTGTACGCAGCGACCGAGCGGGCTGTCAGGCCGCGACCGCCTCGGGCACCTCCGCCACCGCCGCACGAGCCTTGTACGCCCGGTAGACCACGCCGATCACCACGGTCACGGTGAGGAACAGCACCGTGAACCACTGGAAGTACCAGTGCCCGCCCGCCGGGTCGTACACCGCTGCCCGCGGCCAGGCGAGGTTGACGGTCATGAACAGGCCGTACAGCAGGGCCAGCGCGTTGACGGGAACGCCCCAGCGGCCGAGCGAGAAGAGGCGGGCGCTCGTCTCGTCGGTGGCCTCGGTGGCCTCGGTGGCCTCAGCGCCGAACTCGCCGCGCAGGCGGCGGACCAGGAGCGGGCCGGTGACCATCGCGTACGCCAGGTACAGCATCACGATGCAGGTGGTGCCGATGGCCAGGAAGGCGTCCGGGGAGGCGAAGTTGAGCAGCAGCAGGGCCGCCGCCAGGACGCCGACCACCAGGGCCGGGGCGCTCGGCATGCCCGTGCGCGGGTTGACCTTGGCGAGGCGGCCGGAGAAGGGGAGCTGGCCGTCGCGGGCCATGGAGAACAGCATCCGGCAGGCGGCCGTCTGGATGGCCAGGGTGGCCACGGCGATCGCCACCACCACGTCGGCCAGCAGGACGCGGCCCACGCCGTCGCCCAGGCTGCTGGTGAGGACGTAGCTCAGGCCGTCGACGGCCAGACGCCCGTCGGTGAGGCTGGGGGCGGCGAGCAGGCCGCCGAGGACGATCAGCGTGGCGAGCAGGCCGGCCGCGCCGAGCGCGACGAGGATGGTGCGGGGCGCGGTGCGCCGCGGATGGTGCGTCTCCTCGCTCATCTCGCCCGCGCTGTCGAAGCCGATCATCACGTAGGCCGCCGCGAACGAGCCCACCAGCAGGGCCCCGAGCAGGCCGGACTGGGCGGCGCCCTCGGTGTGGAAGGTGATGCCGGGGGTGCGCTCGGAGTGGGTCAGCAGCAGGACGACGATCAGGACCGCGCCGATGATCTCGGCGGTGACGCCGACGCGGTTGATCACGGACATCACGCGGTTGTCGAGGATGTTCACCAGTGTGGTCAGCGACAGCAGGATCACGCCGAGGACGGCCGCGTTGGCCGCGCCGTCCGCCGAGGTGATCGCCGAGTCGGTGCCGATCAGCTGGAAGCCGGACCAGATCGCCGGCAGCACCAGCTGCAGCGCCAGTGCCGCGGCCGCGACCACGACGATCTGCCCGATCACCATGATCCAGCCGGCGAACCAGCCGAAGGTGAGGTTCGACAGACGCGACGACCACTGGTAGATGGCGCCGGAGATCGGATAGCGGGCGGCCAGTTCGGCGAAGCAGGCGGCCACCATGAGCTGCCCGACCAGTACCGCCGGCCAGGTCCAGAAGAAGACGGGGCCGCCGAACGCGTACCCGAAGGCGAAGAACTGGAAGACGGTCGTCAGGACGGAGATGAAGGAGAACCCGGCTGCGAAGGACGCGTACCGGCCCAGGCTGCGGTGCAGTTCCTGGCGGTAGCCGAACTCGGTGAGGGAGCGGTCGTCGGGGGAGTGCGGGGGATCGGGGCGTACCTCGGAGGGGGTGGTGGTCGTCACGGCGGCACCTGCCTTCAGCGCAGGGAGCGGAATTCCTGTCGGGTGACAGAAATTAGGTAGCACCTGTTTCGCCCGCATGACGCCGCCGTATCTGTAGCGGGCCCAAGTGCTCACGCTCCTGCCGCGCGTCCGCCATCGCGACGTATCGCGTCTGTGCAGGAGTCGCGGTACTTCAGCGCAGTGGTCCGTGGGGCAACGCGAAGGCGGCCCGTGCTCCAGCACGGGCCGCCCTTGAGGTCGACGGGTCAGGCGGCGGGCGCCGTCCCCTCCTGCTCCGCCTCGATGCGCGCGTTCCAGTCCCGCTTGGAGGCCTGCCAGCCGTCCTCGTCGTGGCCGAGCCGCCAGTAGCCGGAGATCGACAGGTCCTCGCGGGCGACCGCGCGCTCCACCCGCAGGAGATGGCGCAGCTGCTTCACGAAGTGCGCCTCGCCGTGCACGAACGCGTGCACGCGGCCTTCCGGGAACTCAAGGGCCCGTACCGCCTCGGTCAGCGCGTCGCCGATGCGGCCCTCGCCACGGTGCAGCCAGACGACCTCCACATCGGAGTCGATCTTCTGCTCTTCCTCCGGACCGGAGACCTCGATGAAGGCGTGGGCGCGGGCGCCGGCGGGCAGCGCTTCCAGGGAGCGGGCGATCGCGGGCAGGGCGCTCTCGTCGCCGACGAGCAGATGCCAGTCGGCGGCCGGGTCGGGGGCGTAGGCGCCGCCGGGGCCCATGAACCACACGGTTTCACCCGGTTGGGCGCGCAGCGCCCACGGTCCGGCCAGGCCCTCGTCGCCGTGGATCACGAAGTCCAGTGTCAGCTCGCGGTGTTGGGGATCCCAGGCGCGGACCGTGTACGTCCGGGTCACGGGCCACTGCTCGCGCGGGAACTCCTCGCGAATCCGCTGCAAGTCGAAGGGCTCGGGGTAGGTCGCGCCATCCGCCGGGAACAGCAGTTTCACGTAGTGGTCCGTGCAGGTGTCCGGGGCGAAGTGGGCCAGCCCCTCGCCGCCGAGCACGACGCGCTGCATGTGCGGGGTCAGCCGTTCGGTCCGGACGACCTGTGCGAAGTGGGGCTTCCGCGGCTGTCGTCCCGGTCGTTCTGCCATGACGGCCTCCCAGTTCCCTTTGCTTAGGCTTACCTAAGTTAGCACTTCCCCCCAGTGAACACCCCCCACATGAGAGGTTGGTAAGCAAACACCTCTTCAAGAAAACCCCCGGGGCACCGCCTACGCGACAAGCGTCGCGAGCAGCCGCTGCAATGATCCACCCAGCCCCCAGCGGGCCGCCAGCTCCTTCAGCGCCACGGCGTCGCGCGGCACCCGCGGCAGTGCCGTGTCGACCTCCGGCAGCGGAACGTCGTCCGCGACCTTGACGACCTTCGGTGCCACCGCCAGATACGGCCGTGACTCGTCCAGACGCCTGCGCTGCGTCGGGGTGAGCTTCGCCCTGGGGTCGTCGATCGCGGCGATGATCCCGGCCAGGTCGCCGAACTCGGCGAGCAGTTTGGCCGCGGTCTTCTCGCCGATGCCGGGCACCCCCGGCAGGCCGTCGCTCGGGTCGCCGCGCAGCAGCGCAAGATCTGCGTACCCTCTGCCGTCGACCCCATACTTCTCCCGCAGCCACGCCTCGTCCGTCAGCTGCAGCGTGCCGACGCCCTTGAGCGGGTACAGCACGCGCACCCCGCGCCCGTCGTCCACCAGCTGGTACAGGTCGCGGTCGCCGGTGACGATGTCGACGGGGCCCTCGGCCCGGGCGGTGAACGTGCCGATCACGTCGTCCGCCTCGTACTCGGCCACGCCCACGCGCGCGATGCCCAGCGCGTCGAGGACGGCCTCGATGACCGGCACCTGCGGTGAGAGCGTGTCCGGCACCTCCTCCTCGTCGGGGCCCGCCGCGTGCTCCTCGGCGACGCGGTGGGCCTTGTAGGAGGGGATCAGCTCGACCCGCCAGTGGGGACGCCAGTCGGCGTCCATGCAGGCCACCAGGTGATCGGGGCGGTGGTCCTTGACCAGGCGGTCGATGAACTCCAGAAGTCCGCGCACGGCGTTCACCGGCGTGCCGTCCGGGGCCTTCACGGAGTCCGGCACGCCGAAGTAGGCGC
The DNA here is from genome assembly GCF_019049245.1 of Streptomyces sp. AC555_RSS877. Lineage (GTDB taxonomy): Bacteria > Actinomycetota > Actinomycetes > Streptomycetales > Streptomycetaceae > Streptomyces. Next base: position 270,895 of record NZ_JAGMUK010000060.1, on the reverse strand, counting down.
GGAAGTAGAGCGAGGCGGTGTCGAGGAGCATCAGTCGTCCGGTCACGCCACGCATCATGCCGTACGCCACGGACAGAGACGTGTCGGCGACGCAGCGCTTACCGCGCGTAAACGTCCTGTGAACTGGACCACCTGTGCGTTTGACCCGTACCGGCCAGGGCAGGTGCGGCTTCCGGAGCGATGCCGGTTGCGCATTCAACTGTCAGTGGCCCTTCGCCTCCGCGTTCCTGGCCGTCGAGACAAGAGGTACGCGTGTCATCCAGACTTGAGGCCGAAGCGCTCTACAAGGTGTTCGGCAGACGACCGGACGAGGCAGTCGAACGGCTCCGGCAGGGCGCCGACCGGGAGGAACTGCGTGCCGACGGCACCACGGCGGCGGTGATCGACGCCTCCTTCACGGTGGAGCCCGGCCAGATCTTCGTCGTGATGGGCCTGTCCGGATCCGGCAAGTCCACGCTGCTGCGCATGCTCAACGGCCTCCTGGAGCCGACCGCGGGACGTGTCCGCTTCGACGACCAGGACCTCACCGCGCTCACCGACCGCGATCTGCGCGCGGTCCGCGCGAAGAAGATCAGCATGGTCTTCCAGCACTTCGCGCTCTTCCCGCACCGCAGCGTCCTGGAGAACGCGGCCTACGGCCTGTCAGTCCAGGGCGTGCCCCGCCGCGAGCGGGAGGCGCGTGCCGCCGAGGCCCTGGCCATGTGCGGCCTGGACGGCTGGGAGAAGTCCTGGCCCGACGAACTGTCCGGCGGCATGCAGCAGCGCGTGGGCCTGGCCCGCGCCCTCGCCACCAACGCCGACCTGCTGCTCATGGACGAGTCCTTCAGCGCGCTCGACCCGCTGATCCGCCGGGACATGCAGGACCAACTGCTCCAGCTCCAGCAGACCCTGAAGAAGACGATCGTCTTCATCACCCACGACCTCAACGAGGCCATGCGCCTCGGCGACCGCATCGCCGTCATGCGCGACGGCCGCATCGTCCAGAACGGCACGGCCGAGGACATCCTCATCCGCCCGGCGAACGACTACGTGGCCTCCTTCATCCAGGACGTCGACCGCTCCCGCGTCCTGACCGCGTCCGCCGTGATGGACACGGACGTGCGGGGCGACGAGGGCCGGTGTTCGTGCGAGACCGCGACGCCCGACACGCCGTTCGCCGAACTGTGCGCGATCAGCGCCCGTGTGACACACCCCGTGACGGTCCTCGACGCGGAAGGCGCACCCGTCGGCGTCGTACCCAGACAGCGGCTCGTCGGGTTCCTCGGCGACGAGCAGGGCGCCCCGGTGGCCTGCGACTCCCCCCGGGACAAGGGCGGGGACAAGGTGGTGTCCCGTGCCTAGGATTCCGCTCGGCGACTGGGTCAACGACGCCGTCGACTGGCTGCTCGGCCACATGGCCTGGCTCTTCGACTTCCTCAAGACCGTCTTCACCGGTACCTACGACGGCATCAACGCCGTCCTCCAGGCGCCCGAACCCCTGATCCTCGCGGCCATCTTCGCCGTGCTCGCGTTCTGGCTGCGCGGCACGCTGGCTGGTGTGCTCACCTTCGCGGGATTCGCCTTCATCGACTCCCTCGAACTGTGGGACAACGCGATGGTGACCCTGTCGCTCGTCCTCGTCGCCACGCTCATCGCGCTGGTGATATCCGTGCCGGTGGGCATCTGGGCGGCACGCTCCGACCGGGTCAGCGGACTGGTCCGGCCGGTGCTGGACTTCATGCAGACGCTGCCCGCGATGATCTACCTCATCCCGGCGATCCTGTTCTTCGGCACCGGCGCATCCGCGGGCATCGTCGCGACCCTGATCTTCGCGCTCGCTCCCGGGGTGCGCATGACGGAGCTGGGCATCCGCCAGGTCGACAAGGAACTGGTCGAGGCCGCCCAGGCGTTCGGCACCACCCCGCGCGACACACTGCTGCGCGTCCAGCTGCCGCTCGCGCTGCCCACCGTCATGGCCGGCGTGAACCAGGTCATCATGCTGGGCCTGTCCATGGCCGCGATCGCCGGCATGGTCGGCACCGGCGGCCTCGGCGGCGACGTCAACCAGGCCATCGGCCAGCTCAACATCGGCCTCGGCTCCGAGGCCGGCGTCGCCATCGTGATCCTCGCGATCTACCTCGACCGCATGACCGGCGCCCTGGGCGTCCACGTCTCCCCGCTGGGCCGCCGCGCCGCCGCCAGGGCACGCGCCGCGCAGGGCGTGAAGGTCTGGTCGTACCGGCCGCGCCCGCAGATCGCCGTGGTCGGCATCGTCGTCCTCGCCCTCGTGGCGGGCGGCATGGGCGTCTTCGGCAACAGCACGGGCGGCTCCACGGCCGTCGCCGACGGCAAGGACGTCGGCCAGGGCAAGAAGATCACCATCGGCTACATCCCGTGGGACGAGGGCGTCGCCTCCACCTACCTGTGGAAGGAGATCCTGGAGGAGCGCGGCTTCCAGGTCGACACCAAGCAGTTCGACGCCGGCCCGCTCTACACCTCCCTCGCCCAGGGCAGCGTCGACTTCCAGACCGACGCCTGGCTGCCGACCACCCACGAGCAGTACTGGAAGAAGTACGGCGGCGAGCTCGAGGACCTCGGTGCCTGGTACGGCCAGACCTCCCTGGAGCTGAGCGTGCCCTCCTACATGAAGGGCATCGACTCGCTGGCGGACCTCAAGGGCAAGGCCGCAACCTTCGGCGGGAAGATCACCGGCATCGAGTCCAGCGCCGGCATGATGAGCCTGCTCAAGAGCAAGGTCCTCAAGGAGTACGGCCTGGACAAGGAGTACCAGGTCGTCGACAGCTCCACGCCGGCGATGTTGGCCGAGCTCAAGCGGGCCTACAGCAAGAAGGACCCGATCGTCGTCACGCTCTGGTCGCCGCACTGGGCGTACAGCGACTACGACCTGAAGAAGCTCAAGGACCCCAAGGGCGCCTGGGGCAAGGGCGACGGCGTGCACACGGTCGCCCGCAAGGGCTTCGCGGACGACAACCCGGTCGTCGGTGAGTGGCTGAAGAACTTCACGATGGACGAGAAGCAGCTCACCGGCCTCGAAGCCGAGATCAACAAGGCGGGTGAAGGCAAGCAGCAGGACGCCGTCCGCGCCTGGCTGAAGAAGAACCCCGGCCTCGTCGACAAGCTGGCCCCGCTCGCGAGCGGCTCCGGCGCCACCCCCGCCGAGGCCAAGAACCCGATCGACGTGGCCTGGTTCCCCTGGGACGAGGACATCGCCGTCACCTACCTGTGGAAGAACGTCCTGGAGCGGCGCGGCTACCGGCTGAACCTCAAGCAGATGGACGTCGGCCCGGTCTACACGGGCCTCGCCTCCGGTGACCTCGACCTCAACTTCGACGCCTGGCTGCCGTACGCGCAGAAGAACTACTGGGACAAAAGCAAGGACAGACTCGCGGACCTGGGCACCTGGTACGAGCCGACCTCGCTGGAGATCGCGGTGCCCTCCTACGTCAAGGGCGTCACGTCCTACGAGGACCTCAAGGGCAAGGCCGGTCTCTTCGACGGGAAGATCATCGGCATCGAGCCGGGCACCGGCGAGATGAACCTGCTCAAGACCAAGGTCCTGCCCGGCTACGGCCTGGACAAGGAGTACGAGGTCGTCGACGGCTCCACGCCGGCGATGCTGGCCGAACTCAAGCGCGCCTACGCCAAGAAGGAGCCCGTCGCGGTCGTCCTGTGGTCGCCGCACTGGGCGTACAGCCAGTACGACCTCACCAAGCTGAAGGACGACAAGAAGTTCTTCGGCGAGGGCAACACGATCCGCACCATCTCCAACGAGAAGTTCCCCGGGGAGTACCCCCAGCTCACGAAGTGGATCAAGAACTTCAAGATGAGCGAGGACGAGCTCGGCAGCCTGGAGGCCGAGATCAACGAGCGCGGCCAGGGCCACGAGGAGGAAGCGGTCGCCGCGTGGCTCAAGGAGCACCCGGACATGGTCGGCCGGATGACCCCGCGGTAGCCGCCGCACCGAAGCCGCCCGAGGGGCGGGCCTCCCCACGCGTCCTGACAGCGTGTGGTGAGGCCCGCCCCTCGGGTCATGTCCGGACCCCCTCCGCGAGCGGGATCCGGCCAATCACACAAAGTCACCGACCTCTGGCCCCGGCCACCGTCCGGCCTGCTGGTCGGCCCCTTCGTCCCGCGGGGGACGACTACGTCCGGCGACCGTGGGGAGCCGATCACCTGGCGCGATCTGTGAGGTCCGGTGACAGGTGGTGTGTCCGCGATGTGACGGGCGCATGAAACGGTTTGGCGAACATGCGTAGGGTGCAGAGAAGTCATCAGGAGCAGTGAGTCCGAACCGTGGCGCGAGGGAAGCGGACCGACGAGCCGAGGAGGGAGCCGAGCGATGGGCGACCACAAAGAACAGCCCCTTCGGGTGGGCGCGGCCGTACGGCGTCGGCGCCGGGCGCTGGAGCTCACCCTCGCCGTCGTGGCCGAGCGCAGCGGGCTGTCGGTCCCGTTCCTGAGCCAGGTCGAGAACGAACGCGCGCGCCCCAGCCGCAGCTCCCTCGAAAAGGTCGCCGACGCCCTGCGCACCACCGCGGTCGAACTCCTCGCCGCCGCCGACCCGGCGTGCAGCGTCGACGTCGTGCGCCTGGAGGGAACCGAGGCTCCGCCGCTCGAACCCCGGATGCGCTCCCTGGTGCGCGGTCACCACCAGATGCACGCCTCGGAGTTCACCGGCGACCACGACGCGGGCCGTGAATTCCAGTACCGCAACGACCAGTTGATGTACGTCGCCGACGGCGGCGTCGAGATCGAGGCCGAGGGCCGCGCCTACCGCCTCGGCCGCGGCGACACCCTGTACCTGACCGGTGGCGTCCGGCACCGCTGGCGGGCGACCGTGGCCGAGACCCGCGTGGTCGTCGTCGCCGTGGCCGAGCACATCGAGGCGGTCCAGGACCGGCCGCGCCGGTGAGGGTCGTCTCGCTCGTCCCGTCCCTCACGGAGGCCGTGGCCGAGACCGGCACCCTGGTCGGCGCCACCGACTGGTGCACGCACCCGGCCGGCCTCGACGTGGTGCGCGTCGGCGGTACCAAGAACCCGAAGGTCGACCGGATCGTCGCCCTCGCCCCCGACCTGGTGATCGCCAACGAGGAGGAGAACCGCGTCCCCGACCTGGCCGCCCTGCGAGAGGCGGGCGTCGAGGTGCTGGTGACCGAGGTGCGGGACGTGCCGCAGGCCCTGCGGGAACTCCGGCGCGTGCTGTGCGCCTGCGGGGCGAGGACCAGCCCTCGCTGGCTCGACGAGGCCGAGGAAGCCTGGTCGGCGCCACCGCCGCCCGAGCACCGCAGGACAGCGGTCGTCCCGATCTGGCGGCGGCCGTGGATGGTCCTGGGCCGGGACACCTTCGCAGGCGACGTCCTTTCCCGCCTGGGCGTCGACCACCTGTACGCGGGACACGCGGAGCGCTATCCGCGCATCCCCGTCGAGGAGCTGCGGGCCGCCGCCCCGGACGTCGTCGTCCTGCCCGACGAGCCCTACCGCTTCACCGCCGACGACGGCCCGGAGGCCTTCCCCGGCCTGCCCTGCGCGCTGGTCAGCGGACGGCACCTGACGTGGTACGGGCCGTCGCTGGCCGAGGCGCCGCGGGTGCTGGGCGAGGCGCTGCGAGCAGCGAGCCGCTGAGCAGGCCGCGCGCTGTGTGCACGGCGGCGATGGCCCAGGCGGCGACGAGGACGCCGTACAGGACGACGGCGAGCCAGTCGTAGGCGAGCAGCCCGGTGTGCCGGGCCAGCGTCTCCGCGCCGGTGACGCAGGTGCCCACCGGGAAGGTGAACGCCCACCAGGTCATCGCGAAGCCCATGCCCTGCCGCCGGGCGCGCAGGACGTGCACGGCGGCCAGTGCGCACCACAGCAGGGCGAAGCCCAGGACGGGAACGCCGTACAGGACCGCGAAGACGCCGAAGCCCGCGCCGTACGGAGCCGGTACGACTCCCGGCGCCACGTCCGCGAAGTGGCCGGCGGCGGTCGTGGACTGGCCGAGCGGGCCGAGCACCAGGAACAGGGTCGGGGTGAGAACGAGGGGCAGCGGCGCGCCGGCGATCAGCCGGGCGAAGACCATCGGCAGCACGGCCAGGGTCGCGAGCAGGCTCAGCACGAACATCGCGCAGCAGGCGAACAGCAGGGTCTCCCGCGGCTGACCGGGCGGCAGGTGCGGCACCAGGAGCGGCCCGAGCGCGGCCGACACCATGGGCGCGACGACGGGCAGCAGCCACACGGGCGTCGCCTGACCGGGCTCCACGCGATGGCGTACGGCCAGCAGGTACGGCACGGCGACGGCCGCCGCCAGCCCCACGACCGTACCGGCGGTGAACAGCACGGCGTCGACGGCCACCGCCGCCTCGGTGCCGATCCAGTCCCGGCCGAGGGTGAGGGTGCCGCCGCCGACGGCGAGCAGGGCCATGGCGAGGCAGCCGTAGAAGGGGGCCGTGGCCGGGTCCAGGAGGTGGGCGCGGGCCTGGTCGCGGTGGTGCCTCCAGTGCAGGGCCCGGGCGCCGAGCAGGGCCAGGAGCAGTGTCAGGGAGAGGGCCCAGACGGCGGTGCAGACGGTGCGCAGGCCGGGGACCTGGAAGGGCAGGCCGGCTCCGGCGGTGGCGACGATGGCGGTGCCCATGACGCAGGCGTACCAGTTCGGTCCGAGGTGGCGGACGGCGAGGGCGCGCGGCGGGTGTGCGGTGGCACGGGGGAGGGGCCGGGCTGCGGTGACCATGTGTCCACCGTCTCGCCGGGGACGGGCCGCTACCAGGGAGTATGTCCCTATGAGGACATAAGCTGTCTTTATGAGCGACGATGCGGAACAGGAGAACTCCCGGTACGAGGTGGGCGGCTCGCTGTCGCACCGGGTGCCGGAACTCGGGGCGCTGGAGCTGCTGCTGGCGGTGGCCCGGCTCGGAAGTCTCGGCCAGGCGGCGCGCGAGCTGGGCATCACGCAGCCGGCGGCCAGCAGCCGGCTCCGCTCGATGGAACGCCAGCTGGGAGTGGCGCTGGTGGACCGTTCGCCGCGCGGCTCCCGGCTCACCGACACCGGGGCGCTCGTCACGGACTGGGCCCGGCGGATCGTGGAGGCGGCCGAGGCGTTCGACGCGGGGGCGCAGGCGCTGCGGGACCGGCGGGACTCGCGGCTGCGAGTGGCGGCGAGCATGACCATCGCCGAGTACCTGCTGCCGGGCTGGCTGCTCGCCCTGCGCGCCCAGCGGCCGGACACCGCGGTGTCACTGCTCGCGGGCAACTCGGCGGCGGTGGCGGAGCGGTTGCTGTCGGGCGAAGCGGACCTGGGGTTCGTCGAGGGGCTCAGCGTCCCGACCGGCCTGGACTCCGTGGTCATCGCCCACGACCGCCTGATCGTGGTGACGGCGCCGGGGCATCCGTGGGCCCGCCGTCGCCGTCCACTGGAGGCGTCGGAGCTCGCGGTGACGCCGCTGATCCTGCGCGAGAAGGGCTCCGGCACGCGGCAGGTCCTCGACAGGGCACTGGGCGGCCTGGCGCGTCCGCTGATCGAGCTGTCCTCCACCACGGCCGTGAAGGCGGCGGCGGTGAGCGGGGCGGGGCCGGCGGTGCTGAGCGAGTTGGCCGTGCGGGAGGAGCTGGCGATGCGGCGGCTGGTGAGCGTGCCGGTGGCGGACGTGTCCCTGGCCCGTGACCTGCGGGCGGTGTGGCCCACGGGGCACCGGCCGGTGGGACCGGCCAGGGAGCTGCTGTCGCTCACGCGCGGGTAGGAGGGCGCCGCTGCGGGCCTGCGCTACGAGGAGGCCGCCTCGACCAGCGCCCGCATGACCCGTACGTCCTCGCCCATCTCCGGATGCCACTGCACACCCACCACCCAGCAGGACCCCGGAAGTTCGACCGCCTCCACCGTCCCGTCCGCCGCGTGCGCCGAGACGATCAGGCCCGTGCCGAGACGGTCGACCGACTGGTGGTGGAAGGTGGGCACCGACGTCTCCTCCGGGGCGATGTCGCCGTACACCGTGCCGGGGACCGGCTTCACGGAGTGCCGGCCGAAGACCCCGGGCTGCACCGCGTGCCCGTCGATGTGCTGGACGAGGGTGCCGCCGAGGGCGACGTTCAGCAGCTGCATGCCCCGGCAGATGCCCAGCAGCGGGATCCGCGCGGCCAGGGCCGCCTCGATCAGGGCGAGTTCCCAGGCGTCCCGGGCGCGGGCGGGCGGCCCGGTGCGGGGGTCGGCCCGTGCGCCGTAACGGACCGGCTCGACGTCCGGGCCGCCCGCGATCACCAGGCCGTCGAGACGGGCGACGGCCGCTGCGGCGTGCTCCGGGGCGTCCGGCGGGAGCATCGCGGCCAGCCCGCCCGCGTGCTGCACCAGCCGGGGGTACCCGGCGGGCAGCAGCGCCGCCTCCAGCTCCCACACGCCCCAGCGCGCCCCGGCCTCCAGGTATGTACTGACACCGATCAGCGGCCTGCCCGGCATGCGCTCCTCCGACCCCTCAATGGATTTGAGTCAAACCTTTTCACCACGGCAGATCTCCTGCTCAGGCCAGGAACCCCCGCAGCAGCGCCGCCGTGCCCGCGCAGTGCTCCCGCATCATCTCCCGGGCCCCGTCCGCGTCCCCGTCGAGGACCGCCTCGACCAGCGCGGCGTGCTGGCGCTGGGAGTGCTCCAGGTTGCGCACCAGCAGCGGGATGCAGCCGAGGAGGTCGTTCACCGAGGCACGTACCGCCGCGTACCGCGCGGTCAGCGTCGGCGAGCCGCACAGCTCGGCGAGTGTGAGGTGGAGCAGCGTGTCCAGGCGCCGGTACTCGGACAGCGGCGCGTCCTGCGTGGCGGCCAGCGCCTCCCGCAGCCGCTCCGCCTGCTCCGCCGACAGCCCGTGCGTCGCGCACAGCCCGGCCGCACCCACCTCCAGAACCTCCCGGAAGCGGAGTACGTCCTCGATGTCGACCTCGGCGATCCGCCGCCGCAGCTCGTCCTCGCCACGGGCGTCCGCACGCGGCAGCACGAACGTTCCGCCGTACCGCCCGCGCCGCGACTCCACCAGCCCCTGGTCCTGGAGCACCTTCAGCACCTCGCGCAGGGTGACCCGGCTGATCCCGAGCCGTTCCGCCAGCTCCCGCTCCGCGGGCAGCCGCTCCCCGCCCGGCACCAGACCGAGCCGTACGACCTGGAGGATCTGCTCCAGTGCCTCCTCGAAGCCGTTGCCCGCCCGCACCGGGCGCAGCACCGGTGTCAGCCGGTCCTCCGGGCCGCCGCCGTCAGCGTCCACCGCCATGTGGCCGTGCCCCCTTCCCAAGCAATGGTTCTCCGCAATACCTTATGGCTTCCGGCTGACCGACGAAGCCGAAGGAGGCTTTCCCGTGGCAGACCGCACACCCCCGCTGAGCGTCGAGGAGCTGCACACCCTCGTCGCCGGCGGTGAGATCGACACTGTCGTCCTGGCCTTCCCCGACATGCAAGGGCGGCTCCAGGGCAAGCGGTTCGCCGCCCGTTTCTTCCTCGACGAGGTCCTGCACCACGGCACCGAGGGCTGCAACTACCTGCTCGCCGTCGACATCGACATGAACACCGTCGACGGGTTCGCCATGTCCTCCTGGGACCGCGGCTACGGCGACTTCGCCATGCACCCCGACCTGTCCACGCTCCGCCGCGTCCCCTGGAACGCCGGTACGGCGATGCTGGTCGCCGACCTCGCCTGGACCGACGGCTCCCCGGTCGTCGCCGCTCCCCGCCAGATCCTGCGCCGCCAGCTGGAACGCCTGGCCGAGCACGGCTTCACCGCCCAGGTGGGCACGGAGCTGGAGTTCATCGTCTTCAAGGACACCTACGAGCAGGCGTGGGACGCCAACTACCGCGGGCTCACCCCGGCCAACCAGTACAACATCGACTACTCGGTGCTCGGCACCGGCCGCATCGAGCCCCTGCTGCGCCGCATCCGCAACGAGATGGGCGCCGCCGGACTCACCGTCGAGTCCGCCAAGGGCGAGTGCAACCCCGGCCAGCACGAGATCGCCTTCCGCTACGACGACGCCCTGGTCACCTGCGACCAGCACGCCGTCTACAAGACCGGCGCCAAGGAAATCGCCTCCCAGGAGGGCGTCTCGATCACCTTCATGGCCAAGTACAACGAGCGCGAGGGCAACTCCTGCCACATCCACCTCTCGCTCGCGGACGCGGCCGGAAACAACGCCATGGCGGGTTCCCCGCAGGACCAGGGCGGCATGTCGGAGGTCATGCGCCACTTCCTCGCCGGACAGCTGGCCGCACTGCGCGACTTCTCCCTCCTCTACGCCCCCAACATCAACTCCTACAAGCGGTTCCAGCCGGGCTCCTTCGCCCCGACGGCCGTCGCCTGGGGCTACGACAACCGCACCTGCTCACTGCGCGTGGTCGGCCACGGCCGCTCCATGCGCTTCGAGAACCGGCTGCCCGGCGGCGACGTCAACCCGTACCTCGCGGTGGCCGGGCTCGTCGCGGCCGGACTCCACGGCATCGAGCAGAAGCTGGAGCTGCCCGAGGCGTGCTCGGGCAACGCCTATTCCGCCGGGTTCGAGCAGGTGCCGACCACCCTGCGCGAAGCCGCCGAGCTCTGGGAGAACAGCCCGATCGCCAAGGCCGCCTTCGGCGACGAGGTCGTCGCCCACTACCGCAACATGGCCCGCGTCGAACTGGACGCCTTCGACGCCGCGGTGACCGACTGGGAGCTGCGCCGCTCCTTCGAACGCTTGTGAGAGGTTCTGCCGTGTCCTACGAGCACGAGCTCCAGGTACTCAACCCGGCCACCGAGGAGGTCGTCGCCACCGTCCCGGCCGCCACCGCCGCCGACGTGGACGCCGCCGTCGTACGCGCCACCGCGGCACAGGCCCGGTGGGCCGCCCTCGCCCCCGGGGACCGCGCCCGGTTGCTGCGCCGGTTCGCCGTCGCCGTCGACGAGCACCGAGAGGAGCTGGCCCGGCTGGAGGTCCGGGAGGCCGGCCACACCGTCGGCAACGCCCGCTGGGAGGCGGGCAACGTCCGCGACCTGCTCGACTACGCGGCCGGGGGAGTGGAACGGCTGACCGGACGCCAGATCCCGGTCCCCGGCGGCCTCGACGTCACGATCCTCGAACCCCTGGGTGTCGTCGGCGTCATCGCCCCCTGGAACTTCCCGATGCCGATCGCGGCCTGGGGCACCGCCCCGGCGCTCGCCGCCGGCAACGCCGTGATCCTCAAGCCCGCCGAGACCACCCCGCTGACCGCCCTGCGCCTGGCCGAACTCGCCCTGGAAGCCGGTCTGCCCGAAGGACTGTTCCAGGTGCTGCCCGGTCACGGCCCCGTCGCGGGCAACGCGCTCGTCGAGCATCCGGGCGTGGCGAAGATCGTCTTCACCGGGTCGACGGCCGTGGGCAAGCAGGTGCTCGCCAAGGGCTCGGCCCTGCTCAAGCGCGTCACCCTCGAACTCGGCGGCAAGAGCCCCAACATCGTCTTCGCCGACGCCGACCTCGAAGCCGCCGCCACAGCGGCTCCCATGTCCTTCCTCGACAACTCCGGCCAGGACTGCTGCGCCCGCACCCGGATTCTCGTCCAGCGCGGCGCGTACGACCGCTTCCTGGACCTGCTGGCCCCGGGCATCGAGTCGGTCCGCGTCGGCGACCCGGCCGACGAGCAGACCCAGATGGGCCCGCTGATCTCCAAGTCCCAGCTGGACCGCGTCCGTTCGTACGTCGACGCCGACGCGCCCGGCATCCGCGGCAAGGCCCCCGAAGGCCCCGGATTCTGGTTCCCGCCCACCGTCCTGACCGGCGTCGACCCCCACGCGCGCGTGGCCGTCGAGGAGGTCTTCGGCCCCGTCGCGGTCGTCCTGCCCTTCGAGGACGAGGCGGAGGCCGTGGCCCTGGCCAACGCCACCGACTACGGCCTGGCCGGTTCCATCTGGACCCGGGACGTCGGCCGCGCCCTGCGCGTCTCGCAGGCCGTCCGCGCCGGCAACCTGTCCGTCAACTCGCACTCCAGCGTCCGCTACTGGACACCCTTCGGCGGCTTCAAGCAGTCCGGCATCGGCCGCGAGCTCGGCCCGGACGCCCTCACCGCCTTCACCGAAACCAAGAACGTCTTCATCAGCACGGAGGGCCCCGCACAGTGACCGCATCGACTGACGACATCGTCTGCCGCCGCCTCGTCGGCCGTACCGCCGTCATCACCGGAGCCGGCAGCGGCATCGGTCTCGCCACCGCGCGCCGGCTCGCCTCCGAGGGCGCCCACGTCGTCCTCGGTGACGTCGACGAGACCCGCGGGAAGGCGGCCGCAGAGGAGGTCGGCGGCACCTTCGTGAAGGTCGACGTCACCGACCCCGAGCAGGTCGAGGCGCTGTTCAAGACGGCGTACGACACCTACGGCAGCGTCGACATCGCCTTCAACAACGCCGGCATCTCCCCGCCCGACGACGACTCCATCCTGGAGACCGGCCTGGAGGCATGGAAGCGCGTCCAGGAGGTCAACCTGACCTCCGTCTACCTGTGCTGCAAGGCCGCCATCCCGTACATGCGGCGCCAGGGCAAGGGCTCCATCATCAACACGGCGTCCTTCGTGGCCCGGATGGGAGCGGCGACCTCGCAGATCTCGTACACGGCCTCCAAGGGCGGTGTTCTCGCCATGTCCCGGGAACTGGGCGTGCAGTTCGCGCGGGAGGGCATCCGGGTCAACGCCCTGTGCCCGGGACCGGTCAACACCCCCCTGCTCCAGGAGCTGTTCGCCAAGGACCCCGAGCGGGCCGCCCGCCGTCTCGTGCACATCCCGGTCGGCCGGTTCGCCGAGGCCGAGGAGATCGCCGCCGCCGTCGCCTTCCTGGCCAGCGACGACTCCTCCTTCGTGAACGCCTCCGACTTCCTGGTGGACGGCGGAATCTCGGGGGCATACGTCACGCCCCTGTAGCCCGCGTCCTACAGTGCCGGAATGAGCATGACGCCCCCGCCCGGCTGGTACCCCGACCCGTCGGCGCCCCATCTGGAGCGCTGGTGGGACGGGGCCGCCTGGACCGGACACCTGCGCGCACCCGAGGCCCCCGGGCCCCCGCAGCCGGCCGACCGGGCGTCAGGACGGGCCAGGGCCGTCGCCCTCACCACCGCGGCCGTCGTCCTCGGCGCCGCGATCGTCACGGGAGTGGCGGTACTCGGCGAGGACGACGACACCGGCGGACCGGCGGCGGAGGCCCTGCCGACGGCCGTCACGTCCACGGCCCCCGCCGGCACCCCCACGCCGACCCCCTCGGAGCCGACCGGCGCCGCCCCGGACGTCGTGGTCGACGAACTCAACGGCATCACCCTGCCGTTGCCTGACGGCTGGACCCCGCCGAAGAACGTCGCGGAAGACGACGTCGTCATGACCACCGACGACGGGACGTACGACTGCCCGGCCGGCGTCGGCACCTGTCGGCACGGCCTCGTCCTCACCTCCACGGTCACCGAGAACGACGAGAAGTCCCCCAGGACCCTCGCCGAGCAGGACATTCCCGAGGCCGCCGACGCCGCGTACGACCGCGACTCCCTCGACCGGCGCCTCTACGGCGGCATCGAGTCGCACCGGACCGTCGAGTCCGGGCCGGTCGCGGTGGCGGGCCGGGCCGGGTACTTCGTGCGCTGGCGGGTCAAGACCGCCCAGGGACCCGGCGGTTACGTGCAGTCGCTGGCCTTCCGGTCCAGCGTCGGCAGCGAGGCGCCGGTGATCGTGCGGTTCGTGTTCGACGCGGGTCCGGACGGGCCGCCGCTCGCCGACATGGACCGGATCACCAAGGGGATCCGGTCGATCGGCGACGCGGACACGGGCGGCGGCGTGGGCAGCAGCATCGGTCCGGAGGACTGACCCGGAGGACCGAGAGGGGGAGGGCCCTCGAGAGGGCCTAGAGGAACGTGTGGCCTTCCCCGCGGTACGTCGGGACCGTCGCCGTCACCGCGTCCCCCTCGATCAGATGCAGCACGTCGAAACGCTCGCACAGCTCACCGGCCTTGGCGTGCCGGAACCACACCTTGTCGCCGAGCAGGAGATCGTCGGCCGGGGAGCCGAGCAGCGGCGTCTGGACCTCGCCGGGCCCCTCCTGCGGGTCGTACTTCAGTCCTTCCGGCAGGTACGGCACCGGCAGCCGGTCGGGCCCGGCCGCGCCGGAGGCGGGATAGCCGCCGCCCAGGACGGTCACGACCCCGACCCCCGGCCGCCGTACGACGGGCTGGGCGAACAGCGCCGCCGGACGACCGCTGAAGGACCTGTAGTTGTCGAACAGCCGCGGCACGTACAGCCCCGAACCGGCGCCGATCTCGGTGACCGCTTCCTCCGCGGCGGTGTGCTGCACACTGCCCGTGCCGCCGCCGTTGACGAACTCCAGGTCCGGCACGACGGCCCGCACCGCGCGCACCACCTCACCGCGCCGCTCGGCGAGTTCCCGGCGGGCGGTGGCCTGCATCAGCCGGACGGCCCGCGAGCGGAACGGCCGTCCCGCGACCGCGTCCCCGACACCCGCGATGTGCCCCTCGTACGCCATGATCCCGGCGACCTTGAACCCCGGCCGCCGGGCCACGGCACGGGCCATGTCGGCGACCTGGGCGGCAGAGTGCAGCGGGGAGCGCAGGGCACCGACCCGCACCCGGCCCCCGAACAGCTTCAGCGAGGTGTCCAACTCCAGGCAGACCCGGACGACTTCGCGTCCACCGCCGCGCGCCTCGTCGATGAACCCGAGCTGTGCCGGGTCGTCGACCATGACGGTCACGGCGGCGGCCAGCTTGGGATCGGCGGCCAGTTCGGCGAAGCCGGCGCGGTCGGCGGAGGGATACGCGAGCAGGATGTCGTCGAACCCGGACCGCGCGAGCCACAGGGACTCGGCGAGGGTGAAGGACATGATTCCCGCGAAGCCGTCCCTGGCCAGGACGCGTTCCAGCAGGGCCCGGCAGCGTACGGACTTGCTGGCGACCCGGACCGGCTTGCCGCCGGCGCGGCGGACGAGATCGTCCGCGTTGGCGTCGAAGGCGTCCAGGTCCACGATCGCCACAGGGGCGTCGAGATGGGCGGTGGCCCGGTCGTAGCGGGTCCGGTCAGCGGCGCGCGCAGTCATGAACGCAGCCTGCCAGACAGGATTACCGCGGGGTAGGGGGACGTTCCGGGCAGATGCCCCGGGCTCGTGGACTGGTTCCCGTTCGCCCAGGAACAACCCGTAGAGTGACGCGCACGCACGGAGGACGTCCCGGCCCCGGTCGCAGGCCCGCGCCGGGATGCCGGTTTCCCCGTGTGGGTATGCGTGCCCGGACGGCCGAGCCCGCCCCGGGCGGGCCACGACGACAAACGGCCCGCGTACGAGGAGACGGCCCGGGCACGAGGAAACGGGGGGTGGCCCGCATGAGCACAGAGGCACGTCACCCCGCCGTCCCCCCACTCCCGCCCGAACCACCCGCAACGGGGGACCCCGGCACCGATCGACCGACGACGCCCCCCACGGGAGCGGCACGCACCAATGTTCCCGCCGCGGCGGACCGTGGCCCATGGGACGGCTTCCTCAGCGCGCGCCGCCCGGCTGGTACGGCGGGGAGTGACGGGTCCGGCGTGCGGGGCTCGGCCGTTGCCGGGAGCGGTGACGGTTCCGGTGCGGTGACGCCGCCCCGGCGGGGCACTGAGGCGGACGGGACCCGAGCGACCTCCGAGGACCAGGACATCCGGCTGCGCTTCCCGAATCTGCGTACCCCGGCCCCCCGTGACGCCGCCCTCACGTCCCCGCCCCCGCCGCCGGCTTCCGCACGCTTCCCCGACACCCCGCCGTCAGCCGGCCGGGACACGCAGGGGGACACCGACGTGACGGGTACGCCGCCCCACGGCGAACCCACCCAAGCCCCCCGCCGACCGCACCGAGGCCCTACGCCGACCCGGCCTGACGCCGTGCCGTCAGTGTCGGCTCCCCGCGCCTCTGGGCCCACCGTGCCGGGCACGGTACCGCCCAGGCCGAGCGCCGGCCCTCCGGCACACGGCCCCGCGCCGACCCGGCCTGACACCGGCCCGTCCGTACCGAGCTCGGGGTCGGCTTCCGCGAGCGCCGGGACATCTGGCACCGGCTCCGTGCCGCCCAGGCCGAGCGCCGGCCCTCCGGCACACGGCCCCGCGCCGACCCGGCCTGACACCGGCCCGTCCGTACCGAGCTCGGGGTCGGCTTCCGCGAGCGCCGGGACATCTGGCACCGGCTCCGTGCCGCCCAGGCCGAGCGCCGGGCCCTTCGAGCAGCGCTTCGTGCCGTCTCGCCCCGGCTCCGGTACCTCCGCGGCGCGCAGGCCGGGGACCGCGGGTCCCGCGACTGGCTCCGTGCCGGTTCCCCCCGGCACCGCAGCCCCGGCGTCCGGCTCCGTGCCGCCACGTCCCCCTCATCGCCCCCCGATACCGCCCCGCCCTTCCGGAGCGCCCGTCGAGACCGCGTCGGAGAGGACCTTCCGGATGCGCCCGATTCCCGCGGAGCTGCCCCCCGAGGTGGACACCCACCGGGCCGGGACGCCCGCCGAGCCCGCGCGCCGCCCCGACTTTCCCCCGCGACCCGCGCACGAGGCACCGACCCCGGGCCGTACCAGCCCCCCGCGCACGTCCTCGGCGTCCGCCGGCCGGTCAAACGGCCCGGGTGCGTCTTCGCCGGGCACGGCCCCCGGAAGTGACAGGCGTCCCGCGTCACCGGCCACCGGCCCACGCACGTCTCCTCCGGGCACCGTTCCCGGCAGCCGCTCCAGCTCCCGTACCCCTTCGGCCCCCGTCCCCGGAAGCAGCTCCCGTACGCCTTCGGGTCCCACCGAACCCGAGACCCGCTCCGGGCAGTCCGGGGCGCCCACCGTCCCCGGCGGCCGTTCCCGCGTTCCCGCCCCGCCCACCAGCCCTCCGAGCGTTCCCCGGATTCCTTCGGCGCCCAGTACTCCGCCCTCCGGTACGCCCGTCTTCTCCCCGGACCCCTCCCTCTCCTGGAGCGCTCCCATGGCGCCCGGCGGGACGCCCGGGTCGGGGCGGCCCGTGATCTCGTTCGCGGAGCCGGAGGGGTACGACGACAAGGTGCGGCCGCGGTCCCTCGGGATGCTCGGGATGCGGGGGCGGCCCCGGATAGCCATGGTGGCCGCCTGTGTCGTGCTCGGACTGGGCCTCATCGGCGGCGCGGTGACCGGGAGTTGGCTCATCGGCGAGCCGGGGGAGGCCGGGACGGGCGACACGTTCGCCACGGCCCGCGGTCTGTGGCACAGCATCCCGGTCGACCAGCTGTTCCCGCCCACCGTCGAGGGCCAGGGCGCCGGGCCCGGCGGAGCCGACCGCACCTGGACGCGTATCGCCGTCGCCCCCGACAGCGGCTGCAAGGACGCCTTCGACCCGCTGCTGCGCAAGGCCCTCACACCCGTCGGCTGCGGACGCCTCCTGCGCGCCACCTACACCGACGCCACCGAGAGCTACGTCACCACCGTCGGCCTCCTCTTCACCAAGGCCGACCCCGCCGCCATGACCGCCCTCAGCAAACGGTTCAAGGACGAGGGTCTCGGCAGCCGCACCGACCTCATGCCCCGGCCGTACGCCGCCAAGGACACCGTCGCCGCCGACTTCGGCCCCGCGCAACGCGCCTCCTGGACCGTCTCCGTCCTCACCGACGCCCCCGTCGTCGTCTACGCCGTCTCCGGCTGGGCGGACGGCCGTAAGGTCGACGCTCCGCTGCCCGCCGCCGAGGCCATGAAGTCCGGCGCCACCACCGCCCCCGCCCAGGCCGGCCTCGGCAACGAGGCCCAAGGCCTCGCCGACCGCGTCGAACGCGGGCTGCGCAAGACCGTCAGCTCGCCCTCGGAGAAGCCCTCATGAGCCGCACGCGACCCGTGAGCCGTACGACCCGCCGGGCCGGCCTGCTGAGCGTCCTGCTCGCCGCTTCGGTCGCCCTCGTCCCGCCCACCGTCGCGCACGCCGACGGCATACGCGCCAAGCAGTGGGCCCTGGACGCGATGCACACCCAGCAGGCGTGGCGCACCACCAAGGGCGCGGGCGTCACCGTCGCCGTCCTGGACACCGGCGTCGAGGCCGACCACCCCGACCTCGACGGCAACGTCCTCACCGGCAAGGACATGATCGGCTTCGGCGCGAAGGAGGGCGACCGCCCCTGGGCCCGCCACGGCACCGCGATGGCCGGCATCATCGCGGGCCACGGACACGGCGTCGGCAACGCCGACGGTGTCATGGGCATCGCCCCCGAGGCCAAGATCCTCCCCGTCCGGGTGATCCTCGAGGACAAGGACCCGGCCCGCGCCAAGGCCCGCAGCACCCGCGGCAACGCCCTCGCCGAAGGCATCCGCTGGGCCGCCGACCACGGCGCCGACGTCATCAACCTCTCCCTGGGCGACGACTCCGCCTCCGCCCACCCCGAACCCGCAGAGGACGAGGCCGTCCAGTACGCGCTGAAGAAGGGCGCCGTCGTCGTCGCCTCGGCCGGCAACGGCGGCGAGAAGGGCGACCACATCTCCTACCCGGCCGCCTATCCGGGTGTGATCGCCGTGACCGCCGTCGACCGCTTCGGCACCCGTGCCTCCTTCTCCACCCGCCGCTGGTACGCCACGGTCAGCGCCCCCGGCGTGGACGTCGTCATCGCCGACCCGGACCACGAGTACTACGAGGGCTGGGGCACGAGCGCCGCCTCCGCCTTCGTCTCCGGCGCGGTCGCGCTCATCAGGGCCGCCCACCCGGACCTGACCCCGGCACAGGTCAAGAAACTCCTGGAGGACACTGCCCGCAACGCCCCGGCCGACGGCCGTGACGACTCCCGAGGCTTCGGCTTCGTCGACCCCGCGGCCGCCCTCACCGAAGCCGGCCGCCTCAAGCCGGAGGGCCTCCAGGCCGCCGCCTACGGCGACAAGTACTTCGGCTCCGGCCCGGACGCGGCCGAGACCGGCAACGACACCGCCGACTGGGCGGCCCCCCTCGCGGGCGGCCTCGGCGGAGTGATCCTGGTCGCGGCGGTGGTGCTGTGGCGCGGCAGCCGCGAGCGGCAGGAAGACTTCTGACGCTCTTCTGACGGCACAGGCCACAAGGCGTACGGCGGCCTCCGGGCGCCTACTTGGAGACAGCCGTCGACACGGATGCCAATGCCGGTGTCGAAGCGCCGTTCCCTTCGAACACCGACACCGCCGCCTTCGCCGCCGCCTCCGTCAGCGAAATCCCCTTCGCCTGTGTCGAGTTGCCCTTCGACAGCACCGCCACCAAGTAGTCGCGGCCCTCCACCGTCACCCGCCCGATGCTGTTGATGTCCCACAGCCCGGTCGTGCTGCGCGCCAGCCAGCCGTTCTTCAGGGCCCACCGGGAACCGTCGGCCGCGGCCGACACCCCCCAGTGCTGGTCGACGGCTATCTGCCCCATCAGCCCCTGGACGTACGCCCGCGAGGCCTCGCTCAGCTCCGAGTCGTCGCCGAACACCTGCTGGAGCAGTGCCAGTTGGTCGGCGGCCGTGGTCTGGGTCAGCCCCCACAGCATGTCGTCGCCACCCGCGGTGTCCGGGAGGCCCAGCCGCTCGTTCGCGGCGTCGAGACCGTCCGCCTTCCCGATGAGGCGCCACAGGGCCGACGCGGCGGTGTTGTCACTGTTCTCGATCATCGCGGTGGCGTACGACTTCTCCTGCGCGGTGAGATGCCGGTCCGCGTCCTGCGCCTGGAGGAGCAGCGTCGCCAGGATGTCGACCTTGACGATGCTCGCGGTGTCGAAGGCGTCGTCGCCGTGCGTGGCGCTCTCGCCGGAGTCCAGGTCGAGCACGGCCGCGGACATGTCGGCACCGTCCTCCACGCTCACCGCCTTCAGAGCGTCGGCCAGCAGTTCGTCGTGCTCGACGGTCGGCTCCGCCACAGGTTCCACCGATGTCTCCCCTTTCGCCGAATCCGGAGCTGGAGCCGGAGCCGCGGCCGACGACGAGGCCGACGGCGTCGCCGCCGACGATACGGCGCCCGCACCGGAGTGCGCCTGCGCCTGCACGAACACGGTCCCGGCCGCCGTACCGCCGAGGACGGCCACGGAGGCGAGCGCGGTGTACATCAGGGGGCGGCGCCGGGACGGACCGGAGCGAAGGCTGCGGGCGGCTCTGGAGGACTCCATGCCGCGATGCTGGGGGTACCGGCTGTGCGGGCCGTTAGACGGACGTTAGATGTGTGTCAGGGATATCCGAGAAACCCGTGAAAGTCGTCACGGGCAGGTTTCCGGGCCCGCACAAGCCCAGCAGCATCCCCCCTATAGGGTCGGTGACCGTGGCGAACAAGAACATTCCCGACTCCGGCTTCTCCGACGACGACGGCACGGCCGACCCCCGGCTGAGCGCGGCGCTCGCCGCCTGGGCCGAGGACCGCACCGCCGCGGGCCCCGTCCTGGAGGCCCTCAAGGGCGCCCGGCTCCTCGTCCCGGTGGTGGCCGTGCTCGGCGAGGTCGAGGAGGACGAGAACGGGCTGCGGCGCGAGAAGACCAGCGACATGGCCGTACCGACCCTGAAGGCCGGTCACCGCACCGCCCTGCCGGCCTTCACCTCCACCGAGTCGCTGGCCCGCTGGGACCCGGCGGCCCGCCCCGTCGCCGTACCGCTGCACCAGGCGCTCCAGGCCGCCGCGCACGAGAAGGCGGACACGGTCCTGCTGGACATGGCGGGACCGGTGCCGTTCGAGCTGACGGGGGCCGCGCTGCTGGCGCTGGCGGAGGGGCGTACGACCACGGATCCGCTCGCCGACCCGGCCGTCGTGGCGGCCGTACGGGACGCGGTGGCCGCCGAGCCCGCCGTACTGCGCGCCCACCTCGGGCCGGGGCAGGCCGACGGCACCCTCGCCCTGGTCCTGGACTCCTCCGCACCGCCCGCCGAGGCCGCCCGGGCCCTCGCGCAGCGGCTCGCCGCCGACGACACACTGAGGGCCCGCCTGGTGCGCGGCCTCGACCTGGCACTGCTGCCGGCCGGAGCGACGCCGCCGGGCGAGCCCCTGTACGTACGTCCGTGAATCAGCCGTAGATCGGGCCGGTGTACTTCTCACCGGGACCGTGGCCCGGCTCGTCCGGGACGAGCGACGCCTCGCGGAACGCCAGCTGCAGCGACTTCAGGCCGTCGCGCAGCGGGGCGGCGTGGAACGAGCTGATCTCGGTCGCGCTCGCGTCCAGCAGACCGGCGAGGGCGTGCACCAGCTTGCGGGCCTCGTCCAGGTCCTTGTACTTGTCGCCCTCCTCCGTCAGACCGAGCTTCACGGCGGCGGCGCTCATCAGGTTGACGGCGACCGTCACGATCACCTCGACGGCGGGGACCTCGGCGATGTCGCGGGTCATCTCGTCGAAGTCGGGGCCCGCGGCGGACCCGGCGGACTCAGCAGGGGTGTCACTCATGCCCACACGATAGGCCCCGGTGTACGACGGTTCGCACCACCCCCGGGTTGCTGCTAACCTTGTGTGACGACCGGCCGGACACATGTGTGTAAGTGTGACTGGCCACAAGTGGAGGCTCCGATCTCCCACCTGACCGTCCCCCCGGGGCGGCGGGTCACCCCGGTCAGGCGGCCACCATCGTTCCGTACGGACGATGGAGTCGCCCGAATGTGCGCCCCGCGGCATCACCGCGGCGGTGCTCCGGTAGTGCTTGGAGCCCCGCCTGTGATCGTCCGGGGCATTTTTTTGTGCTTCGGCGCGGTTAGGTCTGTCTGACAGAGACAAACGCGGCCGTCCGCCAGATGGCCGTGTGGTGCTAACCGAGGAGGATCCATCAGCGCCGAGCCCCGCATCAACGACCGGATTCGCGTTCCAGAGGTGCGACTTGTCGGTCCCAGTGGCGAGCAGGTGGGCATTGTCCCGCTGGCCAAGGCACTGGAGCTTGCGCAGGAGTACGACCTGGACCTGGTCGAGGTGGCGGCAACCGCCCGTCCGCCTGTGTGCAAGCTCATGGACTACGGGAAGTTCAAGTACGAGTCGGCCATGAAGGCCCGTGAGGCGCGCAAGAACCAGGCGCACACGGTCATCAAGGAGATGAAGCTCCGGCCGAAGATCGACCCGCACGACTATGACACCAAGAAGGGTCACGTCGTTCGGTTCCTCAAGCAGGGCGACAAGGTCAAGATCACGATCATGTTCCGTGGTCGCGAGCAGTCCCGGCCGGAACTCGGCTACCGACTGCTGCAGCGTCTCGCGGAGGATGTGGCCGACCTCGGGTTCGTCGAGTCGAACCCGAAGCAGGACGGCCGAAACATGATCATGGTTCTCGGTCCGCACAAGAAGAAGACCGAGGCGATGGCCGAGGCCCGCCAGGCGCAGGAAGCCCGCAAGGCAGAAGCGAAGGCCAACCCCGGCAAGTCGCAGAACGCCGCGGAGTCCGAGGGTGCCGAGGACGAAGTGAGTGCCGAGGGCGAAGTCGAGGCTCAGGCCGAGGCTCCCGCCGAGGCGTGATCCCGGGGGACGCGAGTCCCCAGGACGTAACCGATACAACAGCGACGCTCCACCGTGCCCGGTTTTCGTGACCGGGCACCGGAGTGCCACCGACGAGGAGAACGGCGCCATGCCGAAGAACAAGACGCACAGCGGTGCCAAGAAGCGCTTTCGGGTCACCGGCTCGGGCAAGGTGCTGCGCCAGCGCGCCGGCCGCCGCCACTACCTGGAGCACAAGCCCTCGACGCTGACCCGCCGCCTGGCCGGCACCGTCGAGCTGGCGCCGGGCGATGCCGCCAAGGCCAAGAAGCTTCTCGGGATCTAGTGCGCGCCCTGCGTGGGCAGGGCCTAGCCGATAACCGGGACCAAGCCGTTCTCGGGTCACCCTCGTGACCCAGCTACAAGGAGTTAACAAGTGGCACGCGTCAAGCGGGCAGTCAACGCCCACAAGAAGCGCCGGGCGATCCTCGAGCAGGCATCCGGCTACCGCGGTCAGCGTTCGCGCCTCTACCGCAAGGCCAAGGAGCAGGTCACCCACTCGCTGGTCTACAACTACAACGACCGCAAGAAGCGCAAGGGTGACTTCCGCCAGCTGTGGATCCAGCGCATCAACGCCGCTGCCCGCGCCAACGGCATCACGTACAACCGGTTCATCCAGGGTCTGAAGGCGGCGAACGTCGAGGTCGACCGCAAGATCCTGGCCGAGCTGGCCGTGAACGACGCCGGTGCGTTCGCCGCGCTGGTCGAGGTGGCCCAGAAGGCGCTGCCCAGCGACGTCAACGCGCCCAAGGCGGCGTGACGCCACGCGTCGCCGCGCCGGCTGTGGCCGACGTGACTGAACGGACCCGTGGGCAGGTGCCCGCGGGTCCGTCGTTGTGCTGACCGGTAACCGAAGGTGAGTCGCATGGCCCCCGTCACCCCCGAGCTGATCTCCCCCCGCTCCCCCCGCGTCGCCGCCGCCCGGCGGCTCGCGAAGCGGAACTTCCGGGGCAAGGAGCGGCTGTTCCTCGCGGAGGGGCCGCAGGCGGTACGGGAGGCGGCGGCCCACGCGTCCACGCTGGTCGAACTCTTCGCCACGCCGGACGCGGCGGAGCGGTACGCCGACATCATCGGCGAGGCCCGTGACGCGGGGGCCCGGGTGCACCTCGCCGACGAGCAGGTCATCGCGGACATCTCCACCACCGTCACCCCGCAGGGTCTGGTCGGGACCTGCCGGTTCCTCGACACGCCCTTCGAGGACATCCTCGCCGCCCGGCCCAAACTCGTCGCGGTGCTCGCGCACGTACGCGATCCCGGGAACGCCGGCACCGTCCTGCGGTGCGCCGACGCCGCCGGTGCCGAAGCCGTCGTCCTGACGGACGCCTCCGTCGATCTGTACAACCCCAAGGCCGTACGGGCCTCCGTGGGCTCCCTCTTCCACCTCCCCGTCGCCGTCGGCGTGCCCGTCGAGCGGGCCGTGGCCGGGCTGAAGGACGCCGGAGTGCGCATCCTCGCCGCGGACGGGGCCGGTACCGACGACCTGGACGACGAGCTCGACAAGGGGACCATGGGCGGGCCGACCGCCTGGGTGTTCGGGAACGAGGCCTGGGGGCTTCCCGAGGAGACCCGCGCGCTCGCGGACGCCGTGGTCCGCGTCCCGATCCACGGGAAGGCCGAGAGCCTGAACCTCGCCACCGCGGCCGCCGTATGTCTCTATGCGTCAGCCCGTGCACAGCGCGCCTCCGCAGGGTGCCGCTCCGTCACCGAGAGCTAGTAGGGTGACCTGCTCGGGGGCCCTGCGCCGTCTGAGAGGTGGGGTACGGGGATGAGCGTCGGCACGAGCAGCGCACCGGGAGCACGGGACGTACGGCGTCCGCCCGCGTCCCGTCCCGGCGATCTGACCGACCTCGGCATCGATCCCGACCAGCTGCCCGACGGACTGGTCGTCGCGGACGAGCACGGGCGCGTGATCTGCTTCAACGCCGCCGCGGCCCGGATCACCGCCCTGCCCGCCGAGGACGCCCTCGGACAGCGGCTGGAGAAGGCCCTGCCGTTAGAAGACCTGGAGGGCCGTCGCTGGTGGCAGCTGACCGATCCCTACGGCGGTCTCGCCATCCGGGTCGGACAGCCCGAGCGCAACCTGCTGCTGCACGGGGGACGCGAGGTGCTGGTCTCCGCCACCTACGTGCGGACGCGGCCCACCGGACCGGTCCGCCGGGTCGTCGTCTGTCTCCGTGACACCGAGGCCCGCCGCCGCACCGAGCGCAGCCACGCCGAACTGATCGCCACCGTCGCCCACGAGCTGCGCTCCCCGCTCACCTCGGTCAAGGGCTTCACGGCCACCCTCCTCGCCAAGTGGGAACGCTTCACCGACGACCAGAAACGGCTGATGCTGGAGACCGTCGACGCCGACGCCGACCGGGTCACCCGCCTCATCGCCGAACTGCTCGACATCTCGCGGATCGACTCCGGGCGCCTGGAACTCAGGCGCCAGCCCGTCGACATCGGCGCCGCCGTCGGACGGCACATCCAGGCGTACGTCGCCGCGGGCCTGGCCGCCGACCGGTTCCTGCTGCGCCTCGAACAGCCGCTGCCCGACCTGTGGGCCGACCCCGACAAGATCGACCAGGTGCTCAGCAACCTGCTCGAAAATGCGGTGCGGCACGGCGAGGGAACCGTCACGATTGACATCACGGCCACGGCGTCCCCCCGAGAGGGGGAAGGCCATGAGAACGCAGCCACGTCGGTCACGGTGAGCGACGAGGGGTCCGGCATCCCGGAGGAGTCCATGAACCGCGTCTTCACCCGTTTCTGGCGGGGCAGCAAGCGCGGCGGCACGGGTCTCGGGCTCTACATCGTCAAGGGCATCGTCGAGGCCCACGGCGGCACCATCACGGTCGGCCGCGCCCCCGGAGGCGGCGCCGAGTTCCGATTTACGTTGCCCGTGAGCGCTCCGGCCTACCTGACCTGAGCAGCCCGCGGGCGCATTCGAACATCCCCACCCCGTTAGACTCGGCCTTTGGCACCTTTGTGTCCCGAAGCCGACGACGATTCGTCCATGGATCGGTGACGGGGACTCCAGCCAGCCAATCGGAAGCACGGGAAGAGATGTCGGCACCGAATAAGTCGTACGACCCTGTCGAGGTCGAGGCGTTGAAACCGGAAGAGATCGAGCGCATGCGGGACGAGGCGCTCGCCGCCTTCACCGCCGCCGATTCCCTCGACGCGCTCCAGGAGGCCAAGGTCGCGCACACCGGCGGCACCTCGCCGCTGGCCCTCGCCAACCGCGAGATCGGCGCACTGCCCCCGCACGCGAAGGCCGAGGCCGGCAAGCGCGTGGGCCAGGCCCGCGGCGCCGTGAACAAGGCCCTCGCCGCCCGCCAGGTGGAGCTGGAGGCCGAACGCGACCAGCGGGTGCTGGTGGAGGAGGCGGTGGACGTCACACTGCCGTACGACCGCGTACCGGCCGGCGCCCGCCACCCGCTCACCACGCTCTCCGAGCGCATCGAGGACGTCTTCGTGGCCATGGGCTACGAGGTCGCCGAGGGCCCGCAGGTCGAGGCCGAGTGGTTCAACTTCGACGCGCTCAACATCGGCCCGGACCACCCGGCCCGCGGCGAGGCCGACACGTTCTTCGTGCAGGGCCAGGGCGGCGGCACCGAGTCCGGCGTCGTGCTGCGCACCCACACCTCGCCCGTGCAGATCCGCTCCCTGTTGGGGCGCGAGCTGCCGGTGTACGTGATCTGCCCCGGCCGCGTGTACCGCACCGACGAGCTGGACGCCACGCACACGCCCGTCTTCCACCAGGTCGAGCTCCTCGCCATCGACGAGGGCCTGACCATGGCCGACCTCAAGGGCACCCTGGACCACATGGTCCAGTCGCTGTTCGGCGAGGGCATGAAGACCCGGCTGCGGCCCAACTTCTTCCCCTTCACCGAGCCGTCCGCCGAGATGGACATGGTGTGCTACGTCTGTCGCGGCGAGTCCGTCGGCAACCCCGACCGGCCCTGCCGCACCTGCTCCAGCGAGGGCTGGATCGAGCTCGGCGGCTGCGGCATGGTCAACCCCAAGGTGCTGACCGCCTGCGGCGTCGACCCGGAGAAGTACAGCGGCTTCGCCTTCGGGTTCGGCATCGAGCGGATGCTGATGTTCCGCCACAACGTCGAGGACATGCGAGACATGGTCGAGGGTGACGTCCGGTTCACCCGGCCGTTCGGGATGGAGATCTGATGCGGGTCCCGCTTTCTTGGCTGCGGGAGTACGTCGACCTGCCGGCGACTCAGACCGGTCGTGACGTCCAGGCCAAGCTCATTTCGGCCGGCCTCGAGGTCGAGACGGTCGAGCAGCTCGGCCACGACCTCAAAGGCCCGCTCGTCGTCGGCCAGGTGCTGACCATCGAGGAGCTGGAGGGCTTCAAGAAGCCGATCCGCTTCTGCACGGTCGACGTCGGCCAGGCCAACGGCACCGGCGAGCCGCAGGAGATCGTCTGCGGCGCCCGCAACTTCGTCGTCGGCGACAAGGTCGTCGTGGTGCTCCCCGGCGCCACCCTGCCGGGCGGCTTCTCGATCTCCGCCCGCAAGACGTACGGCAGGACGTCCCACGGGATGATCTGCTCCGGCGACGAGCTGGGCATGGGCGACGACGGCAGCCACGGCATCATCGTGCTGCCCCCGGAGACCGAGGTCGGCAAGGACGCCATCGAGCTCCTCGAACTGGTCGACGAGGTCCTGGACATCGCCGTCACCGCCAACCGCGGCGACTGCCTGTCCATCCGCGGCGTCGCCCGCGAGGCCGCCATCGCCTACGGCCTGCCGCTGAGCGACCCGGCCCTGCTCGACGTCCCCGGCCCGAACGCCTTCGGCTACCCGGTGAAGGTCCTGGACCCCGTCGGCTGCGACCGCTTCACCGCCCGCACCGTCACCGGCCTCAGCCCCGAGGCGCGCTCCCCGCTCTGGCTCCAGCGGCGCCTGCAGAAGGTCGGCATGCGCCCGATCTCGCTCGCCGTCGACGTCACGAACTACGTGATGATGGAGCTCGGCCAGCCGCTGCACGCCTACGACCGCTCGCTCGTCCAGGGCACCATCGGCGTCCGCCGGGCCGAGGAGGGCGAGAAGATCGTCACCCTCGACGGCGTCACCCGCACGCTGCACGCCGAGGACCTGGTGATCACCGACGAGCGCGGCCCGATCGGCCTCGCCGGGGTCATGGGCGGCGCCAACACGGAGATCGCCGACCACACCGAGGCCGAGGGCACGACCGACATCGTGATCGAGGCCGCGCACTTCAACGCGGTCTCCATCGCCCGTACGGCCCGCCGCCACAAGCTGTCCTCCGAGGCGTCCAAGCGCTTCGAGCGCGGCGTCGACCCGCAGGCGGCCTCCGCCGCCGCCCAGCGCACCGTCGACCTGCTGGTGCTGCTCGCGGGCGGCACCGCCGAGGCCGGCGTCACCGAGGTCACCGCGCCGTCCGCGCCGCACACCATCGCCGTCGCGGCCGACCACCCGGACAAGGTCGCGGGCGTCGAGTACGGCCGCGAGACCGTCGTACGCCGCCTCCAGCAGGTCGGCTGCGACGTGTACGGGCAGGACGAGCTGATCGTCACCGTGCCGTCCTGGCGGCCCGACCTGGCCGAGGTCAACGACCTGGCCGAAGAGGTCATCCGCCTGGAGGGCTACGAGAACCTGCCCTCCACGCTGCCCAAGCCGCCGTCCGGCCGCGGCCTGACCCACCGGCAGCGACTGCACCGCCGCGTCGGCCGGGCCCTGGCCGGCGCCGGATACGTCGAGGCGCCGAACTACCCGTTCGTCAGCGAGCAGGTCTTCGACCAGCTCGGCCTCGCGGCCGACGACCCGGCCCGCCGGGTCGTCAGGCTGGCCAACCCGCTCAACGACGAGGAGCCGGCGCTTCGTACGTCGCTGCTGCCGGGCCTGCTCGCCGCCCTGCGGCGCAACGACGGCCGGGGCTCGCACGACCTCGCGCTGTTCGAGACCGGCCTGGTCTTCCTCCCGCGTGAGGAGCAGCGGGCGGCCGTCTCGCCGCCCGTCGACCGGCGTCCGACCGACGAGGAGATCGCCGAACTCGACGCCGCGCTTCCCGAGCAGCCTCGCCATGTCGCGGTCGTCCTCGCAGGCGCCCGCGAGCAGGCCGGCTGGTGGGGCAAGGGCCGGCCGGCCGACTGGGCCGACGCGGTCGAGGCGGCGCGGGCGGTGGCGCGCGAGGCCGGTGCCGAACTGGTCGTCCGCGGCGGGCAGTACGGACCGTGGCACCCGGGTCGGTGCGCCGAGCTGGTGATCGTCGCCGACGGTGCCGAGCGGGTTGTCGGTCACGCGGGTGAGCTGCACCCGCGCGTACTGAAGGCGCTGGGCCTGCCCGCGCGCAGCTCCGCGATGGAGCTGGACCTGGACGCCCTGGAGCGGGTCGGTGACGGCGCCCCGCAGGCGCCGAGCATCTCCACGTTCCCGGTCGCCACGCAGGATGTCGCGCTGGTGGTCGACACCTTCGTACCGCAGGCCGATGTGGAGGCCGCGCTGCGTGAGGGGGCGGGTGAACTGCTGGAGGCGATCCGGTTGTTCGACGTGTACGAGAACGCCGAACAGCTCGGTGACGGGCGGAAGTCGCTGGCGTACGCGCTGCGGTTCCGGGCGGCCGACCGGACGCTGACGGTGGACGAGGCGTCGGCGGCTCGGGACGCCGCGGTCGCCCTCGCGGGCGAGCGTACGGGGGCTGTCCTCAGAGGTTAGTCGTCGTGGTGGCTGCTGTTGTCGACCGGCCCACACCCCCAATTCGGTCACCTCACTCGATTGAGTGACTTCTCCTGGTGATCTGGCCCTTTCGGGGCATGCGGTCGACAGAATCGGACCGGCCTTTCGGGGTCGGTCCGATTGCGCTGCAGGCCTATTTGGGGGGCCATCGGCATGATCCGTATCAAGGCTGGGGCACCCCGCAGGGCGGGGCGGGCCCGGACGGACTCACGGGGGCCCGGTCGCCGGGGTCTTCCCGCATGGCTGCGGACCGGCACCCGTCGGCCGTTGCGGCGAGTCCTCTCGCTCGGGCTGCCCACGGCCTGGGGCACCGCCGCGGTCTCGTACAAGCTGGCCTGTCCGCTGGCCCAGCAGGACGGCTTCTGCGCGCGGGCCGTCACCAGCGCCGTCTTCTTCGCCGTGGGCGCGGGACTGATTCTCCACGTGCGCCACTCGCTGCTGCGCGAACTGCGGCAGGCCCGTGAGGTCGCGAGCGCCGCCCAGAGCGTGCTGCTGCGGCCGCTTCCCCCGCGCATCGACGGGCTGGACGTCGCCGCCGCCCAGTTGTCCGCCGACCGGGGCGCCGCCATCGGCGGCGATCTGTACGAGGTCGCCGCCACCGAACACGGCGTACGGGTCGTGATGGGCGACGTCCGGGGACACGGGCTCGCGGGGATCGCCACGGCCGCCGCCGTCCTCGGCTGCTTCCGTGAGGCTGCCCACGACGAGGCCCGACTCGACGGTGTGCTGCGCCGACTGGAGCGCGCACTGGCCCGGCACCTGCGCGAGCGCGCCCGCGCCGAGCACCCCTCGGTCGGCCCGGAGCCCGACAACCCGGTCGCCGAGGAGTTCGTGACCGTACTGCTGCTGGAGATCGGCCGGGACGGGGAGGTGCACGCCCTCAACTGCGGTCACCCGTGGCCCTATCTGCTCAGCGGCACGAGGGTCGAGCCGCTGGCTCGCGCCGACCCGCTGCCTCCCCTCGGCCCGTTCCCGCTGCCACCCGAACTGTCGCCCGTGGCGTGCGGACGGCTGTTGCCGGGCGAGGCGGTCGTCCTCCACACGGACGGAGCGGAGGACGCCAGGGACGCGGACGGCCGGTTCTTCTCCCTGGCGGACGCGCTGTCCGAGGCCGTCCACGACCGTCCCGTGGTGGTCCCGCAGGTCGTCCTGGGGTCGGTCTTCACCGCTCTCCTGCACCACACACGAGGCGCACCGACGGACGACGTGGCCCTACTGGTGCTTCGCAACGGCCGATCAGGCCGACGTCCCTCAGCGGTGCGAGCAGCCACGGCGCATCCGCAGCGGACCACGCACTGACCGCGACCACGCCCGGCCACCAGGCGCGCTCGCCTGCGCGGCGCACCGACGGGGCCGTCCGCCCCGCCACGGAGTGTCGGGCAGGCAGCTGGGCGGACGGCGCGGAGTCGGGCCGCCGCACTGTACGAGGGGGAGCCGGCGGCCCGGCCGGCCTCTTGCGAGGCATTTCAGTCAACCGGCTGGAAACTCTCCGCGACAGTGTGCACACAGCGCGGATTCGAGTACTCCGTTCACACCCCGTGCGAACGAGGACCCACTACTCTGTCGGCACCGAGGCACCCGGGGGGCATTCCATGCAGCCCAACACTCTGCTCGACGCGATCCTGGACGAGGCGGGCATCTCGCATGCGGGACTCGCCGCCCACGTGAACCAGGTGGGCCGGGCGCGCGGTCTGGCGCTGAGATACGAACACACCGCCGTGGCGCGGTGGCTGAAGGGACAGCGGCCCCGCGGTCAGGTGCCCGACCTGATCTGCGAGGTGCTCGCCGCCCGGCTGCAGCGACCCGTCACCCTCGACGACATAGGCCTCGGCGTACCCGGTGAGCCGTCCGCCCCGCACGGCACCTCGCTGTCCGGGTTCGTGGAGCGGGCCACCGCCCTGTGGCGCTCCGACGAGCAGCAGCGACCGCACATCCTGGGCGCTCCCGCGGTCACCGGCACGCCCGCCGTCATGCCGGTGTGGGAGTGGGAGAACCCGCCCGAGGACGTCGACGTCTCGCGCGGTGGCCGGCACCGGGTCACGGCGGCCGATCTCGAGATGCTGCGGGCGGCCCGTACGCACTACGAGCAGATGTACCGCAAGGCCGGCGGGGTCGCGACCCGG
This sequence comes from Streptomyces sp. AC555_RSS877, assembly GCF_019049245.1. GTDB lineage: Bacteria > Actinomycetota > Actinomycetes > Streptomycetales > Streptomycetaceae > Streptomyces. The sequence continues at coordinate 239,711 of NZ_JAGMUK010000060.1, read as the reverse complement.
GCCCGGATCGTGGGCTTCCTGAACGCCGAGGCGGCCCCGCTGCTGCGCGGCAGCTACACCGACGAGACGGGCCGCCAACTGCACCGGGCGACCGGCGGGTTGGTGGCGGTCGCCGGGATCTGCGCGTACGACTCCGACGCGCACGGTCTCGCCCAGCGCTACTTCCACCAGGCGCTCAGGCTCGCGAAGGCCAGTGGGGACCGGGGACTTGGCGCGTACGTGATCGCCCTTCTGGTCAACCAGGCGCTGTTCATGCGGGAGTACCGGCAGGCCGTCGCCTTCGCGGAGGCCGCGCTGCGTGCCGCCGGCCGGCACATCACCCCGGCGCTCGCCTCCGACCTGTACGCGATGCAGGCGAAGGCGTACGCACACCTCGGCGACGGCACGAGTGCGCTGTCCTGCATCCGGCGGGCCGAGCAGGCCGCCGAACGGATCCGGCGCGGTTACGAGCCGGACGAGACGGGCTATGTCCAGCCGGGACTCGTCAACGTCCAGGTGGCGGAGGCGCTTCTGAGCCTGGGCGAGGTGGCGGCGGCGCGGGAGCACGCCATGGCCGCCGTCGACAACCCCGCCCACGACCGGGGCCGGGTGCACCGGCTCGCCATGCTCAGCACGATCGAACTGCGCCAGGGCAACGCCGACAAGGCGGTGGCCATCGCCGTGCAGATGGCCGAGCAGGCCCGCGGAATGGAGTCCCAGCGCCTGCGCGACAGACTCCGGGCGGTGCGCCTGCACCTGTCGCGCAGCGGCTGCGCGGGCACCGCCGAGGCCGCCGCGCTCATCGACGGGGCACTGCGCGTACCGCTGTAGGACCGGCACGCGACCGCCGACACTCATCGTTCCTGCTGCGATATTGCCACTTACTCGACGGAAGGTGGCAGAACCGTGCAGTGGACGAAACAGAACGAACGAACTGTGTATGGAAATCGCTGGTTCACCGTCAACCTGGCAGATGTGGAGCTGCCGGACGGCCGGCACCTGGACCACTTCCTCATACGACTGCGGCCCGTCGCGGTGGCCACCGTGGTGAACGAGGCCAATGAGGTCCTCCTCCTGTGGCGGCACCGCTTCATCACCGACAGCTGGGGGTGGGAACTCGCGGCGGGCGTCGTCGAGGACGGCGAGGACATCGCGGCGGCGGCCGCCAGGGAACTCGAGGAGGAGACCGGCTGGCGGCCGGGACCCCTGCGCCACCTGATGAGCGTGGAGCCGTCCAACGGGCTCACCGACGCCCGGCACCACATCTACTGGGCCGACGAGGGTGAGTACCTCGGACACCCCGTGGACGACTTCGAGTCGGACCGCCGGGAGTGGGTCCCCCTCAAGCTCGTCCCCGACATGGTCGCCCGCGGCGAGGTCCCGGCCGCCAACATGGCGGCCGCGTTACTGCTGTTGCATCATCTCCGGCTCGGGCTGGACGCCATGCCCTGATACGCCCCCCACCGCGTCCTGGAGCCGTGCTAGCGCCCCAGGGCCTGCCAGATCGTCACGACGAGCGCGCCCATGGCGGTGAGTACCGCGACCGCGGGCAGCGGCCAGCGGGCGTGCTCCAGGGCGGTGATCCGGGCGGTCAGGTCGTCGAGTCCCTTGTCGGTCTCCTCGGTGCGATGACTGAGCAGGGCCAGCCCTCCCTCGACGCGTGCGTACGCCACGTCGAGTCGGCGCCGTAACTCTGCGAGTTCCCCATGGACCACGGGATGCTCGGGGTCGGCGGTCACGAGTCCGCTCCTCTCTGTAGTCTTCACATCCCTTGCATGCGCATGAAGAGTCAACTCGCCTGGTGGGCGCGTGGGGAGAGTGTGCGAGGGGCATATGCGAGCCCGGGGCGCACACGGTGTGTGAATGCGACGGGCCCGGCACTCCGAAGAGCGCCGGGCCCGTGGTCGTCGCACTGTGTCATCAGCACCCTGTAACGGGCACTGTGCAATCAGCCGTAGGTGTAGAAGCCCGATCCCGACTTCCGGCCGAGCCGGCCCGCGTCGACCATGCGCTGCAGCAGCGGGGGAGCGGCGTACAGCGGCTCCTTGTACTCCTCGTACATGGAGAACGCCACCGAGGCCACCGTGTCCAGACCGATCAGGTCGGACAGCTTCAACGGGCCCATCGGGTGGGCGCAGCCCATTTCCATGCCGTTGTCGATGTCCTCGCGGCTGGCGATGCCCGACTCGAACATCCGGATCGCGGAGAGGAGATACGGGATCAGCAGCGCGTTGACCACGAAGCCGGAGCGGTCCTGGGCGCGGATGGCGTGCTTGCCGAGCACCTTCTCGGCGAAGACCTGGGCCCGGCTGAGCGTGCCCTCCGAGGTGGTGAGCGCGGGGATCAGCTCGACGAGCTGCTGCACCGGGGCCGGGTTGAAGAAGTGGATGCCGATGACGTGGTCGGGCCGCGAGGTGGCGACCGCCAGCCGCACCAGGGGGATCGAGGAGGTGTTGGAGGCCAGGATCGCGTCGGGCCGGGTGACGACCTGGTCGAGGACCTGGAAGATCTCGGTCTTCACCTGCTCGTTCTCCACGACGGCCTCGATGACCAGGTCGCGTTCCGCGAACTCGCCGAGGTCGGTGGTGAAGCTGAGGCGCGCCAGTGTGGCGTCCCGCTCCTCCTCGGAGATCTTGCCGCGCTCGGCGGCCTTCGCCAGGGAGTTGAACAGCCGGGTCCGGCCGATCTCCAGGGCCTCGCCGGTGGTCTCGGCGACCTTCACGTCCAGGCCGGCGCGGGCGCACACCTCGGCGATGCCCGCTCCCATCTGGCCGCAGCCGACCACTCCGACGCGCTCGATGTCGGTCACATCGTCCCTTTCGCTGGTCTACGGGCAGCGCAGACGCGTGGGTCCGGTACGCCTGCTCCGTTCGTGCACGTTACCGCCAAGTATCGATGATCGATCGCCGGGGTGGGGCATCCGTCGGGCATCCTGGGGCGCAATGACGGTCCGTGCCGCGCGGATCCGCCGTGTTCGGGGGTGTGCGAATGGGACGAGTGTCACGGCGGGCGTTCGCGCTGGCCGCGCTGGCGACGCTGACGTCGGCCTCGGGCGGTGCGTCGGCCGAGCCGGGCGGCCGGGCGGCCCGGCCGCGGCGGGTCGCGGAGATGCGGGGCGTGTGGCTGGCGACCGTGATGAACCGGGACTGGCCCTCCCGGCCGGGCCTGAGCGCGGCGGACCAGCGGGCCGAACTGACCGGCCACCTCGACAGGGCCGCCCGGACCGGCCTCACCGCGGTGATCTTCCAGGTACGTCCCACCGCCGACGCCCTGTGGCCCTCGCCGTACGAGCCCTGGTCGCAGTACCTCACCGGCACCCAGGGCGGGCACCCCGGCTGGGACCCGCTGGGCACGGCCGTCCGTGAGGCGCACGCGCGCGGCCTGGAACTGCACGCCTGGTTCAACCCGTACCGGATCGCGGCCCACGGCGATCCCGGCCGACTCGTCAGGACCCATCCCGCCCGCCGGCATCCGGACTGGGTGGTGCCGTACGGCGGAAAGCTCTACTACAACCCGGGTCTGCCCGAGGTCCGCGCCTTCGTCCAGGACGCGATGCTCGACGCGGTGAAGAAGTACCCGGTCGACGCCGTGCACTTCGACGACTACTTCTACCCGTATCCCGTGGCGGGCCAGAGCTTCGACGACGACGCGGCCTACGACAGGCACGGCGGCGGCTTCCCGAACCGGGCCGCCTGGCGGCGGAACAACATCGACCTGCTGGTGCGCGAGATGTCCGCCCGGATCAAGGCGATCCGGGCCGCAACGCGCTTCGGCATCAGCCCCTTCGGGGTGTGGCGCAACGTCACCACCGACCCGCTGGGCTCCGACACCCAGGCGCTGCAGACGTACGACGACGTGTACGCGGACACCCGCAAGTGGGTCCGGGAGAACTGGATCGACTACATCGCCCCGCAGCTGTACTGGCACATCGGCTTCGCCGCCGCCGACTACGCCAAGCTGCTGCCCTGGTGGGCGGAGGTGGCCCGGGGCACCGGGACGCGGTTGTACGCCGGTGAGGCGTTGTACAAGGCCGGCGCCCCGGCGCAGCCCGAGGCCTGGCAGGACCCCGCCGAACTCTCCCGGCACCTCACGCTCGCCCAGGACCATCCCGAGGTGGGCGGCCATGTCTTCTTCGCCGCCAAGGAGGTGGCGGCGGATCCGATCGGGGCCATGGCACGGGTGATCGCCGACCACTACGGGCGGCCGGCGAGGACCCCGAAGGACAGGCCCTAGTACTAGTGGTTGGTTTCCCGGTGCCGGATCTCGGTGTCGGGGCCGGGTGAGCACACGCCCTCGTGCCCGTCCTGGAAGCGGACGCGGTACGGGGGGTTGCCCTCCTGCCCCATCACCTCGACGATCTCGCCGACCTTGTCGTTCTGTCCGACCACCCTGCCGTGCTGGACAAGCTGGTCGCCCACGGTTGCACGCATCTGTCAGGCCTCCTCACCATGTGCGGGAGCAGCGGTCCGTGGCCTCGAGTTTACGGCGCAGGGCCCGGTCGGGACCGGTGCGTGCAAGCCGCTCAGCCTCGCGCCCGCTGCGTGACGGCGATGCACACGAGCACCGCCGCGGCCGTCAGCGGTGCGGCCACCGTCAACTGCTCGCCCAGCAGCAGCACCGACCACACCAGTGTGAGCAGCGGCTGGGCCAACTGCAACTGGCTGGCCTTCGGGATGCCGATGGCGGCCATGCCCCGGTACCAGACGACAAGGCCGAAGAACTGCGACCCCGCCGCCACCCACAGCAGCCCGGCCACGCTGTGCGCGGTGAGCCGGAGGGGTTCGTACGACAGCGCCAGCGCGGCGGCGGGCACGGCGAGCGGCAGGCACAGCACCAGCGCCCAGCCGATGACCTGCCAGCCCGGCATGACCCGGGCCAGCCGGCCACCCTCGGTGTAGCCGGCCGCGCACACCAGCAGCGCCCCGAAGAGGTACACGTCGGCGGTGCCGAGGGCGCCGCCGCTCTGCTGCACGGTGAAGGCGGCCACCGCGGCGGCTCCCGCGAGCGCCGCGGCCCAGAAGGTGCGGGAGGGACGGGTGCCCATGCGCAGGGCGGAGAACAGGGCGGTGGTCAGAGGGAGCAGGCCGACCACGACGGCGGCGTGCGCGGTCGTGGACGTCTCCAGTGCGAGCGTGCTCAGCAGCGGGAAGCCGACGACGACGCCGGCGGCGACCACGGCGAGCCCCGGCCAGTGGCGCCGGGTGGGCACCGGTACGCGCAGCCCGAGCAGACAGCCGCCCGCGATCAGCGCCGCGAGGACGCTGCGCACGGCGACCAGGGACCAGGGGCCGAAGCCCTCCAGGCCCCAGGCGGTGGCGGGGAAGGTGAGGGAGAAGGCGACGACGCCGAGGGTGGCCTGGAGGGTGCCGGCGGCGGTCGTACCGCTGGTCCCGGTCGCACCCGTCGGCCCGTTCGAGGCCGTGACCGCTATCTGGTTAGAAGCGGTAGCGCTACTCTGTGCTCTCATGCAAGAGCGTAGCAGTGTGGCAGACCTGACGGACCGGCTGCGTCGGGAGCTCGACCGCTACTCGCCGGGCGGAAAGCTCCCGTCGAGCCGTGCCCTCGTCGAACGGTTCCGGGTCAGCCCGGTGACCGTCTCGCGCGCCCTCGCCCAGCTGGCCGCCGAGGGGCTCGTGGTCACCAGGCCCGGCGCCGGCGCCTTCCGGGCCCGGCCGCGCACGCAGGCCGCTGCCGTGGGGGACACCTCCTGGCAGGAGGTCGCCCTCAGTGCGGACGGCGCCGCCGACCTCGTCCCGCGCTCGGTGGACGCGTCCGGCGTCCTGGTCACGCTGGCCGCTCCGGCGCCGGGCGTGATCGAGTTCAACGGCGGCTACCTGCACCCCTCCCTGCAGCCGGAGCGGGCGATGGCCGCCGCGCTGTCCCGTGCGGGCCGGCGCCCCGGCGCGTGGGGGAGGCCGCCCGTCGAAGGGCTGCCGGAGCTGCGGGAGTGGTTCGCGCGGAGCATCGGCGGTCCCGGCGGGAGCGTCACGGCCGCGCAGGTGCTGGTGACCTCGGGCGGCCAGTCCGCGCTGACGACCGCGCTGCGCGCGCTCGTCCCGCCCGGCGCGCCCGTCCTCGTCGAGTCGCCCACCTACCCGGGCATGCTGGCGATCGCCCGCGCGGCCGGTCTGCGCCCGGTCCCCGTCCCGGTCGACGCGGACGGCGTACGGCCGCCCCTGCTCGCCGACGCGTTCCGGGCCACCGGCGCCCGGGTCTTCGTCTGCCAGCCGCTGTTCCAGAACCCGACCGGTGCCGTGCTCGCCCCCGAACGGCGTGGCGAGGTGCTGCGCGTCGCGCGCGAGGCGGGCGCGTTCGTCGTCGAGGACGACTTCGTGCGGCGGCTCGTGCACGAGGACGCGGGGCCGCTGCCGCGTCCGCTGGCCGCCGACGACCCCGACGGCGTCGTCGTCCACGTCGGCTCGCTGACCAAGGCGACCTCACCCAGCTTCCGGGTGAGCGCGCTCGCCGCGCACGGGCCGGTGCTGGAGCGGCTGCGCGCCATCCAGGTCGTCGACACCTTCTTCGTGCCCCGGCCCCTGCAGGAGGCGGCCCTCGAACTGGTCGGCTCGCCCGCCTGGCCACGCCATCTGCGCGCGGTCTCCGCCGAGTTGAAGACCCGCCGCGACACGATGACGGCCGCGCTGCGGCTGGGCCTGCCCGACCTCGCCCTCCCGCACATCCCGTCCGGCGGCTACCACCTGTGGCTCCGCCTGCCGGACGGCACGGGGGGAGAGTCCGCCCTGGTGGCGGCCGCCCTGCGCGCGGGCGTCGCGATCACCCCCGGCCGGCCCTACTTCAGCGCCGAACCGCCCGCCGGACACGTGCGGTTGAGCTTCGCGGCGGTGGCGGGGACGGGGGAGATCGCGGAAGGGGTACGGCGACTTCGTACGGCCTGTCAGGAGGTGTTCTAGGGCGGTCCGGCGGATCAGGTCGCAGGACATG
>NZ_JAGMUK010000060.1:75828-232780 GCF_019049245.1 Streptomyces sp. AC555_RSS877 | reverse complement strand
GCCTCGTCGACGCTGGTGAGCGGGGCCTGGTGCGTCGAGCTGCAAGGCGGAGGAGGGCGTCGACGCGATGGGGGTCCCCCCGCTCGAGCGAGGTCGAGGGTGAGGGAGTCGGCAACCGACGACAACGCGGCAGATCGGCGTGCCAGGCCCCGCGTCTGCGGCATGATCCGCCGGACAGGCCCTAGCGCACCGGTGCCGTGCCGCAGGTGAACTCCAGGGAATCGAGCAGTTCGGCCGTCAGCCGTATCCCGGTGATCCGTTCGGCCAGGGCGAAGGCGGCCTCGGTGTGCCAGTCGTCCAGTGCCGCGTCCGGGCTCGGACGGAAGCCGGACTCCCGCATCTCCACGAGGTATCCGTCCGCCCGGCTGCCGTCCCGGCGGTCGGGGAAGAGCGGCTCGAAGTGCAGAAGCAGTTCGCCGTCCGCCAGCCAGACGAAGTGGTCCACCGCCTCGATGTTCCGGTGGTGGGCGACGATGGTGCGCCCCCGGGACAAGGGGCGCAGCGCCGACGAGGTGACGCCCAGGTAGCCGTTGACCTCGACCATCAGCGACCAGTCGCCGACCGCCGCGACCCCCACGAACAACTCGTCGCCCTGGCGCTGCGACCAGGCGTCGAAGGACGGCTCGAACAGGCCCGCCACCCCGGTGATCCGCGGCCCGGGCTCGGCGCCCAGCCCTTCGAGCAGGCCGGCCGGCGAGAGGGCGCCGGCCAGCGTGACGCAGTACGCGTCCCGCAGGGCCGCGTGGCGCTCTCGCAGCCAGGCGTAGTCCGTCGCGTGCGGGGGAGTCTCGGTCATGTCCGCAGCATGCCAGGCGCCACCGACAGCGGCTCCAGCACGCGTAAAACGGTCGACGTCCGCCCTCGTGACTTGCGATTCTTCCCGCATGACCGACACCCCGCCCCTCGCCGAGGGCTACGAGATCTCCACCGACCCCGGCCGCGTCGACGTCGAGCGCGTGCATCGCTGGCTGTCCACCGACGCGTACTGGGCGATCGGGCGGCCCCGGGAGAAACACGACCGGGCGGTCGAAGGGTCGCTCAACTTCGGGGTGTATGAGTCGGTTTCCGGAGAACAGGTGGCGTATGCCCGGGTCGTCACGGACCGGGGGACCTTCGCGTGGCTGTGCGACGTGTACGTCGATCCGTCCGTGCGAGGCAAGGGGATCGGCACGGCACTCGTCGGGGCCGTGCGGGAGGAGCTGCGGCCGTACGGGCTGCGGCGGATCCTGCTCGCCACGCACGACGCCCACGGGGTGTACGAGAAGCTCGGGTTCGCGCCGCTGGAGAAGCCGGACCAGTGGATGGCGCTCATCTTCGAGCAGCCGGCTCGCATAACTCCCAGGTAACACCTCTTGACCTGCGGACTTTCGCGACTCACCATCGCCGCATGCAACTACGGGTCACGTTCGTCGCCGCCGCGCGCAGCTCCCCGCTGCTCGCCGAGCGCTTCGAGGACGACCGTCCGCTGGACCAGGCCGGCTGGGACGAGGTGCAGCGCGTCGCCCACGGCCTGATCCCGCTGGCGGTCGCCGAGCTGCGCTACTGCTCGCCGACTCCGCGCAGCCGCGCCACCGGGGACGCCCTCGGCTACACGCCGCTGGTGCAACTCGCCCTGCGCGACTGTGACATGGGGCGCTGGCGCGGGCTGACGCTCGGCGAGGCGATGGCCCGCGAGCCGGAGGCGGTGGACGCCTGGCTCGCCGACCCGAACAGCACGCCGCACGGCGGTGAGTCGCTGCGGGAGTTCATCGCCCGGGTCGGGAACTGGCTGGACACCCGCCCCGTCGAGGACGGCGGCCGGATCGTCGCCGTGGCCGAGCCCTCGGTGGTCCGCGCCGCCCTGGTGTACGCCCTGAAGGCGCCGCCCTCGACGTACTGGAACATCGACGTACGCCCGCTGTCGACGACCGTCGTCACCGGCCGCGCGGGACGCTGGAACCTCCGCCTCGACGGAGTGTCGGCTCAGCCCTCGCGGGCGTAGTCGGTGGTCAGGACCAGGTCCTTCGCGGGACCGCCCACCCGCCACACGGTCCGCCAGTGGTCCTCGTCGCGGACGGTGAACTCCCCGCGATAGAGGTCGGCCGAGCAGGGATGGCCGGCGACGTGGCGTCCCGAGGTCAGGTCCAGGTCGTGGAAGGGGCGCCCGTCGGCGAAGCGCACGTCCGCCGACCCGGGGGAGCTGCCCTGCCCGGGCAGGAAGCGCAGGGTGCGTTCGGCGGGGCGAGGGACGCCCTGCCAGGTGAAGGTGCCGGATTCGTGGTGCAGCAGTCCGCAGCCGTCCAGCGGGCTGAAAGTCGTCGTACCGGCGAAGTGGCCCTCCGCGCCGCTCGCCAGGTCCCGCACGGATCGTGTCACCCGCCAGCTCCCGGCCATATACGCCAGTACGTCCGGCACTGGCCAGAACTCGCCCATCCCGTCCGCTCCTCCGTCACATCCGGTGTTGTGCGACCCATTGACGCGTCCCGGCCCCCTCCCTATCTTGCCGTTCGAAGTGCTGATCATTGTCCGAAATATCGAACGGCACTTCTTGTGAACCCACAACTCCACACCCCCCGAGCCGCGGAGTATCCATGTCACGCACCCGCACCCGCTGGAGACTCGGTCTCACGGCCACCGCCCTCCTGGTGGCGGCCGGTCTGGTCCCGGCGCCCGCGCACGCCGAGGACGTCACCGACTACGCGATCACCGTCGATCCGACCGCCAAGGGCGCGAAGGTCGACGACACGATGTACGGCGTCTTCTTCGAGGACATCAACCGGGCCGCCGACGGCGGTCTGTACGCCGAGCTCGTACAGAACCGGTCCTTCGAGTACTCCACCGCCGACAACACCTCGTACACGCCCCTCACCTCCTGGGCGGTGGACGGCACCGCGCGGGTCGTGAACGACGACGGCCGGCTCAACGAGCGCAACCGCAACTACCTCTCCCTGGGAGCCGGTTCGTCCGTCACGAACGCCGGCTACAACACCGGCGTCCACGTGGACGAGGGCAAGAAGTACGACTTCTCGGTGTGGGCCCGCGCCACCGGCGGCACCACCCTCACCGTCACCCTCCAGGACGCCGACGGCACGCTGGCCACCGCCCGCAAGGTGGCCGTGACGAAGAGCGGCTGGGCCAAGTACACCGCCACCCTCACCGCCACCCGCACCAGCAGCGACGGCCGGCTCGCCGTCGCCTCCTCCGCCGCGGCCGCCCTCGACATGGTGTCCCTCTTCCCGCGCGACACCTACAAGCACCAGTCCAACGGCCTGCGCAAGGACCTCGCCGAGAAGGTCGCCGCCCTGCACCCGGGCTTCCTGCGCTTCCCCGGCGGCTGCCTGGTCAACACCGGCTCCATGGAGGACTACAGCGAGGCCTCCGACTACCAGCGCAAGCGCTCCTACCAGTGGAAGGACACCATCGGCCCGGTCGAGGAGCGTGCCACCAACTCCAACTTCTGGGGCTACAACCAGAGTTACGGCCTCGGTTACTACGAGTACTTCCGCTTCGCCGAGGACATCGGCGCGATGCCCCTGCCCGTGGTCCCGGCCCTGGTGACCGGCTGCGGCCAGAACAAGGCCGTCGACGACGAGGCGCTGCTCAAGCGGCACATCCAGGACACCCTCGACCTCATCGAGTTCGCCAACGGGCCGGTGACGTCGACCTGGGGCAAGAAGCGCGCGCAGATGGGCCACCCCAGGCCGTTCCGCCTCACGCACCTCGGGGTGGGCAACGAGGAGAACCTGCCGGTCGAGTACATGGCCCGGTTCAAGCAGTTCCGGGCGGCGATCGAGGCCAGGTACCCGGACATCACCGTCGTCTCCAACTCCGGCCCCGACGACTCCGGTTCGACCTTCGACACGGCCTGGCAGCTCAACCGCGAGGCCAAGGTCGACATGGTCGACGAGCACTACTACAACAGCCCGCAGTGGTTCCTCCAGAACAACGGCCGCTACGACTCCTACGACCGCAACGGGCCCAAGGTCTTCCTCGGTGAGTACGCCTCCCAGGGCAACGCCTTCAAGAACGGCCTCGCCGAAGCCGCCTTCATGACCGGGCTGGAGCGCAACGCCGACATCGTCAAACTCGCCTCCTACGCCCCGCTGTACGCCAACGAGGACTACGTCCAGTGGAGCCCGGACATGGTGTGGTTCAACAACCACGCCTCCTGGAACTCCGCCAACTACGAGGTCCAGAAGCTGTTCATGACCAACGTCGGTGATCGCGTGGTGCCCTCCACTGCCACCGGCACGCCCTCCCTGCTCGCCCCCATCACCGGCGCGGTCGGCCTGTCGACGTGGGCGACCACGGCGGCGTACGACGACGTCAAGGTCACCGGCGCGGACGGTTCGCCCCTGCTCAGCGACGACTTCGGCGGTGACGCCTCGAAGTGGACCCACACCGGCGGCGGCAGCTGGAGCGTCCAGGACGGGCAGTACGTGCAGAGCGACGTGGCCGCCGAGAACACCATGGTCTCGGCCGGCGACCCGTCCTGGCACGACTACGACCTGCACGTGAAGGCCACCAAGAAGTCCGGCAAGGAGGGCTTCCTCGTCGCCTTCGGAGTCAAGGACACCGGCAACTACTACTGGTGGAACCTGGGCGGCTGGAACAACACCCAGTCCGCCGTCGAGCAGGCCGTGGACGGAGGCAAGTCGACGCTCGTCTCCAAGGCCGGGTCGATCGAGACGGGCCGCGCCTACGACATCGACATCAAGGTGCGGGGCCGGCAGGTCACCCTCTACCTCGACGGCCAGGAATGGGGCGGCTTCACCGACGACAAGCCGGCCGAGCCGTTCCGGCAGGTGGTCACCAAGGACAAGAAGACCGGTGACCTGATCGTCAAGGTCGTCAACGCCCAGTCCTCGGCGGCCCGTACGGCCATCGACCTGGGCGGCGCGAAGGTCGCGTCCCGGGCGAAGGTCACCACCCTGGCCGCCGCGCCGGACGCGGTGAACACGGAGACCGACACGGCGGTGGCACCGGTGTCGTCCGTCTACGAAGGGGTCGCCGCCAGGTTCACGTACACCTTCCCGGCGAACTCGATCACCTTCCTGCGGATCAAGCAGAGGTAGCCGCTACTGCGGGCGTGGGCCGCTGTCCGCGGGGCGGCGGCCCACGCCCGGCCAGGTCGATCACACGCGCCGCGCCCCATGGCTGCTCTCGTCCTGGAGGCCGGCGGACCGGCGAAGCGATGATCGCAGTCCCGCTCCGAATCGAATTGCATAAACGTGCATCGAAACGTATAGTCATGCCATTACAGAGGAGGATGTATTCCCATGGCGGTACGTGCGGCAGTGGCCGGAGCGAGTGGATACGCGGGCGGGGAACTCCTGCGTCTGCTCCTGGCGCACCCCGAGGTCGAGATCGGTGCCCTGACCGGCAACTCCAACGCGGGACAGAGGCTCGGGGCGCTGCAGCCGCACCTGCTGCCGCTGGCCGGCCGCGTGCTCCAGGAGACCACCGCGGACGTCCTGGCGGAACACGACGTCGTCTTCCTCGCGCTTCCGCACGGGCAGTCCGCCGCCGTCGCCGAGCAGCTCGGCCCGGACGTGCTCGTCGTCGACATGGGAGCCGACTTCCGGCTCGAGAACGCCGGTGACTGGGAGAAGTTCTACGGTTCCGCGCATGCCGGCACCTGGCCCTACGGCCTTCCCGAACTGCCGGGTGGCCGCGCCGCGCTGGAGGGGTCCAAGCGCATCGCGGTGCCCGGCTGCTACCCGACCGCCGTCTCACTCGCGCTCTTCCCGGCCTACGCGGCCGGTCTCGCCGAGGCGGAGGCCGTGATCGTCGCCGCGTCCGGGACCTCCGGCGCGGGCAAGGCGCCCAAGCCGAACCTGCTGGGCAGCGAGGTCATGGGCTCCATGTCCCCGTACGGCGTCGGCGGCGTCCACCGGCACACCCCCGAGATGATCCAGAACCTCAGCGCGGCCGCCGGCGAGACCGTCTCCGTCTCCTTCACGCCGACCCTCGCCCCGATGCCCCGCGGCATCCTCGCCACCTGCACCGCGAAGGCGCGCCCCGGCGTCACCGCCGAGTCCGTCCGCGCCGCCTACGACAAGGCCTTCGCCGACGAGCCCTTCGTCCACCTCCTGCCCGAGGGGCAGTGGCCCGCCACGGCGTCCGTCTACGGTTCCAACGCCGTTCAGGTGCAGGTCGCGTACGACGAGGCCGCGGGCCGCATCATCGCGATCAGCGCCATCGACAACCTGACCAAGGGCACCGCGGGCGGTGCCGTCCAGAGCATGAACATCGCCCTCGGCCTTCCCGAGGAGCTCGGTCTTTCCACGATCGGAGTCGCACCGTGAGCGTCACGGCAGCACAGGGATTCCAGGCGGCGGGCATCGCCGCCGGAATCAAGGAGAACGGCAACCCGGACCTGGCCCTCGTGGTCAACACCGGGCCACGCCGCGCCGCCGCCGGCGTCTTCACCTCCAACCGCGTCAAGGCCGCCCCCGTCCTGTGGTCCGAGCAGGTCCTCAAGACCGGCCGGGTCTCCGCGGTCGTCCTCAACTCCGGTGGCGCCAACGCCTGTACGGGCCCCAAGGGCTTCCAGGACACGCACGCCACCGCCGAGAAGGCCGCCGAGGTGCTCGGTGTGGGCGCCGTCGAGATCGCCGTCGCCTCCACCGGCCTGATCGGCATCCTGCTCCCGATGGACAAGCTGCTCCCGGGAGTCGAGCAGGCGGCCGAGGCCCTGAGCGAGCACGGCGGTGAGAAGGCGGCCATCGCCATCAAGACCACCGACTCCGTCCACAAGACGTCCGTCGTGACGAAGAACGGCTGGACCGTCGGCGGCATGGCCAAGGGCGCAGGCATGCTCGCCCCGGGCCTCGCCACCATGCTCGTCGTCCTCACCACCGACGCCGACCTCGACAGCGCGGCCCTGGACAAGGCTCTGCGCGCCGCCACCAAGGTCACCTTCGACCGCGTCGACTCCGACGGCTGCATGTCCACCAACGACACCGTCCTCCTGCTCGCCTCCGGGGCATCCGACGTCACTCCCGGGTACGAGGAGTTCGCCGAGGCCGTACGCGCCGTCTGCGACGACCTCGGGCAGCAGCTGATCCGGGACGCCGAGGGTGCCAGCAAGGACATCAAGGTCGAGGTGATCAACGCCGCGAGCGAGGACGACGCCGTGGAGGTGGGCCGCTCCATCGCCCGCAACAACCTCCTCAAGTGCGCGATCCACGGGGAGGACCCGAACTGGGGCCGCGTGCTCTCCGCGATCGGCACGACGACGGCGGCCTTCGACCCCGACCAGCTCAACGTCGCCATCAACGGCGTCTGGGTGTGCAAGAAGGGCGGCGTGGGCGAGGACCGGGAGAAGGTCGACATGCGCTACCGCGAGGTCCGCATCACGGCGGACCTCGCGGCAGGCAATGAGTCTGCGGTGATCTGGACCAACGACCTGACGGCCGACTATGTCCACGAGAACAGCGCGTACTCCTCTTGACGTGCCCGCTTGGTTGTCGCAAGTCCTCGTCGTCGCCGACGAGGGTTCCTGTTTCATCGGCGACAGCTCGCCCCGGACGAGTCCGGGATGAGTCTTACGTCGCCTCCGCAGGCCAACACCGCCCGCCCGGCGGCTGATCCGAGATCTTTCCGAAAGTCGGCTATGACGGTCAATCACTCAGAAGAGCGAAAGTCCCCGACCCGTAAGCACACCGCCCTCCCCAAGGCGCAGATCCTCATCGAGGCGCTGCCCTGGCTGGTCCGGCACAACGGCAAGACGGTCGTCATCAAGTTCGGCGGCAACGCCATGATCGACGAGGACCTGAAGGCTGCCTTCGCCCAGGACGTCGTGTTCCTGCACCATGCCGGCCTCAAGCCCGTCGTCGTGCACGGCGGCGGCCCGCAGATCAGCGCCGCCCTCGACAGGCACGGCATCGTCAGCGAGTTCAAGGCGGGCCTGAGGGTCACCACCGAGGACGCCATGGACGTCGTCCGCATGGTGCTGGCCGGACAGGTCCAGCGCGAACTGGTCGGGCTGCTCAACCAGCACGGGCCGCTCGCCATCGGTCTCACCGGCGAGGACGCGCACACCATCACCGCCATCAGGCACCAGCCCGAGATCGACGGAGAACTGGTCGACATCGGTCGGGTGGGCGAGATCACCGACATCGACACGGGTCTGATCGACGCACTGCTCGCCGACGGCCGGATCCCGGTCGTCTCGTCGATCGCCCGGAGCCAGGACGACGGACATGTCTACAACGTCAATGCTGATACGGCGGCTGCGGCACTCGCTGCTGCTCTGGGCGCCGAAACCCTCATGGTCCTCACGGACGTCGAGGGCCTCTACGAGGACTGGCCGAACAGCGACGAGGTGATCAGCCGCCTCACCGCTTCCCAACTGGAGAAACTCATGCCGGAGTTGAGCTCGGGCATGGTGCCGAAGATGGAGGGCTGTCTGCACGCCGTGCGCAACGGCGTCACCAACGCCCGGGTCATCGACGGCAGGGTGCAGCACTCGATCCTGCTGGAGATCTTCACCGACGAGGGCATCGGCACCATGGTCGTGCCCGACGAGAAGACGGACGTACCGGACGCACAGGGGGAGTCATGAGCAACGAAGAACTGACCGCGCGGTGGCAGGGCGCCCTCATGAACAACTACGGCACTCCGCGGCTGCCGCTCGTGCGCGGCGAGGGCACCAAGCTGTGGGACGCCGACGGCAAGCAGTACCTCGACTTCGTCGGCGGCATCGCGGTCAACGCGCTCGGCCACGCCCACCCGGCGATCGTCGAGGCGGTCAGCACGCAGATCGCCGCCCTCGGCCACGTCTCCAACCTCTTCATCGCCGAGCCGCCCGTCGCGCTCGCCGAACGACTGCTCCAGCACTTCGGCCGCGACGGCAAGGTGTACTTCTGCAACTCCGGCGCCGAGGCCAACGAGGGCGCCTTCAAGATCGGGCGGCTGACCGGGCGGAGCCACATGGTCGCCACTGACGGCGGCTTCCACGGCCGGACCCTGGGCGCCCTCGCGCTGACCGGCCAGCCCGGCAAGCGGGAGCCCTTCCTGCCGTTGCCGGGCGACGTGACCCATGTGCCGTACGGCGACGCGCAGGCGCTGGCCGCCGCGGTCACCGAGGAGACGGCTCTCGTCGTCATCGAGCCGATCCAGGGCGAGAACGGCGTCGTGGTGCCCCCGGCCGGCTATCTGAAGGCCGCCCGGGCGATCACCGCCGCGACCGGCAGCCTGCTGGTGCTGGACGAGGTGCAGACCGGGATCGGACGCACCGGGCACTGGTTCGAGTACCAGGCCCACGAGGGTGTCCTGCCGGACGTCGTCACGCTCGCGAAGGGTCTCGGCGGCGGCCTGCCGCTCGGCGCGACGGTCGCCTTCGGGCGGGCAGCCGAGCTGCTGCAGCCCGGCCAGCACGGTACGACCTTCGGCGGCAACCCGATCGCCTGCGCGGCCGGGCTCGCCGTTCTCGAGACCATCGCCTCCGAGGGCCTCCTCGAGAACGTCAAGCAGCAGAGCGAGAAGCTGCGCGACGGAATCGAGGGCGCCGACGGCAGTTCACGTCACCCGCTGATCGCCCACGTCCGGGGAGCGGGCCTCCTCCTGGGTATCGTGCTCACCGAGCCGCTCGCGCCGAAGGTGCAGCAGGCGGCTCAGGACGCCGGCTTCCTGGTGAACGCGCCCGCCCCTGACGTCGTACGGCTGATGCCGGCGCTGAACCTCGGCGACGACGAAGTGGACGCGCTTCTTCAGGCACTGCCCGGCATCCTGGACGTGGCCAAGGGGGACGGATGATCCGGAGAATGAGTCGACGATGAGCCAGGCGCAGGAGCACGAGCAGACCGCAGGGCCTGCCGTACCGCAGACCCGCACCGCACGCCACCGCCGGATCGTGGACATCCTCAACCGGCAACCGGTGCGCAGCCAGAGCCAGTTGGCGAAACTCCTCGCGGACGACGGGCTGAGCGTCACCCAGGCGACGCTCTCCCGGGACCTCGACGAGCTGAACGCGGTGAAGATCCGCAACACCGACGGCGACCTGATCTACGCGGTACCGAGCGAGGGGGGCTTCCGTACCCCTCGTGCGCCGCTGGGCGGGTCGGCGAAGGAAGAGCGGATGCGGCGGCTGTCGTCGGAGCTGCTGATCTCGGCGGAGGCCTCGGCGAACCTCGTCGTTCTACGGACGCCGCCGGGTGCCGCGCAGTTCCTGGCTTCGGCCATCGACCAGGCCGAGCTGCACGACATCCTGGGGACCATCGCGGGTGACGACACGTTGCTGCTGATCAGCCGGGATCCGGTCGGGGGGCAGGCGTTGGCGGATCATCTGCTGCGGCTGGCCCAGAACGGCAACGGCCACGGGCACGGCCACGGGCACTGAGGAGCCGGTTTCGGTGGTGTGCCGGATGCGGGCGCATGGGGGCTGGTCGCGCAGTTCCCCGCGCCCCTAGGCCCGCTCAGCCGCGGGCAGTCGTGCCGCTGGGGCGCCACGGGTGGGCGCGGCGGCACCCCGTGAGCGCCGGGCTGCGCGACCCACCCCCCACCAGCAGCCGCGCCGGTCAACCGAGCCGGGCCGCCAGGCCGCCCGTGCACCGCACCTCGTCGCCCGCCGTGATCAGGAGCGCCTCCACGTCCGGGAGGGACTCCAGCCAGCCCAGTGCCTCCCGCGAGCCCATCGCGAACGCCGCGGTCGCCCAGCAGTCCGCCCAGATGAGCCGGGGGGCCACCACGGTGACCGCCACCAGGTCGGTCACCGCGGAGCGGCCCGTCCGGGGATCGACGATGTGGGTGCCGCGCTCGGCCGTGCCGGACGTGGCGACGGCCAGCTCGGGGACACCCGCCGCGGAGACCACCGCCGCCAGTCCACCCGGCCGCAGCGGATCCGACACCCCGACACGCCACGGACGTTCCGGGCCGGGCACGCCCAACAGCTGGACGTCCCCACCGCCGTTGACGCTCACCCCGGTCGCCCCGGCCTGAGCCATCCGCCGGGCGGCCTGCTCGGCGGACCAGCCCTTGACGATGCCGGTCGGGTCGAGGCGGCCCTCGTAGCGCATGCTGAACCAGCCGTCGCTGACCCGCTCCGCCTCCGCGCCCAGTTCGAGCACCTCGGCGACCATCGGGTCGCAGTCGTCGACGGTCAGCTCGCCCCGGGCCAGCCGGGAGACCTGGCTGTCACCGCGGTAGGTGCTGAACACCTCGTCGACCCGGTGCAGTCCGGCCACCGCCTCGCGCAGTGCCGCCTGTACCGCACCGGGATCCCCGCCGCGGACGTCGAAGGAGAAGACCGTCCCCATGACCTCCTCCGCATGACGTACCGCGGCGGGAGTATGTGCCGGCTCGGCCACCGTGTCAGCCACCGGCCTGGTCCAGGGCCGACTGCAGGGACTGCTTGTAGCCGGTGCTGGTGTAGGTGGCGCCGGAGACGGCGTCGATGTCCGCGGTGCCGGCCGCGACGGCGGCCTGGTTGAGCTTGGGTACGGCGTTGGCGGTGATCTGGTCGCTCTGGCCGCCCTTGGGTGCCTGGACCGCCTCGGCCTTGGTGATCTTGCCGCCCGCGACGGTGACGCGGACCTGGACGGCGCCGTACTGGGTCTGGGCGGCGTCCCCGGTGACGGTCTTGGCGGCCTGGGCGTTGCCCGGGTCCTCGGCAGCCCCCGATCCCGCCCCCGCGCCCGCCGAGGCCTTCGCCTTGTCCAGGGCCGACTGCAGGGACTTCTTGTACCCGGCGCTGGTGTAGGTGGCGCCGGAGACGGCGTCGATGTCCGCGGTGCCGGCCGCGACGGCGGCCTGGTTCAGCTTGGGTACGGCGTTGGCGGTGATCTGGTCGCTCTGGCCGCCCTTGGGTGCCTGGACCGCCTCGGCCTTGGTGATCTTGCCGCCCGCGACGGTGACGCGGACCTGGACGGCGCCGTACTGGGTCTGGGCGGCGTCCCCGGTGACGGTCTTCGCGGCCTGGGCGTTGCCCGGGTCCTCGGCAGCCCCCGACCCCGCGCCCGCCGAGGCGTTCGCCTTGTCGATGGCCGACTGCAGGGACTTCTTGTAGCCGGTGCTGGTGTACGTCGCTCCGGACACCGCGTCGATGTCCGCGCTCTGCGCGACCACCGTCGCCTGGTTCAGCTTGGGTACGGAGTTGGCGGTGATCTGGTCGCTCTGGCCGCCCTTGGGTGCCTGGACCGCCTCGGCCTTGGTGATCTTGCCGCCCGCGACGGTCAGCCGGACCTGGATGGCGCCGTACTGGGTCTTCACCGCGTCCCCGGTCACCATGCCGGTCCCCGCAGGCTGGGCGCCGCCCTGGGCCGCTTCCTGTCCCGCGGCCGGGGGCACCGCCCCGCCCGCCGCCGCGGAGGACGGGTCGGACGACGGCTTCAGCGACAGCAACAGCACGACACCGGACACGGTGGCGGCGGTCGCGAGCACGACACGTCGGATGGGATGACTCTTCCTCATCGCTTCTAAGCTCCTGAAGTCCCGTCGCTCACATCTCGAACGACTCGTGATGGATGCGGCGGGCGGGTACACCCGCACCGCGCAGTGCTTCGTACACGGACTGCGCGAACCCGGGCGGGCCGCACATGAAGACGTCGTGGTTGTCGAGGTCCGGCAGCTTCTGCCGCAGCCGCTCCGCCGAGATGTCGGGGCGTTCCCCGTCCGGGCTGTTGACCGCGTACATCAGCCGGGCCCCGCGCTCGTCGGCGATGGCGGCCAGCTCGTCCCACAGGGCCAGGTCCTGGGTGCTGTTGGCCCGGTAGAGCAGGGTGATGTCACCGGACGCGCCGGGCAGCGTCTCGAACAGCGCCCGCATCGGGGTGATCCCGACGCCGCCCGCGACCAGCAGCACCTTGCCGCGGCTGCGGCGGGCGGCGGTCAGCGCGCCGTACGGGCCCTCGGCCCACACCTTGGTGCCGGCCGTCAGCTCACGCAGCCGTTCGCTGTGGTCGCCGATCGCCTTCACGGTGATCCGCAGCATGTCGGGGCGGGGCGCAGCCGACAGCGAGTACGGGTGCGAGCTGAACCGCATGCCCGGCGCCAGGAACCGCCAGCGGAAGAACTGCCCCGCCTCGGCGCCCATCCGGTGCAGCTTCCGCCCGCCGATCAGCACCGACACGATGCCGGGTGTCTCCTCGATGACCGCCGCCACGTACATCCGGTGCCGCAGGTTGAGCCGGATCGGGGTGAGGATCCGGTACCAGATCACCAGCGCGGTCACCGAGCCGTACAGCCCGTACCAGACGGTCTTCGCGGCCGGTTCGACGGCGAACTCGTTGCCGGTGGTCAGCTGGTGCCAGAACGTCAGGAACACCGCCGCGTACGTCAACAGGTGCACGTGGTACCAGGTGTCGTACGGAATCCGGCGGCGGACCGGGCCGATCGAGAGCAGCCCGATGAGGAACAGCAGACCGGTGCCGATGGCGGCCTTGCCCATGTCCGGCAGCTGGTTGATGGAGTCCATCGTCTGCTGGACGATGTCGCCGAGGCCCTTGCCGGCCTGGAGGGCGTAGCCCCACATGATCAGGAAGACGTGGGCGATCGTCAGGCAGAGCGTGTAGCGGCCGCTCATCGCGTGCCAGCGCGCCACCCGGTCGGAGCCCACCCGGCGTTCCAGCGCGGGCACCCGGGCCATCTGGAGCACCACGAGTGCCATGAGGTAACCGGCCAGCAGACCGGTGATCCGGCCCGCGTTGAGGATCTTGCCGTTGTTGTCGCTGATGGACGGGGTGTTGGCCCACCACAGCCACAGCACGCCCGCCGCCCCGGCCCACACGGCGAGCAGCAGCAGGGTCGCCGGTGAGCGGCGCGGGCGGATGCGGCGCATCGTCTGGCGGCGGGCGGCGCGGCCGCCTGCGAGCGTGGTGGTCACGGTTCCTCCGGGGCGGGGCAAGGGGGGTGGCGTGGTCCCTTGGCCCACAGATACGTGCCGCGACGCCGGTGTGTTCAGCCGCCTGCCGAGTCCGGTGCGGACCGGAGTGACTGGCGGTAACCGTCACTCGTGCACGTCGCTCCCGCGACCGTGCCGAGGCCTGCGCTCCGCGGCGTCAAGACCTCGCTCCGCCACGCCGTACGCGGCGACATCCGGTAGCACCCGCGAGCCTCGGACAGGGCCGCAACAAGCTGACCCCAACGCCCCAACGCCCCAACGCCCCAACGCCCCAACGCTCCGCGGAACATCCGTCGCACGGCGCCCCGTACGGCGCGGGCAGCAGCGCAGGATCGACGACGTTCACGGTCCGGCTCAGTACCGGGCGACCGCCGTACGGCCGCTCACCGTCCCGATCGCGATGTGCGGCCCCTTCCCGGGCTTCGCCCAGGCGAGGATCCGCCGCATGGCGTCAGCCGGCACCGACACACAACCAGCCGTCGCCCCGGGCCCGTTGACGTGCAGGAAGATACCGGCGCCCCGCCCCCGCACCGGCTTGGCGTAGTTGAACCCGATGACGAGCGCATACGCGTACTGCGTCCCGTAGGAGCTCAGCCGCTCCGCCTCGGCCGCCCCGCAGTCCGCGGGTCGCGGCTCGACCCACCGGTTGTAGGACCGCGCGTCGTTGTCCTGGCACCACCAGGAGTTCTGCCGCACCGCCCGGGATGCAGAACCACAGCGGGCAGTTCTCGGCGAGCTTCTTGCGTCGGGCTGCGGCCCCGCCTTGGTCATCGCCTCGGCGAGTTCCGTACGGGCGGCCCGGTCGAGGAGCCGGCCGGGCCCGGCCTGCGGGCCCGGCCGCGAGAACTGGAACCTGCGCAGGGCCGCGACGGTCGACGCCGCCCGCGGCTCGGCCGGGCGGTCGTCCGCGGAGCCGGCGAGGATGCCCTCGCCGACGACGAATAGATCAAACAAAAACGGCTAGATCGGGCTCATCGGCAACGGCAGTCCGGGAAGCCCGTCCAGGCTCGTGGCGATGTGCTCCTTCTTCGCGAAGTACGCGCTCAGCGACTCGTCGTCCTCACGCGCGAAACGCTTGCCGTGCAGGTCGCGGTCCTCGTCGTACGACATGAAGGGCACCGCGTAACCGCAGGAGTCCCGGACGAGTTCGGCCCGCACCACGATGATGGCGCGCAGCCCGTGCGGGGCCGGGTCGATGTCCGGGAAGTGGGCGAGCAGTTCCCGGAAGCGCGGATCGTCCCGGAAGACCGGCTCGCCCCGGCCGTGCACGCGCACGATGTTCGGCGGCCCCTGGAAGGCGCACCACATGAGGGTGATCCGGCCGTTCTCCCGCAGGTGAGCGACCGTCTCCGCGGTGGACCCGGCGAAGTCGAGGTAGGCCACGGTGAGTTCGTCCAGGACCGCGAAGGAGCCCTTGAGGCCCTTGGGGGAGAGGTTGACCGTGCCGTCGCCGGACAGCGGGGCGGTCGCGGTGAAGAAGAGAGGCTGCGCCTCGATGAACGTGCGGAGCCTGCCGTCGATGCGCTCGTAAGTCTTTCCCATGTCTAACGATTATGGGGGCAGGTCTTTTGTCTGTCTAAGGAATTCCGGCATCCGTCTGCTCATGCCGTACGTCCCTGCCTCGAGACGTCCGTGGCCGCCCCGGCCGGCGATCAGGCGGGGCGGCCACGGCGCCTGTCACGTCACTGGTTGAGCGCGCAGGCGGCCAGGGAGTTCAGGCCCTGGGGCTTCTCGGCGGTGCGGCCGATGGAGATGGCGATGCGGTCGATGGTCGACGCGCGCTTGTCAGCCAGCGGGCCGAGGATCGCGTTGTCGACGAAGTTGGGTCCGCCCTGGCCCACCGTGTCGGCCAGGCGCTTGTTGGCCTCGTTGATCTGGGTCTGGAGCAGGGCCAGGTTGCGGTCCACCTCGGCCTGCGCCGTGGCCGGGATCGCGGGCAGCTGCGAGGCGACGTCGGGGCAGCTGATGGCCCCCACCGCGCCGGCCTCGCCGGTGTCCGCGCCCGCCTCACCGGCGTCCCCGCCGGCCTCCTCGGGGGCGGTCGCGCTCGGCGTGGCCTCGGCCTCCCCGCCGGCCTCCTCACCCGCACCCGCACCGGCGCCCGCTTCCCCGCCTGCCTCGGCGGCGCCTTCCGCGTCGAGCGCGCACGGGGCGAGCGCGTCGAGGCCCGTCGGCTTCTCGGCCGTGCGGCCGATCGCGGTGGCGATGCGGTTCACGGTGGCGATCCGCTTGTCCTCCAGGGGGCCGAGGATCGCGTTCTGGACGAAGTTGGGTCCGCCCTGGCCGACGGTCTCCACGAGCCGCTTGTTGGCCTCGCCGATCTGGGTCTGGAGCAGGGTCAGGTTGCGGTCCACCTCGGCCTGGGCGGAGGCCGGGATCGCGGGCAGCTGGGAGGCGACGTCGGGGCAGCTGATGGTGCCGGGGCCGGCCAGCGTCCGGGCGTTCGTGGTGCCGCTCTTCGACCCCGACTCCCCGGCGAGGGCGGAACCGGCGATGACCGCGCCGGTCATGACCACCGCGGCGGCGCCGCCGATCAACGCGACGCGACGCTTGTTGTACTTCGGAAGAGCCCTGGACATGCGGATGCCTCACTCGGGTCGGGGGGTCTCAGCGTTGACGAACGCGGCGCCTGCGTTCGGCGAGAGGTACGGGAAAGCGGTTTCGAACGTTCAACGGCTCTTCAAATTCCTTGTCGGCCCCCAGCCGAGATTGACGAATCATGCGGAGTCCTGCATACTCATGCATACCAGCGAATGCACATGAGGAGAAAAACCGTGACCGAGCGCGTCGTACTCGCCTACTCAGGCGGTCTGGACACCTCCGTCGCCATCGGCTGGATCGCCGAGGAGACGGGCGCCGAGGTCATCGCCGTTGCGGTCGACGTCGGCCAGGGCGGCGAGGACCTGGATGTCATCCGCAAGCGCGCCCTCGCGTGCGGCGCGGTCGAGGCCGAGGTCGCGGACGCCAAGGACGAGTTCGCCGAGGAGTACTGCCTCCCGGCGATCAAGGCCAACGCCCTCTACATGGACCGCTACCCGCTGGTCTCCGCGCTCTCCCGGCCGACGATCGTCAAGCACCTCGTCGCCGCCGCCAAGAAGCACGGCGCCACCACCGTCGCCCACGGCTGCACCGGCAAGGGCAACGACCAGGTCCGCTTCGAGGCCGGCATCGTCGCCCTCGCCCCAGACCTCAGGTGCATCGCCCCGGTCCGGGACTACGCGATGACCCGCGACAAGGCCATCGCGTTCTGCGAGGACAAGAACCTCCCGATCGCGACCACCAAGAAGTCCCCGTACTCCATCGACCAGAACGTCTTCGGGCGTGCCGTCGAGACGGGCTTCCTGGAGGACATCTGGAACGGCCCGATCGAGGACATCTACGAGTACACCTCGAACCCGGCCACCCCGCGTGAGGCCGACGAGGTGATCATCACCTTCAAGGAGGGCGTCCCGGTCGCCATCGACGGCAAGCCCGTCTCCGTCCTCCAGGCCATCCAGCAGCTCAACGAGCGTGCCGGCGCCCAGGGCATCGGCCGGATCGACATGGTCGAGGACCGCCTGGTCGGCATCAAGTCCCGTGAGGTGTACGAGGCTCCGGGCGCGATCGCCCTGATCACCGCCCACCAGGAGCTGGAGAACGTCACCGTCGAGCGTGAACTCGCCCGCTACAAGCGCCAGGTCGAGCAGCGCTGGGGCGAACTGGTCTACGACGGCCAGTGGTTCTCCCCGCTCAAGCGCGCCCTGGACGGCTTCATCAACGAGGCCAACCAGCACGTCTCCGGCGACATCCGGATGACCCTGCACGGCGGCCGCGCGGTCGTCACCGGCCGGCGCTCCGAGTCGGCGCTGTACGACTTCAACCTGGCGACGTACGACACGGGCGACACCTTCGACCAGGCCGCGGCCAAGGGCTTCATCGACATCTACAGCCTGTCGTCGAAGATCGCCGCGAAGCGGGACCTCGCGTAGGAGATCGCCACCTCGCACAACCGATAGCGTGAATGCCGCCTCCCTGGCCGCCGGTCGGCAGGGAGGCGGTGGCACATCCACGACCATGCCGTGACACGACCCTGCCTTTGAGGAGCAACGCAAGTGAGCAGCAACAGCGGTGACGTACGGCTCTGGGGCGGCCGTTTCGCCGACGGTCCCGCCGAGGCCCTGGCGAAGCTGTCCGCGTCCGTCCACTTCGACTGGCGGCTCGCGCCCTACGACATCGCCGGTTCGCGTGCCCACGCGCGCGTGCTGCACACGGCGGGCCTGCTCACGGAGGACGAGCTGACCCGGATGCTCGCCGGGCTCGACCAGCTCGAGGCGGACGTGGCATCGGGGGTCCTCGTCGGCACCCTCGCCGACGAGGACGTCCACACCGCCCTGGAGCGCGGTCTCCTGGAGCGCGTCGGCCCCGACCTCGGCGGCAAGCTCCGCGCCGGCCGCTCCCGCAACGACCAGGTCGCGACGCTCTTCCGCATGTACCTGCGCGACCACGCCCGGATCATCGGCGGTCTGATCGCCGACCTCCAGGACGCGCTGATCGGCCTGGCGGAGGCCCATCCGGACGTGGCGATGCCCGGCCGCACCCACCTCCAGCACGCCCAGCCGGTGCTCTTCGCCCACCACCTCCTCGCGCACGTCCAGCCCCTGTCCCGGGACGCCGAGCGCCTGCGTCAGTGGGACGAGCGGACGGCCGTGTCGCCGTACGGCTCCGGCGCCCTCGCCGGCTCCTCCCTGGGCCTCGACCCGGAGGCGGTCGCCAGGGACCTCGGCTTCGAGCGCGGCAGCGTCGGCAACTCCATCGACGGCACGGCCTCCCGCGACTTCGTGGCGGAGTTCGCCTTCATCACGGCGATGATCGGGGTGAACCTCTCCCGTATCTCGGAGGAGATCATCCTGTGGAACACGAAGGAGTTCTCCTTCGTGACCCTGCACGACGCGTTCTCCACGGGCTCGTCGATCATGCCGCAGAAGAAGAACCCGGACATCGCGGAGCTGGCGCGCGGCAAGTCGGGCCGCATGATCGGCAACCTGACCGGCCTCATGGCGACCCTCAAGGCCCTCCCGCTCGCGTACAACCGCGACCTCCAGGAGGACAAGGAGCCCGTCTTCGACTCCTGCGACCAGCTGGAGGTCCTGCTCCCCGCCTTCACCGGCATGATCGCCACCCTCACCGTCCACCGCGAGCGCATGGAGGAGCTGGCCCCGGCGGGCTTCTCCCTCGCCACCGACATCGCCGAGTGGCTGGTCAAGCAGGGCGTGCCGTTCCGCGTCGCGCACGAGGTCGCCGGCGAGTGCGTGAAGGTCGCCGAGGCCGAGGGCAAGGAGCTCGACGGGCTCACCGACGAGCAGTTCGCGAAGATCTCCGCCCACCTCACGCCGGAGGTGCGGTCGGTGCTCAACGTGCACGGGGCCCTCGCCTCCCGCGACGGCCGCGGCGGTACGGCGCCCAGCGCGGTCGCCGTCCAGCTCGCCGAGGTCAAGGCGGACGTGGCGGCGCAGCACGAGTGGGCTCACGCCAAGAAGAAGGCGTGAGGACAGCGCCCCCCAGGGGCCGCGGGGAGCTGCGCGAGTACCCACCACGCTCGCGCACGCGCCGAACCACCGCACGAGCCGAGCTCTGAGGCGAAGGTCATCGCGGGTTACGTTGGTCGGAAGCCGTACCGGAGCCGACCGAACGGAGCCCGCGATGCCCTTCGCACGTCTCGCGACCGCCACGACGCCCACCTGCCACATCGGCTTGGGTCTCGCCGCAGTCGGCCGCCCCGGCTACATCAACCTCGGCCGGGACCACGACCTCGGCCAGGACCGCAGCGTGGAGACGCTGCGCGCCCGCACCCACGAACTCCTCGACGCCGCCTACGCCCAGGGCGTCCGCTACTTCGACGCGGCCCGTTCCTACGGCCGCTCCGAGGAGTTCCTCGCCGACTGGCTGAACGCCCGCCCCGGCATCGACGACATCGTCGTCGGCAGCAAGTGGGGTTACACCTACACCGCGGCCTGGAGCACCGACGCGGCCCGGCACGAGGTCAAGGACCACACGCTCGCCACCTACGAACGGCAGCGCGCCGAGAGCGACGGACTGCTCGGCGACCGGCTCGACCTCTACCAGATCCACTCGGTGACCCCGGACAGCCCGGCCCTCACCGACAAGGAACTGCACGCGAGGCTCGCGGAAGCCGCAGCGCAGGGCCTCACCGTCGGCTTCTCCACCAGCGGCCCCGCCCAGGCCGACGCGATCCGGGCCGCGCTCGCCGTGACGGTCGACGGCGAGCCCTTGTTCCGTACCGTCCAGTCGACGTACAACGCCCTGGAGACCTCGGCGGCCCCTGCGCTCGCCGAGGCGCACGACGCCGGACTCACGGTGATCGTCAAGGAGGGCATGGCCAACGGCCGCCTCGCGGACCCGAACGCCCCGGAAACGCTGAAGGCCGTGGCCGAGGAGACATCTCTCGGCTGCGATGCCGTGGCCCTCGCACTCGTCCTGCGCCAACCGTGGGCCGGCGTCGTCCTCTCCGGCGCCGCCACCGTCAACCAGCTCGCCTCCAACCTGCACGCGGCGGTCGTCGACCTGGACGAGGAGCAGCTGGCCCGGCTGGCCGGACTGGCCGAGGAGCCGGGGGCGTACTGGGAGAAGCGCAGCGGGCTGCCCTGGCACTGACCGGCCCCCGCAGGACCACCTCGGATGAGTCAGCCATGTTTGCGATGAGACAAAATTGTCTCATATGGCCTATGATTGTCTCATGGCTGTCGATCGTGACCATGTGCTGCGCGCCGCCGCGGCCCTGCTGACCCGCAAATCCACCGCGACCATGGACGAGGTGGCGAGGGCGGCCGGGATCAGCCGGGCCACCCTGCACCGCCAGTTCGCGGGGCGTGACGTGCTGGTCCGGGCACTGGAGGCGCTCGGCATCGCGGAGTGCGAGGCGGCGGCCGCCGCCGCACGGCTCGACGACGGCCCGGCCCAGCAGGCGCTGCGCCGGTTCGTGAAGGAACTCGAACCGGCCGCCGGACTGCTCGCCTTCCTCTACACCGAGAACCAGCTGTTCGAGGGCGAGGAGCAGAACGAGGGCTGGGCCCGCCTGGACGCCCGGATCGCCGCACTGTTCCGCCGCGGCCAGGCGTCCGGCGAATTCCGCATCGACCTGACCCCGGCCTGGCTCACCGAGGCGCTCTACGGCCTGATGGCCTCCGGCGCCTGGGCGGTGTCGGAGGGCAGGGTCGCCTCCAAGGACTTCACCCACATGATCACCGAGCTGCTGCTCGGCGGCGCACTACGGAGAGAGGAACCATGACCAGCACCCTGCAGCCGGCGAACCCGACCGAGGCGGTGAAGCGCCCCGGCCGTTGGCTCGCGCTGTCCGTCCTCGTGCTCGCCGTGCTGCTGGTGGCCGTGGACGCGACCGTCCTCGGCCTCGCGACCCCCTACATCAGCGAGGACCTGAACCCCACCGGCACCCAGCTTCTGTGGATCGGTGACGTCTACTCGTTCGTCATCGCCGGTCTGCTCGTCTCCATGGGCAGCCTCGGCGACCGCATCGGACGCAAGCGGATCCTGCTCGTCGGCGCCACCGCGTTCGGCGCGGTCTCCGTCCTGAACGCCTACGCCACGACACCCGAGATGATGATCGTCGCCCGGGCGCTGCTCGGCGTCGCCGGCGCGACCCTGATGCCGGCCACGCTCGCCCTGATCCGCAACCTCTTCCACGACGCGCGCGAACGCAGTCTCGCCGTCGGCATCTGGGGCGCCACCGCCTCCGCGGGCACCGCGATCGGACCGATCGTCGGCGGCTTCCTGCTCGAACACTTCTGGTGGGGATCGGTCTTCCTGATCAACCTGCCGGTGATGGCGGTCCTGGTCGTCGTCGGCGTCAAACTGCTGCCCGAGTCGCGGAACCCGCGTCCCGGCCCATGGGACATGAGCAGCGTCGTCCTGTCACTGGTCGGCATGATCGGTCTCGTGTACGCCGTGAAGGAGGCGGCCACCCACGGCCTCACGTGGGAGACGCTCGCCGCGGCCCTGCTGGGCGGCGGCGCACTGTACGGCTTCGTGCGACGCCAGTTCACCCTGCCGGCGCCGTTGCTCGACATGCGGCTGTTCGGCAACCGCGGCTTCAGCGGCGCGGTCCTGGCCGACCTGCTGACCATCCTCGGTCTGTCCGGCCTCGTCTTCTTCCTCTCCCAGTACCTGCAACTCGTGCAGGGCAGGGGCCCCTTGGAAGCAGGCCTGGCCGAACTGCCCGCAGCGGTCGGCGCGGTGGCGGCCGGTCTGATCGCCGGCTCGGTGGCCAGGCGCTTCTCGGTCCGGTCCGTCGTCTCCGGCGGCCTCGCGGCCGTCGGCCTCGCCCTGGCCTCCCTCACCGTGATCGACCAGTCCACCGGCTACCCGCTCCTCGGCACCGCCCTGCTCTTCGTCGGTATCGGCGCCGGCTTCTCCTTCACCGTCACCGCCGACGTGATCCTCGGTTCCGTGCCCAAGGAACAGGCGGGGTCCGCGTCCGCGGTCTCCGAAACGGCGTACGAACTCGGCGCCGCCCTGGGCATCGCCGTACTCGGCTCGATCGTGACCGGCGTCTACCGCGACTTCACCGGCCCGGCGGGCACACCGGCGGAGGCACACGAGTCGCTGGGCGGGGCGGTGGAGGCGTCGGCGGGCTTGCCGGCCCACACGTCCGAGGCGCTGCTCGACGCGGCCCGGGGCTCCTTCGTGGACGGACTCGCGCTGGCGGCGGGCGTGGGGGCGGCGGTGCTGCTCACCGCGGCGGTGGCGGCATGGTTCCTGCTCCGCGGCCAACGGCTGGACAGCGCCCACTAGCGGCGCGGGGAACCGCGCGACCAGTCACAGCCGACCGGCAGTCGACACACAGCCGTCGGCCGGGGCGGCCGGCTGGTTCGGCGCAGCGCTACCACGTGCTCCTGCCCGGACAGCCGGCGGCTGGACAGCGCCCATAGGGGCGCGGGGAACCGCGCGACCAGTCACAGCCGACCGGCAGTCGACACACAGCCGTCGGCCCAGCTCCCTCTCGCTCAGCGGAGCGTTACGCCGCCTTCGCCTTGGTGGCGTACATGTCCACGTACTCCTGCCCGGACAGCCGCATGACCTCGGTCATCACGGAGTCGGTCACCGCCCGCAGGACGTACCGGTCGCGGTCCATGCCCTCGTACCGGGAGAACTCCATCGGCTCGCCGAAGCGGACCGTGACCCGGCCGGGGCGCGGGAAGCCGGCCCCGCCGGGCTGGATCTTGTCCGTGCCGATGATGGCGAACGGTACGACGGGCGCGCCGGTCATCATGGCCAGCCGGGCGATGCCGGTACGGCCCCGGTAGAGCCGGCCGTCGGGGGAGCGCGTGCCCTCCGGGTAGATGCTGAAGACCTTGCCCTCCTCCAGCACCCGGCGGCCGGTCATCAGCGCCGCGACACCGCCGCGGCCGCCGTCCCGGTCGACCGGGATCATGCCGCAGCCCGTGAAGAACCAGGCCATCAGCCGGCCCTTGAGGCCCTTGCCGGTGACGTACTCGTCCTTGCCGATGAAGAAGACCTGGCGGTCGCAGAAGAGCGGCATGATCATCGAGTCGATGAACGTCAGGTGGTTCCCGGCCAGGATCACCGGACCGTCGCCCGGGATGTGCTCCGCGCCCTCCACCCGTGGGCGGAACATCAGGCGCATGATCGGTCCGAGCACTGCCTTGATGAGCGCGAAGCGGGACAACGGGCCCTCCGGGGTCAAGAGAACGGCGAGGCAATCTGTATGAGTCTGTGCAGGTGAGGACATTACTCGCGGCCTGGGGGGTCGTGCACATCGGGAACGCCGGATTCGCCGAGGTCTTACGCACTGTTGACACCCGTTCACCTGCGGTGGCGCCGCGTTTCCCAGCGGTAACCCGAACGGAACGATGTGACGGAGGTCGCGTACCGACCGCGTACCCCGGGCCGCTGCCGTGAAGCCGACAGAGCATCAGACATCTGTTCTCATACGACATCCCCTGTCACCCGCGTGTTCCGCCGCAGGTCTCCCGCCCGCCACGGACACGCACCTACGATCGGCGCGCATGGTCGGGCCGATGACAGGAGGGCGTTCATGGGAACGCAGGAGTCGCAGCACGAGCAGGAGTCGACCGGGCGGACGGGCGGCACCGGACGCCGGGCGCTTCTCGGCGCCGCGGTGCTCGGCGCGGGCGGAGCGGTCCTCGGACTGTCCGGCACGGCGAGAGCGGCGGACGAGGGTTACGGAGGAGGGGGCGGCCTGAAGGGCCTGCCCGTGCCGACGGTCATCGGCCACCGGGGCGCCAGCGGATACCGCCCGGAGCACACCTTCGGCTCCTACCAGCTCGCCCTCGACCTGGGTGCCGACATCGTCGAGGCGGGCGACCTGGTGCCGACCAGGGACGGTCACCTCGTCTGCCGCCACGAGCCGGAGATCGGCGGCACCACCGACGTGGCGAACCACCCCGAGTTCGCCGGCCGCAAGACCACCAAGCTCCTCGACGGCGTCTCCACCACCGGCTGGTTCACCGAGGACTTCACGCTCGCCGAGCTCAAGAGGCTCCGTGCCATCGAGCGCATCCCGGCCAACCGCCCGCACAACACCCTCTATGACGGCCGCTGGGACATCCCCACCTTCGAAGAGGTCCTGAAGTGGCAGGACGAGCAGACCCGCAAGCGCGGCAAGCAGGTGTGGATCTACCCCGAGGCCAAGCACCCCACCTACTTCCGCAAGCTGGGCCTCGGCCTGGAGGAGCGGATCGCCGGGCTGCTGCGCAAGCACGGAAAGCACCGCAAGAACTCGCCGGTCATCGTCCAGTCCTTCGAGCCGACCAGCATCCGGCGCCTGAACAAGCTCGTCGACAACCCGCTGGTGGTGCTCCTGTCCAGCGCGGGCAGCCGCCCCTTCGACTTCGTGGAGACCGGCGACCCGCGCACAGTCGCCGACCTCGTCACCCCCAAGGGCCTCAAGGAGATCGCCTCCTACGCCCAGGGCATCGGCCCCACCCTCGACCTGGTCATCCCGCGCGACTCGGCCGGCAACCTCACCGCGCCGACCACCCTCGTCAAGGACGCCCACGCGGCCGGCCTGATCCTGCACCCGTACACCCTGCGCAACGAGAACCCCTTCCTGCCCGCGAACTTCCGCAAGGGCACCGACCCCGACGCCTATGGCGACGTCTTCGGCGCCTACCGGACGTACTTCGCGACGGGCATCGACGGTGTCTTCACCGACAACCCGGACACCGGCGTGCTGGCCCGCCAGGACTTCGTCAACCGCTGAGCCACCTGCCCCGGTTGGGGTGACAAGTCGGCCGCCCGGGCAACCCGGAGCCCGGGCGCCGCGTCGCCCTGCACATGACGCACGACCTCGTGACCACCCTGCGCCCGCTGCTCGCCGCCGAGGCCCTGGCGGAGGCGCATGCCACCGGAACCGAACCGGGCGACCTGGAACAGGCGGTCTGGCTCCGCCTCCTGGAGCACCTGGACACCCAGGGCCCGCCCCTCGACCCGCCCGGCTGGCTCCGCCGAGCCGTCCGCTCCGAGTCCCGCCGCACCCGCCGTGCGACCCGACTCGAACGCCCGTACAGGACTGACCCGGCCGACGACGGGGGCCGCACCCCCGAACAGCTCGCCCTCGCCTCGGCCCGCCGCCGCGCCCTGTACGACGCCGTACGCCGGCTGCCCGGCCGCTGCCCCCGGCTGATGGCGGCCCTCCTGTCGCCGAGGGACCTCACCTATCGGGAAATCGCGGGGGAGTTGGGTATCTCACAGGGCGGTCTCGGTCCGGAACGTTCCAGATGCCTGGGATGTCTGCGCCGATTGCTCACGACGGAGGTTGCGGCCCGCGAAGCGCGGGGATAGGAGTGAGGGACGACAGGCGATCAGGTGAGCGGGAGGCGTGCGCACATGGGCATGAGCGTGACCATCTCTGCGGCGACCGAGCAGGACGCGGAGCAGATCTTCAGGCTGCAGTACCTGTGCTTCCAGAGCGAAGCCGCTCTCTACGGCAACTACCGCATCGATCCGCTCGTCCAGAGCCTGGACTCCGTCCGCGAGGAGGTCGTCGGGGACTGCGTCTTCGTGGCCAGGCTGGGCGAGGAGGTCGTCGGCTCGGTGCGCGGCTCGGTGACCGAGGACGGCGCCGCCGCCATCGGCAAGCTCTGCGTCCACCCCCGCCTCCAGGGCCACGGCATCGGCGCGAGGCTGTTGCGCGCGGCCGAGTCGGCGCTGGCCGAGGAACGCGGCGCCAAGAAGTTCCGCCTCCACACGGGCCACCGCAGCGAGGGCAACCTGCGCCTGTACCGCCGGGTGGGATACGAGACGGTGGGTACGTCGAGGGGCACGGACGGCGTGGAGATGATCGTCCTGGAAAAGCCGGCGGGGGCTTACGCGGCGACGGCGTGAGGTGAGCGCCCCGTCAGGGGCGCGACCCGCCACGACAGGCCCGCGGCCGCCTGGGAACCTCAGGCGGCATCCCCTTGGCGCGCGGCCTTCCGCAGCCAGTACATCGCGGACAACGGCAACAGCACCGGAATGAAGAGGTACCCCACCCCGAAGTCCGACCACACCGTCGCCTCGGGAAACGCCGACGGCTCGACGAGCGTCCACGTCCCGACGCCCAGCACGCCCGCCAACTCGGCCCCGCAGCACACCAGCGCCGCCTTGCGGGCCGTCTCCCCGCCCCGCACCAGCGAGTACGTGATGAACCCGTAGACGAGGCCCGCCACCGCGGACAGCGAGTACGCGAGCGGGGCCCGGTCGAAGTCCGTCGAGATCTGCACGGCCGAACGGGACACCGCCCCGACGACCATCACGCCGTACAGCCAGACCAGCAGCATCCCCGGCCCGCTGATCAGCCGCTGACGCGTCGGCTTCTGCTCCGTCATGGCCACCTCAGCCTCCCCAGATGTCATAGAGACGCACCTCGAGGACCGCCAGCACCACGCCGCCCGCGGCGACCGTCACCGAGCCCCACCGCGTCCGCTCGGCCAGCGACATGAACCCCGCCGCCGGAACGCACGCGAACGCGCCCAGCAGATACGACACGAAGATCGTCGTGCCCTGCTCCGGCTTCTCGCCCCGCGCCAACTGCACGATCCCCACGACCAGCTGGACCAGGGCCAGTACGGAGACCACGGCCATCCCGATGAAGTGCCAGTCCTTGGTCGGCTGATCACGGTACGCGGCCCAGCCGCACCATGCGGCGAGCAGAAGTGCGGCGACGCCGGTCGCGAGCGTCAGGGCAGCAAGCATGCCGCGACCCTATTACGGGCCAAAAGGCCCGATGCGGCCGACCCCGACGTGCACCGTAGGGTCGAGGACATGAAGATCCACGCACAAGCCCTCCTGTTCGACAACGACGGAACCCTCGTCTCCTCCCTCGCGTCCGTGAACCACTGCTGGACACGGTGGGCCGTGGAGTACGGGATCACGGCCGACGCCTTCGCCCGCGTCGAACTGCACGGACGGCCGGCCGCGGACATAGCCGCCGACCTGCTGCCCGCGGACGTCGTACGGGAGGCCGTCGCGCGGATCGAGCTGCTGGAGGTGGAGGACGTACCGAACGGAGGCGTGCACCTGCTG
This sequence comes from Streptomyces sp. AC555_RSS877, assembly GCF_019049245.1. Taxonomy (GTDB): domain Bacteria; phylum Actinomycetota; class Actinomycetes; order Streptomycetales; family Streptomycetaceae; genus Streptomyces. The sequence goes on along the minus strand of NZ_JAGMUK010000060.1, from coordinate 205,398 downwards.
CCCGGGACCCGGGCGTTCCTCGACGGGCTCCCCGCCGACCGCTGGGCCGTCGTCACCTCCGCCACCCGGCGCCTCGCCGAGGCCCGGCTCGACGCCGTCGGCATCCTGCCCAAGACGTTGATCGCCGCCGACGACATCACGCGCGGCAAGCCCGATCCCGAGCCCTACCTGCTCGCCGCCCGCCAACTGGGCGTCGACCCGGCCCACTGCGTCGTCTTCGAGGACGCCCCGGCCGGTCTCCAGTCGGGCCGCGCGGCCGGAATGACCACCGTGGCGTTGACCACAACCCACGAGGCACACGAGCTCACCGCCGACCTCGTGGTCAAGAATCTGTCGGCCCTGTCCGCCCTGGTCACCGACAGGGGAGTCGAGATCTCGGTCACCGGCTGAGGGTGTCCGCCGCTGTCCAGCATCCGGACAGCGGCACTTTGTCAGGAGCGTAGGTCTGCTTTACTGATCACATGACCACGACGAGCAGCCGCACCCTTGCGACCGAGGCGACCACGACGCCCGGTGCTCGTTGTATGTGTCGAATGTGCGCCTTCTAGAGGGCCCCTGCACCACCCTGAGCCATGGGGGGTGCCCCCGCTCGAGCGAAGCCGGGAGTGGGGGAGCCCCGAAGCGAGCCGCCGTGGCATGTCCGTACGCCGTAGCGCGTATGTGACCGAGCCTCCCCCAGAGCCTTGACGGCGCAGGGGGACCCACATCGCGCACATGTTCTCCCCGGTTCGCCATGCCACCGCACGAGAACCGTGCCGCGTTCCCCACCGAATGCACCCAGCGCCAGGGCACACCCACGCCCTGCGCACGACAGTGACGGAAACCCACGTGATCACCACATCGGGCCTCACCAAGGTCTACCGATCCCGCGGCCGTGAGGTCACCGCCCTGGACGGCGTCGATCTCCACGTCCGCGAAGGCGAGGTGTACGGCGTCATCGGCCAGTCCGGCGCCGGCAAGTCCTCGCTCATCCGCTGCGTCAACCTGCTGGAGCGCCCCACCGCCGGAACGGTGACCGTCGCCGGGCAGGACCTCACCGCCCTCGCCGGGCGCGGGCCCCGGGCCGGCCGCGAGCTGCGCCGCGCGCGCAGCCGTATCGGCATGGTCTTCCAGCACTTCAACCTGCTGTCGACGCGGACCGTGCAGGACAACGTCGAGCTGCCGCTCGAAATCCTCGGGAAGTCGGGCCAGGAGCGCTCCCGCAAGGCCCTGGAACTGCTCGACCTCGTCGGTCTCGCCGACAAGGCGAAGGCCTACCCTGCCCAGCTCTCCGGCGGCCAGAAGCAGCGCGTCGGCATCGCCCGCGCCCTGGCCGGCGACCCCAAGGTCCTGCTGTCCGACGAGGCGACCAGCGCCCTCGACCCGGAGACCACCCGCTCCATCCTCCAGCTGCTGCGCGACCTGAACCGGCAGCTGGGACTGACCGTCCTGCTCATCACCCACGAAATGGACGTCGTGAAGTCGATCTGCGACTCGGCCGCCCTGATGGACAAGGGCCGCCTCGTCGAGTCCGGCACGGTCAGCGAGCTGCTCGCGACCCCCGGCTCCGAGCTGGCCGCCGCGCTGTTCCCGGTGGGCGGCGAGGCCTCCGGCGCCGACCGCACCGTCCTCGACGTCACCTTCCAGGGCGAGGCGGCGACCCAGCCGGTCATCTCCCAGCTCTCCCGCACCTACAACATCGACATATCGATCCTCGGCGCCGCCATCGACACCGTCGGCGGCCTCCAGGTCGGCCGGATGCGCATCGAACTGCCCGGCCGCTATGACGACAACGTCGTGCCGATCGGCTTCCTGCGCGAACAGGGCCTCCAGATAGACGTGCTGGGCCAGGAGCCCCTGCTGGTGAAGGAAGGTGCCCAGTGACCTGGTCCGAGATGCAGCCCCTGCTGGAGCAGGCGTGTTGGGACACCCTCTACATGGTCGGCTGGTCCACATTGATCGCCGTCGTGGGCGGCCTCCCGCTCGGCGTCCTCCTCGTCCTCACCGACCGGGGCGGACTGCTTCAGAACGTCGTGGCGAACAAGGTCATCGGGCAGGTCGTGAACATCGCCCGCTCGATGCCGTTCATCATCCTGATGGTCGCGCTGATGAACTTCACGCGCTCGATCACCGGAACGACCATCGGCCGCGAGGCCGCGATCGTGCCGCTCGCCATCGGCGCGATCCCCTTCTTCGCGCGCCTGGTCGAGACGGCCGTCCGGGAAGTGGACGGCGGGCTCGTCGAGGCCGTGCAGGCGATGGGCGGCAACACCTGGACGGTTGTGCGGAGGGTCCTCGTCCCCGAGTCCCTGCCGTCGCTGATCTCCAGCACCACGACCACGATCGTCGCCCTCATCGGCTACTCCGCGATGGCCGGCACGGTCGGCGCCGGCGGCCTCGGCGACATCGCCATCCGGTACGGCTACCAGCGCTTCGAGACCGAGCTGATGTGGATCACCGTGGCGATCCTCGCCGTGGTCATATCGGTCATCCAGTTCGCCGGCGACTACGCGGCCCGCTCCCTGCACCGGCGTGCCGGCAAGGCCGGTCCCGCGCCCAGGCTGCGCCTGCTGAAGGCGAAGGATCCGGCGACCGCCGACGTCGGCAAGGTCGCCTGACCCCCCTCCCGGACTCCCCGCACACCCACCGCGGGGTCGCACCACCCATAAGGAAAGGCACTTTTCGTGCGTAACACCACCAAGATCAGCACTGCCGTCCTCGCCGCCGGAGCCCTCACCCTCGGGCTCACCGCATGCGGCTCGGACCAGGACTCCGCCTCCGACACCAGCGGACCGCTGGTCGTCGCCGCGAGCCCGACCCCGCACGCCGAGATCCTGAACTACGTCAAGGACAACCTGGCGAAGAAGGCGGGACTCGACCTGGAGGTCAAGGAGTTCACCGACTACACGACGCAGAACCCCGCGACCGAAGACGGTTCGGTGGACGCCAACTACTTCCAGAACAAGCCGTACCTCGACGACTTCAACCAGAAGAACGGCACCGACATCGTGCCCGTCGTCACGGTTCACCTGGAACCGCTCGGCCTCTACTCCCACAAGGTCAAGAGCGTCGACGCCCTGAAGAGCGGTGCCACCGTCGCCGTCCCGAACGACACGGTCAACGAGGCCCGCGCCCTCAAGCTGCTCGACGCCAACGGCATCATCACGCTCAAGGACGGCGTCGGCAACGAGGCGACCCCCTCCGACATCAGCAAGAACCCCAGGAACCTCAAGTTCAAGGAGCTGGAGGCGGCCCAGACCCCGCGCTCCCTGGACGACGTGGACGCGGCCGTCATCAACGGCAACTACGCCATCGAGGCCGACCTCAAGCCCGCCGAGAACGCCCTCGTCCTGGAGTCGTCGAAGAACAACCCGTACGGCAATTTCCTCGCCGTCAAGAAGGGCAACGAGGACGACTCGCGCGTCAAGAAGCTCGCGAAGCTCCTCACCTCCGCCGACGTCAGGAAGTTCATCGAGGACGAGTACGCCGGGTCCGTGCTCGCCTCCTTCTGACGGGGCGTATACGGCGTATCACCACCGACGGGGTCCGCTCCTTCACCCGCTTCACCGGGTGGAGGCCCCCCACGCCTTCCGGGCAGTGGGGGAGGACCCCGTCGTGCGGTTCGGTGCTTTCATGCTGCATGCTGGGCAGTTCAGCAGGCTGAAGGTTTCCCGACGGTTACGGAGCGGCGCATGACTGGCACCTTCCCCAACATCTCCATCAGCACGGAGCGGTTGGTGCTGCGTCCCCTCGACGAGGACGACGTGCCTGCCCTGGCCGAGATGATGAACGACGAGCAGGTGGCCGCCTGGACCGACGTCCCCCAGCCCTTCGGTGAGGACGCCGCCCGCACCTGGATCACCGCGTACGCGCCCGCCGAACGCGAGGGGGGCCGCGGACTAGCCCTCGCCGTCACCGAGTTCCTCACCCAGCGCCTGGTCGGCGTCATCCAGCTCGGCAAGACGAACTGGCACATCAGGTCCACCGAACTGTCCTACGTCATCGCCCCCTGGGCCCGCGGCGAGGGCTACGCCTCGGAGGCCGCCCTCGCCACCGCCCAGTGGCTCCTGCGCGACCAGAAACTCGAGCGCATCGAGCTGCGCACCGCGGCCGACAACACCGCCTCCCAGCAGGTCGCCCAGAAGATCGGCTGCATCAGCGAGGGCGTCCTGCGCAACGCCTGCATAGCGCACGTCCGCGCCGAGGACGGCACCTGGGCCGATGTCCGCACCGACTTCATCGTGTGGAGTCTCCTCCCGGAGGACCTCGACGGCGCGGGCGAGCAGCTGTCCGACTCCGACGGTTTCACGTCGTTCTCGGACTGGAACTGACCGAGGGCACCGCCGCCCCGGCCTATTCCACCAGGTACCCTCAGAACCCGCCGGGCTGCCCCTGACAACCTGCGCAAACCCCCCTGGAGACTGAGAGACGATGGCCGACCGGGTCACGGTGATCGGCTGGGACGGCTCGCCGCTGACCGCCGCGGCCCGCTCCGCCCTCAGCGCCGCCACGCTGGTGGCCGGTGCCGCCCACCACCTGGCGCTCCCCGAAGTACCGCCCGGCGCCGAGCGCATCCGCCTCGGCAGCGTGGCCCTCGCCGCCCGCCGTGCCGCCGGCCACCGCGGCACCGCGGTCGTCCTCGCCGACGGCGATCCCGGCTTCTTCGGTGTCGTACGCACCCTGCGCGCGCCCGAGTTCGGGCTGGAGGTGGAGGTCGTCCCCGCCGTCTCTCCGGTGGCCACCGCCTTCGCCCGCGCCGGCATGCCCTGGGACGACGCCCAGGTGGTCGTCGCACACCGCCGCACCCTGCGCCGCGCGGTGAACGTGTGCCGCGCCCACACCAAGGTCGCCGTTCTCACCTCACCGGGCGCCGGCCCCGCCGAACTCGGCCTGCTCCTGGAAGGCGTCCACCGCACCTTCGTCATCTGCGAGGAACTCGGCACCGACCGCGAGCAGATCACCGTCGTCACCTCCGACAAGGCCGCCGACCACACCTGGCGCGACCCGAACGTGGTCATCGTCATCGGCGGAACCGTCGGACCCGGTGTGGCGAGGGAGGACGGCGGCTGGATCGCCGGCCGGGCCCCGGACACCGCACCGCGCGGCTGGACCCTGCCCGCCGAGGCGTACGGGGGTGACCTGGGCGAAGGCGAGGCGGAACTGCTTCGAGCCGCCCAACTCGCCCGGCTCGGACCGCACGTCGGTGACCTCGTGTGGGACATCGGCTGCGGCAGCGGTGCCTTCGCCACCGAGGCGGCACGGGCCGGGGCGGCCGTCATCGCCGTCGACCGGGACCTGGAGGCGTGCGCGCGCACCGAGGCCGCCGCACGCGGCTTCGGGGTGCAGTTGCAGATCGTGCGCGGCACCGCCCCGCACGTCCTGGAGGACCTGCCCGAACCGGACGTCGTCCGCGTCGGCGGCGGGGGAGCGGCGGTGGTCTCGGCCGTCGCCGACCGCCGTCCGCACCGCATCGTGACGCACGCGGCGACCCGTGACGCGGCCGAACTCGTCGGCCGCGACCTGACCGAGCACGGCTACCAGGTCGAGTGCGCCCTCGTTCAGTCCGTCGAACTCGACACACGTGCCTGGACGGAGACCGAGCGGAGCGTCGCGTTCCTGCTCAGCGGCCTGCTGCCGGACCGCAAGGCCTGACTCCGGTTGCGTCCCGCATCCTGTCCCCGTGATCCTGTTGTCGTACTGCGCGCGGTAGGCTGGCCGATCGTTGTACCGCACTCGGATGCTCGGCACTTCGTCGGCCAATGTCCGGAAAACACGCCCCTTTTGGAGTGGGTGTGGTACGGCGGAACCGGAGGACGCGCAACGTGGCGCAGTCCACAGCGGGCTGTCGCGGATCAAGCTGTCGTGACGGCGCAACGGCCGCGACAATGCCAGTTAATGGCTTTGTCGTCTTTTGGCGACGGGTCGTTCGTGCCGCTGGGCACGCACGCTCGTTCTTCACTGTGGGGCGGTCGGTGCGCCGTTCCGGGTGAGCCGGCCGAAGAAGCACTAACCGATGGGCGAGGGGTTACGCATGACCGACACCGGCCAGGTTCCGGGCGAGGGACTGCCGGAGAGCGCAGGCATGGTGGAGCAGCCGGGCGCCCCCGCGCACGGTGCGTACACCTACCTCTCCGAGACCACCGCCGAGGACGAAGACCTGTTGCTGCTGCCGGGCGCCCAGGGCGCGTGGGGCAACGAGGTCGCCCCGCCCGCGCCGGAGCCGGTCGTCGAGACCGTGCACGAGCCCGGCCCGCACGAGATGTCCGGCCGCGACAGCGGTTCGGTCGACCTCAACGGCTTCCGCCTCCCCAACCCCGCGCCGCAGTCGCTGCAGACCCCGCCCCGCCGCCCCCTGCACCTCGGCCCGCCCATCCCCGACACCTCCGCGAGCCCCGTCCGCTCCCTCGCCGACCGCGGCGCCGTCGGAGCGCCGGTACGGCCGTCCGGCCCGGGCGCCACCGGCCCCGAATACCTCGACGTCCCGCAACAGCTCCGCGAGACGCCGCCCCAGGGCGCGACGCCGTGGGGCGCGGCCCCCGTCCACGGCGCGGTCCAGGCACCGGTGAGCCCCGAGGCCGCGACTGCCGAAACGGTTGTTCCGGCGCCGGACCACGCGGCCGAGCAGGCGGGCGCGGCCCAGGCCACGATGACCCGCCTCGCGACCGAGACCGCCACACCGACGGCTCCGCAGACCGCGGCCGCCGTTCACGCGCCGCCGCTCGCGGACGTGAGCACTGGGACGAACGGCACGGAGCCCATGGAGGGCCAGGGCGGCGCCGTCGCCCCGGCCCCGGAGGGCCAGGCTTCCGGGCCCGACCAGGTTCCGGAGGACCAGGACGGCGAGTGCGCCCAGGCCCCGGACAGCCAGGACAGCGAGTTCGCGCACGCCTTGGACGGTCAGGGCGGCGAGGTCACGTCGGCTCCGGAAAGCCAGGGCGGCGAGGTCACGTCGGCTCCGGAAAGCCAGGGCGACGAGGTCGCCGAGGCTCCGGAGGGTCAGGGCTCCGGGTTTGCGCAGTCTCCGGAGGCTCACGACGAGGGCTTCGCGCAGGTTCCGGACGGGCAGGGTGGCGACTTCCTGCAGTCCCCGGACGGGCAGGGTGGCGACTTCGCGCAGGTTCCGGACGGGCAGGGTGGCGACTTCCCGCAGTCCCCGGACGGGCAGGGTGGCGACTTCGCGCAGGTTCCGGACGGGCAGGGTGGCGACTTCCTGCAGTCCCCGGACGGGCAGGGTGGCGACTTCCTGCAGTCCCCGGACGGGCAGGGTGGCGACTTCCCGCAGTCCCCGGACGGGCAGGGTGGCGACTTCCCGCCGTCCCCGGACGGTTACGGCGGCGACTTCCCGCCGTCCCCTGACGGGCACGGCGAGGGGACCATGCAGGCTGCGGAGCCTCAAGCAGGTGCGACGCCGCAGGCTTCCGAGGACCACGACGGGGGATTCGTGCCGCCGGTCCAGGACGCCGACGGACACGGCGCGCCGACCGCGGAAGGCCAGGAGGGTGGGTACGCCGCACAGGCTCCGCAGGGCGCCGAGGTCGCGCCCGGTGACGAGGCCGTGCCGGTCGATGACGCCTCGCGGATCTCTGCGGAATCGCATCTTCCGGATGCTGGGCCGATGCCGGAGACCGTAGCGGCCCCGGACGCCGCCCAGGCCCCGGTGACCGTGCCGACGCCGGACGAGGGACAGGCGCTGGGCGTCGTACCGGACCAGATTGCTGCCGCCGCACAGGCGGAGCAGCCGGCGGGGCCGGACACGGACGGCGGGCAGACGGAGCCGACCGACGCCGCGGCCGATTCCGGCCAGGAGCCGGGATTCGACGCCGGTCAGGTACCGACAGCCGACACCGCCGTGAACACCGAGCAGGGCTTCGCAGCCGCTCCCGCTCCCGACGCCGTACAGGAGCCTGAAGCCGCGCACACGGCCGAGGCCGCCCCGGCGCCTGAACCCGCCCCGGTGTTCGAGCCCGCACCGGTCGCCGAAGCGGCCGCCTCCGAGATCCCGCCCGTGCCCGAGGCGATCGCCTCCGGCATCGCGCCGGATTCCGAGTCCGCCCCCGCACAGCCCACCGGTGCCGACGCGACTCCGGACGTCACGCAGGCTCCGGCCCCCGACCCCTCGTCGAACGCGGCCCAGCTTCCCGAAGCCCCGGCCCACGACGCCTCACCGTTTCCCGAGTCTGCCGTGCAGCCCGGCGAAGCCCCCGCCGCCGAGGCCGCGCCCCCGGCCCCCGAAGCCGTGTCGTTCCCGGCCGCCCCGGACGCCGAAACAGCCGCGCCGCAGCCCGTGGACGGCCCCACGGCACCCGTCGAAGAGGTCCCCGCAGCAGTGACTCCCGAGCCGTCTCCCCAGTACGCGGCAGTCGACCAGGCCGCGCAGGGCCCTCAACTCGTCCAGGCCGCGCCCCTCGTGCAGGACGACTTCGGGACGACCGCCGCGGACCCCTTCCCGGACGCGGCAGCCCAGTTCGCCCCGGACGGCTCGGCGGAGGCGACCGCCCCCCAGCCGCAGGCCGCCGAACCGGAGTCCCAGGCCGACCAGCCCTTGGGCCGGTTCGTCCAGGTCGAGGGCTCGGTGCCGACCACTCCGCACCTCGCGCCGACGTCCCCGCATGCCACGGCCCTCCCGCCGGAGGGCGCGCGGGGCCCGGAGGACACGGCAGCGGTCCCCGCACCCCGCGAGGGCCACCCCGACCCCGAACAGCAAGCGGAGGACCTGAACACCAGGGCCGCCGACCAGGAAGACGAGCAGGACGAGCAGAACCAGCAAGACCGGCAGGACCAGGAAGAAATGAGCACGGCGCCAGTGGAAGACGTACGACAGTCCACCGGCCCGGCCGCGCCCGCCTACAACGACGCCGAGCGCGAGGCCGTCCTCAAGGTCATGCGCGAGCGCCGTGACATCCGCAACGGCTTCCGCAGCGACCCGATCCCGCACGAGGTGCTGCTCCGCGTGCTGGAAGCGGCCCACACCGCCCCCTCCGTGGGCCACTCGCAGCCCTGGGACTTCGTCGTCATCCGCTCGGCGGAAACCCGGAGCAGCATGCACGACCTGGCCATGCGCCAGCGTGAGGCCTACGCGAAGTCCCTTCCCAAGGGCCGGGCGAAGCAGTTCAAGGAACTCAAGATCGAGGCGATCCTCGACACCCCGGTGAACATCGTGGTCACCGCCGACCCGACCCGCGGCGGCCGTCACACCCTCGGCCGGCACACCCAGCCGCAGATGGCCCCGTACTCCGCCGCGCTCGCGGTCGAGAACCTCTGGCTCGCCGCCCGCGCCGAGGGCCTCGGTGTCGGCTGGGTCAGCTTCTTCGACGAGCGTGAGATGGTCCGTGCCCTCGGCCTGCCCGATCACCTCGAGGTCATCGCGTACCTGTGCGTGGGCTATGTCGACGAGTTCCCGGACGAGCCGGAGCTGATGCAGGCCGGCTGGTCCAAGCGCCGCCCGCTGTCGTGGGTCGTCCACGAGGAGACGTACGGCCGTCGCGCGCTGCCCGGCGAGGAGCCGCACGACCTGCTCGGCGAGACCGTCGCGCAGATCCGCCCGCTGGACGCCAAGGCGCTCGGCGAGGCGTGGGAGCGGCAGAAGCGCATGACGAAGCCGCCCGGCTCGCTCGGCATGCTGGAGATCATCTCCGCGCAGCTGTCCGGCCTGTCCCGCCAGTGCCCGCCGCCCATCCCGGAGCCCGCGGCCGTCGCGATCTTCGCCGGTGACCACGGCGTGCACGCCCAGGGGGTCACCCCCTGGCCGCAGGAGGTGACGGCCCAGATGGTCGCCAACTTCCTCGGCGGCGGAGCCGTCTGCAACGCCTTCGCGGCCCAGGTGGGCGCCGAGGTCTGCGTCATCGACGTCGGCGTGGCGGCCGAGCTCCCCGCAACCCCCGGGCTCCTTCCGCGCAAGATCCGCGCGGGCACCTCCGACATGACCACCGGCCCCGCGATGACCCGCGAGGAGGCCAAGCAGGCCATCGAGGTGGGCATCGAGACGGCCCGCGACCTGGTGGCGGCCGGCAACAAGGCGCTGCTCACCGGCGAGATGGGCATCGCCAACACCACCGCGTCCGCCGCCCTGATCTCGGTCTACACGGACACGGACCCGGCCGAGGTGACGGGCCGCGGCACCGGCATCAACGACGAGACCCTGGCCCGCAAGACCGAGGTCGTCCGCCGGGCCATCGACCTCCACCAGCCGGACCCGGCCGACCCCATCGGCGTCCTCGCCGCGATCGGCGGCTTCGAACACGCCGCCATCGTCGGCCTCCTCCTCGGCGGCGCCTCCCTGCGTACGCCGGTGATCCTGGACGGCGTCAGCGCCGGCGCCGCCGCCCTGGTCGCCCGCGCGATCGCCCCGGAGGTCCTCGCGGCCTGCATCGCGGGCCACCGCAGCGCCGAGCCCGGCCACGTGGCCGCCCTCAACAAGCTGGGCCTGCGGCCCCTGGTCGACCTCGACCTCCGCCTGGGTGAGGGCACGGGCGCGCTGCTCGCGCTCCCGCTGGTGCAGAGCACGGCGAGAGCGATGCACGAGGTGGCGACCTTCGACTCCGCAGGGGTAACTGAGAAGTAGGCACCCGTGGTCCGTGGGCAGTCGTTCCGCAGGGCGATGGGGGAGGGTGGGCGCGGACCACACCACCCGCAGACGGCGACGGTGCTCATCCACTGGACCACCTGAGCCGTCACACCCCCTGCCCCGTAAAATCCGCACGTCAGGGCCACCGCACCGCACCGAGGAGCAGCACCCTCATGGCCGAACACCCCGCCTACCCCGTAGGCCTCCGCCTCACCGGCCGCAGGGTCGTCGTCCTCGGCGGCGGCCAGGTCGCCCAGCGCCGGCTCCCGGCCCTGATCGCAGCGGGCGCCGACATCCACCTCGTGTCTCCCACGGCGACCCCCTCGGTCGAGGCGATGGCGGACGCTGGCGAGATCACCTGGCAGCGACGCGCGTACGCCGACGGCGACCTCGCGAACGCCTGGTACGCCCTGATCGCCACCAGCGACCCGGAGGCCAACACCCGAGCCTCCGCCGAGGCGGAGACGCACCGCGTGTGGTGCGTCCGCTCCGACGACGCCGACGCGGCGACCGCCTGGACCCCGGCCACCGGCACCAGCGAGGGCGTCACGGTGGCGGTCCTCACCACGAACGCGCGCGGCCGGGACCCCCGCCACACCGCCGCCATCCGTGACGCGGTCGTCGAGGGCCTGCGCGACGGCACCCTCGTCGCCCCGCACCACCGCACCCGTACCACCGGCGTCGCCCTGGTCGGCGGGGGCCCCGGCGACCCGGACCTGATCACGGTCCGCGGCCGCCGCCTGCTCGCCGAGGCCGACGTCGTCATCGCCGACCGCCTCGGCCCGCGCGACCTCCTCGCCGAACTCCCCCCGCATGTCGAGGTCATCGACGCCGCGAAGATCCCGTACGGCCGTTTCATGGCCCAGGAGGCCATAAACAACGCGCTGATCGAGCACGCGAAGCAGGGCAAGTCGGTCGTACGGCTGAAGGGCGGCGACCCGTACGTCTTCGGCCGCGGCATGGAGGAACTCCAGGCCCTCGCCGAGGCCGGCATCCCCTGCACCGTCGTCCCCGGCATCTCCAGCTCGATCTCGGTGCCCGGCGCGGCCGGCATCCCGGTCACCCACCGCGGGGTCGCCCACGAGTTCACCGTGGTCAGCGGCCATGTCGCCCCCGACGACGAGCGCTCCCTGGTGGACTGGCCGTCCCTCGCCAAGCTGACCGGCACCCTCGTGATCCTGATGGGCGTCGACAAGATCGGCAGGATCGCCGAAACCCTGGTGGCCCACGGCAAGTCCCCGGACACCCCGGTCGCCCTCGTGCAGGAGGGCACCACGGCGGCCCAACGCCGGGTCGACGCCACGCTCGCGACGGTCGCCGAGACGGTACGGACCCAGGACGTGAAGCCGCCGGCCGTCATCGTCGTCGGAGAGGTCGTCACGGTGGGCCCCCAGACCTCCGAGTAACCCGGGGTAACACAACCCGTCCCCAGCCGTTGGCACCGCACCCAGGACAAGGCAGTATCACCCTGTGGCCGATCTCATCACCGTCGAAGACCCCGACGACCCGTGCCTGAACGACTACACGGGCCTGACCGACGTCGAACTGCGCCGCAAGCGCGAGCCGGCCGAGGGCCTGTTCATCGCCGAAGGCGAGAAGGTCATCCGGCGGGCCAAGGACGCCGGGTACGAGATGCGTTCGATGCTGCTGTCCGCGAAGTGGGTCGACGTCATGCGGGACGTCATCGACGAGCTCCCGGCCCCGGTGTACGCGGTCAGCCCGGAACTCGCCGAACAGGTCACCGGCTACCACGTGCACCGCGGCGCGCTCGCCTCGATGCAGCGCAAGCCGCTGCCCACCGCGGCCGACCTCCTCCAGACCGCCCGCCGGGTCGTCGTCATGGAGTCGGTCAACGACCACACCAACATCGGCGCGATCTTCCGCTCGGCCGCCGCCCTCGGCATGGACGCGGTCCTGCTCTCCCCGGACTGCGCCGACCCCCTGTACCGCCGCAGCGTGAAGGTCTCCATGGGTGCGGTCTTCTCCGTGCCGTACGCCCGTCTCGACACCTGGCCGAGGGGCCTGGAGTCGGTCCGCGAGGCGGGCTTCACCCTCCTCGCCCTCACCCCGGACCCCAAGGCCAGGACCCTCGACGAAGCCGCCCCCCACAAGATGGACCGGGTGGCCCTGATGCTCGGCGCCGAGGGCGACGGCCTCTCCACCCAGGCCCTGGTGGCCGCCGACGAATGGGTGCGCATCCCGATGGCCCACGGAGTCGACTCCCTCAACGTGGGCGCGGCGGCCGCGGTCGCCTTCTACGCCGTGGCGACGGGCCGTCCCGAGCTCTAGGCCGCCACCGACCGGGCGGGGAGCGCCTAGCCGGACGTCGTGGGCGTCGACTCGTACCGCTCGGACGACATCACCGGCGCGTTTGACGGCTCGTCGCCCGGTCGCACGGCCCGCAGCGGCTGCCGCTGCTCATTCCGTACGACGTTCCCCTCGCCCCCGAGCCCTCGCGGGGGCCCCTGGCAGCCCTGCGCCGCGGCGATGCCGAGCGCCACCAGCAGCGTGACGACGACGAACACGAAGAGGCGTTGGCGCAGCAGCCGCGGATTGGCGGGCCGCCGCCCCGTTCCGGTGCCCCTAGGTGCCGGCCGGCCGCCACCGCGCGAAGCCGGACGGCTCCCGCCGGACCGCGTCGTGTTCCGCCCGGCCGCCCCGGACCGCGACGACGGACCGCCGCCCCGCGAGGCGCTGCCGCCCCGCGACGGGGCCCCGCCCCGCACCGGGGCCTGACCCCGTGACGCGGGACCGCTGCGCGGCGGGGGCGTGCCCTGGGTACCCGGGGCACCCTGCTGCCCTTGCGGACGCCGCTGCGGCGCCCGTTCCGGGTAGGTGTCGGCGAGCCGCCCGGTGGGCCGGTCCGCCTCACCGCCGCGCGGCGCGGGCGGCCGTACGTCCGCGAGACCCTGCGTCTCCCGGGCGGCGATCTCCTTCAGCCGCATGGACAGCTGCAGGGTGCTGGGCCGCTCCTCGGGGTCCTTCGCCAGACAGGCCCGGACCAGCGGGGCCAGCGCGTCCGGCACGCCGTGCAGCTGCGCCTCCTCGTGCACCACGCGGTACAGCATCACCTCGGAACTGCCGTGCCCGAAGGGCGAGTCGCCCATCGACGCGTACGCCAGGGTCGCGCCGAGGGAGAACACGTCCGTGGCGGGCGTCACCGCGGCGCCGCGCACCTGCTCGGGGGCGAGGAAGCCGGGGGAGCCGACGGCCGTACCGACATGGGTGAGCGTCGAGGCACCCGTCGCCCAGGCGATGCCGAAGTCGATGATCCGCGGTCCCTTGGGGGACAGCAGGATGTTGGACGGCTTGAGGTCCCGGTGCACCACACCGGCCTCGTGCACCGCCACCAGCCCCTCCGACAGGGCGGCCCCGACGGCGGCCACGTCGGCGGCGCCCATCGGCCCCTCGTCGGCGACCTTGTCGTGCAGGGAGGGGCCGGGCACGTACTGCGTGGCGAACCACGGCCGGTCGGCGTCGAGGTCGGCCGCGACCAGCCGTGCCGTGCACCCGCCGCGGATGCGCCGTGCCGCCGACACCTCGCGCGCGAACCGCGAGCGGAACTCCTGGTCCTCCGCCAGATCCGGCCGGATCACCTTGAGAGCGACCCGCTGCCCCTTGCGGTCGGAGCCGAGATAGACAACGCCCATCCCGCCCGCGCCGAGCCGTCTGTGAAGCCTGAACGAGCCGACGACGCGCGGGTCCTCGCGCCTCAGGCGCATCATCGCCATGTTCATCCCCGCTGCCCGGTCCGTGTGACGTGCCACAGCTTACGTTTCCACGGCCCGCCGCGCGCAGAGGCCGCGCCCTCTCGGCCCGATCGATTGTCAGTGCCGGGTGGGAGAATTGAAGAGTGGTCAGAGAGCTCACGGGCAAGGCGACTTGGGCCGGTCTGTGACCTCAACCATCCGTCGCAGAAGGGGGATTGAACCCGTGAAGGGTGATCGCGTGGAGATAGTCGTGGACGCCGGGGACACGACGCGTACGTACGAGGTGGTGGCGAGCCGAGCGGGCCGCCGGGTGGAGACAGCGGTGCGCCGAGGGGTCGTGGAAGTGAGCGAAGTCACCCGTAACGGCTCCGTCGTCCGCACGGCCCGCTTCATGGCGAACCGGGTCCTGGCGCTGGTCGAGCAGCCCATCCCGCGGGAGGACAGCTCGGAGAAAGCGGGGCACAGCGGACGCCCCCTCCGGGAAGACCCCGAGACCTAGGTCCCGGTCTCCACCCACGGGAGTACACCGCAGGTCACGGCTCATCCTCCGGGAGGCCCGGCAATCGGTACGAGGGCATGACGTGCACCGACCGCCGGACGCCTAGATTTGAGGTCAAGCGGCGGGTGCAGCACTCGTCCCCCGAGGTCAGACACCCGCCGCTGCCAACGAAACAGAGACGGTCAGGAGAGGGACCATGGCCTACACGGCACCGCGGACACTGGTCCGTACCCAGGAGCGCATCGCGCTCCGCCATCGCCGAACAGGCCGTCGCCACCCCCTGGTGGCGACACTCATGGCCCTTCCCCTGGCGGCACTGCTCCTCCTCGTCTTCGACGGCTGGGAGACAGTGGCCATACAAGCGTCGTCCGTGGGAGTGATGCTGGGGCGCTGAGCGGCGACCCCAGGCCCGGAAGAGCGGTCCGGGCGGGGACATCCACCCATGAAACCCCGTGGGGACGGGGGTGCGGCGGACGGCAAAAAATGCCGGCGCAGCTGGGGAGCTGCGCCGGCATTGCTTTGCCCTGAACCTGAACGGGCCGATGCGTCTGCCGAGCTGAGCGGCCGCGGCGGTCTGGGGGCCGGCAGCCGGCACAAATCCGGGGATCTGAGGGCGGAGCCCCCAGTCGACGTCCGTACCGACGCAGGGTGACGAGTCGCGTACGACATGCGTACCCTCGCGAACGACCCGCGTGCCCGCGCCAGGAGTTTTGTGACCCACCCCCTGCTGACCGACCTCACCACCCGAGCCAAGGCCAAGGCCCACTCGGCCCCATCCGCCTGCCCCTGCGGGGCAACCGCCACCCTCGCCGACCGCCCCGACGCCACAGTCGTCCGGCACGCCGGGACCGTCGCCAAGGCGCACGCCCCGGACACCACCCGCACCGGCCTGGCCCCGCGTCTCACCGCCGCAGCCCACCTCCCCGGCATACTCCTGCCCCCACTCGGGGCGACCCCGGTCGACCTGCACGGCAGGCTCGTGACGTTCTGGCCCTACGGCACCCCCGTGGACCCGGAGGATCCGGACGCGGCCCCCTGGGAGGACGCCGCCGCCCTCCTGGCCCGCCTCCACCGGACCCCCACCGCGGCCCTGTCCACACCCGCACCCCCGCCCCGCACCGGCGCGCACAACTCCCCGGCCCTCCTCGCTCCGCCTCCCATGCGCGGCCCCGCCAAAGCCGCCCTCGCGATCGCCCGGCTCCGCGCCGCGGCGGCCCACCACGCGGCCACCACCCCTGTTCTGCGGGCTTGGTCCACCCTCCCGGCCTGGGCCCGCGACGAGGCCCCCATGCCGGACACCACCACCCTCTGCCACGGCGACCTCCACCTCGGCCAACTGGTCCGGCATCCCGCCCCCGACGGTCCGTGGCTGCTCATCGACGTCGACGACCTCGGTGTCGGCGTCCCGGCCTGGGACCTGGCCCGCCCGGCCGCCTGGTACGCCTGCGGACTGCTCCCGCCCGAGGAGTGGACCCGTTTCCTGACCGCCTACCGAGCGGCGGGCGGCCCGGCCGTCCCGGCGGCCGGCGATCCCTGGCCCGCGCTGGACGTCCCGGCCCGCGCGCTCACCGTGCAGACCGCCGCCCGGTCGATCGCCAAGGCCGTCGCGGCGGACCGCCCCCTGGACGAGGTGGAGCAGGCGCTCGTCGACGCCTGCGACCGCATGGATTCCGCCCCGCCGCAGTTGGAGCCTGGTTTCGCGAAGTAGGGTGCAACCGACCGCAGCCGGACAGAGTCTGTCCTGGCGAAGCACCAAGCAGGACCTACCGGCGAGGAGTTGAACCGACCATGCAGTGTCCGAAGTGTCATGCTCCGATGCACACGTACAACCGCAACGGCGTCCAGATCGAGCAGTGCAGCGGCTGCCGCGGCATCTTTCTCGACTACGGAGAGTTGGAGTCGCTGACCCGCCTGGAGTCCCAGTGGGCCCAGCCCGCGGTACCGCCGCCCCCGGTCGCCCCGCAGTACCCGGCGGCTCCCGGCGCTCACTCCGCCCCCGCCTGGGGCGCCCCGCAGGGCGGCCACTACGGCCAGCAGGGTCACCATGGTCATCACCGGAACAAGGGCTTCGGCCGCATGCTGTTCTCCAGCTGACAGCCGGCCGGCAGACGAAGAAGCCCCCGGCCGCAGGGCCGGGGGCTTCGGTGTGTGGACGATACTGGGATTGAACCAGTGACCTCTTCCGTGTCAGGGAAGCGCTCTCCCGCTGAGCTAATCGTCCTCGGGACCACAGCCCGCGGGCGGTGGAAACTGCGTGCGCGATACTGGGATTGAACCAGTGACCTCTTCCGTGTCAGGGAAGCGCTCTCCCGCTGAGCTAATCGCGCGGGTCCGGATCTTCGAAGATCCAGTGGACGATACTGGGATTGAACCAGTGACCTCTTCCGTGTCAGGGAAGCGCTCTCCCGCTGAGCTAATCGTCCTTGGAGGTGGAGACGGGATTTGAACCCGTGTAGACGGCTTTGCAGGCCGTTGCCTCGCCTCTCGGCCACTCCACCAGGAGTGTAGGGGCCCGGGAAGACCCCTGTTCCTTCGAGCGGACGACGAGGTTCGAACTCGCGACCTCAACCTTGGCAAGGTTGCGCTCTACCAACTGAGCTACGTCCGCCTGTCGTTTCGGTCCGCTCCCGCGTCCCGGCGACGTCTGAACTCTAGCGGATTCCCGGGCCAGCACAAAAACGCGTTTGCGCAGCGTGCTGCGCTGCGCCTGCTCAGGGACGTGCCCCGGGGCTCCCGCGGGGACACGGCCAGGTCACGCGCCGGGTACCCACCCTAGACTCGACTGCGTGCCCGACCTCCCTCCCCTCGCCCGCTTCGGCGACCGTGCTGCCACCGGTCTCCTCGACGTCACCAGCGATCCCGCCGCGCTCGACTCCACCGGTTTCTGGGCGGTCTGCGCGGACTTCGAGGGCCGGCTGACCTGTGCCCGCTTCGCGGACGTACGCAAGGAGCCGGTGCCCGCCCCGGTGCCGGGTGAGTGGCGGGGGCCGGCCGCCGGTGACTGGACGTCCTCCCTCGACCGCGCCGCGTACACGGCGGGCGTGCGGCGCATCCGTGAACACATCGCCGCCGGCGAGGTCTACCAGGCGAACCTCTGCCGGGTGCTGTCCGCGCCCGTCGCGCCGGACGCCGACGTGGACGCCCTCACGGCCCTGTTGGCGCGCGGTAACCCGGCGCCGTATGCAGGAACGATCCGCCTGCCCGGCCACGGAGTGGAGATCGCCACCGCCTCCCCGGAACTGTTCCTGCGCCGTGACGGCCGGGCCGTCGAGTCCGGACCGATCAAGGGGACCGGACGGACCGAGGCGGACCTGCTGGAGAAGGACTACGCCGAGAACGTGATGATCGTGGACCTCGTCCGCAACGACATCGGGCGGGTCTGCGCGACCGGCAGTGTGACCGTGCCCGACCTGTGCGTGACGGAGAAGCACCCCGGCCTGGTCCACCTCGTGTCGACCGTCCGCGGCGAGCTGCGCGAGGACGCCGGGTGGGCCGAACTGCTCGCCGCGGCCTTCCCACCCGGTTCGGTCACGGGTGCGCCCAAGTCGAGCGCCCTGCGGATCATCGAGGAGCTCGAGACGGCACCAAGGGGCCCGTACTGCGGCGGCATCGGCTGGGTCGACGCCGACCGGGGCGTCGGTGAGCTGGCCGTCGGCATCCGCACCTTCTGGATCGACCGCGCGGAGGGCGTCCTGCGCTTCGGGACCGGCGCCGGCATCACCTGGGGGTCCGACCCCGAGGCGGAGTGGCGGGAGACCGAACTGAAGGCGTCCCGGCTGCTCGCGGTAGCGTCGGGAACGTACGAGGTGACTGGAGGGATCCCGAAGTGACGATCTGGCTCGACGGTGGGCTGCAGGACATCGAGTCCGCCCGTGTCTCCGTCTTCGACCACGGGCTGACCGTGGGCGACGGCATCTTCGAGACGCTGAAGGTGGTGGAGGGCAGGCCGTTCGCACTCACCCGGCACCTCGACCGGCTGACCCGCTCCGCGCGCGGCCTCGGCCTGCCCGACCCCGACCTCGACGAGGTCCGCCGCGCCTGCGCCGCCGTCGTCGAGGCCAACCCGATGCCGCTCGGCCGGCTGCGCATCACGTACACCGGCGGCTACGGCCCGCTCGGTTCCGACCGCGGGGAGCACGGCCCGACCCTGGTGGTCGCCCTCGGCGAGTCCGCCCGCCGCCCCGACTCCACGGCCGTGATCACGGTCCCCTGGACCCGCAACGAGCGAGGCGCGCTCACCGGCCTCAAGACGACCTCGTACGCCGAGAACGTCGTCGCCCTAGCCCGCGCCCGTGAACAGGGCGCCACCGAGGCGCTGTTCGGCAACACGGTCGGACAGCTCTGCGAGGGCACCGGGTCGAACGTCTTCGTCGTTCTCGACGGCGAGATCCACACCCCGCCGCTCGCCTCCGGCTGCCTCGCAGGCATCACCCGTGCCCTGGCCGTCGAGTGGACGGGGGCCAGGGAGACGGACCTGCCGCTGGACGTCCTGGAGCGGGCCGACGAGATTTTCCTGACCTCCACCCTGCGGGACGTTCAGGCCGTGCACCGGGTCGACGACCGCGAACCGGCCCGCGCACCGGGCCCGGTGACCGCCAAGGCCATGCGGATCTTCGAGGAGCGGTCGGGCCACGATCTCGATCCGTAAAAGCGCGGCATATTGGGCTGCTCCAGGGCCCGGCACCGGGTAGAACACCCGTGATGACCACGACCCTGCGGCCGACCGAGCCGCTCCAGCGCACGGCCGACGGGACGCGCTCACGCCGCTACCAGGTATGCGTGAACAGCCGTCCCGTCGGCGAGATACATCTCGGCACGTCCCCCGTCTTCGGCGACGCGGTGGCCCGGATCCTGCACCTGCACATCGACGAGCCGGACCGCCGACGCGGCCGGGGCACGGTGGCCGCGCTCGCCGCGGAGGAGGTGGCGCGCGGCTGGGGCTGCAGGCGGATCGAGGCGGCGGTGCCGGCCGAGGCGGAGGCGGCGCTGAGGGCGGCGACCGCCCTCGGGTACGTCGTCCGCAACCGGCTGATGGAGAAGGGCCTCGGTGACACCCCGCCGGAACTGCCCGCGGGGAGCCGGAGCCGTGCCATGACCGAGGCGGAGTTCGCCGCCTGGCAGGAACACGAGAAGAAGGCCTACGCGCAGAGCTGGATCTCCCGCGGCGTGCCCGAGCCCGAGGCGCGGGCCAAGGCCGAGAAGGACCACGCCACCATGCTGCCCGACGGCCCGGCCACCGAGGGCATGCGGTTCAGCGTGCTGGAGCACGACGGGGTCCGGGTCGGCACGCTGTGGCTGGGATCGCGTGACGAACGTGCCTTCGTCTACGACGTGGAGACCGACGCCGGCCACCGGGGCCACGGCCACGGCCGGACGCTCATGCTGCTGGCGGAGGCGCAGGCCGTCGCGGCCGGGTGGCCCGGTATCCGGCTGAACGTGTTCGCGGGCAACACCCCGGCCGAGCGGCTCTACGACTCACTCGGCTACCGGACGCGCACCCACCACATGTACAAGGAACTGCTCTGACGCAAGGAGCCCGTCCGGGATTCAGGCACCCTCGGCCAGCAGCCGGTCCACGATCTCCTCGATGCGCTCGCGCAGCCCCTCCTGGCTCTTGCCGCCGTCGAGGCGCTCGCCGTCGATGACGTAGGTGGGGGTGCCACTCACGCCGATCGCCTTGCCCTCGGCCTGGTCGGCGTCCACGATCAGGATGTGCCGGCCGTCGATCAGCGCGGTGTCGAACTCCTCCGCGTCCAGGCCCAGTTCACGGGCGACCTCGACCAGGAGGGGTTCCCCCTCACGGTCCAGATCCGCCACCCGGGCCAGCACCGCCTCGACGTACGGCCACCCCTGCCCCTGCTCCGCGGCCTCCTCGGCGGCCTGCGCGGCGGCGAAGGCGTGCTTGTTCTTCTCCAGCGGGAAGTGCCGCAACCGCAGCTCCAGCCGGTCGCCGTAGCGGGCGCGCAGGACACGGAGGTCGTCCAGGGCGCTACGGCAGTCGGGGCACTGGAGGTCGCACCAGACGTCGAGAACGGGGGCGGCGGCACGCACGGGGGAGGAGTCACTCATGCCCCCATTCTCCCAGCCCCGGCCGGGACGCCCCCACCGGACCTCGGTCCGGCCCGGACGCCACCTGCGACGGCGACCCCGACCGGCCCCTGAGGTGGACGACCCGACCGGCCCCTGCGGAGGAGCCGACCCGGAGATGTCCCTGATGTCCGGTCGGAGCATGGCCCGGCGGGGCGCCGGGGGTGCAGGATGGAAGGGACGAAGTGCCCCTGCCCGACGCGCCCTGCCCTGGAGGACCGGATGATTGCCGAGACCGTCTGTTCCGCCGTCGCCGCAGCCGGCCTGGGCATCGCGGCGGTCACGGCCTACCGCAAGCGTTTCCTCTCCGCCGTCCGTATCGCCGCGTACTCGCTCGTGCCGCTCGGTCTGGTGATGACCGGCGTCGTGGAGTGGCTGGCGGACACCGCGTTCAGCCCGACGGCCTGGGCGGGATTCGGGGTGCTCGGCGTCTCCTGGCTGCTGTTCGCGGGCACGCGCGCCGTGGAGCGCCGCCGAGGCGGTACCCGCAAGGAGCGCAGGGAGGCGGCCAGGGGTGCCGCCCGGAGCGAGGCGGTGGCGCCGGCGGCCTCGGCGCCGTCCCTGGGCTCGGGCGCCCGCCCGGCGGACACACCCGCGAGCCCGCCCCGCGGCAAGCCCGCCACGGACGACTTCAGCGACATCGAGGCCATCCTCAAGAAGCACGGCATCTGACGTGCACGGACGACGGCATCACGTCCGCTCGAGGCGCTGAAAACGACACAGCGAGTCCCTGCGCGTCCGGAAATGATCACGACTCGAACCGGACATCACGGAATTCGGCGAACTCCCGCGCATTACGGGCGTGTTGATCGCGCCACAGGTCCGGACTGCGTCATCATCGCCGCGAGATGCTGGACACGACACAGAGCGACGCCGCGCCACCTCAGGACGAGCCGCGCGGATGCCTCTTCGCCCTTTCCCAGCCACCGCTGATGATCTTCCTTGCGGTGATCGGGTGTCTGCTGCTCACGGCTGCGCTGCACGACCTGCTGTTGCTGTGAGCCATATCCGCGGTCCCCGGCGTCACCCGCCGGGGACCGCGAGGACACCAGCGCTCGTCCGGGCCTTCAGCCCGCCGCCTCCTTGCGCCGCGCCCGGTACGCGGCCACATGCAGTCGATTGCCGCAGGTGCGGCTGTCGCAGTACCGCCGCGAGCGGTTGCGGGAGAGGTCCACGAAGGCCCGGCGGCAGTCGGGCGCCTCGCAGCGACGCAGCCGCTCCTGCTCGCCGGCCACCACGAAGAAGGCCAGCGCCATCCCGCAGTCGGCTGCCAGGTGATCGGCGACGGAGGCGCCGGGCGCGAAGTAGTGCACGTGCCAGTCGTAGCCGTCGTGGTCCGTGAGCCGGGGCGTGGTGCCCGCGGCGGCGACGAGGTCGTTGATCAGCGCGGCAGCGGCCCGGGGGTCCGGTGCGGCGAAGACCGCGGCGAACCGCCCGCGGATCTTGCGCACCGCCGAGAGATCGAACTCCGAGAGCACTCCGACATCGCTGATCTCGTGGTTCTGTACGAAATCCTCGAGGGCCGCGACATCCGGCAGCGCGTCCTGAGCCGCGTCGTCCTCCGGGGCGGTGTTCACCAGATCCACCACGGTGTCGAGGGCACACCGGGTGTCGTGGGTGATCAGCACGTTTCGCTCCCTGGCCTGGGGGTCGGGCGGACGCCCGCCGATGCTGGCCGATGGTAATGGGTCGCGCCCGCCAGGGAGCCGACGGTGGCACGACGCACGCAGACGCCGCCCCCGTGGGGATCCACGGTGACGACGCCTGCGCATGCCCTATGCGGTTGTCTGAGCCCGAGCCGTCTCCCCGAGTGGACGGCGCCGGGCGGCTCTGTGCAGCCTCGCCCCTTAGCTTTCCGCCAGGATGTGCGAGAGCTCCTGATCGAGATCGAAGTGGCGATGCTCCGTGCCGGGAGGCACAGCGGCATCGGTTCGCTTCAGGAAGGACTCCAGGGCCCGCGCCGGGGCCTCCAGCAGGGCCTCGCCCTCCGGTGAACTCAGGGCGATGCAGACGACGCCCTGACCATGACTGCGCGACGGCCAGACACGGACGTCGCCGGTGCCGGTGGGTCGGTGGAGACCCTCCGCGAGCAGGTCGCGGGCGAACACCCACTCGACGGTCTCCTCGGCTCCGGTGTGGAAGGTGGCGTGCACGGCGTAGGGATCGGCCGTGTCGTACCGCAGGCCTGCGGGGACAGGCAGGGAGGACTCGCTCGACACAACGAGGCGCAGGTGCAGCTCGCAGCTGACCGTGGTGTTCATAAGCGCCAGGGCCTTTCGCTCAGTGTGCGCTCGGGGATTCGCACGTCGGCGAAATCGACATGCCACCTACGGTGCCGTTGTAAACCCCTCTGAGTGTTTTGCGTGCCTTTACGTAACTCTTCCGGCCGAGAGTGCGTTCGCACGGTACGCCCATTTCGGTGACCGGTTTCCGTCCGGTAGGGTTTGGCCGTATGAACACGGGGAGTGACGAGTCGGGCGAGGTTGCCGTGGCGGTGGACAAGACGCAGACCGACGGCGTGAAGGGCGAGCAGGTGCTCGGCTCCAAAGCGCCCGAATTCATCAAGGCGCGCCGCATGCTGCACCTCAGCTGGCAGGTCTGTGTCTTCATCATCGGACTCGCGGTCGTGGGCCTCGGCATCGTCATGCTGCCGCTGCCCGGACCGGGCTGGGTCGTGATCTTCGGTGGCATGGCGATCTGGGCGACCGAGTTCGTCTGGGCCCAGCTGGTGCTCCGCTGGACCAAGCGCAAGGTCACCGAGGCGGCCCAGCGTGCCCTCGACCCCAAGGTCCGGCGGCGCAACATCATCCTGACGTCGATCGGCCTGGTGGTCGTGGCCGCCATCGGCAGCGTCTACCTGTGGAAGTTCGGCCTCGTGATGCCCTGGAAGATCAAGAACCAGTGAGCCGCCAAGGGGGTGCGCGGGCCGGCCGGTGCCGGTCACCCGTACCCCCTGACATGGGGTAATGTTCTGCCTGCGTCCGGGCGATTAGCTCAGTGGAAGAGCGCTTCGTTCACACCGAAGAGGTCACTGGTTCGAACCCAGTATCGCCCACCCGGACACGACGGCCCGTCTGCGAGACAGCAGGCGGGCCGTCGTCATGTGCGCGTCCCGGGCGAGTCCGGCCCCGCCGGAAGAGCCGCGCAACCTCCGGCGAGTTTTGGCCGATCAACATCCGCGTCCCGAGGGCCGGTTCACGTTCGACCGGTCGATCCCATGCGCCTCACCTGCGGCATCGCCCGGCCCGCCGCCGCCTCCGCTCCCGACACACCGTCAACTCGCGGCGCAGGCTCGCAAGAAAATCCTGTCCGAATCATTGACGCATTCCTGGGCCCTCCGTAGCTTGTGCCAGCAAGCGCTTACTTGAAACGATTCATGCAGACGGCAACGACGCTGCGGGGAGGGTCCGACTGTGGGAACCAGCAGGAATGTTGAGAGGCGTACGATCCTGAAGGCCGCGGGAGCGACGGCGGCCACACTGGGCCTGGCCGCGACCACGGGGTGCGGGGGAGACGGCGGTACCTCCTCGGACGGGACGGTGACGCTCCGTTATGCATGGTGGGGTGGCGAGCCGCGCACCATCGCCATGAAGAAGGCGATCGCGCTCTTCGAGAAGAAGTACCCGAAGATCAAGATCAAGCCTGAATTCACCGACTACCAGGCCTTCTGGGAGAAGTTCCAGACACAGGCCTCCGGCGGGAATCCGCCGGACGTATTCCAG
Organism: Streptomyces sp. AC555_RSS877; assembly: GCF_019049245.1. Classification (GTDB taxonomy): domain Bacteria; phylum Actinomycetota; class Actinomycetes; order Streptomycetales; family Streptomycetaceae; genus Streptomyces. The sequence continues at coordinate 180,837 of NZ_JAGMUK010000060.1, read as the reverse complement.
AATGCGGTCGGTTTCCTGCGCAAGTACGACAAGCGCGGTGTTCTGCTCGATCTCAAGGCGCAGGCGGACGCCGGGAACCTGAGCCTTGACAACTTCCGCAACGGCGTTCTGGCGAACGGTCAGGTCGAGGGCAAGCAGCTCGGCATCCCCGTCGGCGCCAACACCATGGCGCTCGTCATCGACCTCAAGGCCTTCGAGAAGGCCGGGGTCGAGGCGAAGATGGGCTGGACCTGGGACGAGTACTTCGACGCGCTGCAGACGATCCAGGACAAGCTGAAGATCGCCGGTGACACCGGCTACCACGGCATCATGTACCTGTACGACCTGTACCTGCGGCAGAACGGCAAGGCCTTCTTCACCGACTCCGATCTCGGCTTCACCGAGGACGACCTCACGCAGTGGTGGACGGACGCGTACAAGCGCGTGAAGTCCGGGCTCGTCACCGACCCCAAGAAGATCGAGCAGGTCCAGCCCAAGTCGGGTCTGTCGGCCGGGCTCGCCGCGTCCGAGTTCACCTGGGACAACTTCTCCATCCGCTACGAGGGTGAGGGCGAGTCGGACTACGGACTCGCGCCGATCCCCACTACGGACGGCAAGCAGACCGGCCAGTACCTCGGCTCGCTGATGCTCAGCGGCTTCTCCGGGACCAAGCACCCCAAGGAAGTCGCCCAGTTCATCTCCTTCATGGTCCACGACCCCGAGGTCGGCAAGATCATGGGCTACGACCGCGGCATCCTCGCCACGACCGAGCAGTACGACGCGTTCCAGCCCACCGACGCCAACAACAAGGGCGTCAAGGCGTACGAGGAAGAGGTCGCCAAGGCCGGCGTGCTCGGGAAGATCACCCCGCACCCGTCGGGCGCCGATGTCATCGAGGCGGCGTTCCTGCGGATCGGCGGCGAGGTCTCCCAGGGCAAGACCAAGCCGGCCGACGCCGCCAAGGCGCTGTTCAGCGAGGCCAAGGCCGCGTTCGCGGGCTGAGGGGACGTACCACCATGACGCTCGTCAAGGAAGCGCCCGCGCGCCCGGTGAAGAAGCGGTCCGCCGCTCCTGCCGCCGGGCGGCGCGGGCGGCGCCGCGAGAACCTCTCCGGCTATCTCTTCATGTCGCCGTGGATCGCGGGATTCCTGGTGCTCACCGCGGGGCCGATGATCGCGTCGCTGTACTACGCGTTCACCCGCTACAACCTCTTCACCCCGCCGCAGTGGGTGGGCTTCGACAACTTCACGACCATGTTCCAGGACCCGCGCTGGCAGAAGTCGGTCGAGGTCACGCTGAAGTACGTCGTCGTGGCCACACCGCTGAAGCTGCTGCTCGCGCTCGGTGTCGCGCTGCTGCTTGCGCAGAAGCGGAGCGGGCAGGGCCTGTACCGGGCCGCGTTCTACATGCCCTCGCTCATCGGCGCCAGCGTCTCCGTCGGTTTCGTGTGGCGGGCGCTGTTCTCGGACGACGCGGTCGTGGATCGCACACAGAAGGTCTTCGGGCTGGACGTGGGCGGCTGGATCGGCAACCCGGACTACGTCATCTACGCGCTGGTGGCGCTGAGCATCTGGCAGTTCGGCGCGCCGATGGTCATCTTCCTCGCCGGCCTCAAGCAGGTTCCGCAGGAGCTGTACGAGGCCGCCGAGATGGACGGGGCCGGCCCCCTCCGGCGGTTCTGGAACATCACACTGCCGATGATCTCCCCGGTGCTGTTCTTCAACGTGCTGCTGGAGTCCATCCACGCGTTCCAGGTCTTCGGGTCCGCGTACGTGGTCTCCAACACCCAGTGCGGGCCGGCCGACGCCACCCTCGTCTACACCTGTTACCTCTACCAGAAGGGCTTCAAGGAGGCTCAGATGGGCTTCGCCTCCGCGATGGCCTGGACGCTGGTGGTCGCGGTGGCGCTCGTCACGGCGGTCCTGTTCTGGTCGCAGAAGAAGTGGGTGCACTACGAGGAGGCCGCCAAGTGACCACTGTCAGCACCCCTGCCGTGCGCACCGCGGGCGAGCGGCGGCGCACCGGTTCCATCGCCTGGCATGTGAGCGCGCTCGCCGTCCTCGCGGTCGTCCTGTACCCCGTGATCTGGGTGGTCGGCGCCTCGTTCAAGCCGAGCAAGGACATCATCGCCAGCATCGAACTCCTGCCCACCAAGCCGGTCTGGGAGAACTTCTCCGGGCTCGCCGACGGCATCTCCGGCATCTCCATCGGCACGTTCTTCACGAACTCGATGATGTATGCGGGTCTCGCCGTGGTCGGTGTCGTGCTGTCCAGCTCGCTCACCGCGTACGCCTTCGCCAAGATCCGGTTTGCCGGCCGGAACCTGCTGTTCACGCTGATGATCGGTACGCTGCTGCTGCCGTACCACGTCCTGCTCATCCCGCAGTACGTGATGTTCCGCAAGCTTGAGCTCACGGACACCCTGGTCCCGCTCGTAGCGGGCAAGTTCCTGGCCACGGAGGCGTTCTTCGTCTTCCTGATGGTGCAGTTCATGCGCGGGCTGCCGCGCGAGCTGGACGAGGCCGCCAAGCTCGACGGCTGCGGGCACCTGAGGACCTACTGGTCCATCGTGCTGCCGTTGTGCCGGCCAGCCCTCATCACCAGCGCGATCTTCACCTTCATCAACGCGTGGAACGACTTCATGGGGCCGTTGATCTATCTCAACACCCCTGACAACTACACCGTCTCGCTCGGCCTGATGATGTTCCGCGACCAGGAGGGCATCTCCAACTACGGCAGCATGATCGCGATGTCGCTGGTGGCGCTGGTGCCGGTCATCGCCTTCTTCATGGCCTTCCAGCGGTACCTCATCGACGGTATGGCGACGTCCGGACTGAAGTGAGCAGAAAGGGCTGAGGCGGTCACCATGGCGGAAGCACGTGTGAAGGCCCGTTCCCGGCGCAGGGGGTCCATGTTCGGCGAACGCTTCGCGCTCTTCGCCGAGTGTCTGCTCACCGGCGTGTGGATCGCCGTGGCCTGTCTCGGGGTCGTCACCTACCCCGCGGCCTTCGCCGCCGGCGCGCGGCACCTGCGGCGCCGTACGACCCACGAGGACGGTGGCTGGCGGGAGTTCGTCGCGGACTTCCGTACGGCCGCGCGCGCCGGGTGGTTCGTCGGGCTCGTCGGCTGGGTGGCGGCCGCCGCGGTCTGGGTGGACGTCCTGGCCGCACGGGCCGGGATTCCCGGCGGGCCGTTCGTCGGGGCGGTCGGTATCTTCGCGCTGATCGGACTCACCGTGGCGCTGCTGCGGGCGGCCGCCGTCTGGACGCCGGGTGCCACCTGGCGGGCGCTGCTCGCGGACGCCGGGCGGCGGACCGTGCTCGATCCCGCCGGGTCCTTCCTGGTCGTCTGCGGGCTGGCTGTCGTCACCCTGTCCGCCATGTTCGTCGCACCGCTGGCGGTCCCCGTCCTGGGGGCCGTGGCGGCTGCGGCCGTCGCCGTGGAGGAGCGGTACCGGCACCGCTGACCCGCGGTGCCCTCGCACAAGGTCGGCGCCCTGGGCGTCGTACCTCTCTCTGTCATGCCCCTGACCATCCGCATGTGGAAAGGAAAGGCTGGATTCTCATGTCTCCCATCCCCCGCAGGTCCATCCTCAAAGCAGCCGCCGTGGCCGGCGCCGCCGCACAGTTCAGCTGGGCTCTAGGAGCCAAGGACGCTCAGGCGGCGCCGAGAGCCGCCGACGGCGACGCCGATCCGGTGACCCTGGACTGGCTGGAGGACGGCGGCCTGGGCGCGGCCCCCGGCTCCACCGTCGGTGTCCCCTGGCCGAAGGGCACCTATCAGAAGGACCAGAAGTTCGCGATCACGGACGCGGACGGCAAGGCCGTGCCCGCGCAGTCCTGGCCGATCGCCTACTGGCCCGACGGCTCGCTCAAGTGGACGGCGCACGCCGTCAGTTCGGGTACCGGCAAGCTCACCCTGGCCGCGGGCGAGGCCGCCGCCCCCGCCAAGAAGGTGACCGTCGACAAGAGCGGCGGCACCATCGACATCTCGACCGGCGTGATCACCGCGAAGATCGGCAAGTCCGGCGCCACGCTGATCAAGTCGGTCACCCGCGGCTCGACCGAGATCGCCAAGAACGGCCGGCTCGTCCTCATCCGCCAGCCCGAGATCGAGGACGAGGACCAGGGCGCGGTCAAGACCGAGCGCTTCGAGGGCGCCATCTCGAAGGTCGAGGTCGAGCAGGAGGGCCCGGTTCGCGCCGTCGTCCGCATCGACGGCAAGCACCGCAAGGGCAGCCGGAGCTGGCTGCCGTTCTCCATCCGGCTGTACTTCTACGCGGGCGCCGACTCCTTCCGGATGGTGCACACCATCACCTTCGACGGCACCCAGGAGCCCGGCAAGGCCAGCGGCGACTTCATCCGCGGCCTCGGCGTCCGGTTCACCGTGCCGATGCGCGACCAGTCGTACGACCGCCACATCCGCATCGGCGGCGACGGCACCGGTCTGCTGCGCGAGGCCGTCAAGGGCATCACCGGACTGCGCCGCGACCCGGGCGCGGCCGTGCAGGCGGCGCAGTACGAGGGGAAGAAGCTGCCTGACCCCGCCACCTGGGACCAGCGGGTCACCACCCGGCTCCAGTACATCCCGGAATGGGGCGACTACACCCTCTCCCAGCTCTCCGCCGACGGCTTCGGCCTGCGCAAGCGCACCAAGAAGGGCCACGGCTGGATCGGCGCCGGCGGCGGCAAGCGCGCCTCCGGGTTCGGATACGTCGGCGGGGCGAGCGGCGGCTTCTCCTTCGGCCTCAGGGACTTCTGGGAGAAGTTCCCGGCCCAGCTCGACATCCGCGACGCCCAGACCGAGGAGGCCGAGGTCACCCTCTGGCTCTGGTCGCCCGAGGCGCAGCCCATGGACCTGCGCTTCTACCACGACGGCATGGGCCAGGACACCTTCGCCGAGCAGCTCGAAGGCCTCAACATCACCTACGAGGACTACGAGCCCGAGTTCGGCACCCCCTACGGCATCGCCCGCACCTCCGAACTCCTCTTCTGGGCCAACGAGTCCACGCCGAGTGCCGAGGCGCTCGCCGAACAGGTCGAGGCCGTACGGGTGCTGCCGCAGCTCGCCGCCCCGCCCAAGCAGCTCATCAAGGCCGGGGTCTTCGGCCCGGGTCTGTACTCCGAGCCGGACCGCTCCACGCCCGCCAAGGCCAAGATCGAGGACCACCTCGACTTCCTCTTCACGTACTACAAGGACCAGGTGGAGCAGCGGCGTTGGTACGGCTTCTGGGACTACGGCGACATCATGCACACGTACGACACGGTCCGGCACCAGTGGCGGTACGACATCGGCGGATACGCGTGGGACAACTCCGAGCTGTCGCCGGACCTGTGGCTGTGGTTCGCGTACCTGCGCTCCGGCCGGGCGGACATCTTCCGCTTCGCCGAGGCGATGACCCGCCACACCGGTGAGGTCGACGTCTACCACCTCGGCAAGTGGGCCGGCCTCGGCACCCGGCACGGCGTGCAGCACTACGCCGACAGCGCCAAGCAGCAGCGCATCGCCAACACGACGTACCGCCGCTACTACTACTTCCTCACGGCCGACGAGCGGGTCGGCGACCTCATGCACGCCAACGTCGACTCCGACGAGACGTTCCTCGTCCTCGACCCGATCCGCAAGATCCGCACCGAGCCGTACACGCCCGACCGGCACGCCCTGTCGATCGGCTTCGGCACGGACTGGAGCGGTCTGGTGTCCGCCTGGCTGACGGAGTGGGAGCGCAAGGGGCCCAAGTGGGAGAAGGCCAAGGCGCGCATCCTGTCGACCATGGAGACCATCGCCGCCCAGCCCAACGGGTTCGTGCAGGGCACCGGCCTCTACGACCTCGACACGGGCAGGTTCGCCGTCGCCGACAAGCCGGTGGTCGGCGTCTCGCACCTGTCCGCCGTCTTCGGCCTCAACGAGCTGTGCGCCGAGCTCATCGACCTCGTCGACATGCCGAAGTTCAACGAGGCCTACTTCGACTACTGCCGCTACTTCAACGCGACGAAAGCCGAGCAGGCCGCCCGTTACGGCTCCAACTTCGGCTCCCTGCTGCTGTTCCAGGGCCACTCGCGCCTCGACGCGTACGCCGCCGTCCAGACCGGGGACGAGAAGCTCGCCAAGCGGGCCTGGGACAAGTTCTACAACTCCGACGGGTACAAGGAGTCCTCGCCCTGGAGGACCGAGAAGCTGAGCGGCCCGGCCGCGCTGGTCCCGGGCAGCGAGGCCACCTGGGTGTCCACGAACGACACCTCGCTCTACGGCCTCGCCGCCATCGAGAACCTGGCGCTGCTGGGGGACAAGATGCCGTAACCGTCGGCTAGTTCATCTTCCCCAGGACCTCCCGCACCCGCCGGACATCACGCAGTCGCTGCTCGTACGTCGCCCCGAGTGCGAGCAGCAGCAGCCCGGCGAGGGCGGGAGGCACCCAGCGGGGGAGTGCGTCGGTGACCTGGACGAGGTAGGGCGCGAGCTCGTGCAGCGCGTCCAGGGCCAGTACCCAGCCGCCGAGCAGGAGCGGGGCCTGGAGGTGGTGCCGGGCGCCCAGCAGGGTGACCAGCAGGGCCGCGACGCCCAGCAGCAGGGGGCGCGTCCAGTGGGCGTCGCCCCAGGCCGCGACGAGGCTCGGCAGGAGCGTGGCGGCGAGTCCGGGGCCGTACGCCGTCCAGGAGGACGCCCGCGGATCGCGGCGCCGGCGCAGGGCGCCGACCAGCAGCGCCGGGACGGTGACCGGGAGGGTGTACGCCTCCGGGGTTCCGACGTCCCAGGCTGCCAGCCGGACCCAGGCCGCCAGCACGAAGAGGGCGGTGGCCGCGTAGCCGAGGGCGTGGCGGTCCGGGCGTACGGCCGTGCCGGCGGTGATCACCGCGCACAGGGCCAGGACCAGGGCGAGCAGCGGCGGGTCGGTGAGGGCGAGGGCCATGGCGAGCAGACCGGCGGCGGCGCCCGCCACCTCGACCGGCACGGTCGCCGAGGAACCGCCGAGCCGTGCCGCGAGCAGGGCCGCGACCGCGGGCACCGCGAGCACGAGCAGAGCGGTGTGCGAGGCCGGCCGCCCCGCGGCGGCACCGGTCGCGCAGGCGAGAGCGGCGGCGTACGCGAGTGCGGCCGGGGCCGTCACGGGGGCGAGGCGCGACCGCCACGAGGCCGCCGCGAACAGCGCCGTCAGAGCGGAGAGCACGGTCAGGGTCGCGGTCTGCGTGGCGAGGGAGAGGCAGGCGAGGCTGAGAGAGGTGGCCGATGCGAGAACGAGGGCCGTGAGATGCGTGAGCCGGTGCTCGGACGGGGCGCGGAGCGCGTACGCCGCCACCGCGAGCGCTCCGGCGGTCGTGAGGCCCGCGACCGACAGGCCGACGGCGTAGGGCAGTTCCAGGACCGGCGCCAGGGTGAGCACGGTGGCCCAGGCCAGCCCCACCGCACCGGCCAGGGCTCGCGGGCGCCAGGCCGTGTCACGGACCGCCAGGACGAGCACGGCCGCGACGGCCACCAGCACGAGCGGGACCGTCGCCGCGTGCGGCGGCCAGGGCGTGTCGACCGTCACCGCGGCACGCGCGTCCGGAGGAGCGCCGGTCCATGTGTGCCCCGACCAGCCGGCCGGACCCAGCAACGTGACCACGAGGACCGGCAGCGCCCACAGCACGGCGAGTGCCTGCACGGTGCCCGAGGCCCATACGAGGCCGCCTCGCACCGCCTCCGGGAGCCGTCCGGCCCGCACCGCCGCCAGCAGGGCGATCCCGCAGGCCAGATGGACCGGGACCGTCCATGCCTCGGCGAGCGCGGGGCGCACCGCACCGCCGAGCGCGGCGACGGTGAGCAGTCCGGCGGTGACGGCGAGACCGAGGGCTCGCTTCTCGCCCTCGCTCCGCCACGCCGCGACCAGCCCGATCGTCGCCGCGAGGAGGAGGAGGGCCGCCGCACGGGCTGCGGCGCTCGCGCCGCTGGCCGTCAAGGACAGCCAGCCGGCGGCCATCACGCCCCAGGCGCCCGTGCCGTACGCCCCGACGGCGGCGGCGATCCGTACGGACGCGGCCGGCGCCCGCAGCGCCACGGCCGTGTCGAACGCGGCGGTCAGCAGGAGCGCGGCCGTGATCCCGTGGGGACCGGCGTCGGCAGCCACCGACCAGAGGAGCAGCGGGAGTTGGGCCGGGGCCAGGGCGGCAGGGAAGGGCAGACGCAGAGCGGCGGTCGCCGGCAGCAGACCGTACGCGGCCCACAGCACCGCGAGCACGGCCGACGCGACGGCCGTGTACCCGGTGCCGTCCACCTCCGCGAGGGCGACCTCGTGCAGCGCGTACGCGTCGAGCACCGTCAGCGCGAGCCCGAGGCCCGCCACCGACTCGGCCGTCGAACGCAGGCCCCGCTTCAGGAGCGGCACCGGCGCCGCGAGCGCGGCCAGCGTGACCGCACCGAGCACCACGGCCCGCCCGGCGATGCCCAGATGACCCCAGCTGACCAGCGTGAACACCATCGCAGCGATGGTGAGCAGGATGCCGCCGAGCAGGAGCAGCACGTTCTGGACACGCGGTGCGGGAGCCTCGGGGCGGGGCGGCGCGACAGGCGCGGGCGGTGGAGCGTGGTGCAGGGCCGCGACCAGCCACGCACGACGGGTCAGCAACTGGGCCCGGCGGGCGTCCAAGTGCCACAGCTCGGCATCGAGGAGCCGCAACTCCTCGGCCGGGGGCGGAATGTGCGTCATGCCGTCGAGTGTGGTCCGCGTCACGCCGTACGCCATGAGTGCGGGTACTCAGGACGTACTCAAATACGCCTCACGGTGCCTGCGTACGGGCAGACTCCGCTCATGGACTGGACCCACTACCGCTTCCACAGCCGCTGGCACCTGCCCGCGGCGCCCGCCGTCGTGTACCGCGCACTCGAGCAGGTCGAGGAGTATCCACACTGGTGGCGCCAGGTGCGCGAGGTGAGCCGGACCGACGGCACGACCGCCGTCGTCCGTATCCGCTCCCTGCTGCCGTACGGCCTGACCTTCACCGCCCGCGAGGTGCGGCGCGACCCGGGGGCGGGGGTCCTGGAGATCGCCGTGTCCGGGGACATCGACGGCTGGGCGCGCTGGACGATCACCGCGGACGGCACGGGCAGCCTGGCCCGCTACGAGCAGGAGGTCCACGTGAACAAGCCGCTCCTGCGGCGGCTGGCCGTACCGGGACGGCCGGTGTTCCGCGCCAACCACCGGCTGATGATGCGGGCCGGGCGGCGAGGTCTCGCCGGCCACCTGGAAGCGGTTTGAAGGAAAGGCGCGGGGACCTGTATTGTTCAGTGCGTTCCCGGGCGATTAGCTCAGTGGGAGAGCGCTTCGTTCACACCGAAGAGGTCACTGGTTCGAACCCAGTATCGCCCACCGGGAAAGGCCGGTCCGTCCCAGACGGACCGGCTTTTTGCTGCCCCTATGCGTCCCCTTCGCGTCCCCCTACGCTGCCGCCGCCGGCAGGCCCGGACGCAGTGGCCACGCCGGGTCCACCGCCTCCTCCGTGCCGCTGCGCGCGAACCACGCCTGCAGACCGCGCGCCTGCCCCGCGTGCCACACCGCCTGCAGGGTGTGCAGTTCGGCGGGGCTCAGCCGCTCCAGCCGGACCGCGAACCGGCGCCCCACCGCTCGGACGACGTCCAGCGCGGCCAGTGCGTCGGCGCCCGCGTCGTGCGCGCCCTCCAGTTCGACGCCGTAGTGCGCGCACAGGTCGGTGAGGGTGCGGCGGCCCTTGCGGTAGCGGTCCAGATGCTTGTCGAGGACCCGCGGATCCAGCACCAGCAAGGGCGAGGACTCGAACCAGCGGTCCAGGGACGAGGCGCGATGACGGCGCAACTCCCGGTCCAGCAGCGTCAGATCGAACGGCGCGTTCATCACCACCAGCGGCCGGCCCGCCGCGGCCTGCTCGGCCAGCGCCTCGGCTATCTCGTACATCACCGGAGCCGGCCAGCGGCCGTTGCGCTGCAAATGCTCCTCCGTCAGCCCGTGCACCTCCGTCGCCCCGGCGGGCACCGCCACACCCGGGTTCACCAGCCACCGGGTCACCCGCGGCCGGGTGCCCGGGGCGTCCTGGACGGCGACGGCGGCCGACACGATCCGATCGGTCTCGACGTCGACACCCGTGGTCTCCGTGTCGAAAGCGGCCAGGGGCCCTTCGTACCAGCACGTCATACCTACTCAACCCCTCGTTCACCCACGGCAGCTGACGCCCCGTCGTCTGCCCCGTTTGGTGATACCCGGGCTGTTTGCGCCGTACGCCGGAAGGACACAACAGGAGTACGGGTCTTTGCAGTTCAACGACCCTACGCGGGATTCACTCGGCCCAGGTGTGGGCATATCACTTGGCTTGGAAGGCTGTTCGTCATGGCGATAGCCCAGCCCGAGCGGGGCGGGCTGCTGCCCGAACGCACCGGCCCCCAACGCGGCACACTCGCCACCACCGCCTGCATGGAGACCTTGCAGGTGGGCTACCTGCACGCGGTCGCGGCGGCCGCCGGCTGCTCGCTGTCCCAGCCGTTCCCGGACAACGGCATCGACTGGCACGTCAGCCACGGCTCACCCGGGCACACCGTCGACGACGAGGTGACCATCAAGGTGCAGCTGAAATGCACCTACCAGGTCCCGCCGAATCCCCCCGGCCGCACCTTCTCCTTCACGCTCGACAACGACCATCTGCGCAAGCTCGCCCGCACTCCGGTCTCGGTCCACAAGATCCTGGTCGTGATGCTCGTGCCGAGATCCCAGGACGACTGGCTGCGCGCCAGCCACGACCGGCTGGACCTCAGGCACTGCTGCTACTGGGTCAACCTCGCCGGTCACGCCATCACCGGCCGGAACCGGACCACCGTGCGGATACCGACCTCGCGCATCTTCGACGACCGGGCGCTCTGCGAGATCATGACGCGCGTCGGGACGGGAGGCAGACCATGACGCACCGCCCGACGGAAGAGCCACTGCGGCTCGTACGACCACACCCCGTCGGCCAGACCGCCGCCTGGAGGCGTCCCCCCGAGCCCGGCGAGGTCGACCCCGGCGTACTCGGCGCCCTGCTGCGCCGGCACGGCTGGCAGCGGCGCGGGGGAGCGGCCGGACGCTACGGCCGCTGGACCCCGCCCGGGCCGGGCGCCGGCGGCACGAGCCTGCTCGTGCCCGAGAGCCGGGCCTTCCCCGACAGCGAGGACCTGCTCGCCGAGGCGCTGCTCGCGCTGTCCCGCAGCGGCACACCCTCCGCGCGCGAGGTGCTGGTCTCCCTCGCCGTGCCCAGCGACGAGATCCGCTGGCGGCGCGACGTACCGACCGGTCCGGCCGGAACCGTCCCCTGGACGGTCGAGGAACAGCTGCGTTCGGCCGCCCGCCAGACGCTGCTCGCCGGAGCACTCGCCACCCGCGCGCGGGCGGGCTACTACGGCGCCCGCTACCGCCGCTCCGCCGCCGCGGTCCTGGAGAACGTCCTCGTAGGATCCGCCGCCGGCGGCCGCCGCCTGACCGCCTTCGTGCCCGTCGGCACCGGCCGCCCGCTCGCCGTACGCCTGCATCAGGCCCTGTACGCCGCCCGCGAGGCCATCGACTACCAGCGGGCCACCGGCGGCATGGACGCCTTCGACGGCGCCGTCGCGGCGGGCGTCAGCCGCGAGCTCACCGAGGCCCTGATCGCCCTCGTGCGCGGTACGGAGGGGGCGCGCATCGGCGTGGAGTGGGCACCGGCCGCCGGTGTACCCGAAGGATGCGCGGCGCCCGCCGAGGCCGTCGAGTTCTCGCCCGGGGACCTGCCCGTGCTGCGTGAGGCCGGCGCCCGCTATCTGCGCGAGGAGCCCTCCATGCCGGTCAGGATCACCGGGGCGGTGGTCCGGATGCGCAGATCGGGGCCGCGCGGGGAGGGATCGGTACGGCTGCGGGTGATCGCCGGCGCCGACATCCCGCACATACGACTGACACTGGACGAGGAGTCCTACCGGATCGCCGGGCACGCGCACCTCGTCGGACTGCCGGTGCGGGTGCACGGGCGGCTGGAGAGCAGGGGCGGCTTCAGGCGCCTCACGGACGCCTCCGGGGTCGAACCGGTGCAGGTGGACGAGGCCGAGCGGGACCGGCTGATGAAGTCGCTCCAGGAGACCGCGGAGATCACGGCCTTCTTCGAGGAGGCCTGCGGCGGGGACTGATTTCGCGGAGGGCGCGCCCGGGTCGGTACGATCCCCTATTGCGCGCGCTCTCGGTATGGCGCCGCATCCGCCTTCAGTCAGGAGAGACCGGTGTCAGACGTCCGTGTGATCATCCATCGCGATTCCGAGCGGGAAGAGCGCGTGGTGACGACGGGCACCACGGCCGCCGAGCTCTTCGCCGGCGAGCGTTCGATCATCGCCGCGCGCGTGGGCGGCGAGCTGAAGGACCTGTCGTACGTCCTGTCCGAGGGCGAGGAGGTCGAGGGCGTCCAGATCTCCTCCGAGGACGGCCTGAACATCCTGCGCCACTCCACCGCGCACGTCATGGCGCAGGCCGTGCAGGAGCTCTTCCCCGAGGCGAAGCTGGGCATCGGCCCGCCGGTCAAGGACGGCTTCTACTACGACTTCGACGTCGAGAAGCCGTTCACGCCCGAGGATCTCAAGGCCGTCGAGAAGAAGATGCAGGAGATCCAGAAGCGGGGGCAGAAGTTCTCCCGCCGTGTGGTCACCGACGAGGCGGCCCGCGAGGAGCTGGCGTCCGAGCCGTACAAGCTGGAACTGATCGGCATCAAGGGCTCCGCCTCCACGGACGACGGCGCGGACGTCGAGGTCGGCGCGGGCGAGCTGACGATCTACGACAACCTGGACGCCAAGACCGGTGACCTGTGCTGGAAGGACCTGTGCCGCGGTCCCCACCTGCCCACCACCCGGAACATCCCGGCGTTCAAGCTGATGCGCAACGCGGCCGCCTACTGGCGCGGCAGCGAGAAGAACCCGATGCTCCAGCGCATCTACGGCACCGCCTGGCCGACCAAGGACGAGCTGAAGGCGCACCTCGACTTCCTCGCCGAGGCGGAGAAGCGCGACCACCGCAAGCTGGGCTCCGAGCTCGACCTGTTCTCGATCCCCGAGCAGATCGGCTCCGGCCTGGCCGTGTTCCACCCCAAGGGCGGCATCATCCGCCGGGTCATGGAGGACTACTCGCGCCGCCGTCACGAGGAGGAGGGCTACGAGTTCGTCTACACCCCGCACGCGACGAAGGGGAAGCTCTTCGAGACCTCGGGCCACCTGGACTGGTACGCCGACGGCATGTACCCGCCCATGCAGCTCGACGAGGGCGTGGACTACTACCTCAAGCCCATGAACTGCCCGATGCACAACCTGATCTTCGACGCGCGCGGCCGCTCCTACCGTGAACTGCCGCTGCGCCTCTTCGAGTTCGGGACCGTGTACCGGTACGAGAAGTCGGGCGTCGTGCACGGCCTGACCCGTGCCCGCGGCTTCACCCAGGACGACGCGCACATCTACTGCACGCGCGAGCAGATGTCCGAGGAGCTCGACAAGACGCTCACCTTCGTCCTCGGCCTGCTGCGGGACTACGGTCTGACCGACTTCTACCTGGAGCTGTCGACCAAGGACCCGGAGAAGTTCGTCGGCTCCGACGAGGCCTGGGACGAGGCCACGGAGACGCTGCGCCAGGTCGCCGAGAAGCAGGGCCTGCCCCTGGTCCCCGACCCGGGCGGCGCCGCCTTCTACGGCCCGAAGATCTCCGTCCAGACCAAGGACGCCATCGGCCGCACCTGGCAGATGTCGACGATCCAGCTCGACTTCAACCTGCCGGAGCGCTTCGAGCTGGAGTACACCTCCCCCGACGGCTCCAAGCAGCGCCCGGTCATGATCCACCGAGCGCTCTTCGGTTCCATCGAGCGGTTCTTCGCGGTGCTCCTGGAGCACTACGCGGGTGCCTTCCCGGCGTGGCTGGCCCCGGTCCAGGCGGTCGGCATCCCGATCGGCGACGCGCATGTCGAGTACCTGGAGAAGTTCGCCGCGGCGGCCAAGAAGAAGGGGCTGCGGGTCGAGGTCGACTCCTCCTCCGACCGTATGCAGAAGAAGATCCGCAACGCCCAGAAGCAGAAGGTGCCCTTCATGGTCATCGCGGGCGACGAGGACATGGCGGCCGGCTCGGTGTCCTTCCGCTACCGCGACGGCTCGCAGGAGAACGGCATCCCGTTCGACGAGGCCATCGCGAAGATCGGGAAGGTCGTCGAGGAGCGGGCGCAGATCTGATCCGTCGCAGATGAGGCCCCCGGCGCGTTCATCCCGTCGGGGGCCTCTCGTCGTCCTCGCTCGAGAAGACCTGGAGCAGCCACGAGGCGAAGGTCCCGGTCACGGCGCCGAGCAGGGCCATCCCGATGCCCATCATCCCGACCGCGATCAGGCGTCCGACCGGCGTGACGGGGACGACGTCGCCGTAGCCGACGGTGGCGAGGGTGGCGCAGGTCCACCACACGGCGTCCCCGAAGGTCAGGATGCTCGCGTCCGGTGCTCCGTGCTCCTGCTGGTAGACGGCGAGGGCACCGGTGAAGCCGAGGAGGACGGTCGACAGCCCGGCGTAGGCGATCACGCGCGCGTGCAGCGCCAGCCGGGGCTTCCCGTGCCGCCGCTGCACGGCCTCGTACACCTGGACGACCCGCAGCGGCCGCAGCAGCGGCAGGACCAGCACCACGGTGGCCAGCCAGTGCGTCCGTACGAAGCGCAGGCGCTGCCCGCTCAGCCGCCAGCGCACCGCGTAGTCGACGGCGAACAGCGCCCAGGCGGCCACGGTCAGCGCGAGGCACAGGCCGAGCAGGCCGTCGGGGAGGCCGTCGACGAGCACGCGGATCGCGTACGAGGTGAGGAAGACCAGCGAGGCCACGGCGAGCGGGACCTCCGTGCGCCGCTCCCAGCGGGCCGAGGGGCTGTCGTCGCCCAGCGCATGCGCATCGTTCACCGGCCCAGCTTGGCCCGGGACGCTTTTCCCACAACCCGCCGACACGGCGCGAACGGGCGAAGTCATATGCTGCACTGCATGACGAGTGAGCCGGAGCAGCAGTGGGGCGTGGGGACCCGGGACGCGTTCCAGCGTCTGTGGACGCCCCATCGGATGGCCTACATCCAGGGTGAGAACAAGCCGACCGGCCCGGGCGCCGAAGACGGCTGCCCCTTCTGCTCGATCCCGGCCAAGTCCGACGAGGACGGGCTGATCGTCAGGCGCGGTGAGCAGGTCTACGCGGTGCTGAACCTGTACCCGTACAACGGCGGCCACCTGATGGTCGTGCCCTACCGCCACGTCGCCGACTACACGGACCTCACGGACGCCGAGACGGCCGAGCTGGGCGCGCTGACCAAGCAGGCCATGACGGCTCTGCGCACCGCGTCCGGAGCACAGGGCTTCAACATCGGCATGAATCAGGGCTCGGTGGCCGGCGCCGGCATCGCGGCCCACCTGCACCAGCACATCGTCCCGCGCTGGGGCGGCGACACGAACTTCATGCCCGTGGTCGGACACACGAGGGTGCTGCCGCAGCTGCTCGCGGACACCCGGAAGATGCTGGCGGAGGCCTGGCCGACGGCCTGACCCCCCCCGGGCGGGGGTGGGGGAGCCGTGAGCACGGCCCCCCACGCCTACGCGTCGTACACGTCGGCCTTCCGCGGTGTCGGGTCCTGCACCGCCGTGCTGAGGAACGCCGACCGGTTGCCGAACTTCTCCGTGTCCACGCCGTTCTCCTCCAGGACCCGGATCGCCGCGGCGTGCACCACCCGCAGCACCGGCGTGGCCGCGCGCAGCGCGTCGTCGGCCATGAAGCGGTGCCGCCACGGCTTGTCCGCCCAGGCGTGCCGCAGTCCGAAGGGCTCGGGGAGGGTCAGCGCGCCGCCGAGCCAGTTCAGCAGCGGCGGATACCTGGTCAAGGGCGCCCGGGCGGCGAGGCGTACCACCTCGTCCGCGTCGACCAGCGGGAGCTTCACCTTCCGGGTCTCCCAGAACTTGACCTGCTTGGCGACTTCCTTCTCCTTGGCCTCCGGCTTCGTGGTGAACAGCGAGTGCACCGGGCCCAGCGCGTGGCCGGTCACCTCGATGCGCAGCGTCTCGTGCAGCACGGTCACGGTGATCATCATGGTGATGACGAGCTGTCCGTCCCACAGCGTCCACTGCACGCCCAGGTAGTGCCGGTCGCCCGCGCCGAACTGCTGCTTGTTGCAGATGTCCTGTATGGCGTGCGGCTTGACCTGGTACGCGCTCACGTCCGTGCCCTCGGGCCGGGAGACCGCCTTCGCGTTCTCCCCCACCGGGGTGACGACCCAGTGCCGTACGGACGCTTTCGGGAAGCCGCCGGTGTTCAGCGTGTTCCGCTCCAGCATGCGCAGTTTGTCGTGGATGGACCGTATGACGTCCCAGCTGCGGAAGGGGTGGATCTCCCGGTCCGGATGGCGTGAGACCAGGTCCTCGGCGAGCTGCCAGCTGCCCCAGCGGGTGCCCATGCCGAGTATGCCCTTGGGCCCGGCGTAGAACACGGAGTTGGACTGCTGCTCGGCGCTCAGCTGGGCGAGGGACTGGCGCAGTTGCTCGGCAGCGGTCTCGCGGGGGCTGCTCGGCACCGCCTCGGGGACCTTCGCCCCGACGCTGCTGCCGGAGAGCAGGCTGTTCCAGCGCTCCCGCAGGTCCCTGGCCGTCCGCTCGCAGATCTGCTTGGCCCAGAACCAGCCCACCACCGGCATCACGATCGCCGCGCGTGCGTACCACGCCCAGAACCCGTCGAACGGCGTGCGCACCAGGAAGATCACGGCGAGCGCGCCCACTCCGACGAGCAGGGTGGTGGCGAGCGCTCCGGCCTGCCTGTTCTCGGTCCTCGCCACGGTGGTGCGGATCTGGAAGACCAGCAGCCAGATGAGGAGCCCGGGCAGGAACAGCACACCGCACAGCACCATGACGATGGTCAGCAGGCTGTCGCGGTCCCTGCGGATGTTGTTCGCCGCGAGACAGTGCTCGACCACGGCCTGTGGCTCGGCACCGAAGGACTGGATGAGCGGCTTGCGGCCGGCCCCCAGCATGCGGGCGATCACGGCCCCGGAGAAGGCCTCGCCCAGGTTGGGCCGGAAGATCCGCGCCCACCTGCGGCCGTCCGAGACGGTCGACTGATGCCACTCGCTGTTGGCCGCGAGGATGTCCCTCACGGGATTGTCCCGGTAGGCCGCCGAGGCCAGCGCGAACGTCGCCGTCTGTCCCTCGTCGCCCGTGCGCGGCACCTGCGGACCGAAGATGTCCGCGTAACCGCTGTCAACGGTCATTCCCGCCCCCGATCGCCGCGACTCCTGCTCATGCGGCCTTCCCGACTTCCTTGCTTCGCACACCTGTTGATCAGGTGATCAGCGTATCCGCAGGCACGGACATCCGTCGGCGGACGTACGACAACCGGTCGGCAAAGGCACAACATCCGGTCGGCGGGCGGCCGAAGCCGCCCGCCGAGGAGGAGGGGAGCCTTGCGCAAAGGTCACTTGTGGCGGGCCCGAGGCCAACTACGAGATGCTGCCCACCTTTTCACGGAGCCTTTCCGCGACCTGCGGCGGCATCGGCTCGTGGCGCGCGTAGGAGCGGCTGAAGCGTGCCGTGCCGTGGGACAGGGAGCGCAGGTCGACGGCGTACCGGCCGATCTCGAGCTCGGGGACCTCCGCCCGCACCAAGGTCCGCCCGCCGCTGGTCTGTTCCGTGCCGAGCACCCGGCCACGCCGGCCGGACAGGTCGCTCATCACGGCTCCCACGTAGTCGTCGCCGACCAGGACGGTCACCTCGGCCACCGGCTCCAGCAGATGGATCTTCGCGTCGGCCGCCGCCTCCCGCAGCGCCAGCGCGCCGGCCGTCTGGAACGCGGCGTCGGAGGAGTCCACGGAGTGCGCCTTGCCGTCCAGCAGCGTGACCCGGATGTCGAGGAGCGGATGACCGGCGGCAACTCCCTTGGCGGCCTGGGCCCTTACGCCCTTCTCGACGGACGGGATGAACTGGCGCGGCACCGCCCCGCCGACGACCTTGTCCACGAACTCGATGCCCGAGCCGCCGGGCAGCGGCTCCACCTCGATCTCGCAGATGGCGTACTGCCCATGGCCGCCGGACTGCTTCACATGACGGCCGCGGCCCGCCGACCTGACCGCGAACGTCTCCCGCAGGGAGACCTTGTGCGGGACGACGTCGACCTGGACGCCGTACCGGTTGCGCAGCCGTTCCAGCGCGACGTCGGCGTGTGCCTCGCCCAGGCACCACAGCACCACCTGGTGGGTGTCCTGGTTCTGCTCCAGCCGCATGGTCGGGTCCTCGGCGACCAGCCGGGACAGTCCCTGGGAGAGCTTGTCCTCGTCGGCCTTGCTGTGCGCCTGGATGGCGAGCGGCAGCAGCGGGTCGGGCATCTCCCACGGCTCCATGAGCAGCGGGTCGTTCTTGGCCGAGAGGGTGTCCCCGGTCTCGGCGCGGCCGAGCTTCGCCACGCACGCGAGATCACCGGCGATGCAGTGGGTGAGCACCCGCTGCTGCTTGCCGAAGGGTGCGGACAGCGCGCCGATCCGCTCGTCGGCTTCGTGGAGGGCGCGGCCCTCGTGCCCGCGGTCGGCGAGCCCGTGCCCGGAGACGTGCACGGTCTCGTCCGGGTGCAGGGTTCCGGAGAAGACCCGCACCAGCGAGACCCGGCCCACGTACGGGTCGGACGACGTCTTCACGACCTCCGCGACCAGCGGCCCGTCCGGGTCGCACAGCTTCAGTTCACGCGGCTTGCCATCGACGGTGGTGACTCTCGGTGCCTCGCGCTCCAGCGGCGTCGGAAAGCCGCGGGTGACCAGGTCGAGGAGTTCGACCGTGCCGAGCCCCTGCCGGGCGCCCCCGGCCGCGGGAGCGGCCGCCAGGACCGGGAAGAAGACCCCGCGCGCCACGGCCCGCTCCAGGTCCTCGATCAGCGTCGCGACGTCGATCACCTCGCCGGCGAGGTAGCGGTCCATGAGGGTCTCGTCCTCGCTCTCGGAGATGATCCCCTCGATCAGCCGGTTGCGGGCCTCCTCGATCAGCGGCAGCTGGTCCTCGCCCGGCTCGGACTCCTTGCGCTCCCCGGACGAGTAGTCGAACAGTTTCTGCGACAGCAGCCCGATCAGCCCGGTCACGGGCGCGTGCCCGTCCGGGGCCTGCGGGCCGTGCAACGGCAGGTACAGGGGCAGTACGGCGTCGGGGTCGTCGCCGCCGAAGGTCTCGGCGCAGAGCCGTGTCATGTCCTCGAAGTTCGCCCGGGCGGACTCCAGGTGCGTGACGACGATCGCCCGCGGCATGCCGACGGCCGCGCACTCCTCCCACACCATGCGCGTCGAGCCGTCCACCCCGTCGGAGGCCGAGACGACGAAGAGGGCCGCGTCCGCCGCTCGCAGACCGGCCCTGAGTTCTCCGACGAAGTCGGCGTATCCGGGGGTGTCGAGAAGATTGATCTTGTAACCGTTCCACTCGACGGGTACCAGGGAGAGCTGTACCGAGCGCTGCTGCCGGTGCTCGATCTCGTCGTAGTCGGAGACGGTGCCGCCGTCCTCCACGCGGCCCGCCCGGTTCACCGCTCCCGTCGTGAGGGCGAGAGCTTCCACCAATGTCGTCTTGCCCGATCCGGAGTGGCCGACCAGCACCACATTCCGTACGGACGCGGGTTGGTCGGCCGCTGTTGCCCTGCCGGCGGCTCCGGGGTGTGCGTTCGCCTTGTCACCCATGGCCTTGCCTCCCGTGCACGGTGAGGTCACTGTGGGCGCGGACATGCGGACCCTGCCCCGGACTCCGTCCGGGGACCCCCAGCGGTGGCGGCTCCGGTGACGCCCGCGATGTTCTTCGAGCTTTCCACTCCCGTCACGGTGCGTCCATACGACGGACGCGATCTGGCGGCCCACCGTCGGTCGCGGGCCGTACGGGGGATCACGGGACGTGGTGCCCGGCCGTCGCCCACGCGCGCGCGTGGCTACGATGGGCCAGCCGGTGGCCAGCAGGGGCCGCTCGGCCACACCGACCCTCGGGAAGGCCATGCTGAACAAGTACGCGCGTGCATTCTTCACGCGTGTCCTCACACCGTTCGCCGCGTTTCTCATCCGCAGGGGCGTCAGCCCCGACGCGGTGACACTCATCGGCACCGCCGGTGTGGTCACGGGGGCGCTGGTCTTCTACCCCATGGGCGAGTTCTTCTGGGGCACGGTCGTGATCACACTGTTCGTGTTCTCCGACCTCGTCGACGGAAACATGGCCCGCCAGCTCGGCCGCTCCAGCCGCTGGGGCGCCTTCCTGGACTCCACGCTGGACCGGGTCGCCGACGGCGCGATCTTCGGCGGCTTCGCCCTCTGGTACGCCGGGCACGGCGACGACAACGTGCTCTGCGCGGTCTCGATCTTCTGCCTGGCAAGCGGCCAGGTGGTGTCGTACACCAAGGCCCGGGGCGAGTCGATCGGCCTGCCGGTCGCCGTGAACGGACTCGTCGAGCGTGCCGAGCGCCTGGTGATCGCCCTCGTCCTGGCGGGGCTCGCGGGTCTGCACAAGTTCGGGGTACCCGGTATCCAGTACCTGCTGCCGATCGCCCTGTGGATCGTGGCCGTCGGCAGCCTGGTCACGCTGATCCAGCGGGTCGTCACGGTCCGCCGGGAGTCTGCCGAGGCGGAGGCCGCCGCCCAGCAGGAGACGCACGGGAGTGAGGCGGCGAAGTGAGCGCGCAGGAGCGGTTCGCCGACGCGCTGTACGGCCTCGGCTGGGGCGTGGTCAAGAAGCTCCCCGAGCCGGTCGCCGTGCGTCTGGGCCGGAGCATCGCCGACCTCGCCTGGAAACGGCGCGGCAAGGGCGTCCAGCGGCTGGAGAGCAACTACGCGCGCGTGGTGCCCGACGCCACCCCCGAGCGCCTCGCCGAGCTCTCGCGCGCGGGCATGCGCTCGTATCTGCGCTACTGGATGGAGTCCTTCCGGCTCCCCGCCTGGAGCGCGGAGCGCGTCAAGAGCAGCTTCGAGGCCAAGGACCTGCACCACCTCACCGACGGCGTCGCGGCCGGCAAGGGCGTCATCCTCGCGCTGCCGCACATGGCCAACTGGGACCTCGCCGGCGCCTGGCTCACCACCAAGCTGGGCATGCCCTTCACCACGGTCGCCGAGCGCCTCAAGCCGGAGACGCTGTACGACCGTTTCGTCGCCTACCGGGAGGGCCTCGGCATGGAGGTCCTGCCGCACAGCGGCGGCACCGCCTTCGGCACGCTGGCCCGGCGGCTGCGCGACGGCGGCGTGGTCTGCCTGGTCGCCGAACGTGACCTGTCCTCCTCCGGCGTCGAGGTCGAGTTCTTCGGCGAGGCCACCCGGATCCCGGCCGGCCCGGCGCTGCTCGCGCAGCAGACCGGCGCGCGGCTGTTGCCGGTGACGCTCTGGTACGACGACTCTCCGGTGATGCGCGGCCGGGTGCATCCCCCGATCGAGGTCCCCGGGACAGGTACGCGGGCCGAGAAGACGTCTGTCATGGCACAGGCGCTGGCCGATGCCTTCGCCACAGGGATCGCCGACCATCCGGAGGACTGGCACATGCTGCAGCGCTTGTGGCTCAAGGACCTTGATCCCGCGCGTTCTCCCGCCGGGGGGACCGCGTGAGGATCGGCATCGTCTGCCCGTACTCCTGGGATGTACCGGGTGGCGTCCAGTTCCACATCCGCGATCTCGCCGAGTACTTCATCCGCCTCGGCCACCAGGTGTCCGTCCTCGCCCCGGCCGACGACGACACCCCGCTGCCGCCGTACGTCGTCTCGGCCGGCCGCGCGGTGCCGGTGCCGTACAACGGCTCGGTGGCCCGCCTGAACTTCGGCTTCCTGTCCGCGGCCCGGGTGCGGCGCTGGCTGCACGACGGCGAGTTCGACGTCATCCACATCCACGAGCCGGCCTCGCCGTCCCTCGGCCTGCTGGCGTGCTGGGCCGCGCAGGGCCCCATCGTCGCCACCTTCCACACCTCCAACCCGCGCTCCCGGGCCATGATCGCCGCCTATTCGATCCTGCAGGCCGCCCTGGAGAAGATCAGCGCGCGGATCGCCGTGAGCGAGTACGCCCGCCGCACGCTCGTCGAACACCTCGGCGGCGACGCCGTGGTGATCCCGAACGGCGTCGACGTCGGCTTCTTCGCCCGGGCCGAACCCAAGCCCGAATGGCAGGGGGACACGATCGGCTTCGTCGGTCGCATCGACG
The DNA here is from genome assembly GCF_019049245.1 of Streptomyces sp. AC555_RSS877. Classification (GTDB taxonomy): domain Bacteria; phylum Actinomycetota; class Actinomycetes; order Streptomycetales; family Streptomycetaceae; genus Streptomyces. The sequence goes on along the minus strand of NZ_JAGMUK010000060.1, from coordinate 158,709 downwards.
AGCCCCGCAAGGGTCTGCCGGTGCTGATGAAGGCCCTGCCGAAGATCCTCGCCGAGCGCCCGCAGACCCGGCTGCTGGTAGCCGGGCGCGGCGACGAGAAGGAGGCCGTCGAGTCGCTGCCCGCCGAACTCCGCCCGCGCGTCGAGTTCCTCGGCATGGTCAGCGACACGGACAAAGCCCGTTTCCTGCGCAGTGTCGACCTGTACGTCGCCCCCAACACCGGCGGTGAGAGCTTCGGCATCATCCTGGTCGAGGCGATGTCGGCGGGGGCCCCGGTGCTGGCCTCGAACCTGGACGCATTCACCCAGGTGCTCGACCAGGGCGCGGCGGGCGAGCTGTTCGCCAACGAGGACGCGGACGCGCTCGCCGAGGCAGCCGTACGGCTGCTCGGGGACCCGGTACGGCTGGCCGAGCTGCGCGAGCGCGGCAGCGCGCACGTACGGCGGTTCGACTGGTCCACGGTCGGCGCGGACATCCTGTCCGTCTACGAGACGGTGACGTCCGGCGCGGCGGCGGTCGCCGCGGCGGACGACGAGCGGGCGACGGGGTTGCGGGCGCGGCTGGGGCTGGCGCGGGACTGAGCGGGGGGCATGCCTTTTCAGCGCGGGTCGGTATCACCCAGCCCGTCCGGCGTTTGAGGACGAGGCCCCTTCAGGGCCGAAGCGGGGGTCTGGGGGCGGCAGCCCCCAGCCACACCCCCACCAACGCCCCGCCAACCCCGGCGCAGCTCCCCGGTAGCCTTGCCGCCCGTGACCGCAACCCTGATCTGGATCCTCGTCGCGCTGGTCGCGATCGGCCTCTACCTGAGCTGGACGGCCGGGCGACTGGACCGGCTGCACGCCCGCATCGACGCCACCCGCGCCGGTCTCGACGCCCAACTGCTGCGCCGCGCCTCGGTGGCCCAGGAACTGGCCACCTCCGGGGTGCTCGACCCGGCCGCCTCGATCGTCCTGTACGAGGCAGCGCACGCCGCCCGGCAGGCCGAGGAGGAGCAGCGGGAGGTCGCCGAGAGCGACCTGAGCCAGGCGCTGCGGGCCGTGTTCGCCGAGACGCAGCAGGTGGAGGCGGTACGGGAGGCCCCCGGGGGAGAGCAGGCCACCCGGGAACTGACCGAGGCGGTGCGCAGGGTGCCGATGGCCCGCCGCTTCCACAACGACTCCGTACGGGCGGCCCGGGCGCTGCGCCGGCATCGCAAGGTGCGCTGGTTCCGGCTGGCGGGGCACGCGCCGTTTCCGTTGGCCTTCGAGATGGACGACGAGCCGCCCCCGGCCCTGGCGGATCGCCCTACCTAGGGCCTGCACGGCGGACAGCGCCGAGCCACTCTCACCGGCCCCTGGCCGGAAAACGATCCACCGTCTCCCCATTGGCCCTTGCTGTGGACTGGTCCCGTCCCGTTTCCTCGGTGCTGCAGATCCCTCTTTCACTTCAGCGAGGTCACCCGTGTCCAGCACGTTCCCCGACAACCAGACCCCCGAGACCGGCACCGCGCGCGTGAAGCGCGGCATGGCGGAGCAGCTCAAGGGCGGCGTGATCATGGACGTCGTCAACGCCGAGCAGGCGAAGATCGCCGAGGACGCGGGCGCCGTCGCCGTCATGGCTCTGGAGCGCGTGCCCGCCGACATCCGCAAGGACGGCGGCGTGGCCCGGATGTCCGACCCCACCATGATCGAAGAGATCATCGAGGCCGTGTCGATCCCGGTCATGGCCAAGTCCCGCATCGGTCACTTCGTCGAGGCCCAGGTCCTGCAGTCCCTCGGCGTCGACTACATCGACGAGTCCGAGGTCCTCACCCCGGCCGACGAGGTCAACCACTCCGACAAGTGGGCGTTCACGACCCCCTTCGTCTGCGGTGCCACCAACCTGGGCGAGGCCCTGCGCCGCATTGCCGAGGGCGCCGCGATGATCCGCTCCAAGGGCGAGGCCGGCACCGGCAACGTCGTCGAGGCGGTCCGTCACCTGCGCCAGATCAAGAACGAGATCGCCCGCCTGCGCGGCTACGACAACAACGAGCTGTACGCCGCCGCCAAGGACCTGCGTGCCCCGTACGAGCTCGTCAAGGAGGTCGCCGAGCTCGGCAAGCTGCCGGTCGTGCTGTTCTCCGCCGGTGGCGTCGCCACCCCCGCCGACGCCGCGCTGATGCGCCAGCTCGGCGCCGAGGGCGTCTTCGTCGGCTCGGGCATCTTCAAGTCCGGCGACCCGGCCAAGCGCGCCGCCGCCATCGTGAAGGCGACCACCTTCTACGACGACCCGAAGATCATCGCGGACGCGTCCCGCAACCTGGGCGAGGCCATGGTCGGCATCAACTGCGACACCCTCCCCGAGGCCGAGCGCTACGCCAACCGCGGCTGGTAAGTCACCCCCTGAGGACTGCACGTACATGACTGACACACCTGTCATAGGCGTCCTGGCACTCCAGGGCGACGTACGGGAGCACCTCATCGCCCTGGCCGCGGCCGACGCCGTGGCCAGGCCGGTGCGGCGCCCCGAAGAGCTCGCCGAGGTGGACGGCCTGGTCATCCCCGGCGGCGAGTCCACCACCATCTCCAAGCTGGCCGTCCTGTTCGGCGTGATGGAGTCGCTCCGCGCGCGCGTGCGGGCCGGCATGCCCGTCTACGGCACCTGTGCGGGCATGATCATGCTCGCCGACAAGATCCTCGACCCGCGCTCGGGTCAGGAGACGATCGGCGGCATCGACATGATCGTGCGCCGCAACGCCTTCGGGCGCCAGAACGAGTCCTTCGAGGCCTCGCTCGACGTGCAGGGCATCGCGGGCGATCCTGTGGAGGGCGTGTTCATCCGCGCCCCCTGGGTCGAGTCCGTCGGCGCCGAGACCGAGGTGCTCGCCGAGCACGACGGCCACATCGTCGCGGTCCGCCAGGGCAACGCGCTCGCCACGTCGTTCCACCCGGAACTGACCGGCGACCACCGCGTGCACGCCCTGTTCGTCGACATGGTGCGCGCGAACCGGACGGCGGAGTCCTTGTAGGATCTCTGCGTTCGTACGGAGTTGGGTTACGCGAAGGAGACAGGCAGATGTCCGGCCACTCTAAATGGGCTACGACGAAGCACAAGAAGGCCGTGATCGACGCCAAACGCGGCAAGCTCTTCGCGAAGCTGATCAAGAACATCGAGGTCGCGGCCCGGATGGGCGGCGTCGACATCGAGGGCAACCCGACTCTCTACGACGCCATCCAGAAGGCGAAGAAGTCGTCGGTCCCGAACAAGAACATCGACTCCGCGGTCAAGCGCGGCGGCGGTCTCGAGGCCGGCGGCGCCGACTACGAGACGATCATGTACGAGGGCTACGGTCCGAACGGCGTCGCGGTGCTCATCGAGTGCCTCACCGACAACCGCAACCGCGCCGCCTCCGACGTCCGCGTCGCCATGACCCGCAACGGCGGCTCCATGGCCGACCCGGGCTCGGTGTCGTACCTCTTCAACCGCAAGGGCGTCGTCATCGTCCCCAAGGGCGAGCTGGGCGAGGACGACGTGCTCGGTGCCGTCCTGGACGCGGGGGCCGAGGAGGTCAACGACCTCGGCGAGTCCTTCGAGGTCATCAGCGAGGCCACCGACCTGGTCGCGGTCCGCACCGCCCTCCAGGACGCCGGCATCGACTACGACTCCGCCGACGCCAACTTCGTCCCCACCATGCAGGTCGAGCTCGACGAAGAGGGCGCGAAGAAGATCTTCAAGCTGATCGACGCGCTCGAGGACAGCGACGACGTGCAGAACGTCTTCGCCAACTTCGACGTCAGCGACGAGGTCATGGAGAAGGTCGACGCGTAACGCTGCGCGAGCGAACGGTCTCAACGGGCCGACGGGACACGCCCCGTCGGCCCGTCGCCTTGCCGGGCGTCGCTGGCGGCCGTTGTCGGTGGCACCCGATAACCTGCCCAAACAGGCGATCGAAGGGAGGGCGGCGTGCGCGTACTCGGGGTGGACCCCGGACTCACGCGGTGCGGTGTCGGTGTCGTCGAGGGGGTGGCGGGCCAGCCACTCACCATGCTCGCCGTCGGTGTCGTACGGACCCCGGCGGACGCCGAGTTGGGGCAGCGCCTCGTCGCGATCGAGCAGGGCATCGAGCAGTGGCTGGACGAGCACAGGCCCGAATGCGTCGCCGTGGAGCGGGTGTTCAGCCAGCACAACGTCCGGACCGTGATGGGCACCGCCCAGGCCAGTGCTGTCGCCATGCTGTGCGCCGCCCGCCGCGGCATCCCCGTCGCCCTGCACACCCCGAGCGAGGTCAAGGCCGCCGTCACCGGCAGCGGCCGCGCCGACAAGGCCCAGGTCGGCGCCATGGTCACCCGCCTGCTGCGGCTCGGCGCACCGCCGAAGCCGGCCGACGCCGCCGACGCCCTCGCGCTCGCCATCTGCCACATCTGGCGCGCCCCCGCCCAGAACCGACTCCAGCAGGCCGTCGCCCTGCACGCATCGAAAGGCCGTACGGCATGATCGCCTACGTCAGCGGTCCGGTCGCCGCCCTCGCCCCCGACTCCGCGGTGGTCGAGGTGGGCGGGATCGGCATCGCCGTCCAGTGCACGCCGAACACGCTCTCCGGGCTGCGCATGGGCCAGCAGACCAAGCTGGCCACCTCCCTGGTGGTCCGCGAGGACTCACTGACCCTGTACGGCTTCGCGGACGACGACGAGCGGCAGACCTTCGAACTGCTCCAGACCGCCAGTGGCGTCGGACCGCGCCTCGCCCAGGCGATGCTCGCCGTGCACTCGCCGGACGCCCTGCGCCGGGCCGTCTCCACCGGCGACGAGAAGACACTGATCGCCGTCCCCGGCATCGGGAAGAAGGGCGCCCAGAAGCTGCTCCTGGAGCTGAAGGACCGTCTCGGCGAGCCGATCGGCGCGCCTGCGGTGGGCGCCGCGATCAGCACCGGCTGGCGCGACCAGCTGCACGCCGCCCTGATCGGCCTCGGCTACGCGACCCGGGAGGCCGACGAGGCCGTGTCCGCGGTGGCCCCGCAGGCGGAGGCGGCCGGCGGCACGCCCCAGGTCGGACAGCTGCTGAAGGCGGCCCTGCAGAGCCTGAACCGAGCCCGCTGAACGCCGAACCACCGCGCCGTCACGAGACCGCGAGGCACACTCGATGCCGTGTCCTTCGGGAGACGGCCCCGGGACCCACGGCCGACCGACCGACCGGCGCGCCACCGCGAGGAGAACTGCAGTGAACTGGGACGACACGACCGACACCCCCGCCGCCGAGCGGCTCGTCGGCGCGTCAGCCGATGGTGAGGACCAGGCCGTCGAGGCCGCCCTGCGCCCCAAGGACCTCGGCGAGTTCATCGGCCAGGAGAAGGTCCGCGAACAGCTCGACCTCGTCCTGCGCGCCGCCCGCGCGCGGGGCGCCACCGCCGACCACGTGCTGCTCTCCGGCGCCCCCGGCCTCGGCAAGACCACGCTGTCGATGATCATCGCGGCCGAGATGAACGCCCCCATCCGCATCACCAGTGGCCCCGCCATCCAGCACGCCGGCGACCTGGCCGCGATCCTCTCCTCCCTCCAGGAGGGCGAGGTCCTCTTCCTCGACGAGATCCACCGCATGTCCCGGCCGGCCGAGGAGATGCTCTACATGGCGATGGAGGACTTCCGCGTCGACGTCATCGTCGGCAAGGGCCCCGGCGCGACCGCCATCCCGCTCGAACTGCCCCCCTTCACCCTGGTCGGCGCCACCACGCGCGCGGGCCTGCTGCCGCCCCCGCTGCGCGACCGCTTCGGTTTCACCGGGCACATGGAGTTCTACGAGCCCGCCGAACTGGAGCGCGTCATCCACCGCTCGGCGAACCTGCTCGACGTGGAGATCGACGCCGACGGCGCCGCCGAGATCGCCGGCCGCTCCCGCGGCACGCCCCGCATCGCCAACCGTCTGCTGCGCCGCGTGCGCGACTACGCCCAGGTCAAGGCCGACGGCCTGATCACCCGTGACATCGCCCAGGCGGCACTCGCCGTCTACGAGGTCGACGCCCGCGGCCTGGACCGTCTGGACCGCGCGGTTCTGGTGGCCCTGCTCAAGCTGTTCGGCGGCGGCCCGGTCGGCCTGTCGACGCTCGCCGTCGCCGTGGGGGAGGAGCGTGAGACCGTGGAGGAGGTCGCCGAACCCTTCCTCGTCCGGGAGGGGCTGCTCGCCCGCACCCCGCGCGGACGGGTGGGCACGCCCGCCGCGTGGGCGCATCTCGGCCTCACCCCGCCCCGCTCCACGGCCACAGGAAACGGACAACAGGACCTGTTCGGGGCGTGACGACGAGCGTGGTGGCCGAGGTCAGGAACCCTGGTGCCATGCTGAGCGTTGTTCCATGCGCGCGGACTCGCTTAGACTCCGCCGATGCCGCCTTTGTCGGCGGTGTACACACCCCCAACCATCAGGCCGCTCACCATCGCGGTCACGTGAAGGAAGTACCGACCCGTGAGTCTCGTGACCCTCCTCCCGTTCATCGTGCTCATCGGGGCCATGTTCCTGATGACCCGCTCCGCCAAGAAGAAGCAGCAGGCGGCCGCGAACATGCGGAACGAAATGCAGCCCGGCAGTGGCATCCGCACCATCGGGGGGATGTACGCGACGGTCAAGGAAGTCAACGAGGACACGGTCCTCGTCGATGCCGGTCCGGGCGTCGACCTGCTCTTCGCGAAGAACGCAATCGGTGCCGTTCTGTCGGACGACGAGTACAACCGCATCGTCCACGGCGTCGAGCACGACCTGAAGTCCGACTCCGACGTCGTCCCGGACGACGCCTCCTCCCTCACCGAGACCGACGAGCCCGCCGACGCTGCCGCCGCTTCCGACGACAAGCCCGTCGACCTCGGCAAGAAGGACACGGCCGAGGAGACCGCCGAGACCCCGGCCGACACCGAGGCCGCCGAGGCGAAGACGGACGAGGAGCCGAAGAAGACCGACGGCGACTCCGAGGCGAAGTAGCCGCACCCCCGGGCGCCGCGGGCCGGCTCCGCGTGCCCTGGGACGTGCACAGCTCGCACGGGATCCCGACACCAGTCATGGCCGTCCGCCCGCAGATCCGGCGCGAGGCGGCCCGAGAGGGAGTACGAGAAGGTGGCAGCACCTAAGAAGGGCCGGAGCGCGAGCGCCCAGAGCAGGCCAGGGCGCTCGCTGGCCCTCATCCTGATCGCCATCGTGGCGCTCACCGGAGGAATGTTCCTCTCCGGGCACACCACTCCGCGTCTCGGCATCGACCTTGCCGGTGGTACGAGCATCACGCTCCGGGCGGTCCCGGAGGCCGGCCAGGAATCCGCGATCAACAAGACCAACATGGACACAGCGGTCGACATCATGAACCGCCGTGTCAATGGTCTCGGCGTCTCGGAGGCCGAGGTTCAGACCCAGGGCGAGAAGAACATCATCGTCAACATCCCCAAGGGTACGAACTCCGAGGAGGCCCAGAAGCAGGTCGGCACCACCGCCAAGCTGTACTTCCGGCCGGTCCTCACCACCGAGGTCTCGGGCGCGGAAGCGCCGGCCAGCCCGTCGCCGAGCGCCTCCAGCAGCGGCGACAAGGCCACGGACAAGGCGACCTCGTCGTCTTCTCCCTCCGGCTCCACCACCCCGTCGGCGACCCCCACCTCGCAGGGCCGCGCGGTCACCGACGCCCTGAAGGCCGACCCGACGCCGTCGACGAGCGCTTCGGCCTCCGCGAGCGCCAGCCCCTCCCCGTCCGCGAGCAGTGGCGACGCGAGCGCGGCGGCCGGTCAGATCGAGGCCCAGTACGCCGCCCTCGACTGCACGAAGCCGACGGCCCGAGCCAAGGCCGGCGACGGCGCCAAGCCCGGTGACTCCACCGTGGCCTGCGGCCAGAACTCGCAGGGCCAGTGGCAGAAGTACGTCCTGGGCCCGGCCGAGGTCGACGGCACCGACGTGGACGAGGCAAAGGCTGTCCTCAACACGACGACGGGCGCCGGCTGGACCGTCACCATGCAGTTCACGTCCGGCGGCGCCAAGAAGTTCGGCGACATCACCGGCAAGCTGGCCCAGAACCAGCCCCCGCAGAACCAGTTCGCCATCGTCCTCGACGGCGAGGTGGTCTCCGACCCGTCCGTCAGCCAGGCGCTGACCGGTGGCAACGCGGAGATCTCCGGCAACTTCAACCAGGAGTCGGCCGAGAGCCTTGCCAACATGCTGTCGTACGGCGCCCTGCCGCTGACCTTCAAGGAGGACAGCGTCACCACGGTGACCGCCGCGCTCGGTGGCGAGCAGCTGAAGGCCGGTCTGATCGCGGGCGCGATCGGTCTCGCCCTGGTCGTCATCTACCTGGTGGCGTACTACCGCGGCCTGGCGCTCATCGCCGTCGCGTCGCTGCTGGTCTCCGCGGCCCTCACCTACGTGATCATGGCGCTGCTCGGCCCGGGCATCGGCTTCGCGCTGAACCTCCCGGCCGTGTGCGGTGCGATCGTCGCGATCGGCATCACGGCGGACTCGTTCATCGTGTACTTCGAACGGGTCCGGGACGAGATCCGCGAGGGCCGCTCGCTGCGCCCCGCCGTCGAGCGGGCCTGGCCGAGGGCCCGGCGCACCATCCTGGTCTCCGACTTCGTGTCGTTCCTCGCCGCGGCGGTGCTCTTCATCGTCACCGTCGGCAAGGTCCAGGGCTTCGCGTTCACGCTGGGTCTGACCACTCTCCTCGACGTGGTGGTGGTCTTCCTGTTCACCAAGCCGCTGCTGACGCTCGTTTCGCGCAGCACGTTCTTCTCGAGCGGTCACAGCTGGTCCGGCCTCGACCCCAAGCGGCTGGGCGCCAAGCCCCCGCTGCGCCGCACCCGCCGTCCCGCCCAGCCTGCCGCCGGCCCTGTCGACCCGAAGGAGGCGTGAGATGTCGAAGCTCGGCAACCTCGGCGCCCGACTGCACCGTGGCGAGGTCGGCTACGACTTCGTCGGCAACCGCAAGATCTGGTACGGCCTCTCGATCCTGATCACCATCACGGCCATCGTCGGCCTGGCGGTGCGCGGCCTGAACATGGGCATCGAGTTCGAGGGCGGCGCCGTCTTCACCACCCCGAAGAACACGAGCGTCTCGGTGTCGCAGGCGGAGACGTACGCGGAGGATGCCTCCGGGCACGACGCGATCGTCCAGAAGCTCGGCGACGGCAGCCTGCGCATCCAGCTCGCGGGCATCGACACCGACACGTCCGGGCAGATCAAGCAGGAGCTCGCCAAGGACCTGAAGATCGACAGCGAGCAGATCAACGCCGACCTGGTCGGCCCCAGCTGGGGTGACCAGGTCGCCAACAAGGCCTGGCAGGGCCTGGGGATCTTCCTGATCCTGGTCGTGATCTATCTGGCGATCGCCTTCGAGTGGCGCATGGCGATCGCCGCGTTCGTCGCGCTGATCCACGACATCACCATCACGGTCGGCATCTACGCCCTCGTCGGCTTCGAGGTCACGCCGGGCACGGTGATCGGTCTGCTGACCATCCTCGGCTACTCGCTGTACGACACGGTCGTCGTCTTCGACAGCCTCAAGGAACAGACGAAGGACATCACCAAGCAGACCCGCTGGACCTACAGCGACATCGCCAACCGCTCGATCAACAGCACCCTGGTCCGCTCCGTCAACACCACGGTGGTCGCGCTGCTGCCGGTGGCCGGCCTGCTGTTCATCGGTGGCGGTGTCCTCGGCGCCGGCATGCTGAACGACATCTCGCTGTCGCTGTTCGTCGGCCTCGCGGCCGGTGCGTACTCCTCGATCTTCATCGCCACGCCGCTCGTCGCCGACCTCAAGGAGCGCGAGCCGCAGATGAAGGCCCTCAAGAAGCGGGTACTCGCCAAGCGCGCGCAGGCCACCGCCAAGGGCGAGACGCCGGAGAACGAGGTCGTCGACGACCAGTACGACGACGAGCCGGAGGACGCCACCCCCGCGGTCGTCGGCCCGCGCAGCCAGCCCGCGGCCCGCAACCGCGGCCGCGGCCGGCCCTCCGGGAAGCGCCGATGACCGGTATCGAGGAACTGCTGCTCAGCCGGATCCGTGACGTGGCGGACTACCCGGAGCCGGGCGTGATGTTCAAGGACATCACCCCGCTCCTGGCGGACCCGGCGGCGTTCACCGCGCTCACCGACGCCCTCGCCGCGATCGCAGCGGACGCCGGCGCCACGAAGATCGTCGGCCTGGAGGCTCGCGGCTTCATCCTCGGAGCCCCGGTGGCCGTCCGTGCCGGCCTCGGCTTCATTCCCGTGCGCAAGGCGGGCAAGCTCCCCGGAGCCACGCTCAGCCAGGCGTACGACCTGGAGTACGGCTCCGCCGAGATCGAGGTGCACGCCGAGGACCTGAGCGCGGCCGACCGCGTGCTGGTCGTCGACGACGTCCTCGCCACCGGCGGCACGGCCGAGGCGTCGATCCAGCTCATCCGCCGGGCGGGCGCCGAGGTCGCGGGCCTCGCCGTTCTGATGGAGCTGACCTTCCTGGGCGGCCGTGCCCGCCTGGAGCCGTCCCTCGCCGGCGCCCCGCTGAAGGCGCTGCTCAAGGTCTGAGCACCCGTACGAAACCCCTGCGCAAGGCGTGTGCCACCCGCAGGACACCGCAGTGGCGGGCCCGGAGGAATCCGGTGCCCGCCTCTCGCGTTTCACCGGTGGACGGCCCTCACATCGGGCTGAAGGCGATCCTCGGGCGCAGGCTCGCTACCATGGGGTCTCCGGAGCCTGACCGGGGGACCCGGATCGCGCACGAGGAGTCCTCTTGCCAGACGAGGCCCAACACCTGACCGCCGCAAAGCCCGAGTCCGCCTCGGGGCCCGCAGCGAAGCCCGCGCCGACCGACGCGGCCCAGGCGAAGAACGACCCCCGCGGGCCGGTCGAGCACGCCCAGTCGGCGCCCGTCGACAAGTCGGCCGAGCAGACGCGTCCCAAGCCCCTGCCGCCCACCCCCGACGCCGCGCGAGCGGGGGGTGCCCCGGCGCCCCAGCGGGCCACGAACTCGCCCACGGCCCGCCCCACCGCGGGCCAGCCCGCCCGCACCGGCTCCTCCAACCGCGTACGGGCCCGCCTCGCCCGTCTCGGCGTGCAGCGCTCCAACCCGTACAACCCGGTCCTGGAGCCCCTGCTGCGGATAGTCCGCAGCAACGACCCCAAGATCGAGACCGCGACGCTGCGCCAGATCGAGCAGGCCTACCAGGTCGCCGAGCGCTGGCATCGCGGCCAGAAGCGCAAGAGCGGCGACCCGTACATCACGCACCCGCTCGCGGTGACCACGATCCTCGCCGAGCTCGGCATGGACCCCGCCACCCTGATGGCCGGACTCCTGCACGACACCGTCGAGGACACCGAGTACGGCCTCGACCAGCTCCGCCGCGACTTCGGCGACTCCGTGGCCCTGCTGGTCGACGGCGTCACCAAGCTGGACAAGGTCAAGTTCGGCGAGGCCGCGCAGGCCGAGACCGTGCGCAAGATGGTCGTGGCGATGGCCAAGGATCCGCGTGTCCTGGTCATCAAGCTCGCCGACCGCCTGCACAACATGCGCACCATGCGGTACCTCAAGCGCGAGAAGCAGGAGAAGAAGGCGCGCGAGACGCTGGAGATCTACGCGCCGCTCGCCCACCGGCTGGGCATGAACACCATCAAGTGGGAGCTGGAGGACCTCGCCTTCGCGATCCTCTACCCCAAGATGTACGACGAGATCGTCCGCCTGGTCGCCGAGCGCGCCCCCAAGCGCGACGAGTACCTCGCCATAGTGACCGACGAGGTCCAGTCCGACCTGCGCGCCGCCCGCATCAAGGCGACCGTCACCGGCCGCCCGAAGCACTACTACAGCGTCTACCAGAAGATGATCGTCCGCGGACGTGACTTCGCGGAGATTTACGACCTGGTGGGCATCCGTGTCCTGGTCGACACCGTCCGCGACTGTTACGCGGCCCTCGGCACCGTGCACGCGCGATGGAACCCGGTCCCCGGCCGGTTCAAGGACTACATCGCGATGCCCAAGTTCAACATGTACCAGTCGTTGCACACGACGGTCATCGGGCCCAACGGCAAGCCCGTCGAACTGCAGATCCGCACCTTCGACATGCACCGCCGCGCCGAGTACGGCATCGCCGCGCACTGGAAGTACAAGCAGGAGGCCGTCGCCGGCGCCTCCAAGGTGCGCTCCGACCAGCCGAGGACCACCGGCAAGGACGACCACCTCAACGACATGGCGTGGCTGCGCCAGCTCCTGGACTGGCAGAAGGAGACCGAGGACCCCGGCGAGTTCCTGGAGTCCCTGCGCTTCGACCTGTCGCGCAACGAGGTCTTCGTCTTCACGCCGAAGGGCGACGTGATAGCGCTGCCGGCCGGCGCCACGCCCGTGGACTTCTCGTACGCGGTGCACACCGAGGTGGGCCACCGCACCATAGGAGCCCGCGTCAACGGCCGCCTCGTCCCGCTGGAGTCCACCCTGGACAACGGCGACCTGGTGGAGGTCTTCACGTCCAAGGCGGCCGGTGCCGGGCCGTCCCGGGACTGGCTGAACTTCGTGAAGTCGCCGCGCGCCCGCAACAAGATCCGGGCGTGGTTCTCCAAGGAGCGCCGCGACGAGGCGATCGAGCAGGGCAAGGACGCCATCGTCCGCGCCATGCGCAAGCAGAACCTGCCGATCCAGCGCATCCTGACCGGCGACTCCCTGGTCACGCTCGCCCACGAGATGCGCTACCCGGACATCTCCGCGCTGTACGCGGCGATCGGCGAGGGACACGTCTCCGCGCAGAACGTCGTGCAGAAGCTCGTCCAGGCGCTCGGCGGCGAGGAGGCGGCCACCGAGGAGATCGACGAGTCGGTCCCGCCGTCCCGCGGCCGCGGCCGCAAGCGCCGCACCAGCACCGACCCTGGTGTCGTGGTCAAGGGCGTCGACGACGTGTGGGTCAAACTCGCCCGCTGTTGTACGCCCGTCCCCGGCGACCCGATCATAGGATTCGTCACACGCGGTAGTGGAGTATCGGTTCACCGCAGCGACTGCGTGAACGTGGACTCGCTGTCCCGCGAGCCCGAGCGCATCCTCGAGGTCGAGTGGGCGCCCACCCAGTCGTCGGTCTTCCTGGTCGCCATCCAGGTCGAGGCGCTGGACCGCTCCAGGCTCCTGTCGGACGTCACGCGGGTGCTGTCCGACCAGCACGTCAACATCCTGTCCGCGGCCGTCCAGACCTCCCGGGACCGCGTCGCGACCTCCCGCTTCACTTTCGAGATGGGCGACCCGAAGCACCTGGGGCACGTCCTGAAGGCGGTCAGGGGAGTCGAGGGCGTGTACGACGTGTACCGGGTGACGTCGGCCCGCAGCAGGTAGGCACCGGCACCACGCACGAAGTGGGGCTCCCGAACCGGCAAGGTTCGGGAGCCCCACTTCGTACCTGCGTGGCGAGAGTCAGCCGCCGAACTCCTGCAGACCCTTCAGCGCCTGGTCCAGCAGGGCCTGGCGGCCCTCCAGCTCCCTCGCGAGCTTGTCGGCCCTGGCGTTGTTGCCCTGGGACCGCGCCTGCTCGATCTGGCCCTGCAGCTTGTCGACCGCCGCCTGGAGCTGGCCGGTCAGACCTTCGGCACGCGCGCGTGCCTCCGGGTTCGACCGGCGCCACTCGCTCTCCTCGGCCTCCTGGAGGGCCCGCTCGACCGCGTGCATCCGGCCCTCGACCTTCGGCCGCGCGTCACGCGGGACGTGACCGATGGCCTCCCAGCGCTCGTTGAGCGAGCGGAACGCGGCACGCGCGCTCTTGAGGTCACCGATCGGCAGGAGCTTCTCGGCCTCCTCGGCCAGCTCCTCCTTCAGCTTCAGGTTCTCGGACTGCTCGGCGTCCCGCTCGGCGAAGACCGAGCTGCGGGCGGCGAAGAAGACGTCCTGGGCGCCGCGGAAGCGGTTCCACAGGTCGTCCTCGTGCTCGCGCTGGGCGCGTCCCGCGGCCTTCCACTCGGCCATCAGCTCGCGGTAGCGCGCGGCCGTCGGCCCCCAGTCCGTCGAGCCGGACATCGCCTCGGCCTCGCCGACCAGGCGCTCCTTGGTCTTCCGGGCCTCCTCGCGCTGCGCGTCCAGCGACGCGAAGTGCGCCTTGCGGCGCTTGGAGAACGCCGAACGGGCGTGGGAGAAGCGGTGCCACAGCTCGTCGTCCGACTTGCGGTCCAGGCGCGGCAGGCCCTTCCAGGTGTCCACCAGGGCGCGCAGCCGCTCACCGGCCGCCCGCCACTGGTCCGACTGCGCCAGCTCCTCCGCCTCGGTGACCAGCGCCTCCTTGGCGTGACGCGCCTCGTCGGACTGCTTCGCGCGCTGCTGCTTGCGCTCTTCGCGACGCTTCTCGACGGTCTCCACGAGCGCGTCCAGCCGGACCCGCAGGGCGTCCAGGTCGCCGACCGCGTGGTGCGCGTCGACCTGCTCGCGGATGTGGTCGATCGCGGCCTGCGCGTCCTTCGCCGACAGATCGGTGGTCTTGACTCGCTTCTCGAGGAGGCCGATCTCGACCACCAGGCCCTCGTACTTGCGCTCGAAGTAGGCCAGTGCCTCGTCAGGGGAACCGGCCTGCCAGGAACCGACGACCTGCTCGCCGTCGGCCGTACGCACGTACACGGTCCCCGTCTCGTCGACGCGGCCCCACGGGTCGCTGCTCACAGCGCCTCCTCCACATGATGCCTGCGAGGGCCTCAGCGCCCCCGAGCATCGTCCACAGTTTCGTCACGGCCAACATAGGCGACCGGCGGGTTGCCTGTCCGCATCCCGCGCGACCGAAATTTCGCAGTTGGGGGTCAGGATTTGGTGACGGTTGCCTTGTTGATGACGACCGTTGCGTTGGGCGCTCCGTCGCCCGCTCCGGTGCTCTCTCCGGCGGCGGCGATCTTCTTCAGAACCTTCATGCCGCCTTCCGAAATCGTGCCGAACGGTGTGTAGCTGGGCGGCAACTGGCTGTCCTGGTAGACGAGGAAGAACTGGCTGCCGCCGGTGTGTGCCTGGCCGGTGTTCGCCATCGCGACCGTGCCCGCCGGATAGACGTTGTCCTTCAGGGATTTGTCCTTCAGGTTCTCGTCCGGGATCGTGTAACCGGGGCCGCCGCTGCCGGAGCCGGTCGGGTCGCCGCACTGCAGCACGTAGATGCCGTTGGTGGTGAGCCGGTGGCACTTGGTGTGGTCGAAGTAGCCCTTGCCGGCGAGGAAGCTGAACGAGTTCACGGTGTGCGGCGCGGCCGACGTCTTCATCGCGATGTCTATGTCACCGCACGTCGTCGCCAACGTCATCGTGTACTTCGCCGACTTGTCGATGGTGACCGCCGGCTCCTTCTTCCAGGTCGCCGTCTTGACCTTGCCGGCGGCGGCCTTCTCGCACGGGTCCGGCGCCTTGCTGGTCGGCGCCGCGCTCGGAGTCGTCTCGGAGCTCGCGTTGGTCTTGTCGTCGTCCTTGAGGGCGCCGGTCGTGTACAGCGCGAGGCTGCCGATCACGACCACGCCGAGCACGGACGCGATCACCGAGTTGCGCATGCGCGCCTTGCGTCGCGCGGATGTGCGCCGCTGCTGCTGCCGCAAGAACTTCTCCCGGGCAAGCTGCCGCTTCCGCTGTTCCTGGGTGACCACCGGATTCTCTCCTCATGCGTCTCGTACGCCTGCTGGGACGCGTGCGTCTTGTGAGCCGACCGCCTGCGTGTGCCCCGTACCGTATATGGGTTCGCTGAGGAATCGGCAGCGCCGGTAGGCTCTGACCACAGGCGCAGCCATTCCGAAGCCCGCCCGTATCGACACAAACGAAGGACGATCGTGCTCATTGCCGGGTTCCCCGCCGGGGCCTGGGGGACGAACTGTTATCTCGTCGCCCCCGCCGCCGGTGAGGAGTGCGTGATCATCGACCCCGGCCACCAGGCCGCCCAGGGAGTCGAGGAGACGCTGAAGAAGCATCGGCTCAAGCCCGTCGCCGTCGTCCTCACGCACGGCCACATCGATCACGTGGCCTCGGTCGTCCCGGTGTGCGGCGCGCACGGCGTACCGGCGTGGATCCACCCCGAGGACCGGTACATGATGACCGACCCGTCGATGGGTCTCGGCCGGTCGATCGGGACGCAGCTGATGGGCGAGCTGACCGTGGGGGAGCCGGACGACGTCAAGGAGCTGACCGACGGCGCGAGGCTGGAGCTCGCGGGCCTCGAGCTGTCCGTCGCGCACGCGCCCGGCCATACCAAGGGGTCGGTGACCTTCGGGATGCCCGAGGCCGCGGACATCCCGCCGGTCTTCTTCTCGGGCGACCTGCTGTTCGCCGGCTCCATCGGACGCACCGACCTGCCCGGCGGTGACATGGACGAGATGCTCGACTCGCTGGCCCGTGTGTGCCTGCCGCTCGAGGACTCGACCGTGGTGCTGTCCGGTCACGGCCCCCAGACGACCATCGGCCAGGAGCGCGCCACCAACCCGTATCTGCGGCAGGTGGCCGCGGGCCGCGAGGAACGCGGCAGCGTGGACGCTCCCCGACGAGGAATGTGACGAGACCTTCCGTGAGCACCTTCAAGGCCCCCAAGGGCACGTACGACCTGATCCCCCCGGACAGCGCCAAGTTCCTGGCGGTCCGTGAGGCGATCGCCGCGCCGCTGCGCAACTCCGGCTACGGCTACATCGAGACGCCCGGCTTCGAGAACGTCGAACTGTTCGCGCGCGGTGTCGGCGAGTCCACCGACATCGTCACGAAGGAGATGTACGCCTTCGAGACCAAGGGCGGCGACCAGCTCGCCCTGCGCCCCGAGGGCACGGCCTCCGTGCTGCGGGCCGCGCTCGAGGCCAACCTGCACAAGGCGGGCAACCTCCCGGTCAAGCTCTGGTACTCCGGCTCGTACTACCGATACGAGCGTCCCCAGAAGGGCCGTTACCGTCACTTCTCCCAGGTCGGTGCCGAGGCGATCGGCGCCGAGGACCCGGCGCTGGACGCCGAGCTGATCATCCTGGCCGACCAGGCGTACCGCTCGCTGGGCCTGCGCGGCTTCCGGATCCTGCTGAACAGCCTGGGCGACAAGGAGTGCCGTCCGGTGTACCGGGCCGCCCTGCAGGACTTCCTGCGCGGCCAGGACCTGGACGAGGAGACGCTGCGCCGCGCCGACATCAACCCGCTGCGGGTCCTGGACGACAAGCGCCCCGACGTCCAGAAGCAGCTCACCGACGCCCCGATCCTGCGCGACTACCTGTGTGACGCCTGCAAGGCGTACCACGAGGAGGTGCGCGAGCTGATCACGGCCGCGGGCGTCTCCTTCGAGGACGACCCGAGGCTGGTGCGCGGCCTGGACTACTACACCCGTACGACCTTCGAGTTCGTCCACGACGGTCTCGGTTCCCAGTCCGCGGTGGGCGGCGGCGGCCGCTACGACGGCCTGTCCGAGATGATCGGCGGTCCCGCGCTGCCGTCCGTCGGCTGGGCGCTGGGTGTCGACCGCACGGTCCTGGCCCTGGAGGCGGAGGGCGTCGAGCTGGAACTCCCTGCCCTCACCAGCGTGTTCGCGGTGCCGCTCGGCGAGGAGGCCCGCCGGGTGCTGTTCGCCAAGGTCACCGAGCTGCGCAAGGTGGGTATCGCCGCGGACTTCTCCTACGGCGCCAAGGGGCTGAAGGGCGCCATGAAGAACGCCAACCGCAGTGGCGCCCGCTACACCGTCGTCGCCGGCGAACGCGACCTCGCCGAGGGCGTCGTCCAGCTCAAGGACATGGAGTCCGGCGAGCAGACGGCGGTCGGGGTCAACGAGATCGTGGCGGAACTGGAGTCGAGGCTGGGCTGAGGGGGGTGCGCGCGGGGGTTTTCTTCGCCCCCGCCGCCCCTTCCCGTCCCTGGGGGCTGCCGCCCCCAGACCTCCGCTTCGGCCTGAACGGCCTCGTCCTCAACGCCGGACGGGCTGGAAGGAGCTGAGCGGCCCTCATTGGTCCAGCAGGCCGTGCCGCATCGCGCTCGTCACCGCCGCCGTCCGGTCGTCCACCCCCAACTTGCCGAAGGCCCGCAGCAGATGGGTCTTCACCGTCGACTCGCCGATGAACAACCGGCGCCCGATCTCCGCGTTCGTGCAGCCCTCCGCCACCAGCCGCAGGACCGCCGTCTCACGCTCCGACAACCGTGGTCGTTCCGGCCTCGTGCGGAGCCGGTCCACCAGCCGGGCCGCCACCGACGGCGCCAGCACGGTCTCGCCCCGGGCCGCAGCCCGCACCGCCTCCGCCAGCTCCGCGCGCGGCAGATCCTTCAGCAGGTAACCCGCCGCTCCCGCCTCCACGGCCCGCAGGATGTCCCGGTCCGTCTCGTACGTCGTCAGGACGATCACCCGGCACGGCAGGTCCGCCTCGCTCATCCGCACGATGGAGTCCACGCCCCCGCCGCCCGGCATCCGCAGGTCCATCAGCACGATGTCGGGCCGCAAGGCGGCGGCCAGTGCCTCCGCCTGCGGCCCGCTGGACGCGTCGGCGACCACCTCCAGATCCGGTTCCGCGCTCAGCATCGCCCGCAGTCCCTCCCGAACGACGGGATGGTCGTCGGCCAGGATGATCCGGATCACGGTGAGCTCCTCGGGGGTGGGACGGGCAGGCGGACGGTCACCGTCGTGCCGGCGCCGGGGGCACTGCGCACCTGGGCCGTCCCGCCCGCCTCGACGACCCGGGCCCGCAACCCCGCCAGACCGTAGCCGTCGGCACCGGTGCCGACGGCGGACGGGTCGAAGCCGCAGCCGTCGTCGCGTACGGACACGGTGAGCGTGTCGTCGGTGTACCCGAGGGTGATGCCGACCGACGTCGGACTCCCCGCGTGTTTGCGGGTGTTGGCCAGCGCCTCCTGACAGGCGCGGAGGGCGACCACCTCGGGACCGGCGGGGAGGGGACGCAGCGGACCGGTCACCTCCAGTGTCGCCTCGTGGCGGGCGGCCAGTCTGCGCAGCGCGTCCGGCAGGGAGGCGCCGGCCAGGTCCGCGGGCCCGCCCCCGGCGACCAGGGCGCGGGCCTCGGCGAGGTTCAGCCGGGCCGTCTCGTCCATCAGCGCCAGATGCCGGCGGGCCTGGGACACGTCGTGGTCGAGCTCCGCCTCGACGGCCTGCACCAGCATCAGCAGGCTGGTGAAGCCCTGCGCGAGCGTGTCGTGGATCTCCCGGGCCATCCGCTCCCGCTCGGCCAGGGCGCCGTGCGCGGCCGACAGCCGGGAGACCTCGTGGCGGCTCGCGTCGAGTTCGGCGATCAGCTCGGCCCGCTCCTGGCTCTGCTCGATGATCCGGATGACCCAGGTGCCGAGGGCCACCGAGAAGACGAGGGTGACCACGGCGAACAGCCCGTTGAAGAAGACGTCCTGGTCGCTCGGCCACCACAGCAGGGCCCAGCCGGCCACGGGCGCGAGATTGATGACGGCCACCGCCGTCAGTGCCCGCCGGATCCGCAACGACATGAAGCACTGGGGGACCAGCGCGAAGGTCATCAGCCGGGTCTCGCCCACGAGGATCGCCGACGGCAGGAACAGCGCCATCGCCGCCACCAGGTAGCCGAGCGCCTGTCGTTCCTCGGGCGGATCGCCCCGCAGGATGGGCCGCCCCACCCACACGAACAGGGGGATGAGAGGCACGAGCAGCGCCGCCGCGGCGAGGCGGACCGGCCACCCCGGGTTCGCCGTGCCGAGCACGAACACCAGGGTGGCCAGCCAGATGAGCGCGAAGTAGGTGTCCCAGATCCGGAACGACCGCGCCCAGGTGTAGGCGCCGACGACATCGTCCGGGTCGGTCACCCGTCGCGCCGGTTCTTCCACCGGAAGGTCAGCAGACACAGCAGCAATCCTCCGACGCACCACGCCCCCAGCACCAGGGCGATCCGTCCGAACTCCCAGTCCCCGGCCTGCTCCAGGACCTGCGCCGACTCCGGAAGGAACACACCGCGCAGGCCCTGGCACATCCACTTCAGCGGGAACAGCGCGCCGATGTTCAGCATCCAGCCCGGGATGGTGTCGATCGCGATGTACACCCCGGAGATGAACTGCAGGACCAGGAACGGGAGAACCACCACGGAGGTCGCGCTCTTGCCGGTCTTCGGGACCGAACTGATCGCGATCCCGAGCAGCGAGCACGCCGTCAGACCGAGAACGAAGATCCAGGCGAAGTCGAGCCACCGCCCCGCGTCCGAGGGCAGATCGATGTCGTAGAAGGCCGTGCCGACGAGCAGCAGGATCGCGGTCTCCAGCAGACCGGTGACCAGAACCAGCCAGATCTTGCCGAGGAAGTACGCCGCCGGAGGCATCGGCGTGCCGCGCAGCCGCCGCAGCACCTTCTCGTCCCGCTCGATGGCGATCGAGACGCCGAGGGACTGGAAACTCGTCGACATGATGCCGGCGGCCATCATCGCCGGGACGTACAGCTGCGAGGCGTTGATGCCCGCGCCCCGGACGTCGTCGCGGAAGATCGACGCGAAGAGGAACAGGAACACCACCGGGAAGGCGAAGGTGAACACCACGTGGTCGCGCTGCCGGAAGAACTGCCGGAGCTCCAGGGCGCCGCGCCCGAGACCGATGCCCCAGACACCGGGCAGGCGCTCGTCGGGCGCCTGCGACCGTGGTCGTACGGCGGTCGTGGTCATCGCGCGTCCTCCTGTCCGGTCAGCCGGAGATAGACGTCCTCCAGCGTGGGGCGGCTCACCCGCAGCCCCGGGATCTCGCCGTCGAAGCGGCTCATGAGCGCGCCGACCGTCCTGGTCGGCGTGTCCGTGCGTTCCGTGCGCGGGGTGCCGTCCGGGTCGGTCCACGCGACGGTGGCGCCCGTGCCGTACCGCTCCCGCAGGCCCGCCGGATCGCCCTCGGCGACGACCCGCCCCCGGGCGACGACCGCCAGCCGGTCCGCGAGGGCCTCCACCTCCTCCAGGTAGTGCGTGGTCAGCACGATGGTCGTGCCCTCGGCGGAGAGCTTGCGGATCAGGTCCCAGAACTGGCGGCGCGCCGCCGGGTCGAATCCCGTCGTCGGCTCGTCCAGGAGCAGCAGCTCGGGGCCGCCGATCACTCCGAGCGCGACGTCGAGCCTTCGGCGCTGCCCCCCGGAGAGGGCCTTGATCCGGCTGCCCGCCTTGGCCTGCAGACCGACCAGGCCGATGACCTCCTCCGGGTCCCGGGGCCTTGGGTAGTAGCGGGCGAAGTGCCGCACTGTCTCGCGGACCGTCAACTCGGCGGGCGCGGATTCGTCCTGCCAGACGATTCCGACGCGTGAGCGCCACGCGCGTGTGCCGTGCGCCGGATCCGCCCCCAGCACGGACACCTCGCCCGCGTCCCTGCCGCGGTTGCCCTGAAGGATCTCCACCGTCGTGCTCTTGCCCGCCCCGTTGGGTCCCAGCAGGCCGAAGACCTCTCCGCTGCGGATACCGAGATCGATGCCGTCGACGGCGGTCACGTCGCCGTACCGCTTGCGCAGCCCTCGTACGTCCACAGCGAGTTCGTTCGCGTGTGCAGTCATGCCGACGAGCCTCGTCCGGAACCGAGCGCTCCGGGACGACCGTGCGTACGTCCTTACGTCCACCGAACGGTGGACACACGCCTGCGTACGGCACAATGAGCGGTGTCCGCGGAAGGTCCAACTCTCAGTGATGGAATCGGCGTGATGAGCAAGACGACAGTCAAGGACGTCTCCACCGAACCGGGGCCGGAGCGCGCCGAGGCCGCCCCGCGGTCGGTGGGCGGCAGCCGTGCGTTCGCGCTGCTGCTCGTGATCACCGGTGCGGCGGGTCTGCTCGCGGCCTGGGTCATCACGATCGACAAGTTCAAGCTGCTCGAGGCCAAGGTCGAGGGCAAGTCCTTCACGCCCGGCTGCAGCCTGAACCCCGTCGTCTCCTGCGGCAGCGTGATGGAGAGCGACCAGGCCTCGGCCTTCGGCTTCCCCAACCCGATGCTCGGCCTCGTCGCCTACGGCATCGTCATCGCCGTCGGCATGAGCCTGCTCGCCCGCGCCCGCTTCCCGCGCTGGTACTGGCTCACCCTCAACGCCGGCACCCTCTTCGGCGCCGGATTCTGCGCCTGGCTGATGTTCCAGTCCCTGTACCGCATCAACGCGCTGTGCCTGTGGTGCTGCCTGGCCTGGGTCGCGACGATCATCATGTTCTGGTACGTGACCTCGTTCAACATCCGCAACGACCTCCTGCCCGCCCCGCACTGGCTGAAGAGCTTCTTCGGCGAGTTCACCTGGGTCATGCCGGTCCTGCACATCGGCATCATCGGCATGCTGATCCTGACCCGCTGGTGGGACTTCTGGACCAGCTGACCGCCCGGGGACCGGGGCCCTCCGACGGCCCCGACCGGATTGTCAGCGGTGTGACATAGGGTTTTCCTCGTGGAGCCCGACCTGTTCACCGCCGCAGCAGAAGAACGCCAGGAGAAGGACCCGTCCAGCAGCCCCCTGGCGGTCCGGATGCGCCCGCGCACCCTCGACGAGGTCGTGGGCCAGCAGCACCTGCTGAAGCCGGGCTCCCCCCTGCGCAGACTGGTCGGCGAGGGCGCCGGCGGCCCCGCCGGGCCCTCCTCGGTGATCCTCTGGGGCCCGCCCGGCACCGGCAAGACCACCCTGGCCTACGTCGTCTCCAAGGCGACCAACAAGCGCTTCGTGGAACTGTCGGCGATCACCGCCGGCGTCAAGGAGGTCCGCTCGGTCATCGACGGAGCCCGCCGCGCCACCGGTGGCTACGGCAAGGAGACCGTCCTCTTCCTCGACGAGATCCACCGCTTCAGCAAGGCCCAGCAGGACTCCCTGCTCCCGGCCGTCGAGAACCGCTGGGTGACCCTGATCGCGGCGACCACCGAGAACCCGTACTTCTCGATCATCTCCCCGCTGCTGTCCCGCTCCCTCCTCCTCACCCTCGAACCCCTCACCGACGACGACCTGCGTTCCCTGGTCCGGCGTGCGGTGGGCGACGAGCGCGGACTCAAGGACGCCGTCACCCTCCCCGAGGACACCGAGAACCACCTGCTGCGCATCGCCGGCGGCGACGCGCGGCGCGCCCTGACCGCCCTGGAGGCCGCGGCCGGGGCCGCCCTCGACAAGGGCGAGACGGAGGTCGGCCTCCAGACACTCGAGGAGACCGTCGACCGAGCCGCCGTGAAGTACGACCGGGACGGCGACCAGCACTACGACGTGGCCAGTGCCCTCATCAAGTCGATCCGCGGCTCCGACGTCGACGCGGCCCTGCACTACCTGGCCCGCATGATCGAGGCCGGCGAGGATCCCCGCTTCATCGCCCGCCGCCTGATGATCTCCGCCAGTGAGGACATCGGCCTCGCCGACCCGAACGCCCTGCCGATCGCGGTCGCCGCCGCCCAGGCAGTCGCCATGATCGGCTTCCCCGAGGCCGCCCTCACCCTCAGCCACGCCACCATCGCCCTCGCCCTGGCCCCCAAGTCCAACGCCGCGACCACGGCGATCGGCGCCGCCCTGGACGACGTGCGAAAGGGACTGGCCGGTGCCGTGCCGCCGCATCTGCGCGACGGGCACTACAAGGGCGCCGCCAAGCTCGGCCACGCGCAGGGATACGTGTACCCGCACGACCTGCCCGAGGGCATCGCCCCCCAGCAGTACGCCCCGGACGCCATCCAGGACCGCGAGTACTACACCCCCACCCGGCACGGCGCCGAGGCCCGGTACGCGGACGCGGTGGAGTGGACCAGGAAGCACCTCGGTCGCAAGCGGCCTTGAGCACCCTGTAGACTCGCCCGAAGTGCTGCGTCCCGTGTCCGGCCCAGGCCGGTTCACCAGAACGGGACATCCAGCCGGAGGCCTGGTCCGCCAGGATCTCCAGGAGCGTCGCGCACCGTCGAACGGTGTCGCGGGCAGCCCACCACCACCCGGATTCCCGGGAGAGGCCGGTGGGCCACTCGCGTGCTGCACGTTGTGCCCAGACCAGGGAGCGGCTGCCCGGCAGGTCCCCAGTGGACCGGCGGGGTTTCCCCGGCTGCGGATGCGACCTCCCCTAACCCTGGTGAAGCCGTATTCGCATCAGAAACACGAGGTGTTTGGTTCATGCCGAACCAGTCCCGCCCCAAGGTGAAGAAGTCGCGTGCCCTCGGCATCGCGCTGACCCCGAAGGCCGTCAAGTACTTCGAGGCCCGCCCCTACCCGCCGGGTGAGCACGGCCGTGGCCGCAAGCAGAACTCGGACTACAAGGTCCGTCTGCTCGAGAAGCAGCGTCTGCGCGCGCAGTACGACGTGTCCGAGCGCCAGCTCGTCCGCGCCTACGAGCGTGCCGCCAAGACCCAGGGCAAGACCGGTGAGGCCCTGGTCATCGAGCTCGAGCGCCGTCTCGACGCGCTGGTCCTGCGTTCGGGCATCGCCCGCACGATCTACCAGGCCCGCCAGATGGTCGTCCACGGCCACATCGAGGTCAACGGCCAGAAGGTCGACAAGCCGTCCTTCCGCGTCAAGCCCGACGACGTCGTGATGGTCCGCGAGCGCAGCCGCGAGAAGACCCTGTTCTCGATCGCCCGCGAGGGTGGCTTCGCCCCCGACGGCGAGACCCCGCGCTACCTCCAGGTGAACCTCCGCGCCCTGGCCTTCCGCCTGGACCGCGAGCCGAACCGCAAGGAGATCCCGGTGATCTGCGACGAGCAGCTCGTCGTCGAGTACTACGCCCGCTGATCACCAGCAGGCCGTAGCACCACCTCTCAGCCCGCCGTCTTGCCGCCCTTCCGGGTGGGCGAGGCGGCGGGTTCGTGCGTGTCCGGGGCCGAGGCCGCCGTCGTGTGCCGCACCGGCCCGCGCGGCGCCGGCACCGCCTCCAGTAGGCGATCCTCGCAGTGCCCGGCGCAGCGCCCGGACGGCCGTCGCGTCCCGGCCGAGCCGCGCGCCCTGCCGTACGCCCTCCCCGTACGGTCCGTCGCCCAGCCGCATCCCCGGGCGATCGCCTCGCAGAGGACGAGGCTGACGATCGAGCCGTCGGCGGCCACGGAGGGCGACCCGGCGGAGGCCGCGCTGCTGCAGGGCGCCACTGCCGCGACGTGGCCGTCGGTGAGTCTGCCCCTGTTCGCCCAGCGGCCCCAGCGTGAACACCCGCTCGCCCGCCACGGCCGGCGGCCGGCGTCCCGCGGCGAGCATCCGGAGGCCGGGCGCCCGGCGCAGCAGTTCGACGACCAGGTCGGCGCAAGCCTCCAGCAGGTGCTCGAACCCGGCGAGAACCAGCAGGAGTTGGCGCCCGGCGAGATACGCGGGCAGGATCTCGCGTGGCAGCTTGGCGCTGTGGTCCGTCAGCCCGAGCGCCGCCACGAAAGCGTGGCGGCGAACTCCGGATCGCGCACCGGCGCCGGCTCGACACGCCACACGCCGTCGGCGGACCGCCCGGCCGCGCGCCGCCAGACGCGAGGTGCCCCGCCCCGCCCACACCCCCGGCCGTGACGAGCCGCGAGGGGCCGAGCGCCCGCGCCGGCCCGGAGAGTTCGGCCGTGCGGTCCGCGAACACGTCGGCATCCAGGGGCAGATCGCCGCTCACCGAGGTGCCGCCGGGCTGATGGGCGCGCATGGGCCACGGAACGTACCGAGACGTGTTCGGTCCGTACAATCGCCTCCCGCGGTGCGGCCGCGCGCGGGCCTTAATCCGGTTCGGAGTCAGGACCCCGGCGCGATAGGCTCGGCGTACGACTTTTCCGATACGCAGGCACGTTTCAGGGAGCGGGTGCACACAGTGTCCGGTGGAGAGGTGGCCGGGATCCTGGTGGCCGTCTTCTGGGCGATTCTGGTCTCTTTCCTCGCCGTCGCGCTGGCGAGGCTGGCCCAGACGCTCAGGGCGACCACCAAGCTCGTGGCGGACGTGACCGACCAGGCCGTCCCGCTGCTGGCCGACGCCTCCTCGGCGGTGCGCTCCGCGCAGACCCAGATCGACCGGGTCGACGCGATCGCCTCCGACGTCCAGGAGGTCACGTCGAACGCCTCCGCGCTGTCGACCACCGTCGCCTCGACCTTCGGTGGCCCCCTGGTGAAGGTCGCCGCCTTCGGCTACGGCGTGCGCCGGGCCCTCGGCGGCAGCAAGGAAGACGTGCCCGCGAAGGCACCCCGGCGTACCGTGATCGTGGGCCGCACGGTCTCTCGGCGGGACAAGCGAGACCTCCGCAAAAAGAAGGACTGAGAGCCAGCGATGTTCCGCCGTACCTTCTGGTTCACCTCGGGCGTCGCCGCCGGTGTGTGGGCCACCACCAAGGTCAATCGCAAGCTGAAGCAGTTGACCCCCGAGAACCTCGCCGTGACCGCGGCGAACAAGGCGCTCGATGCCGGTCACCGCATCAAGGACCGCGCGGTGGGCTTCGCGCTGGACGTCCGCGACAACATGGCCCAGCGGGAGGAGGAACTGGGCGACGCGCTCGGGCTGAACGCCTCCGTCGACCCCGAACTCCCCGCACCCCGGCGGTACACCGCCATCGAGAACCGCAGCAATCCGAAGTCCGTCGACAGCGACAGGACGACGTACACGTACAACCGGAATGAGGACCACTGATGGAGTCGGCCGAGATTCGTCGCCGCTGGTTGAGCTTCTACGAGGAGCGCGGGCACACCGTCGTCCCTTCGGCGTCGCTCATCGCGGACGACCCGACTCTGCTCCTGGTCCCCGCCGGCATGGTGCCCTTCAAGCCCTACTTCCTCGGTGAGGTCAAGCCGCCGTGGTCGCGCGCCACCAGCGTGCAGAAGTGCGTGCGCACGCCCGACATCGAAGAGGTCGGCAAGACCACGCGGCACGGCACCTTCTTCCAGATGTGCGGCAACTTCTCCTTCGGCGACTACTTCAAGGAAGGCGCCATCAAGTACGCCTGGGAGCTGCTCACCACGCCCCAGGACAAGGGTGGTTACGGCCTGGAGCCGGAGAAGCTCTGGATCACCGTCTACAAGGACGACGACGAGGCCGAGCGCATCTGGCACGAGAACATCGGTGTGCCCAAGGAGCGCATCCAGCGCCTCGGCATGAAGGACAACTACTGGTCCATGGGCGTTCCCGGCCCGTGCGGCCCCTGTTCCGAGATCAACTATGACCGCGGCCCCGAATTCGGCGTCGAGGGCGGCCCCGCCGTCAACGACGAGCGGTACGTGGAGATCTGGAACCTCGTCTTCATGCAGTACGAGCGCGGCGAGGGCATCGGCAAGGACAACTTCGAGATCCTCGGAGACCTGCCGAGCAAGAACATCGACACGGGCCTCGGCATGGAGCGGCTCGCCATGATTCTGCAGGGCGTGCAGAACATGTACGAGATCGACACCTCCATGGCCGTCATCAAGAAGGCCACCGAGCTGACCGGTGTCGAGTACGGCGACTCGCACGACTCGGACGTCTCCCTGCGCGTGGTCACCGACCACATGCGCACGTCCGTGATGCTCATCGGCGACGGCGTGACCCCCGGCAACGAGGGCCGCGGCTACGTCCTGCGCCGCATCATGCGCCGCGCCATCCGCAACATGCGTCTGCTCGGTGCCACCGGCCCGGTCGTCAAGGACCTGATCGACACGGTCATCGAGATGATGGGACAGCAGTACCCCGAGCTCGTCACCGACCGCGAGCGGATCGAGAAGGTCGCCGTCGCCGAGGAGAACGCGTTCCTCAAGGCCCTCAAGGGCGGCACGAACATCCTCGACACCGCCGTCACCGAGACCAAGCAGGCCGGTGGCAAGGTCCTGTCCGGCGACAAGGCCTTCCTGCTCCACGACACCTGGGGCTTCCCGATCGACCTCACCCTGGAGATGGCCGCCGAGCAGGGCCTGTCCGTGGACGAGGACGGCTTCCGCCGCCTGATGAAGGAGCAGCGGGAGCGCGCCAAGGCCGACGCCCAGGCCAAGAAGACCGGCCACGCCGGCGTCGGCGCCTACCGCGAGATCGCCGACAAGGCCGGCGAGACCGACTTCATCGGCTACTCGGACACCGAGGGCGAGTCCACGATCGTCGGCATCCTCGTCGACGGCGCCTCCTCCCCGGCCGCCACCGAGGGCGACGAGGTCGAGATCGTCCTGGACCGCACCCCCTTCTACGCCGAGGGCGGCGGCCAGATCGGCGACACCGGCCGCATCAAGGTGGACACCGGTGCCGTCATCGAGATCCGCGACTGCCAGAAGCCGGTGCCCGGCGTGTACGTCCACAAGGGCGTCGTCCAGGTCGGCGAGGTCACCGTCGGTTCCAAGGCCCACGCCTCGATCGACAACCGCCGGCGCACGGCCATCGCCCGCGCCCACTCGGCCACCCACCTCACCCACCAGGCCCTGCGCGACGCCCTCGGCCCGACGGCCGCCCAGGCCGGTTCCGAGAACCAGCCCGGCCGCTTCCGCTTCGACTTCGGCTCGCCGTCCGCCGTTCCGACGGCCGTGATGACCGACGTGGAGCAGAAGATCAACGAGGTGCTGGCCCGCGACCTGGACGTCCGTGCCGACGTCATGGGCATCGACGAGGCCAAGAAGCAGGGCGCCATCGCCGAGTTCGGCGAGAAGTACGGCGAGCGGGTCCGGGTCGTGACCATCGGTGACTTCTCCAAGGAGCTGTGCGGCGGCACGCATGTGCACAACACCGCCCAGCTGGGTCTGGTGAAGCTGCTCGGCGAGTCGTCGATCGGCTCGGGGGTGCGCCGTATCGAGGCCCTGGTCGGTGTCGACGCCTACAACTTCCTCGCCCGTGAGCACACGGTGGTCGCCCAGCTCCAGGAGCTGATCAAGGGCCGTCCGGAGGAGCTTCCGGAGAAGGTCTCCGCCATGCTCGGCAAGCTGAAGGACGCCGAGAAGGAGATCGAGAAGTTCCGCGCCGAGAAGGTGCTCCAGGCCGCCGCCGGTCTCGCCGAGTCCGCCAAGGACGTCCACGGTGTCGCCGTCGTCACCGGCCGCGTCCCGGACGGTACGACCCCCGACGACCTGCGCAGGCTGGTCCTCGACGTGCGAGGCCGCATCCAGGGCGGACGGGCCGCCGTGGTCGCCGTGTTCGCGGTCAACAACGGCAAGCCGCTGACCGTCATCGCCACCAACGAAGCCGCCCGCGAGCGCGGCCTCAAGGCCGGTGACCTGGTCCGTACGGCCGCCAAGACCCTCGGTGGCGGCGGTGGCGGCAAGCCGGACGTCGCCCAGGGCGGCGGCCAGAACCCCGCCGCCATCGGCGAGGCCGTCGACGCCGTCGAGCGGCTCGTGGCGGAAACGGTCAAGTGAGCGCCGAAAACCAGGCGGGTGGCGACGGTCGCGGCATGCGCCGCGGCCGTCGTCTCGCGATCGACGTCGGGGACGCCCGCATCGGGGTCGCCTCGTGCGACCCCGACGGGATCCTCGCCACCCCGGTGGAGACGGTTCCCGGCCGCGACGTTCCCGCAGCTCACCGCAGGCTCCGGCAACTGGTCGAGGAGTACGAGCCGATCGAGGTCGTCGTCGGCCTCCCGCGCTCCCTGAAGGGGGGCGAGGGCCCGGCCGCGGTCAAGGTCCGCGGCTTCGCGCAGGAGCTCGCCCGGGGGATCGCCCCCGTCCCGGTCCGGCTCGTGGACGAACGGATGACCACGGTGACGGCCAGTCAGGGACTTCGGGCTTCGGGTGTGAAGTCGAAAAAGGGCAGATCGGTCATCGACCAGGTGGCAGCCGTGATCATCCTCCAGCAGGCCCTGGAATCGGAACGAGTGTCAGGTAAAGCACCCGGCGAGGGCGTCGAAGTGGTCATCTGATCGCGATACGGTAACGTTCCGCGCGATGTGGAGGTGTTCGAACAGCCACCGCACAAAGAGAGGCGGAACGGGAGCCGAGCCGAAAGTCGTGCGACCGCCGCCTCGCGGCTCTAGGGGATCGATGACTGAGTATGGCCGGGGCGAAGGCTCCGAACCGTGGCATCCGGAGGACCCGTTGTACGGGGACGGCGGATGGGGCGGACAGCAGGCCCACACGGGCCAGCAGTCCCCCTACGGCGGCCAGCCGCAGCACTATCCGGAGCAGCCGCAGCAGCCGCAGTACGACGATGGAGGCTGGGGCGACGGCCAGCAGGCCGCATACGGTCAGGCGCAACAGCAATACCAGCAGCAGTACGGCGAGCAGCATCACGACCAGCAGCACGGTCAGCAGCACCAGCAGCAGCACGGTCAGCAGCAGTACGGCGACCAGCAGTACCAGCAGCAGTACAGCCAGCAGCCCTACGGCCAGCAGCAGTACGCGCCCCAGCCCCAGCAGCAGTACGACAACGGCTCCTGGGGCACCGGCACGCACGCGCACGTGCCGTACACCGACCCGTCGGACCCGTACGCACAGCAGCAGCAGGGCGTGGCGTACGGCGCGGAGCAGCAGCCCGATTTCTACGGTACCCCGGACGCCTACCCGCCGCCGGAGCCGCCCGCGCGTCGGCGCACCGAACCCGAACCGCAGCAGGCCGACTGGGATCCCGGCCCCGACCAGGGCGAACACGCCTTCTTCTCGGGCGCTGACGACGACGAGGACGACTCGGACGACCGGGACGACTCGAAGGGCGGCCGCGGCGACCGCAAGGGCCGGGGTGGCAAGCCCAAGAAACGCCGCAGCGGGTGCGCCTGTCTGGTGGTCCTGCTGGTGTTCGGCGGAGGCCTGGGCGGGGTCGGCTACTTCGGCTACCAGTTCTACCAAAATCGTTTCGCCACGGCTCCGGACTACGCGGGGGAGGGGACGGGCGAGGTGGTGTCCGTCGTCATCCCGAAGGGTGCGTACGGATCGACCATCGGCCAGAAGCTGAAAGAGGCGGGGGTCGTCAAGAGCGTCGACGCCTTCGTCGCGGCTCAGGAGCAGAACTCCAAGGGGAAGACTTTGCAGGCGGGCGCCTATCTGCTGAAGAAGCAGATGTCCGCCGCGAGCGCCATCGAAATGATGCTCGACCCCAAGAGCCAGAACAACGTGGTGGTCAGGCCGGGCGAGCGCAATATCAGCGTCTACAAGGCGATCGACCAGCAGCTCGAATTGTCGTCCGGCACCACCAGGAAAGCCGCCGACAAGGGGTACAAGAGCCTCGGTCTGCCGAGCTGGGCGAACAGCAACAAGGACATCAAGGACCCGCTGGAGGGCTTCCTCTACCCGGGCACCTATCCCGCGGCCAAGGGCATGAAGCCCGAGACGGTCCTGAAGGAGATGGTGAGCCAGGCCGCCGAGAAGTACGAGGCGCTCGACCTGACTGCCAAGGCCAAGGCGCTGAAGCTGGACAACCCGCTGCAGGTCATCACGGTCGCGAGTCTCGTCCAGGCGGAGGGCAAGACCGACGACGACTACCGCAAGATGGCGGAGGTCGTCTACAACCGCCTCGATCTCGCGAACCCCGAGACCTATGGACTGCTGCAGTTCGACTCGACCTTCAATTACCTGAAGAACGAGAGCAACATCAACATCAGTGAGTCGGAGATCAACAGCAACCAGGACCCGTACAACACGTACACGCAAAAGGGTCTGCCGCCCGGTCCGATCGGAAACCCGGGCGACGGTGCGATCAAGGCGACACTGAATCCGACGGACGACGGCTGGTACTACTTCGTGGCGGTCGACGGCGTGAGCAAGACCGAGTTCGCCAAGACGCATGCCGCGTTCCTCAAGCTCAAGGACAAGTTCGATGCCAGCTCGGGCAGCTGACGCCCGCCGGGCCGCCGTGCTCGGCAAGCCCATCGCCCACTCCCTCTCGCCGGTGCTGCACCGCGCCGCGTACCAGGAGCTGGGACTCGCCGACTGGTCGTACGACCGGTTCGAGCTCGACGAGGCCGCCCTGCCCGGGTTCTTCGCCGAGCTCGGCCCGGAGTGGGCCGGACTCTCGGTCACCATGCCGCTGAAGCGGGCGGTCATCCCGCTGCTCGACGAGATCACCGAGACGGCCGCCTCGGTGGACACGGTCAACACGGTCGTGTTCACCGAGGACGGCCGCCGGGTCGGCGACAACACCGACATCCCCGGCATGGTCGCGGCCCTGCGCGAACACGGCATCGAACAGGTCGACTCCGCCGCCATCCTCGGCGCCGGCGCCACCGCCTCCTCCGCGCTCGCCGCGCTGGCCCGGATCTGCACCGGCGAGGTCGTCGCCTACGTGCGCAGCGGGGCACGCGCCGCCGAGATGCGGCAGTGGGGCGAGCGGCTGGACGTCGAGGTCCGTACGGCGGACTGGGCGGACGCCGGGCAGGCCCTGCACGCACCGCTCGTCATCGCGACGACTCCGGCCGGTGCGACCGACGCGCTGGCCTCGGCGCTGCCGGAACGGCCCGCCACCCTCTTCGACGTGCTCTACGACCCGTGGCCCACCGAGCTCGCCGCCCGCTGGTCCGCGTACGGCGGGGCCGTCGTCAGCGGGCTCGACCTGCTGGTGCACCAGGCGGTGCTGCAGGTCGAGCAGATGACGGGACGTGCCCCGGCCCCGCTGGACGCCATGCGCAAGGCGGGCGAGCACGGGCTCGCGGCCCGCTAGGGCAGGTCAGGACCCGCTGAGACCCGCTCGGTCCCGGGCCACGGCGGCGGGATCCCGTCCGCCCTGTGGACCGGCGGCCTGTCCCGGCGCCCGGACGTGGGAGGATCGGAGGTGGCGGGCCAGGGCCGCGCACCTGGTCGGGCCGTCGCCGTACGCGAGGACGCGTGTACGAGGGGCAGTACCAGGGCGCGAGCATTGAGGAGCACCGTTGAGCAGGTTGCGCTGGCTGACCGCGGGGGAGTCCCACGGCCCCGCACTCGTCGCGACGCTGGAGGGACTTCCCGCCGGCGTGCCGATCACCACGGAGATGGTGGCGGACCACCTGGCCCGGCGCCGACTCGGCTATGGACGCGGCGCCCGCATGAAGTTCGAGCGTGACGAGATCACGTTCATCGGCGGTGTGCGGCACGGCCTCACCCTCGGCTCGCCGGTCGCGATCATGGTGGGCAACACCGAGTGGCCGAAGTGGGAGCAGGTCATGGCGGCCGACCCCGTCGACCCCGAGATCCTCGCGGGCCTGGCCCGCAACGCCCCGCTGACCCGCCCGCGCCCCGGCCACGCCGACCTCGCCGGCATGCAGAAGTACGGCTTCGACGAGGCCCGGCCGATCCTGGAGCGCGCCTCCGCCCGGGAGACGGCGGCCCGGGTGGCGCTGGGCGCGGTGGCCCGGTCGTACCTCAAGGAGACGGCCGGCATCGAGATCGTCTCGCACGTCGTCGAGCTGGCCGCCGCGAAGGCGCCGTACGGCGTGTACCCCAAGCCCTCGGACGTCGAGAAGCTGGACGCCGACCCGGTGCGCTGCCTGGACGCGGACGCGTCGAAGGCGATGGTCGCGGAGATCGACCAGGCCCACAAGGACGGCGACACCCTCGGCGGTGTGGTCGAGGTGCTGGCCTACGGCGTGCCGGTGGGCCTGGGCTCGCACGTGCACTGGGACCGCAGGCTGGACGCCCGGCTGGCCGCCGCCCTCATGGGCATCCAGGCGATCAAGGGCGTCGAGGTCGGCGACGGCTTCGACCTGGCGCGGGTGCCCGGCTCCCAGGCGCACGACGAGATCGTCGCCACCGACGAGGGCATCCGGCGGGCCACCGGCCGTTCCGGTGGCACCGAGGGCGGTCTGACCACCGGTGAGCTGCTGCGGGTGCGGGCCGCGATGAAGCCGATCGCGACCGTGCCGCGGGCACTGAAGACCGTGGACGTCGTCACCGGCGAGGCCACTCAGGCCCACCACCAGCGCTCGGACGTGTGCGCGGTGCCGGCCGCCGGCATCGTCGCGGAGGCGATGGTCGCGCTGGTCCTCGCGGACGCCGTCGCGGAGAAGTTCGGCGGCGACAGCGTCGCCGAGACCCACCGCAACGTGCGGTCGTACCTCGACAACCTCCCGGTCCGATGAGCGCTGTGCCGCTGGTCGTCCTGGTCGGGCCGATGGGCGTCGGCAAGTCCACCGTCGGACAGCTCCTCGCCGAGCGGCTCGGGGTCGGTTACCGGGACACCGACGAGGACATCGTCGCCGAGGAGGGCCGGAGCATCGCCGAGATCTTCGTCGACGAGGGCGAGCCGGCTTTTCGCGCGATCGAGAAGCGGGCCGTGCACACGGCACTCGCCGACCACGCCGGCGTCCTCGCACTGGGCGGCGGCGCGGTCCTGGACGAGGACACCCGCGCGCTGCTCGCCGGGCAGCGCGTCGTCTACCTCTCCATGGACGTCGAGGAAGCGGTCAAGCGCACCGGCCTGAACGCCGCCCGGCCGCTGCTCGCCGTCAATCCGCGCAAGCAGTGGCGCGAGCTGATGGAGGCGCGGCGGCACCTGTACGAGGGAATCGCCACCGCGGTCGTGTCCACGGACGGCCGTACGCCCGAAGAGGTCACCCAAGCAGCCCTGGACGCACTGGAGTTGAAGGAAGCATGAGCGAGGCAGTCACCCGCATCCAGGTCGGCGGCACCGCGGGCAGCGAGCCCTACGAGGTCCTGGTCGGCCGGCAACTCCTGGGCGAACTCGGCGCGTTGATCGGCGACAAGGCCAAGCGGGTCGCGATCGTGCACCCCGAGGCGCTGGCCGAGACCGGCGAAGCGCTCCGTGCCGACCTGGCCGAGCAGGGCTTCGAGGCCGTCGCCATCCAGGTGCCCAACGCCGAGGAGGCCAAGACCGCCGAGGTCGCCTCCTACTGCTGGAAGGCGCTCGGCCAGTCCGGCTTCACCCGCACGGACGTCGTCGTCGGAGTCGGCGGCGGCGCGACCACGGACCTCGCCGGGTTCGTGGCCGCGACCTGGCTGCGCGGGGTGCGCTGGATCGCCATCCCCACCACCGTGCTGGCCATGGTGGACGCGGCCGTCGGAGGCAAGACCGGCATCAACACCGCCGAGGGCAAGAACCTCGTCGGCGCCTTCCACCCGCCGGCCGGCGTGCTGTGCGACCTGGCCGCGCTGGACTCCCTCCAGGTCAACGACTACGTCTCCGGGCTCGCCGAGGTCATCAAGGCCGGCTTCATCGCCGACCCGACGATCCTGGAGCTCGTCGAGTCCGACCCGGAGGCCGCGCGCACCCCGGCCGGCCCGCACACCGCGGAGCTCATCGAGCGCTCCATCCGGGTCAAGGCCGAGGTCGTCTCCTCCGACCTCAAGGAGTCGGGCCTCAGGGAGATCCTGAACTACGGCCACACGCTCGCGCACGCCATCGAGAAGAACGAGCGCTACCAGTGGCGGCACGGCGCGGCGGTCTCGGTCGGCATGCACTTCGCCGCCGAACTCGGCCGCCTCGCGGGCCGGTTGGACGACGCCACGGCCGACCGCCACCGCACGGTCCTGGAATCGGTCGGGCTGCCCCTGCACTACCGCTACGACCAGTGGCCCAAGCTGCTGGAGAACATGAAGGTCGACAAGAAGTCCCGCGGCGACCTGCTGCGCTTCATCGTCCTGGACGGGCTGGCCAAGCCCACCGTCCTGGAGGGCCCCGACCCGGCCGTCCTCCTCGCCGCGTACGGCGAAGTGGGCGAGTAGATCCCCGGGTACGCCTTCCGCCCGATTCCCCTTGCGTGATGGGGCACTTCGGACCGCCCCCGGCCGTTGCACCAAACGACGGCCGGGGGCGGTACCGTTCCGACGGGGGCCCCTCCCACGCCCTTTAGGCTGTGGGGAAGCGGGGCTTACCCGCGCTGTCAGCACCCATTGCCTGTACGAGACGGAGTGGCACCGGATGCAGCACGCAGTGGGTTCTCCGCTGCCGCCGCCCCACCAGCCGGGGCACGGACCGGCCGTCGGCTGGTCGCCGGCCGCACACCACCCGGGTCCGCAGCACCCGGGCGCACACCAGGGTTCCGCCCCCGTGCCCCCGCCGCCCGCACCCGCTCCGGGCTTCACCGGCGCCCCCTCGGCGCAGGTACCGCCCGCGCCGCAGCACGCCCCGGCCTCGCCGGTGCCGGACACCACCGGCCATCTGCCGCTGCCGTCCGGCGCCCCCGTCCCCATGCCGAGCGCGACGCCCGCCACGTCCGCCGCCGACCCGGCCGGCACCACCCTCGCGGTCCTGCTCATCGGCCCGGCCGGTGCCGGCAAGACCAGCGTCGCCAAGTACTGGGCGGACCACCGCCGGGTCCCCACCGCCCACATCAGCCTCGACGACGTACGCGAATGGGTCCGCTCGGGCTTCGCCGACCCGCAGTCCGGGTGGAACGACCACTCCGAGGCCCAGTACCGCCTGGCCCGCCGCACCTGCGGCTTCGCCGCCCGCAACTTCCTGGCCAACGGCATCTCGTGCATCCTCGACGACGCCGTGTTCCCCGACCGCCCGGTCGTCGGCCTCGGCGGCTGGAAGCGCCACGTGGGCCCCGGCCTGCTGCCGGTGGTTCTGTTGCCGGGCCTGGAGATCGTCCTGGAGCGCAACGCCGAGCGCTCCGGAAACCGCCGCCTCACCGACGACGAGGTCGCCCGCATCCACGGCCGCATGGCGGGCTGGTACGGCTCGGGCCTGCCCATCATCGACAACTCCCAGCTGGACGTACCGCAGACGGCCCAGATCCTGGACGACGTACTGGCCAGGTCGATAGCAAGCCCGCCGAGCTGGTGAACGCGTGGGACTGAGCCGGCGCCAGGAGCGCGGGGCCGTATCGACATGCGGCTCCGCCGCGTGGGCGAGCCCAGCCCTCACCGGCCCGCACCCGGAAAAACAACGGGATCACGCACCGCGGTCCCCCAAACGGCACCCTCCCAACCAGCACAATCCGGGCACCCCTCCTACGCTCGTGTCATGTCAGAGGTCTACGCTGCCCGCCGAGCCCGCCTACGGGAACGCTGCCAAGCCGGCGGCAGCTCCTCCGCGCTGGTCTCCCGCCCCGCCAACGTCCGCTACCTCGCCGGCACCGCCCCGCGCGGCGCCGTCCTGCTGCTCGGCAGGATCGAGGACCTGCTGCTGTGTCCCGGCCGTCCGCCGGACGACCGCCCCGCGGACGGCCGGCCCGACGAGGCGCTGCGCGTGCAGAGGCTGTCCGGCTCCGGCGGTGATCCCGCCGTCGCGGCGGCCGACCTCGCGGCCGCGCAGGGCGGCGAATCCCTTGCCGTCGAGGAGCACCACCTGACCGTCGCCCGGCATCGCGCCATCCGCTCGGTCGTGCCCCGGCTGCGCCTGGCCGACCTGGGCGGCGGGGTGGAACAGCTGCGTCTGGTGAAGGACGAGGAGGAGATCTCCTGCCTCAGGATCGGCGCCGAGATCGCCGACCAGGCCCTCGGTGAACTGCTGGAGTCCATCCTCGTCGGCCGCACCGAACGTCACCTCGCTCTCGAACTGGAACGCCGCCTCGTCGACCACGGCGCCGACGGTCCCGCCTTCGCGACCTCCGTCGGTACCGGCCCGAACTCCGGCAGACCCGGCCACCGCCCCACCGACCGGAGGGTCGAGGAGGGCGACTTCCTCTCCGTCTGCCTTGGCGCGACCTATCGCGGCTACCGGTGCGAGATCGGCCGTACTTTCGTCATCGGTACGTCCCCGGCGGACTGGCAGATCGAGCTGTACGACCTGGTTTTCGCCGCTCAGCGGGCCGGCCGGGAGAGCCTGGTCCCCGGCGCCGCCTACCGTGACGTGGACCGTGCCGCACGCCAGGTGCTGGACTCCGCGGGGTACGCGGAAGGCCTTCCGGCCCTGACGGGGCACGGTGTGGGACTCGAAATCGACGAGGACCCGCAGCTGGCCCCCGCGGCCATGGGTAAACTGGACGCTTGCGTGCCGGTCACCGTCGAACCGGGGGTCCACCTCCCGGGCCGGGGCGGTGTCCGGATCGATGACACGCTCGTCGTCCGCCCCGAGGCGGACGGCGGCCCAGAGCTACTCACCATCACGACCAAGGAGCTGCTCGCCCTTTAGCCAGGTGCGTGCGCCGGGGTCGTCCACGTCAGTCCAGGAGATTCCGCAACCGTGGCTTCCACGAACGACCTCAAGAACGGCCTGGTGCTCAAGCTCGACGGAGGCCAGCTGTGGTCCGTCGTCGAGTTCCAGCACGTCAAGCCCGGCAAGGGCCCGGCCTTCGTGCGCACCAAGCTGAAGAACGTGCTTTCCGGGAAGGTCGTCGACAAGACGTTCAACGCCGGCGTCAAGGTCGAGACGGCCACGATCGACAAGCGCGACATGCAGTTCTCCTACATGGACGGCGAGTACTTCGTCTTCATGGACATGGAGACCTACGACCAGCTCATGGTCGACCGCAAGGCCGTCGGTGACGCCGCCAACTTCCTGATCGAGGGCTTCACCGCCACCGTCGCGCAGCACGAGGGCGAGGTGCTCTTCGTCGAGCTGCCCGCCGCCGTCGAGCTCGTCATCCAGGAGACCGAGCCGGGCGTCCAGGGCGACCGTTCCACCGGTGGCACCAAGCCCGCCATCCTGGAGACCGGTCACCAGATCAACGTCCCGCTCTTCATCACCACCGGTGAGAAGATCAAGGTCGACACCCGCACGAGCGACTACCTCGGCCGGGTGAACAGCTAACCGTGGCTGCCCGCAATACGGCCCGCAAGCGCGCCTTCCAGATCCTCTTCGAGGGCGACCAGCGCGACGCGGACGTCCTGACCGTCCTCGCGGACTGGATCCGGCTCTCCCGGGGAGACACCCGGCAGCCGCCGGTGAGCGAGTACACGATGCAGCTGGTCGAGGGGTACGCGCAGCACGCGACGCGCATCGACGAGCTGATCGCCCAGTACTCGGTCGGCTGGACGCTCGACCGGATGCCCGTCGTC
Source organism: Streptomyces sp. AC555_RSS877 (assembly GCF_019049245.1). Taxonomy (GTDB): domain Bacteria; phylum Actinomycetota; class Actinomycetes; order Streptomycetales; family Streptomycetaceae; genus Streptomyces. The sequence goes on along the minus strand of NZ_JAGMUK010000060.1, from coordinate 120,217 downwards.
GACCGCAACATCCTGCGCCTCGGCGCCTATGAGCTGATCTGGGCGGACGAGACGCCGGACGCGGTCGTGCTCGACGAGATGGTGCAGCTGGCGAAGGAGTTCTCCACGGACGAGTCGCCCTCGTTCGTGAACGGCCTGCTCGGCCGGTTCAAGGATCTCAAGCCCTCACTGCGCCGCGACCAGGCGTAGGCGAGCCCAGGACCGACCTGGCGCCAGAGGTACGCATTGCCGAGGGGCCCACAGCAGTGATGCTGTGGGCCCTCTGGCGTTCCTGGTGAGGCTGATGGCGTTCCCGTGCCTCTGAGGGCCTTCAGGCCCGCAGAAAGCCGCCGGGGTGGCCGGAACCATGAAGTTCCGGCCACCCCGGCGGCACGTTTCTGCTCAGATGAGAAGCGGCTCAGCTGTCCTCGTGGGAGGCCACCGCACGCCGCGCGTCGGCGTCCAGGACGCCCCAGCTGATGAGCTGCTCGGTGAGGACCGAGGGCGACTGGTCGTAGATGACGGCGAGTGTGCGCAGGTCGTCCTGACGGATCGAGAGCACCTTGCCGTTGTAGTCACCGCGCTGGGACTGGATCGTGGCGGCATACCGCTGGAGGGGGCCCGCCTTCTCGGCCGGCACGTGGGCCAGCCGCTCCAGGTCCAGGACCAGCTTCGGCGGCGGCTCGGCGGCCCCGCCCGGAGTGGTGCCCGGCAGCAGCTCCTGCACCGGAACGCCGTAGAAATCCGCCAGCTCGGCGAGTCGCTGCACGGTCACGGCGCGGTCGCCACGCTCGTACGAACCGACCACGACGGCCTTCCAACGCCCCTGGGACTTCTCCTCGACACCGTGGAGGGAAAGGCCCTGCTGGGTGCGGATGGCCCGGAGCTTGGCCCCGAGCTGTTTGGCGTATTCGCTGGACATATAGCTCCCCGGACACTGTGTCGACGCGGCTGGGTCTGTTCCGTGCCGCGCGGCTGGTAACTCACTGTGAGGTTACGCAGCGTTACTCTGTCGCGTCAAGCCGAATGGTCCGCACCGACGCTTCCGTGGTACCGGTGACCGGTTGGGCCAGGGGGGTGATCTGGGACGCCGTCCGGGCCTGCTACCGTGGATGGCGCAAATCCGACGTCCTTTAAGGTCCGTCCCGTGAGGCGGAGAAGGAGGTCCGTTTTCTATGGACACTCAAGCGTCCGATGCAAGGCCGGTTCTCGAAGGCCCTGACATCGCGCGGGTACTGACCCGCATCGCCCACGAGATCGTCGAGCGCGCCAAGGGCGCCGACGACGTGGTGCTCCTCGGCATCCCGACGCGGGGCGTCTTCCTCGCCCAGCGGCTCGCCGCCAAGCTCCAGGAGATCACCGACCGCAAGATCCCGGTCGGCTCCCTCGACATCACCATGTACCGCGACGACCTGCGCATGCACCCGCCGCGTGCGCTGGCCCGTACCGACATCCCCGGTGACGGCATCGACGGCAGACTGGTCGTCCTCGTCGACGACGTGCTCTTCTCCGGCCGCACCATCCGAGCCGCCCTCGACGCCCTGAACGACATCGGGCGCCCCCGCGCGGTCCAGCTAGCGGTCCTCGTCGACAGAGGCCACCGCGAACTGCCCATCCGCGCCGACTACGTCGGCAAGAACCTCCCCACGTCACTGCGGGAGACGGTCAAGGTCCAGCTCGCCGAGGAGGACGGTCGCGACACCGTGCTGCTCGGGGTGAAGCCGGCCGCCCCGGGCGAGCAGTAGCGCCCAGCGGTACGCCCCTGAGTGCGCGACCGCGCGCTTGCATGCCCGCATTCTCCTGAACTGCCTTACGGAGCCTGACAGATGCAGCGTCATCTCATCTCGGCCGCCGACCTCACCCGCGACGACGCCGTCCTGATCCTCGACACCGCCGAGGAGATGGCCCGGGTCGCCGACCGGCCGATCAAGAAACTGCCGACCCTGCGCGGCCGTACCGTCGTCAACCTCTTCTTCGAGGACTCCACCCGGACCCGGATCTCCTTCGAGGCCGCCGAGAAGCGCCTGTCCGCGGACGTCATCAACTTCTCCGCCAAGGGGTCGAGCGTGTCCAAGGGCGAGTCCCTGAAGGACACCGCCCAGACCCTGGAAGCCATGGGCGTGGACGCCGTCGTCATCCGGCACGGGGCCTCCGGAGCGCCGTACCGCCTGGCCAACTCCGGCTGGATCGACGCGGCCGTCATCAACGCCGGTGACGGCACCCACCAGCACCCCACCCAGGCGCTGCTGGACGCCTTCACCATGCGCCGCCGGCTCGTCGGCCGGGACGCCGGGCTCGGGCAGGACCTCGACGGCAAGCGGATCACGATCGTCGGTGACGTCCTGCACAGCCGGGTCGCCCGCTCCAACGTCGACCTGCTGCACACCCTCGGCGCCGAGGTCACCCTCGTCGCCCCGCCCACCCTGGTGCCGGTCGGCGTCGAGACCTGGCCCTGCGAGATCTCGTACGACCTGGACAGCACGCTCCCCAAGTCCGACGCGGTGATGATGCTGCGCGTCCAGCGGGAGCGGATGAACGCCGCGTTCTTCCCGACCGAGCGCGAGTACGCGCGGCGCTACGGCCTCGACGGCGATCGCATGGCGCGGATGCCCGAGCACGCCATCGTGATGCACCCCGGTCCGATGGTCCGCGGCATGGAGATCACCGCCGAGGTCGCCGACTCCGAGCGCTGCACCGTCGTCGAGCAGGTCGCGAACGGGGTCTCCATCCGGATGGCCGTCCTCTACCTGCTGCTGGGCGGCAACGAGCCCGCCGTCAGCCACACCCGTACCGAGGAGAAGTAAGACAGATGAGCAAGATCCTGATCCGTGGTGCGAAGGTGCTCGGCGGCGAGCCGCAGGACGTGCTGATCAACGGCGCGACCATCGCCGAGGTGGGCGTCGGTCTGTCGGCCGAGGGCGCGGAGGTCGTCGACGCCGGCGGCAAGGTGCTCCTGCCGGGACTCGTGGACCTGCACACCCATCTGCGCGAGCCGGGCCGCGAGGACTCCGAGACCGTGCTGACCGGCACGCGCGCGGCCGCCTCCGGCGGCTTCACCGCCGTGTTCGCCATGGCCAACACCTTCCCGGTCGCCGACACGGCCGGAGTGGTCGAGCAGGTCTACCGGCTGGGACAGCAGCACGGCTACTGCGACGTCCAGCCCATCGGTGCCGTCACCGTCGGCCTGGAGGGCAAGAAGCTCGCCGAGCTGGGCGCCATGCACGAGTCGGCCGCCGGTGTCACCGTCTTCTCCGATGACGGCAAGTGCGTCGACGACGCCGTGATGATGCGCCGGGCGCTGGAGTACGTGAAGGCGTTCGGCGGGGTCGTCGCCCAGCACGCGCAGGAGCCGCGGCTGACCGAGGGCGCCCAGATGAACGAGGGCGTCGTCTCGGCCGAGCTGGGGCTCGGGGGCTGGCCGGCGGTGGCAGAGGAATCGATCATCGCCCGGGATGTGCTGCTCGCCGAGCACGTCGGTTCCCGCGTCCACATCTGCCACCTGTCGACCGCGGGCTCGGTGGAGATCGTGCGCTGGGCCAAGTCCCGCGGCATCGACGTCACCGCCGAGGTCACCCCGCACCACCTCCTGCTCACGGACGAGCTGGTACGGACGTACAACCCGGTCTTCAAGGTCAACCCGCCGCTGCGCACCGAGCGCGACGTGTTCGCGCTGCGCGAGGCGCTCGCCGACGGCACGATCGACATCGTGGCCACCGACCACGCCCCGCACCCGCACGAGGACAAGGACTGCGAGTGGGCCGCGGCCGCCATGGGCATGGTCGGTCTGGAGACCGCGCTGTCGGTGGTCCAGGAGACGATGGTGGACACCGGACTGCTCGACTGGGCGCAGGTCGCCGACCGTATGTCCTTCGCGCCGGCCCGGATCGGGCAGGCCAAGGGCCACGGCCGTCCCGTCTCGGCAGGTGAGCCCGCCAACCTCGCTCTCGTCGACACGGAATACCGTGGATCCGTGGACCCCGCGGGCTTCGCCTCGCGCAGCCGCAACACGCCCTACGAGGGGCGCGAGCTGCCGGGCCGTGTCACGCACACCTGGCTCCGGGGCAAGGCCACGCTCGTCGACGGGAAGCTCACGTGACACCTGTAATTCTGCTGGCCGCCGAGAAGGAATCGGCTGAGGTCACCGACTGGGCCGCCCGCATCGGCTGGCTGGTCGGCCTCGCCCTGTTCGTCGCGCTCGTCTACTGGCTGATGCGCGAGGGCTGGAAGTGGCGCGGCACCCTCCAGGGCGACCTGCCCGAGCTGCCCACCGCGCCGCAGGAGCCCGGTGCGGCGAGACTGACGATGAGCGGCCGCTACCACGGCTCCACCACCGCCGGTCACTGGCTCGACCGCATCGTGGCGCACGGCCTGGGCACCCGCAGCCGCGTCGAGCTCACGCTGACGGACGCGGGACTGGACGTCGTACGTCCGGGAGCGACGGACTTCTTCGTCCCTCTCGAGGCGCTGCGCGAGGCCCGGCTCGACAAGGGCATCGCCGGCAAGGTGCTGACCGAGGGCGGACTGCTCGTGGTGACCTGGGCGCACGGCGAGAGGCTGCTCGACTCCGGGTTCCGCTCCGAGCGCGCGGCCGAGCACAACGAGTGGGTCGACGTCATTAACTCCATGATCAAAACAACCACCAGGGAAGGCGCCGAACGATGACGACCTCCACCAAGGGAATCGCTTCCGACACGAAGGCGCCTCCCGCCGTACTCGTCCTGGAGGACGGCCGCACCTTCCGCGGCCGTGCCTACGGGGCCGTGGGGGTGACCTTCGGCGAGGCCGTGTTCTCCACCGGGATGACCGGCTACCAGGAGACGCTCACCGACCCGTCGTACCACCGCCAGGTCGTCGTGATGACCGCCCCGCACGTCGGCAACACCGGCGTCAACGACGAAGACCACGAGTCGAAGCAGATCTGGGTCGCCGGATACGTCGTGCGCGACCCCGCGCGCGTGCCGTCCAACTGGCGCTCCCGCCGTTCGCTCGACGACGAGCTGCGTCAGCAGGGTGTCGTCGGGATCTCGGGCATCGACACCCGCGCGCTGACCCGCCACCTGCGCGAGCGCGGCGCCATGCGCGTCGGCATCTTCTCCGGCCACGCGCTGCCCGACGAGGACACCATGCTCACCGAGGTGCGCCAGGCCCCCGAGATGAAGGGCGCGGACCTCTCCGCGGAGGTCGCCACCAAGGAGACGTACGTCGTCCCGGCGATCGGCGAGAAGAAGTTCACCGTCGCCGCGGTCGACCTCGGCATCAAGGGCATGACGCCGCGCCGCATGGCCGAGCGCGGCATAGAGGTGCACGTGCTGCCGGCGACGGCGTCGGTCGAGGAGGTGTACGCGGCCGGCCCGGACGGCGTGTTCTTCTCCAACGGGCCCGGCGACCCCGCCACCGCCGACCACCCGGTCGCGCTGATGCAGGCGGTGCTGGAGCGCGGGACCCCGCTCTTCGGCATCTGCTTCGGCAACCAGATCCTGGGCCGCGCGCTGGGCTTCGGCACGTACAAGCTGAAGTACGGCCACCGCGGCATCAACCAGCCGGTGCAGGACCGTTCCACCGGCAAGGTCGAGGTCACCGCGCACAACCACGGCTTCGCCGTCGACGCCCCGCTCGACAAGGTCTCCGACACCCCGTTCGGCCGTGCCGAGGTGTCCCACGTGTGCCTCAACGACAACGTGGTGGAGGGGCTGCAACTCCTCGACCGCCCCGCCTTCAGCGTCCAGTACCACCCCGAAGCGGCAGCCGGCCCGCACGACGCCGCCTACCTGTTCGACCGCTTCGTATCCCTGATGGAGGGCCAGCGTGCCTAAGCGCCCCGATATCCAGTCCGTCCTGGTCATCGGCTCCGGCCCGATCGTCATCGGCCAGGCCGCCGAGTTCGACTACTCCGGCACCCAGGCGTGCCGCGTCCTCAAGGCCGAGGGCCTGCGCGTCATCCTGGTCAACTCCAACCCGGCGACGATCATGACCGACCCGGAGATCGCCGACGCCACGTACGTCGAGCCGATCACCCCCGAGTTCGTCGAGAAGATCATCGCCAAGGAGCGGCCGGACGCGCTGCTGCCGACGCTCGGGGGCCAGACCGCCCTCAACACAGCGATCTCCATGCACGAGCAGGGTGTGCTGGAGAAGTACGGCGTCGAGCTGATCGGCGCCAACGTCGAAGCCATCAACAAGGGCGAGGACCGCGACCTCTTCAAGGACGTCGTCGAGGCCGTCCGCCAGAAGATCGGGCACGGCGAGTCCGCCCGTTCCTACATCTGCCACTCGATGGACGACGTACTGAAGGGCGTCGAGCAGCTCGGCGGCTACCCGGTCGTCGTCCGTCCCTCCTTCACCATGGGCGGCGCCGGCTCCGGCTTCGCGCACGACGAGGAGGAGCTGCGCCGGATCGCCGGTCAGGGCCTCACGCTGTCTCCCACCACCGAGGTGCTCCTGGAGGAGTCCATCCTCGGCTGGAAGGAGTACGAGCTGGAGCTCATGCGCGACAAGAACGACAACGTCGTGGTCGTCTGCTCCATCGAGAACTTCGACCCGATGGGCGTCCACACCGGCGACTCGATCACCGTCGCCCCCGCGATGACGCTGACCGACCGTGAGTACCAGCGCCTGCGGGACATCGGCATCGCGATCATCCGCGAGGTCGGCGTCGACACCGGTGGCTGCAACATCCAGTTCGCGGTCGACCCGGTCGACGGCCGCATCATCGTCATCGAGATGAACCCGCGGGTCTCGCGCTCCTCGGCCCTCGCCTCCAAGGCCACCGGCTTCCCGATCGCCAAGATCGCCGCCAAGCTGGCCGTCGGCTACACGCTCGACGAGATCCCGAACGACATCACGGAGAAGACCCCGGCGTCCTTCGAGCCGACCCTCGACTACGTGGTCGTCAAGGCGCCGCGGTTCGCCTTCGAGAAGTTCCCCTCGGCCGACTCGACGCTGACCACGACCATGAAGTCGGTCGGCGAGGCCATGGCCATCGGCCGGAACTTCACCGAGGCGTTCCAGAAGGCGCTGCGCTCGCTGGAGAAGAAGGGCTCGCAGTTCACGTTCGTCGGCGAGACGGGCGACAAGAAGGAGCTCCTGGAAGCGTCGGTCCGTCCCACCGACGGCCGGATCAACACGGTCATGCAGGCGATCCGCGCCGGTGCCACGCCGGAGGAGATCTTCGCGTACACGAAGATCGACCCCTGGTTCGTGGACCAGCTCTTCCTGATCAAGGAGGTGGCGGACGAGCTCGCCGCCGCCGAGCGCCTGGACGCCGAGCTGCTCGGCGAGGCCAAGCGGCACGGTTTCTCCGACCAGCAGATCGGTGAGATCCGGGGGCTGCGCGAGGACGTCGTGCGCGAGGTGCGGCACGCGCTGGGCGTGCGCCCGGTGTACAAGACGGTCGACACCTGCGCCGCCGAGTTCGCCGCGAAGACGCCGTACTTCTACTCCTCCTACGACGAGGAGACCGAGGTCGCGCCCCGCGAGAAGCCCGCGGTGATCATCCTGGGCTCCGGCCCCAACCGCATCGGCCAGGGCATCGAGTTCGACTACTCCTGCGTCCACGCCTCCTTCGCGCTGAGCGACGCCGGCTACGAGACCGTGATGGTCAACTGCAACCCGGAGACCGTCTCCACGGACTACGACACCTCCGACCGCCTGTACTTCGAGCCGCTCACGCTGGAAGACGTGCTGGAGATCGTCCACGCGGAGGCGCAGGCCGGCCCGATCGCGGGCGTGCTCGTGCAGCTCGGCGGCCAGACCCCGCTGGGTCTGGCGCAGGCCCTCAAGGACAACGGCGTACCGGTCGTGGGCACCCCGCCCGAGGCGATCCACGCCGCCGAGGACCGCGGCGCCTTCGGCCGTGTGCTCGCCGAGGCCGGTCTCCCGGCCCCCAAGCACGGCACCGCGACCACCTTCGCGGGCGCCAAGGCCATCGCCGACGAGATCGGCTACCCGGTCCTGGTGCGGCCGTCGTACGTCCTCGGCGGGCGCGGCATGGAGATCGTCTACGACGAGACGCGCCTGGAGTCGTACATCGCCGAGTCCACCGAGATCAGCCCCTCCCGGCCGGTCCTGGTCGACCGCTTCCTCGACGACGCGATCGAGATCGACGTCGACGCCCTGTACGACGGCGAGGAGCTCTACCTCGGCGGTGTCATGGAGCACATCGAGGAGGCCGGCATCCACTCCGGCGACTCGGCGTGCGCGCTGCCGCCGATCACGCTCGGCGGCTTCGACATCAAGCGCCTGCGGGCCTCCACCGAGGCCATCGCCAAGGGCGTCGGCGTCCGCGGCCTGATCAACATCCAGTTCGCGATGGCCGGCGACATCCTGTACGTCCTCGAAGCCAACCCGCGTGCCTCCCGCACCGTCCCCTTCACCTCGAAGGCGACCGCGGTGCCGCTGGCGAAGGCCGCCGCCAGGATCTCCCTGGGCGCGACCGTCGCCGAGCTGCGCGCGGAAGGGCTGCTCCCGGCGACCGGTGACGGCGGCGAACTCCCGCTCGACGCGCCGATCTCCGTCAAGGAGGCCGTCATGCCGTGGTCGCGCTTCCGCGACATCCACGGGCGGGGCGTGGACACGGTCCTCGGCCCGGAGATGCGCTCCACCGGCGAGGTCATGGGCATCGACTCCGTCTTCGGCACGGCGTACGCCAAGTCGCAGGCCGGCGCCTACGGCCCGCTCCCGACCAAGGGCCGTGCCTTCATCTCCGTCGCCAACCGCGACAAGCGCTCGATGATCTTCCCGGCGCGCGAACTGGTCGCCCACGGCTTCGAGCTGCTCGCCACCTCCGGCACGGCCGAGGTCCTCAAGCGCAACGGCATCAACGCCGTCGTCGTGCGCAAGCAGTCTGAGGGCACCGGCCCGAACGGCGAGAAGACCATCGTCCAGCTCATCCACGACGGCGAGGTCGACCTCATCGTCAACACCCCGTACGGCACCGGCGGCCGCCTCGACGGCTACGAGATCCGTACGGCGGCCGTGGCGCGGTCCGTGCCGTGCCTGACGACCGTCCAGGCGCTCGCGGCGGCCGTCCAGGGCATCGACGCCCTCAACCACGGAGACGTGGGCGTCCGATCGCTCCAGGAACACGCGCGACACCTGACCGCGGCCCGCGACTAGCAGCCCTGAGGGGGACACCGGAAGGTGTCCCCCTCTTCATGAGGACCCCAGAGGACTCTCGCGATGTACAAGCTCTTCTTCCGTCTGGTTTTCACCCGGATGGACCCCGAGAAAGCTCACTACCTGGCCTTCCGCTGGATCCGGCTCGCCGTCCGGATCCCCGTCCTGCGGACGTTCGCCGCCGCCGCCCTCGCGCCCCGCCACAAGGAGCTGCGCACGGAGGCCTTCGGGCTGCGGATGCACGGCCCCTTCGGGCTCGCCGCCGGCTTCGACAAGAACGCCGTCGCCATCGACGGCATGTCGATGCTCGGCTTCGACCACGTCGAGATCGGCACGGTCACGGGGGAGGCGCAGCCCGGCAACCCCAAGCAGCGGCTGTTCCGGCTCGTGAAGGACCGCGCGCTGATCAACCGCATGGGCTTCAACAACGACGGCTCGCTGACCGTCGCCGCCCGCCTGGCCTCCCGTACGCCCGTCTTCAGGACCGTCGTCGGCGTCAACATCGGCAAGACCAAGGTCGTCCCGGAGGAGGAGGCCGTCGGCGACTACGTGAAGTCGGCCGAGCGGCTGGCCCCGTACGCCGACTACCTGGTCGTGAACGTGTCGTCGCCGAACACCCCGGGGCTGCGCAACCTCCAGGCCACCGAGGCGCTGAGGCCCCTTCTGAGCGCCGTCCGCGAGGCCGCCGACCGCGCGGTCACCTCGCGCCGCGTCCCGCTCCTGGTGAAGATCGCGCCGGACCTCGCCGACGCGGACGTCGACGCGGTCGCCGACCTGGCCGTCGAGCTCGGCCTGGACGGGATCATCGCCACCAACACCACCATCGCGCGCGAGGGCCTCGGCCTGACGTCCGAGCCCGGCCTGGTGAAGGAGACCGGCGGGCTGTCCGGAGCGCCTCTGAAGGCGCGCTCCCTGGAGGTGCTGCGCCGCCTCTACGCGCGCGTGGGCGACCGGATCACCCTGGTGGGCGTCGGCGGCATCGAGAACGCCGAGGACGCCTGGCAGCGCATCCTTGCGGGCGCCACGCTCGTCCAGGGGTACAGCGCCTTCATCTATGAGGGCCCCTTCTGGGGCCGCGCCATCCACAAGGGACTCGCCGCGCGTCTGCGCACGAGCCCCTACGCGACCCTCGCCGACGCGGTCGGCGCCGACGTGAGGAAGACGGCATGACCGAGCCCTTCGGCGCCCGGCTGCGCCGCGCCATGGACGAGCGCGGCCCGCTGTGCGTCGGCATCGACCCGCACGCCGCCCTGCTCACCGAGTGGGGCCTGAACGACGACGTGGCCGGCCTGGAGCGATTCAGCCGCACGGTCGTCGAGGCGATGGCCGACCGGGTCGCCGTCCTCAAGCCGCAGAGCGCCTTCTTCGAGCGCTTCGGCTCGCGAGGCGTCGCCGTCCTGGAGAAGACGGTCGCCGAGGCGCGAGCGGCAGGCGCGCTGGTCGTGATGGACGCCAAGCGCGGCGACATCGGCTCGACCATGGCCGCGTACGCCGAGTCCTTCCTGCACAAGGACGCGCCGCTCTTCTCCGACGCGCTGACCGTCTCGCCGTACCTCGGCTACGGCTCGCTCGGGCCGGCCGTCGAGCTGGCACGGGAGACCGGCACGGGCCTGTTCGTGCTCGCCCTGACCTCGAACCCGGAGGGCGGCGAAGTCCAGCACGCGGTCCGCGCCGACGGCCGCGACGTCGGAGCGACGATGCTGGCCCACCTGGCCGCCGAGAACGCGGGAGAGGGGCCCCTGGGGTCCTTCGGGGCCGTCGTGGGCGCCACGCTGGGCGACCTGTCGTCGTACGACCTGGACATCAACGGGCCGCTCCTGGCGCCCGGGATCGGCGCCCAGGGGGCCACTCCGGCCGATCTTCCGGGCGTTTTCGGCGCGGCCGTGCGCAACGTCGTGCCGAACGTCAGCCGGGGTGTGTTGCGCCACGGTCCCGACGTCGTCGCACTGCGTGACGCCGCGGACCGCTTCGCGGAGGAGATCCGGGCCGCGGTGGCGGCCGCCTGAGGCCTTCGCCTCGGTGCTCGAGTCCTCCGATGAGTGGTCCGGAGCCGACTTGAGTCTGAATACATCCTCAAATCCTGGGCAGTATGTCTGAAATGTCCGGCCTGGCGGAGGCTGACCAGGACTTTTCCGCTGTTCTCGCTGACTCTGGCGCACTTGGCCGCTAGTCTCCGACGAGAGCGAACGGGCAAGCGTGTTGCTCGTAGCTCCCCAGGTGTGGGGCGACTAGGTTCCTCACCGGTCCGTATCCGACAGTTCGACATCCGAGGTGACGTAGGCGTGGCTCTTCCGCCCCTTACCCCTGAACAGCGCGCAGCCGCGCTCGAAAAGGCCGCCGCGGCTCGCCGGGAGCGGGCCGAGGTCAAGAATCGACTCAAGCACTCCGGCGCCTCCCTGCACGAGGTCATCAAGCAGGGCCAGGAGAACGACGTCATCGGCAAGATGAAGGTCTCCGCGCTGCTCGAGTCCCTGCCAGGCGTGGGCAAGGTCCGCGCCAAGCAGATCATGGAGCGACTCGGCATCTCCGAAAGCCGCCGTGTGCGCGGCCTCGGTTCCAACCAGATCGCCTCCCTGGAGCGTGAGTTCGGCAGCACCGGCTCCTGAACCCCGGGTCACTCCGGGAAGGGAGTCCCGGGCACTCCGGGATTGCTGGAATAATCGCTGCATGAGTGAACGTCCGCGGCTGACCGTGCTCTCCGGCCCCTCCGGGGTCGGCAAGAGCACGGTCGTCGCTCATATGCGCAAGGAACACCCCGAGGTCTGGCTCTCGGTGTCGGCGACGACCCGCAAGCCTCGTCCTGGCGAGAAGCACGGAGTCCAGTACTTCTTCGTCACCGACGAGGAGATGGACAAGCTGATCGCCAACGGTGAGCTGCTGGAGTGGGCCGAGTTCGCCGGCAACCGCTACGGCACGCCGCGTGCGGCCGTGCTGGAGCGCCTGGAGGCGGGTGAGCCTGTGCTCCTGGAGATCGACCTCCAGGGTGCCCGGCAGGTCCGCGAGTCCATGAAGGACGCCCAGCTGGTGTTCCTGGCCCCGCCCTCCTGGGAGGAGCTGGTGCGCAGACTCACCGGTCGAGGCACCGAGCCGCCCGAGGTGATCGAGCGCCGCCTGGAGGCGGCGAAGATCGAACTGGCGGCCGAGCCGGAGTTCGACGTGACCCTGGTCAACACCTCCGTCGAGGATGTAGCGCGCGAGCTGCTAGCCTTGATGGAAGTTGTGTGATCATGACTGATCTTTTCCCATCCATCGGAAGGTAGAGCGTGTCCTCTTCCATCTCCGCGCCCGAGGGCATCATCAACCCGCCGATCGACGAGCTTCTCGAGGCCACGGACTCGAAGTACAGCCTCGTCATCTACGCGGCCAAGCGGGCCCGCCAGATCAACGCGTACTACTCGCAGCTCGGCGAGGGTCTCCTCGAGTACGTCGGCCCGCTCGTTGACACCCACGTCCACGAGAAGCCGCTGTCGATCGCCCTGCGCGAGATCAACGCGGGACTGCTGACGTCCGAGGCTGTCGAAGGCCCGGCGCAGTAGCATTTTCAGCTTGCGGTGAGCTTTTCCACAGGCCCGGCAGCGCGACTGCCGGGCCTGTGGTGTGTGATGGAGTCGTGTACGGCGGGAGCCGCGGCGTACGTTTTCCGAGGTGCGGGGAGAAACGGTGGACAAGCCGAAGGTCGTTCTGGGCGTCAGCGGTGGCATCGCCGCGTACAAGGCCTGTGAGCTGCTGCGCAGACTGACCGAGTCCGGGCACGACGTCCGGGTGGTGCCCACCGCCTCCGCCCTGCACTTCGTCGGCGCCGCCACCTGGTCCGCGCTCTCCGGCCACCCGGTCTCCACCGAGGTCTGGGACGATGTCCACGAGGTGCCGCACGTCCGCATCGGCCAGTACGCCGACCTGGTGGTCGTCGCCCCCGCCACCGCGGACATGCTCGCCAAGGCCGCCCACGGCCTCGCCGACGACCTCCTCACCAACACCCTGCTCACCGCCCGCTGCCCGGTCGTCTTCGCGCCCGCGATGCACACCGAGATGTGGGAACACCCGGCCACCCGGGAGAACGTGGCGACGCTGCGCCGCCGGGGCGCCGTGGTCGTCGAACCGGCCGTGGGCCGCCTGACCGGCGTCGACACCGGCAAGGGCCGGCTGCCCGATCCCGCCGAGATCTTCGAGGTCTGCCGGCGCGTCCTGGCCCGGGGCGTCACCGAACCCGACCTCACGGGCCGGCACGTCGTCGTCAGCGCCGGCGGCACCCGCGAACCCCTCGACCCGGTCCGCTTCCTCGGCAACCGCTCCTCCGGCAAGCAGGGCTACGCCCTCGCCCGCACCGCCGCGGCGCGGGGGGCCCGGGTCACGCTGATCGCGGCGAACACCGGCCTGCCCGACCCGGCGGGCGTGGACGTCGTCCCGGTCGGGACGGCCGTACAGCTGCGGGAGGCGGTGCTCAAGGCCGCCGCGGACGCCGACGTGGTCGTCATGGCCGCGGCGGTGGCCGACTTCAGGCCGCAGACGTACGTTGCAGGCAAGATCAAGAAGAAGGACGGCCAGGACCCCGACCCCATCGTGCTCATACGGAATCCGGACATCCTCGCGGAGATCTCCGCCGACCGCGCCCGCCCCGGCCAGGTGGTCGTCGGCTTCGCCGCCGAGACGGACGATGTGCTGGCCAACGGCCGTACGAAGCTGCGGCGCAAGGGCTGCGACCTCCTCGTCGTGAACGAGGTGGGGGAGCGCAAGACCTTCGGCTCCGAGGAGAACGAGGCCCTCGTGCTGGGCGCCGACGGCAGCGAGACGCCGGTCCCGCACGGCCCGAAGGAAGCCCTGGCCGAAACCGTGTGGGACCTGGTGGCCGAACGCCTGGGCTGACCGTCTCCTTTTGGCCCAAGGATCGCTCGAGCCCCGCAGATTGGGGCGTGGCGCCCCTGGCCAAGCCCACTCGCCATTGGGCAGAATGCCTGTGCCGCAGGTCACAGCCCTCCCGAGAGGCGAGACAGGGAGGCCGGTGGCCGAGTACGACCGATAAACTGTTCTCGGACGACGCCGGGCGCAGCCCCCGACCGTCCGCCAATGATCAGCCAGCAGCCGCTGCAACCCCAGGGAGCGTTGTGTCCCGTCGCCTGTTCACCTCGGAGTCCGTGACCGAGGGTCACCCCGACAAGATCGCTGACCAGATCAGCGACACCATTCTCGACGCGCTCCTGAAGGAGGACCCGACTTCCCGGGTCGCCGTCGAGACGCTGATCACGACCGGCCTGGTGCACGTGGCCGGAGAGGTAACGACCAAGGCGTACGCGCCGATCGCCCAGCTGGTGCGCGACAAGATCCTGGAGATCGGCTACGACTCCTCGAAGAAGGGCTTCGACGGCGCCTCCTGCGGCGTCTCGGTGTCGATCGGCGCGCAGTCCCCGGACATCGCGCAGGGCGTCGACACCGCCTACGAGTCCCGGGTCGAGGGCGACGAGGACGAGCTGGACCGCCAGGGCGCGGGTGACCAGGGCCTGATGTTCGGTTACGCGTGCGACGAGACGCCCACGCTGATGCCGCTGCCGATCTTCCTGGCGCACCGCCTGTCCAAGCGCCTGTCCGAGGTCCGCAAGAACGGCACCATCCCCTACCTGCGCCCCGACGGCAAGACGCAGGTCACCATCGAGTACGACGGCGACAAGGCCGCCCGTCTCGACACGGTCGTCGTCTCCTCGCAGCACGCGTCGGACATCGACCTGGAGTCGCTGCTGGCCCCCGACATCCGCGAGTTCGTGGTGGAGGCGGAGCTCAAGGCCCTCCTCGAAGACGGCATCAAGCTCGACACCGAGAACTACCGTCTCCTGGTCAACCCGACCGGCCGCTTCGAGATCGGCGGCCCGATGGGCGACGCCGGCCTGACCGGCCGCAAGATCATCATCGACACGTACGGCGGCATGGCCCGCCACGGCGGTGGCGCGTTCTCCGGCAAGGACCCGTCCAAGGTGGACCGTTCGGCGGCGTACGCGATGCGCTGGGTCGCCAAGAACGTCGTCGCCGCGGGTCTCGCCACCCGCTGCGAGGTCCAGGTCGCCTACGCGATCGGCAAGGCCGAGCCGGTCGGCCTGTTCGTGGAGACCTTCGGCACCGCCAAGGTCGACACCGACCGGATCGAGAAGGCCATCGACGAGGTCTTCGACCTCCGCCCGGCCGCCATCATCCGCGACCTCGACCTGCTCCGCCCGATCTACGCCCAGACGGCGGCGTATGGCCACTTCGGCCGCGAACTGCCCGAGTTCACGTGGGAGAAGACGGACCGCGTGGACGCGCTGCGGAAGGCTGCGGGACTGTAGGACCGTAGGTCGACCTGCTCCGTTTCGAGGCCCGGCCCCCCGGTGGGGGACGGGCCTCGTCGGCGTTCCGCAGCTGCGGGCTACTGCGAGGCTGCCGTTTCGTCGTCTGATCTGCGCCGTCCAGCCGGTGTACTCCGCGAAGCGTGCCGCCGGGGCGAGGCGGCCTTGCCCGGTGGAGCCGCACGTTCTCGAGGCCGGCGCACGGAGCCGCGCTCGTCGCGGTCCGCGGCGGAGTGCCTGGCGTTGCCGTCCAAGGCCTTGGGCGTCGTCGGTTGTCAGTGGCGTTTGGTAAGAATGCAGGTGTGAGCAGCGAGAACGGGTCGGTGGACGGTGGGGCCGAAGGGGCGCCGCCCGAGCAGCTTGCGCTCATTCGGGACAGCGTGCGGCAGGCGAAGAAGCCTCGGGCCAAGCCGCGGACCTGGCGCGGGGCCGCGCTGGCCAAGGAACTGCCCGTCGCCCGGGTGCTGGTGGACAAGGGAGTGCTGCACCTCGACCGGTACTTCGACTACGCGGTGCCCGAGGAACTGGACGCCGACGCGCAGCCCGGGGTGCGGGTGCGGGTGCGGTTCGGGGCAGGGCGGCACCGGGTGCGGGACGGCCGGCGTGAGGGTGGCGGGCTGATCGACGGGTTCCTCGTCGAGCGGCTCGCCGAGTCCGACTACTCCGGGCCTCTTGCCGCGCTGGCCCAGGTCGTGTCGCCCGAACCGGTGCTCGGCGAGGAGCTGCTGGGGCTGGCGCGGGCGGTCGCCGATCGGTACGCCGGGAGTCTTGCCGACGTGCTGCAGCTTGCCGTTCCGCCGCGCAGTGCGAGGGCCGAGCAGCGGCCGTCGCCCGCGCCGCTGCCGCCGCCGAGCGCACCCGAGGCGGGGTCCTGGGAGCGGTACGAGCACGGGGCGGCGTTCGTGGAGGCGCTGGCCTCGGGGGGCGCCCCACGGGCCGTGTGGAACGCGTTGCCCGGGCCGCAGTGGAGCGAGGAGCTGGCGCGGGCCGTGGCGGCGACGCTGGCCTCCGGGCGCGGCGCGCTGGTGGTGCTGCCGGACGGGCGGGCGGTCGCGCGGGCCGACGCCGCGTTGACGGCGTTGCTGGGGGAGGGGCGGCACGCCGTGCTCACCGCCGACGCCGGGCCCGAGAAGCGGTATCGGGAGTGGCTGGCCGTGCGACGCGGTTCCGTACGGGCGGTCATCGGGACGCGGGCCGCCATGTTCGCCCCCGTTCAGGATCTCGGGCTGGTCGCCATCTGGGAGGACGGCGACGACAGCCACAGCGAGCAGCACGCTCCCCAGCCTCATGCCCGGGAGGTGCTGCTGCTGCGGGCCGCGCTCGACAAGTGCGCCTTCCTGCTGGGCAGTTGGAGCTGCACCGTCGAGGCGGCGCAGCTCGTGGAGAGCGGCTGGGCCCGGCCGCTCGTCGCGGGGCGGGAACAGGTGCGGGGCGCCGCTCCGCTCGTCCGGACCGTCGGTGACGGCGATCTCGCCCGGGACGAGGCCGCCCGGGCCGCCCGGCTGCCCACCCTCGCCTGGCAGGTCGTCAGGGAGGGTCTGAAGCAGGGGCCGGTGCTCGTCCAGGTGCCCCGAAGGGGTTACG
The DNA here is from genome assembly GCF_019049245.1 of Streptomyces sp. AC555_RSS877. Classification (GTDB taxonomy): domain Bacteria; phylum Actinomycetota; class Actinomycetes; order Streptomycetales; family Streptomycetaceae; genus Streptomyces. The sequence goes on along the minus strand of NZ_JAGMUK010000060.1, from coordinate 103,229 downwards.
TACCGCGGATGGCGTGCGCCAACTGCCGGGCGCCCGCGCGCTGTCGGCACTGCGCCGGGCCGTTGGAGGCGCAGGAGTCCGGGGCCGCGCTGCGGTGCGGGTGGTGCGGGCGCGACGAGGGTGCCTGGCACTGTCCGGAGTGCGGTGCGTTCCGGCTGCGGGCGCAGGTCGTGGGGGCGCGACGTACCGCGGAGGAGCTGGGACGGGCGTTTCCGGCCGTGCCGGTGCGGACCTCCGGGCGCGAGCAGGTGCTGGACACCGTGACGTCGGCGCCCGCGCTGGTGGTGAGCACACCGGGGGCCGAACCCGTCGCCGAGGGCGGGTACGCGGCCGCGCTGCTGCTGGACGGCTGGGCCATGCTCGGGCGCCCCGATCTGCGCGCCGGTGAGGACGCGTTGCGGCGGTGGCTCGGCGTGGCGGCGCTGGTACGGCCGCAGGGTGCGGGGGGCACGGTCGTGATCGTCGCCGAACCCACGCTGCGGCCCGTGCAGGCCCTCGTGCGATGGGACCCCGTCGGCCATGCGGTGCGGGAGCTCTCTGAGCGGACCGAGCTGGGATTTCCCCCGGTGTCGCGGATGGCGGCGGTGTCGGCGCCCGCGGAGGCGCTCGCCGAGTTCCTGGGGGCGGTGGAACTGCCTTCGGAGGCCGAGGTGTTGGGGCCCGTGCCGGTGCCCGTCACGACCGCCGGGCGTCCGCGCCGGGCGGGGGCGCCGCCGCCCGGGGAGCACTGGGAGCGGGCGCTGATCCGGGTGCCGCCGGGGACGGGGTCTGCGCTGGCGTCCGCGCTGAAGGCCGCGCAGGCGGCGCGGATGGCGCGTGGGGGCGCAGAGGCGGGGGTCCGGGTGCGGATCGATCCGCCCGACATCGGCTGAGGCGAGGGACGAGCGACGGCCGCCCCGGCGATACGGGCCTGGCCGCCGGGGTTCTGGGCAACGCGGCCGCCAGGGGGCCTCGGTCGCTCGAGGCGCCGGAATGCGGTGCTGCGCTGGAACGCGGTGGTGCGCGCGGAGCGTTGACGCGCGCCGGAACGCGGTCGCGTGGTGGACCCGTGACATGCGGCTGCCCTCCCGGATGCGCCGGGAGGGCAGGAAGGGGATCGGTCAGCCGTTGCGGGGGGCGGGGAAGGCGGTCGGCCTGGCCTCGTCGCGAAGGGACGGGCTGCCTGCCGTCGGCTGGGACGGCATCGAGCGTGCGGCCGGGACCGTGGGCACGGTGGTGATACCGGAGCCCACGTTGACCGTGCGGGAAGGCGCGGCGTCCGTGGTCCGCTCGGGCTCGGTCACCGTCTGGGCCGTGGCGCGGCGCGCGCCGTAACGGCGGTGCACCGCCTGCTTGGTGACTCCGAGGGCGGAACCCACCGCGTCCCACGAGAAGCCGAGCGAGCGGTCGAAGTCCACGGCGGCCGTGACCAGCGTCTCGACACTGTCCCGCAGTTCCTGGGCGAGTCGGACCGTTGGGGCGGGGGCGCGTCCGTAGACGACGAAGCCCGTGGACGGGCCGGAGCGGCGCGGGCGGTAGACGTTGCCCAGCTGGGCGGTGAGCGTGCGCAGTGCGTCCACCTGCCGGCGGACCCGCTCGATGTCCCGCACCAGCAAGTGCAGGCTGGCCCGAGCCTGGGCGTCGTGGGTTGCGTGGTCGGCCATGAACAAGCCTCTCGAACCGGCGATGAAAAGGATCGGGCCGCGCGATGTACGGCCCGCGTTGGTCAACTCTGTCTTGACCAACGCGTCTGTGCTCCGCTGGTCACGCACCGGGGGCGTATGGGCATTTGCGTACGCCCCCGGAGGGGGGTCTGCGCCTCGATCGTGGGCGTCGGGTTGGTCCCTCATCGCTGTTTCATACGTGGTCATAGACTTGGGCGTTGCCCGCCCCGCCCCCGCCCGAGAGGCCCGAACCCACCCATGAAGCTCGTCTTCGCCGGTACCCCCGAGGTCGCCGTTCCCGCTCTGGACGCTCTGCTCGCCTCCGGGCGGCACGAGGTGGCCGCCGTCGTCACGCGGCCCGACGCGCCGGCCGGACGTGGGCGGAGGCTGGTCGCCTCACCCGTCGCCCAGCGGGCCGAGGAAGCCGGGATCGAGGTGCTGAAGCCGGTCAGGCCGCGGGATCCGGAGTTCCTGGAGCGGCTCGGGGAGATCGCCCCGGACTGCTGCCCCGTCGTCGCCTACGGCGCGCTCCTGCCCAGGGTGGCCCTCGACATCCCCGCCCACGGCTGGGTCAACCTGCACTTCTCGCTGCTGCCCGCTTGGCGCGGGGCCGCCCCGGTGCAGCACGCCATCATGGCGGGGGACGAGATCACCGGCGCCTCGACGTTCCTGATCGAGGAGGGGCTCGACTCCGGGCCCGTCTACGGCACGGTCACCGAGGAGATCCGGCCCACCGACACCAGCGGCGACCTGCTGACCCGGCTCGCTTTCGCGGGCTCCGGGCTGCTCGCCGCGACCATGGACGGGATCGCGGACGGCGCGCTGAAGGCCGTACCGCAGCCCGCCGAGGGCATCACGCTCGCCCCGAAGATCACCGTCGAGGACGCCCGGGTGGACTGGGCGACGCCGGCGCTGCGGGTGGACCGGGTGGTGCGCGGGTGCACCCCGGCGCCCGGCGCCTGGACGGTCTTCCGGGGCGAACGGCTCAAGCTGGTCCAGGCCCGGCCCGTGCCCGAGCGGACCGACCTGGCCCCCGGCGTGCTCTCCGTCGGCAAGAACGACGTCCACGTCGGCACGGGCTCCTGCGCCGTCGAGCTGGTGTGGGTGCAGGCCCAGGGCAAGAAGCCGATGAAGGCCGCCGACTGGGCGCGCGGGGTGCGCATCGGTGACGGCGAGACCCTCGGCGCGTGATACGCGGGGCCACGGACTTACCCTTGGCGGGTATCCCCCTCTGAACCCGGAGCACCTTTTTCGTGAGTGACCAGCCCCGTCGGCCCCGCCCCGCCGGCAAGCCCTACCGTCGGCCGCAGAAGGACCCCGTCCGCTTCCTCGCCTTCGAGGCGCTGCGAGCCGTGGACGAGCGGGACGCGTACGCCAACCTCGTCCTGCCGCCGCTGCTGCGGAAGGCGCGGGCAAAGGGCGACTTCGACGGGCGGGACGCGGCGCTGGCGACCGAGCTGGTGTACGGGACGCTGCGCCGGCAGGGAACGTACGACGCCGTCATCAAAGCCTGTATCGACCGGCCGCTGCGCGAGGTCGACCCGCCGGTGCTCGACGTGCTCAGTCTCGGCGTGCACCAGCTGCTCGGGACGCGGATCCCGACGCACGCCGCCGTGTCCTCGTCCGTCGAGCTCGCCCGGGTGGTGCTCGGCGACGGGCGGGCGAAGTTCGTCAACGCCGTGCTGCGCAAGGTCGCGCAGGACGACCTCGACGGGTGGGTCGCGAAGGTCGCGCCGCCCTACGACAAGGACCCCGAGGACCATCTCGGCGTCGTGCACTCGCACCCCCGCTGGGTCGTCTCCGCGCTGTGGGACTCGCTCGGCGGCGGGCGGGCCGGCATCGAGGAACTGCTGGCGGCCGACAACGAGCGGCCCGAGGTGACCCTGGTGGCGCGGCCGGGCCGGTCCACCACCGACGAGCTGCTTCGGGAGGAGGCCGCGGTGGCGGGCCGCTGGTCGCCGTACGCCGTGCGGCTGGCCGAGGGCGGCGAGCCCGGCGCCATCGAGGCCGTACGGGACGGCCGGGCCGGTGTGCAGGACGAGGGCAGCCAGCTCGTCGCCCTCGCCCTCGCCCACGCGCCCCTCGAAGGGCGGGACGAGAAGTGGCTCGACGGATGCGCCGGGCCCGGCGGCAAGGCCGCGCTGCTCGCCGCTCTCGCCGCCGAGCGCGGGGCCTTCCTGCTCGCCTCCGAGATGCAGCCGCACCGGGCCGGGCTCGTCGCCAGGACCCTCGACGGCAACCCAGGGCCCTACCAGGTCATCGCCGCCGACGGGACCCGGCCGCCGTGGCGGCCCGGCTCCTTCGACCGGGTGCTGATGGACGTGCCGTGCACCGGGCTCGGCGCGCTGCGGCGGCGGCCCGAGGCCCGCTGGCGCAGGCGCCCCGAGGACCTCGAAGGGTTCGCGCCGCTGCAGCGCGACTTGCTGCACTCCGCGCTCGACTCCGTGCGGGTCGGCGGGATCGTCGGCTACGCCACCTGCTCGCCGCATCTCGCGGAGACCCGGGCCGTCGTCGACGACGTGCTCAAGCAGCACCCCGAGGCCGAACTCGTCGACGCCCGGCCCCTGCTGCCCGGAGTGCCGGACCTCGGCGAGGGTCCCGACGTACAGCTGTGGCCGCATCGCCACGGGACCGACGCCATGTATCTGGCGCTCATTCGACGGACCGGCTGACTCCGGCCCCCACCGCCTCGGCGCCGGGGGACCCGCCGTCCTCCCGGGCCAGCCGGTGCGGCCACCACACCTTCGGGCCCACGTCCAGGAACAGGGACGTGACCAGCACCGACCGCACGATGAACGTGTCGAGGAGCACGCCCAGGGCCACCGCGAAGCCGAGTTCGGCGAAGGCGACCATCGGCAGGGTGGCCAGGGCGGCGAAGGTGCCCGCGAGGACCAGGCCCGCCGAGGTGATGACGGCCCCGGTCGCGGCCAGGCCCGTCAGCGTGCCCTTGCGGGTGCCCTGATGGGCGGCCTCCTCCCGGATGCGGGTGGTCAGGAAGATGTTGTAGTCGATGCCCAGGGCGACCAGGAAGACGAACACGAACAGCGGGAAGTCCGTCGACTCGCCCGCGTAGTCGAAGACGTAGCGGAACGCGAGCGCGCTGATGCCGAGGGCCGCCGTGAACGAAAGGATCACCGTCCCGATCAGCAGCAGCGGGGCGATCAGCGCGCGCAGCAGCACGCACAGGATCAGCAGCACGACGACCAGCACCAGCGGGATGATCAGTCTGTTGTCGTGGGTGGTCGCCTCGTCCATGTCCAGCAGCGCTGCCGTACCGCCGCCCACCTGGGCGTCGGCGTCCGGCACCGCGTGCACGGCGTCGCGCACCCGTTCCACGGTCTGTTTCGCGGCCGCGCTGTCGGCCGGATCGGTCATGGTGGCCTCGAACAGCACCTTGCCCTCGAAGGACGGTTTGGTGCCCGGTGGCAGACCGAGCGACTCGGGGACGACGCCCCGGGTGGCGGCGACCGTCTCGCCGACCTGCCGCGCCTGCGCCTGGTTGCTGACGACGACCAGTGGATCACCGCTTCCGGCCGGGAAGTAGCGTGCCGAGACCTCCTGGCCGACGATCGAGTCCGGTTTCCCGGTGAAGGCGTCGGCGTTGCTGATGCCCTCGGCGCGCAGCTGGATCATGCCGAGCGAGCAGATCGCCAGCGCCACCGCGGTGACGCCCCAGACCATGCGGGGGCGGACGGCCATACGGCCGCCCATCCGGGCCCAGAAGCCCCGGTCGGCCGGGTTCGGCGTGCCGAGGTGCGGGATCACCGGCCAGAAGATCCAGCGGCCGAAGATCACCAGCAGCGCCGGGAACAGCGTCATCATCGCCAGCAGGGCGACCGCGACGCCGATCGCCGCCACCGGCCCGAGGCCCCTGGTGGAGTTCATCTCGGCGGCCAGCAGCACCAGCATGCTCAGCACGACGGTCGCGCCGGAGGCGAGGACCGCCGGGCCCGCGCGGTGCAGGGCGAGTGCCATCGCCTCGTGGCGGTCCTCGTGGCGGCGCAGTTCCTCGCGGTAGCGGGCGACCAGCAGCAGGGCATAGTCCGTCCCCGCGCCGAACACGAGCACGGTCAGGATGCCCGCGCTCTGGCCGTTGACCGTCAGGCCCGCGTGTTCCGCCAGGAAGTAGATCAGCGCCTGGGCGGTGAGCAGCGCGGCGATCACCGCGAGCAGCGGGACCAGGATGAGGGTGGGACTGCGGTAGGTGAGGAGCAGCATCACGATGACCACGGCCATCGCCGAGATCAGCAGCGTGGAGTCGATGCCCTCGAAGGCCTCGGAGAAGTCGGCGGACGTGCCGCCCGGGCCGGTGATGTGCACGGCGAGCCCGTCGCCGCCCTCGCCGACGATCTCGCGGATGGAGTCGACCGCGGGTGCGATCTCCTCCCAGCCCTTCTCGTCCATGGTGATCGGCACCAGGACCTGGGCGGCGCGCGGGTCGGTCTGACGGTCGTAGACCGGGCCCCGGGTCTCGTCACCGCGGATGCCGTGGGCCGTCAACTGCTCGAGTTCGGCCGTGTCCTCGGTGATCTGCGCCCGTTCCTGGGCGGTCAGGCCGTCCTCGCGGGCGTACACCACGATCGCGGGGATCTGCTCGGGCCTGAAGTCCTCGGAGATCTCCAGGACCTGGGTCGACTCGGCGGAGCCGGGCAGCCAGGAGGCCGCGTCGTTGTCCTGTGCGTCGGTGAGCTTCGAGGCGAACGGTGCCGTCAGGAACAGCACCACCAGCCACAGCACCAGCACCAGCCACTTGGCACGCCGCCCGCACACCAGATGTGCGATGCCCCGCTGCCCCTGTCCGTTCCGCTGGATCCCCGTCATGGCCACCCCCACAGCCGCTCGTGGAGCCGATCGGCCGCCCAGCATGGCACCGGCAGCCCCGGTGCAACATCCGATGAACGGCTCAGGTCTGGACCGGCGCGAACATTCGTGCCCGGACATGGCAGTCTTGGGGCATGGCCGCGCAGATCAATCCCAGCATCCTGTCCGCCGACTTCGCCCGCCTCGCGGACGAGGCGAAGGCGGTTGAGGGAGCCGACTGGCTCCACGTAGACGTGATGGACAACCATTTCGTCCCGAACCTCACCCTCGGCGTGCCGGTCGTAGAGTCGCTGGCCCGTGCGACGGACACCCCGCTGGACTGCCATCTGATGATCGAGGCCCCCGACCGGTGGGCGCCCCAGTACGTGGAGGCGGGGGCCTCGTCCGTCACCTTCCACGTCGAGGCGGCCGCCGCTCCGGTCCGGCTCGCCCGGGAGATCCGGGCCAAGGGCGCCCGTGCCTCCATGGCGCTGAGGCCCGCGACGCCCATCGAGCCGTACGAGGATCTGCTTCCCGAGCTCGACATGTTGCTGATCATGACGGTCGAGCCGGGCTTCGGGGGTCAGGCCTTTCTCGACATCATGCTCCCCAAGATTCGCCGCACCCGCGAGTTGATCAGCAAGCACGGCCTGGAGCTGTGGCTCCAGGTCGACGGCGGAGTCTCGGCCTCCACCATCGAGCGCTGCGCGGACGCGGGGGCCGACGTGTTCGTCGCCGGCTCGGCGGTCTACGGCGCATCCGACCCCGCCGAGGCGGTACGTGCATTGCGCACGCAGGCGGAGGGGGCGACGGCCAAGGCCTCCTGGGCATGCGGCCACTGAACCACGGGAACGTGAACGGCTCTCGTCAGGGCCGATCAAGTGCGCCACATCTGCAAGGATGAACGGCGAATCCAGAGTGTGAACAGCAGTGAGGAGATCGCCGTGTCGGGTATGTCGGCGGGCCGGTCAGCCATGCGGATGGGACCCGCTGAGCTGGTGCAGGCGGCGGCCATGGCCCGCCGCTTCTACCTCGAGGGCAAGTCCAAGATCCAGATCGCGGAGGAGTTCGGCGTCAGCCGCTTCAAGGTGGCCCGGGTCCTGGAAACCGCTCTCGAACGGGATCTCGTACGAATCGAGATCCGCGTCCCGGCCGAGCTGGACGCGGAGCGCTCGGACGCGCTCCGCGCCCGCTACGGCCTCAGGCACGCAGTGGTGGTCGAGTCCCCGGCCGAGGCCGAGGAGACGCCCGACCCCGAGAACCTGGGAGAGGTGGCCGCCGACCTGCTCGGTGAGCTCCTGAACGAAGGTGATGTGCTGGGCCTGGCTTGGGGCCGCTCCACCATCCACATGGCGGCGGCGCTGGACCGGCTGCCACCGTGCACGGTGGTGCAGTTGACGGGTGTGTACGACGCCGGGACCGCCGAGCGCGGCTCGGTGGAGGCGGTACGGCGTGCCGCGCAGGTGTCGGGCGGCGACGCCCATCCGATCTACGCGCCGATGCTGCTGCCGGACGCCGCCACGGCGATCGCGCTGCGCAACCAGACGGGGATCGCCCGGGCCTTCGAGTACTTCGACAAGGTCACGGTCGCCTGCGTCTCCATCGGCTCGTGGGAGCCGGGCATCTCCACGGTGCACGACATGCTCAGCGACGAGGAGGTGTCGCACTACGCCTCGCTCGGTGTCGCCGCCGAGATGTCCGCGCACCTCTTCGACTCCGACGGCCGCCGGGTCGGGCGGGATCTGGGCGAGCGGTGCATCACCGTCAAGGCCGAGCAGCTCCGCCGTATCCCCGAGGTCGTCGCGATCGCGGGCGGGCAGCGCAAGGCGGCCGCGATCGACGCGGTGCTGCGGTCGGGGCTCGTCACCAGCCTGGTGACGGACACGTCGGCCGCGGACTACCTGATGACGGCGGGGCCCACGCCGAAGCCGGCGCTCAACCGGTCCGACCCCGACGGGATCTGACGAACCGTCCGCAAGGGGGGCGGTCGTGGCGGTACGCCGCCATGGCCGCCCCCTTTTGTGGTCCACTACACCGACGATCACCCCAACTCCTCGGGAGGCGCCGAGATGACGGACGATCTGGCGGGCCGGCGCATGGTCACGCTGGACCTCGACGGGGTCGCGGACAAGGCGGGGCTGATGGACCGCTGCGCCCGGGCCCTGGAGCTGCCCGCCTGGTTCGGCCGCAACTGGGACGCGCTGGCCGACTCCCTCGGCGACCGCACCGTCTGGCCCGAGGGCGCCGTCGAGAAGGGGCTGCTGATCGTCGTACGGAACTGGCAGCCGTACGCGAAGGCGCGGCCGGACGAGTGGGAGACCGCCCGGGAGGTGTTCGCCGAGGCGGCGGACCGGACGCCGGCGCTCTCCGTGGCGCTCACCCTTGGAGGTTCCTCCTAAGGCCCCTCTGACCTGCCTGGATGTTTCGCCCGTGCCTCGCGTGCCGGCCGCCATGGGACAATGAAGTACGTGCTCTTCCCCCTGGCTGACCTGTCCGGGGGCCACCTCTGATCGACTGGGATGTGCAGCACGTGCGTTTCCTCAATGACATCCAGCCCCCGTACGACCTGACGTACGACGACGTGTTCATGGTCCCGAGCCGCAGCGCGGTCGGCTCGCGGCAGGGCGTGGACCTCAGCTCCCCGGACGGCACGGGCACCACCATCCCGCTGGTCGTCGCCAACATGACCGCCATCGCCGGGCGCCGCATGGCCGAGACGACGGCCCGGCGCGGTGGACTGGTCGTCATCCCGCAGGACATCCCGATCGAGGTCGTCACCGAGGTCGTCTCCTGGGTGAAGAGCCGTCACCACGTCCTGGACACCCCGATCGTGCTGGCCCCGCACCAGACCGCCGCCGACGCGCTGTCCCTGCTGTCCAAGCGAGCGCACAACGCCGGTGTCGTCGTCGACGAGGAGCAGCGGCCCATCGGTGTCGTCACCGACCGGGACCTGACCGGCGTGGACCGCTTCACCCAGCTCGAAGTGGTCATGTCCAAGGACCTGTTGCTGCTCGACGCGGACATCGACCCGCGCGAGGCCTTCAACCGGCTGGACCACGCCAACCGCCGCTACGCCCCCGCCGTCGACAAGGACGGCCGCCTCGCCGGCATCCTCACCCGCAAGGGCGCCCTGCGCGCCACGCTCTACACGCCGGCCGTGGACGCGAACGGCAGGCTGCGCATCGCCGCCGCCGTCGGCATCAACGGCGAGGCCGCGGCCAAGGCCAAGCAGCTGCTGGACGCGGGCGTCGACACGCTCGTCATCGACACGGCACACGGCCACCAGGAGTCGATGATCAGCACGGTCAAGCTGGTGCGCGGTCTCGACCCGCGCGTGCCGATCGTGGCGGGCAACGTCGTCGCCGCGCAGGGGGTCAGGGACCTGATCGAAGCCGGCGCGGACATCGTCAAGGTCGGCGTGGGCCCCGGCGCCATGTGCACCACCCGCATGATGACCGGCGTGGGCCGCCCCCAGTTCTCCGCGGTCATGGAGTGCGCCGCCGAGGCGAAGAAGTACGGCAAGCACGTGTGGGCCGACGGCGGAGTCCGCCACCCTCGCGACGTGGCCATGGCGCTCGCGGCCGGCGCGTCCAACGTGATGATCGGATCCTGGTTCGCCGGAACCTACGAGTCCCCGGGCGACCTCCAGCAGGACGCCAACGGACGTCTGTACAAGGAGTCCTTCGGCATGGCCTCCGCGCGTGCGGTGGCCAACCGTACGTCGGAGGAGTCGGCCTACGACCGCGCCCGCAAGGCGCTGTTCGAGGAGGGCATCTCCACCTCCCGCATGTTCCTCGACCCGGACCGGCCCGGCGTCGAGGACCTGATCGACTCGATCATCGCGGGCGTCCGCTCCTCCTGCACCTACGCGGGGGCCGGCTCCCTGGAGGAGTTCGCCGAGAAGGCCGTCGTCGGCATCCAGAGCGCGGCCGGCTACGCGGAGGGCAAGCCGCTGCACGCCAGCTGGATGTGAGCAGTCCTCTTCCGTACGGCCCCCGTCGTCCCGCTCGTGGGGAGAGTCGGGGGCCTCTTTTATGCGTTACGCAGTGAGTGCCGCGCGTTGCGCAACGAACGCCCGCGCATCCGCCATGAACGCAACGATCTTGCGGAGATGCGCAAGGTTGGCGCATTACGACCGTGATGCCCTGGCTCATAGGGTCATGCGCTGTACGTGGCGTGGCGGGGACCCCGCTCGGTGGGTTCCTGCTCGCGCAGGGGTGCCGCAGGTCCCCGCCGCCCTCAGTGGCAGCGACAAAGGAGTCAGCGCGTGCTCGACCAAGGCGCACCCCCGAACCAGCGCAGTCAGAACGGGCCCCCGTCCCCGGGCCTCGGTGCGCGCCTCATGCGTCGCAAGCCGGTGGAGCGCCTGGTCGCGGAGGGCGGCCAGGGCGAGGGCGGCAGCCTGCGCCGCTCCCTGGGGCTCTGGCAGCTGACCATGATCAGCATCGGCGCCACCCTCGGCACGGGCATCTTCGTCGTCCTCGGCGAGGCCGTTCCCAAGGCCGGCCCGGCCGTCACCCTGTCCTTCGTGATCGCCGGCCTCACCGCGCTCTTCTCGGCGCTGTCCTACGCCGAACTGGCCGGCACCATCCCGGTCGCCGGATCCTCGTACTCGTACGCGTACGCCACCATGGGCGAGCTGGTCGCCTGGATCTGCGGCTGGTGCCTGGTCCTGGAGTACGGCGTCTCGGTCGCCGCTGTCGCGGTCGGCTGGGGCGAGTACCTGAACGAACTGCTCGACGGGATTCTCGGCGTCACCATCCCGGCCACGCTGTCCGCCCCGCCCGGCGACGGCGGCGTCTTCAACCTGCCGGCTCTGATCGTCGTCCTGCTCGCCATGGCGTTCCTGCTCGGCGGCGCCCGCGAGTCCGCCCGCGCCAACACCGTCATGGTCGTCGTGAAGATCGCCGCGCTGGTGCTGTTCTGCGCGATCGGCGTCCAGGGCTTCCGCTCCGGCAACTACGAGAACTTCATGCCGCTCGGGATGGCAGGGGTCAGCGCGGCCGGGGCGACGCTCTTCTTCTCGTACATCGGCTTCGACGCCGCCTCCACCGCCGGTGAGGAGGCGAAGAACGCGCAGCGCGACCTGCCCCGCGCGATCATGCTCTCGCTCGTCATCGTGACCGCGCTGTACGTCCTCGTCGCGGCCGTCGCCGTCGGTGCGAAGCCCTGGCAGCGGTTCACCGGCTCCGAGGCCGCGCTCGCCCAGATCATGCGCGAGGTCACCGGACAGACCTTCTGGGGCACCCTGCTCGCGTTCTGCGCGGTCATCGCCATCGCGAGCGTCGTCCTGACCGTCCTGTACGGCCAGACCCGCATCCTCTTCGCGATGTCCCGGGACGGGCTGATGCCCAAGGTGTTCGGCCGCGTCCACCCGAAGACCGGGGCGCCCCGCGCCAACACGGTGATCGTGTCCCTGTTCTGCGGTGTGCTGGCCGCGGCCGTACCGCTGGGCCAACTGGCCGACGCCACCAGCATCGGCACCCTGTTCGCCTTCGGGCTGGTCAACATCGCCGTCGTGGTGCTGCGCCGGACCCGCCCCGACATGCCCCGCACCTTCCGGGTGCCGCTGTCGCCGGTCGTGCCCGCCCTGGGCCTCGGCTTCTGCGTCTGGATGATGGGCAGCCTCTCGGCGATCACCTGGGCGGTCTTCGGAGTCTGGATGGCCGTCGGGCTCGTGTTCTACTTCGGGTACGGCCATCGCCGCTCCCGTCTTGCCCCACCTGAAGCGAAGTGAACCACCCGCAGTGCTGAACGATCTCGACGAACGCATCGTGCACGCCCTCGCCGAGGACGCCCGCCGCTCCTACGCGGACATCGGGCAGCTGGTCGGCCTGTCCGCGCCCGCCGTGAAACGGCGCGTGGACCGGCTGCGCGCCACCGGAGCCATCACCGGCTTCACCGTACGGGTGGACCCGGCCGCCCTCGGCTGGGAGACGGAGGGGTTCGTCGAGATCTACTGCCGGCACAACACCTCGCCGGACACCATCCGGCGGGGCCTGGAGCGCTACCAGGAGGTCGTGGCCGCGTCGACCGTCACCGGGGACGCGGACGCGGTCGTGCAGGTCTTCGCCGCAGACATGCGGCACTTCGAGCGGGTCCTGGAGCGGATCGCGGGGGAGCCGTTCGTGGAGCGCACCAAGTCCGTGCTGGTGCTGTCCCCGCTGCTGCGCCGGTTCTCCTCCGGGTCACCCACCTGATCAGCCCTGTTCCGCCCGGCTGCCGATCGCCGAGAGCAGGCGCCCGGTGAGAACGGCGTGCCCGCCCGTGCGGACGACGAGCAGCCGGTAGAGGCCGCCGCCCGGGCCGGGGAACCTGGCCCGGGTCTCGGCCCGCAGCCGGGTGCGGCCCGGGCCCGCCTCGTCGAGGCGGAAGACCAGGGCGTACGTGGCGAAGTGGTGGCGGCCGATCAGGACCAGCTCCCGGCCCCGGTCCGCGGAGGCCACCCGGAAGCCGGTCACCGTCGAGCCCAGGGCCAGCGGCCGGGGCCCGGACGCCGTACGGTCCGCGCAGCCCACGAGGCGCGCGTAGCCGGGTCCGAGCAAGGAGTGGTCCAGGACGTCGCCGATGCCCCGCCAGACGGCGTCGGCGTCCGCCGCGACCTCGGTGGCGTGCTCGTCGACGCGGGGCAGGGCGGCGATCTCCACGGGGGACTCCTTCAGTCGGCCGTCTTGCGGGCGAGCGCGTTGTTCGCTATCGAGTTGTGCACGCTGAAGCTGACCGCGTCCGAGCGGTAGCGGTCGTCGGACCACTCCACCGGGCGCCCTTCGCGGGTCGTCGTCACCCGGCGCACGCGCAGCAGCGGACTCGTCCGGCGGATACTCAGCAGTTCCGCGTCCCGGGCGCCCGCCGCCACCGCGTCGATGACGTGCTCACCGTAGGCGAAGACCAGGCCGGTGTCGTCGAGGAGGCGTTGGGTGACCGAGGGGCAGTCCGGCTCGATCGGCTCGACGGCGGGGGCGATCCAGTCGGCGTACACGGTCCGCTCCAGGAGGACCGGCTCGCCGTCCAGGCCGCGCAGCCGCAGGACGTGCAACCGGGGTCCCTTCGCGCAGTTGGAGGCGCACGGCGTCCTCGGCGGTCGCCGGACGGTACTCCTGCGCGACCACGCGGCCGCTCGCCTCGCGGCCCATCGCGCGCGCCCACTGGGCGAAGCTGCGCAGTTCGGCGAAGCTCTGGCTGCGGCGTCCGGCCAGGACCATGCGGCGGGCGCCCTGGCGTGAGCCGATGAGCCCTTCGGCGGTGAGCGCCGCGACGGCCTGGCGGACGGTGCCGCGCGAGACGCCGTAGTGCGCCGCGAGGTCGGTCTCGGCGGGCAGCAGACTGCCGACGGTGTACTCCTCGCGGTCGATCGCCCGGCGCAGTTCGTCGGCGATCTCCTCGTGTCGCGCAGCCATGCTCCCCCTCCGCGTCAGCCGCTGTGCACAGGCTCTCGACGGCTCGACCTGACCGTCCGGCCCGGTGAACTCCTCGCCCTGCTCGGCCCCTCCGGCTGCGGCAGGACCACCGCGCTGCGGATGCTCGCCGGGTTCGAACACCCCGACTCCGGCGAGGTGCTGGTCGACGGCGAGGACGTCACCCGCGTCCACGCCCACCGGCGCGACGCCGGGATGGTCTTCCAGTCGTACAGCCTCTTCCCGCACCTCGACGCGCTCGACAACGTGGCCTTCGGGCTGCGGATGCGGAAGGTGCATACGGCCGAACGGCGGGCCCGGGCCGCCGAGTTGCTGGAGTTGGTCGGGCTCGCCGAGAAGGGCGGGCGGTACCCGCACCAGCTCTCCGGCGGCCAGCAGCAGCGCATCGCCCTGGCCCGTGCCCTTGCCCTGCGCCCCCGCGTCCTGCTCCTGGACGAACCGCTGTCCGCCCTCGACGCCAAGGTGCGCCTCACGCTCCGCGAGGAGATCCGGCGGCTCCGGCAGGAGCCCGGCATCACCACGCTGTTCGTGACCCACGACCAGGAGGAGGTCCTGTCCATGGCGGACCGGGTCGCCGTCATGCACGCCGGCCGCCTCGAACAGTGCGCCGCCCCCGCCGAGTTGTACGGCCGTCCCGCCACCGCCTTCGTCGCCGAGTTCGTGGGCACGATGAGCCGGATCCCGGGGCGGCTCTCCCAAGGCGTCGTCGAGGTACTGGGACAACGGCTGCCGGTCGACGGCCAGGCGCCGCCGGTGACCGAGGTGGACGTGCTGGTGCGGCCCGAGGCGATGGGCGTACGGGCCGACGACGCCGGGGACGCGCGCGTGGTCGCCACCGCGTTCCTCGGAGCGGCCGTACGGGTCACCGTGCTGCTCGCCGTCGGCACGGAGGTGAAGGCCGACCTGCCCACGCACGAGGCCGCCGCACTCGGCGCCGGGGCCGCGGTGAGCGTGTCGCTGCCGGAGCGCCCGGTGCTGGTGGCCGAACGAACCCGCTGAACTGCCCCCCCCCGCAGAACACGTAGGAAAGAGACCACTGTGACGCGACTCCCGCTCCAGGCCGTCCTGTTCGACATGGACGGCACGCTCGTCGACACCGAGCGGCTGTGGTGGGAGGCGGTGGAGCGGGTCGCCGGGCGCGCCCTGACGGAGGCGGACCAGCCCGAGGTGCTCGGCCGTCCGGTCGAGCACACGGCCGCCTGGCTCGCCGCGGCCACCGGTACCCCGGCCGCGGACCTCGCCGAAGCCCTTCACCGGGAGTTCGCGGACCGCGTGCGCACCGGCATCGTGCCCCGTCCCGGCGCCCTCGACCTGCTCGACGCCCTGGCCCGCGAGGGCGTCCCCACCGCCCTGGTGACCGCCTCCCCCCGAACGGTCGCCGACACCGTGCTGGCGGCGCTCGGCGCGAGCCGCTTCGCGGTGTCCGTCACCGCCGGCGACACCGAGCACACCAAGCCCGCCCCCGACCCCTACCTCGCCGCCTGTCGCGCCCTCGGCGTGGACCCCGCCGCCTGCGTCGCCGTCGAGGACACGCAGACCGGCGTCACCTCCGCCGAGGCAGCCGGCTGCGCGGTCCTCGCGGTGCCCTCGCTCGCCCCGATCGAGGCGGCACCCGGCCGGACCGTGCTGGCCAGCCTGGCGGCCGTGACGCCGTCCCGTCTGCGCGCCCTGCTGCCGTACGCACTGCGCGTCATGACCTGGAACCTCTGGTACGGCGGCATGAAGGTCCGCGACCACCGGGCCAAGCAGCTCAAGGTCATCACGGAGACCGGCGTGGACGCGGTCGGCCTCCAGGAGACGTACGGCACCGCCGCACAGGAACTCGCCGAAGCCCTCGGCTGGCACCACCACCGGGCCGGCGAGAACCTCGGCATCATCAGCCGCCACCCGATCACGGCCCGCTTCGGCGACCCGGACGTCGGCTTCTACGGGTCGGCGGGCGTCCGGATCCGGATCGGCGCGGACACCGAGGTGGACCTCTGGACGACACATCTGGACTGCATGCCGTACGGCCCCTACGAGTCCGCCTTCGACGGACTCCCGGCCGACGAACTGACCGCCCACGAGGAGGTGCGGCTCGGGCGGATACGGGACACCCTGCGCCGGATCGACGCCACCGTGCCGGTCGTCCTGGTGGGCGACTTCAACAGCCCCTCCCACCTGGACCGGCCGGACGCCGAGTGGCCGGTGACCAGAGCGGCGGAGCGGGCCGGCCTGCGGGACTCCTACCGGGAGGCCCACCCGGACCCCGTACGCGACCCCGGCCACACCTGGTCCCCGGTCCACGCCGAGCACGAGGACGGCAGTGGCCGGCCGGAGCCCCAGGACCGCATCGACTTCGTCCTGCACCGGGGGCTGAGGGTCCTCGACTCCCGGACGTACGTCAGCGGCCGCCCCCGGCCCTGGCCGGACGTCGAGGACAACGACTGGCCGTCCGACCACGCGGCGGTGATCACCACATTCTCGCTGGGCAGCCAGGCGGAGCCGGTCTAACATCGGTTCCATGACCTGGCGACATTGATCCACCAGCAGTGCCTCCCGCAGCCGTGCACCCCGAGGGCCGCCTCGGACGCCGTACCTCCGGCATCCGATCCGTCCCTGCGGGAAGGCCTCATGACACTCTCACCTGCGCGTGTGCCCGACACCACCGGTGTGCGGCGGCTCACGGCCACGCTGTACGGCTACGCGTTCCTCGACGACCTTGTCCTGCTGTACCCGGTGTACGCGCTGCTGTTCGCCGACACCGGTCTGTCCCTGTGGCAGATCTCCTCCCTCTTCGCCCTCTGGTCGCTCACGTCCGTGCTCCTGGAGGTCCCCTCCGGCGTCTGGGCCGACGCCGTGTCCCGACGCACACTGCTGTGGATCGGCCCGCTGCTCACCGCCGTCGGCTTCGCGCTGTGGGTGACCGTCCCGTCGTACGGCGCCTTCGCGCTCGGCTTCGTCCTGTGGGGCGCCGGGGGAGCGCTCGGCTCCGGCGCCCAGGAGGCGCTGGTCTACGACGAACTCGACCGGCTCGGCGCCGCCGACCGGTACGCGCGCGCCACGGGCAGGGCCCGGGCGGCGCGCCTGCTGGGCACGATGGCGTCGGTGGGCCTCGCCGGACCGGTCCTCGCGCTGGGCGGCTATCCGGCCGTGGGCGCGGCGAGCGTCCTGGCCTGCCTGCTGACCGCGGCGACCGCCACGCGGTTCCCCGAGCACCGGGTGCCGACGGCGGCCGGAGACGGCGGCTGGGCGACGACCCTGCGCGCCGGACTCGCCGAGGCCCGCGGGGACCGGTCCGTGCGGGGAGCCCTCCTGCTGGTGCCGGCCGTCGCCGCGGTGTGGGGCGCACTCGACGAGTACACACCGCTGCTGATCCGCGACCTCGGAGTGGCGGACGAGACCGTGCCCTACCTGGTCCTGTTGATCTGGGCGGGCGTCACCGCCGGGAGCCTGCTCGCCGGAGCGGCCGAACGGCTCGGCACGACCGGACTCGCCGTGCTGCTCGCGGGCGGCGCGCTCGCCCTGGCCGCGGGTGCCGTGGCCGGGACGCCGGCCGGCATCGCCCTGGTGGCCCTCGCCTTCGGCGGCTTCCAGCTGGCCGAGGTGCTCGCGGACGTCCGCCTCCAGCACCGGATCGACAGCACCGGCCGGGCCACCCTGACCTCGGTCGCGAGCCTGGGCACCGAACTGGCCACGGTCGCCGTGTTCGGCGTGTACGCGACGCTCGGCACGCGGGCTTCGCACAGCACCGTGTTCGCGATGCTCGCCGTGCCGTACCTGGTGACGGCGGTCGTACTGGCGGCCAGGGCGCGGCGTGCCATGACCTAGTCCGCGCGGTGCCGGCGGGCTGAGCGCAACGAAGCGCAACGAATCGCCGCCGGACGGCCTGCGCACGCAACGATCAGCTCGTCGACGCGCAACGGCTCCTGCTTGTCCGCCCGAGCCCGCCGACCGTACCGTCTACAGGGCCCCCAAACCCTTCGCCCCCGGTGAGGAACACGCATGCGCACCGCCCTGCTCCAGAGCTCCGGCCGCCCCGGCTCGAGCGTCGAGAACCTCAAGGTCCTCGACGAGGCCGCGGGCCGGGCCGCCGCCGCGGGCGCCGGGCTCCTGGCCGCGCCGGAGCTGTTCCTCACCGGGTACGCGATCGGCGACGACATCGGCCGCCTCGCCGAGCCCGCCGACGGCGAGGCCGCGGACGCGATCGCCGAGATCGCCGGCCGGCACGGCCTGGCGATCGCCTACGGCTATCCCGAGCGGGCCGCGGACGTGGTGTACAACTCGGCCCAGCTGATCTCCGCAGACGGCTCCCGCCTCGCCAACTACCGCAAGACCCACCTCTTCGGCTGCTTCGAGCGCGACCACTTCACGCCGGGCGACGAGACCGTCGTACAGGCCGAGCTCGACGGCCTGCGGGTCGGGCTGATGATCTGCTACGACGTCGAGTTCCCGGAGAACGTCCGCGCCCACGCCCTCGCCGGTACCGACCTCCTCCTGGTGCCGACCGCGCAGATGCACCCGTTCCAGTTCGTCGCCGAGTCGGTCGTGCCGGTGCGGGCCTTCGAGAACCAGATGTACGTGGCCTACGTCAACCGGGTCGGCCAGGAAGGGGAGTTCGACTTCGTCGGACTCTCCGCCCTCGCCGGGCCCGACGGTGTCGCCCGCACCCGCGCCGGACGCGGTGAGGAGCTTCTCCTCGCCGACGTCGACCCCGCCTTCCTCGCCGCGTCCCGCGAGGCGAACCCGTATCTGCGGGACCGCCGCCCCGGCCTCTACGGGTCCCTGGTCTGAAAACCCCTCAGCTTCCCCCCAGATTCTTTTCGTGCAAGGAGTCCGTACCCCATGACGTCCACCGTGCCCAACGCCGTCGAGCACGCAGACGAGCAGCAGCCGCCGATCACCATGTTCGGCCCGGACTTTCCTTACGCGTACGACGACTTCCTCGCCCACCCGGCGGGGCTCGGCCAGATACCCGCTACCGAGCACGGCACCGAGGTCGCGGTCATCGGCGGCGGCCTGTCCGGCATCGTGGCCGCGTACGAGCTGATGAAGATGGGCCTGAGGCCCGTCGTCTACGAGGCCGACCGGATCGGCGGCCGGTTGCGGACCGTCGGCTTCGACGGCTGCGACCCGTCCCTCACCGCCGAGATGGGCGCGATGCGCTTCCCGCCGTCCTCCACGGCCCTCCAGCACTACATCGACCTGGTGGGCCTCAAGACCCGGCCCTTCCCCAACCCCCTCGCGGAGACGACCCCTTCGACCGTCGTCGACCTCAAGGGCGAGTCCCACTACGCCGAGACGGTCGACGACCTGCCGCAGGTCTACCGGGACGTCGCCGCCGCCTGGAGCAAGTGC
The DNA here is from genome assembly GCF_019049245.1 of Streptomyces sp. AC555_RSS877. Taxonomy (GTDB): domain Bacteria; phylum Actinomycetota; class Actinomycetes; order Streptomycetales; family Streptomycetaceae; genus Streptomyces. The sequence continues at coordinate 84,034 of NZ_JAGMUK010000060.1, read as the reverse complement.
CTCGAAGAGGGCGCCGACTTCTCCGACATGAACCACGCCATGCGCGAACGGGACGTGCCGCGCATCCGCGAGATCTGGGCCGAGCTCGTCGAGAAGCTCGACAACCAGACCTTCTACGGCTTCCTCTGCGACTCCGAGGCCTTCAGGTCCTTCCGGCACCGCGAGATCTTCGGCCAGGTCGGCTTCGGCACCGGCGGCTGGGACACGGACTTCCCCAACTCCATCCTCGAAATCCTCCGCGTCGTCTACAGCGAGGCCGACGACCACCACCGCGGCATCGTCGGCGGCTCCCAGCAGCTGCCGCTGCGCCTGTGGGAGCGCGAACCGGAAAAGATCGTCCACTGGCCGTACGGCACCTCGCTCGCGAGCCTCCACAAGGGCGGCGAGCCCCGCCCTGCCGTGACCCGGCTGCACCGCACCGCGGGCAACCGGATCACCGTGACCGACGCGGGCGGCGACATCCGCACCTTCCAGGCGGCGATCTTCACGGCCCAGTCCTGGATGCTGCTGTCGAAGATCGCCTGCGACGACTCGCTCTTCCCGATCGACCACTGGACGGCGATCGAGCGGACCCACTACATGGAGTCGAGCAAGCTGTTCGTCCCGGTCGACCGGCCCTTCTGGCTGGACAAGGACGAGGAGACGGGCCGGGACGTCATGTCGATGACCCTCACCGACCGGATGACGCGCGGCACCTATCTGCTCGACGACGGTCCGGACAAGCCGGCCGTGATCTGTCTGTCGTACACCTGGTGCGACGACAGCCTGAAGTGGCTGCCGCTGTCCGCGGGCGAGCGGATGGAGGTCATGCTGAAGTCGCTCGGCGAGATCTACCCGAAGGTCGACATCAGGAAGCACGTCATCGGCAGCCCGGTGACGGTCTCCTGGGAGAACGAGCCCTACTTCATGGGCGCCTTCAAGGCCAACCTGCCCGGCCACTACCGTTACCAGCGGCGCCTGTTCACCCACTTCATGCAGGACCGGCTGCCCGAGGACAAGCGGGGCATCTTCCTCGCCGGAGACGACATCTCCTGGACGGCCGGCTGGGCCGAGGGCGCCGTCCAGACCGCGCTGAACGCGGTGTGGGGCGTCATGCACCACTTCGGCGGGGCGACCGACGCGACGAACCCCGGACCGGGGGACGTGTACGACGAGATCGCGCCCGTGGAACTCCCGGAGGACTAGTGCCCCAACAGACAACGTTCGCCCCGTCGCGACGCCCGGCACGCACTCTCGCCGCACCGGCCGAAAGCCCAAGTACGTCCGGTCCATCGACGGGGACTTCCGGCCGGCACTCCCCCAGAGCACGCACCGGACGCCGCTCCTTGACGGACAAACGTTGCCTGCCGGGGCACTACCTCACCGGTCGGGCATCGGCGTGAGCAGCATGCGTCCCGCCAGGCCCACCGCCGCGTCCAGGCGTTCGGTGAACTCCTCGGCGACGTCGGGCAGCCGGCGCAGCACCCACAGGGCCCGCGCCGCGGTCCACGTCGCCTCCCGGGCGCGCTCCAGGCTCCAGGCGCCGAGCAGGTGGGTGAGCGGGTCGGCGATCTGGAGGAGGTCGGGGCCCGGCATCAGCTCTTCGCGGATGCGCTCCTCCAGCGAGACGAGGAGATCGCCCACGCGGTCGAACTCGTCCTCCACGTCGGCGGGTTCGCAGCCGAGAGTACGACAGGTGTCCACGACGGCGAGCGCCAGGTCGTGCCCGATGTGCGCATTGATGCCCGCGAGGGCGAACTGCAACGGGCGTACGCCGGGGTGGCGGCGGAACTGGAACAGGGGCCGCCAGCAGGCCGGCGGACGCCGCCCGTCGGCCACCGCCTCGACGGCGTCCAGGTAGCGCTCCGCGAACCGCACGTCCAGCGTGATCGCGGCCCGCGCGTCCCCCAACTGCCCGCTGTCGATACGCCGGTCGACCGCCTCGGTGACGGCGAGGTAGACGCGGTTGAAGACCGCCAGGCCGTCGCGCTCCGGCAGGGTCGCGTCGAGCGCGCGCATACGGGAGATGACGCCGTCTACGGGAGTGACGACCCGGTCGAGGGGAGGAGTGAGCCGCTCCATGGGGGTGGTGACTTGTTCGCATTGCACCATGTGGGCAGAGTCGCAGCTTTAGGCTGGCCCCGGTACCGGCAGGCCCGACGCTTCCCCAGAACGGGGGAACGCGCCCGCCGTGGAAGAGCAACAGGGGGGAACTGCACTGTGTCAGGCCAACGTGCCCAGCGCCTGGCCGCGCGCCGGGCCGAGCGCAGACGGACCGCAGGGCGCGGCGCCATGGTGGCGGCGGCCTCCGTGGTGGTCGCGATATCCACCGCGACCGGAATGCTGTCCGCCCTCGGCGACCGTCCCGACTCCGACCAGGCGAAGCCCGAGGTGACCAGCTCGCCCTACCTCGAGCCGCTGCCCGCCCGACCGACGCCGTCGGCCTCGCCCACCGCGAGCGGTTCCGCCTCGCCATCCCCGAAGAAGAAGGCCAGTCCCACGCCGTCCCGCACGAAGACGGAGACGCAGGCCAAGCGGCAGTCTCCCGCCACCTCCACCCGGCTCTACCGCTACCCCGAGTCCCAAGTGCTCGACTGGGTCCGCGCCAACGGCGCCGACCCACGCCACGCGGTCATAGAGTCCCGCATAGCCGACCAGCCCGCGGCGGTCTGGTTCGCCGACTTCACGCCGTCGACCATCACCAGCCGGGTCCGCGCCGTCACCTCCGGCGGCGGCGCGCAGGGCCAGGTCCCCGTCGTCGTGCCGTACGCCATCCCCGGCCGCGACTGCGGAGGCGCCTCGCAAGGCGGTGCCCCCGACCTCGACGCGTACGACGACTGGATCGACGCCTTCGCCGCCGGGCTCGGCTCCGACGAGGTCATCGTGATCCTGGAGCCGGACTCGGTCGCTCAGGCCGAGTGCCTCTCGTCGGGCGAACGCAGCCGCCGCTTCGCCTCGCTGGCGCGCGCGGGCCGCGTCCTCAAGGCCGCCAACCCCCAGGCACGGGTCTACTACGACGCCGGCCACTCCGGCTGGAACGACGCCGCGAAACAGGCCGGCCGACTGCGGCAGGCCGGCGCCGCCTCGGCCGCCTCCTCCGACGGCATCTTCAGCAACGTCTCCAACTTCCACCGCACGGCTGACGAGATCGCCTACGACCGGCGGATCCTCGACGCCATGGGCGGCCCGGCCGGACTCGGCGCCGTCATCGACACCAGCCGCAACGGCAACGGCGCCCCCGCCGACGGCGAGTGGTGCGACCCGGCCGGCCGCAAACTGGGCCGGACGCCCACCCTGAACACCGGGGAGGCACGGATCGACGGCTACCTCTGGGTGAAACTGCCGGGGGAGTCGGACGGCTGCAAGGGAGCGCCGGGGACGTTCACGCCGTCGTACGCGTACGACTTGGCGCGCTGAGGAGGGCCTGCGCCCGGTCAGGACGTGCGGCTTCGTGCTCGGGCGCCGCGCGGCGCGGCTGGACGCGGGGACCTGGTGCCCCGCGCGTCCTGGAGCGACGGTTTCAGGTCCGCGGGCCGGGAACTGCCGAGGGCCGCCTACCGACCTTCGGGCGGTCGCGGTCGCCCGCGCGCAGCACGCCCGCGAACAGCACGAGCCCGCACGCCAGCACCGTCACCAGCCCGAACGACACTGTCAGGCTGGTCGCCTCGGCGATACCGCCGATCGCGCTCGGCGCGACCAGCCCCGAGGTGTACGTGATCGTCGCGACGCCGGCGATGGCCAGACTGGGGTTCGGTCCGCTGCGGCCCGCGGCGGCGAAGCACAGCGGTACGACGACGGCGATGCCGAGACCCATCAGCGCGAACCCGGCCATCGCCGCGGCCGGATGGCTCGCGAGGACGATGAGCAGTCCTCCGGCGGTGGCGAGGACTCCGCCGACGCGCACCGTGCGCACGGAGCCGTACCGGTCCACCACCTTGTCGCCCACGAGCCGGGCGATCGCCATGGTGAGCGTGAAGCCCGTGGTGCACGCGGCCGCCAGCCCCGGCGAGGCCTCCAGCCGGTCACGCAGGTACACCGCCGACCAGTCCAGGCTGGCGCCCTCCGCGAACACCGCGCAGAACCCGACCGCACCGATGAGCAGCGCCGACCGGGGCGGCAGCGCGAACCGGGGCGGCGGCTCCTCGTCCTCGCCGGGCTGGAGGTCCAGCACCCACGCGCACGAGGCGACGCCGAGCGCGGTGAGGACCCCGGCCGCCAGCACGTGGTGCAGCCGGGCGTCCGCGCCGAGGTGCGCGGCGAGGGTGCCGGCCGCCGACCCGATCAGGGCGCCCGCGCTCCACAGACCGTGCAGGCCGGACATGATCGACCGGCCCAGGCGGTTCTCGACGTCGACGCCGAGCGCGTTCATCGCCACGTCCGCCATGCCGGCGGTCGCGCCGTACACGAACAGGGCCAGGCAGAGAGTGAGGAGGTTCGGGGCGAGGGACGGCAGGACGAGGGACAGGCTCCACAGGGCGATCAGGCCGCGCAGCGCGTTCCGGGCGCCGAAGCGGTGGCTGATACTGCCCGCGAGCGGCATCGCCAGCGACGCGCCGAGCGCGGGAAAGGCCAGGGCCAGGCCCAGTTGCCCCGCACTCACCGACGCGTGGTCCTGGATCCACGGCACCCGGGTAGCGAACGAACCGGTCACGGCCCCGTGCACCGCGAAGACGGCGGCCACGGCGTACCGGGCCCGCCTCACCTCGACTTCGTCGTAGACCACTTCACTCATTCTCCGGCCCCTCCAGGGTTTTCGGTCCCCACCGCCGACCGCGTAAACTATCAGGAACCCTGCCTGATAGATAGCGGGCCAACTGGCCCGCTGTACGGCCCCGCCGATCTGGAAGGATCCCGGCATGCCCGCATCCCCGAGCACCGCCCGGGCCATCAACGACGAAGTCGCCCTGCGTCTGCTCCAGCAGGAGGGCCCGCTGACGGCAGGGCAGTTGAAGCAGCTCACCGGCCTGTCCCGGCCGAGCGTCGCCGACCTCGTCGAACGCCTCACCGACGTCGGCCTGATCACGGTGGTCGGGGAGTCGGGCGAGCAGCGGCGCGGGCCGAACGCCAAGCTGTACGGCATCGTCGCCGACCGCGCCCACCTGGCGGCCCTCGACGTCCGTACCGAGGGAGTGGCGGTCCTCGTCTCCGACCTCCTCGGCCGGGTGCTCGCCGAGGCGTCCGTGCCGATCGGCGACGACACGGGCACCGGGTCCGCGGTGGAACAGGCGGTCACCCTCGTCGAGCGGGTGGCGAAGGAGGCCGGCGCCGACCGGCTGCACACCCTTGGCATCGGCGCGCCCGGCCTGATCGACCCGGCGAGCGGCGACCTCCACGACTCCTCGGGCCTGCCCGAGTGGCACCGCCGGCTGGTGGCCGCGCTGCAGGAGCGCTTCCCGCAGGCCGCGGTCAGCGTCGAGAACGAGACCAACCTCGCCGCCCTCGCCGAACAACGCGACGGCGCCGCCCGCGACCGGGACACCTTCGTGCTGCTCTGGCTCGGCGTGGGCATCGGCGCCGCGGTCGTCCTCGACGGAACACTGCGCCGGGGCGCCTCCGGCGGCGCGGGCGAGATCGGCTTCCTGCCCGTGCCGGGGACGGCCGGCCTGCCGTCGGCGACCGGCTGCGACGGGGGCTTCCACTCCCTCGCGGGCGCCGGCGCGATAGCCGGCCTCGCGGCGGAGTACGGCGTCACAGCCACGCCCGCCCCGCACGAGCCACGGGCGGCGGCACTGGTCCGCGCGGCGGTGGAAGGGGTGACGGCCGGGGCGCCGGCGGCAGCGGACAGCCCGGAGAGGGGCCGGGAGGCCACGGTGGACCGCGCGCCCGGTGAAGCCTTCGCGCAGGGCGGCCGCACCGCACCGCGCCCGCCCGCCGCCTCCGCCGACCGCTTCCTCGGCGCTCTCGCCGATCGTGTCGCCCTCGGTGCCGCCGCTGTCATCGCCGTACTGGATCCCGGCTGCGTGGTGCTGGCGGGGGAGATCGGCCGGGCAGGTGGTGAGGTTCTGGCGCGTCGTGTCCAGGAACGTCTCGCCCGGTTGTCGCCTCTGCCCACGGAGGTGCGGCCCAGCGCTCTGGGCGGGGGCGCGGTGCTGCGCGGGGCGCTGCTCACGGCGCGGGAGCGGGCGCAGGACGAGTTGTTCGCGCCCTGGAGGGCCGGCTAACCCCGCCGGGCCAGGTAGTCCTCGAACGTCCCCTCGCCCACCGCCCGTTCCGGCGTCAGGTGACCGCCCGCCCGGAACTCCCGGTACGCCTTCCCCGCGAGCGGCACGTTCACCACCGCCCGCTTCCGGCCCGTCGCCCTCAGATACGCCCGGGCCAGCGACTCGAACGACCGCACCTCGGGCCCGCCCATGTCGGCGACCCGTCCCACGGGCCCACCCACCGCCAACCCGGCCAGCCGCTCCGCCACTTCCGCCACCTCGATGGGCTGGTCCCGGACACCCGCGGGCAGCGGCAGGACCGGCGACTTGGCCAGTACCTGGAACACCTGCGCCAGCAGATCGTGGAACTGAGTGGTCCGCAGCACGGTCCAGCCGATCCCGGACGCCTCGATCTGCCGCTCCACGGCGAGCTTGGTCCGGTAGTAGCCGAACGGCACCCGGTCCACCCCGACGATCGAGATGTAGACGAGGTGGCCCACTTCCGCCCGCCGTGCCGCCCCGACCAGGTGCTGAGCCGCCCGCTCGTCACCACCGCGGGGTGTGCTCGCGCAGTGCACGATCGTGTCCACGCCCGCGACGGCCGTCTCCAGGCCGGTGCCGCCCTCGCGCAGATCGACGGCGTACGGCTCCGCGTGCCGGCTGAGCACCCGCACCTCGTGCCCGTCCGCCCGTAACCGCTCGGTGACGAGCCGGCCGAGCGTTCCGGTACCGCCGGTCACCAGAATCGTGGTCATGCTCCAGCATGTCCGGGCTCAGCACGGCCCGCACCCGCGCGATCACGCCATCCCGTACCTCGAGCCTCGCGGCCACCGCGAGAAGCGTGCCCCCATCCAAGCGGTCGGCGCGCACCTGCCGTTGACCTCGGCCGCGATGGGCGCCCGATCCGTCGCGAACGGCTCGCACGGGCCCGTCGCGCACCAACCCGGGGAGACCCGGCGGCGGGCAAGGGCCGTCGTCACCGCCGCCGGGCCCGTCTTGGCGGGTATCCACGCAGGGCGACCCTAAAAAGGACTAGACCATTGCGTCAAGGGATGGGGGTCAGGGTGAAACAGTCAAGGCCCGGCATCCGCGGGGAGATTGAGGGCGTCACCGTCCGGCCCGGAAGTCCATCGGCGCGGCCTGTGAGCCACCCCACACCCTTCGTCCGTATGGACGTCGATCAGGCGTGGCACACTGGCTCTGTACCAGAAGCAGCGCACTCCGGGGTCGGTGAAAGTCCGAACCGGCGGTTACAGTCCGCGACCCGGTCGCTTCCAGCGGCCGGTTGACCAGGTGAAATTCCTGGACCGACGGTTAAAGTCCGGATGGGAGGCAGTGCGCGGCGGGCGGGCATTCGTGCGCGCCGCCGTACCGGTTCGTCCATGAGGCGAGCCCTGTCCGGCGTCGCCCCCGGTGTCCCTGCTCGTACGTTCTGTCGTCATCGACAGCCCCGGAGTCCGTGCCCGAAGAGGCAGGAGGACCCGGGAAGTGTTCACCGGAATCGTCGAAGAGCTGGGTGAGGTCACCGCCGTCGAGAACCTCGGCGACGCCTCCCGCTTTCGGCTGCGCGGCCCCGTCGTCACCGAGGGTGCGAAGCACGGCGACTCCATCGCCGTCAACGGCGTCTGTCTGACCGTCGTCGAGCACGAGGGCGACTGGTTCACGGCCGATGTGATGGCCGAGACCCTGAACCGCTCCAGCCTCGGCGCCCTCGCTGTCGGCTCCCGCGTCAACCTCGAACGCCCCATGGCGCTCGGCGCCCGCCTCGGCGGCCACATCGTGCAGGGCCACGTCGACGGAACCGGCCACGTGCTGGAGCGCAAGCCGTCCGAGCACTGGGAGATCGTGAAGGTCTCCCTCCCCGCGGACCTCACGCGCTACGTCGTCGAGAAGGGTTCCATCACCGTCGACGGCATCAGCCTCACCGTCGTCGACGCCGGCCCCGACTACTTCACGGTGAGCCTCATCCCCACCACCCTCGGCCTGACCACGCTCGGCCACAAGCAGCCCGGCGACCCGGTCAACCTCGAAGTCGACGTCATCGCCAAGTACGTCGAGCGACTGATGGGCAGTCAGGGGGCCACCCC
>NZ_JAGMUK010000060.1:0-75818 GCF_019049245.1 Streptomyces sp. AC555_RSS877 | reverse complement strand
CATCCTCGGCCTGGTCGCCCTCGCCCTCGGCTGGCGCCGCTCCATCTGGAGCTGGCCCGTCCAGTTCCTGTCCGGCCTCGTCCTGTTCGGGGCCTTCTACGGCCACCTGACCGGCAGCGCCGGCAAACAGGCCGTCGTCATGGCCGTCGCCGGGTACGGCTGGTGGCAGTGGAACCGGAACAAGGGGCAGTCCGGCGACGGCCAGATCACCCCGCGGTTCGCCACCTGGCGCGAGCGCGGGGCGATGATCGGCGCCGCCGCCGTCGGCACGGTCGCGGTGGCCCTCCTCTTCAAGGCCTACCCGACCCTGTCCTGGGACCCCTGGCCGGACGCGTACATCTTCGTCGGCACCGTCGTCGCCATGTACGCCCAGGCCCGCGGCATGGTCGAGTTCTGGTTCGCCTGGCTGCTGGTCGACCTGGTCGGCGTCCCGCTGAACTTCGCCAACGGCTACGCCTTCTCCGGCTTCGTCTACGTCATCTACGGCGCGCTCGTCCTGTGGGGCATGCGCGACTGGTGGCTGCGCTCCCGCAAGGGACCGCAGCCCGCTCTGGAAGGAGCGCCGGCATGAGCGCGGCACCGATCCTGTACAGCACCGACGGTCTCGAGGACTTCGCCCTCGACCCGATCGAGCAGGCCATCGCGGACATCGCGGCCGGCCGCCCGATCGTGGTCGTCGACGACGAGGACCGGGAGAACGAGGGCGACCTCGTCATCGCCGCCGAGAAGGCGACCCCCGAGATCATCGCCTTCATGATGAGCGAGTGCCGTGGCCTGATCTGCGCCCCCATGGAGGGCGACGAACTGGAGCGACTCCGGCTCCCCCAGATGGTCGACGACAACACCGAGTCGATGAAAACCGCGTTCACCGTCTCCGTGGACGCCTCCGCCGCCCACGGCGTGAGCACCGGCATCTCGGCCTCCGACCGCGCCACCACGCTGCAGCTGCTCGCGAGCGGCACGGCCGAGCCCACGGACCTCGTCCGCCCCGGCCACGTCTTCCCGCTCCGCGCCAAGCCCGGTGGCGTCCTCGTGCGCAACGGCCACACCGAGGCCGCCGTCGACCTCGCCCGCCTCGCGGGCCTGCGTCCGGCCGGCGCGATCGTCGAGATCGCCGGCGAGGACGGACGCATGCTGCGCCTGCCCGAACTGATCCCCTTCGCCCGCAAGCACGGCCTGACGATCATCTCCATCGAGGACCTGATCGCCTACCGCCGCAGCTCCGAGCCCACCGTCCGCCGCGAGGCCGAGACCCGACTGCCCACCGTCCACGGCACCTTCACCGCGTACGGCTACCGCTCCACCGTCGACGGCGTCGAGCACGTCGCCCTCGTCCACGGCGAGATCGGCGACGGCGAGGACGTCCTCGTCCGTGTCCACTCCGAATGCCTCACCGGCGACGTCTTCGGCTCCGCACGCTGCGACTGCGGCCCCCAGCTCGACGCCTCCCTGGAGCGCATCCAGACCGAGGGCAGGGGAGTGGTGGTCTACCTCCGCGGCCACGAAGGACGCGGCATCGGGCTGCTGTCCAAGCTGCGCGCGTACGAGCTCCAGGAACAGGGCCACGACACCCTCGACGCCAACCTGGAACTCGGCCTGCCCGCCGACGCCCGGGACTACGGCGCCGGCGCGCAGATCCTGGAGGACCTCGGGGTCCGCAGTGTGCGCCTGATGACGAACAATCCCGACAAGACCGACGCGCTCGTCCGCCACGGCCTCAAGGTCAACGGCCGCGAGCCGATGCCGGTACAGGCGGGCGAACACAACCTCCGCTACCTGCGCACCAAGCGGGACCGGATGGGGCACGACCTGCCCTGGCTGGACACGGCCCCCGTGTCCACCTGCGGCAACCAGTAAGCAGAAACCACGAGGAGACGCGAGACACGTGAGCGGCAAGGGTGCACCGGAACTGTCGGTACGCAACGTCGGAGACCTGCGGGTCGCCGTCATCGCGGCGCAGTGGCACGAGAAGGTGATGGACGGCCTGGTGGACGGCGCCCTGCGGGCCCTGCACGACCTGGGGATCGACGAGCCGACCCTGCTGAGGGTCCCCGGCAGCTGGGAGCTCCCGGTCGTCGCCAAGGTCCTCGCGGGCCGCGGCTACGACGCGATCGTCGCCCTCGGCGTCGTCATCCGCGGTGGCACCCCCCACTTCGAGTTCGTGTGCCAGGGCGTCACCCAGGGCCTCACCCAGGTCTCCGTCGACACCGGCGTCCCTGTCGGTTTCGGCGTCCTGACCTGCGACACCGAGGAGCAGGCCCTGGACCGGGCCGGCATCGAGGGCTCCCGCGAGGACAAGGGGCACGAGGCGGTGACGGCGGCGGTGGCCACGGCAGCCACCCTCCGCTCAGTATCCGAACCGTGGCGCTAGCCCGGCCGGCACACGCGTAAAGTGGGCGGCACCATGTCCAATAAGACGTTCGAGGAGCTCTTCAGCGAGCTCCAGCACAAGGCCGCAACCGGCGACCCCGCCACCTCCCGCACCGCGGAGCTGGTCGGCAAGGGCGTCCATGCCATCGGCAAGAAGGTCGTCGAGGAGGCCGCCGAAGTCTGGATGGCCGCCGAGTACGAGGGCAAGGAGGCGGCTGCCGAGGAGATCTCGCAGCTGCTGTACCACGTCCAGGTGATGATGGTCGCCCGGGGCATCTCCCTGGACGACGTCTACGCCCATCTCTGAGCCGCGCCACCCACCCACACATCGCCCCCGCACGAACGAAGGAAGCCGACCTCATGCTGCGCATCGCCGTCCCCAACAAGGGTTCCCTGTCAGGACCTGCGGCGGAGATGCTGCATGAGGCCGGCTACCAGCAGCGCCGCGAGTCCAAGGAACTGCGGATCGTCGACCCGGAGAACGAGGTCGAGTTCTTCTACCTCCGCCCCCGCGACATCGCGATCTACGTCTCCTCCGGCAAGCTCGACATCGGCATCACCGGCCGCGACCTGCTGATCGACTCCGGCGCGAACGCCGAGGAGATCCTTCCCCTCGGCTTCGCCCGCTCCACCTTCCGCTACGCCACCAAGCCGGGCACGGCAAGCAGCGTGAAGGACCTCAACGGCATGACGGTCGCCACCTCCTACGAGGGAATCGTCGCCAAGCACCTCGCCGACCACGGCATCGACGCCTCCGTCGTCCACCTCGACGGCGCCGTCGAGACGGCCATAGAGCTGGGCGTCGCCGAGGTCATCGCGGACGTCGTCGAGACCGGCACCTCGCTGCGCAACGCGGGCCTGGAGGTCATCGGCGAGCCGATCATGAAGTCCGAGGCCGTCGTGATCCGCCGTGCCGGCGCGGAGGCCGACGAAACGGTCGAGCCGAAGGTGCAGCAGTTCCTGCGCCGCCTCCAGGGCGTCCTGGTGGCCCGGACGTACGTGATGATGGACTACGACTGCCGCGTCGAGCAGCTGGAGAAGGCCGTGGCGCTGACGCCGGGCCTGGAGTCCCCGACCGTCTCCCCGCTGCACAACGAGGGCTGGGTCGCCGTCCGTGCGATGGTCCCTTCCAAGGAAGCCCAGCGGATCATGGACGACCTGTACGACATCGGCGCCCGGGCCATCCTGACGACGGCCATCCACGCCTGCCGTCTCTGAGGGGCGTGGCCAGAATGTCCGAACTGCCCTCTCTTCCCGTCACGTTCCGGCCAGGACGCACCCGTGCCGTGCTGCTGACCGCCGGCGTCGCGATCTTCGTGGTGATCACGACGGTCGCCATGCTGCTGGAACAGCTCAGCCCCGGCGAGCGCCTCAGCTTCGTCTTCACCGGCGCGCTCCTGTTCGGCGTGCTGTTCCAGCTGTCGCGGCCGAAGGTCGTCGCCGACGAGTCCGGCGTCACCGTCGTCAACATCGCCAGCAAGCGCCGCCTGGACTGGGCCGAGATCATCCAGGTGAACCTCCGGCCCGGCGACCCCTGGGTCTTCCTCAACCTCAGCGACGGCACCAGCCTGCCCGCGCTCGGCATCCAGCCGGGCATCGCCAAGCAGCGTGCCATCGCCGACGCGCGCACGCTGCGGGCGCTCGCCGAGGCCCACTCCACGGCCCGCCCCGAGGAAGATCAGAGCTGACTCGGGGCCGTCCACCCTGCCGCACAGGCCCATGTCTTGATTAATCTGTTGGCGGAGGCGTTTTTCGCTGCGCCTCCGCCCCTGCGCGCCGCCCGGCGCCCAGGGGTTCCTGCTACGCGAGGAGTGACCCTCTCCGGCGATGGACGGATCGTCCTGTAGTACCTGCGCCGCCCCCTGCCGACATACCGCGGACTGCGACCTCGCAGTCCGCGCGTACGCGGAGGCGGCGGCATCATGAGCACCCCCCTGCTGCTCCTCGGAGCCGCGTTCCTGCTGATCCTCGCCAACGGATTCTTCGTCGCGGCCGAGTTCGGCCTGGTGACGGTCGAGGCGACGGACGCCGAGAAGGCCGCCGCCGAGGGCGACCGACGGGCCCGTACGGTCGTCGAGTCCCTCAAGGAGCTGTCCTTCCAGCTCTCCGGCACCCAGCTCGGCATCACCATCACCTCCCTCGTCGTCGGCATGCTCGCCGAACCGGCGCTCGCCGAACTGCTGGACGGCCCCATCACCGCGACCGGCATCCCCGAGGGCGCCGTCTCCGGTGTCGCCGTGGTCGTCGGCATGCTGCTGGCCTCGGCCGTGCAGATGGTCATCGGCGAACTGGTGCCCAAGAACTGGGCGGTGTCCAAGCCCATGCAGGTCGCGCGCTTCGTCGCCGGCCCGCAGCACGCCTTCGCCCGCCTGTTCCACCCGGTGATCGCCGGGCTGAACGCGGTCGCCAACCGCCTGGTCCGTGCGATGGGCATCGAGCCCACCGAGGAGCTGGCCTCCGCCCGCACCCCCGGCGAACTCGTCTCCCTGGCCCGGCACTCCGCGCGGGCCGGTGCCCTGGAGCAGGACACCGCGGACCTCTTCGTACGGACCCTGTCACTGGCCGAGCTGACCGCGCAGCACGTGATGACCCCGCGGGTGAAGGTCAGCGCCCTGCAGTCGACGGCCACCGCCGAGGACGTGGTCAACCTGACCCGCGCCACCGGCCTGTCCCGCTTCCCCGTCTACCGCGAGAAGATCGACGAGATCGTCGGCATGGTGCACCTCAAGGACGCCCTGGCCGTCCCCGTCGCCGACCGGCTGCGCACCCCGGTGCGGCGCATCGCCCGTCCGGCCCTGCTCGTGCCGGAGACCTTGCCCGTACGGCCGCTGCTCGCGCAGCTGCGCAACGAACAGCCCATAGCCGTGGTCGTCGACGAGTACGGCGGCACGGCCGGCGTCGTCACGCTGGAGGACATCGTCGAGGAGATCGTCGGCGAGGTCCGCGACGAGCACGACGGCCAGGACCTGCCGGAACTCGCCGCCGCCCCGCCGGAGGACGGCAGGTCCGTCTGGGAGGCCGACGGCAGCTGCCGCGTCGACATCCTCCAGCGCATCGGCCTGCACGTGCCGGAAGGACCGTACGAGACAGTCGCCGGACTGGTCGCCGACCTGCTCGGCCGCATCCCGGCCGTCGGCGACACGACCGAACTTCCCGGCTGGCGCCTGTCCGTACGCCAGGTCGGGCACTACCGCGCCGAGCGGGTCCGCCTGGTACGGACGGCTCCCGTCGTGCTGGAGGCCGTGCGATGACCGTGCTCCAACTCCTGTTCGCCGCGCTGCTCGTGCTCGCCAACGGCTTCTTCGTCGGGGCCGAGTTCGCGCTCGTCTCCGTGCGCCGCAGCCAGATCGAACCGCTCGGCACCACTCGGGCCCGCCAGGTGCTGTACGGCCTGGAGCGGCTGCCGCAGATGATGGCGGCCGCCCAGTTCGGCATCACCGTCTGTTCGCTGACGCTGGGCGCGGTCGCCGAACCGACGGTCGCGCGCCTGCTGGAGCCCCTGTTCGAGTGGGTCCACCTGCCGCACGGCATGATCCACCCGCTCGGTTACGTCATCGCGCTCGCCGCGGTCGTCTTCTTCCACCTCGTCATCGGCGAGATGGTCCCGAAGAACCTCGCGATGGCCGCCCCGGAGAAGGCCGCGTTGTGGCTCAGCCCCGGCCTGGTCGCCTTCGCCCGCCTCTGCCGGCCGATCACCGTGGCTCTCGGCGCCTGCGCCGGGGGCATCCTGCGGCTCTTCGGCGTCGAGCCCAGGGACGAGATCGAGGCCGTGTTCACCAGCGAACAGCTCAACCGGCTGGTGGAGGACTCCGGCCAGGCCGGACTGCTCGACCCGGAGGAGCAGGAACGCCTGGAGGACGCCCTGGAGCTGGGCTCCCGCCCGGTCACGGACGTGCTGCTGACGCGCGAGTCGCTGGTGACGGTCAGCCCCTCGGTCACCCCGGGCCAGATCGTCGAACTCACCGGTCACACCGGCTACTCCCGCTTCCCGGTGGCGGCCGAGACCGGCGCCTTCATGGGCTACCTGCACGTGAAGGACGTACTGGACCTGGAGGACTCCGAGCGGGCGGTGCCGCAGCAGGTGTGGCGGCCGATGACCACGCTCAGGCCCGAACTGCCGCTCGACGACGCGCTCACGGTCATGCGCCGGGCCGCGACGCACCTCGCCCAGGTGGCGGACGCGTCCGGCAAGGTGCTGGGGCTCGTCGCGTTGGAGGACGTACTGGAGCTGCTGGTCGGCGAGGTGAGGGACCCGGCGCACCGGGAGGTGCCGGAGGTACGGGTCGCGGAGCCCCGGGTGAGCGGGGAGCCGGAGGAGGCACTGGCGAGTTAGCAGGTGCCCTGTGCTGGTGCGGGCGGGGTTTCGCTCGCCCGCGCCGGTTGGGTGCCGCTGCGCCCACCCTCCCTCACTCTCGGCTTCGCTCGAGCGGGGGACATCGCCCCAGCGGCACGACTGCCCGCAGCTACGTGGCTACGTCGGCGACGGATCCTGCGGCCCCCGCCCCGACAGCACCTCTCCGTACGCCTGCATCAGATCCGGCAGCCGCAGCGTCGCGAGGTCGTCCCGCGTCAGCATCCCGGGATACGTCGACAACCGGAGATCCCGGTACGCGCAGCTCTTCTCGTACAGCGTCCGCAGGAACCGCCCGTTCCCCAGCTCGTCGATCCACCCCTGATCGACCACGTGCCCGGCGATGGACCGCAGCTCGTCCAGTGCCTCCTCGTCCCACGCGTCACCGTTCTCCGTGGCCAACACCTCGCCGATGGAGGTGAGTTCGAGCGGACGGTAGGACGGGAAGTCGACGCGGGTCGTGAAGCGGGACGACAGTCCGGGGTTGGCGGCCAGCAGGCGGTCCATGCCCTCGGGATAGCCGGCCAGGATCACCACGAGGTGGTCGCGGTTGTCCTCGGCGCGCTTCAGCAGCACCTGGAGCGCCTCGTCGCCGTACGCGTCCCCCTTGCCGTATCCGGAGTTGGACAGCGAATAGGCCTCGTCGACGAAGAGGACGCCGCCGAGCGCGGAGTCGATCAGCTCGTTGGCCTTCACGGCCGTCTGGCCGAGGTACTCACCGACCAGGTCGGCCCGCTGGGCCTCCACGAGATGGTCGCCGCCGAGGAGCCCGAGGGCGTAGAAGACGCGGCCGAGGATACGGGCCACCGTGGTCTTGCCGGTGCCGGAGGGACCCGAGAAGACGAAGTGCCGCTTGGGCGGCTGGACCGGCAGGCCCTGCCCGGTGCGCAGCCGGGCCATGTTCAACTGCGCGGACAGTGCCTTGACCTGGCGTTTCACCGGTTCCAGGCCCACCATGCGCTCCAGCTCGGCGAGCGCGTCCTCGAGTAAGGCGGGATCGGTGGGCCCGGCGGGGAGCAACGGTGACGCTGCGCCCTTCTCGCGCACCGTCGGGTCGGTGGCCGACGGCAGCGGACCGGCGGGCGGCAGGTCCGGTTCCGGGAGCCGGAGGTCCCGCCCTTCGGTGCCGAAGAGCGGGTCGAACCCGTCGGGGCCGTCCATCATGTCCTGCCCGGCCCCGGTGAGTGTGATCGCGGCGAGGTCGGTGGCCTCGTCGTACCCGTCGCCCTCGGAGATCGCGGCGAGCCGGGCCGAGGTGTCCATGAAGGCCGGGTCGACGCGGTGCACGGCGCGGTACAGGGGGAGGGCTGCCGCACTGCGGCCGGTGCCCTCGTGAGCCCGTGCCAGCCAGTAGCGCAGTTCCTTGCGCTGGGGCTGCTCGCTGCGACAGCGCATCAGGGCCGCCGACAACAGCGGTTCGGCCTGCCCGTACATCTCGAGGCGGACCCGGGCCATACCGCCGAACAGTCCCGCCTCGATGCCCAGCATGGGGTCGTTGACCAGCGGGTCGGTGTGCCGGACGAGCTGTTCCCAGTCCTTGACGAGATAGGCGCGGCAGGCGTGCAGGAAGCGGACCTGGTGGTCGGCGTCGACCGGCGGCAGACCCGCGAGGGCCCGGTCCAGCTCCGGGACGTGCCGGCCGTCCAGCCAGTGCGAGGCGTGGGCGAGGAGCAGGTCGCGCGGGCTTTCCAGCACGGGCTGCACCCACCAGCCCAGCCAGTACCAGGAGTTGAGGGTGCGCCGGTGCCGGGCGCGCTGTTCGCCGAAGCGGTCCCGGTGCCGGAACATCCTCAGCAGCGCGGTCGTCGTGTCCACACGCAGTGCGTGCAGTCCGAGCCAGCCGTCGGCCATCCCGGGATCGATCCGCACCGCGGTGCGGAACTCCTCCTCCGCCTGCGGGTAGGCGCCCATCGTGTAGGCGTCCACCCCTCGCAGCCAGGCGAGGTCGGCCGGGGCCTCGGGGCCCTGCGTGCCGAAGTCCATCACGTCCCCCACAAAGCGTGCCCCCGTTTGGTTGGCCGGCGGGCCGGTGCCCGTCGACCGCTTGGTCCAACCGCTCTGCCGCGGACCGGAGTTGCAACGGTGTGCAGAGCAGCCGTCCAGGTCGCACCGAGGGCATCGTACCTGCGGTGGTGTCGCCCGCCGTAGGGTGCCGCACAGGCCGTTTGGCGAGGTGGGAGCGGAGGGGCGGACTCACGCATGGTGACCGAGCGTGAGTAGATCGTGCCTCGGGGCGTCCGAATTGGGGAGAGAGAGGGCAGAACGAAGCCCCCGATCACGGGGGAACAACCGGGGGCTTCGCGTCTGCGGGCGGCTTCGAATGGCCGCACATTCAGAACGTAAGACCTGTACGGCCCCCCGGTCAAGCCGAGTTGAAGCACTCCGGGAACTTCTCCCGCAAGGCCCTTCACAAGTTCAGCACACTGCCGACGGCCCGTCACCGTACGTGACATCGTGGTCCGAGCCAACCGTCCCGGCAGGCCCATGAACCACCTCATATCCCTCCTGGCACTGCCGTACCAGAAGGTCGGCGAAGGGCCGCGAGGAGTCGTCGGCGAAGTGCCGTTGTTCCGCCCTGACCCACCCGGCCCAGAACTCCCGCTGTTCCTCCCCGTCCCGCGACCGCCCGCGCGCCCACGCCACCTCGCGCGGCACCTCCATCCACAGCAGGTGGGCCAGATGCGGACGCAGTGCCCGGCGGCCCGCACCGACGCCCTCGATCAGGATCACCGGGGCCGGCGGCAGGGCGCGCGGTGGTCCGAAGCGGCGGGTGTGCCAGTCGTAGGGCGTGTACTGGGCGCGCTCGCCGCGGCCGAGCGGTTCGATCACCTGGGACAGCAGCCGCCCGGTCCAGCCGAACAGCTCCTCGTGGCTGGCGATGTCGTCGAGGCGCAGCACCGGCGCGTCGTCCAGTTCCCGGGCCAACCGGCCGGCGAACGTGGACTTGCCGGAGCCGGCGTGCCCGTCGACGCCGATCAGGCGGACCGGGCCGCAGGACGGGGGCAGCCGGCGGAGCCGGGAGGCGAGGTCGCGGATGGCCGTTCCTCAAGGGAGCAGGGAGCGGAGGGCGGGGAGCAGGGGCGTAGGGGCGGTTTTTCTCCGTGCAGTCTAAGTCGGCCAGGTCATGCCAGTGGAGGAGACCAATATTGCCGGGCGTGGCATGGCCCGAAGTGCTGGCAGGAGCATGCGGGCTGCTCCATAGTTGGCGCACAACCGTGCATTGGACCTGCCCCGACTCGAACACCTTGGGGGTCATTCCGCCCATGAGCAGAGCCGAACAGCCGTCCCGCAGAACCGTCCTGGCCGCCGCGGTCGCCGCCGCCGTGGCCGGCAGCGCGGGCCCGGCGTCCGCCGACACCGTGAGCAGTGCCGTGACCGACACAGCCGTCCGGGCCCGCCCGGTCGACAACCGTTTCTGGATCTCGTACGCCGACTGGCGCGGCGGCGCCGCCAAGGGCACCCGGGCCGTCGCGGGCACCCGCCCCGGGCTCGTGATCGGCAGCCCCGTGGGCACCGTCGACTACACCGACCCGCACACCGGCAGGACGGCCGCCTGGGAGTACGCCACCTGGACGTCTCCCGTCCACGGCCTTGCCGTCCCCTCCACCGAGGTGATCACCTCCTGGAACGCGCGCACCCCGGGCGGCACCTGGATCCAGGTCGAGCTGAAGGGTACGTACTCCGACGGTACGGACACCCCCTGGTACGTGATGGGCCGCTGGGCGGCCGGCGACCAGGACATCAGGCGTACCTCGGTCGACGACCAGAGCGACGACAAGAGCAGCATCTGGACGGACACCTTCGCGATCGACGACCCGGCCACGGGCCTGCGCCTGGTCTCGTACCGCCTGCGGCTCACCCTTTACCGCAAGCCCGGCGCGAAGGTCACGCCCACGGTCTGGCGGCTCGGCGCGATGGGCTCCGACGTCCCCGACCGCTTCACCGTCGCGGCCTCCGTCCCCGGCCTCGCCCAGGAACTGGGCGTGCCGCGCTACTCGCAGGAGATCCACGTCGGCCAGTACCCCGAGTACGACAACGGCGGCGAGGCCTGGTGCAGCCCCACCTCCTCGCAGATGATCATCGAGTACTGGGGCGGCCGGCTCTCCTCCGAGCAGCTGGCCTGGGTCGAGCCGGAGTACGCCGACCCGCAGGTGTGCCACGCGGCCCGCTTCACGTACGACTACCAGTACGCGGGCTGCGGCAACTGGCCGTTCAACGCCGCCTACGCCGCCACCTTCAAGGGCCTCCAGGGCGTGGTCACCCGGCTCGGCTCCCTCACCGACCTGGAGACGCTGATCGCGGCCGGCATCCCGGCCATAACGTCCCAGTCCTTCCTCAAGGAGGAGCTGACGGGGGCGGGTTACGGCACCTCCGGCCATCTGATGACGGTCATCGGCTTCACGGCGGCCGGCGACGTGATCGCCAACGACCCGGCCTCGCCGACCAACGAGGCCGTGCGGCGCGTGTACAAGCGGCGAGAGTGGGAGAACATCTGGCTCCGCACCAAGCGGTACAACGCCAGTGGCAAGGTCGTCTCCGGCACCGGAGGCGTCTGCTACCTGTACTTCCCGGCGTTGCCGACCGCGCGCCAGCGCAAGGCGCTCGCGGCGGTGGGCGTGCGCTGAACCCGGTGCACGGACGGCCCCCGGCGCCGCGGCGGGGGCCGTCCGCGTGTGACCAAGCTCTCGGCCCCAAAAGCCGCTTCCGGTGGCAAGGTGGACAGTCCGGTGGGGGGAGCCCACCCGTACGTCCGACCTCAGCGAGAAGCCATGACCGCACACTCAGCCACCGCCGCCCGCGCCCGTACCGGCGGTCCCCGCGACGACGGCCCGAAGGTCGTCGAGCACGTCATGGGCTGGACCCTCGTCGTGGTGATCGCGATGCTCGTCACCCAGCTCGGCCTGCTGTGATCTGTCACATACCCGACCTGACATACTGCGGGTGTCCCGCCGCCCGTTGAGACCAGGGTCGAAATTGAATATCAGTCACCAGCGCGACGCCGCCCGTCCCCGGGCGCGCGGCACCGAGCGCTCGGTCGCACGCCGTGCCGAACTCATCGCCATCGGGCGGAAGTTGTTCGCCGACACGTCGTACGACGCACTCTCGATGGACGACATCGCCCGGCAGGCGCATGTCGCCAAGGGGCTGATCTACTACTACTTCCAGTCCAAGCGCGGCTACTACCTGGCGATCATCCAGGACTCCGTCGCCGACCTGGTCACCTTCGCGGCGAGCGGCCTCGAACTGGAGCCGGTGGACCGGGTCCACCGCACCGTCGACAGCTATCTGCGGTACGCGGAGCACAACCAGGCCGCCTACCGCACCATCGTCAGCGGTGGCGTCGGCTTCGACGCCGAGGTGCACGCCATCCGGGACGGAGTGCGCGAGGCGATCGTCGCCACCATCGCCGAGGGGGCGTACGGCCGAGGCGACCTCGCGCCGGTGCCGCGCATGGGCCTGCTTGCCTGGCTGTGCAGCGTCGAGGGCGCCACCCTCGCCTGGATCGACCGCCCCACGCTGTCCCGCGACACGATGCGCGAACTGCTGGTGAAGATGCTCGGCGGTTCGATGCGGGCCATCGAGGAGATGGAGCCCGCCTATCCGGCCCCGGAGCCGGCCCGCCGCGACAACGGCTGACGGCTGAGAACTGTCTACTGGCGACCTGGGGCGAAGGCTCGTGGTCCTCCGCCCCAAGTCCTCGGTGTGCCGGGCTAGTTGATCGCCCTGATCAGCTCACCGTCTGTGGTGTCCCCGCTCAGCTCCCAGAAGAACGTGCCGCCCAGACCCTGCGCGTCCTTGTACTTCATCTTCCCCTTGATCGTCTTCGGGGTGTCGTAACTCCACCAGTCGCTGCCGCACTTGGCGTAGGCGGTGCCGCCGACGATCCCGGTGGGCGGGCACGTGGTCTTCAGCACCTTGTAGTCCTCGAAGCCGGCCTCGTACGTGCCCGCCGCCGGGCCGGTGGCCGTGCCGCCCGGCTTCGCCTGCGTGACGCCGGTCCAGCCGCGCCCGTAGAAGCCGATGCCGAGCAGCAGCTTCGAGGACGGGATGCCCAGGCTCCTGAGCTTGGCGATGGTGGCGGCGGTGTTGTAGCCCTCCTCCGGGATGCCCGGGTAGGACGTCAGCGGGGAGTGCGGCGCCGTCGGGCCGGCGGCGGCCCAGGTGCCGAAGTAGTCGTACGTCATGGGGTTGTACCAGTTGACGTACCGCGCCGCGCCCGCGTAGTCCGCCGCGTCGATCTTGCCGCCGGGGGTGGCGTCGGCGGTGATCGCCGCGGTGACCAGCTGCCGCTTGCCGAACTTGGCGCGCAGCGCGGCCATCACGTCCCGGAACGCGTCCCGGCCGCTGGTGTCGCAGGTCAGGCCACAGGCGTTCGGGTACTCCCAGTCGATGTCGATGCCGTCGAAGACGTCCGCCCACTTCGAGTTCTCGACCAGGTCGTGGCAGGACTGGGCGAAGGCCGCCGGGTCCTTGGCCGCCTCGCCGAAGCCGCCCGACCAGCTCCAGCCGCCGAACGACCAGATGATCTTGAGGTCGGGGTGGAGCTTCTTCAGCTTGAGCAGCTGGTTGAAGTTGCCGCTCAGCGGCTGGTCCGCGGTGTCGGCGACACCGTCGACGGACTCCTCGGCGGTGAACGGCTTGTCGGTGTCCGCCCAGGCGTCGCCGAGGGCGCACTTGCCGTCGGTGACGTTGCCGAAGGCGTAGTTGATGTGGGTGAGCTTGTCGGCGGAGCCGGAGGTCTCGATGTTCTTGACGAAGTACTGGCGGCCGTAGATGCCCCAGTCGGTGAAGTAGCCGACGACCTTCGAGCCGGCCGCGCCGGGCTCGGAAGCCAGGGCGGGGGCGGGCTCGTCGGCGGTGGCGGTGCCCGCACCGGCGAGCAGGGCGGCGCCGAGGGCGGCGCAGCACGAGGCGGACAGGAGGGCCCGGAACCGGGCGCGGTGGTGGAGCGGGGTGGGCATCGGGTGTCTCCTCGCAGGGGACAGGGAGGGGATCGCACGCCGATTGGCATGAACGCGGGGAAGCGTTGGAGCGAAACAGTAAGAGGACTAGACCATTCGGGTCAATGGTTCGTACCAATTTTCGGCCGACGTCGGACGTGCCGGAATTTCTTGAAGTAAGCGGTCGTTAACTGGTGACGGGGTGCATCCGATCGGGCATACTCACAGCGCACAGCCGCTGGTCAGCAGCTTCCGCGACCCGGGAGTGCGAGCATCGGCCGGCACCAGTGAGACCCGGCGGAGCTGACCCCACAACGGGCCTGTCCGCCCGTTCCCGACAGGGAGGAGAGCGTCGCCATGCCCGACCGCGCCCCGCAGCCGGTGGACCGGCAACTGCCCACGGACGAGGCCCGGGATCTGATCTCGCTCGTCCGCGACATCGCGCAGCGCGAGATCGCCCCGAAGGCGGCCGAGGAGGAGGACGCCGGACGCTTCCCGCGCGAGGTCTTCACCCTGCTCTCCGAGTCCGGACTGCTCGGCCTGCCGTACGACTCCGAGTACGGCGGCGGTGACCAGCCCTACGAGGTCTACCTCCAGGTCCTCGAGGAACTCGCCGCCGCCCGCCTGACCGTCGGCCTCGGCGTCAGCGTGCACACCCTGGCCTCGTACGCGCTCGCCGCCTACGGCACCAAGGAGCAGCAGATCGAGCACCTGCCCGCGATGCTCGGGGGCGGTCTGCTGGGCGCGTACTGCCTCTCGGAGCCGTCCTCCGGCTCGGACGCCGCCTCACTGCGTACGAAGGCGGTGCGCGACGGCCAGGACTGGGTGATCAGCGGAACCAAGGCGTGGATCACGCACGGCGGGATCGCCGACTTCTACACCGTCATGGCCCGCACGGGCGAGGAGGGCCCGCGTGGGATCACGGCCTTCCTGGTGCCCGCCGACGCGGCGGGTCTGAGCGCCGCGGCGCCGGAGAAGAAGATGGGCATGAAGGGCTCGCCGACCGCACAGGTCCACTTCGACGGGGTCCGCGTCCCCGACGACCGGCGTCTCGGCGACGAGGGCCAGGGCTTCGCGATCGCCCTGGCCGCGCTCGACTCCGGGCGGCTCGGCATCGCGGCCTGCGCGATCGGCCTGGCCCAGGCGGCGCTTGACGAGGCGGTGGCCTACGCGACCGGACGGCGGCAGTTCGGACGGCCCATCGCCGACTTCCAGGGGCTGCGCTTCATGCTCGCCGACATGGCGACCCAGATCGAGGCCGGCCGGGCGCTGTACCTGGCGGCGGCGCGACTGCGGGACGCGGGCCGGCCGTTCGCCAAGCAGGCGGCCATGGCCAAGCTCCACTGCACCGACACGGCGATGAGGGTGGCCATCGACGCCGTCCAGGTCCTCGGCGGGTACGGCTACACCGCCGACTTCCCGGCCGAGCGGTACATGCGCGAGGCCAAGGTCCTGCAGATCGTCGAGGGCACCAACCAGATCCAGCGGATGGTCATCGCCCGTCATCTCGCGGGTCCTGAGACCCGCTGAACTGACCCGACGTCACCTGGGGCGCCGCGAGCCTGGCCCACTCCGGGTCGTGGCGCCCCGGCAGGGTGCGGCCGCGGTCGGCCCAGGCGCGCATCAGATCGCGGTAGATGGGCGGGTCCTGGACCTGTGGTGGCGCCAGCGGAACCGATTTTGCGGATGCGGGAACCGGCGCCGGAACGAACATGCGGCGCTGACGCCCGGTCGCGGTGGGTGTGGGGGTCATACCAGGGCAACGCGGAAGCCCGGGGACAGGTCACCGGTCCCCGGATTCGGGCGTGAGTTCGCGACCGTCCGGGGAGGCGCGACCTCCTGACTCGACGGCACCCCGACACCCCCCGGCCCAGGCACACCGAACCGCGCCACGACGCTCTGCGAGCCGTGGCGCGGCTCGGTCACGGGGTGGGATCGAGGCCGCTCAGGCGGCCTGGCGGCGCATGACGGGCACCCGGATGGGACGGGAGCCCGGTCCGCCGACGTGCGAGAAGGGCTGCGTCCGCCAGTCGAGTCCCTGAGGGAGGGTCAACAGGAGTGCGGTGACCTGCTCCTGAGGCTCGGCCGACTCGTCCGCCGGGCGGGCGTCGGACGCCTTGCGGCCGGTGCCGGTGCAGACCGTGAGCCCGAACGGGTTCCACGGCGAGGCGCACAGCGCGTGCTCCGGCAGGACTTCCTCGTCCGCCAGCAGGGCGATGGGCTGCGCGCAGTCCGGGCAGACGACCCGGTACATCTCGAAGGTGTCGTAGGCGTCGAGTTCGTCGAGTTCGTCGGGTTCGACGCCCTCCGGCTCGGATTCGACGACCAGCTGCGGCCGCTTGGGTGCGGTACGACCAGGGCGCTTAAGACTCTGCATTGAATTCTCCCCCTCGGGCTGGGCCGTGAAGGCGCTGCGGCCTCGACCACAGCAAGCACTTCCCGTCCCGTCTCGGCGGTAATCACGAGAACATCACGGAGCCGGTCAGGGGTGTGTGGTCTTCGTCACATGCCATTCGCAGGTGCCCGAGGCGGCCGCTTTGTCCCCCGGATGGCGCACGGGCCACCCCCTGCGGCGTCACGAACCGGGCATGACCTGCGCCGCTCAGGTATCGAAGGAGATCAGCCGCACTGTAGGTTCTTGCGCCATGGAGGAGCTCGACCGGCAAATCGTTCAGCTGCTCGTCAAGGACGGGCGGATGAGCTACACAGACCTGGGCAAAGCCACCGGCCTGTCCACCTCGGCCGTGCACCAGCGGGTGCGCCGGCTGGAACAGCGCGGGGTCATCCGCGGCTACGCCGCGGTGGTCGACCCCGAAGCCGTCGGCCTGCCCATGACCGCCTTCATCTCCGTGAAGCCGTTCGACCCCAGCGCCCCCGACGACATCGCGGACCGCCTCGCCGGCGTCCCCGAGATCGAGGCCTGCCACAGCGTCGCCGGCGACGAGAACTACATCCTCAAGGTGCGGGTCTCCACCCCGCACGCCCTGGAGGAGCTGCTGGCCCGGCTCAGGTCGCTGGCGGGGGTGTCCACGCGGACCACGGTGGTGCTGTCCACGCCGTACGAGGCACGGCCGCCCCGGATCTGACGGACCTGCGTGCCGGACGCCCCGAGCGAGGCGCGAAACTGTCCCTCATGAGTGAACGCACCGCCGAACCGACCACCGTCCTCCTGCGCCGCGGCGAGGTGCACAGCCCCGCCGACCCGTTCGCGACCGCGATGGTCGTGGAGCGCGGCCAAGTCGCCTGGGTCGGCTCCGAGGGTGCGGCCGACGCCTTCGCGGACGGGGTCGACGCGGTGATCGACCTGGACGGGGCGCTGGTCACCCCCGCGTTCACCGACGCGCACGTGCACACCACGTCCACGGGCCTCGCCCTCACCGGCCTCGACCTGTCCGACGCACCGTCCCTCGACGCGGCCCTCGCCCTCGTACGGGACTTCGCCGCCGCCCGCCCGAACGACCGCGTCCTGCTCGGCCACGGCTGGGACGCCGCCCGCTGGCCCGGCGGCCGCCCCCCGGCCCGCGCCGAACTCGACGCGGCCACCGGTGGCCGCCCGCTGTACCTCAGCCGGATCGACGTGCACTCGGCGGTCGTCACGACGGCCCTGCTGGACCTGACCCCCGGTCTCGACGCTCCGGACGCCCCTCTGACCGCCGACGCCCACCACGCCGTACGCGCCGCCGCCCTCGGCGCCGTCAGGCCGCAGCAGCGCACCGAGGCCCAGCGCGCCGCCCTCGCCCACGCCGCCTCGCTCGGCATCGGGACGGTGCACGAGTGTGCGGGGCCGGAGATCTCCTCCGAGGAGGACTTCACCGGCCTGCTCCGGCTCGCGGCCGAGGAGACCGGGCCGCGGGTGGTCGGCTACTGGGCCGACCAGGACATCGACAAGGCCCGCGAGCTGGGCGCGATCGGGGCGGCCGGCGACCTGTTCGTGGACGGCGCCCTCGGCTCCCACACCGCCTGTCTGCACCAGCCGTACACCGACGCCGGCCACACCGGCACCGCCTACCTGGACGCCGCCGCCGTTGCCGCGCACGTCACCGCGTGCACCGAGGCGGGCCTCCAGGCGGGCTTCCACGCGATCGGCGACGCCGCCGTGACCGCCGTCGTCGAGGGCGTGCGCGCCGCCGCGGAGAAGCTCGGCCTCGCCCGTGTCCGGGCCGCCCGTCACCGCGTCGAACACGCCGAGATGCTCACGCCCGAGACGATCGCCGCCTTCGCAGAGCTCGGCCTGACCGCGTCCGTCCAGCCCGTCTTCGACGCGCTGTGGGGCGGCGAGGACGGCATGTACGCCCAGCGCCTGGGCGCCGAGCGGGCCCGCACCCTCAACCCCTTCGCGGCCATGCTGCGGGCCGGCGTCCCGCTCGCCTTCGGCTCCGACAGCCCGGTCACGCCCCTCGACCCCTGGGGCACGGTCCGCGCGGCCGCCTTCCACCGGACCCCCGGGCACCGCGTCTCCGTGCGTGCCGCGTTCACCGCGCACACCCGCGGCGGCTGGCGGGCCGTCGGACGGGACGACGCGGGGGTCCTGGTGCCGGGCGCACCCGCGGACTACGCCGTCTGGCGCACCGAGGAACTCGTGGTCCAGGCCCCGGACGACCGGGTCGCCCGCTGGTCGACCGACCCCCGCTCCGGGACCCCCGGCCTGCCCGACCTGACCCCCGGCCTGGACCTCCCCGTCTGCCTGCGCACCGTGGTGGGCGGACGGACCGTGTTCGTACGGCCGGGCGAGTGATCTACCGGGGTGGCGCACCGCCGATCGGTCGTCGCCGCCTCTTCTCGCGACCTGCGTATCCTCAGCGCTGACCAGGGCTTTGACAGAAGAGGCGCAGGTGAAACGGCTGTTGACAGCCGACGGCAGCGGGCCGGTAGGTTCGGCCGAGTCCACCACCGGACGCCCGACCGGGGAACGTCCGCGTACTCGCCGCCGCGCCGCTGGGTCAGGGACGGTGTGCCGCACCGGGGCACCGCCACTGGGAGCCAGGCCCAGCGCCCGCGCCACGACGAGGGAACGTTCCGGCCGGTCGGGGAGGTGTGACCCGGGTGGGGCCCGGGCGTTCAGTAGACAACGGCTTTCGGTCGATCCGCAGCCAGCGGGTCCCTGGTCGGCCCGAAGGGCGCCGGGCCCCCATCCGCAGCACGCACAGCCGTCGACACCGTACGCACAGTCCCGAAGAGCGCACTCTTACCCCGCTTTTGTGGAAACGACACCACCATACTTACGTCCTGTCACGTCATCGCAGGCGGCGGCCACTATGGTGGACCTCTGCGTACGGACTTGAAGGGGCAGCAGTGAACGACGGCGACGGGACTCTCGCGGCACAGGACCGGGGGAGGCAGTTCGGCCCGCTCGGCACGGCGTTGGTGATCATTCCGACCTACAACGAGGCGGAGAACATCAAGGCCATCGTGGGCCGGGTGCGCAAGGCGGTCCCCGAGGTGCACGTTCTCGTGGCCGACGACAACAGCCCCGACGGCACGGGCAAGCTCGCCGACGAACTGGCCATCGGGGACGACCACGTGCAGGTCCTGCACCGCAAGGGCAAGGAAGGCCTGGGCGCCGCCTACCTGGCAGGCTTCCGCTGGGGCATGGACAACGGCTACGGCGTCCTGGTCGAGATGGACGCCGACGGCTCCCACCAGCCCGAGCAACTGCCCCGCCTGCTGACCGCCCTCAAGGGCGCCGACCTGGTCCTCGGCTCCCGCTGGGTGCCCGGCGGCCGGGTCGTGAACTGGCCCAAGTCCCGCGAGTACATCTCCCGCGGCGGCAGCCTCTACTCCCGCGTCGCCCTGGACCTGCCGCTGCGCGACATCACGGGCGGCTACCGCGCCTTCCGCCGCGAAACCCTCGAAGGCCTCGGCCTCGAAGAGGTCGCCTCCCAGGGCTACTGCTTCCAGGTGGACCTCGCCCGCCGCGCGGTCAGGGCCGGCTACCACGTCGTCGAGGTGCCCATCACCTTCGTGGAGCGCGAGCACGGCGACTCCAAGATGAGCCGCGACATCCTCGTGGAGGCCCTGTGGCGGGTCACGACGTGGGGCGTGGGGGAGCGGGTCGGCAGGATCGCGGGCCGGGGCAAGCCCTCACAGTCGTAGTCGCAGGAGTTCACAGCCCCGGTTGATCGTCCCCTTACCCCGTGCTGAGCCGGGCCCAGGCACACTGGAAGCATGACGACTGGCGCTCCGACTCCCACGCACCCCGCCCGGCCCCGGCGCTCCCGGCTGCTCACCTACCTGCCGCTGGGCGTCGCCGCCTGGCTGGTGCTGGAGATCTGGCTGCTGACCATGGTCGCCGGCGCGACCGGCGGGATCACGGTGTTCCTGCTGCTGCTCGCCGCCCTCGTGCTCGGCTCGGTGGTCATCAAGCAGGCGGGCAGGCGCGCCTTCCAGAACCTGAACGAGGCGCTGCAGCGGGGTGGAGCCCCGTCGGGCTCGAACGGCGGCGGAAACGGCCTCATGATGCTCGGCGGCCTGCTCCTGATGATCCCCGGCCTGATCTCCGACGCGCTGGGGCTGCTCCTGCTGATCCCGCCGGTGCAGCAGGCTCTCGGCCGCTACGCGGAGCGCACCGTCGACCGCAAGCTCCGCGAGGCCACCCAGGGCACCCTGGGCGGTGCCTTCCAGCAGGCTCGCATGCACCGCCCCGACGGCAAGGTGGTCCAGGGCGAGGTCATCAGGGACGAGCCCAGCGACGAGCCCAGGGACCCGCCTCAGGGTCCGCGCCCGCCGCTGACGCACTGAGTGGTCCGGGCCGCCGTGACGCACCGAGCTGTGCGGCGGCCCGGACAGCAACGCGAAACCGCGGGCGCCGTACGTGAACTCACGTACGGCGCCCGCGGTTACTTGGTGCGTTGTTCGTCCGCCCAGACCCCGAAGGGACTACGCCGACTTCCGGCTGTCTCGCGGATGGACCGCAATGTTCATCGCGCCGGAGCGAAGAACTGCCAGGCGCTCCTCGAGGACCTCTTCGAGTTCCTCGCGGGTGCGCCGTTCCATCAGCATGTCCCAGTGTGTACGCGCGGGCTTGGCCTTCTTTTCCTCAGGGCCGTCGCCGTCTACGAGGAGTGCCTGGGCCCCGCAGACCTTGCACTCCCACTCCGGCGGGATCTCCGCCTCGACCGAGAAGGGCATCTCAAAGCGGTGCCCCTTCTCGCATGCGTACTCCACGGCCTGGCGCGGGGCCAGGTCGATGCCGCGGTCCGTCTCGTAGCTGGTCACCACGAGGCGCGTGCCGCGAAGAGCTCGCTCACTCATGAATCGTGCCTCCCGGGCTTGTCGCCCACAGGACAGGTGTCGCTGTCGTCGTCATCCGGTCAACGTCCGGTCGGCGGTAAAGATTCCCGTTCCGGGTCCCGTCCCGGGCAATGGTCGCCGTCGTAGCCGCCCTTGTTGTACCCACCAGTGCCCGGTTTGTCACATCTGCTAACAGATGTGACACAGCGTTTCGGCATCTTTGACGCGCAGTAACGGTACGCCTGGCAGGCCAAACGCGTACACTACAGCGCTTTCGTGTTGAACGCTAAATCCTTTCGGGAATCGGATTGCCCGCGTCGCCGATCGCCCGCCGTACCGGAACCCGTGCCAGGAGCACGAACCCGATGACGAAGAAGGCCACCAGCGAGATGATCGCGTCCCGATAACTTCCGGTCACCTGGTAGGTGATCCCGAACAGCAGCGGGCCCAGCCAGCTCATGCCCCGGTCGCTCATCTCGTATGCCGAGAAATACTCGGCCTCTTTGCCGGGCGGCACGAGATGGGAGAACAGCGACCGGGACAGTGCCTGGCTGCCGCCGAGGACGAGGCCGATCCCGGCGGCCAGGACGAAGAACCACCCGGGCGCCCCGGCCGGCAGGAAGTACCCGGCGCCCAGGGTCACCGTCCACGCGACCAGCGAGCCCAGGATCGTGCGCTTCGCACCGTAGATCCGGGCAAGTCGCCCCATCGTCAGCGCGCCTGCCACGGCCAGCACCTGAACCAGCAGCACGGCGCCGATGAGCGTCGACTGCCCGAGGCCGAGCTCTTCGGAGCCGTACACCGAGGCCTGGGAGATCACGGTCTGGATGCCGTCGTTGTAGATGAGGTACGCCAGCAGGAAGGCGAGGGTGTGCGGGTGGCGGCGCATGTCGCGGACGGTCGCGGCGAGCTGGCGGAGGCCGGGGGCGGTCCCCTCCGGCGCGGCCTTCGTTTCGGAGCGGCGATCGCGCAGCCGCCGTAGCGGAATGAGGGCGAAGGCCCCCCACCACAGGCCCGCGGAGGCCAGGCAGATGCGGACCGCGGCGCTCTCCGAGAGGCCGAAGGACTCGTGGCCGGTGTAGAGGACGAGGTTCACGACCAGGACCAGTGCGCCCGCCGCGTATCCGAAGGCCCAGCCCCGGGAGGAGACGGCGTCGCGTTCCTCGGGCGGGGCGATCTGCGGCAGGTAGGAGTTGTAGAGCATCATCGCCACGGACTGCGCGGCGTTCGCGACGATCAGCAGGGCGCCGCCGAGCAGATAGCGGTCGCCGCCGAGGAAGAACATGCCCGTCGTCGCGGCGGCCCCGGTGTACGCGGCGGCCGCCAGGAGAGGCTTCTTGCGGCCGGTGCGGTCGGCGGCGGCGCCCACCAGGGGCATCACCAGCACGGCCACGACCACCGACAGGGACACCGAGTACGCGAAGAAAGACCCGGCGCGCACCGGGATCCCCAGCGGATGCACGAAGCCGTCCGCGTCCGAGGCCGACTTGGCGACCGAGGTCAGATAGGGGCCGAGGAAGACGGTGAGCACGCTCGTCGAGTAGACGGAGCAGGCCCAGTCGTAGAAGTACCAGCCGCGCTGCTCGCGCCGCCGTTCGGCGGCCTCGTCCGCCGATCCCGCCCGCACGGTGTCGGTGCCCATCCGTGCCCTCCCCTCCCCGTGAAGGTGCCGCGCGCGGACGTGCGGCCCGAGGGCTTCCGGGGTGTCAGACCCAGACGCCGCGGTCCTCCATCACCCTGCGCAGTGTGTCGATGTGATCGGTCATGATGCCATCGACTCCCAGGTCCAGGAGCCGGTGCATGCGTTCCGGCTCGTTCACCGTCCACACGTGCACCTGCAGCCCGAGCGCGTGGGCGGTGCGCAGGAAGCGGTGGTCGACCACCTGGATGCCAGACTGGATCTCCGGCACCTGCGCGGCGACCGCGGAGCGACGCACGGCCGCCGGCAGCCCCCAGGAGCGCAGCCGCAGGTTGAGGACACCGCGGGTGCCGTACGACGTCGCCAGGCGCGGGCCGGCCAGCCGCTGGGCGCGGACCACACGCGCCTCGGCGAACGAGCCGAGGCAGATCCGGTCCCAGGAGTTCGTGCGTTCGACGAGCTCCAGGAGGGGGAGCAGCGCGGACTCTGCCTTGACGTCGATGTTCCAGCGCGCCTCGGGGAAGGTCTCCAGAAGCTCCTCGAAGAGGGGCACCGGTTCCTCGCCCGCCACACGCGCGTGCCGTACGTCCTTCCAGGGCAGGTCGGCGATCAGGCCCGCCCCGTCCGTCACCCGGTCCAGGGTCGCGTCGTGGAAGGCGACGAGTCTGCCGTCCGCGGTGGCGTGGACGTCGGTCTCCAGATAGCGGTAACCCGCCTCGACCGCGCGCCGGAACTGCAGCGCCGTGTTCTCCAGACCGTCCGCCGCCCCGCCGCGGTGGGCGAAGGCGATCGGGCCCGGATGGTCGAGGTAGGGGTGGCGTATCCGCGAGGTCACGGTCGAAGTATCGCCTGCCGGGGTTGCCCGGTGGCAACGACCGCGCTGCCGTCGGATGCCGGCCGGACGGCGAAGACGCGCAGGAAGACCTGGGCGAGCGGGCCGATCGACACCGCGTACAGCAGAGTGCCGATGCCGATGGTGCCGCCCAGGGCGAAGCCGGTCACGACGACCGCCACCTCCACGGCCGTCCGCATCAGACGGATCGAGCGGCCCGTGCGCCGGTGCAGGCCGGTCATCAGCCCGTCCCGCGGGCCTGGTCCGAAGCGGGCCGAGATGTAGAGGCCGGTGGCCACCCCGTTGAGCAGGATCCCTGCCAGCAGTAGCGGAACGCGTACGGCGAGGGTGTGCGCCGCGGGGACGGCGGCGAGCGTGCCATCCAGGGCGATGCCGACCACGAAGACGTTGGAAACGGTGCCGAGGCCGGGGCGTTGGCGCAGCGGGATCCACAGGAGCAGCACCGCCGCGCCCACGGTGATCGACACGATGCCGATCGTCAGGCCGGTGAGTTCGGCCAGCCCTTGATGCAGCACGTTCCAGGGCTCCAGGCCCAGACCGGACCGGAGGAGCAGCGCCGAACTCGCCCCGTACAGCCCGAGGCCGACGTACAGCTGGATCAACCGTCGCCCGGTACGGCTCGGGCTCTTCGTGGACAAGAGGTCCCCCTGGAGTGTGGTGGCAGTGGCCTGATGCATGACACCCTGTGGCTTGGGTGGAAACATCATCTATGGCCAATTCGGGGAAGGTGGACTGATTTCCATGGCGCAGTGGACCTCGGCAATGGGTGCCGCGCAGCTCGCCCGGCTGCTCAACTCCCAGCAGGACCGTCCGGCCGGCCCGGGCACCCGCCGCCCGCCCGCCTACCGTGCGCTGGCCGACGGCATCCGGCTGCTGGTGCTGGAGGGCCGGGTGCCGGTCGCCGCCAGGCTGCCCGCCGAGCGCGAACTGGCGCTGTCCCTGTCCGTCAGCCGTACGACGGTCGCGGCGGCGTACGAGGCGCTGCGCGCCGAGGGCTTCCTGGAGTCCCGGCGCGGCGCCGGCAGCTGGACGGCGGTGCCGGCCGGCAACCCGTTGCCCGCGCGCGGCCTCGAACCCCTGCCCCCCGAGGCCCTCGGTTCGATGATCGACCTCGGCTGCGCGGCGCTCCCCGCCCCCGAGCCGTGGCTGACCCGAGCCGTGCAGGGGGCCCTGGAGGAACTGCCGCCGTACGCCCACACGCACGGTGACTATCCGGCCGGGCTGCCCGCGCTGCGCGCGATGATCGCCGAGAGGTACACGGCACGCGGGATCCCGACGATGCCCGAACAGATCATGGTGACGACCGGCGCGATGGGCGCGATCGACGCCATCTGCCATCTGTTCGCCGGGCGCGGTGAGCGCATCGCCGTGGAATCGCCCTCCTACGCCAATATCCTCCAGCTGATGCGGGCGGCGGGTGCCCGGCTGGTGCCCGTCGCGATGGCCGAAGGGCTGACCGGCTGGGACATGGACCGCTGGCGACAGGTCCTGCGGGACGCCGCGCCCCGGATCGCGTACGTCGTCGCCGACTTCCACAACCCGACCGGCGCGCTCGCCGACGAGGACCAGCGGCGGCAGCTGGTGGAGTCCGCGCGCTCGGCCGGCACGGTGCTGGTCGCCGACGAGACGATGAGCGAGTTGTGGCTTGACGAGGACATCGCGGACGTGATGCCGCGGGCCATGTGTGCCTTCGACCCGGCCGGCTCGACGGTCGTCACGGTCGGCTCGGCCAGCAAGGCGTTCTGGGCGGGGATGCGGATCGGATGGGTGCGCGCCGCTCCCGACGTGATCCGCAGCCTGGTCGCCGCCCGCGCGTACGCCGATCTGGGCACCCCCGTGCTGGAGCAGCTGGCGGTGAACTGGCTGTTCAGCACGGGTGGCTGGGCGAAGGCCGTGGACGTGCGACGACGTCAGGCCAGGGACAACCGGGACGCCCTGGTGGCCGCCGTGCGGCGGGAGTTGCCGGACTGGGAGTTCGAGGTGCCGAAGGGCGGGCTCACGCTGTGGGTGCGGACGGGCGGGCTGTCCGGGTCACGGCTCGCCGAGGCGGGTGAACGGGTGGGCGTGCGGGTGCCGTCCGGACCACGGTTCGGGGTGGACGGGGCGTTCGAGGGGTATGTGCGGCTGCCGTTCACCGTGGGCGGCGCGGTGGCAGAGGAGGCGGCGGCGCGGCTGGCCGCGGCGGCGCGGTTGGTGGAGAGCGGGGGATCCGGGGGTGGCGAGGCGCCTCGTACGTTCGTGGCGTGAACGGGGCCGGGCGGGCGCCGGAGGGGCCGCGCCCACCCGCGGCGCCCCGGCGGCGCGACCGCCCAGCTACGGAGCTTTCGCCGCCATGGCCTCTGCCGGCACCGGCTCCGTGGGCACGGCCTCCGTGGGTGCGGCCTCTGCCGGTACGGCCTCCGTGGGTGCGGCCTCTGCCGGTACCGCCTCCGTGGGTGCGGACTCTGCCGGTGTGTCGTCCGCGGGTACGGCCTCCGCGGGTACGGCCTCCGTCGGCTCCGTGGGTACGGCCTCCGTCGGTTCCGCCTCGGTGGGCACCGCCTCCACCGCTCCCCCTTCCGGTACATGCTCGCCGTCCGCCGGTGTCGTCCGTGGGGGCAGCAGGGCCAGGACCGCCTGGCGGTCCGCCTCGCTCGTCGCGTCGTCGTAGGGGTCCGGCGTCGACGGGACCTGGAGCCGGTGGACCGGGCCCGCGCCGAGGCGGGCGTAGCCGCGGCCGGGCGGGACGTGGGTGACCGGGGTCGTGTGCGGGGGCGCGCCCAGGACCGCCTCCAGTTGGTCGGCCGTGGCCGGCCCGAGCACGACACGCGCGCGTGTGTGCTGGCGTACGGCGTCGCTCAGGGCCTCCGCGCTGTCGAACTGGTCGGCGACGACCACCGTCACGTTGGCCGCGCGGCCGTGCCGGAGCGGGAGCTGGAGCAGGGCCTGCGGGTCCTCGCGGCCGTCCGCGGCGGCCACGTGGGTGAAGGCGCTCGGCCGGTCCAGGAGGAT
The DNA here is from genome assembly GCF_019049245.1 of Streptomyces sp. AC555_RSS877. Classification (GTDB taxonomy): domain Bacteria; phylum Actinomycetota; class Actinomycetes; order Streptomycetales; family Streptomycetaceae; genus Streptomyces. The sequence goes on along the minus strand of NZ_JAGMUK010000060.1, from coordinate 49,443 downwards.
CCACAGGGGGCGTTTGGTGTCGTCCGGCGGCGGGTCGCCCGCTTGGCGGGCACTGTTGACCGCGATCAGCCGGCGCTCTGTCTCCGCGGCCGCCCACTCCAGGCTCGCCAGCGCCCCGGTCAGCCCGCACTCGACCGCGAGGACGCCGTCCCGGCCGGTGAGACAGGCGTACTCGCCGGTGCCGCCGCCCTCGACGATGACGAGGTCGCCGTGCTGGAGGGCCTGCAGGGCGATGGAGCGCAGCAGCGTGGAGGTGCCGCTGCCCGGCTGGCCCATGACCAGCAGGTGCGGCTCGGTGGAGCGGATGCCGGTGCGCCAGACGACCGGCGGTACGTCGTGCTGTTCCTCATCGTGGGTGAGGGGGAGTGTGCGCCGGACCTGGGTGGGGTCGGTGAAGCCGAGGACCGTCTCGCCGGGGGACGTGACGAAACGCTGGGCGGCGATGTCGGTGGGCAGGGGGGCGAGGGCCGTCACGGTGAGCTGGTTGTCCTGCTCGTCCCAGATGAAGTGGTACTCGCGGTCGCGGCCCGACTTGGCGTGCAGCAGATGCTCGATCCGGGCCCGGGACTCGGCCTCACCGTCCGTGAAGTACGCCGGGTAGTGGATCAGCAGGTGCGTGATGCGGCCGCTGCCGTCGAAGTCGTAGGCGGTGAAGGCCTTCTCCCACTCGCCGCCGTGGGAGTACAGCGGGGTCGGGTCCTCGGCGGCCGAGAAGTACGGCACCAGAGCCTCGTACAGCGACTGGAGGCGCTGGACCTGGGACTCGTCGGGGCCGTCGGGCTCCGGCTGCCCGCGGTCCCGGCCCTGCCATGCTGCCGCCGCCATCAGGGTGATGACGGCGAGCAGCGGGCCGTACGGCGCGAGCGCCACGACCAGGACCACCGACGCCACCAGGAAAAGCAGCGGTCCGCGCTTGTCCTTTGGGGTGTCGGCCCACTTGCGCCGCCCGGCCGAGGCCAGCCGGCGCAGACCACGGGTGATCGTGATCAGCGGATGGAGGACGTCGGTGGCGCTGTCGGCCGCCGTCCGGGCCAGCTCCCGGCTCCGGGCGATCTGCGCGCTGCCTGTGCTCAGGATGCGGGGGAGGGGGCGCCGGGCCACTGCTGTCTCCTGGTGGTGCGTACGGATGGTGGTGCGTACGGACGTGCGGGCGTCAGAACTTGATTCCGCCGAGGAGGCTCGCGAGGCTCTCGCCGCCTGCCTTGATGCTCGGGGCGATGGCGGTGCTCGCGAGGTAGAAGCCGAAGAGTGCGGCCACCAGGGCGTGGGAGGCCTTGAGTCCGTCCTTCTTGAAGAAGAGGAAGACGATGATTCCGAGCAGGACCACACCTGAGATGGACAGGATCATTTGAGTTCTCCTGGTTCGTGGGGACAGTCACCATGAGTACTTCCAGGATCACAGCATGTATCCATACGATAAAAGGTGCAACTAGGTGAATTTCCGACGATTACCCCCAGGTGGCGGAGTCGTCTTGGTCCGGTTGGGCAGGCTCTTGCGCCCGACCGGGCCTGCGGTGATCTTTACCTCCGGCACATCGGGTCATGTGCGGCGCGAGCCAGTACCCTGGCGATTCACCTGAACGGTTGCACTGAGAGGCGGACCGGCCGATGACTGAAGCCCCCGACCCCGAGGTCGTGGAGCTGGCGACCAAGATCTTCGATCTGGCCCGGCAGGGGCAGACCGAGGCGCTCGTGGCGTACGTCGACGCGGGCGTTCCGGCCAACCTCACCAACGACCGCGGCGACTCCCTGGTGATGCTCGCCGCCTACCACGGCCACGCCGACACCGTGCGTGCCCTGCTCGCCCGCGGCGCCGAGGGCGACCGGATCAACGACCGGGGTCAGACCCCGCTCGCCGGTGCCGTTTTCAAGGGCGAGGAGGAAGTGATCAAGGCGCTTCTGGAAGGCGGTGCCGACCCCGCCGCGGGTACGCCGTCGGCCGTCGACACCGCACGCATGTTCGGCAAGACGCAACTGCTCGAACTGTTCGACACGCACTGACACGTCCGCTCTGACCAGGGCGGACACGGAAAACGGGGGAGGCGGTAACCGGCCGCCGAAATTTCGGTCGCGGTAGATGGAACTGCCGAGTCATCATGACGTCGTGATTCACGGACGTGATGGCCGGGCAGGTGATGCCGCACCGCGCGGACCGTGATGCGGTCCGCATGGGCCACCGACGAGAGGCAGAGGAAGATGGCTTACAGCAAGCAGGAAACGGCGGGCGCCCCGACGTGTTGTCACGCGGCCAGGTAATGCACGTCCCCGGTTGCGTCGACGCTTGATGTGAGGCTGTTTCCCATGTTCGATCCGGTCATAGCGCCCAGCGGCACGCTGCTCGGCCTGCTCCAGCGGGGCCGCGGCGACGGCACACTGCACGCGCTCACCGCACCGCGCGCCGAAGCGCTCGCGGCGCTGAACCACTGTGTTCTGCGTGATCCCCGCCACGACTGGCAGGTGGAGAACCGCTCCCTCTACTACGCCCGTCTCTACCTCGACCTGAACGGCGAGCTGGACGAGATCGAGGCGCACCTCTTCGATGTCGAGGACGTCTTCGACTCCGAGGAGTCCCGCACCGGGCTCACCCTGGCCGTCCTCGGCCATCTCGCCTCGTACGGCAGGCGGGACGCGCTCGAACTGCTGCGCAGGTACGCCGCCTCGGGCGCCAACTGGGCCTGGGCCCTGGACGAACTGGCGCTGCGCGACGACGACGCCGGACTGCGGGCCCTCGCGGCCCCCGTCCTGGCGCGTTTCGCGACCGACGCCGAGGGCGAGGCCGAGCTGGCCGCCGTGGTGCGCGACGCCTTCGAGCCGCGGCCCTGGCGGCTGTGGGCCGACGATCCACGCGAATCCATCGCCACGCGTGTGCGTGCCGCCCACGAGGCGGGCTGCTTCGACCGCTGGCAACGGCAGATGCGACCAACCGGGCCCCGTCCGGGGTGGAGCGTGCAGGCGGTCTTCGAGTGGGCCCAGCAGGGCGTCGAGCGCGGCGCCGCGCTCCACGTCCCCGCCGCCCGCTGCCTCACGGCCGTCGCCGGTCCCGAGGACCGGCCGGAGATCCTCCGGGCCGCCAAGGACGGCACCGACGGCGCCCGCTGCACCGCTTTGCGCTATCTCGCCGACAGCAATGATCCGGAGGCCCTCCACCTGATCGAGGTCGCCGTGGTCACCGGCTCGGCGGCCGTGGTGGAGGCTGCCGTGGACGCCTTCGAACGCATGCGCAGTGTCGCCGCGGTGGACCGGGCACGCGGCTGGGCCCGCCGACCCGACCCCCTCGGCGACGCAGCCGCACGGATGCTCGCGTGCCGGGGCGGAGCCCAGGACGGCGAACTCGTCCTCGCGGCCCTCAGGGAGGCCGTACGGGGCGAAGGCCCCGACGCGCCGACCCTGTGGACCCTCGTCGACGGCACCGGGCGCCTCGGCATCGCCTGCGCGGCCCCCGTGCTCCGGCACGTCTACCGCGAGACCGCCTCCTCCCATCTGCGCGGCCGGGCCGCTCGTGCCCTCGCCGCCACCGACCCCTCCTTCGCCACCGGCTTCGCCGTCGAGTGCCTGTGGGACTGCGAGGAGACCACCCGCGAGATCGCCGCCCGGCATGCCGAGACCGGTGACGCCCGGGTCGTGGAGCGACTGCGCAGGCTCGCGGCCGATCCGGCCGAGGAGGCCGAGGTCCAGACGGCGGTACGCAGCCGCATCGGACCGGACGCGCCCGCCATGTGAACGATTGGTGACCCGCGGGTCAGGCGGGCATGGACGCGGTCCGACCTGCTCGGGTGTGCGGCGCAACGCTCACACGACGTTCCTCGTCCGGAAAGATCCACGTTGACGCGGCCACGTCCAGCCCGGCGAGAACATCGGTATGCGTGTCGTCATCGTGACCGAATCCTTTCCCCCCGATGTGAACGGCGTGGCCCACTGCGCGTTCCAGACCGCCCGGCACCTCGTAGACCGCGGTCACCTTCCGCTCGTCGTCGCGCCGGCCACCGTGGCCGGCAGCGGGCCCGACGCCCTCGCGCCGTGCCCCGTCATCCGTGTCCCCTCCCTCCCGCTCCCGGGTTACCCCCAGGTCCGCGTCGCCCTCCCCAGCCGACGCGTGGCCGCGGCGATCGCCGAGCACCGTGCCGACGTCGTCCACCTGGCCGGTCCCTTCGTCCTCGGCGTCCGCGGCATGGCCGCCGCCGCCCGGCTCGGCATTCCCGCCGTGGCCGTCTACCAGACCGACCTCGCGGGATACGCCCGCACCTACCTGGGCGCCGGCGAGGCCGCCGCCTGGCGCCGCATCCGCTCCGTCCACTCGGCCGCCGACCTCACCCTCGCCCCCTCCAGCGCCGCCCTGCACGACCTGGAGACCCACGACGTGCCCCGGGTACGGCTGTGGCGGCGCGGCGTGGACACCGCCCGCTTCCGCCCCGCACTGCGAGACGAGGCGCTGCGCCGCGAACTCGCCCCGAACGGCGAGCTGATCGTCGGCTACGTCGGCCGGCTCGCCCCCGAGAAGCAGGTCGAGCTGCTGGCCGGCGTCTGCGGCCTGGACGGCGTCCGGGTCGTGGTCGTCGGCGACGGGCCGAGCCGGCCGAGCCTGGACCAGGCGCTGCCGGGCGCGGCCTTCCTGGGCCGCCGCACCGGCGACGACCTCGCCCGGATCTTCGCCTCCTTGGACGTCTTCGTCCACACCGGCCCCTTCGAGACCTTCTGCCAGACAGTGCAGGAGGCCATGGCGAGCGGTGTGCCCGTCGTCGCGCCCGCCGCCGGCGGCCCGCTGGACCTGGTCGCCCACGGGCGCACCGGGCTGCTGGTCCCGCCGAGCGACCCGCACGCCGTACGGGACGCGGTGTGGTCCCTGGCCGCCGACCCCGGCCTGCGCACCGCGTTCGGCGCCGCCGCGCGCGCGACGGTCGAGGGACGCACCTGGGCGGCCGTCGGCGACCAGCTGATCGGTCACTACGAGAGCGTGCTCGCCGCGCGGAAGACGGTGGTGGCGGCATGAGCTCGTTGCGGATCGTGCGGCTGGCCAACTTCGTCGCACCGGCCTCGGGCGGTCTGCGCACCGCGCTGGGCGAGCTCGGCAAGGGCTACAAGGCGGCCGGGCACCAGCCGGTGCTGATCGTGGCCGGTGATCGCGCGAGCGACCGGGAGACCGAGCAGGGGCGGGTGATCACCCTGCCCGGTCCGCTGCTGCCGGGCACGGGCGGATACCGCGTCCTCACCGACAAGCGGGGCGTGGCGCGGCTGCTGGAGGAGCTGGCCCCCGACCGTCTGGAGGTCTCCGACCGTACGACGCTCAGGTGGACCGGCAAGTGGGCGCGGCGGGCCCGGGTCCCGGCCGTGATGGTCTCCCACGAGACCGCCGACGGCGTGCTGCGCACCTGGGGACTGCCTGAGGGCGCCGCCCGGCGCGCCGCGGACGCCCTCAACGTCCGTACGGCACACACGTACGCGCGCGTGGTGTGCACCACGGAGTTCGCCGAACGGGAGTTCGTGCGGATCGGGGCGCGCAACGTCGTACGGGCGCCGCTCGGCGTCGACCTGGTGCAGCGGCACCCCGCACTGCGCGACCCCGGGCTGCGTGCCCGGCACGCGCGGGTGGACGAGGTGCTGCTGGTGATGTGCTCCCGGCTGTCCGTGGAGAAGCGGCCCGGCACCGCGCTGGACGCCCTGGAGGCGCTGGTACGGCGGGGGAGGCGGGCCGTGCTGGTGGTGGCCGGGGACGGGCCCCTGCGGCCGCGGCTCGAACAGCGGGCGCGGGAGCGCGCGTTGCCGGTGACGTTCCTCGGGCACGTCGCCGACCGAGCGTCGCTGGGCGGGCTGCAGGCGTCGGCCGACGTGTGCCTGGCGCCGGGGCCCGCCGAGACGTTCGGGCTGGCCGCCCTGGAGGCGATGGCATGCGGCACGCCCGTCGTGGCCAGCGCCTCGTCCGCACTGTCGGAGGTGATCGGCTCCGCCGGGGCCGTCGCGGCCGACCACGGGGGCGCCTTCGCGGACGCGGTGGACATGCTTCTTGACCGGCCCGTGGAGGAGCGGCGGGAGGCCGCACGCACGCGTGCCGAGTGCTTCGGGTGGGACACGGCGGTCGCCGCGTTCCTCGACGCGCACGACGCGGTGGCCTCCGTACAGCCCTTCGCGCCCGGAGGCGTGACATGAGACCGCTGCGGTTCGTCGCCCTCGGCGACTCGCTGACCGAAGGTGTGGGCGATCCCGTCGGCGAGGAGTGGCGTGGCTGGGCCGCGCTGCTTGCGGGCGGGCTCGCCGCGGAGTCCTCCGGATCCGTGGAGCGGGTGGAGGGCGTGCACTGCAACGAGGCCGTCGCGTCCGTCGCGTCCGTGGAGTTCACCAACCTCGCGGTGAGCGGGGCGCAGACCGGTGACGTGCTGGAGAGGCAGCTGCCCGCCGGGCTGGCGGTGCGGCCGGACCTCGCGTCCGTCGTCATCGGGGTCAACGACACCCTGCGCTGCACCTTCGACGTCCGGGCCGTCGCCGCGCGCCTCGACACGGTGTACTCGGCCCTCACCGGGCAGGGCGCGGTCCTGCTCACCGCCTGCCTGCCGGACCCCGGTGCGATGCTCGGGCTGCCGGGTGCCCTGGCGCGTCCGCTGGCGCGGCGGCAGCGGGCGGTCAACGCCGTGGTGCACGCGCTGTCTGAGCGGTACGGGGCCGTGCATCTGCATGCGTGTGAGGGGGCCTGGCTCATGGACCGCGCGATGTGGAGCGCGGACCGGCTGCACCCCGGCGAGCGGGGGCACCGGCAGCTGGCCGTGCGCTTCCACGCGCTGCTGGCGGAGCGTGGCCTCGCGACGGGGAGCGCCCCTTCGCCCGAGCCCGAGTTTCCGGCGCCCACCCGGTCGGCGAGCCTGTGGTGGCTGGCCACCGCCGGCACCGGCTGGGTGGCCCGGCGGTGCACCGACCTGCTGCCGCAGCTTCTGACACTCGCCGCCGACGAGGTGCGCCATCGCGCGCGCGGGACGAGCGCCCGGCTCGATCTCCGGGCCTCCGCGGCGGTGTCCGCGGCGCTCGCCGCACTGTCGGTGGCGGATCAGCAGCCGGACGCCGCTTAGGGGTTCACCGGCGGCGTACGGCCACGAAGCGCACCGGCGTGCCCGGTACCGCCTGTGCGGCGGCCGGGAGGTCGGCCGTGCGGACGACGCCGATCACCGGATAGCCGCCGGTGGTCGGATGATCGGCGAGGAACACCACCGGCCTGCCGTCGGGCGGGACCTGGACGGCCCCCAGCACCATGCCCTCGCTGGGGAGTTCGCCGGACCGGGCCCGCTCCAGGGCGGGTCCCTCCGTGCGCAGTCCGATGCGGTTGCTCGCGGAGGACACCCGGAAGGTGCGCGTGGTGAAGGCCCGTACCGCCTCCGGCGTGAACCAGTCGTCGCGCGGGCCCGGCGTCACGCGCAGGACGAGTTCGGCCGGGGGAGCCGGCTGCGGGCCGACGTCGACGTGCGTGTGGGGCTCTTCCGGTCTCCCCAGCGGCAGCACCGCGCCGTCGCTGAGGGGCGGCGGGCCGAGCCTCGACAGCAGGTCCGTGGAACGGCTGCCGAGCACCGGTTCCACGGTGACGCCGCCGGAGACGGCCACGTAGCTGCGTACTCCGAGGACGGCCGCTCCGACCTCCAGGAGCGCACCGGCGGGTACGCGTACCGGCGCGCCCCAGGCGACCGCGCGTCCGTCCATGGTCACCCGGCAGGGCGCGCCCGTCACCGCCACGGTGACCGTCGAACGCGGGCGTACCGCACAGCCGTTGAGCGTGGTCTCCAGAACGGCGGCCTCGGGGCGATTGCCGACCAGCCGGTTGGCGAGGCCGGCCGCCGGTTGGTCCAGTGCGCCGGAGCGGGGCACACCCAGGTGCGCGTGCCCCGGGCGCCCCCGGTCCTGGACGGTGGTGAGTGCTCCGGCGCGTACGACGGACAGGGCGCGGTCCGTCATGACGTCCTCTCCGGCCCCGTCGCGACGAAGCGCACGCGCGTACCCGGCGACAGCAGGGCGGCCGGCACGCGCGCGTGGTCCCACAGCACGGCGTCCGTGGTGCCGATCAGCTGCCAGCCGCCCGGCGACGAGCGCGGGTACACGCCCGTGTAGGGGCCCGCCAGCCCCACCGAGCCCGCCGGGACGGCCGTACGCGGAGTGGCCCGGCGCGGCACGTCGTAGCGCGACGGCAGGCCGGCGAGGTAGCCGAAGCCGGGGGCGAACCCGCAGAAGGCGACACGGAACTCGGTGCTCGCGTGGATACGGGCCACCTCCGCCTCACGGACGCCCCAGAGAGCGGCGACGTCGGCCAGGTCGGGCCCGTCGTAGCGCACCGGCAGCTCGATCACGTTCCCCGCGCGCGGGGGCTCGGGCGGGACTTCGGCGGCGGCCAGTTCGGACGCCAGGCGGGCCGGGTCGGTGAGGCCGTCGAGGAGGACCGTGCGGGCCGCGGGGACGATCTCGCGGACCGTCAGCGAGCCCTCCGCGCGGCGGCGCACCAGCTCGGCGTGCAGGGCCTGGGCCTCCTCGCCCGAGGCCACCTCGACGAGCAGGGCGTTGTCACCGACGGGCAGGGCCTTCATACGAAGGCCTCCACCTTGACGCCGGACGACTCGAGCCGTTCGCGGACCCGGCGGGCCAGGTCCACCGCGCCGGGCGTGTCCCCGTGCAGGCACAGAGAACGCGCGCGTACCTCGATCGGTGCCCCGGAATGAGAGATGACGGTACCGGTGCGGGCCAGGCCCAGCGAGCGCTCCACGACCGCTTCCGGGTCGGTGAGCACGGCACCGTCCCGGCCGCGTGGCACGAGCGTGCCCGCGTCGGTGTACGCGCGGTCCGCGAAGGCCTCGGTGACGGCCGGAAGGTTCGCCTCCCGGGCCAGTTCCAGCAGGCGGGAGCCGGGCAGCCCCAGCAGGGGCAGCGTGCCGCCCGCCAGGAGCACGCCGGCGACGACCGCGCCGGCCTGCTCCTGGTCGTGCACGACACGGTTGTAGAGCGCGCCGTGCGGCTTGACGTACGACACCCGCGAGCCCGCCGCGCGCGCGAAGACCTCCAGGGCGCCGATCTGGTATGTCACCTCGGCCGCCAGTTCGTCGGGCGGCACGTCCATCGCGCGCCGCCCGAACCCGGCCAGGTCCCGGTAGGAGACCTGGGCGCCGATCCGGACCCCGCGCGCGGCCGCCAGCTCGCACACCCGACGCATGGTGGCCGGGTCCCCGGCGTGGAAGCCGCAGGCCACGTTGGCGCTGGTGACGACGGTCAGCAACTGCTCGTCGTCGGTCAGCCGCCAGCGGCCGAAGCCCTCGCCGAGGTCGGCGTTCAGGTCGATCGAGGTCATGTGTCCAGTGTCTCCTGCTCAGCCACGCGGTACTGCTCGTCGCGGGCGTCGGTGAGGAACATCTGTCCCGGTGCGTGAGTGATGGCGAACGGTGGGCGTGAGGCCATCACCGCGGCCTGCGGGGTCACTCCGCAGGCCCAGAACACCGGGATGTCGTCCGGCTCGGCGTCCACCGGGTCGCCGAAGTCGGGGCGGCCCAGATCGTCGATGCCGAGCGCCGACGGATCACCGCAGTGCACGGGGCTGCCGTGCACCGCCGGGAGCAGACTGCTCTCCCGGATCGCCGTCGCCACGTGCTCCGGGGGCACCGGGCGCAGGGACACCACCATGGGGCCGTGCAGCCGCCCCGCCGGGCGGCACTGGCGGGTGGTGACGTACATCGGCACGTTGCGGCCCTGTTCGACGTGACGGATGGGGACGCCCGCCTCGGACAGCGCCCATTCGAAGGTGAAGCTGCAGCCGATCAGGAACGACACCAGGTCGCCGCGCCAGTGCGCCCGCACGTCCGTCGGCTCGTCGACCAGCTCGCCGTCCTGCCACACCCGGTAGCGCGGCAGATCGGTGCGCAGGTCGGCGCCGTCCGCGAGGACGGTGGTCCAGGAACCGGCGTCCGTCACGTCCAGCACCGGACAGGGCTTGGGATTGCGCTGGCAGAACAGCAGCATGTCGTACGCCCAGTCGGCGGGCACCGAGATGAGGTTGGCCTGGGTGTGGCCCGCCGCGACCCCGGCGGTGGGGCCCGCGAGCCCCGCGCGGAAGCGCATCCGGGCGTCTGCCGGTCGCCACGCGTGCGCGTGCTCGTCGAGGAGGGTCAGGGGGCGGTCGTTCGTCACCGTGAGGGCTCGGTCTTCCGTGCGGTTCACGCGAGCTCCTTTCCGCGCGTCTCCGGCAGCCCCAGCAGTGCCAGGGCGGCGAGGCCGTAGCCGATCGCGCCGAAGACCAGCGCGCCGCCCACACCCCAGCTGTCGGCCAGGAAGCCGACCGTGGTCGGGAAGACGGCGCCCACCGCGCGACCGGTGTTGTACGTGAAGCCCTGCCCCGTGCCGCGTACCGCCGTCGGGTACAGCTCGCTCAGGAAGGACCCGAAGCCGCTGAAGATGGCCGACATGCAGAACCCGAGCGGGAAACCGAGGACCAGGAGCAGGGTGTTGGAACCGCTCGGGATGTTCGCGTACGCCAGGATGCACAGGGCCGAGAGCAGGGCGAACAGCCAGATGTTGCGCCGGCGGCCGAGCCGGTCGGTGAGGTAGCCGCCGGTGAGGTAGCCGAGGAAGGCGCCGGAGATCAGGAACGTCAGGTAGCCGCCGGTGCCGACCACGGAGAGACCGCGCTCGGTCTTCAGGTACGTCGGCACCCAGGTGGCGAGGGTGTAGTAGCCGCCCTGGACGCCGGTGGAGAGCAGGACCGCGAAGAACGTGGTGCGCAGCAGGCCGGGCTTGAAGATCGCCGAGAACGAGGCCTTCCCGGTCCGCTGTTCCCGCACGGCGATCGCCTCCGGTGCGTCCTGCACCCGGCGCCGCATCCAGATGACCAGCAGCGCGGGCAGCGCGCCGGTCCAGAACATGATCCGCCACGCCCAGTCGTCGCCGACGAACGAGAACACCAGCGTGTACATGATCGCGGCGAGCGCCCAGCCGACGGCCCACGAGCTCTGGATCGCGCCGAGCGTGCGGCCCCGGTGCTTGGCACTGGCGTACTCGGCGACCAGGATCGCGCCGACCGCCCACTCGCCGCCGAAGCCGAGGCCCTGGAGGGCGCGGAAGACCAGCAGCGTCTCGTAGTTGGGCGCGAAACCGCAGGCGACGGTGAAGACCGCGTAGGTGATCACCGTGATCATCAGCGCCTTGACGCGGCCGATCCGGTCCGCGAGCACGCCCGCCAGGGCGCCGCCGACCGCGGAGACCACGAGCGTGACGGTGGTGAACAGGCCGGTCTGGCCGCTGTCCAGGCCGAAGTAGGCGGCCAGGGCGACCATGCTGAGCGGCAGCGTGAAGTAGTCGTAGGAGTCCAGGGCATAGCCGCCGAACGCGCCGGCGAAGGCGCGGCGGCCGCGCGGTCCGAGGGCCCGCAGCCAGCCCAACGCCCCTTCGTCGTCGAGGTGTTCGTCCGGCGAGGGCTGCGCGCCGGTGGTCAGGGACTGAGGTGGAGGGGTCGTGCTCATGGGCACCTCGCAGAAGGAGGACGGAGGGTGCTTGGGGACTGAGCCGTGCCGTGCGGGGGCGTTGGACGCCGCGGAGAGGTGATGCGCCGTTCGTAGCAAGGTAGAGGATCGTTGAACGATCCTTCAATACCCGTGTTGTTTCGTTCTTGTATCTACGATTGAATTCCGGGCATGGCAGAGCAGCTGGCGGGACTGGCCGACGACCGCGCCCTCCTGGGCCGCACGAGTACGGCCGAGCGGGTCGCGGACATCCTCCGGAGCCGGATCGCCGAGGGGTTCTTCCCGCCCGGGACCCGGCTGTCGGAGGACAGCATCGGCGGCGCCCTCGGGGTCTCCCGCAACACGCTGCGGGAGGCGTTCCGGCTGCTCACGCACGAGCGCCTGCTCGTCCACGAGTTGAACCGGGGCGTCTTCGTCCGGGTCCTGACCGTCGAGGACGTGGAGGACATCTACCGGACCCGCGGCCTCGTCGAGTGTGCCGTCGTACGGGGTCTCGGTGAGCCGCCGTACGCTCTGGACGGTCTCGCGGAGGCCGTGGCGGAAGGGCAGCGCGCGGCGCGTGACGGCGACTGGAAAGTGCTCGGTACCGCCAACATCCACTTTCACCGGGAGCTGGTCGCGCTCGCGGCGAGCAACCGGACCGACGAGCTGATGCGCAGCGTCTTCGCCGAACTGCGCCTCGCCTTCCACGTGGTGGACGACCCGCACCGGCTGCACGAGCCGTACCTCGCGCGCAACCAGCAGATCCTGCGGGCGCTGCAGGCGGGGGACAAGGACGAGGCCGAGAAACTGCTCGCCGTGTACCTCGCCGACTCGTTGGAGCGAATCGTCGAGGTGTACCGGCGGCGGGTCGGCGAGGAGGGCTAGCTGGGCCGCCGCAAGGGTGTGATCACCGTGACGCCGGGTCGCATCTGCGTCGTTTGGGTCGTTGTCAGACCGAGGACCTAGTCTGTGCACCGTGACTTCGCCTGCATCGACGGACAGTGTTCCGCCCCAGCTCAGCGCGGGGCCGCGCCCCGCACCGGGACCGGCCGCCGACGAGGGACTGGCGCGGCGGCTGCGCGCGCTCGCCTGCACCGCGCCGCTGCACGACCTCGACGCCCGCAAGGCCAACCTCGCCGGCGAGTACTCGGTGTACGGCATGGCGGAGGTGGCCCTCGCGGCCATCGACCTGGTCACCCTGAACATGGACTTCGACACCGGCGCCGACCACGACCAGATCGTCGCCCGGCTCATCCCGCGCATCGCCGCCCAGGCCCCGCAGCGGCCCGTCGCGGAACACGAGCGGGTGGCCCGCTGGGTCCTGGAGAACCTGATCAACGTCGGCAGCGTGGACCGCGGCTTCCGCGCGGTGTACGGCACGTTCGCGCAGGACGGCACGTATGTGCGCCGTGACTACGACTTCAAGCTGATCGAGGAGGTGCCCGGCCCCGGCGGCTCGGTGTATCTCCGGACGACGGACGAGGCGGTCAACGTCCTCGTCGGCGCCCTCGACACCGATGTCACCAGCGCGCAGATCGCCGCCGAGGTCAAGCTGGAGGTGCTGATCAGCCGGGGCCGCCTCGCCGACGCCCAACTGGCCGCCGAACAGGCCCGCTACCGCACGGTCCAGTACTCGGAGACGCTGCGCAGAGCACTGGACGCGACCCGGCGCAACGTCCGCGCGGTGGACTGGCTCAACACCGTCCCCGACATGATCGCCGAGGCCCTCGACCATGTCGCCGACCGGTACCGCCACGAGAACGCGATCCTCACGAACATCCGCAAGGCGCGTGACGAGTCCGAGGACCCGGAGCAGAAGCGGCGCGCCGCCGAACTGGTGGACATCGTCAAGGACTGCATCCGACGGCACACCCAGTTGCAGTCCCGGCTGCTGGAGGCCGGGCCGCTCTTCCGTGCCGAGCAGGACCGGCAGGCCTTCGCCACGCCCATGACGACATCGGGCACGGACCTGTACGGGCATCTGCTCGCGCCGGTCCTGCCGCTGGCCCTGGAGCAGGCGGTCCGGGTCACCGACGCGTTCTTCGCGAGCGGAACGGGATTGCGTACGCCGGTGTCGGTGCGGGTGGGGGACCTCGTCGACATACTGCTGACGCCGCCGATGGAGCGGGAGCATCTGGGTGCGGAGATGCCGGAGCCGGATCTCATCGCCACGCCGGACGGCAGCCGGTTCAGCGAGGAGCAGTTGGCCTGCGCCATGGTGTTGCTCGATCTGCCGGCGGATGCGCCGCGCAGGCTTTCGGGGCTGCTCGCCGAGGCGCGGCGCCAGGATCCTGATCTGCCCTATCTCGTCGCGCTGTTGGCGGTGCACGCGGCCAGCCCGCCGGTCGGCACGGCGTATCGGCAGGGCGAGGAGAAGCTGTTGTTCGCCGTCGACGACGGGACCGAGCTGGACGATCCCGAGTTCGGTGGGGCCGATCTGATAGTGGGGACGGCCTTGTTGGATGCGGCGGGGATGGCGGCGGGTCGGACGGAGGCGGCGTGATGTTCTCTTTCGGCTGCGGGTCCGTCGTGGCTGGTCGCGCGGTTCCCCTCGCCCCTGAGGGAGTTGCGATCGCAGTCGTTTTCAAGATCAAGGAGTTGCAGTCGTGAGCGAGCATGTCGAGTGGAGTGAGCCGGACGCCGGGCCTGCGCCGGTGACCGCCGCCGTCACACCCGCCGACGCCGCCGACGCGGCGCGGCTCGTCGCCTTCGGGCTGCAGCCCAAACTGCAGCCCGCCCGGGACCAGGAGTACACGGAACTGCTGCGGCGCTACCGCGAGGATCCGCCGTTCGCGCGGCTCGCCGACGCCGTGGCGGCAGGGCTGGGACTGGTGGTGCTGGAGGTGTCCCCGCGCGCGGGGATGGCCGTGACCGCCGCGGAGGACTCGGTGTTCGCCGTGCGGATGGGCGACTACGCGCGACGGACGTCCGCCGACGGCGGCGACCGGTTCCTGCACGGGCTGGCGCACCTCGCCGTCGCCGCCATGGCGTTCCCGCGGCCGGAGGATCTCGCCGACGACGGCTATATCGGGCGCGTCTCGGTCAACGGCGTCGACGCGTTCGTACGGCAGGCCTGCCGGCGTCTGGAGGAGCGTGCCGAGGAGCAGGGCGAGAACACCGACCCGGCGACCGACGCGCCCGGTCTGGAGGCCGCCTGGCGGATCTGGGTCAGACGTAGCGCGACCGGCGCCACCAAGGACGCGCGCCGGCTCGCCGGTTCGACGACCGGCATCGTCGGCAAGGCCGTCGCCTTCCTCACCGAGTCCGGGTTCCTGCAGCGGACCGGGGACGACAACGGCGGTACCTACCGGACCACGGCCCGCTACCAGCTCCAGGTGCGGGACATGGCGGGCAGCGCGGCGATGGCCGAGTTGCTGGAGCTGGGCGTCGTTCCCGTCACCGACGGGACGCCGACCCTGCTGCCCGCCGAGGACACCGACGACCTGGAACTGGTGGCCGACGCCGGGCTGCCGTTCCACGCGCCGGCCCAGTCCTGAAACCGTCCTGAATCCCCTCACCTGCCGAAGACTTACGAGAGTCCGCCATGTACGAGCTGTCCCGGGTCCGCCTCTACTCCATCGGGCCCGCCGGTGCGCGCTACGCCGACACCGTGCTTGACCTGCGCGGTGTGGGCCGGCCCGTGCCCGACCCCGCGCCCACCCAGGCGGAGTTCTTCGAGGAGGAGCCCGTCGGCCCGCCGCGCCGGCCGGCGCCCGCCGGTGTGCTCTTCCTGGAGAACGGCGGCGGCAAGTCCGTCCTGCTCAAGCTGATCTTCTCCGTGATGCTGCCGGGCCACCGCAACACCCTCGGCGGCGCCAGCTCCGGTGTGCTGCGCAAGTTCCTGCTCGCGGACGACTGCGGTCACGTGGCGCTGGAGTGGCAGCACGTGCTGACCGGCGAGAGCGTCGTCGTCGGCAAGGTGAGCGAGTGGCGTGGGCGCCAGGTCTCCAACGACCCGCGGAAGTTCGCCGAGGCCTGGTACTCCTTCCGGCCCGGGCCCGGTCTGAGCCTGGACAACCTGCCCGTCGCCGAGTCCACCGCCGTACGGTCGTCCGTCGAGGGCCAGTCGGGTGCGCAGGGCCGTCGGCGCACGATGAAGGGCTTCCGGGACGCCCTCACCGAGGCGGGAAAGGCCTACCCGCATCTGGAGGTGCACTGGGAGGAGATCCACGACCGGTGGATCGAGCACCTCGGCGAGCTCGGCCTGGACCCCGAACTCTTCCGCTACCAGCGGGAGATGAACGCCGACGAGGGCGAGGCCGCCGGCCTCTTCGCGGTCAAGAAGGACTCCGACTTCACCGACCTGCTGTTGCGCGCGGTGACCGACACCCGCGACACCGACGGCCTCGCCGACCTGGTCAGCGGCTTCGGCAACAAGCTGGGGCGACGCGCCGAGCTGATCGCCGAACGGGACTTCACCGCCGGGTCGGTGGACCTGCTCGGCCGGATCGTCGAGGCCGCCGAGGCCCGCTCCCGCGCCCGTGACATCCACACCGGGGCCGAGCGCCGCACGCGGACCCTGGCACGGCGGCTGTCCGCGCGCGGTGCCCGGGAACGCGTACGAGCCGCCGACCTCGCCCAGGGGGTCACCGCCGCCTCGGACGCCGTCACGCAGGCCGAGGGGGCTCGGGAGCGCAGCGCGCTGATCGCCGCCGAACTCGCCTACCGGCACGCCTCCTTGGCGCTCGCCGCCGGCGAGAAGTCGGCCGCCGCGCAGAAGCGTGAGCTCGCCGAAGCACGCACGCTGCACTCCGCCTGGCAGGCCGCCGAGGCCGTGCTGCGCCACCGCGCCGCCGCCGACCGGGTGGCCCGTGTGGCCGTCGCGATCCAGGAGGCCGAGCGGGACGCGGCCCCCGCGCTGGCCGCCCGGTCCAGGGCCGCCGTCGATCTCGTACGGGCTTTGCACGCGGCCGCCGAGGGCGCCGAAACCCTCGCCGACGAGGAGGAGGAGCGCTCCGCCGCCCTCCAGGAGGTCAGCGACCGCGCGCACCGGGACTCCACGTCCGCCGCCACCGAGGCGCAGCGCGCCCGCAGCGAGGTCGGGCATCTGCGGCAGCGGCTGAGCGAGGTCGAGCAGGAGACCGCCGAAGCGGTGCGCGCGGGCTGGCTCGACGACAGCGCGCCCGACGCCGACCCCGCGCGCGCGGCCCTTGCCGCCAACGACGCCGAGAAGGCCGCGGTCGCCGCCTGGGACACCGCACGGGAGGCCGCCGGCCGAGCCACCGAGCACGCGCGTGAAGCGGCGGCGGCCGAGTCCCGCGCGGAACTGACCGCGGCCCGCGCGGAAGACGCGGCCACGGCCGCCGAACGCTCCTACGAGGCCGAGCGCCGCCTCGCCGAGGCCCTGGCCACCGAGGAACGGCTGGCCGAGCTGCTGAGCCTGACCGGCGGCGACAAGCGCTCCTCGGTGGTTCCGCAGCCCCGACAGGAGACGGACGACAACGACCGGGGGGCGCTCACCCCCGAGGACCTCGACCGCTTCGCCGACGAACTGCGCGAACTGCTCGACGACGCCGTCTCCTCCGCCGAACGGCAGCTCTTCGACCTGCGCACGGCCGCCGCCGACGACTCCCGCATCCTCGGCGCGCTCGGTGACGGCGGACTACTGCCGCCCGGCCCGGACGTACTCGCGACCGTCGAGTACCTCGGCGAGCACGGCATCCCCGCGCTGCCCGGCTGGCGCTACCTCGCGCAGGCCGTCGACCCGGCCGACCACGCGCGCGTGCTGGCCGCGCGGCCGGAACTGGTCGACGGTGTGATCATCACCGACCCCGGCACGCACGCGCGTGCCCGTGAGGCGCTGAGCGAGGCGGCGCTGCTGCCGCGGTCCGCCGTGGCGGTCGGCACGGCGGCCGCCCTCCTCGCGCCGACTCCGGCGCCCGACTCCGACAACGGCGACGTCTTCCTCGTACCGCCCAACCCGGCCATGCACGACGAGCACGCCGCCGACGAGGAGCGGCAGGCGCTGCGCGCGCGGGCCACCGAGCGGGACGAGGAGATCCGGGACCTCGCGGCACGGCTCGGGAAGGACCGGGAGCTGGCGGCGCGGCTCGCCTCCTGGCGCACCGGCTGCCCGGCCGGGCACCTCGTCGAACTGGGCCGGGCCGCCCGGCAGACGCGGGAGTTCGCCGAGGAGACCGAGGCCGAACTCGCCGAGGCGCGGACCGTACGGGCCGAGGCCGACGAAGCCGCCGCCGAGGCCGCGCAGGTCCGCGACGAGCGGCAGGACGCCGCCCAGAAGGCGCGGCGCGCCGCCGACGCCCTCGCCGGGCTCGCCTTCCGGCTTCGGGAGCGGGCCGGCTGGCAGGTCAAGGTGCGCGAACTCGCCGACGAGGCGTCCGAGTCGGAGGCCCGCGCCCAGACCTGCCTGGACCGTGCCCGCGCCGCCGACGAGGACCGGCGCGCCGCCCAGCGCGCGGCCGACGACGCCCGCCGCACCGCTCGCGCGCTGCGCGCCGAGCGCGCCGAGATCGCGGGCGCCCCCGACGACGTACCGGAGAGCGACGCGGCGGATCCGACGGCGTCCCTGCCCGCCCTCCGCGAGGCCTATCGGGCCGCTTCGCAGTTGTACGAGAAGGTCGGCGTCGGCGCCGATCTGCGGTCCGAGCAGGCGCGCGCCGAGAGTGACGAGAGCGCCGCGCGCGCGGACCTGGACCGGCTGAGCAACAAGGTCCGCACGCGCGCGGAGCAGCTGCTCCAGTCGCCCGACGGATCCGACGGCCCGTCCCGGCAGGCCGCCGTTGCACGGGCCGAGGAGCTGGTGCAGCTCCTGGAGACCCGGATGTCCGGGGCGAGCGAGCAGCTCGGGCGGCTGCGCGGCGAGGCCGAGCGGCACGCTCCCGAGGACGGCGAGACGCACACCGAACTGCCCGAGGAGGTCCAGCCGCGCGACGCCGAGCACGCACAGGCGCTGCTGCGGACGGCCACGTCCGAACTCGCCTCGCGCACCGAGGCGTTGAGCCAGGCCCGGGAGACGCACGCCGGACTTCTCGACGCCCACCGCGCCGCCGAGGACGCGGCCGGCGGCTTCGACGAGATCGCCGCGATGCTCCGCGACCTGCTGCGTGAACCCGCCTTGGAGGAGGAGCCGGAGGAGACCGAGGCGTACCCCGGCAGCCCGGAGGAGGCCCGGCAGTCCGCTGCCGAGGCCCGCCGGTCCCTGCGCGGCTGCGCCGCCGACCTGTCGGCCGCCGAGGCCGCGGTGCGCGAGGCGAGCGACATCCTCGTCCGGCACGCCAACTCCACGCGCTACGAGCAGGTCCGCACCCCCGCCCGGCAGCAGATCCGCGAGCTGCCCGCCTCCGCGCTGCCCGAGCACGCCCAGAAGTGGGCCGACGCCTTCGCGCCCCGACTGCGCGTCCTCACCGACGAGCTGGAGCAGCTGGAGCGCAACCGCGACTCGATCGTGGACCGGCTGCGCGGGCTCGTGGAGTCGGCCCTGGCCACGCTCAGGTCCGCCCAGCGGCTGTCCCGGCTCCCCGAAGGGCTCGGCGAGTGGTCCGGGCAGGAGTTCCTGCGCATCCGCTTCGAGGAGCCCGACCAGGCCACCCTCACCGAGCGGCTCGGCGAGGTCGTCGACGAGGCGACCAGGGCCGCCGTCAAGAAGAACTCCGACCTGCGCCGCGACGGCATGTCCCTGCTGCTGCGCGGGGTCGGCGCGGCACTCCACCCCAAGGGCGTCGCCGTCGAGATCCTCAAGCCGGACGCCGTCCTGCGCGCCGAGCGCGTGCCCGTCGGACAGATGGGTGACGTGTTCTCCGGCGGTCAGCTGCTGACGGCCGCCATCGCCCTGTACTGCACGATGGCGGCGCTGCGTTCGAACGATCGCGGACGCGACAAGCACCGCCACGCCGGCACGCTGTTCCTGGACAACCCGATCGGGCGCGCCAACGCGACCTATCTGCTGGAACTCCAGCGTGCCGTGTCGGACGCGCTCGGAGTCCAGCTCCTCTACACCACGGGCCTGTTCGACACGACCGCGCTCGCCGAGTTCCCGCTGGTCATCCGGTTGCGCAACGACGCCGACCTGAGGGCCGGGCTGAAGTACATCAGGGTGGAGGAACACCTCCGGCCGGGACTGCCGCATGAGGCTCCCGCCGGGGAGGGCGGGCACAGTGAGATCACCGCGACGCGGATGTTCAAGCGGCCGGCGCCGAGCGCACCGTAGCCGACGGTGGACGGGGAACCGCGGGACCGTCGTGGCTGGTCGCGCAGTTCCCCGCCCCCCTGACGGGGCGCTTGTCTACGCGTCCTCCTTCACGAGGTCGGCGCACTCGGCGCTCCAGCCCGTACAGCCCTGGGCGGCCCAGCCGTCGAGGTCCTCGGCCGGTGCCCAGAAGGCGATGCAGGAGTTGTGGGACGAACAGCCGCCCAGTACCTTCGCGCGGGCGTGCCGCATGAAGCTGTTGCCGCTGGCCTGCGGCTCGATGGGGTAGTCCCAGTCGTAGCCGGACTCCAGCAGGCCCATCCAGCGCTCGAGTTTGAGGACGTCGTCGTCGCCAACATCGCTCGGACACGCCTCCAGGACGCACACCGTGACCGAGGGGTCCTCGGAGAGGCGGGCCGCCACGACGTTGCCCGCTGTGCCGCCGCCGACCACCACATAGTCGAACTCATCGGTACTCATGAGTGGTTGACCTCCTTCAGTCGGCCGCCGGGGCGGCGAGGGGAGTCGTGGTGGCCTGCAGCTGGTGCTCGGCGAGCACACCGGTGCGGTGCCGCTGGACGAACCAGTAGTAGGCGAAGCCGCCGCCCATGATGACGGCGACGAACAGCACGGCACCCCAGCGCAGGTACCAGTGGTACGGAGCGGCCGCGTTGTAGACCTCGGCCCGCGGCCAGATGAGGTTGATCGTCATGGCCGTGCCCCAGACCACGGCGACGATGTTGACGAGCAGTCCCCAGCGGCCCAGCGAGAACTTGCCGTCGCCCGCGGGCTGCCACTTGCCGCGCAGCCGGGCCACCAGCATCGGCCCGGTGACGCCGAGGTAGGCGAGGTAGATCATGATGATGCCGATGCTGGTGACGACGGTGAAGATCTGCGGCTGGCGGATGTTGACGACGAGGATCGCCACGGCGAGGATGCCGATGATCACCGCGGGCAGCACCGGTGTCTGGAAGCGCGGGCTGACCTTGGCCAGCTTGGAGGACCCGGGCAGGTTGTTGTCACGGGCCATCGCGAAGGTGAGACGGATCGCCGCCGTGTGGACGGCCAGCGCGCACACGGTGACCGCGATCAGCACGCACCACAGCATCGCCTTGCCGGCCGTCGAGCCGAGCACGTCGAGGACGATGTACTGCAGACCGTCCGTGGACAGCTTGTCGCCCTTCAGGCTGGAGACGCTCATCAGCGCGAGAAGCAGGATCAGACCGCCCAGGACGAACGAGGCGACGATGGCGCGGATGATGGCGCGCGGCGCGTTGCGGGACGGGTCCAGCGACTCCTCGCCGAGCGAGGCGGCCGTGTCGAAGCCGTACATGACGTACGCGGACGCCAGGGAGGCCACGAGGAAGGCGCCCATGTAGCCCGCCTGGTGCCCGGCCCCGGTGCCCGCCGTGTCGGTCACCACCTGCGGACCTCGCGTGATGTGGACGGCGAACATCACGATGAGGACGACGGTGGCGATCAGCTCGATGAGCACGCCCGCGCTGTTGATGGTGGCCATCAGCTTCACACCGAAGGCGTTCACCAGGGTCGTGAACAGGATCAGCACGGTCGCGAGGACGACCGCGTTCGTCGCCACGTCGTACTTGCCGGAGCCGTCACCCACGAACTGGAACGCCGACGAGATCTGCGGGAGCGTCAACTGATAGGCGAGCGCCACCGCCGAAATCGACACGATCGAGGCGATCAACATCATCCAGCCGGCGAGCCAGCCCAGATGCGGATTGCCTATCTTCTTCGACCAGTTGTAGACGGAGCCCGCGACGGGATAGCGGGCGGCCAGTTCCGCGAAGCACAGGGCGACCATGAACTGGCCGACGAAGACCATCGGCCACGACCACCAGTAGGCAGGGCCGCCGCTGCCGTAGCCGAAGTAGAACAACTGGAAGGTGCCGGTGAGGATCGAGATGTAGCTGATTCCGGCGGCGAAGGTGTGGAAGTTGCCGAGGGTGCGCTTGAGTTCGGGCTTGTACCCGAACTCGGCGAGTTCGGCGTCGTCTCTTTCTCCGGACGTTGGTTTCTCGGTCGTCGTCATGAGCGGACTCCTGGTGGGCCGGGGAGGGAGGAGCGACTGCTGCGGGTGCCTGGATCAATGTGGGCCGTTATACGCGTAGGCCATGTGCATGGTGTTACAGGAGAGTCAGGCGAACCAGCCCTGCGGCACGGGGGCCGTGTTGCGCCAGATGTGCTTCGTCTCGCGGTACTCGGCGAGGCCGGACGGCCCGAGTTCGCGCCCGAAGCCGGACTGCTTGAAGCCGCCCCACTCCGCCTGCGGCACGTAGGGGTGGTAGTCGTTGATCCAGACCGTGCCGAGCCGCAGCCGCCCCGCGACCCGGGCCGCCTTGCCCTCGTCGCTCGTCCAGACGGCGCCGGCGAGGCCGTAGATGGTGTCGTTCGCGACGCGCACCACCTCGTCCTCGCTGGTGAAGCGTTCGACGGTGAGCACCGGTCCGAAGGACTCCTCCTGGACGACCGACATCTGGGCGGTGCACTCGTCCAGCACGGTCGGCGGATAGTAGAAACCGTCGTCGAGACCCGGTCCGGACGGGCGCGCACCCCCGCATCGCAGCACCGCCCCCTCCTCCAGGCCCTTGGCCACATACGCCTCGACCTTCGAGCGGTGCGCGGCCGAGATCAGTGGCCCGGTCTGCGCCTGTTCGTCGAACGGCCCGCCCAGGCGGATCAGTTGGGCCCGGCGTACGACCTCGTCCACGAACCGGTCGTGCAGGGAGTCCTCCACCAGTAGCCGGGCTCCCGCCGAGCAGACCTGCCCGGAGTGCAGGAACACCGCCGTCAGCGCCATGTCCACGGCCGCCTCGAAGTCCGCGTCCGCGAAGACGATGTTGGGATTCTTGCCGCCGAGTTCGAGTGCCACCTTCTTCACGGTCGCGGCCGCGGCCACCATCAGGCGGCGACCGGTCTGCAGGCCACCGGTGAAGGACACGAGGTCCACGTCCGGATGGTCGCCGAGCGGCGCACCCGCCTCCGGGCCGGCGCCGAGGACCAGGTTGCCGGCCCCGGCGGGCAGCCCGGCCTCCGTCAGGAGCCGCATGAGGTGGATCGCGGTGTGCGGGGTCAGCTCGCTCGGCTTCAGCACGAAGGTGTTGCCGGCGGCGATCGCCGGAGCGACCTTCCAGGCCGTCTGCAGGAGCGGGTAGTTCCACGGCGTGATCAGGGCGCAGACACCGACCGGCTCGTACACCACCCGGCTGTCGACGCCCTCCGTTCCCGTGTCCACGACCCGGCCGGTCTCGCTCGCGACCAGCCGCCCGAAGTAGCGGAAGCAGTTCGCGATGTCGTCGATGTCGTACTCGCTCTCGACGAGCCGCTTCCCGGTGTCCAGGGACTCGGCGCGGGCGAGTGCGTCCTTGTCCCGGATCAGGAGGTCGGCGACCCGCAGCAGCAGGTCACCGCGCTCGTTCGGGGACGTGCGCGGCCACGGCCCCCCGTCGAAGGCCCGGCGGGCGGCGGCGATCGCCTCCACCGTGTCCTTGCCGCCCGCCTCGTCCACGACCCCCACCAGGGAACCGTCGGCGGGACAGCGGATCTCGCGGGTGCGCTCGTCGACCGCACTGCGCCAGGTGCCGTCAATGAACAGGTCCGGCATGACTGCCTCCCAGTTTTTCCACGAGCCACTCGTGGAAGATCCCGATGTGGTGCTCGGTGGGGACCAGCACACCACCCCTGCGGTACGCACGCGACGCCATCGTCGGCTGCGTGCGTTCACAGGCCTCGAAGTCCTGCTCGTTCACCCGGTGGAAAAGCTCCACCGACTTCGACACGTCCGCCCCGGACTCCACGACCTCCGGCGCGTACAGCCTGTCGCACTCTACGACCGTGCGGTCCTCGGCCAGGGGGAGCATGCGGTGAAGGATCACATGGTCCGGTACGAGGTTGATGAAGACCGTCGGCTTCACCGTGATGGCGTAGTAGCGGCGGTCCTGGTCCGCGGAGACCGAGGGCAGCTTGGCGAAGCCCTCACTGCCGTCCACCGTGAAGCCCCTGATCTCCTCGCCGAACTCGGCGCCGTGGCCCACGTAGTACTGGGCCGCGTAGCCGTCGGCGAACTCCGGGAGCACGTCGGTGAGTTCGGGGTGGATCGTCGCGCAGTGGTAGCACTCCATGAAGTTCTCGACGATCAGCTTCCAGTTCGCCTTCACGTCGTAGACGATCCGCTTGCCGAGCGCCAGGTTCTCGGTGCCGTAGTGGTCGATGGCGGCCACGTCGCCGAGCCGTTCCACGGCGGCGTGCATGACCGTCTCCTCGAAGGAGGGCGGTTCGTCGGCGAGGCACACCCAGGCGTAGCCGAGCCATTCACGCAGGGACACCTTGATCAATCCGTAGGCGACCCGGTCGACGTCCGGCATCTTGATCAGGTTCGGCGCGGCGATCAACTTGCCGTCGAGGTCGTATGTCCATGCGTGGTACGGGCACTGGAGGTTGCGGCGCACCTCGCCGGACTCCTCCGTGCACAGCCGGGCACCGCGATGGCGGCAGACGTTCAGGAAGGCGCGCAGCTCGCCCTTGCGGCCACGCGTGATGAGGACGTTCTCGCGGCCGGTCTGGACGGTCCGGAAGGCGCCCGGCTTGGCCAGGTCGGCGCTGCGGACCGCGCAGAACCACATCGACTCGAACAGGTGCTCCTGCTCCTGCCGGAAGATCTCCGGATCGGTGTAGTAGTCCCCGGGAAGGGTGGCGATCAGGCTCGGGGAGATCTGGGGGGCCTCGGAGAGCGGGGTCCGGGGGGGGCGGGGGTCGTCGTCACGGGCGTGCTCCTCAGGCGGGCGCGGCGGCGAGGCGGGAGGGGTCGAACAGGCCGATGGGGTGCTCGGTGGTGCCGGTGAGGGCCAGGTCGGCGAGGATCTCGCCGACGACGGGCACGAACTTGAAGCCGTGCCCGGAGAACCCGCAGGCCACGGTGACGGACTCCGGGTGCGCGGGGTGCCGGGCGATGACGAAGTGCTCGTCGGGGGTGTTGGAGTACATGCAGGTGGCGGCCTTGAGGAAGGTGCCGGCAGGTCCGGGATGCAGCCGGCCATGTGGTCGGCCATCGCCTTGATCTCGTCCTCGTGGACCGTGCGGTCGATGGTCTCCGGGGTGGTGACCTCGCCCTTGCGGAAGAAGGCGACCTTGGCGCCGAGGTCGGGGCCGTCGATGGAGGGAAAGCCGTAGACCTGGACGCCGGCCGCGTCCTCCCAGATGTAGATCGGGTGGTTCTCGGGCAGGAAGGGCTGGACGTCCCCGGTCGGCTGGAACCAGTACATGACCTGCCGCTCGACGGTGAACGGCACCCCGATGTCGGTGAGCAGCTGAGGCGCCCACGCGCCCGGGCAGATCACCAGCTGGGACGCGGTGCAGGTGTTCTCCGCCGTATGGACGTGAACCCCGTCCTTGTACGGCTCCCAGCTCGTCATCGGCTCTTCGAAGTGCAGGTCGGCGCCCTGCCGGGTGGCGAGCTGGAGGTGCGCGGCGACGGTGTTCTCGGGCCGCAGAAGACCGGCCTTCGTCTCGAACAGCGCCACCTCGTCGTCGTTCGGCGCGAGGGTCGGGAAGCGGCGGCGGATCTCCTTGGCGTCCAGCATCTCGTGCGGCAGGTCCCACTGCTGGGCGGAGAGCAGCGAACCGGAGACGGTCCGGGACTCGGGGTGGCCGATCATCACGCCGCCGGGGAGGATCGCGATCTGGCGGCCGGTCGCCCGCTCCAGGTCCTCGTACAGCTCGTAGGCGCGCAGCAGCAGGGGAACGTACGCCGGGTCCTCGAAGTACGACTGGCGGGTGATCCGCGAACCGCCGTGGCTGGAGCCGCGGTTGTGCACCGGGCCGAACTTCTCCAGGCCCAGCACACGGGCACCGCGCGCGGACAGGTGGTGGGCGGCGGCGCTGCCCATGCCGCCGAGACCGATGACGATCACGTCGTAGGTGGGGGACATTGCATGCCTCCAGAGGGTGCGTCAGTGCTCGACAGCGGGCGTCATCGGCGGATGCGGGTCATCTTCGGGTCGAAGAGCGGTTCTTCGGCGACCGTCGCGGGGACCTTCTCGCCGAAGTACTCGATGTGCACGCCGGTGCCGGTGGTGAGCCCGGCCGGCAGCCAGGCGTACGCGACGCAGCGGCCGAGCGTGTAGCCGTACGAGGCACTTGTCACGTAGCCGGCGGGGGTGCCGTCGACGTAGACCGGTTCCTTGCCGAGGACCACGGCGGCGGGGTCGTCGAGGAGGAGGGGCGTGAGTTTGCGGGTCAGGGGAGCGTCGGTGAGCGCCGCGCGCCCCAGGAACTCCTTGTCCGTGCGGACCGCGAAGCCGACGCCCGCCTCATAGGGGGAGTGCTCGTCGGTCATGTCGGTGCCCCAGGCCTGGTACCCCTTCTCCAGGCGCAGGGAGTTGAAGGCCGAGCGGCCGGCGGCGACCACGCCGAGCTCCTGGCCGGCCTCCCACAGCGTGTCCCACAGACGCAGGCCCAGGTCGGCGGTGGTGTACAGCTCCCAGCCGAGCTCGCCGACGTAACTCAGACGCATCGCCGTCACCGGGACGTGCCCGAGGTAGGTCTCCTTCGCGCGGAAGTAGCCGAAGGCCTCGTGCGAGAAGTCGTCGCGGGTCAGCGGCTGGACGAGGTCCCGGGCGAGGGGCCCCCAGACGCCGATGCAGCAGGTGCCGGAGGTGATGTCCTTCCCGGCTCCGGCCTCACCGGCGTCCACACCCTGCGCACCCTCGACGACGCGCGCGCCCTGCGGGACGAACTCGGCGGCGGCCCACGTCAGGTCGTCGTCATCGGAGGAGGCTTCATCGGAGGCGAGACCGCGTCCTCCTGTACCGCCCTCGGCCACAGCGTCACCGTCGTGGAGGCCGCTCCGCTCCCGCTCGTGCCCCAACTCGGCCCCGAGATGGCCGCCGTGTGCGCCGCACTGCACCGGCGGGGCGGCGCTGACCTGGTCACGGGCATCGGGGTGGCCGCACTGCGCGGCACGGTCGCCGTCACCGGCGTCGAACTGTCCGACGGCCGCTTCCTGCCCGCCGACACGGTGATCGTCGGCATCGGCGCCACTCCCAACACCGCCTGGCTGGCGGGCTCGACGCTCGCCCTGCACGACGGTGTGCTGTGCGACGACGGCTGTGCGACGGCCCTGCCGCAGGTGGTCGCCGTCGGCGATGTCGCCCGCGTCGGCGGCACCCGCGCCGAACACTGGACGTCCGCGACGGAGCAACCCCGGGTAGCCGTGGCCAACCTGCTCGCCGGACGCACGCGGGAGACTGCCGGCTCGCTGCCGTACTTCTGGTCGGACCAGTACGGCGCGCGCATCCAGTTCGCCGGCCGCCGGCAGGACGGGGACGGTGTCCGCATCGCCGAGGGCGAACTCACCGACGGCACACCCGGCGAGGGCGGCTTCCTCGCCCTGTACGAGCGGGACGGCCGTACGACCGCGGTGCTCTCCGTGAACCGGCCGCGCCCCTTCATGCGGGCGCGACGGGAACTCGCACGCGGAGGGAGCAGGCCCCAGCCGGCCGCACTCTGAACGCCAGGACCGGAGCCGCAAGACGTTCGCCGGACCGGCCTTCCAGGACGTCAGGAGTGCGACAACTGCCCCGCGCCGCCCTGCCTGCGTATCCGCTCCTGGGCCCGCTCGGCGCCCCGTGCCTGTCGCCGTGCCTTGCGCCGCTCGCGTCGCAGGGCACGCGCACTGCTGCTGGGCGTCGACACCACGCCGTGGCGCTGGTTCCACACCTGACGGGTCACCCAGACGTCCAGGGCGCCCCAGGTGGCCACCACCGTGCTGGCGACGCTGCTGAGCACCATCGGGAACGCCAGCCAGGAACCGGCCATGGTGCACAGGAAGGCCACCATGGCCTGAATCAGCGTCACGGCGATGATCAGCACCGCCCGCACCGCCGAGGTCCGCACGGGATCGGGCAACCGGCGCCGCTGCGCAGGCTCCTCGATCCACAGCGGCCGGTAGGAGGACTGTTCCGGTGCCGCGCGGCCCTCGGCGCGCTCGACGGGCTCGGCCGGCCCGGCCGCGCTCCGGTACGCCACCGCCTCGCCCTTGTCCGTCGGAATGTCGTGATCCAGCGCCTCGGGGGCGCGCTGCGCCACCACGTGCGCCACCCTGCTGTCCGGCAGCGTCTCTTGTCGCTCCGCCGTGCCCATCACCGTGTCACTCCCCACCGCCTGCAGACCGCTCGCCCCGGATCCGAAGACCCGGCTCTCCAGTGGCTGCCCGGCTTACGCTGATTTACGCCGCCCGGGTGCGGGTCGCGACTCCTGTGGCCGATTCCGCCCCCAACTCCCATGAAGAACGACGAACGAATCCCCTCCAAGATTCCCAACGAACGCAAAATTCCGGCCAACTGGCCGGGAGGGCCGGTCGCGTCCGCACCAGCAGCTGCCAAGGAAAGGCAGGAGGCAATCTCCTGTCATGAGCGGACTTCTCACCATGTCTCGCCCTCGGCGCGGAAGTTCAGCTTCCGGACGGGTCTTCGAGTTACGCGTGCGTCAGTAGTAGGCTCGCGCCGTTTGTTGACGCACATCTGTACCCCTGCCGGTGGGGGGTCGAGCTGGGGGAGGCCATGCGCTTTCGCGGGAAGTCGATCCGCCGGAAGATCGTGGCGCTGCTCCTCGTGCCGCTGGTGTCCCTGATCGCGATCTGGGGCTTCGCCACGGTACTCACGGGCCGGGAAGTCGCCCAGCTCTTCCAGGTGTCGTCCATCGTCGAGAAGATCGGCTACCCCACCGAGGACACCGTCCGGGTCCTCCAGCAGGAACGCCGGCAGACCCTCGTCTACCTCGCCGACCCCCGGGCCTCGGACGCGCTGTCCGCGCTGCGCAGCACGCGCAGCGCCACCGACGAGGCCATCGTCAAGATCCGCCAGAACGCGAAGGACCCCGACGTCCGCGACGGACTCGACCCGGACGACGACGAACACCTCACCGCCGTCCTGGACGCGTTCGACGGCATCGACTCCCTGCGCCGCAGCGTCGAGGAGGGCACGGTCGACCGGTCCTATGCCCTCGACCAGTACAACCGTCTCGTCGACCCCTGCTACGCACTGCTCGCCTCCGTGGACGGAGTCGACAGCGTGGAGCTGGACAAGCAGGCCAGGGCCCTGGTGAACATCACCCGGGCCCGTGAACTGCTGTCCCGCGAGGACGCCTTGCTGGGATCCGCCCTGGTGGTCGGGAAGCTCACCCGCGACGAGGTCCGCGAGGTCTCCGACCTCTCCGCCCAGCGCACGCTGCTGTACGACATCAGCCTGCCGGTCCTGCCCGCGGCGGAACGCGAACGCTACGAACGCTTCTGGAAGAACGCCACGACCGCCCCGCTGCGATCGGCGGAACAGGCCGTCATCTCCTCCGGACCCGGCACCACCCCCGGCTCGGTGAGCGCCAAGAGCTGGGACGCCGTCGCGGGCAGCGCCCTCGACGAGCTCGCCACGCTCAACGACCAGGCCGGCGACCGCTACCAGGACCGCGTTCGCCCCGACGCCATGGGTGTCATCGTCAAGGCGGCCGTCGCCGGCGTCCTCGGCCTCGTCGCCCTGCTCTTCTCCCTGGTCCTGTCCGTGCGGGTCGGCCGCAGCCTCATCCGCGACCTGCGGCAACTGCGCCTGGAGGCCCACGAGGCGTCCGGCGTACGGCTGCCCAGCGTGATGCGCCGCCTGTCCGCGGGCGAACACGTCGACGTGGAGACCGAGGTCCCGCGCCTGGAGTACGACAAGAACGAGATCGGCGAGGTCGGCCAGGCCCTCAACACGCTGCAGCGCGCCGCCGTCGAGGCCGCCGTCAAACAGGCCGAACTCCGGGCCGGTGTCTCCGAGGTCTTCGTGAACCTCGCCCGCCGCAGCCAGGTCCTCCTGCACAAGCAGCTCACCCTGCTCGACGCCATGGAGCGGCGGACCGAGGACACCGACGAACTCGCCGACCTCTTCCGCCTCGACCACCTGACCACCCGGATGCGCCGCCACGCCGAGGGCCTGGTGATCCTCTCCGGCGCCGCGCCCTCCCGGCAGTGGCGCAAACCCGTCCAGCTGATGGACGTCGTACGCGCCGCCGTCGCCGAGGTCGAGGACTACGAGCGCATCGAGGTCCGCCGACTGCCCCGCGTCGCCGTCACCGGCCCTGCGGTCGCGGACCTCACGCACCTGGTCGCCGAACTCCTCGAGAACGCCACGGTGTTCTCCCCGCCGCACACCGCCGTCCAGGTGCTCGGCGAGCGCGTCGCCAACGGCTTCACCCTGGAGATACACGACCGCGGCCTCGGCATGGCCGCCGACGCCCTCCTGGACGCCAACCTCCGGCTCGCCGAGACACCGGAGTTCGAGCTCTCCGACACCGACCGGCTGGGCCTGTTCGTGATCAGCCGGCTCGCCCAGCGGCAGCACGTCCGGGTCTCCCTGCAGCCGTCCCCGTACGGCGGCACCACGGCCGTCGTCTTCATCCCC
This sequence comes from Streptomyces sp. AC555_RSS877, assembly GCF_019049245.1. Taxonomy (GTDB): domain Bacteria; phylum Actinomycetota; class Actinomycetes; order Streptomycetales; family Streptomycetaceae; genus Streptomyces. The sequence goes on along the minus strand of NZ_JAGMUK010000060.1, from coordinate 19,399 downwards.
GACACCCTGCTGACGGACGACGTCCCGGACACCAACGGCCTCGGCTTCCGCCTCGACCGGCCCCGGCCCTCCAAGGAGGCCGAGCTGACGGAGGCCCGCCGCGCCCCGCTCTCCCAGGCGCCGGCCCAGCTGCCCGGCCTGCCGGCCGCACTCCTGGACGGCCCGGTCGAACTGGAGGCGCCGGTCGACCTCGACGCCCTCGCCGGCTTCCCGGGTGCCCTGGACGACGAGGACAGCGAACGGGGCGGACTGTTCCGCCCGCGCCGCTCCCTCACCGGTACCGACGACGAGCCCGCCTCCCGGCCCGGCGCGCCGCAGCACGCGTCCGCCGAGCCGCGCGACGCCGGCCAGGCCGACGACGATCTCATCGCCCCGGTCCCGCTGCCCGCCCGCCGCGCCCCCAAGCTGGTCAGCTCCCACGGACGCCCGGTCACCGACCAGCGCGGCCGGCGCGAAGAGGCGGACGTGGAACATCCGGCCGGCCCGAGCCGTTCGCGCCCCCAGCCGGCCGTTCCACTGGGACCGGCTCCCCTGCCCACCCGCCGCCGCGGCGCGAGCGCACTGCGCCGGAACCCCGGCGCGACGGACCGCGTCGACGACCAGCACACCGATTCCCCCACGGGCGCGGGCCCCGGCTTCGACGACCGCCGCACGGGGGCCGCGACCGGCGCGGGCCGTGAACGCGACGACCACGGCACCGGAGCACCGACCGACTTCGGCCGCGAAACCGGCGGACACCACACCGACTCTCCGTCCGCCGAGCGACCCGAGCCTTCCGGCCTCCCCAGGCGCACCCGGCGCGCCGAGATCACGTCGAGCGGTCCGAGCACGTCCGCCGGGCGTCCCGGCAGCGCGACACGGGGAACCGGATCCGGCTTCGGCACGGACTCCGGCTCCACTCCGGATTCCGGCTCCAGCCCGGATTCCGGCTCCGGCACCGCTCCGCTGCCCCGCCGAGTACGCCAGGCCAGCCTCGCCCCGCAGCTGAAGCAGAGCGCCGGGCGGCGCACCGACGTCAAGGCGGAGCCGGAGGAGCGGGACGCCGACGAGGTACGCAGCCGTATGGCCTCGCTCCAGCGTGGCTGGCAGCGCGGCCGCGAGGAGAACGCCGCGGGCGACGACGCCCACAGCGGCACAGCACCACAAGGAACAAAGGGGGACGGTCGATGACCGCACCGAAGGCGACCGGCCACACCGCGGGCAACAACAACGGCGAGCTCAACTGGCTCCTCGACGACCTGGTGGACCGCGTCGCGAGCATCCGCAAGGCCCTCGTGCTCTCCGGCGACGGCCTGCCGACCGGCGTGTCCAACGACCTGACCCGGGAGGACAGCGAGCACCTGGCCGCCGTCGCCTCCGGCTTCCACAGCCTCGCCAAGGGCGTGGGCCGCCACTTCGAGGCGGGCAGCGTCCGGCAGACGGTCGTCGAGCTCGACGACGCCTTCCTGTTCGTCACGGCCGCCGGCGACGGCAGCTGCCTGGCCGTCCTTTCGGACGCGGATTCGGACGTGGGCCTGGTGGCGTACGAGATGACGCTCCTGGTGAAGCGGGTCGGCGTGCATCTGGGTGCCGCTCCGCGCACCGATCTGCCTCAGAGCGGGTAGTGGGATGACATGAGCTCAGACGGTCAGGGAAGAAGTCACTGGTTCGACGACGAGGCCGGACCGGTCGTCCGTCCGTACGCCATGACGCGCGGCCGCACCACCACTACGGGGCAGCACCGCCTCGACCTCATCGCGGTGGTCGTCACGGAACCCCAGGCGGACGACCCCGAAGGCGACCACACGCTGTCCCCCGAACACGTGGACATCGTCGACCTGTGCCGTGACACCCCTCAGTCGGTCGCCGAACTCGCCGCCGAACTCAACCTGCCCATCGGCGTGGTGCGGGTCCTCGTGGGGGACCTCGTGACCGGGGAGTTCGTCCACGTCAACCGGCCCGTGCCCCCTGCCGAACTGCCGGACGAAGGCATTCTGCGGGATGTGATCAACGGCCTCAGGGCGCTGTGACCGACCGCCCCGCCCAACGAGGAAGCCGGTTCCGTGAGCGCCGCGAGGCGCTCACGGACGGCGTCGGGGAAGGGAGTCGCACGGCCGGCGGGTGCGTACGGGAGCCGGCCGGTGCTGCGCAGGAACGCTGCGACGCCCCGGTCACGTTCGGCGCCCGTTCCGTCGGGTCACCCTCCGCCCAGCCACCACGCCATGTGAACGCCCGCGTCTTCGAGGTGAAGACACCACCAGCCCTGCCCGAGGCGCCCGGCCACCGGATCCGGACCGGCCACCGGATCCGGACCGGCCACCGGATCCGGACCGGCCACCGGATCCGGACGGCCACCGGATGCAGACCGGGCACCGCGGAGGGACCGGGCACGGAAACCGCACTCCCGTTATGATCTGACCGATCGTCGACGACCATCCGCAGCAGTTCCCCGCCGGCCTGCGGGCACGGTGCCGAGCAGTGCCATCGGAGAGACAGACGTGACGACAGGCTGGCAGTTCCGGGTCGACCGAGGCGGCACCTTCGCCGCCCGGGAGCCTGTCGAGGCCGTTCGCATGGGGACGACCGTCGCCACCGACGCCCTCGGCCGACCCGGTGCGGCGGGCGCCAACGGCGTGGAACGCGCGGCCGGTTCGGCCGGCGGCGGCCTCGCCGGAGGCGACGCGGCGGACGTCGGCCCGGCGATGCACTCGTCATCGCAACCCCCGGCGGCAAAGGCTACGGCCCTTTGGCGCCCGACCCCCATCAAGCAGGAGTAGAGATCGATGATCTTCGGGCGTTCTGAGCGCGGCAAGCCCCCGGTCGAGCCCGTCACGTTCAAGATCCTGGTGGCCGGCGGATTCGGCGTGGGCAAGACCACCCTCGTCGGCGCGGTCAGCGAGATCAGGCCGTTGCGCACCGAGGAACTGCTCACCGAGGCAGGACGCCCGGTCGACGACACGAGCGGCGTGGAGGGCAAGAACACCACCACCGTGGCCATGGACTTCGGCCGCATCACGCTGCGCGAGGACCTGGTGCTGTACCTCTTCGGCACGCCCGGCCAGGAGCGGTTCTGGTTCATGTGGGACGAGCTCTCCGAAGGCGCCCTCGGAGCCGTCGTGCTCGCCGACACCCGCCGCCTGGAGGACTGCTTCGCCGCCGTCGACTACTTCGAGCGGCGCTCCATACCCTTCGTCGTCGGCGTCAACTGCTTCGAGGGAGCGGCCCGTTATCCGGCCGAGGACGTACGCCAGGCCCTCGACCTCGACGACGGCGTACCGCTCCTGCTGTGCGACGCCCGCGACCGGGAGTCCGTCAAGCAGATCCTCATCGGCGTGGTCCAGCACGCGATGGCGTACGCGGCGGAGCGCCGCCAGGCCGTCACGACGTGACACGGGCGCGGCCCGTACCCCCGCCGACCGGGGTACGAGCCGCTGTCCGTGGGCCGCCCACGGGGGGGACGCACGCGCGCGTGGGCCTAATCGTCGTCCACGCGCGCGTGCCCTCAGTTCTCGTCCTCCAGCCAGCCGAAGCTCTTCTCAACGGCCTTGCGCCAGTTGTGGTATTCACGGTCGCGGGCCGACGCCTCCATGGCGGGCGTCCACTCGACGTCCTTCTGCCAGTGCGTCTTGAGCTCGTCCAGGTCGTTCCACACACCGGTGGCGAGGCCGGCCGCGTACGCGGCGCCCAGACAGGTCGTCTCGGACACCTTGGGCCGGATCACCGGCACGCCGAGCACGTCCGCCTGGTGCTGCATGAGCAGGTTGTTCTTCGTCATGCCACCGTCCACCTTCAGGGTGGTGATCTGCACCCCGGAGTCCTGGAACATGGCGTCCACGACCTCCCGCGTCTGCCAGCTCGTCGCCTCCAGCACCGCGCGGGCCAGGTGCGCCTTGGTGACGTACCGGGTGAGCCCGGTGACGACACCGCGGGCGTCGGACCGCCAGTACGGCGCGTACAGGCCGGAGAAGGCGGGCACGATGTACGCACCGCCGTTGTCCTCGACGCTCGCCGCCAGCGGCTCGATCTCGTCGGCGGTACGGATGATGCCGAGCTGGTCCCGGAACCACTGAACCAGCGCCCCCGTGATGGCGATCGACCCCTCCAGGCAGTACACCGGCGCCTCAGTGCCGATCTTGTATCCCATCGTCGTCAGCAGGCCGTTCTTCGAGGGCACCGGCCGGTTGCCCGTGTTGAGCAGCAGGAAGCTGCCCGTGCCGTACGTGTTCTTCGCCGTGCCCACGTCGTAGCAGGCCTGACCGAACACCGCCGCCTGCTGGTCGCCGAGCGCCGAGGCGACCGGCACGCCCGCGAGCTGGCCCACCGCCGTGCCGTACACCTCGGCGGACGACCTGATCTCGGGCAGGACGGCCTCGGGCACGTTCATCGCGGACAGGATGGCGGCGTCCCACTGGAGGGTCTCCAGGTTCATCAGCATGGTCCGCCCGGCGTTGGTCACATCGGTGACGTGCCGTCCGCCGTCGGTGCCGCCGGTGAGGTTCCAGATCAGCCAGGAGTCGATCGTGCCGAAGGCGATCTCACCGCGCTCGGCACGCGTCCTGAGGCCGGGCACGTTGTCGAGCAGCCAGGCCGCCTTGGGCCCCGAGAAGTAGCTGGCCAGCGGCAGCCCCGTCTGCTCGCGGAAACGGTCCTGCCCGTCCGGGCCGCCCAGTTGGCTGCACAGCGCGGCCGTACGCGTGTCCTGCCACACGATCGCGTTGTGCACCGGCTTGCCGGTGGCGCGGTCCCACAGGACCGTCGTCTCGCGCTGGTTGGTGATGCCGAGCGCGCTGAGCTGGTCGGCGCGCAGACCGGCCTTGGCGATCGCCCCGGCGACCACCGCCTGCACCTTGGACCAGATCTCGGTGGCGTCGTGCTCCACCCAGCCCGGCTTGGGGAAGATCTGGCGGTGCTCACGCTGGTCGACGGCGACGATCGCGCCGTCGTGGTCGAAGACGATGCAGCGGCTGGAGGTGGTGCCCTGGTCGATTGCGGCGACGTACTTCGCGGCGTTGTCCGTCATGGCTACCCCTTGGGCTGGGATTCAGGATGCTGCTCGAAGCTGTTCGGCGGTTGCTGGTTCGGAAGCTGCTCCATCCGGAAACCGCTCAGAAGGCTGCGTTGTAGATGAGGCCCGCGAGCGCTCCGCCGATCAGCGGGCCGACGACCGGGATCCAGGCGTAACCCCAGTCGGAGCCGCCCTTGTTCGGGATCGGCAGCAAGGTGTGCACGAGGCGCGGGCCGAGGTCGCGCGCCGGGTTGATGGCATAGCCGGTGGGCCCGCCGAGGGACAGACCGATGCCGACGACCAGCAGCGAGACGATCAGCACGAGGGTTCCGGACTCACCGAGTCCTGTGGTCAGCCCGAAGGCGAGGATCGGCAGGACGAGCGCGACGGTGGCGATGATCTCCGTGACCAGGTTGGCGACCGGGTTCCGGATCTCCGGGATGGTGGAGAAGATGCCGAGCGTCGGCAGCGGTTCTTCCGCCGTGCCCTCGGTGGTCCCCGTCTCCCGGACGTTGGCCTGGAACTGGGCGAAGTACGTGAGATAGCACAGGACGGCGCCGAGCATGGCGCCCACCATCTGGCCCAGCAGATAGACCCAGACCTTGCCCCACTCGCCGGTGTCCACGGCGATGCCCAGCGTGACGGCCGGGTTGAGGTGCCCGCCGGACAGGGGAGCGGCGGTGTACGCGCCCGCCAGCACACCGAATCCCCAGCCGAAGGCGATCACGATCCATCCCGAGGCTCTCGCCTTGGAATATCTCAGGGTGACGGCGGCGCAGACGCCGGCACCGAACAGGATCAGGATCGCGGTACCGATGATCTCGCCGACGAAAATGTCTCCGTTGCTCATGGCGGCTCCTAGGCCCTGGGCCGTGGGCCCGTGACGAGCGGCCCCGGCCCTCCGTGCAGGATGCGGTTCCCTTGGCGAACTGCCGAGGGCAGGGAGAGTCCCGCGCCCCGCCCGGCGTCCGCGACGAGCGTGCCGTCGCAGCCGAATCGCCCACGGGGTTCGGGCCTCGGCTCGGATGGGCCCGCGCAGCGCAGTGCCTGAATACGCCGAGAATGTACGGCGATGTCGACTGACACCGGAAGTGTTCACCGGCGCCCCGAGAGCGTCAAGGTCGCCGACGACAACGGTTGAGGGGCATGCGGCCACCGACTGCCCGCCCGCCTCCCACACGCCGCCGACCGCCCCCGCTCCCCCTCACCTACACCGCTCGCACAGCCGTCACACCCGCCCCCCGACGGATCTCGTGCCCCGGCATCCCGGCGCGCCCCACCACCCAACTCGCCCCGTCCAGCGACTTCGCGGCCCCTTTCAGCGGTGCCAGACAGGCCGCCGCTTCCCGGTGGTCCGTCACACTGCCCGGCACGCACAGCACCGTGGCCAGGGACAGCGTGACGGCACGCCCGCCCGCCGACCAGGGGACGTCCAGCACGGAGGCGGCCAGCGGTTCCAGCCCGTCCGGATCGGCGAGCACCAGGAAGTCGTCCCCGCCGATGTGGCCCACCCGGGCACTGCCGGACACGGCGTGCAGCAGTGCCCGCCCCACGGACCGGATCAGCTCGTCGCCGGCCGCGAAGCCGGCCCCGTCGTTGACCTGCTTGAAGTGGTCCACGTCCAGCCAACTCAACGCGAACGTCCGCCCGTCCGCGATCCGCCGGTCCACCTCGCCGGTGATCGCGTCCGAACCGGGCAGCCGGGTCAGCGGATTGAGCCCGGCCGCCTCCTCGACCCGGCTCTCGGCTAGCGCCCGGACCAGGTCCGCGAGCCGTACGACGCCCACGCACCGGCCGTACCGGTCGACGACCGCCACGTCGTCCGACGTACGGTCCCGGTCGCCGACCGCCAGCACGTCCAGGACCTCCCACGCGGTGGCGTCGACGCCCACCGTCCTGGGCGGGTCGCCGAGCTTGGCGGCGGGCCGGTCGGCGTACAGGGCATGGCCGTAACGCCCCGACATGGACAGCAGGAAGCGGGACCTGTGCACCGACCGCACCGGCACCCCGTCCTGGTCCACGAGCAGCACGCCGGACACGTCCGGCGACCCCGTCAGCAGCGCCCGCACCTGGCTCGCGGACGCGGTGACGGGCAGCAGCGCGGCGGGCCGTACGAACTCCCGCACCGTCGGCCCCGAACGCGGCGCCCCGACGACCTCGGGGGAGCGGGGCGGGACGTAGACCTCCGCGACCGGCAGCCTGGACGGTGGCGCGAACAACTCGCCCTGCGCGAGCTGCGCACCGGCCGCCAGCGCCCCGGCGCACTGCGCCTCGGTCTCCACCCCCTCGACGCACAGCAACGCACCCACCTCGTCGCACAGGGTCCGCATCGCCCGCACCGCAGCCGGCCGCGCCAGCAGCGACGCGTCGAGCTTCACCAGGTCGGGCCCGATATCGGTGAGCAGCCGCAGGGGTACGTCCCCGTCACCGACGCCGTCCGCGCTGATCCGGAACCCCTGCCGGCGCAGCCCGGCCACCGCCTCCAGCAGCGCTTGCTGCGGTACGTGGATGTACGGCGGGCCGACGTCGATCGTCACCTCCCACGGCAGTCGCCCCGCCTGGCGCACGGCGTCGTGCAGCGGCGTGAGTCCGCCGAGGTCGGCGAGCGTGCCGGCGAACACGTTGACGTGCAGCGGCAGCAGCGTCTCCCTGCGAACCGCCGAACGCACCGCCAACACCGCGAGTCGGCCGTCGAGTTCGGGGTCACGACGGGCCTCGGCCAGAATGTCCCCGGTCTCCGGGCGGGCGAGTATCTCCAGACCCGCGACCCCGCCGGTCGTCAGATTGATCACCGGCTGGAAGGCGAAGCGGAGAGTATCCATCCAGGAGTGCACGGGAGCATGATGGCGTCGTCGGCGCACGCCCAGGCCCAGTTCATGAGACGTTCACGCAGCATTCCCGGGCGGTCACGCAGCGTACGGGAAAGCCCTTGCATCCACTGTGGCTCGCTGATGGCCGCCCGGACTCCGGCCCGCTCGCCGCTCACCGCACCGCGATCACCGCCGAACCGTGCCCGAACAAGCCCTGGTTCACCGTGATCCCCACACGTGCGCCCGCGACCTGCCGGTCACCCGCCACCCCCCTCAACTGCCAGGTCACCTCGCAGACCTGGGCGATCGCCTGCGCCGGCACGGCCTCCCCGAAGGAGGCCAGCCCGCCGCTCGTGTTGACCGGTATGCGCCCGCCCAGGGTCGTCGCCCCCTCCCGCAGCAGCTTCGCCCCCTCGCCCTCCCCGCACAGCCCCAGATCCTCGTACCACTGCAACTCCAGCGCGGTGGAAAGGTCGTACACCTCGGCGAGGGAGACATCCTCGGGCCCGATGCCGGCCTCCTCGTAGGCCGCCCGGGCCAGGGACGCCCGGAAGGTCTCGGCGGCGGGTTCGGCGGCCACCGCGGAGTCCGTCGCGATGTCCGGCAGATCCAGCACGGTGTTGGGGTACCGCGGCGTCACCGTGGACACGGCCCGGATCCGCACCGGATCGGCCACCCCGTGACGGCGCGCGAAATCCATGCTGGACAGCACCACGGCTGCGCCGCCATCGGAGGTCGCGCAGATGTCGAGCAGCCGCAGCGGATCGGCGACCACGGCGGAGGCGGCGACCTCCTCGGCGGTGACCCGCTTGCGGTAGCGGGCATGCGGATTGAGTGCGCCCAGGGCGGAGTTCTTCACCTTGACCTGCGCGAAGTCCTGCGTGGTGTCGCCGTGTACGGCCATCCGTCGGCGCGCGTACAGCCCGAAGTAGGTGGGGTTGGTCGCTCCGAGGACCCGGAAGCGCAGCCAGTCCGGATCATCGGGCCGGTCTCCGCCCGCCGGCCGGAAGAACCCCTTTGGCGCGGCATCGGCGCCGACCACGAGCACCACTTCCGCGAGACCGGACAGTATCTGCCCGCGCGCGACGTCGACGGCCTGCGCCCCAGACGCGCACGCCGCGTACACGCTCATGACCCGGGCCCCCTGCCAGCCCAGCGCCTTCGCGAACGTCGCCCCCGCCACATATCCCGGGTAGCCCCCGCGCACGGTGTCCGCGCCGACGATCGAGCCGACGTCCCGCCACTCCAGCCCGGCGTCGGCAAGCGCCGCGCGGGCCGCCACCACTCCGTACCCGACGAAGCCGCGCCCCCATTTGCCCCACGGGTGCATGCCCGCGCCGAGCACCGCCACCTCACCTGTCACTCCGTCACCCCCGTCGGCCGCCACTGCCAGGTCGTCCAGATGGTCTCCGCGTCCTCATGGAGCACCCCGGGCACGACCTCCACCTCCATACCCACCGCCAGATCACCGACGGTGACCCCGGGAACCGCCTGCCCCAGCACCACCATCCGCTCTGCCTCCAGCTCCACAGCGATCAACGTGCACGGCTCCCACGGAAGTTCCGGATCGGTCACATAGGGTGACGGAGGCCGGTACTGGCTGTCCGTGTACGACCAGATGCGTCCGCGCCGGGAGAGCGGAACCGCCTCCAGGGCGCCGCCGGTACACCCGGGATTGCGGCAGTGGTTGTCCTCGCGGGGGAAGAACACCGAAGCGCATGCGCGGCAACGCGTGCCGAGCAACCTGAAGTCGTCCCCGTCGCCGGCGAACCACCCCTCGACCACAGGCGTATGAGTAAGCGACAAGGTCCCTCCCCGACACCAGATCTGACGGAACGTCAGAAGTGTGCCACGGGCGGCGCCGCATGGGCAGGCCGCCGTCGCAGTGCTCCTGTGGAGGCGGACCGCATCCGATCGCTTCCCCTGCGGAACACACTCCTGATAGACGCAGGAGACATGACACGACTGACGAGCACACTGCGCGGGCTGGTCACCCTGTGCGCCGCCCTGCTGGCCGTGGCCACCGCCTCCGCCACGGCCGGGGCGAGCACCGACCCGAAGGCGCCGGAGAACTTCGTGGCCCTGAGAACCGTGGACCCGACGATCCTCCAGGAGATGCGTTACTTCACCCCGCACAACTTCGTCGGCGAGCGCATCGACGGCTACCGCCAACCGCTGTGCATCCTCACCCGCCCCGCCGCCGAAGCACTCCACCAGGCACAGGTGAACCTCCTGCGCCAGGGCTACACCCTCAAGGTGTACGACTGCTACCGGCCGCAGCACGCCGTGGACCACTTCGTGCGCTGGGCGAAGGACCTCGACGACGAGGCCATGAAGAGCGAGTTCTACCCGGACGTCGACAAGACCCGACTGTTCGAGGACGGTTACATCGCCGAGAAATCCGGTCACAGCCGCGGCTCGACCATGGACCTCACGATCGTGAAGCTCCCCGCGAAGCCGACCAGGCCGTACGTCCCGGGGGAGTCCCTGGTGCCCTGTTACGCCCCCAAGGACGAGCGTTTCCCGGACAACTCCGTCGACATGGGCACCGGCTTCGACTGCTTCGACACCCTCTCGCACACCCTCGACCCGCGCATCCAGGGCGAACAGCGGACCAACCGGCTGCTCCTCAAGAGCACCCTGGAGAGCCTCGGCTTCGTGAACCTCGCCGAGGAGTGGTGGCACTACACCTACAAGCCCGAGCCCTGTCCGGACACCTACTTCGACTTCCCGGTGTCCGCGAAGTCGCTGACCAACAGCCGTTGAACCCCGACCGACCGCAATGAGGCCACCTCCGGAAGACGCTCTTCCGATGATCGGATACAGTCCGCCGCGTGTCCGAAACTCAGCACTCCATCCCCAACTCCCCGCCCGGCTCCCACTGTTCCGCCTGTGGAGCTCCCTACGGAGCGGGCGTCTCCGGCTGGCCCCGCACCTGTCCGGCCTGCACGACCGTCGCCTACCGCAACCCGCTCCCCGTCGCGGTGGCCCTCCAGCCCGTGTACGACACCCAGGGCTCCGCTCTGGTGGTCATCACCCGGACCGTCGCCCCCGCGCGCGGAGGCATCGCGTTGCCAGGCGGCTACATCGACGACCGCGAGGACTGGCGGCACGCCCTCGTCCGTGAACTCAAGGAGGAGACCGGCATCGACGCGGCGAGCCGCGACGTACGACTCGTCGACGCGCTGAGCTCGCCCGACGGGCACCTCCTGCTGTTCGGTGCTCTGCCGGACCGCCCGGCCGACGGCCTCGGGCCCTCCGAGGCCACGGACGAGACAGAAGGCTGGCACCTCCTGCGACGGCCGGAGGAGCTCGCCTTCCCCCTGCACACGCTGGCCGTCCGGGCATGGTTCGAGGGCCGGTACCTCTGACCTCAGCCTGTCTGCAGCCCTCGTACGCGCACCGGGTGAGGCGGCTCGCTCACGCCGTCCTCACCCTCCCGCTCGACGACCACCCGTGAGCCCTCCCAGCGAGTGACATAACGCTCGATCTCCGGCTCCTCCCAGCCGTCACCCCCGTCCGGCACCACCAGCCCGCCCCCGGTACGTCCCCGGGCGGGCGCCCAGACCTCCAGTTCCAGCCCGCCGTCGTCGCCACGCACCGGGATGACGGCGCCCGCCCGCGCGAGCACGGGTATCCGAGACAGCGGAGCGTCCACGAGGACCTGCGCCGGCCCCTCGTAGGCCCGCCCCGTAGCCGTGTCGTACCAGCGCCCCCGCGGCAATCGCACGGCGCGCCGGTCCGCGCCCGGATCGAGCACCGGCGCCACCAGCAGGCAGTCGCCCAGCACGAACGCGTCCTCACAGTCCCGCAGCGCCCGGTCCTCGGGCGCCGACCACCACAGGGGGCGCACATAGGGAGCCCCCGTATGGCGGGCCAGATGCGCGAGCGTCACGAAATACGGCAGCAGGCGACGGCGTTCGACCAGGGCCACGCGCGCGTGCTCCAGCACCTCCGCACCGAACTCCCACGGCTCCCGGCGTCCGGCCCGCAGACTCGCATGCGTGCGGAAGAGCGGCAGATACGCGCCCAGCTGGAACCATCTCAGATAGAGCTCGGGCGACGGGCTCCCGTCGAAGCCTCCCACGTCCGGCCCGGAATACGGCACCCCGCACAGCCCCAGCCCCATGACCAGCGACAGTGACGCCCGCAGCCCCGGCCAGCCCGTGGCGACATCGCCGGACCACGCCCCGCCGTAGCGCTGCATCCCCGCCCAGCCGGAGCGCGAGAAGACGAAAGGACGCTCCTGGGGGGCCAGTTCGCGCAGCCCCTCGTATCCCGCCCGGGTCATGCACAGCGCGTACACGTTGTGCGCCTCACGATGGTCCCCGCCCCGCCCCTCCAGGAAATGTCTGGCCGACCGCGGCAACGTGGACTCGCCGAACGCCGTGAACGAGGTGGGTTCGTTCATGTCGTGCCAGAACCCCGAGAAGCCCTGCGCGAGCCGTTCCTCATAGAGGCGCCCCCACCACTGACGCACGCGCGCGTGTGTGAAGTCCGGATGGGCGGCCTCCCCAGGCCACACGACACTGCGCACGAGCCGTCCGCCTGCGTCCCGCACGAACGCGTCCTCGGCCGTCCCACTGTCGAACACGGTGTTGCCCGGCTCGGCCTTGACGGCGGGATCGACGATCGACACCAGCCGGATCCCGTCCCGCCGCAACTCCTCGGCCAGCACCGGCAACTTGGGGAAACGATCCTGATCGACGGTGAACACCTGGTGCGCGTCGTAGTGGTCGATGTCCAGATGGACCGCGTCGAGGGGCAGCCCCCGCTCCTGATAGCCCGAAACGATCCGCCGGACCTCCTGCTCATCACCGAAGCCCCACCGCGCGTGATGGTGACCGAGCGCCCAGACCGGCGGCAGCGCCGGCGCCCCGGTGAGCGAGGCCCAGGCGAGCAGCACGCGCGCGGGGGTGCCCACCACCACCCAGGAACGCAGCGGCCCCCCGTCCATCCGCAGATCGCACGTGCCTGCCCGGTCATGACCGGACCCGGCGCCCTCCTCGCCCTCCCGCAGCGTGACCGTGCCGTCCCACGAGGTGTCGTGGAACACCAGATGCGTGCCCGCGTCGGCCACCACCAGCTGCACCGGCATCGTCACGTACAGCGGATCGTCGCCCGGGCCGAACGGCCGGCCCGGATCCGTGTTCCACAGCCGGTACGCCCCGTCCCGCAGCCGGGGCCCCGAAGCACGCCCGCCGAGTCCGAAGAACCGTGCGTCCGAGGCCACCTCCGAGCGCTGCATCCACCGAGCCGGCCCGCCGCCGACCGGATCCCACCACCGGGGCGGCAGATCCCGGCGCAGCGTCACTCCTCCGGGCGTGAGCACCTCGATCGCGCCGTGCCGCGAGACGACGACCGTCACCCGCTCGGCCACGACCCGCCAGCCGCCGTCCTTGTCCGGTTCCAGCAGCGCCCGCGGGTCCGGCTCCGGACACCGGTCGGCGAGCGCGTACGACGGCTCGGGACCGGCCCCGTCCCAGCCCCAGAACACGGCTCCGTTCGCGGCGACGGTGATCCGCAGCTCGGAGCGGCTGAACCGGAGAAGACCGCCCCCCGGACCCGGCTCCACGTCCCGCACGGGCCCGGGCACCCGAGCCCGTTCGGACCCCCGCAGCGGCAGCCCGGAGGCATCGGCACGCCTCCTGCGCCACGCGGCTCGCACGGTACGCAACCCCTGGGCCGCCCCCGCCGAACCGACTGCCTTCACCGAACGCACCAGGTCACGACCGTCCATGCTGCTCAGCCTGCCATCGACCGGCCCACATATGCGTCTCGTTCAACTGCCGTTCACTCGTGCAGGGACCACATCTTCACGACACGGACTATGTGGGGCACACCCTGGTGTTGGAATTGATCACATGGCATCGTCCGTGTCAGCCGCGTCACGCGCACACCCAGCCCGTGCGCGGAGGACGCACACGACGCGCACAGTCCGGGAGCCGCCCCATGCCGACCATGAACCCCCAGCCGCTCTGGCAGCCCGATCCGGAACGCATCGCCCATGCACAGGTCACCAGATTCCAGACCTGGGCGGCGGAACGCCACGGCGCCCCTTCAAAGGGCGGCTACCCCGCGCTGCACCGCTGGTCCGTCGACGAGCTCGACACGTTCTGGAAAGCCGTCACGGAGTGGTTCGACGTACGGTTCTCGACCCCCTACGCGCGCGTGCTCGGGGACCGCTCGATGCCCGGCGCCCGGTGGTTCCCCGGAGCGACCGTGAACTACGCCGAGCACGCCCTGCGGGCCGCCGAGACCCGCGCGGACGAACCGGCCCTCCTCCACGTCGACGAAACCCACGACCCTGTCCCCGTGACCTGGTCCGAACTGCGCCGTCAGGTCGGCGCCCTGGCCGCCGAGCTGCGCACGCTCGGAGTTCGCCCCGGTGACCGCGTCAGCGGCTACCTCCCCAACATTCCGCAGGCCGTCGTCGCCCTCCTGGCCACCGCCGCCGTAGGCGGAGTGTGGACCTCCTGCGCCCCCGACTTCGGCGCCCGCAGCGTCCTGGACCGCTTCCAGCAGGTGGAACCGGTGATCCTCTTCACCGTCGACGGCTACCGCTACGGCGGCAAGGAGCACGACCGCCGCGACACGGTCGCCGAGCTGCGTCGCGAACTGCCCACCCTGCGCGCCGTCGTCCACATCCCCCTCCTCGGCACCGAGGCCCCCGAAGGCGCCCTGGAGTGGTCGGCCCTGACGGCCGCCGACACGGAGCCCGTCTTCGAGCAGGTCCCCTTCGACCACCCCCTCTGGGTGCTCTACTCCTCGGGCACGACCGGCCTGCCCAAGGCCATCGTCCAGTCCCAGGGCGGCATCCTCGTGGAGCACCTCAAGCAGCTCGGCCTGCACTGCGACCTGGGCCCCGAGGACCGCTTCTTCTGGTACACGTCCACCGGCTGGATGATGTGGAACTTTCTCGTCTCCGGCCTCCTCACGGGCACCACGATCGTCCTCTACGACGGCAGCCCCGGCTACCCGGACACAGGCGCCCAGTGGCGGGTCGCCGAACGCACGCAAGCCACCCTCTACGGCACCTCGGCCGCGTACGTCATGGCCTGCCGCAAGGCCGGCGTGCACCCCGGCCGCGACCACGACCTCTCCAGCGTGCGGTGCGTCGCCACCACCGGCTCGCCCCTGCCGCCCGACGGCTTCCGCTGGCTGCACGACGAGGTCCGCGAGGACCTGTGGATCGCGTCCGTCAGCGGCGGCACGGACGTCTGCTCCTGCTTCGCCGGAGCCGTCCCGACCCTCCCCGTGTACGTCGGTGAGCTCCAGGCCCCCGGACTGGGCACGGATCTGCAGTCCTGGGACCCGAGCGGAAAGCCCTTGATCGACGAGGTCGGCGAGCTCGTCGTCACCAACCCCATGCCGTCCATGCCGATCCACTTCTGGAACGACCCGGACGGCAGCCGCTACCACGACAGCTACTTCGACACGTATCCCGGTGTGTGGCGCCACGGCGACTGGATCACCGTCACCTCACGCGGCTCGGTCGTCATCCACGGCCGCTCCGACTCGACGCTCAACCGCCAGGGCGTCCGCATGGGCTCGGCCGACATCTACGAAGCCGTCGAACGCCTGCCCGAGATCAAGGAATCGCTCGTCGTCGGCATCGAACAGCCCGACGGCGGCTACTGGATGCCTCTCTTCGTGCACCTGATCCCGGGAGCCACCCTCGACGAGACCCTCCTGAACCGCATCAAGCAGACCATTCGCGAACAGCTCTCCCCCCGCCACGTCCCCGACGAGGTCATCGAGGTGCCCGGCATCCCGCACACCCTCACCGGCAAACGCATCGAGGTCCCCGTGAAGCGCCTGCTCCAGGGGACCCCCTTGGAAAAGGCCATCAACCCAGGCTCCATCGACAACCTCGACCTGCTCCGCTTCTACGAGGACCTGGCCCACAAACACGCCTGATCCACAGCTCCCCAGCCCGAGGCCGTGGGCGACCACCTCAACGCGGACACCGTTGTCAGTGCCGCCGATTACTGTGAGTGAGCATTGATCGAGCGCACACAGGGGGAACCATGGCGCACACCGACCACCAGACCATGCGACGCGTCCTGCGCCGCGAAATCGCCGGCACCATCGGCCTGCTGACCGACGAGCACGACTTCCGCGCCATGCGGCGCTACCGCAGCTTCACCTTCGACGACCACAGGACCTATCTGCGACAAGTCGAAGACCTCCTCAAAACCCGCGCCGCGCAGGGCAGCCACACCACCGTCGCCCTCTTCGACCCACAGGAGTACGCCGAATTCTGCACGGCCGCGGGCCTCGACCCGGACGTCCAGTCCAGCCGCACACGCTTCACAGCGGACCTCGCGACAACGGGCCCGACCATCCCCTACGACGGCCGGCCCCTGGCCGACCTCGTACCGGCCCTCGTCGACGAAGCCGTCCGGCAGGCGACCTGGGAGTACGCGAGCACCCTGCTGGCGCGCCTCGGCGCCTGTGCCGCCTGCGGCGAGGACATCGGCCGGGCAGCCTTCGTCCGCGCCTCCCACCTCCTCGTCCGCATCCTCGAAACAGCCGAGCGCGGAGACCGACACCTCGTCTGCAGCATCACGGGCACCCCGGAATCACTCGTGTCCGTTCTCCGCACGGAGGAGGAGAGCGACGGCACCACGCACCTCGACGAGGCCGAAGCCCTCGAATTCACCACCGTCCTGGCCCTCGGCCTCGCCACCCACGGACCTGGCGGCCTCGTCATGCGCACCAGCGCCCCTGGCGCCCCGGACCGCATCTACGGCTGGCGCATGCGGGGAGAGGGCCTCGAACCCCTCACTGCCGGAGAAGTCTTCGACGCCTACTGCACCGACATCGACTCCGGTGACCCCATCTCCCCGGAATCGGACGTCGACTACTGCGTGCCGCCCGAGCTCGGTGACATGGGGCAGACGCCGGGACACCACCACTGAACGCAGGAGGGGCGCCCCACCCGCAGGTGGAGCGCCCCTCACGACACGGCAAGGGTGGCCGGGCCGACTGCTACTCGCCGGACAACACGGCCTGTGCCGCGGTGCGCGCATCCTCAGCACTGTCCGAAGCCCGCGCGGCAGCCGCGGCCCGCTCACACTGCGCCAGCGTGTACTTCGCCAGCGTCGCCCGAACATAAGGGATCGACGCCGCACCCATGGAAAGAGAGGTGACGCCCAGACCGGTCAGCACACAGGCGAGCAGCGGGTCGGACGCGGCCTCGCCGCAGACCCCACAGCTCTTGCCCTCGGCCTTCGCCGCGTCGGCGGACAGCGCGACCAGGTCGAGCAGCGCGGGCTGCCACGGATCCTGCAGACGGGACACTGCCCCCACCTGACGGTCCGCGGCGAAGGTGTACTGCGCGAGGTCGTTGGTCCCCAGGGACAGGAACTCGACCTCCTGCAGAATCGAGCGCGCCCGCAGCGCGGCCGACGGGATCTCCACCATCGCGCCGAACTTCGCCCGCAGTCCGGCTTCACGGCACGCGTCCGCGAACGCCCTCGCGTCGGCACGGTCCGCCACCATCGGAGCCATGACCTCGAGGTACACCGGCAGCCCCTCGGCAGCCTTGGCGAGCGCGGTCAGCTGCGTGCGGAGCACATCCGGGTGGTCGAGCAGCGACCGCAGGCCACGCACGCCCAACGCAGGGTTCGGCTCATCGGCCGGCGTGAGGAAGTCCAGCGGCTTGTCCGCCCCCGCGTCCAGCACACGCACCACGACACGTCCCTCAGGGAACGCCTCGAGCACCTGACGGTAGGCGTCGACCTGCTTCTCCTCCGACGGAGCGTTCTTGCTGTCGTCGAGGAACAGGAACTCGGTACGGAACAGACCGACACCCTCCGCCCCGGCCTCGACGGCCGCCGGCACGTCGGCCGGACCGCCGATGTTCGCCAGCAGCGGCACCTTGTGACCGTCGGAGGTGACGCCCGGCCCCGTGGAGGCGGCCAGCGCGGCCTTGCGCTGGGCAGCCTCGGCCGCCATCTGCGTCTTCCGTTCCTCAGTGGGGTTCACGAAGATCTCGCCGGTGCTCCCATCCACCGCGATCATCGTGCCCTCGGCCAGCTCACTCGCTCCGGGCAGCGCCACCACTGCCGGTACGCCGAGAGCACGGGCGAGAATCGCACTGTGGCTGGTCGGCCCGCCCTCCTCGGTGACGAAACCGAGGACCAGGGTCGGGTCCAGAAGCGCGGTGTCGGCCGGCGCGAGGTCCCGCGCAATGAGGACGTACGGCTCGTCGCTGTCCGGGACACCCGGCATAGGCACCCCGAGCAGGCGTGCGACGATACGATTCCGCACGTCATCGAGGTCGGCCACACGACCGGCCAGGTACTCACCAGCTCCGGCGAGCAGGGCCCGGTAAGCGGCGAAAGCGTCGTACACCGCACGCTCGGCCGTGCTCCCGACGGTGATACGCCGCTCCACGTCCGCCATCAGCTCGGGGTCCTGAGCCATCATGGCCTGCGCCTCAAGCACCGCTTGGGCTTCACCCCCGGCCAGGTTGCCGCGTGCCATCAGGTCGGCCGCCACAGCCTCGACGGCTTTGCGGGCGCGCCCCTGTTCACGCCCCGCGTCCTCCGGTGGGCTCTGCTTGGCAGGCGGTTCCAGCACCGCCGTTCCCATGTGCCGAACTTCGCCGATCGCCACACCATGGCTCACGCCGACGCCTCGCAGCGTTGTCTCCATCTCACCCGTCCCGATAGTGCGGCGGGTCCCGCCGCCGCGGTGGTTGTCCCTACTTGCCGTCATCGGACGGCGCCGGCGTCACTTCCAGACGAAGAGACTGTCGCCGGACTTCACGTCGCCGTCCTCACGGAGCTCGGCGAGCGCCTCGGCCGTGGCCTCGAGTGCCACGATCGGGCAGACCGGAGACTTGCCGGCGGCCTCGACCGCCGCCGGATTCCAGCGCACCACACTCTGACCACGCGTGACGGTGTCGCCCTTGTTCACGAGCAACTCGAAGCCCTGACCGTTGAGCTGCACAGTGTCGATGCCGAGGTGGGTGAGTACACCGTGTCCTGTCTCGTCGACGACGACGAAAGCGTGCGGGTGCAGCGAGACGATGACTCCGTCCACGGGCGCGACAGCCTCGGAAGGCTCACGCACAGGGTCGATGGCCGTGCCGGGGCCGACCATGGCCCCGGAGAAGACCGGATCGGGCACCGCGGCCAGTCCGATGGCGCGTCCGGCAAGAGGGGACGTCACGGTGGTCATGGGAAGCCTCCCAGGGGTGGAGATCTATATGGACACCGTCACTGCATGTCACGGACGGCGCGCTGATCAGCAGGGTATGTCATACGAAGTACCGGTACGCACGGGAGATCCCGATTGGAGGTCTAGACCACATCTCCAATCGATTTGCACCCGCTCTGCGGCCCCGTGTACAGTCGTACTCCTGCTCGGGGCTGAGTGACGCACACCTGGCGTCCTTGCCCGGCAGCACCCAACTTGGCAGATCCTATCTCGGGGCCAACTTCTGCATGCCCGCAGGACGGTGGTCGGAGGGCCGGAAAATCACTGCTAGAGTTGGAAACGCAAGACCGAAGGGAAGCGCCCGGAGGAAAGCCCGAGAGGGTGAGTACAAAGGAAGCGTCCGTTCCTTGAGAACTCAACAGCGTGCCAAAAG
>NZ_JAGMUK010000005.1 GCF_019049245.1 Streptomyces sp. AC555_RSS877 | reverse complement strand
TTCGACAAGCTGATCGTCGACGTCGAGACCAAGCAGGCCATGCGTCCGCGTGACGCCATGGCGTCGGCCGGCAAGACCCTGGTCGAGCTGTTCGGTCTGGCGCGCGAGCTCAACATCGACGCCGAGGGCATCGACATGGGCCCGTCCCCCACGGACGCCGCCCTTGCCGCTGATCTCGCCCTGCCGATCGAGGAGCTGGAGCTCACCGTCCGGTCGTACAACTGCCTCAAGCGCGAGGGCATCCACTCCGTGGGTGAGCTCGTGGCTCGTTCCGAGGCCGACCTGCTCGACATCCGCAACTTCGGTGCGAAGTCGATCGACGAGGTCAAGGCGAAGCTGGCCGGGATGGGCCTCGCGCTCAAGGACTCCCCGCCCGGATTCGACCCGACCGCCGCCGCGGACGCGTTCGGTGCGGACGACGACGCGGACGCCGGTTTCGTGGAGACCGAGCAGTACTGATTCGGCTGCCGGTCCTCGTGGCCGGCCGCGCAGTTCCCCGCGCCCCTTGGGTCGCGGACCTTCCGGGCGTCCGAAAAGGCTCCCGGATCTTCGACGGGCGACCGCCCGCTCGGATACTGACCTCGGTACCTGATACGGCCGGGGCAGACACCTAGGAGAAACACCATGCCGAAGCCCACCAAGGGTGCCCGTCTGGGCGGCAGCGCCGCGCACGAGAAGCTGCTCATCGCGAACCTCGCGAAGTCGCTGTTCGAGCACGGTCGTATCACCACCACCGAGGCGAAGGCGCGCAAGCTGCGTCCGTACGCCGAGCGTCTGGTCACCAAGGCGAAGAAGGGCGACCTTCACAACCGCCGTCAGGTGCTCCAGGTGATCACGGACAAGAGCATCGTGCACACGCTCTTCACCGAGATCGGCCCGCGCTACGAGAACCGCCCGGGTGGCTACACCCGCATCACCAAGATCGGTAACCGCCGTGGCGACAACGCGCCCATGGCTGTCATCGAGCTGGTCGAGGCGCTGACGGTCGCGCAGCAGGCGACCGGTGAGGCCGAGGCCGCCACTCAGCGTGCCGCCAAGGACGCCGAGGCTCCGGCCGCCGAGGAGACCAAGGTCGACACGACCAAGGCCGACGAGGCCGAGGACGCGGCTCCGGCCGAGGAGTCCAAGGACGCCTGAGGCTGAACCCTCGCGTTGAGCGGGTCCGCCCCCTGCGGGGCGGGCCCGCTCTTGCGTTGCTGAGAGGATCTAGAGGTGAGTGACGAAGCACAGCCCGGGTTCGTGCGGGTGCGGATGGATCTGTCCTACGACGGGACCGCGTTCTCCGGGTGGGCCAAGCAGGCCGGGGGACGGCGGACCGTGCAGGGCGAGATAGAGGCGGCCCTGCGGACCGTGACGCGGTCGAAGGACATGACGTACGAGCTGACCGTCGCCGGGCGGACCGACGCCGGCGTGCACGCGCGCGGGCAGGTGGCGCACGTCGACCTGCCGGAGGAGCTCTGGGCGGAGCACCGGGAGAAGCTGCTCAAGCGGCTCGCAGGGCGGCTCTCCAAGGACGTACGGGTCTGGTCCCTCACCGAGGCACCCGCGGGCTTCAACGCCCGTTTCTCGGCGATCTGGCGGCGGTACGCCTACCGGGTCACCGACAACCCCGGCGGGGTCGACCCGCTGCTGCGCAACCACGTCCTTTGGCACGACTGGCCGCTCGACGTCGACGCCATGAACGAGGCGGCCGAGCGGCTCCTGGGCGAGCACGACTTCGCCGCCTACTGCAAGCGGCGCGAGGGCGCGACCACCATTCGTACGCTCCAGGAGCTGAGCCTCGTGCGCGGCGACGACGGTGTCGTCACCGCCAGGGTCCGGGCCGACGCCTTCTGCCACAACATGGTGCGCTCGCTCATCGGGGCGCTGCTGTTCGTGGGCGACGGGCATCGGCAGGCCGACTGGCCGGGGAAGGTGCTGGCGGCCGGGGTACGGGACTCGGCGGTGCACGTCGTACGGCCGCACGGGCTGACCCTGGAGGAGGTCGGCTACCCGGCCGACGGGCTGCTGGCGGCGCGCAACAAGGAGGCCCGCAACAGGCGGACACTGCCCGGGGCCGGCTGCTGCTGACCCCGGGCGGCCGTCATCCGTTCACCGCGGCCGATGCCTGGGCCTCGCCCCGGCGGCGGATCTGGCGGAAGGTGAACTCGCCGAGGTCGTCGCCGGTCGTGAAGACGGCGGTGTCCTTCTCGGTCACGTCCTTGCCGTTGGTGAAGCCGGCGATCGTGAAGTAGGCGTAGCGGCCGTAGGAGTTGGTGGTCGAGCGGCAGACGGCGGAGTTGCAGAACGCCTTGACGCCGTCCCCGGCCAGCGACGCGACGATGCTCTTCTTGTCGGTGCCCTTCTTGGCCTTGACCGCCTGTGCCTCGCTGTCGAAGACGGCCACGCCGACCGTCACCGCCATGCCGTCCTTGGTGTAGGTGACGCGCATCAGGCGGGTGCAGCCGTTGTCGGTGAGGACCTTCGCGAGGGTGCCCTTGGCGGCCGCGGCGCAGCTCCTGGTGTCGGCCGTCGGGCCCTTCTTGTAGACGGTCGAGCCCATGGTCAGCTGCGTGCCCGGGAAGAGGATGCCCGGGCCGATCGGGGCCGTGTCCTTGCTCTTGTCGGAGACGAACTCCTTCGGGTCCAGCGGCGGCGGGGCGCTGGTCGGCTCGAACGACGGCTCCGCGGTGCCGGTCCCGCTCGGGATGTTGGCGCTGGTGGGGAGGGAGGCCGGCTTGCCCGATCCCTCCGGGTCGCCGTTCGCCGACACCACGGCCATCGCCACGGCGGTGCCGATCGCCAGCGTGGCCAGTGCGCCGCCGCCGATGAAGAACAGCCGGCGCCGCTTGGCGCGCGTCTCGGACGCCTCGGCGAGCGCGGCCCAGTCCGGGGTCTCGTCGGTGTTGCCGCCGTTCCACGGCTGCTGGGATTGCGGTGTCCAGGGATCCCACTGGGACTGGGGTCCCCCCTGCTGCCCATAGCTCATGGGGCGCATCTTAGACGGGGGAGGCGGTGTGCCGGTCCGCCCCAAGAGGCGCCGGGCGCACCAGGGTTCGCCGGGTGCGCCAGCGCAAAAGCCACATGTCCGGGTGGTTGGTGCGAAGGGTTCCGGCAGGGTGGCTTCACGCTGTGTGGGCCGGCGGTCACGGGCGTGTACCGCCTGCGGTCGCAGGGGGGTGGAGGGCGGGTAGAATCGGGCCGGACGGCAGCAGGCGCCTCGTTTTGACCCGTACGGGCCAGCGAAGGTATCCTGCTTCTTCGTTGTGTATTGGCTTGCTCATTCTCACGGGACGGGCCCTTACACCGGTCCACCGGGCCGATGACCAGCGACCCCACGTACGCGGTATGCGTCGCCGCAGTGGGCTGAGGCTGTCGTGATCGTTTCGGTGACCTTGTTTAGGACCATTCACTCGAAGCGAAGGCTACGAACCGTGCGTACGTACAGCCCCAAGCCCGGCGATGTGACGCGCCAGTGGCACGTCATCGACGCTCAGGACATCGTCCTGGGTCGTCTCGCCACCACCGCCGCCACGCTTCTGCGGGGCAAGCACAAGCCGATCTATGCGCCCCACGTCGACACCGGTGACTTCGTCGTCATCATCAACGCCGACAAGGTGCACCTGTCCGGCAACAAGCGGACCCAGAAGATGGCGTACCGCCACTCCGGCTACCCGGGTGGTCTGCGCTCCGTCCGTTACGACGAGCTCCTCGACAAGAACCCCGAGAAGGCCATCGAGAAGGCCGTCAAGGGCATGCTCCCCAAGAACACCCTGGGCCGCCAGATGCTGTCGAAGCTGAAGGTCTACAGGGGCGACCAGCACCCGCACGCTGCCCAGCAGCCGGTGCCGTTCGAGATCACCCAGGTCGCGCAGTAAGTCCGGCCACCCCCTAAGACTGAACAGAATCTGAGGAGAATCGTGGCCGAGACCACCGTTGAGCAGCCGGTCGAAGAGACCGAGCTTGTCGACATCGAGAGCTACACCACGGAGTCGGACGTCCCCGTCGAGGGCGAGTACACCTCCGAGTCCATGGCGTCCCGCTTCGGCGACCCGCAGCCGGCCGCCGGCCTGGGCCGTCGCAAGAACGCCATCGCCCGCGTCCGGATCGTCCCGGGCTCCGGCAAGTGGAAGATCAACGGTCGCACCCTCGAGGACTACTTCCCGAACAAGGTGCACCAGCAGGAAGTCAACGAGCCCTTCAAGGTGCTCGAGCTCGAAGGCCGCTACGACGTCATCGCCCGCATCGCGGGTGGCGGTGTCTCCGGTCAGGCCGGTGCGCTCCGTCTCGGTGTCGCCCGCGCGCTGAACGAGGCCGACGTGGACAACAACCGCGGCGCCCTCAAGAAGGCCGGCTTCCTCAAGCGCGACGACCGTGCGGTCGAGCGCAAGAAGGCCGGTCTCAAGAAGGCCCGCAAGGCCCCGCAGTACAGCAAGCGTTAAGCTTCGCTGCCTGCTCGTACTCGCAGTACTACCAGCAGTACGCAGTACGTCCGAACGCCCCGGCGGCACGCCACAGTGCCACCGGGGCGTTCGTTTATCACAGGCCTGGGCGTATAACGGCACAAGGCGCTCAAAGGCTTGTGCGATCGGATGATTTCCGGATCTGAAGCTTCTCAGGAGGACAAGTGGGACGACTCTTCGGCACGGACGGCGTGCGCGGTGTCGCCAACGCGGATCTGACGGCCGAGATGGCGCTCGGCCTCTCCGTCGCCGCGGCGCACGTACTGGCCGAGGCGGGCACCTTCGAGGGGCACCGGCCGACCGCGGTGGTCGGGCGGGATCCGCGTGCGTCCGGGGAGTTCCTGGAGGCCGCCGTGGTGGCGGGCCTCGCCAGCGCGGGCGTCGACGTTCTGAAGGTGGGCGTGCTGCCGACCCCGGCGGTCGCGTATCTCACGGCCGACCTCGGCGCCGACCTCGGCGTCATGCTCTCCGCCAGCCACAACGCCATGCCGGACAACGGCATCAAGTTCCTCGCGCGCGGCGGGCACAAGCTCGACGACGAGCTGGAGGAACGCATCGAGGCCGTCTACGAGGAGCACCGCACCGGCGCCCCCTGGGACCGGCCGACGGGCTCGGGCGTGGGGCGCGTGCGCACGTACGAGGAAGGGGCCGAGCGGTACGTCTCCCACCTCGTCGGTGTCCTTCCGAACCGGCTCGACGGGCTGAAGATCGTCCTTGACGAGGCGCACGGCGCTGCCGCCAAGGTCTCGCCCGACGCGTTCACGCGGGCCGGTGCCGAGATCGTCACCATCGGCGCCGAGCCGAACGGGCTCAACATCAACGAGGGCTGCGGCTCCACCCACCTCGGACTCCTCAAGGCCGCGGTCGTCGAGCACGGGGCCGCGTTCGGCATCGCGCACGACGGTGACGCGGACCGTTGCCTCGCCGTGGACCACACCGGTGAGGAGGTGGACGGCGACCAGATCATGGCCGTACTCGCGCTTGCGATGCGGGAGCGTTCCGCACTGCGCTCCGGCACCGTTGTCGCGACGGTCATGTCGAACCTCGGGTTCAAGCTGGCGATGGAGCGGGAGGGGCTCACGGTCATCCAGACGGGGGTGGGGGACCGCTACGTGCTGGAGGAGATGAAGGAGCACGGGTACACGCTGGGCGGCGAGCAGTCCGGGCACGTGATCATCCTTGATCACGCGACCACGGGGGACGGCACGCTGACCGGGCTGCTGCTGGCCGCTCGGGTCGCGGAGAGCGGGCGGTCGTTGCGGGAGCTGGCGGCCGTGATGGAGCGGTTGCCGCAGGTGCTGATCAATGTGCCTGATGTTGATCGGTCCCGGGTGGGTACGTCCTCGGAGCTTGCGACGGCGGTTGCTGACGCGGAGCGGGAACTCGGTGAGACCGGGCGGGTGTTGTTGCGGCCCTCGGGGACCGAGCCGTTGGTTCGGGTGATGGTCGAGGCTGCTGATATCGATCAGGCTCGGTCTGTGGCGGGGCGGCTTGCGGATGCGGTGAAGTCGGCGCTCGGGTAAGGGTGTTGGTGTTGCTGTTCCCGATCGGGGGTGGGGGTTCTGTGGTTCGCGGGCTGCGGGTTCGTTGTGGCTTGGCGCGCAGTTCCTCGCGCCCCTAGGGGGTGGCTGGGCTTGTGGGTTCCCGCGCTGCTGGGGGTGGCTTGGCGCGCAGTTCCTCGCGCCCCTAGGGGGTGGGGGTTCTGTGGGGTGCTGGGTGCGGGTTCGTTGTGGCTTGGGCGCGCAGTTCCTCGCGCCCCTGGGGGCGTTGCCGTAGGCGTCACTTGAGTGCTGAGCGTTTGCGTTGTGTGGACCAGAGCCATTTCTGGGTCAGCAGGGTGAGGGTGCCGGCGAGGATGATGCCCAAGAGGTTCAGCAGGAGCTGTTCCGAGGAGCGCAAGGCCTGGTTGGTGTCGCTGTAGATGAGGGCCACGGCCGCGTTGGCGGCTGCGGGGACCGTCGTCACGGAGATGGCGACTCCGACCAGGGCGCCGGACTTGGAGGACGTCAGGGAGAGGGTGCCGGCGGCTCCGGCGAGGACGGCCACGACGAACGAGAACCAGTCCGGGGCGTAGATGAACCCGGTGTTGGGGCGGTCGGCCTCCAACTGGGCCTTGGTGAACAGGCCGACGGCGTCCATGAAGAGGCTGAAGCCCACGGTCACCGCCATCGCCGCGGCGAAGCCCACCAGCAGCGCGATCAGCGAACGCAGGGCCAGGCGAGGCGCGCGCTGCACTATCGCGGTGCAGATGCCCGCCAGCGGCCCGAACTCCGGGCCGACCGCCATCGCGCCGACGATCAGGATCGCGTTGTCCAGGACCACACCGCAGGCCGCGATCATCGTGGCGAGCGTGATGAACGCGATGTAGGTGATGGAGAGGGTCGACTCCTCGTGGGTCGCGTCCGTCATGTGTTCCCACAGGACCGCGTCCGCGCCCTCGCCGGGGGCGTCCGCCTCGGCCTTGTCGGCGCGCTCGGACAGGGACAGGTCGATGTTCTCGACGGCGATGGAGCCGGTGTGTCCGAGGCCCAACTCCTGCAGGCCGGTGAGGAGTTCGTCGCCGGCTTCGCGGGCGACGTCGCACAACACCACGTCTCCGGCCGGGTTGCGGGCGGCGCCCGGCATGACGACGAGGTGGGCGGTGCCGACCGTCGTGTCGATCAGGCGGACCACGTCGTCGGTCTTGTCGGACGGGGTGATGAGACGCAGATGCAGCATGGCGGCAGACTAACGGTCACAGTTTGCGCAGACTCAGGCGCTGGACCTTGTGGTCGGGGCCCTTGCGGATGATGAGGGCGGCGCGGCCGCGGGTGGGGGCCACGTTCTCGATCAGGTTGGGCCGGTTGATCGTCCGCCAGGTCGTGCGGGCGTAGTCGAGGGCCTCCTCCTCGGACACCTGGGTGTACTTGCGGAAGTACGAGGACGGGTTCTGGAAGGCGGTCGCGCGCAGCTTCTTGAAGCGGTTGAGGTACCAGCGCTCGATGTCCTCGGGGCGTGCGTCGACGTACACGCTGAAGTCGAAGTAGTCGGCGAGACCGACACGGGTGCGGCCGTCCTTGCCGGGCAGGGCGGGCTGGAGGACGTTGAGGCCCTCGACGATCAGGATGTCGGGGCGACGGACCGTGAGCCGCTGGTCCGGGACGATGTCGTAGATGAGGTGGGAGTAGACCGGGGCCGTCACCTCGGCCTTGCCGGCCTTGATGTCCGCGACGAAGCGGGTCAGGGCGCGGCGGTCGTACGACTCGGGGAAACCTTTCCGCGACAGGAGGCCGCGGGCCTGGAGCTCCTTGGTGGGCAGCAGGAAGCCGTCGGTGGTGACCAGCTCGACGCGCGGGTGCTCGGGCCAGCGGGAGAGCAGGGCCTGGAGCAGACGGGCGACGGTCGACTTGCCGACCGCGACCGAGCCGGCCACCCCTATGACGAAGGGAGTGCCCGACTGGGAGCCCTGTTCGCCGAGGAAGGTGTTCAGGGCGCCTCTGAGGCCGTCCGTGGCGCCGACGTAGAGGTTCAGGAGGCGGGAGAGCGGGAGGTAGATGTCCCGCACCTCGTCGAGGTCGATGACGTCACCGAGGCCGCGCAGCTTCTCGACCTCCTCGGCCGTGAGCGGCAGCGGGGTCTTCTCGCGCAGCACACTCCATTCCGCTCGGGTGAGGTCGACGTAGGGAGTCGCCTCCGGCCTGTGCCGGTGGGCGCTCCGGGGCATCGGGGAGACCGGAGAGATCACAGTCCATTGTTACGGGAGTACGAACGGATGGCGGGGTGGGGTCCGTCACGCATCAGGATTCGGGGCGAACCCGAGCAAGTCGGGGAATGTCAGTGCCGTGCGTCACAGTTGTGGGAGAGGTGGGCCCAGGCCGGGGTCCACGAACCCCGAGGGGGTGACCCATGACGTATGCGATTGAGGCGGAGGGCCTGGTCAAGCGGTTCAAGGAGACCGAGGCGCTGGCAGGCGTCGACCTGGGGGCCCGCAAGGGCTCGGTGCTCGGGCTGCTGGGTCCCAACGGCGCGGGGAAGACGACCGCGGTGCGGATCTTCGCGACGCTGCTCAGGCCCGACGCGGGCAGGGCCCAGGTGGCCGGGCACGACGTGGTCCGGGAGGCCGGGGTCGTACGCGCCATGATCGGGCTGACCGGGCAGTACGCCGCGGTGGACGAGAACCTGACCGGCACGGAGAACCTGCTGCTCATCGGCCGGTTGCTCGGTCTGCCGCGGCGGGAGGCCAAGGCGCGGGCGGGTGAGCTGCTGGAGCGCTTTCAGCTGACGGACGCGGCCGGGCGGGCCGTCAAGACCTTCTCCGGGGGTATGCGCAGGCGCCTGGACCTGGCGGCCAGCCTCGTGGGCCGGCCCAGCATCCTCTTCCTCGACGAGCCGACCACCGGCCTGGACCCGCACAGCCGTGGCGAGCTGTGGAAGATGCTGCGGGGCCTGGTCGCGGACGGCGCGACGGCCTTGCTGACCACGCAGTATCTGAACGAGGCCGATGTGCTCGCCGACGACATCGTGGTGATCGACAAGGGCCGGGTGATCGCCGAGGGCACGCCGGACCAGTTGAAGTCGCAGGTCGGCGGCCAGGTGCTGCAACTGCGGCCGGTGCTGGCGCAGGACCTCACGCGGGTGCACGCGCTCGTCGCCCGGGCGGCCGGTCCGCAGACGCAGATAGAGGGCGAGACCATCACGGCGCCGGTGAAGGACCCCGAGCTGATGCCGGCCGTCGTGCGCACGCTCGACCGCGAGGGCATCGCGGTGGGCGAGCTGGCCCTGCGCCGCTCCTCGCTCGACGAGGTCTTCATGGCCCTGACCGGCCATCGCGCCGAACCCGGCGGGCCGGAGGGAAACGGCGGCGCGGCCGTCCGGGACGACGGCGAGAGGGAGAAGGCGGTGAGCCGGTCATGACCGCCACCACCATCACGGCGCCGGTCACCGAATCCGGCCGCGTGCGGCCCCTCGACGGACTGCGGCAGACCTTCACCATGGCCTGGCGCAGCCTGGTCGCCGTCAAGCACAACCCGCTGGAGCTGGTCGACTACAGCATCACGCCGATCATGTTCGTGTTCCTCTTCACGTACGTACTGGGCGGGCAGATGGCCGGATCACCCGAGGCGTATCTGAAGTACGCGCTGCCCGGGATCATCGTGCAGAACACCCTGTTCATGACCATGTACACGGCGATGGCGCTCAACACGGACCTCACCAAGGGCGTGTTCGACCGGCTGCGCAGCCTCCCGATAGCGCGGTCCGCGCCGCTGATCGGGCGGATCACCGCGGACCTGGCCAAGCATGTGTGGGCCCTGCTGCTGATGATCGGGCTCGGTCTGCTGCTCGGCTTCCGGATCACGGGCGGGCTCGACGGCTTCCTGCTCGGCACGCTGCTGGTGGTGGTGTTCGCCGCGGCCGTGTCGTGGAGCGCGGTGCTGATCGGGATGCTCGCCGGCGACGCGGAGAAGGTGCAGGCGTTCGCGTTCACGCTCATCTTCCCGATCACGTTCACCAGCAGCGCGTTCGTCGTCGTGGACACCATGCCCGGCTGGCTCCAGGCGTGGAGCGACGTCAACCCGGTCACCCATCTGTCCGACGCCTTCCGCGGGCTGCTGCTCGGCGGGCCGGTGGCGGAGCCGGTGCTGTGGTCGCTGGTGTGGGCGGCGGCTATCGCACTCGCGTTCTATCCGCTGGCGATGAGGGCCTATCGGGCGAAGGCGTGAGCTCCCGAGGGCCTCGGAGCGTCCGGAACCCGCTGAGAATTTCTGATTTCGGGCAGGAGGTGCCGAGTTTCGTCGACTGTTCGCCCTTAGGCTGCGGCCATGTGCGGAATCGTGGGATATGTGGGATCGCAGCCGGCGCTTGATGTCGTGATGGCCGGACTGAAGCGACTGGAGTACCGGGGATACGACTCGGCAGGCGTGGCCGTGCTCGCGGACGGCGGGCTGGCGGCGGCCAAGAAGGCCGGGAAGCTGCTCAACCTGGAGAAGGAACTGGTCGACCGGCCGCTGCCGACCGGTGTGACGGGCATCGGGCACACACGATGGGCCACGCACGGGGGACCGACGGACGCGAACGCCCATCCGCACCTCGACAACGAGGGGCGGGTCGCGGTCGTCCACAACGGGATCATCGAGAACTTCGCCGCCCTGCGGGCCGAGTTGGAGGAGCGGGGGCATTCGCTGGGCTCCGAGACCGACACCGAGGTCGTCGCGCATCTGCTCGCCGAGGAGTTCTCCGTGACCTCCGACCTGGCGGAGTCGATGCGTCTGGTGTGCCGGCGGCTGGAGGGCGCGTTCACGCTGGTCGCGGTGCACGCGGATGAGCCTGATGTGGTCGTGGGGGCGCGTCGGAACTCGCCGCTCGTGGTGGGCGTCGGAGACGGCGAGGCCTTCCTCGCCTCGGACGTCGCCGCGTTCATCGCCCACACGCGCTCCGCCATCGAGCTGGGTCAGGACCAGGTGGTGGAGCTGCGGCGGGACGGGGTGACGGTCACCGGCTTCGACGGGCGGCCCGCGGAAGCCAAGCCGTACCACGTCGACTGGGACGCCTCCGCCGCCGAGAAAGGCGGCTACGACTACTTCATGCTCAAGGAGATCGCCGAGCAGCCCAAGGCCGTCGCGGACACGTTGCTGGGGCGCATCGACAGGGCCGGTTCACTGACGCTGGACGAGGTCCGGATCAGCGCCTCCGAGCTGCGCGAGGTGGACAAGGTCGTCATCATCGCGTGCGGTACTGCCTTCCACGCCGGGATGATCGCCAAGTACGCCATCGAGCACTGGACACGGATTCCGTGCGAGGTGGAGCTGGCGAGCGAGTTCCGGTACCGGGATCCGATCCTGGACGCGCAGTCCCTGGTCATCGCCATCTCCCAGTCCGGCGAGACCATGGACACGCTGATGGCCCTGCGGCACGCGCGCGACCAGGGCTCCAAGGTGCTGGCCATCTGCAACACCAACGGGTCCACCATTCCGCGCGAGTCCGACGCCGTCCTGTACACGCACGCGGGGCCGGAGGTCGCCGTCGCCTCGACCAAGGCCTTCCTGACGCAGCTCGTCGCCTGTTACCTGGTCGCCCTGTACCTGGGGCAGGTGCGCGGCACCAAGTGGGGCGACGAGATCAGCGCCGTGGTGCGCGACCTGTCGCTGATCTCCGGCCAGGTCGAGCGGGTGCTGGCGACCATGGAGCCGGTGCGGGTCCTGGCGCGGTCGCTCGCTTCCAAGGACACGGTCCTGTTCCTCGGCCGGCATGTGGGATATCCGGTGGCGCTCGAAGGCGCCCTGAAGCTCAAGGAACTCGCCTACATGCACGCCGAGGGCTTCGCCGCGGGTGAGTTGAAGCACGGGCCGATCGCCTTGATCGAGGACGACATGCCCGTGGTGGTCGTTGTGCCGTCGCCTCGGGGGCGGTCCGTACTGCACGACAAGATCGTGTCCAACATCCAGGAGATCCGGGCGCGGGGTGCGCGGACGATCGTCATCGCGGAGGAGGGGGACGAGGCGGTCGTGCCGTACGCCGATCACCTGATCCGGATTCCGGCCACGCCGACGCTGCTTCAGCCGTTGGTGGCGACCGTGCCCTTGCAGGTGTTCGCCTGTGAGTTGGCCACGTCCCGGGGCAACGACGTGGATCAGCCTCGGAACCTGGCGAAGTCCGTGACGGTGGAGTGACTGGTTTTCAGTGCGTCGAGGAAGGGGACGAAGGCGTCGGCCGGGAACGTGAGGGTTGCGCGGGCCGGGGCCTTGGAGTCGCGGACGGCTATGTGGGTGGGGCGGGCGGCGATCTCTACGCAGGCGTTGCCCTCGCCGCCGCCGGAGTAGGACGACTTCCGCCAGGTGTAGGTGATCATGCGCTCACAGCTCCTTCGCCAGCCTGCGGATGAAGTCACGCGAACGATCGGGTTCGAGTGACACCGCTTCCAGCCTACGGAAGAGCGTTCGAAAGCGGCTGAGTTGGGCTTGGGCGTCGATGAATGCCGTGCCGTGCGGGCCGTCGCGTACCACGGTGTCCAAGTGGGGGACCGGGCCGCCCGCGTACACCATGGCGCTTCCGGCTCCGGGGAAGTCGTCCAGGTCGAGGGGGATGACGCGCACGGTGATGTGGGCGGCCTCGGAAAGGTCCAGTACTCGGGCGAGCTGGGCCCGTACGGCGGCCCGATCGCCGACCCTGATGCGCAGCGCCGCTTCGTGGATCACTGCCTCGTACGGGATCGGGTCGGGGCGCTCGATGATGACCCTTCGCGTCATCCGGTGTTGGACCCAACGCTCCACCTCTTCCTCCGGGAACTCCGGGTTCACGTAGGAGAAGAGCGCGCGGGAGTAGTCCTCGGTCTGCAACAGGCCCGGGATGTGCAGGAAGTCCACGTCCCACCGGTAGCTGGCGTGGTGCTCCAGCTCGGACAGATCCAGGAAGGGTGTGGGCAGGTATCCCCGGTACTGCTCCCACCAGCCGCGAGTTCGGTCGGTCGCCATGGCCACCAGGGCATCGATCAACTCGTTGTCCGAGCAGGCGTAGTTGGCGGCAAGCCGACGCAGTCGCTGCTCGCTGACGCCTGAGATCCCGGACTCGATCTGGCTCATCTGGACGGAACTCACGCCTAGGAGGCTCGCTGCCTCGGTGGCCTTGAGTCCCGCTGCTTCCCGGAGTTTGCGCAGCTCGGCGCCCAGGCGTACCTGGCGTGCCGTGGGGTGCCGTCGTGCTGGCACGGCGTCCTTCTTCCTTCAACGGCCTTGATGGGACGACTCGTTCGGGGGCCAGGCTACGCGATCCGCTTGCACGGACTGAAATTTATGCCCTACCGTCGGTGATGCGACGCACACGCTGCGGAATCTCCGGGATACCGGAAGCGCACCGCCCCGTCCTGCCATGACGGCTGCGGCACTGCCACCGCCCGGCGACCTCAACCCCCCAACCACCCGAACGGAGTTCACCCATGCCCGAAACCGACGCCCAGCCATGGGAGTACTGCCTCTACATCCCCAACGACCTGCGTGCGGTCACCGTCAGTCGCCGCACACTCCGTCTGATCCTCACCATGCACGGACTCATCGGCCTCGTCGATGTCGCCGAACTCCTCGCCGCGGAGTTGGTCTCCAATGCCGTACGGCATACGAAGGGGCCTGCCGCCCTCAGGGTGTGCTGGTCGGCGGGTGTCCTGCGGATCGGGGCGTGGGATGCCGACCCGGAGCCGCCCGAACCGCCGAGGGCACTGGACCAGAACACCGAGCTGGAGGAAGGGCGGGGGCTGGCGTTGGTGCGGGCGTGTGCCGACCTCTGGGGCTGGCATCCGCTGGCCAGACACGGCAATCGAGGCAAGTTCGTGTGGTGTGAGCTTGCCTCTGCGTGAGCGCCTGCCCGTCCGCTCAGTACTCGATCTCGCCGCGCCAGGCGTGGTCCAGCAGCGCCTTCGGCATGTACTCGGACTCGGCCTCCACGGCCAGGCCCTGGTCCCGGGCCAGACAGGCCATGGCCAGCGGGCCGAGGGCGACCAGGCTGTCGGCGCTGGTCGCCCGGTCCTCGTCGGCGGTCCAGTACTCCTTGTGCCGGCGCAGCGCGTCACCCAGTGCCTTGTCGAACTCCGCGGCGTCCTGGCGGATGACGCGGTACAGGAGGATGAGCGGCGGGTACAGGACCTTCGCCATCAGGTCCGCGTCCGCGTACTGAAGGGCCGCCGGGGCGGTGCCGTCGACCGCCGCGACCAGCTTGTCGCCCACGTCCTGGCGGCCGAGCCAGAAGCTCTGCAGCGTCTCCACCCAGGAGTAGGCGTACTCGTCGAACACGGCGCCGGAGTCACGCAGCAACGAGACGGGCACCTCGGCCAGGGCGCGCAGGCGGTCGTTGTCGCGGCAGACCATTGCCAGGTAGAAGGCGGTGACCCAGGTGCCGGCGTTCAGATGCGACTCGGGACCGGTGGCGGGCAGCGTGCGTTCCCGCTCCTTGATCCGGCAGGTGACGGTGGTGCCCTCGGGCGCGGTCGCCGCGGCGAACAGCGCGGCACCGGTCTGCATGGCGGTGACCCAGGCCTCCCAGGTCTCGAACCTCACCGCCTGCGGGTCGATCGCGCAGTGCTGCTGCGCCAGGCTGAGCGCCGCGCTCAGCGCCTGGGGCCGCAGGACCGGCGATTCGGCGAACTCGTCGCGGATCCAGCTCGCCGTCTCGCCGAGGGCGTCGAGAGTGTCCGGCACGTCGTCCGTCGCATACACGTGGCGGGGAACGGTCGTGGCCACGGACGCCTTCCTCCGGTGACGAACGGCTCAGGTGTCGAGCTCGCCGATCCAGGCACCTTCGACCAGTGCTTGGGGGAGGTAGTCCGACCGAACCTCGGCCGGGAAGTCGGCGTCGTGGCCCAGGCACGCCATGGCCAGCGGGGCGAGTGCCAGGAGTCCCTCGCTGCTGGAGGCGCGGTCCTCGTCGGCGGTCCAGTACTCCTTGTGCCAGCGCACGGCATCGGCGAGTGTCGCGTTGAACTGCTCGCTGTCCTGGCGCAGGTAGCGGTAGAAGAGTTCGAGCGGGGGATAGAGGATCTTCAGCATGAGCTCGGGACTGGCGATCACAGCCGTCTCCGGCTTGGTCCCGTCGACCGCGGCAACCAGCTTTTCGCTCACATTGCCGCGGTTGAGCCAATAGCTCTGCAGGGCGTCGATCCAGTCGTAGATGTACTCGTCGTACTCCGCCCCCGACTCCCTGAGGAGGGAGATCGGAACAGCGCACAGTTGCGTCATCCGATCCTGCTCTCGGCAGATGACGGCGAGCCAGAAAGCCTTGAGCCAGTTTCCGGCATTCGCGCTGTACTGCGGACCTGAGGCGGGGATGGACCTCAATTTCCCGGCGATGCGCGCTTCGACGCGGGCGTCGGACGCAGTGGCTGAGGCGAACAGTGCGGAACCGACCTGCATCGCCGCCACCCACGCTCGCCAAGTCGGAGAGTACTCGGCCAACGGGTCGCGGAGGCATCGCGCTTCTGCTTCGGTGAGTGTCATGAGGAAAGCCTGATCGAAATTCCTCGAATCCGCCTCGAGTTCATCGATGGCCTCAACGGCTCCCTCGTGGAGTAGTTCGCACCATCCTTCGGCATCATCGGCAGAGAAGTCGTGCCGAGTTACGATCACGGTCACCGTTCGGCTCCCTTTGCTGACGGTGTTCCGCCTTCGCTCGCTATCCGATTCGGATTCAGTAGTCGATCTCGCCGATCCAGGCATAGTCCAGGAGCGCCTTCGGCATGTACTCGGACTCGGCCTCCACGGCCAGGCCCTGGTCCCGGGCCAGACAGGCCATGGCCAGCGGGCCGAGGGCGACCAGGCTGTCGGCGCTGGTCGCCCGGTCCTCGTCGGCGGTCCAGTACTCCTTGTGCCGGCGCAGCGCGTCACCCAGTGCCTTGTCGAACTCCGCGGCGTCCTGGCGGATGACGCGGTACAGGAGGATGAGCGGCGGGTACAGGACCTTCGCCATCAGGTCCGCGTCCGCGTACTGAAGGGCCGCCGGGGCGGTGCCGTCGACCGCCGCGACGAGCTTGTCGCCCACGTCCTGGCGGCCGAGCCAGAAGCTCTGCAGCGTCTCCACCCAGGAGTAGACGTACTCGTCGAACACGGCGCCGGAGTCACGCAGCAACGAGACGGGCACCTCGGCCAGGGCCCGCAGGCGGTCGTTGTCACGGCAGACCATTGCCAGGTAGAAGGCGGTGACCCAGGTGCCGGCGTTCAGATGCGACTCGGGACCGGTGGCGGGCAGCGTGCGTTCCCGCTCCTTGATCCGGCAGGTGACGGTGGTGCCCTCGGGCGCGGTCGCCGCGGCGAACAGCGCGGCACCGGTCTGCATGGCGGTGACCCAGGCCTCCCAGGTCTCGAACTTCACCGCCTGCGGGTCGATCGCGCAGTGCTGCTGCGCCAGGCTGAGCGCCGTGCTCAGCGCCTGGGGGCGCAGGACCGGCGATTCGGCGAATTTGTCGAGGATCCAGTTCGCCGTCTCACCGAGGGCGTCGAGAGTCTCCGGCACGTCGCCTGTGGGGTACTCGTGGCGGGGAACGGTCGTGGCCACTGACGCCCTCCTCTAGTCGATCTTGTAGTTGATCGGGAACTGCTCCAGCGTGGCCCCGGTGTAGGTGCCGGGGTTCTCGTTGGCCTTCACCAGGACGTAGTCCAGCTTGCCATTCTCCCAGGCCCGCAGCAGGTCGCCCGCGATGCGGACGTCCGCGGCCTTGCGGCTCAGCATCTCGGCGATGATCGTGTGGACGTACTCCGAGGTGCCCTGCCGGACCATCCAGCCCTTGGCGGGGCCGGCTCCCTGACGCCAGATCAGGTCGCTCTTCGGCGCCTTCGCCTCGACGATCAGGTAGCTGCCGTCCTCCCGCTTGTACAACTGGTCGAACATGTTGGCGCCGTTGGGCGTCTTCGGCAGGGTCACCGGGGAGTAGTCCGCGTACCGCTCCGGGACGACGTGGACGCGGGCCGCGTCCTCGCCGAGGCGCTCGGGGATGGCGCTGTTGTTGGGTGTACCGGGGAGCCGTGCGTCGTAGTCCTTCTGGGCCTGGGCGAGAGCGTCCTGAAGGGCCTGGTCGCCCGGGTTCGCCTTGGCCGCCTTCTCCGCCGCGGTGAGTTCCCCGGCGACCTGGCGGTCCTTCGCCACACCGTTGAGATAGTCGGTCTGGTGCGTGTTGAGGGAGTTGGGGCTGATCGGCTCCGGGGCCATGCGCGTCGGCGGCTGCTTGGAGGGCATCGAGTCCCGGGCGATCCAGTTGCCGTTCGTGTCCTTGGCCAGGACGGGCAGGGGGTTGCCGCTCTTGTCGACCCCGTCGACGCTGTGCCGGTGGCCGTCCGTGCGGTAGTGGTCACTGAACCACTTCGGGTCGGTGTTGGCCTTGTGGATCTGATCGTCGACGATCTTCTGCTGTTCCTCGGCCGTCCGCGCCGGCTGTGACTCGTCGGCGGCACCCGCGCCCTCGTCCGCGGTGTTCGCGGGCATGCCCGCGTCGTCGCCGGTCCTGCCCACGTCGCCCAGGTCGTCGCCGATTCCGGGGAGCGCGTCGTCGCCGAACCGGGCGCCCAGGTCGTCCAGGGCGCTGGGGGAGATCGGACCGACGGGGCCGCCCGGGCCGCCGGGCCGCAGCCCGGTGTCCGCGCTGCCGGCGGCGGCGTTGTCCACGCTGTTGGCCGGGACGTGATCGCCCGGCCCGCCGGGAACGTTGTTGCCCGCCTGGGGGCCAGGAGCCGCGTTGTCCAGGCTGTTGGTCGGCAGGTTGCCCGCCACACCACCCGGGGTGTTGCCGGCGACTGCGCCCGGCGTGTTGTCGGCGACTCCTGCCGGACCCTCGACACGGTTGCCGGGAGCGCTCACGTCATCGCCGACGCGGCCGGCGTCGCCGACGTTGTCGAGGCCGTTGCCCAGGTTGATGTTCTGGGCCGCGTTGTCGGCGGCGTTGCCGGCGGCCTGGGCGGGGGCGCCCGCCATGGCGGGTTCCCTGACCGGGGCGGGCGTGTTCGGGGTGTCGGCGCCGGCGGCCGGGGAGTTCGGGCTGCCGGGCTGGTTGGTGATGTCGCCGGGCCCGTCCTGAACCTGCTGAAGAACCTTGCCGTTCTCGTCGAGGAAGTTGCCGGCCGGGTCGTAGTAGCGCGCCGGGGCACCGTCCTCGGTGGGCAGCTTCGTAGAGCCCTCCGGCAGCACCGGGGTGTCGTCCGGCAGTTTGATGTTGCCGTCGGGCAGCTTGGTCGCCCCTTCCGGGATCGCCGCCCCCTCCGGCAACCGCACCGTCCCGTCCGGGAGTTTCAGCGCGCCCTCCGGCAGCGTGATCGCGTTCTCCGGGAGGGCGGGGATGTCGATGTTGCCGACGCCCTTGAGCGCCGCGCTGATGTCGCCGATCTTCGACAGGCCCGCGCCCGCGCCCTTGGCGATGTAGGTCATCGGGTCGATGACCTTGCCCGCCTTGCCGGCCGCGGAGAGCACCTTGGCGACCGCGCCCGCCTTGCCGGCACCGGCCACGCCGGCACCGGCGCCGCCCGTGAACACGGTCGTCAGGACGTTGAAGGTGACCGCGCCGGCCGCACGGCCGGGGTTCTTCCCCCACTCGTCCCACGCCACCAGCGCCTTGCCCGTCTCCTTCATCGCCGTACGCGAATCACGGATCCAGGACGGCAACTTGTCGTCCGGCAACGTCCAGAACAGCGCGCCCGCACCGGGGATGGAGGAGATCACCAGACCGGTCGCCAGCTGCGCGAGGCCCTTCCAGGCCTGGCCCATCGCGTCCCAGCCACCGAAGCCGACCAGGGTGCCGAGGCCCTTGATGGTGCCCCACACACCGTCCACGATCAGGCCGTCCCACACGAAGGACTTCACCCAGTGGCCGACCTCGTACCAGTGGTGCTTCTCCTCCACCGGGTCGCCCCACGGCACCTGGGCGTTCTTCATGTCCTCGGCGTTGAACCCGTACTGGTCCGTACGCTCGGAGCCGTCCCCAGCGACCATCTGGGTGCCGCCCCACAACGCGGTGATCTTGTTGTGGGCGGTGCGTTCCGCCGCCCAGAACGCCGCCACCGTCGCGGTGATGTCGTCCCGGATCTGGTTGTGCTCGTCGACCTTGTCCTCGTCGTACTCCCACTCGTCGTCGTCCTTGACGGACCCGACGAACGCCGTGGCCTGGGTCTTCAGTTGCTCCAGCTTGTCGACGAGAGGCCGGATCTCGGTGGCGTACGACGACAGGGCGGAAGACACCGACTCGAGGTCGTCCGCGAACGCGTCCGCCCGGTCCTGCACCGGCTTCGTCGTCGCGAAGAGCTGCTCCGCCTCCGGGGCGGTGTAGTACGCAGACAGGCCCTGGAACTGGGAGTGCACGTCCCCGGCGGTCTTGCGGACGTTGCCCGCGTCCTTCTTCAGCTCCGCGCAGTCGGTCTCCAGCTGCGGCAGATTGCCAGTGAACTGCGGTATCTCCCCCGGTTTGAGCACGCTGTCCCTCGCCCCCCGTTACTCCCAGACGTCGCCGACTCGAGCATCTGAATCAATTGACGCGTTGCGTCCGTCGGCCGGTTCCAGCCTACGAGCGGAACGGCTGTTTCGGGAGGGGGAGTTGAGAGCACACACGCCCCAGCACCTCATCCCTCGGCCCCGCCATCCCTCAGCCCCGCCTCCTCCGCCGCGCCCGGTACATCTGCCACGTCACGAACAGCAGCGGCAGTTCCAGTACCCAGATGCCGGCCACCGCGTCCCACTCCGGGTTCACGGCCCCGGCCTCGTCCGCGGTGACCAGCACGCAGAGCAGGCCCCAGACAACCGCCACCACGCCCACGAGCCACAGCCCAAGCGTCCAGCCCCACGTCGACCGGCCCCCTTCGCTCCCGGAAGAGGCCGCTTTCCGCTCCCTCGGCCGCGGGATCTGCTCCGGGGCCCTCGCGGGCATCCGTACCACCGCCACCTCCGGCACCGCCGCGTCGATCGCCGCTATGCGCTCCGGCGTCACACCCCGGTACAGGGTCGGCTCGACGGTCACCGCGAAGCCGTCGAGGCCGGTCAGGGCACGGGCCCCGTCCGGGCGGGCGGTCATCGCCGCGCAGGCGTCGTAGCGCACGGTCACCGGGCCGCCCGGAGTCGTCAGGGTGACGCCCTCCGCGCCTATGACCAGGGTGACCTGGTCGCCCCCCAGGGACTGGTGCCGGGTGCCGGTGACCGCGTCCCGGGAGTACTGCGGCGCGAGGGTGCAGCCCGCCCAGTCGGCGCCCCCGCGGCCAGGGACCTGGAGCAGGCCCGACGCCCACGCCTCCCGGGCCACCTCGCGCAGGTCGGCGACCGTCACGGCGTCCAGTTCGGCCTTGTGCTCGTCGGGGGAGAGGAGGCGGTGGCCGAGGAGGAGGTTGAGGGCGTAGGAGGGGAGGGCGGCGGCGCCGAGGTCGGGACCGTCGTACATCTTCATGATCTTGCCGCGTACCGAGTCGAGTTCGGACTGTTCGATGCGACCCGCCCGCAGCCGGGCGAGGGTGTCGACGAACCCTCCGACCACCGCGTCCTGCTTCTTCGGCAGGGCGTCGGCATACGCCGTGAGCGTCGCGAACCCGGCGTCGCGCAGGGTGTAGTCGGCCTCCGCCGTGTACGAGTAGCCGCCCTCCTGACGCAGGTCCTGGAAGAGGGCGCGGCCGAGGACGTCGGCGAAGACGGAGGCGGCGGTGGAGCGGCGCACGACGGCGTTGAAGACGACGTGGCCGTCGTCGCCGTGGATGTACGCCGGGGTGGTCGGCAGCGCGGTGGAGGCCGCCGGCGCCGGGAAGCGGGTGCCCGCGGGGAGGGTGAGGTCCAGGCCCTCCGGCACCGCGTCGCTCGTCATCCACAGCACCGCGTTGTCCCGGGTGAAGCGGGTCTCGGCCCAGTGCCGGACCTGTTCGGCCGTCAGGTCCCAGGTGCCGAGTTCGTTGTAGCTGGACAGGCCGTAGCCCTGGGCGCCGTAACGCCACAGCGGGAGCTGGGAGTCGGCGCCGCCACCGCGGCTCGCGGCCTCCGTGCGGAGGATCTCCTTCTCGGTCTCCAGGCGGTCCAGCGGCAGGTCGCGCAGGGCGGCGCAGACGCCGTTCAGATGGGCGACCACCTCCTCCTCGCTGCCGGTGACGTGGAAGAGCGTGTACGCGTTCGCCGTGGCGCCGTTGTAGTGCAGGTCGGTCAGGCCCAGGCGGTGCAGGGCGAGGTGTTCGACGAGGTGGGTGATCCCGGAGGTGGCCAGGGTCTCGTCGGCACGGCCCACACGGAAGAAGAGGCCCGCGGTGATCTCACCCTGCCGGGAGGGGGCGTAGAGGGTGGGGATGCCGTGGGTGGTGGTGTGGGACAGCACGTCCTTGAGCGCGTCGAGGCCGTCCGTGTCGTGCAGTTCCGCCGTCATGTGCAGCCCCGTGGTCCCGTGTCGTTCCGTCTGTCGTTCCGTCGGTCGTTCCGTCTGTGGCGCTGTCCGAGACTCTGCCTGGTGCTCTGTCCGGTGCTCTGTCGTCATCTGTCGGTCCCCCTTCAGAGCGTCGCCAGCGCCGACTTGCGGTACTTCACGAACGCGCCCCTCGGATCGGGCAGGTACGACCACGGGAAGTCCGAGGCCCGGTCGCCGAGCGCGGTGAAGTGCGGCAGCGCGTCCTCGAAGTGGCCGCCGAGCGAGAACGCCATCGCGAACGCGCTGTGCGCGCCGAGCCCGTACCAGCCGGGCCGGTAGGCGGGGTGCAGCACGGACACCTGGGCGGCGAAGCGCAGGTCGTCGCGGACCGGGAGGCCGCGCATGTACGCGCCGGCCTCGCTGCCTTCGAGGTCCATCCAGTGCTCCAGGTGCGCGAGCGCGACCAGGGCGCCGGCGTGCGAGCCGTCGGGGGCGGCGGCCGCGGCCTCCCGGGCGAAACCGTGCGCGGCGTCCCAGGAACCGCCCCACTTCGGGCACAGCTGCTGGAGCAGCTGCAACTGCGCCGGGTGGTGGTGCGAGTGGTGGGCGGACAGGCGGTCGTAGCGGCGGCGGGCCTCGGACTGCCCGAGGGACAGGCCCCGGGCGGTGATCAGGCGGACGGTCCAGGCCGGGGCGTACCCCGGCTGCTCCGCGCAGACGTCGATCAGGATCCGCTCGGCCCGCCGCAGCCAGTCGTGGAACTGGTCGAACTGCTCCCGGGAGACGTGCTTGGCGCGGAGGTCGCTGCGGATGCCCCAGCCGATGCGGACGTACCGGTCGGCGAGCAGGGTGCGGGGAAGCGGGTCCGCCGGACGGTCCGCCACGGCCTTCTCCAGCATGCCCTCGACGCCGTCCGTCTCCGCGAGGAGCCCCATGGCGAAGGTGACCTTCTCGGCCGAGCCGAGGGACGTGAAGTACGCCTGGACCGCGGGCCAGTGGCCCTGCTCGGCGGCGCTGCGCAGGGGGACGAGCTCGGGAAGTGTCACGTACGGATCGAAGGACGGCCCCGATGCGCCGGCGGACCGTTTGCCGCCGCTGCCACTGCCGGTACTGCTCATGCCTGTTCCGCCCCCTGGTGATCCCCGGACGCCGACGCGCCGACCGGCCCCCAGAGCCCCCCACGGTGCGATGACGTATGTGATGTCGATCTGTTGAAGTCGCCGCAGGCTAACAGTCGGCTGTGACACACGCGTCGGCGGAGGCGCCGGTCGTAGGGTGCTCGGCATGAGCATCATCGGTGTCGGGATCGACGTGGCGGAGATCGACCGGTTCGCGGCGTCGCTGGAGCGTACGCCCCAGATGGCACGGCGTCTGTTCCTGGACAGCGAGTTGCTGCTGCCGAGCGGGGAGCGTCGGGGTGTCGCCTCGCTCGCGGCGCGGTTCGCGGCCAAGGAGGCGCTCGCCAAGGCGCTGGGCGCCCCGGCGGGGCTGCACTGGACGGATGCCGAGGTCTACGTCGAGGACAGCGGGCAGCCCCGGCTGCGGGTGACGGGGACCGTGGCGGCGCGGGCGGCGGAGCTGGGCGTGCGGTCGTGGCACGTGTCGCTGAGCCATGACGCGGGGGTGGCCTCGGCGGTTGTCGTCGCGGAGGGGTGACAGGCCCTCAGCCCGCCGGGGCCACCCGTCGTACGGACCGTCAGCAGATCGACTGGCTGCTGTTGACCAGGGTGTTGTTGCGGAACGTGGTGTTCGTGCCGCAGGGGTTCTCCCGGATCGAGGAGTTGGTCACCCTCAGGTTCTGGACGACGATGTCCGAGTTGTTGGGGAACTCCGAGCGGGCCGCGAGGCGTATCTCGCCGCCGCCGGTGACCGTGCCGCTCTGCGCGGCGAGGTTCACGTTGTAGCAGTTCTCGATCAGGACCGCGTTGTTGCCGGTGTTGGAGAGCGTCACCCTGTCGATGACCGCGCCG
The DNA here is from genome assembly GCF_019049245.1 of Streptomyces sp. AC555_RSS877. GTDB lineage: Bacteria > Actinomycetota > Actinomycetes > Streptomycetales > Streptomycetaceae > Streptomyces. Next base: position 185,995 of record NZ_JAGMUK010000005.1, on the reverse strand, counting down.
CCGCTCTCCGACACGCAGAAGACGCCGCGTCCGCCGCCGCGCGCGATGACCTCGCCGACGCGGATGTTGGTGGGGTAGCCGCTGCCGACGCGGCCGTTGCGGTTGGCCATGCGGAAGGCCGCGTACCCGGTGCCGGTGCCGGCGTTCTCCGCGTCCACCTTGGTGACGGTGGCGTTGATGGTCTGGTTGAGCAGGAGGCCCGACTCGCCCACGTTGCGTGCCGTCACCGTGCCGACGGTGAGGCCGTCGACGCCGTACGTCTCGACCGCGTGGCTGGAGGCGCCGGAGACGTACGCGTTGTCGATGCGGACGTTGCGCGTCCACTGGCTGGTGTCGCCGCGGTTGTCGATACGCACGCCGAGGCCCGCGGACAGGCGCATGTCGAGCTGCCCGAGGACCACGTTCTGGACGTTGCGCAGGAAGACGCCGTAGAGCGGGCTGCCGGTGAGGTTGAGGTGCTGGACCTCGATGTCGCGGGTGCCGCGGGAGTAGACCGGGGCCTGGTCGCCGGAACCGGTGCCGGTGACGTTGATGGTGCCGCAGACGTCCAGGGCCGTGTAGCTGGGGAGCGAGATGCGCGAGCCGGCGGACATCGAGCCCGAGCCGCGGACCACGACCCGTTCCTTGGCGGTGCGGCCGGCGGTGAGGCTGTTGACCGCCGCCTGGACCGCCGCGCGCAGGTCGGTGCCGGTGTAGACGGTCGAACTGCCGCGCCGGGCGGTCCAGGTGCTGCCGTTGAGTACGGCCTCGGCCTGGTAGGAGCCCTCGCCGCAGGCGGCCGCCGCGGCCGGTGCGGGGGCGGCGGTGGCCGGAGCGGTGAGGGTGCCGACGGCGGTCAGGAGGGCGGCTGTACCGGCGGCGGCGATGAGTGCGGCTCTGCGTCCCATGGGGAGGCGTCCTCTCGTGGAACTTCGTCGAATCGATTCGACTGAATCGATTCATCCGGTGGGGGCCGGTGAGTTTGGCAAAGGGGTGGCAAAGGGTCAATGGCTGTGACGAGGTTCGTGCCGTACGGGGGAGACTCGAACGCATGCGTACTGCGTACAGCGTGGAGACGGTCAGGACCGCCGAACGGGAGCTGATGGCACGGCTCCCCGACGGGGCGTTGATGCAGCGGGCGGCAGCCGGACTCGCCGCCGCCTGCGCGGACTTGCTGGGGCGGGTGTACGGCCGCCGGATCGTCCTGCTGGTCGGCAGCGGCGACAACGGCGGCGACGCCCTGTACGCCGGGGCCCGGCTGGCGCGGCGAGGAGCCGGGGTCACGGCGGTGCTCCTGGCGCCCGAACGCACCCACGCCGGCGGGCTTGCCGCGCTGCGGCGGGCCGGTGGCGGGGTGGCGGCGCACCGGGAGGCGGACGGTGGCAGCGTGGCGCCGAGCAGGCAGGTGGACGGTGGCGGGGTGGTGCCGAGCGGGCAGTCGGACGGCAGCCACGACTTCCCGCGCACCGCCGCCGACCTGATCGACCGGGCCGACCTCGTGGTCGACGGGATCGTCGGCATCGGCGCCAAGGGGCCGTTGCGGCCGGACGCGGCGCCACTGGCCGCGCTGGTTTCGCAGTCACGGGCCGCCGTTGTCGCCGTCGACCTGCCGAGCGGCGTCGATCCCGACAGCGGCGAGGTCGACGGCACCGCGATCCGGGCCGACCTGACCGTCACGTTCGGGACGCACAAGCCGGGGCTGCTCGTCGACCCGGGGCGGGAGTACGCCGGTTCGGTACGGCTCGTCGACATCGGGCTGTCGCTGCCCGGTGAGCCCGCGCTGGAGGCCTTGCAGCACGCGGATGTGGCGCGGTTGTTGCCGGTGCCGGGGGCCGAGAGCGACAAGTACCGGCGGGGGGTCGTCGGGATCGCCGCCGGGTCCGCACGCTATCCGGGGGCTGCCGTGCTCGCCGTCTCGGGGGCGCTGCGGGGCGGGGCCGGGGCCGTGCGGTACGTCGGGCCCGCGGCGGACGCCGTCATCGCGCGCTTTCCCGAGACGCTGGTGTCGGACCGGGGGCCGCGGAAGGCGGGGCGGGTGCAGGCGTGGGTCGTCGGGCCGGGGGCGGGGGACGACGCCTCGACGGTGGCGGAGGTGCTGGCGGCGGACGTGCCGGTGCTGATCGACGCGGACGGGCTGCGGCTGGCCGAGGTGGACGCCGTGCGGGGGCGTGGCGCGCCGACCCTGATGACCCCTCATGCCGGGGAGGCCGCCGCGCTGCTCGGGGTGGCGCGGGAGGAGGTCGAGCGGGCTCGGCTGGACTCCGTGCGGGAGCTGGCCGGGCGGTACGGGGCGACCGTGCTGCTGAAGGGGTCGACGACGGTGGTGGCCGACGCGGGGGGCGGCGGGGCGGTGCGGGTGAACCCCACGGGGACGTCGTGGCTGGCCACGGCGGGCAGTGGGGATGTGCTGTCGGGACTGGCCGGGTCGTTGCTGGCGGCGGGGTTGTCGGCGCTGGACGCGGGGAGTGTGGGGGCGTATCTGCATGGGCTCGCGGGGAGGCTGGCGGCGGAGGGGGCGCCGGTGGGGGCGCATGATGTGGCGGCGGTCTTGCCTCGGGCATGGCGGGATGTCGTGCGGGGCTGAAGCGGTGGTTTGGTGGCGGTGCCGGGGGTGAGGGGTGCCCTCCGGGGGTTTTCGCCCCCGCCGCCCCTTCCCGTCCCGTCCCTGGGGGCTGCCGCCCCCAGACCCCCGCTTCGGCCTGAACGGCCGTGTCCTCAAAAGCCGGACGGGCTGTGGGGGAGTGCTCGGCAATAAGGGTGACCCCACCGCGCGGCAGCGCCCTCGTGCTGGGGGCCCGCGATTCTCTGATCGCATGATCAGCACACGTGTTGTCCCCAGGTTCGCCCCTCGATGTGTCGCCGTACTCCTCGTCGCCGCCACCGCCCTGCCCGTCGGGGCCGCCTCCGCCGAACCGGCGCCGCCGGCCGCCGGGTCCGAGGCCGAGCTGGTGCCCGGTGTTCCGCCGGGGCCGTATCAGCCGTGGCAGGTCGACACGCCCGATCAGGCGTTGCCGCCGAGGGTGTACGAGCCCACTGCGGAGGAGGACGCGGTGGAGCCGCGCGGGGCGGCGCCGGGGACGTATGAGCTGGTCGAGTACGTGCCGTTGGCCGATGCTGTCGCGGGGGTGACGTGCAGCAGGCTGACCGGGCCGTATCAGCGGCAGGTGGAGCGGTGGCTGAAGCGGACGGTGGACGGGAAGCAGTCGGCGGGGGACTGCAAGGCGATCCGGGCGTTTCAGGTGCAGCAGAAGATCAAGCCCGCCATCGGGTTCGCCGGGCCGGTGACCTGGGCGCGGATGCAGCTCATCTCCGCGAGGAAGAATCCGAACGCCGCGAAGAAGTGTCCCGTCAGGGCCCATCGGGTCGCCTGTGTCGATCTCACTCGGCAGCTGACCTGGGTGCAGAAGGGCGAGAAGGTCGTGTACGGACCCGTGCCCATGCGCAGTGGGCGGGCCGGGTACCGGACGCGGGCCGGGTGGCACACGATCTACTGGCGGCACAAGAACCACGTGTCGACGCTCTACAACCAGCCCATGCCGTACTCCCAGTTCTTCAGCGGCGGGCAGGCCTTCCACGCCGTCTACGGCAGCATCTTCACCACCGTCGGCTCCATGGGCTGCGTCAACCTGAGCCTCGGCGACGCGCGCACGCTGTGGGGTGTGCTGAAGAAGGGCGACCGGGTGTACGTGTGGGGGCGAAGGTCCGGAACGTAGGCGTCCGGCGGTCCTGTCGGACCCCTCTGAGACACTGGGGGCGCCATGACTGAGACAGCACCTGCCCCGACCGCACCGCTGCGGGCCCGCGCCGAGATCGACCTGGCCGCGCTGCGGGCCAACGTGCGGAGCCTGCGTACCCGTGCCGCGGGGGCGGCCGTCATGGCCGTGGTGAAGTCCGACGCGTACGGCCACGGGGCGGTCCCGTGTGCTCGCGCGGCGGTGCGGGCCGGGGCGACCTGGCTCGGTACGGCCACGCCCGAGGAGGCCCTCGCCCTGCGGGCCGCCGGGCTGGACGGCCGCATCATGTGCTGGCTCTGGACACCCGGCGGGCCCTGGCGGGCTGCCGTCGACGCCGACCTCGACATCTCGGTGAGTGCGATGTGGGCCCTTCGGGAGGTCACCGAGGCGGCTCGCGGTGCCCGTACTCCCGCCCGCGTGCAGCTCAAGGCTGACACCGGGCTGGGGCGCAACGGCTGTCAGCCCGGCGAGGACTGGGCCGAGCTGGTCGGAGAGGCGCTGAAGGCCGAGCGCGAAGGGCTGGTCCGGATCACCGGGCTCTGGTCGCACTTCGCCTGCGCCGACGAACCCGGGCATCCCTCCATCGCCGCCCAGCTCACCCGTTTCCGGGAGATGGTGGCGTACGCGGAGGGTCAGGGCGTGCGGCCCGAGGTGCGGCACATCGCCAACTCGCCGGCCGCGCTCACCCTTCCCGAGGCCCACTTCGACCTCGTACGGACCGGGATCGCGGTCTACGGGATCTCGCCGAGCCCCGAGGTCGGCAGCCCCGCCGACTTCGGGCTGCGTCCGGTCATGACGCTCTCGGCGTCCGTCGCGCTCGTCAAGCACGTGCCGGGCGGCCACGGCGTCAGTTACGGGCACCACTACGTCACGCCGGGCGAGACGACCCTCGGCCTGGTGCCCGTCGGCTACGCGGACGGCATTCCACGGCACGCCTCCGGAACCGGCCCCGTGCTGGTCGGCGGCAAGTGGCGGACGGTCGCGGGGCGGGTCGCCATGGACCAGTTCGTCGTCGACCTGGGCGGTGACGAGCCCGAAGCGGGTGCGGCCGCCGTGCTGTTCGGGCCGGGTGACCGTGGTGAGCCCACCGCCGAGGACTGGGCACAGGCCGCGGGGACCATCGCGTACGAGATCGTCACCCGGATCGGAACGCGCGTTCCCCGCGTCTATGTGAATGAGGAACCAGTCGGGTAACCCGCAAGGGCGCGGAAGAACAGCACGCCCGGCATCACCCGGCATCACCCGGCATCACCCGGCACCATCCGGCAACACCTGTGTCACCCGACCCAGCGAACCAGCAGTCCGGCGAAGAGGAGCGGTTACGTGAGCGAGAGCAGTGCGGAGGCCGTCGTGGACGCTGCCGCGGCCGTCGCCTCCGCCACGGGGGCGGCCGCCGGCTGGCGCCGGGCGACCGGCATCGCGGGCGCCGCGATAGGGGTGGTCGCCGCGGGCGCGGCGGCCGGAGTCGCCATAGAGCGGCTCACCGTCGGCCGCGGCATGCGCCAGAAGGCGCGGCTCGCGCTGGACTCGACCGGACCGTACGGCGCGCTGCGTGGCACCCCCGGCAAGGCGTACGCCGACGACGGCACCGAGCTGTACTACGAGGTCGACGACGTCGACCCGGACACCACCGCCGCCTCCCTCGGCCCCCGGCGCCGGCGGCTCTTCGGCCGCAAGGCACCCGCACCCGTCACCGTCGTCTTCAGTCACGGCTACTGCCTGAGCCAGGACTCCTGGCACTTCCAGCGCGCCGCCCTGCGGGGCGTCGTACGGACCGTGCACTGGGACCAGCGCAGCCACGGCCGGTCCGCGCGGGGCGTGGCCCAGGTGCAGAACGACGTGCCGGTCAGCATCGAGCAGCTGGGCCGCGACCTGAAGGCCGTCATCGACGCCGCCGTGCCGGACGGACCGCTCGTGCTGGTGGGGCACTCCATGGGCGGCATGACCGTCATGGCCCTGGCCGACCAGTACCCCGAGCTGATCCGCGAGAGGGTGGTGGCGGCGGCACTGGTGGGCACGTCGTCGGGGCGGCTCGGCGAGGTGAACTTCGGGCTGCCCGTGGCGGGCGTGAACGCCGTACGGCGGGTGCTGCCCGGCGTGCTGAAGGCGCTGGGACAGCAGGCCGCCCTGGTGGAGAAGGGGCGCCGGGCGACCGCCGACCTGTTCGCCGGGGTCATCAAGCGGTACTCGTTCGCGTCGCGGGACGTCGACCCGGCCATCGTCCGGTTCGCCGAGCGGATGATCGAGGGCACACCGATCGACGTCGTCGCCGAGTACTACCCGGCGTTCAACGACCACGACAAGACCGAGGCCCTAGTCCACTTCGCAGACCTGCCGGTGCTCGTGCTGGCCGGGGTGGGGGACCTCGTCACGCCCAGCGAGCACAGCGAGGCCATCGCCGACCTGCTGCCGGACGCCGAGCTGGTGCTCGTCCCGGACGCCGGGCACCTGGTGATGCTGGAACACCCGGAAGTGGTCACCGACCGGCTCGCCGACCTGCTCACCCGGGCGGGTGCCGTACCCGCAGGAGCTACCGTGGGTGGCTATGGAAGCACCAGCAGCGCCGCACGACCCGGCTGACACCGAGCTGACCGTCACCTCCCCCGAGCAGATGCGCGAGCTGGGCCGCCGCCTGGCCAAGCTGCTGCGCGCCGGCGACCTCGTGATGCTCACCGGTGAGCTGGGCGCGGGCAAGACGACGCTGACCCGCGGGCTCGGCGAGGGGCTCGGCGTCCGGGGGGCCGTGACGTCCCCGACCTTCGTGATCGCCCGGGTGCACCCGGCCCTCGGGGACGGGCCGCCGCTCGTCCACGTCGACGCGTACCGCCTCGGTGGCGGCCTCGACGAGATGGAGGACCTCGACCTCGACGTCTCGCTGCCCGAGTCGGTGATCGTCGTGGAGTGGGGCGAGGGCAAGGTCGAGGAGCTGACCGACGACCGGCTGGAGATCGTGATCCACCGGGCCGTCGGAGACACCACGGACGAGGTGCGGCACGTGACGCTGACCGGGCTGGGCGAACGGTGGGCGGCGGCGGACCTGAGCGTGCTGTCGGCGTGAACCGGCCGCGCCTGTTCGTGTGAACGGCAGCCGCCGGAGATGAAGGTTCCGACAAGGCGTCGGCAAGATGTTGCGCTCGACGTCTCGTGCGTGGTCACATGGTATCCAGTTTGTAGTTAGGTCTACCTAACTACGCCCGCCCCCGAACTTCAGGAGGCGTCCATGTCGGCCATCGAGAACAAGCCGGAACCGCGGCCGTACGCGGTCGTCGCCGGGGTGTCCATGCGCGACCTGCTGGCGTCCTGCGCCGCCGCGCACGCGGTCTCCACGCCTCCGCGGCTGCCCGATCCCGGCACGGTCCAGCCGCCCGCCGAGCATCGCAAAGCGGCCTAGGAACCCCGTCCGGCCCTAGCGGACCACGACGACCTTCACGCCGATCGTCGCGGACTTCCACATCGCGTCACCGTCGGCACGGGACTCCCGGATGCCGCCCGTCTTGGCCGGGCGGCGGGAGAGCGGCGCGCGGTTGTCCACCGCAGCGCTGAAGCCGATGGCCACGCCGTCCACGCTGGTGAAGCGCACGACGTGTTCGACGGGGATGCCGTCGGTGCCGGTGATCCTGTTCGAGCGGGACCTGACCGCGTACGTGCCCGGGGCCGGGGCGACGGTCCCCGGGGTGACCTTGAAGGTGCGGCTGACCTCGTTGCCCGGGCCGACCAGCCACACCCGGTCGCGGTCCAGCGAGTAGACGACCCGTTCACCCTCACCGGAGTCGGCGGGCAGCGCGGTGGGGTTCTCCTGGCCGAGGGGCGCCTTCAGAGCGGCCGCCGCGGCCGGGCTGCCGGTGTCCGGTCCGCCGAGGCCGGCCGGGACGTTCGCCGAGGCCTGGTAGGCGAGGAAGCCGACCGTCGCCAGGGCCGCCACGGTGAGCCCGGCCACGATTCCCGAGCTGCCACTTGCCACCGTCGTCCACCTCATGCCTCGTGTAGTACGTCCCGCTTTGCGGTGACGGTAGCAGCAGGTGACCACCCCTCCCGGACGGCCGTGCCCGCGTCGCAGGAGCCGTAGGCTGTTTGCGTGCTCTTGCTCGCTCTGGATACCGCCACCCCCGCCGTCACCGTCGCGCTGCACGACGGCACGGACGTCATCGCCTCGTCGAGTCAGGTGGACGCGCGCCGGCACGGCGAGCTGCTGCTGCCGGCCGTCGACCGCGTCCTCGCCGAGGCCGGCCTCACGATCGACGCCGTCACCGGTGTCGTCGTCGGCATCGGCCCCGGCCCCTACACCGGGCTGCGCGTCGGCCTGATGACCGCGGACACCTTCGGTCTCGCGCTCGGTGTCCCCGTCCACGGCGTGTGCACCCTCGACGGCCTCGCGTATGCGGCCGACATCGAGAAGGGCCCCTTCGTCGTGGCGACCGACGCCCGGCGCAAGGAGGTCTACTGGGCGAAGTACGCCGACTCCCGCACCCGCCTCACCGACCCCGCCGTCGACCGGCCCGCCGACATCGCCGGCCAGGTGGCCGGACTGCCGGCCGTCGGCGCGGGCGCACTGCTCTACCCGGACACCTTCCCGGTCGCGCACGAACCCGAGAACGTGTCGGCCGCGGCGCTGGCTCGCCTCGCCGTCGAGAGACTGGCCGCGGGCCGGGAACTCCCCGCCCCCCGGCCCCTGTACCTGCGCCGCCCCGACGCCCAGGTCCCCAAGAACTACAAGGTGGTCACCCCCAAGTGACCCGCACCGTGACACCTCGACTGCGCGAGATGCGCTGGTGGGACATCGACCCCGTGCTCGAACTGGAGCGGGACCTCTTCCCCGAGGACGCCTGGAGCCGGGGCATGTTCTGGTCCGAGCTGGCCCACTCCCGGGGCGCCGAGGCGACACGACGGTACGTCGTCGCCGAGACCGCCGAAGGGCGCCTGGTCGGATACGCCGGACTGGCCTCCTCCGGAGACCTGGCCGACGTACAGACCATCGCCGTCGCCCGCGACCACCAGGGCACCGGCCTCGGCGGACGGCTGCTGACCGAGCTGCTGCGGGCCGCGTCCGCCTTCGAGTGCGCCGAAGTGATGCTGGAGTGCCGGGTCGACAACATCCGCGCCCAGAAGCTCTACGAGCGCTTCGGCTTCGAGCCCATCGGTTTCCGGCGCGGCTACTACCAGCCGGGCAACGTGGACGCCCTGGTGATGAAACTGAACGGCCCCTCCACCTCCGCCTCCCCCTCCCCCTCCACCTCCGTGAACGGCGTACAAGGAACCGAGATCCATGGCTGACGAACCGCTCGTCCTCGGCATCGAGACCTCCTGTGACGAGACCGGCGTCGGCATCGTCCGGGGCACCACCCTGCTGGCCGACGCCATCGCCTCCAGCGTCGACGAACACGCCCGCTTCGGCGGGGTCGTGCCGGAGGTCGCCTCCCGGGCGCACCTGGAGGCGATGGTGCCGACCATCGACCGCGCGCTGAAGGAAGCGGGGGTCTCGGCGAGGGACCTGGACGGCATCGCCGTGACGGCCGGTCCGGGGCTCGCGGGCGCCCTGCTCGTCGGCGTCTCGGCGGCGAAGGCGTACGCCTACGCGCTCGGCAAGCCGCTGTACGGCGTCAACCACCTGGCCTCGCACATCTGCGTGGACCAGCTGGAGCACGGGGCGCTGCCGGAGCCGACGATGGCACTGCTGGTGAGCGGCGGCCACTCGTCCCTGCTGCTCTCCTCGGACATCACCTCCGACGTACGGCCGATGGGCGCCACCATCGACGACGCGGCGGGGGAGGCCTTCGACAAGATCGCGCGCGTGCTCAACCTCGGGTTCCCGGGCGGCCCGGTCATCGACCGGTACGCGAAGGAGGGCGACCCGTCGGCCATCGCGTTCCCGCGCGGTCTGACCGGGCCGCGCGACCCGGCGTACGACTTCTCCTTCTCCGGGCTGAAGACGGCCGTGGCCCGCTGGATCGAGGCGAAGCGGGCGGCGGGGGAGGAGGTGCCGGTGCGGGACGTGGCGGCCTCCTTCCAGGAGGCGGTCGTGGACGTGCTGACCCGCAAGGCGGTCAGGGCCTGCCGTGACGAGGGCGTCGACCACCTGATGATCGGCGGAGGTGTGGCCGCCAACACCCGGTTGCGGGCGCTGGCCCAGGAGCGCTGCGAGGCGGCCGGAATCCGGCTGCGCGTCCCGCGGCCCAAGCTGTGCACCGACAACGGGGCGATGGTGGCCGCGCTGGGCGCGGAGATGGTGGCGCGGAACCGGCCGGCGTCGAGCTGGGACCTGTCGGCGGACTCGTCCCTTCCCGTGACCGAACCGCACGTCCCCGGGCACGACCACGTCCACGAGGTCAGCAACGGGAACCTGTACTCATGACGGTCGCGCTGATGTGGGAGGCGCGGGCGGCCGAAGGGCGCGGCGAGGAGTTGCTGGCCTGGGCACAACGGCAGGAACTGCCCGGGGCGCCGCTGCGCCGGGAGACCTTCCGGGCCCCGCAGGACCGGGTACTCGTCATCACGTGGTGGGACGCGGCCTACGACGCCGAGCTGCCCGAACTTCCCGAACCCGGCGGTGACTTGACCGGCCGACCGGTGCATCGGTGGCGGTTCGAGTCGGTGGACGCGGGCTGACGGGGGCGCAGGACTGCTTCCAGGGGGTGGTGCCGGGTCCTCGGCGGCGCATGTCCGGCACGACCGTGCGGACGGTCGCCGCGGCGGCGACTGCCTCGTCGTGCCCTCTTCCCGGCGCGGACCATGCCCCCGCCTCGGCGGTCACCGTGGCTCCGCCGGGGCGGTCATCGCGCCCCGGCTGCGGCGCCGAGCACGCCTGGCGCCGACGATGCCTCCGCCTCGCGGTCACCGTGGCTCCGCCGGGGCGGTCATCGCGCCCCGGCTGCGGCGCCGAGCACGCCTGGCGCCGACGATGCCTCCGCCTCGGCGCCGAGCGCGCCCCGCCCCGGCGGCCACCATGCCCCCGCCGGGGAGGCCAACACGCGCCCCGGCTGCGGCGCCGAGCACGCCCGGCGCCGACCGTGCTTTGCGTGGCGCGGACCATGCCCCCGCCTCGGCGGTCACCGTGGCTCCGCCGGGGAGGCCAACACGCGCCCCCGCATCGGCGCCGAGCACGCCCCGCCTCGGCGCCCGCCATGCCTCCGACGCGGCGGACTGCGCGGCCGCCGTGGCGATGGCACGTCCTCAGCTCATGGCGGACGTGGCGGCCGAGGTCAGTCCACGCCCGACACCTCCGTCTCGCAGTGCAGCCTGCGGTCCGGACCCAGCACCCGCACCGGTCCCGTGAGGGTCAGCCGGGACGTGTGGCGTACGTCCGCGCTGGAGACCGCCAGCCGTAGTTCCAGCGCGCCCGGTTCGACGACCCTTCGGCCGGAACGGTCGGTGAACGCCGACAGGTCCGGGTGGAAGCGGAAGGTGACCCGCGAGGACCGGCCCGGCTCCAGCTCCAGGCGCCGGTAGCCGATCAGGCGGACGTCGGGGCGGGTGACCGTGGCGACCGGATCGTGCAGGTACAGCTGGACGACCTCGGCGCCGGCGCGGTCGCCCGCGTTGCGGACCGTGACCGACACGTCGTACGTCCCGTCGGTGTCCATCTCCGAGGCCGGGCCGCCCTGGAAGTCCTCCCACACGAACTCCGTGTAGGAGCGGCCGTGTCCGAAGGCGTACAGCGGTGTCGGGTCCAGGTTGCTCACGTCCGCGCGCAGGCCCAGCGGCGGCTGCAGGTACGTCCACGGCTGGCCGCCGGGGACGCGCGGGACACTGACCGGCAGCCGGCCGGACGGGTTCACGCGGCCCGACAGCACTCCCGCCACCGCCGGGCCGCCCTCCTCGCCGGGGAAGAACGCCTGGACGACGGCGGCGAGCCGGCCCTCCCAACGGCCCAGGGCGTACGGGCGGCCGGTGAGCAGGACGAGGACGACCGGGACGCCGGTCGCCACCAGGGTGTCCAGCAACTCGGCCTGGACGCCCGGCAGCCGCAGGTCCGTCGCGTCGCAGCCCTCGCCCGAGGTGCCGCGGCCGAACAGGCCCGCCCGGTCGCCCAGTACCGCCACGCAGACGTCCGCCTCGGCCGTCCGTGCCACCGCCTCCTCGAAGCCGGACGTGTCCGGGTCCGACACCCCGCAGCCCTCCGCGAACGCCGCCTTCGCGTCCGGGAGTTCGGCCCGCAGGGACTCCAGGAGCGTGGGGATGTCCACGCCCGTCGGCACCTCGGGGTGCTGTGTGAGGACGTGGGAGGGGAAGGAGTAGCAGCCGAGCATCGCCAGTGCGTCCGCCGCCCTCGGGCCGACCACCGCGACGCGTGTGTCGGGGGCCAGTGGCAGCAGGCCGTCCGGGTTGTCCAGCAGCACCACCGACTCCTGAGCCAGACGGCGGGCCACCGCCCGGTTCGCCGTCGAGTCGAGGTTGATGCGGCCGGCCGGCTCCGGGTCCCAGTCCTCGTCCAGCAGGCCCAGTTCGCACTTCTGGAGCAGCACCCGGTGAACCGCCCGGTCGATCAGGGACTCCGGGACCGCGCCCGCCCTGACCGCCTCCAGCAGCGGTTTGCCGTAGCACCTGAGTGTCGGCAGTTCCACGTCGACGCCGGCCGACAGCGCCGCATGCGCCGCCTCCGCCTCGGTTCCCGCCACCCGGTGCTGGGTCTGCAGGAAGCCGATGCCGAAGTAGTCGGCGACCACCGTGCCGGTGAAGTCCCACTGCTCGCGCAGGAGTCCGGTCAGCAGGCCGGGGTCGGCCGAGGCGGGGACGCCGTCCGTGTCGGTGTACGCGGCCATCACCGAGCGGGCTCCGCCCTCCCGCAGCGCCATCTCGAACGGCGGGAGGACCACGTCGGCGAACTCGCGGACACCCGCGCGCACGGGAGCCTGGTTGCGGGCGCCCGCCGAGGAGGCGTACCCGGCGAAGTGCTTGAGCGTGGCGATGATCCCGGCCGACTCGAGGCCCCGGACGTAGGCAGCACCGACCGTGCCGACCAGGTACGGATCCTCGCCGATGGTCTCCTCGACACGCCCCCACCGGGGATCCCGTACGACGTCCAGGACCGGGGCGAGGCCCTGGTGGACGCCGACCGAGCGCAGGTCCTCGCCGATGCGGCGGGCCATCTCCTCGACCAGCGCGGGGTCGAAGGCCGCGCCCCAGGCGAGCGGGACGGGGTAGGCGGTGGCCTGCCAGGCCGTGAAACCGGCCAGGCACTCCTCGTGGGCGATCGCGGGGATGCCGAACCGGCCGGCGTCGGCGATGCGGCGCTGGGCGCGGGCCAGTGCCTGCGCGCCCAGCGCCGGGTCCACCGGGGCCGTGCCGAAGGGGCGGGTGAGCTGGCCCAGGCCGTGGGTGATCAGCTCGTCCCAGTCGTAGTCGGTGGTCATCTCGCTCTGCAGGGGGGCGACTCCGTCGCCGTCCGTGGCGGCGCCCACCCACACGCCGTACAGCTGGGCGGTCTTCTCCTCCAGGGTCATCCGGGGGAGGAGGTCGTCGACGCGGGCGGCGGCGGGCAGGGCGGGGTCACGCCAGGGGGCGGTGGTCATGTAACTCCTGTCGGGGGTCGATGGCCCTCTCGCGAATGTTTCGAGATGTAAGTCGAATGTTTTGGGAACCTAGGGCGGTGAGAGGGGTTCGTCAAGAGGTCGCGCAGGGATACGATCGCCGCCATGACACCCCCGGAGCCCGCAGAAACCCGGACGACAGCCCCGACGGCCGGACGATCCGCGCAGACCGCGACGCTCGCCGAGATCGCCCGCGAGGCCGGCGTTTCGGCGCCGACAGTTTCGAAGGTCCTGAACGGACGTGCCGATGTCGCCCCGGCGACCCGCAGCCGTGTGGAGGGCCTGCTGCGCGCGCACGGCTACCGGCGCCGGCGTGCCGAGGCGAGCCGCTCGCCCCTGATCGACCTGGTTTTCCACGAGCTGGAGAGCGCCTGGGCGATGGAGGTCATCCGTGGCGTGGAGAACGTGGCGCGGGACGCCGGGCTGAGTGTGGTGCTCAGTGAGAGCGCGGGGCGGCTGACCCCGGGGCGGACCTGGGCCGACCAGGTCGCCGCCCGCCGGCCGCACGGCGTGATCCTCGTACTGTCCGGGCTCGACGAGTCCCAGCGCGCCCTGCTCGGCAGCCGCTCCATCCCGTTCGTGGTGATGGACCCGGCGGGCGACCCGGGCGCCGACGTGCCCTCGATCGGCGCCACCAACTGGCAGGGCGGCCTCGCCGCCACCCGGCATCTGGTCGAGCTCGGGCACACCCGGATCGGCGCGATCAGCGGACCGTCCCGGATGATGTGCAGCCGCGCCCGCATCGACGGCTACCGGGCCGCCCTGGAGACCGCCGGACTGCCCGTCGACCCCGGACTGATCGCGGCCGGCGACTTCCACCACGAGGCCGGCTACCGGCGCGGCCTGGAGCTCCTGCGCCGCCCGGACCGGCCCACCGCCGTCTTCGCCGGCAACGACCTCCAGGCGCTCGGGCTGTACGAGGCCGCGCGCGAGCTGGGGCTCAGGATCCCGGAGGACCTGAGCGTGGTCGGCTTCGACGACCTGCCGGTGGCGCCCTGGGTGGGACCGCCGCTGACGACCGTACGACAGCCCCTGACGGAGATGGCGGAGGCGGCCGCCAGGCTGGTCCTCGACCTCGGGCGCGACGCCGGCGCGACGTCGGCGGCGACCCGGGTGGAGCTGGCGACGAGTCTGGTGGTGCGGGCCAGTACCGGGACCCCGCCCACGGGGTAAGGCGTGCGGGTGTGGAGGTTGCGGGGAGGCCTGTTTCCGTATTGACCGGTGTGGTGACGCACCCCACACTGCTCCGAAGCCAATCGGTTGTTCGACCGAAACTTTCGGAGGCACCCGCAATGAGATCTCTGAGATCGGGCTTAACCCTCACATCACTGCTCAGCGGCGTCGCCCTGCTCGGCGCGCTGCTGGTCGCGGCGCCCCCGGCGCACGCCGCCGACACACCCCTGCGCGACCTCGCCGACGCCAAGGGCAAGGTCATGGGCACGGCGGTCACCGGCTCCAAACTCACCGGGACGTACGGCGACACCGCTGCCCGCGAGTTCAACGCCCTCACCCCCGGCAACGCCATGAAGTGGGGCTCGGTGGAGCCGGCCCAGGGCACCTTCAACTGGGCCGAGGCCGACCAGATCGTCGCCTTCGCCGAGGCCAACGGACAGCAGGTGCGCGGCCACACCCTGGTCTGGCACAGCCAGAACCCGGGCTGGCTGACGAACGGCACCTGGACCGCGGCCCAGCTGAGCCGGCTGATGAACGACCACATCGCGCTGGAAGTCGGCCGGTACAAGGGCCGGCTGGCCACCTGGGACGTGGTCAACGAGCCGTTCAACGAGGACGGCACTTACCGTCAGACCCTCTGGTACAACGGCCTCGGCGCCGACTACATCGCCCAGGCCCTGACCGCCGCGCGTGCCGCGGACCCGGCCGCCAAGCTCTACATCAACGACTACAACGTCGAGGGCGTCAACGCGAAGAGCACCGCCCTGTACAACCTGGTCAAGTCCCTGAAGGAGCGCGGCGTCCCGATCGACGGGGTCGGCCTCCAGGCCCACCTCATCGTCGGCCAGGTGCCGTCCACGCTCCAGCAGAACATCCAGCGCTTCGCCGACCTCGGCGTGGACGTGGCGATCACCGAGCTGGACATCCGGATGCAGCTGCCGTCCGACAACGCGAAGCTGACCCAGCAGGCCGCCGACTACAGGGCGGTCGTCGGCGCGTGCGTGGCGGTGGCCCGGTGCGTCGGCGTCACGGTGTGGGGCTTCACCGACTCCGACTCCTGGATCCCGGACACCTTCCCGGGGCAGGGCGCGGCGACGCCGTACGACGAGAACTACGCGCCGAAACCGGCGTACCACGCGATCGCTCAGGCGCTCGGCGGCAGCCAGTCCACAGAGGGCTGCACGGCGACGTACAGCGTGGCCAGTCAGTGGAACGCCGGCTTCACCGGGCAGGTGCGGATCGCCTGTTCGGGGGCGGCGCTGTCGTCGTGGAAGGTCGGCTGGACGTATGGCGCCGGCCAGCGGATCACCCAGGCCTGGAACGCGACCTGCACCCAGACGGGTACGGCGGTCAGCTGCTCCAACGCCTCCTACAACGGGACGGTTCCGGACGGCGGGTCGGTCACCTTCGGGTTCAACTCGTCGTGGAGCGGGAGCAATCCGGTGCCGGTGGTGACACTGGGATGAGACTGCCCTGAGAAAAGTGAGATTTTCCGAAGAAAACCGTCCCTCGATCCCGTCCCTAACATTCTCCTAATAATTCGGACTTACGTTCCTCCCGTGACCGGACGTGAAGAGAACGGCGACGAGGGCAGACGGAGGGGCCGGCGGTCGAGCGCGCTCAAGGCCGCCGGTCTCACACTCGCGGGCGCACTGGTGCTGGGTACCGCCGCGGCGGGCTGGGCCTACTGGCACCTCAACAGCAACATCAAGAGCGTCGACATCAACAACGCGCTTGGTGACGACCGCCCCGCGAAGGCGGTGACGACACCGACGCCGTCCGGTTCCGCGTCGGCCACCGCCTCCCCGCCGCCCACCGAGGCGCTGAACATCCTGGTCCTCGGCTCGGACTCGCGCAGCGGCGAGGAGAACCAGAAGCTCGGCGGCGGCGACAGCTCCGGCGCCCGGTCCGACACGGCGATGGTGGTGCACCTCGACGCGGGGCGTACGACGGCGACCGTGGTCAGCATCCCCCGCGACACGCTCGTCACCCGGCCGTCCTGCCCGCGGTCGTCCGGGGGGACGACGGCGGTGGCGTACAACTCGATGTTCAACGGCGCGTACGCGGTGGGCGGGCCGGTGTGCGCGGTCAAGACGGTCGAGTCCATCACCGACGTCCGCATGGACCACTACATCGAGATCGACTTCGCGGGCTTCACCAAGCTGGTGGACGCGCTCGGCGGGGTCACCGTCACCACGGACCAGGACATCGACGACGACGACAGCCACCTGAAGCTGGCGGCCGGCACCCACGAACTCGACGGCGACCAGGCCCTCGCGCTCGCCCGCACCCGGCACGGCATAGGCGACGGCAGCGACCTCGGCCGCATAGGTCTCCAGCAGATGCTGGTGAAGGCCCTGCTGGAACAGATCTCCTCGACGAACCTGCTGTCCGACCCCGCCAAGCTGTACCGGGTCGCCGACGCGGTCACCGGCAGCCTCACCACGGACACCGGCCTCGACTCCCTGACCGAGCTGATGCGCCTGGGCGAAAGCCTCAAGCGTCTGTCGGCGGACCAGGTGACGACGGTGACGATGCCGGTGGTGACCGCACCCTCGGACCGCAACCGGGTGGTGGCGGAGGAGCCGGAGGCGGGCGAGCTGTGGGAATCGCTGCGCTGAGGGAATCGCTGCGCTGAGCGGCCACGTGAGAAAACCTCGAAGATCTTCCTCGGCCCTGTCGATCCGGGTGCCGCCCGATCGACGCAGGGGTGAGAGGCCGGGAACAGCCCGGTCCACGACACGAGGAGGCGGGCACCATGCCGCGCTATCTCTCCCTGGTCCAGATCGACGAGTCCACCGCCCCCGCCGAGGGCCCCAGCCCCGAGCTGATGCAGCGGATGGGCGAGCTGATCGACGAGATGACGAAGGCCGGGGTCCTGCTGGACACCGCCGGGCTGACGCCGACCGCGCAGGGCAGCCGGGTGCGCTGGGAGGGCGGGCAGCTCTCCGTCACGGACGGGCCGTTCACGGAGGCCAAGGAAGTCGTCGGCGGCTACGCGATCGTCCAGGCCAAGGACAAGGCCGAGGCGATCGAGTGGACCAAGCGGTTCCTGAAGGTGCACGAGGAGCACTGGACGGTGACGTGCGAGGTGCGGGAGATCGCCGAGGGCTGAGCGTCGGCTGAGCGTTTGGCGGCACGCCGGTGCGGGTGTCTGATGGTGGGCTGTGACACCACAGCCCACCGCCGACCCGCGCGGAGCCGCAGAAGACCCGCGCGGAGCCGTCGAAACCGTCTTCCGGATCGAGTCGCCCCGCATCATCGCGGGCGTCGCCCGCATCGTCCGGGACGTCGGCATCGCCGAGGAACTGGCCCAGGACGCGCTGGTCGCGGCCCTCGAACAGTGGCCGCGCGACGGTGTCCCCGACAACCCGGGCGCCTGGCTCACGGCCACCGCCCGGCACCGCGCCGTCGACCTGATCCGGCGCCGGGAGAACTACACCCGCAAGCTGGCCGAGATCGGCCGGGACCTCACGGACGCGGTCCCGCCGGAGGAGCCCGCCGACCCCGAGGACATCGACGACGACCTGCTCCGCCTCGTCTTCACCGCCTGTCACCCGGTCCTGTCCGCCGAGGCCCGCACCGCCCTCACCCTGCGTCTGCTCGGCGGCCTGACCACGCCCGAGATCGCCCGCGCGTTCCTGGTGCCCGAGGCGACGGTGGCCCAGCGCATCGTGCGCGCGAAGCGGACGCTGGCGGCCAGGAACATCGCCTTCGAGGTCCCCTACGGCCCCGACCGCGAGGCCCGCCTCGGTTCCGTCCTCGACGTCATCTACCTGATCTACAACGAGGGTTACGCCGCCACGGCCGGCGACGACTGGCTGCGCCCGGGCCTGTGCGAGGACGCCCTGCGGCTGGCCCGCGTGCTGTCCGCCCTGATGCCGAAGGAACCCGAGGTCCACGGCCTGACCGCCCTGCTGGAGTTCCAGACGTCCCGGTCCGCGGCCCGTACCGGCACGAACGGCGAGCCCGTCCTCCTCAAGGACCAGAACCGCCGCCGCTGGAACCGCATGCTCATCGCCCGCGGCATCACCGCCCTCGGCCGCGCCGAAGCCACGGGCGCCCCGGGCCCGTACGCCCTCCAGGCCGCGATCGCCGCCTGCCACGCGATGGCGCATTCCTACGAGGAGACCGACTGGCGGACGATCTCCACCCTGTACGCCCTGCTCGCCGCCCGTGCCCCTTCCCCGGTCGTCGAACTCAACCGCGCGGTCGCCGTGTCGATGGCGGACGGCCCGGGCCCGGCGCTGGAGATCGTCGACGCCTTGGCCGCCGAACCTGCCCTGCGGGACTACCACCTGCTGCCGAGCGTGCGGGGCGATCTGCTGATGCGTCTTGGCCGTACGGCTCCGGCGCGGGCGGAGTTCCTGCGGGCGGCGGAGCTGACGCACAACACGCGGGAACGGGAACTGCTGCTGAGGCGGGCGGCCGAGGCCGGGGCTTCCTGAGTCAGACGGGGTGCCCGACGAGCATGGTCGGCGCCCCGGCGACCCGCGTCATGAACACGGTCGCCGAGTTCGGCCCGTGCTGCTTGGGCAGGGCCTTGCGGCGCAGTTCCTCCGGCTCGACCGCGGAGCCCCGCTTCTTCACGGTCAGGATGCCGACCTCGCGCTCCCGCAGCAGGGTCTTCAACTTCTTCACGTTGAACGGCAGTCGGTCGGTGATCTCGTACGCGGAGGCGTACGGGGTCACGTGCCGCTCGTCGGCCGTGATGTAGGCGATCGTGGGGTCGATCAGCCCGCCGTCGAGCTCCTCGGCGACCTCGGCGACCAGGTGGGCGCGGATGACGGCGCCGTCGGGCTCGTACAGGTACCGGCCGACGGGCCGGACCCGGGGGTCGGGCAGGCCCCGGCCGAGGAGCGTCCGCGGGCCCGGCAGCAGGGTCGCCCGTACCGCCCCCGGCTCGGTGCGGAACCACAGCACCGCCTCCTTGACGTCCCCGCCGTCGGAGATCCACTCCGCCTCCGCCTCGGCGGGGACGGCCTCGTGGGGGATGCCCGGGGCGACCTTCAGCGCGGCGGCGCGGGACGCCGTACGGGCGGCCTGGACGGCCCAGGACAGCGGTGGCGAGTACGCCTCGGGGTCGAAGATCCGGCCGCGCCCGCCACGCCTCGCCGGGTCGACGAACACGGCGTCGCAGCCGGCGGTCTCCACCTCCGTGACGTCCGCCTCCCGCACCTCGATGAGGTCGGCCAGCCCGAGCGCGTCGGCGTTCGCGCGGGCCACCGCCGCCGTCGACGGGTCCCGGTCCACGGCGAGCACCCTGATTCCCGCCCGGGCGAGCGCGATCGCGTCCCCGCCGATTCCGCAGCACAGGTCGGCGACGGACCGCACGCCCTGCGCCCGGAAGCGCGCGGCCCGGTACGACGCCACGCTCGCCCTGGTCGACTGCTCGACGCCGTTCGGCGTGAAGAACATCCGCCCGGCGTCCTCGGCCCCGAACTTCGCCGCCGCCCGCTGCCGCAGCCGCGCCTGCCCGAGCGCCGCCGACACCAGTTCGGCGGGGTGCTCGCGGCGCAGCCGGGTGGCGACGGCGAGTTCGTCGGCGGGGGCGGTGCCGCGCACCGCGTCGAGGAGGGCGCGGCCCTCGGGGGTGAGGAGGGGGGCAAGGTCGTTCACCGGATCATTGTGGGCCAGTCGGTGGACGGTGTGCCTCCGGTGGCGGTGTCGGCCCGGGTTCGCGGCGGCGTCCTGCGAGGATCCGGCACCATGCGAACAGTAGGACAAGCATACAAAAAACGGTCAGCGGTGACGGTCCGGCCCGGTATCGCCGTGCTCGCCGTCGCGGCCCTCCTCTCCGGCTGTGCGCAGGGCGGCGGTGCCGAGGTGCGGCCGGCCCTCGGCCAGCAGCGCGCGAAGGAGGGGGGCGCGGCCAAACTGAGGGCCGCGCACCAGGCCAGGGTGGCGGCGGCGAAACGCTGGGGCCTCAGGACGGTCCCGCTCCTGCCCCCGCGCCCGCCTGCCGTCAAACCGACGATCACCACCCGCAAGGGCTTCGAGGTGGACGGCCACGCCGATCTGCCGCCGGTCTTCACGACGGTCCCCACCAAGCAGAAGATCGTCTTCCTCACCATCGACGACGGCGCCGAGAAGGACCCGGCGTTCCTGCGGATGATGAGCGAACTGAAGATCCCGTACACCGCCTTCCTCAGCGACTACCTGATCAAGGAGGACTACGGCTACTTCAAGAAGATGCAGGACGCCGGGGTCGCCCTCAACAACCACACCCTCCGTCACCCCTACCTGCCCGGTTTGTCGTACGCCCGCCAGAAGCGCGAGATCTGCGGCATGCAGGACGTGATCGAGAAGCGCTACGGCCGGCGCCCCACCCTCTTCCGCCCGCCCTACGGCAACTACAACGAGGCCACCCTGCGGGCCGCCGCGTCCTGCGGCATCAAGTACGCGCCCCTGTGGAACGAGGAGATCTTCGTCGACCGCTGGGAGTACCGCGAGTGGGACCGGGAGATCCGCCCCGGCGACATCGTCCTCAGCCACTTCCGGGGCCCGGAGATCTGGAAGGGCACCATGCCGGACATGATCCGCCGCTTCCTGGACAAGATCACCAAGGAGGGGTATGCCGTGGCCCGCCTGGAGGACTACCTGTGAAGTGGCGGGCGCTGACGGCCGGCGTCCTCGCCGCCACCCTCCTCACCGGCTGCGCCCAGTCCGTCGCCCCCACCGAACGGCCGGGCGAGAAGGCGGCCCAGCGGGCGGGGTCGTACGGTCCCGAAGGCGTGGGCGAGCGGCCGTACCGCCGATGGGGGCTCGCGGCCCCGCTGCGTCCGGCCCCGAAGCCGGCCGTCCGGCCCGCCGCCGCGCGCCCGGGCCTCCCGCCCGTCCTCGACCGCGTCCGCACCCCCGACCGGGTCGTCTTCCTCACCTACGACGACGGCGCCGAGAAGGACCCGCGCTTCGTCGACCTGGTCCGTGAACTGCGGCTCCCGGTCAGCATGTTCCTCACGGACAGTGTCGTCGGGCCGGGATACGGCCACTTCGCCCGCCTCCGGTCGGTCGGCGCGAGCATCCAGAACCACACCCTCGACCATCCCGCGCTGCGCGGGCTGCCGTACGCCGGACAGCGCGCCGAGATCTGCGGCCAGCAGGACAAACTCCGCTCCCGCTTCGGTATCCGCCCCCGCCTCTTCCGCCCGCCCTACGGCACGTACGACGCCACCACCCTGCGTGCCGCCGCCGACTGCGGCCTCTCGGCGGTCGTCCTGTGGCGGGCCTCGGCGGCGAACGGCGAGCTGGCCTTCACCGAGGGCGCGAGCCGCCTGCGGCCGGGCGACATCGTCTCGGTGCCCTCGGGTGAGCCGACCGACGACACGCTGACGGAACGGACCATCCGAGTACTGGGGGAGATCCAGGGGAGAGGGCTGACGGTGGGACGGCTGGAGGACTACGTCTAGGCCGGCTTTCCGGTGCCGGTGCAGGCCACGGCCGACGCGAGGAAGGCATCCGCAGCAGGCGCCCCGAGGGCGAACGCCGGGGGCAAACCTCGCCGCCGCGCCGCACGGGATTGGCACTCCGCTTGACCGAGTGCTAATCACAGTCATAGTCTCGGACCTGGCACTCCCCCCTGGAGAGTGCCAACTAGCGACGGGCAGGTCCGGCACCCGCGACGACGGATCCACCTGGTCGCCACCTCAGACAGTTAACCCCGTGAGATCTCCGAAGGGGGAGGTCGGATCGTGACGACCACCAGCTCCAAGGTTGCCATCAAGCCGCTCGAGGACCGCATTGTGGTCCAGCCGCTCGACGCCGAGCAGACCACCGCCTCTGGCCTGGTCATTCCGGACACTGCCAAGGAGAAGCCCCAGGAGGGCGTCGTCCTGGCCGTGGGCCCGGGCCGCTTCGAGGACGGTAACCGTCTTCCGCTCGACGTCGCCGTCGGCGACATCGTGCTCTACAGCAAGTACGGCGGCACCGAAGTGAAGTACAACGGCGAGGAATACCTCGTCCTCTCGGCCCGCGACGTGCTCGCGATCATCGAGAAGTAATTCACCTCGCTTCGCCTCACCGCGAAGCACATTGCTTGAGCTGCGCCCCTGGCCCCCCGCGATCACATGAGCCGGGCGCCGGGGGCGCGGCTAATTTCACCTAGATTTCCGAGAGGGCTCACGCTCCCATGGCGAAGATCCTGAAGTTCGACGAGGACGCCCGTCGCGCCCTCGAGCGCGGCGTCAACAAGCTCGCTGACACGGTCAAGGTGACGATCGGCCCCAAGGGCCGCAACGTCGTCATCGACAAGAAGTTCGGCGCCCCCACCATCACCAACGACGGCGTCACCATCGCCCGCGAGGTCGAGCTCGACGACCCGTACGAGAACCTCGGTGCCCAGCTGGTGAAGGAGGTGGCGACCAAGACCAACGACATCGCGGGTGACGGCACCACCACCGCCACCGTGCTCGCCCAGGCGCTGGTGCGCGAGGGCCTGCGGAACGTCGCCGCGGGTGCCTCCCCGGCCGCCCTGAAGAAGGGCATCGACGCCGCGGTCAAGGCCGTCTCCGAGGAACTCCTCGCGACCGCCCGCCCGATCGACGAGAAGTCCGACATCGCCGCCGTGGCCGGGCTGTCCGCCCAGGACTCGCAGGTCGGCGAGCTCATCGCCGAGGCGATGGACAAGGTCGGCAAGGACGGTGTCATCACCGTCGAGGAGTCCAACACCTTCGGTCTGGAGCTGGACTTCACCGAGGGCATGGCCTTCGACAAGGGCTACCTGTCGCCGTACTTCGTGACGGACCAGGAGCGCATGGAGGCCATCCTCGAGGACCCCTACATCCTCATCAACCAGGGCAAGATCTCCTCGATCCAGGACCTGCTGCCGCTGCTCGAGAAGGTCATCCAGGCGGGTGCCTCCAAGCCGCTGCTGATCATCGCCGAGGACGTCGAGGGCGAGGCCCTGTCGACCCTGGTCGTGAACAAGATCCGCGGCACCTTCAACGCGGTCGCGGTCAAGGCCCCCGGCTTCGGTGACCGCCGCAAGGCGATGCTGCAGGACCTGGCGGTCCTCACCGGCGCCACGGTCATCTCCGAAGAGGTCGGCCTCAAGCTCGACCAGGTCGGCCTGGACGTGCTGGGCTCCGCCCGCCGCGTCACGGTCACCAAGGACGACACGACCGTCGTCGACGGCGCCGGCAACTCGGCGGACGTCACGGGCCGCGTCGCCCAGATCAAGGCCGAGATCGAGAACACCGACTCCGACTGGGACCGCGAGAAGCTCCAGGAGCGCCTCGCGAAGCTGGCCGGCGGCGTGTGCGTGATCAAGGTCGGCGCCGCCACCGAGGTGGAGCTGAAGGAGAAGAAGCACCGCCTGGAGGACGCCATCTCCGCGACCCGCGCCGCGGTCGAGGAGGGCATCGTCTCCGGTGGTGGCTCCGCTCTGGTGCACGCCGCCAAGGTGCTCGAGGGCGGCCTCGGCAAGACCGGCGACGAGGCCACCGGTGTCGCGGTCGTCCGCCGCGCGGTCGTCGAGCCGCTGCGCTGGATCGCCGAGAACGCCGGCCTGGAGGGCTACGTCATCACCTCCAAGGTCGCCGAGCTCGAGGCGGGCCAGGGCTTCAACGCCGCCACCGGCGAGTACGGCGACCTGGTCAAGGCCGGCGTCATCGACCCGGTCAAGGTCACCCGCTCCGCCCTGGAGAACGCCGCCTCCATCGCCTCCCTCCTCCTCACGACCGAGACCCTGGTCGTCGAGAAGAAGGAAGAAGAGGAGCCGGCCGCCGGGGGTCACTCCCACGGCCACTCCCACTAAGGCACGGCACACCACCGAGGCCCGGCACCCCGCGAGGATGCCGGGCCTCGGCGTGTGTGCGGGGCCTAGGAGGCGCTCAAACGAGTTCCAGCCCGACGGCGGACGTGCGCGAGGGCCGGAGGGTGAGATCCTCCAGCTGGATCGCCGCCGCCGTGTGCGCAGTAGTGGTCGCTCTTGGAGCTCTGGTGACGGGCTATGTCGTGCTCACGTCCTACATGGTCGAGCCGGACGGCCCGTGGGACCGGCAAGCCGTCACCAATTCCGGCGTCGCGGCCGGTATCGGCTTGGCCCTCTCGCTCGTATTGACCCTGCTGACGTGGATGTTCGTCAGGGCACAGTGGCTGCACCGGTGGTGGTACGCCGTCCCCACGGTGCCCGCAGTCGCTGCGTTGCTGCGGCTGACGGTGCTCGAACCGGAGATCTGATCCATGTATCAGGGCGGGGCGAGATGAGGCGGCAGACGGAACCCCCACTCCCCGAAGGGAGCGGGGGTTTTCCCCTTCGCGGGTCACGGGGTCTGAGTGACCGCCCCCAACTGCTCCAGCAGACCCGCACGGTCGTACTGCCACCAGCCCTCGCAGATCATTCCGTCCCGGAACCGGTGCCAGGTCGTCCCCGTCATGGCGACCTCCTGCCCGGTGGCCGCGATCCCCAGGAACTCGCCCTTGTGGCGCCCCGTCCAGGTCCACCGCGTGCACACCCGGTCCCCCTCGGCGACCTGGTCGTCCACCCGGAACGAGAAGTCGAAGGACCGCCGCCAGCCGGCGTACTCCTCGCGCGCCCCGCGCAGGCCCAGGTCCTGCGGATTGGCGGGATCATGATCCACGTAGTCGTCCGTGAACCGCTCGAACATGCCCTCAGCCTCGCCCCGCCCGGCATCCACGAAGAACTCCCGCGCGACCCCGCGGTTGAGCTGCTCGTCGCGCACCACGTCCAGGTCGGTGAAGGTCGGCATCCCGTCGCACAGGGCGACCAGCTCGCGGAAGACCCGCTCGGTCTCGGGGAGATTCGAGTTCCGCATCGCTTCTTCGTACGACGGAAACTCCACGATCTCCACGAAGTGCGACGCGTCCGACAGGTCCTTCCCCACCACCGCGTGCGTCGCGGTCCGCTTCCCCCGGGTCTGCTCGACCCAGGCGTCCATCAGCCGATTCATCTCCTCGAACCGGCTGGTCCTGCAGTCGATGAGCTGTACAAACGTCATGACACCGCCTCCGGCCCCCCTGGGTCCGGCTGAACAACACCATTCTCCCACCAGGACCCCTCGGCGCCTCCTGCCGGTTTGGCATCATGACGCCATGAGCTGGTGGGGGAAACAGCCCCGCAGGTGCGCTCGGCCTACTGGGAACAGGTCCGCAGGATCGCCCCGCCCGAACTGGTCGGCCACGAGCGGGAACTGGCCGACTGAACCCGCCACCGCAGCCGCACAGCGGTGGTGTGGTCCCTGCCCTGTGCGGTGCCGCTCGTGGTCGGGAGGCGCTCGCCATGAAGACGGCCCGCCGTGGTGATCGTGCAGTGCCTACTGCGGCCCGTACTTCCGCCCGGTCCGCGAGCTGATCCCACCCAGCACCCCCCGAGGCATCACCTTCACCACCCCCATCATCACCTTGTACCGGGGATCCGGAATCGACACGGTCCTCCCGCGCGCCAGGTCCCCCAGCGCCGCCGCGACCAGCTTGTCCGCGTCGAGCCACATCCACCCCGGGATGTTGTCCGTTCCCATCCCGGCCCGCTGGTGGAACTCCGTACGGACGAAGCCCGGGCACAGCGCCATCAGCCGGACCCCGCTCCCCGCCAGGTCCTTCGCCGCCCCCTGCGTGAACTGCACGACCCACGCCTTGGACGCGCCGTACGTCCCGCGCGGCAGGAAGGCCGCCACCGACGCGACGTTGACGACGCCCCCGCGGCCCCGCTCCCGCATCGCCTCCGTCGCCGCCGACGTCAGCCGCAGGACCGCCTCGCAGTGCACCTTGAGCATCATCAGCTCGTCGGCCATGGACACGTCGAGATAGCGGCCCTTGTTGCCGAAGCCCGCGTTGTTGATCAGCAGGTCGACGGGGTTCTTGCGGTCGGCCAGCCGGGCGGCGACCGCTTCGATGCCGTCGTCGGTCGCCAGGTCGGCGGTGAGGACCTTCGCCTCGATGCCGTGCCGGTCGTGCAGTTCGGTCGCCTGTTCCCGCAGCCGCTTGGTGTCGCGGGCGACGAGGACGAGGTTGTGCCCGTCCGCCGCCAGCCGTCGCGCGAAGGCGGCGCCGATGCCCGCGGTGGAACCCGTGATGAGAGCCGTTGTCATGGCGCAAGGTTAATGACCCGGACTGTGCGCGTCCGCTCTCAGCACAGGGGCTCCCGCTGCGTGAAGACGTGGCGAGGGGCGGGCCCGTGAACGCTCGTCAGGTTCCGTTCTTCGCCGCGTACTCCCGCGCCCAGGCCCGTATCTCCGGGTGCAGCGCCTCTCCCGCCACCAGCAGCCGCGGCTGCAGGTGCCGCTCGGTCGTGGTCGCCCGGAACACCAGGGCCACGGTCACGTCGTGGTCGGGGCGGTGGACGATCTCGACGGGGTCCCCGGCACGGATCTCGCCCGGTTGTATCACCCGCAGATACGCACCCGGCGCTCCCTTCTGCGTGAACCGCTTCACCCACCGCTCCTCACCCATATGGCCCTGGAAGGTGACGCACGGGATCCGCCCGCTGCTGACTTCCAGCACCACCTCGGACCCGACCCGCCAGCGCTCGCCGATCAGCGCGCCGGAGACGTCGATGCCCTCAGTGGTGAGGTTCTCGCCGAAGGAGCCGTGGGGCAGTGCCCGTCCCAGCTCACGCTCCCAGTCGTCGAGGTCCTCGCGCGCCACCGCGTACACCGCCTGGTCGTCGCCGCCGTGGTGCTGCCGCTTGCACACCGCGTCCCCGGCGAGCCCGCTGCCGCCGATGCCCTTGGGGCCGGGCGCCGACACCCGCACCGGCTCCCGCACCGGCTGTTTGTCGATGCCGGTGAAGCCTTCCGGGTTGTCCGTGTACGGCACGGCCTTCGGACGGCCCAGGTTCACAGAAAGAAGCCTCATGGCGGCACGGTACGGCGCGGGCGGCAAAGCGGCGACGCATTATTCGGCATCGCCCCCAAGGCCCGCTTATGCTCGACTCCGTGATCGAGGCCCGTCATCTCCGCGTGCTGCGCGCCGTCGCCACCACCGGCTCCTTCTCGGCGGCGGGGCGCGAACTGGGCTGTACCCAGCCCGCCGTCAGCCAGCAGATGAAGGCACTGGAGGCGTCCGTCGGCACGCCCCTGCTCATCCGCAGCGGCCGCGAGATGCGGCTGACCCAGGCCGGCGAGGCGCTGGTGCGGCACGCCGCCGGGATCCTCGCCGGGCTCACCGCGGCCGAGGAGGAGGTCGCCGCCATCGCGGGCCTGCGCGCCGGACGGGTCCGGCTGGTCTCCTTCCCCAGCGGCAGCTCCACCCTCGTACCGACGGCCCTCGCGGCCCTGCGCGCCGAACACCCCGGCACCCGGGTCTTCCTGGAGGAGGCCGAACCGCCGCAGTCCGTCGCCCTGTTGCGCGAGGGCGACTGCGACCTGGCGCTCGCCTTCCGGTACGAGGGGGCGGCGGGCGCCGAGGAGTGGGACGACCTCGTCGTACGCCCCCTGCTGACCGACCGGCTGGTCGCTCTCGTACCCGAGAGGCACCGGCTCGCGCGCGCGGAGTCGGTCTCCATCGGCGAGCTCGCCGGGGAGCCGTGGATCGCGGGCTGCCCGCGCTGCCGCGGTCAGCTCGTCGAGGTGTGCGAGAGCGCCGGCTTCACGCCCCGCATCGACTTCGCGACCGACGACTATCCGGCGGTCGTCGGCCTGGTGGGCGCGGGACTCGGCGTCGCCGTGCTGCCGCAGCTCGCCGTCGAGTCCGTACGGCCACGGGGCGCTCGCACGGTGACGCTGGAACCGGCGGTCCGGCGGGAGATCGTCGCGCTCACGCTGCCCGACCTGGCTCAGGTGCCGGCGGTGGCGGCGACCCTGGACCAGCTGACGCGCGCCGCGAAACGCTGACGCGCGCTCCGAGAACGTGCACCCGGTGCACCCGGAGCAAAAATTAGGGGCACGCGTGCGCGTGCCCATCCCGCAGAAACGTTCCTTCAGTTGTGCGGTCGTTCGGTTGTTCAGTTGCTCGAAGGGCCGTCCCCGGCCGACGCGGACACCAGCCGGTGGCGCGCCCGCCCCATGAGCTCCTCGCGCTCGTCCTCGGTCAGCCCGCCCCAGACGCCGTACGGCTCTCTCACCGCCAGCGCGTGCGCCGCGCACTGTGCGCGCACCGGGCACCTCATGCAGACCTCCTTGGCCGAGTTCTCGCGAGCACTCCGGGCCGCACCGCGCTCACCCTCCGGATGGAAGAAGAGCGAGCTGTCCACCCCTCGACAGGCGGCCAGGAGCTGCCAGTCCCACAGGTCAGCGTTCGGTCCGGGAAGGCGGGAGAAATCTGCCATTGCGTGACCCCTTGTAGCCGTTCTGGGCGGATACGGTGTCCACGACCGTACATCTACGATCTAAGGAGATGAAAATATGACTCATTGCGAATCTAGCCTCAGACACTAAGAAATGGGAAGAAAAGGGTCTAAATGGGGCATGGGTTGTGATGAAACGTTGTGGGTCCACCGCGCATGTCTGCACCGTGTCCGCGCCCTCACGTAGAGTGCCGAAGATGGCACAAGGCCCCGTAACTCTTTCGAGTGACCGTCGTTGAGAGTGCGGAGGCGGTTGAAACAACAAGGGCTCGGGCAGGCGTCCGAGACGGTCGACCGCACAGGTGACGATTTCGTACCAGCCTGGAGGCTCAAGGTGACGTGCATCAGCTGCGGAGGACGGTCATGACATCCGTCCTCGTCTGCGACGACTCCCCGCTTGCCCGAGAGGCGCTCCGCCGCGCGGTCGCGACCGTGCCCGGTGTCGAGCGCGTGACGACGGCGGCCAACGGCGAGGAAGTCCTCCGCCGCTGGGGTGCCGACCGCTCGGACCTGATTCTGATGGACGTACGCATGCCCGGTCTGGGCGGCGTCGAGACCGTCCGGCGGCTGCTGTCCGCCGACCCCGGTGCGCGCATCATCATGCTCACCGTCGCCGAGGACCTCGACGGCGTGGCGCTCGCGGTCGCCGCCGGTGCCCGTGGCTATCTGCACAAGGACGCCTCCCGCGCCGAACTGCGCGCCACCGTCACGCAGGCCCTCGCCGACCCGACCTGGCGGCTGGCCCCGCGCCGGCTGCGCTCCGCCGAGATGGGCGCCGCGCCGACGCTCACCGCGCGCGAGATCCAGGTCCTCGAAGGCATGAGCCACGGCCGCTCGAACGCCGAGATCGGCCGCGAACTGTTCCTCTCCGAGGACACCGTCAAGACGCACGCCCGGCGGCTGTTCAAGAAACTCGGCGCCTCGGACCGCGCGCACGCAGTGGCGCTCGGTTTCCGCTGGGGCCTGGTGCGCTGAGCAGGGCTGGGTGTGTCGTAGCGGGGGTACGGAAATCCCCGCCTGCCGCATGGCGGGCGGGGGTGGCGACGGGGTCCACCGGGTGCCCGCTGCTCGTTTCGCCGCGGATGCCGCATCCTTGAGGTGTGGAGTTCCTCGGGGACGAGTCGATCGAGCGGGAGGGGAGGGCGCAAGGGATGAGTTCCGGCGCACCTGCTCATAACGCTTCGGTGCACAACGACCAGGGCGATGCCACGCATCGGATGCCCTCAAGGCACCATGGACCGATGCGCGACGACGAGGCGGGCACTGCCCACGGGGCGATCGGCGGGCTCGTGCATCGCGCCGTCGACGGGGACGAGCAGGCCACACACGACCTGCTCGCCCATGTCCACCCCCTGGCCCTGCGCTACTGCCGCACCCGTCTGTCCCGCCTTCCCGGCGACGCCCGGCACTTCGTCGAGGACCTGGCCCAGGAGGTCTGCGTAGCGGTCCTCCTCGCCCTGCCTCGCTACAAGGACACCGGTCGCCCCTTCGAGGCGTTCGTCTTCGCCATCGCCGCGCACAAGGTCGCCGACCTGCAACGGGCGGCGATGCGTCACCCCGGTTCGACGGCCGTCCCCTCGGACGAGATGCCCGAGCGGCCCGACGACTCGCTCGGCCCCGAGGAGCGGGCGCTGCTCAGCAGCGACGCCGAATGGGCCAAGAAGCTCATGGCCAACCTGCCCGAGAACCAGCGGGAGCTGTTGCTGCTGCGCATCGCGGTGGGCCTCACGGCCGAGGAGACCGGCCAGATGTTGGGAATGTCACCCGGAGCGGTCCGGGTGGCCCAGCACCGGGCCCTGAGCAGACTGCGGGCGCTGGCCGAGCAGTAGGGCCCGCCGGGGTACTGCCCCGGATGACCAGGCCTGCGCCGGACATGAACAGGCGTCCGCGGAAATCCGTACGAACATACGAAGCCCGGAGTCATCCGGAGCCGTGGAATTCGGGAGCTGAGCTTCCCGTTAGCATGGACATCCGCACCGAGCAAGGCCATTTGGGGAAGGTGTCATGACTGCCAACGTCGACGGAGTGCCCGGAAAATTCGCGACCCTCGGGCTGACCTACGACGACGTGCTGCTGCTGCCGGGCCCGTCGGACATGGCACCCGACGAGATCGACACCGCCTCGTACGTCTCCAAGAACGTGCGGGTCAACATCCCGCTCCTGTCCGCCGCCATGGACAAGGTCACCGAGTCGCGCATGGCGATCGCGATGGCCCGCCAGGGCGGTGTCGGCGTTCTGCACCGCAACCTCTCCATCGAGGACCAGGCCAACCAGGTCGACCTGGTGAAGCGCTCCGAGTCCGGCATGGTGGCCGACCCGATCACGATCCACCCGGACGCCACGCTCGGCGAGGCCGACGCACTGTGCGCCAAGTTCCGCATCAGCGGCGTCCCGGTGACCGACGGCAACAAGAAGCTGCTCGGCATCGTCACCAACCGCGACATGGCCTTCGAGACCGACCGTACGCGCCGGGTGCGCGAGGTCATGACGCCGATGCCGCTGGTCACCGGCAAGGTCGGCATCTCCGGTGTCGAGGCCATGGAACTGCTGCGCAAGCACAAGATCGAGAAGCTTCCGCTGGTCGACGACGGCGGGATCCTCAAGGGCCTGATCACGGTCAAGGACTTCGTGAAGGCGGAGAAGTACCCGAACGCCGCGAAGGACGGCGAGGGCCGTCTGCTGGTCGGCGCCGCGGTCGGCGTGGCCGGTGACGCCTTCGAGCGAGCCCAGGCCCTGATCGAGGCGGGCGCCGACTTCATCGTCGTCGACACCGCCCACGGCCACTCCCGCCTGGTCGGCGACATGGTCGCCAAGATCAAGTCGAACTCGACCGGCGTCGACGTCATCGGCGGCAACATCGCCACCCGTGACGGTGCCAAGGCGCTCATCGACGCCGGTGTCGACGGCATCAAGGTCGGCGTCGGCCCCGGCTCCATCTGTACGACCCGTGTCGTCGCCGGCATCGGCGTCCCCCAGGTCACCGCCATCTACGAGGCCGCGCTCGCCGCCAAGGAGGCCGGCGTCCCGGTCATCGGCGACGGCGGCCTGCAGTACTCCGGCGACATCGCCAAGGCGCTGGTCGCGGGTGCCGACACGGTGATGCTCGGTTCGCTGCTCGCGGGCTGCGAGGAGTCGCCGGGCGAGCTGATGTTCATCAACGGCAAGCAGTTCAAGTCGTACCGCGGCATGGGGTCGCTCGGCGCCATGCAGTCCCGCGGCGACCGCAAGTCCTTCTCCAAGGACCGCTACTTCCAGGAGGGCGTCGCCTCCGACGAGCAGCTCGTCCCCGAGGGCATCGAGGGCCAGGTGCCCTACCGCGGCCCGCTCTCCTCGGTGGTCCACCAGCTGGTCGGCGGCCTGCGCCAGTCGATGTTCTACGTCGGCGGCCGGACCGTCCCCGAGCTCCAGGACAACGGCCGGTTCGTCCGGATCACCTCGGCGGGCCTCAAGGAGAGCCACCCGCACGACATCCAGATGACGGTCGAGGCACCGAACTACAGCCGCAGCAAGTGACCCGCACGCGCGCGTGAGGCAGGCAGGGGGCGGCTCCGGGGTATCCGGGGCCGCCCTTGTCGTACCCGTCGGCGATACTGGAAGACGCTGAAACGCATCAGGGAAAGGCCACACACGTGACTGAGATCGAGATCGGGCGCGGCAAGCGCGGCCGCCGGGCGTACGCCTTCGACGACATCGCCGTCGTCCCCAGCCGCCGTACGCGGGACCCGAAGGAGGTCTCGATCGCCTGGCAGATCGACGCCTACCGATTCGAGCTGCCCTTCCTGGCCGCCCCCATGGACTCGGTCGTCTCCCCGGCCACCGCGATCCGCATCGGTGAGCTCGGCGGACTCGGGGTGCTGAACCTCGAGGGCCTGTGGACGCGGCACGAGGACCCGCAGCCGCTGCTGGACGAGATCGTCGGCCTGCCGGTCGAGGCCGCGACCCGCCGCCTCCAGGAGATCTACGCCGCTCCCATCAAGGAAGAGCTGATCGGGCAGCGCCTCAAGGAGGTGCGCGACTCGGGCGTGGTCACCGCGGCGGCGCTCTCCCCGCAGCGCACCGCCGAGTTCTCCAAGGTGGTCGTGGACGCGGGCGTGGACATCTTCGTCATCCGCGGTACGACGGTCTCGGCGGAGCACGTCTCCGGTTCGCACGAGCCGCTGAACCTGAAGCAGTTCATCTACGAACTCGACGTCCCGGTGATCGTCGGCGGCTGCGCCACGTACACCGCGGCCCTGCACCTGATGCGCACCGGCGCGGCCGGCGTCCTGGTCGGCTTCGGCGGCGGCGCGGCGCACACCACGCGCAACGTGCTGGGCATCCAGGTCCCGATGGCGACGGCGGTCGCCGACGTGGCGGCGGCCCGCCGCGACTACATGGACGAGTCCGGCGGCCGGTACGTGCACGTGATCGCCGACGGCGGTGTCGGCTGGTCCGGCGACCTGCCCAAGGCCATCGCCTGCGGCGCCGACGCGGTGATGATGGGCTCCCCGCTGGCCCGCGCCACGGACGCACCCGGCAAGGGCCACCACTGGGGCATGGAGGCCGTCAACGAGGAACTGCCGCGCGGCAAGAAGGTCGACCTCGGCACGGTCGGCACCCTCGAGGAGGTCCTCGCGGGCCCGTCCCACACCCCGGACGGCTCGATGAACTTCTTCGGAGCGCTGCGGCGGGCGATGGCGACCACCGGGTACAGCGAGCTGAAGGAGTTCCAGCGGGTTGAGGTGACGGTGGCGGATTCGGTGCACCGGCGGTAGTTCGCGTAGTCCCCGTAGTACGTGAAGGGGCCGCCCACCATCAGGTGGGCGGCCCCTTCCGGGTACGGACCGGGTATGTACGCGGTACGTCGTTACGCGGCGGCCTTCTTGGCGCCGGAGAACGCGGCGAACGCGCCGACGCCGAGGAACACGAACGTCAGCACGTCGGCCTCCTCGCTCCAGCTCTTGGTCACCAGGTCGAAGTGGTCCGTGAAGATCGTCATCACGGACATGCCGCTCGCGTCGGCGCCGATCATGGCGATGCCGATGAGCTGGCCCGCGTAGACGGCCCCGAGGGACAGGACCGCGCTCACCACGGGCAGCACCGGGTGGGGGCCGCCGAGCTTGCCCGCAGCGAGGCCGATGAGGAAGCCGACGCCGACGGCCGCGTAGCCGATCTCGTACTCGGTGGCGCCGACGATGGCGCCGTAGATGCCGGCGGTGACCAGGGCCGCGACGACGGCGACGACCAGGCCGAGGGCGACGTTGCCGCGGGCCGGGGCGGGCGGCGCGGGGGCGAACGGGGCCGGGGCAGGCGGCATGGCGCCCGGCTGCTGGGCGTACGGGTTGCCCTCGGCGGGCTGCGGCGGTGGCGTTGGCTGGGTCATGACAGAAATCCCCCCATGTCCCTCGCGGGACCGATGAACGAGCGGTGTGGTGTGCGCACGAGAGTGCGACGGACTCGCGCACGCATGTGCGACGAGTCGCCGAACAGTAGCAGGCACCCCTGCCCGGTTCACCCGGAAATTCGCCCTCAGATTCGATGGGCCGCCCCGGTCGGCGTCGCCCCCCGCGTGTCCAGCAGCAGCTGGGCCTTCACCG
Source organism: Streptomyces sp. AC555_RSS877 (assembly GCF_019049245.1). GTDB lineage: Bacteria > Actinomycetota > Actinomycetes > Streptomycetales > Streptomycetaceae > Streptomyces. Next base: position 151,767 of record NZ_JAGMUK010000005.1, on the reverse strand, counting down.
ACAGGCCCTGGAGGTCGTACGTGCGGTGGTTCTGGAGGAGGATCGTCAGGTCGGCCTCGGCGGCGGCCTCGTAGAGGGAGTCCGCGCGGGGGACCGGGCGGTCCAGGACGTTCCAGGACGGGATGTGCGGGTCGTGGTAGCTGACGGAGGCGCCGAGCTCCATGAGGCGGGTCGCGATCTCTCGGGCGGGCGTGGACTGCTGGTCGGCGAGGTCGGGCTTGTAGGTGACGCCGAGGAGGAGGACGCGGGCGCCGCGCGCCGACTTGCCGTGCTCGTTGAGGAGGGTGGCGGCGCGCTGGATGACGTAACGCGGCATCTGGTGGTTGACCTGCTGGGCGAGCTCGACCATGCGCAGGGTGCGGCCGGACTGGCCGGCGAGGTCCTGGGGGACGGCGTGGCCGCCGACGCCGGGGCCGGGGCGGAAGGCCTGGAAGCCGAACGGCTTGGTCTCCGCGCAGCGGATGACGTCCCAGAGGTCGACGCCCAAGTCGTGGCACAGGACGGCCATTTCGTTGACGAGGGCGATGTTGACGTGCCGGTAGTTGCTCTCCAGGAGCTGCACGGTCTCCGCTTCGCGCGGTCCACGCGCGCGTACCACCTTGTCCGTGAGACGGCCGTAGAAGGCGGCGGCGGACTCGGTGCAGGCGGGGGTGAGGCCGCCGATCACCTTGGGGGTGTTGGCGGGGGTGAAGTCGCGGTTGCCGGGGTCGACACGGCTGGGGGAGTAGGCGAGGTGGAAGTCGCGGCCCGCGCGCAGTCCGGAGCCCTCTTCGAGGAGGGGGCGCAGGAAGCCCTCCGTGGTGCCCGGGGGGACGGGCGACTCCAGGATGACCGTGGTGTGCGGGCGCAGGTGTGCGGCCAGGGTGCGGGCGGCCGCTTCCACCTGGCCGAGGTCGAGTCCGCCGTCCGCGCCCTGTGGGGTGGGGGCACAGATGACCGCGGTGCGCACCCGGCCGAGTTCGGCCGGGGAGGTGGTCGGCCGGAAGCCCCCCGAGAGCATCCGGCGGACTTCGGCGGGGCTGAGGGAGCCCGGCTCAGGGCCGGTGCGGTATCCGAGTGTGGGGATGCCGGCGGTGACGGCGGCCTGGGCCAGGGGCAGTCCGTAGGGGCCGAGTCCGATGACGGCGAGATCTGCGGGCATGGCGTGGACCGTCCTTCCCAGTAGCCGAAGCGGGACAGGTGTGCAAGCCCTGTGGACAGGATGGGCGAGCGCAATGTCAGACTAGGAGTAAATATGACCGATACGCGGGATTTATTACGTGTGTCTCCCTGTGGGTCCGTGAGCGTTGTTCCGCACGTCGTGAAGGTTGTCCACAGGCTGGGGCCACTGGTGGCTGAACTCGGGCAAGCCGGTCAGAATTTGGGCATGGGGGATACGAACCGGGCCACCCCTCCGGGGTGAGCCGGCACGACCGACAGCGGGAGGCAGCGGTGAGGACAGCGACACTGGGCCCGGCGCAACGCGCCGAGTCACTCGCATCAATGGCCGAGCGCGAGCTGGACGTGCTGGTGGCGGGCGCGGGAGTGGTCGGCGCGGGCACCGCGCTCGACGCCGTGACCAGGGGCCTGTCCGTGGGCCTGGTCGAGGCGCGCGACTGGGCCTCGGGCACGTCGAGCAGGTCCAGCAAGCTGGTCCACGGCGGCCTGCGCTATCTGGAGATGCTCGACTTCGCCCTCGTCCGCGAGGCGCTGAAGGAGCGCGGCCTGCTGCTGGAACGGCTCGCTCCGCATCTGGTGAAGCCGGTGCCGTTCCTGTACCCGCTCCAGCACAAGGGCTGGGAGCGGGTGTACGCCGGATCGGGTGTCGCTCTCTACGACGCCATGTCTATGGCCCGCGGTCACGGCCGGGGCCTGCCCCTGCACCGGCACCTGAGCCGCCGTCACGCGCTGCGGGTCGCGCCCGCCTTGAAGAAGGACGCGCTGGTCGGCGCGTTGCAGTACTACGACGCCCAGATGGACGACGCCCGCTTCGTGGCGACCCTGGTGCGTACGGCGGCCTCGTACGGCGCGAAGGTCGCCAACCGCGCGCGCGTGACCGGGTTCCTGCGCGAGGGCGAGCGCGTGGTCGGCGCCCGGGTGCAGGACGTCGAGGGCGGCGGGGAGTACGAGGTCCGCGCCAAGCAGATCGTGAACGCGACCGGGGTGTGGACCGACGACACCCAGGCGATGGTGGGGGAGCGCGGGCAGTTCCACGTCCGGGCGTCCAAGGGCATCCACCTGGTCGTGCCCAAGGACCGGATCACCTCATCGAGCGGCCTGATCCTGCGCACCGAGAAGTCCGTCCTGTTCGTCATCCCGTGGGGCCGCCACTGGATCATCGGTACGACGGACACCGACTGGGACCTCGACAAGGCCCACCCGGCCGCGTCCAGCGCCGACATCGACTATCTCCTCGAGCACGTCAACTCGGTGCTCTCGGTGCCGCTGACCAGGGACGACGTCCAGGGCGTGTACGCGGGTCTCAGGCCCCTGCTGGCCGGCGAGTCGGACGCCACCAGCAAGCTGTCGCGGGAGCACACCGTGGCGCATCCGGCGCCCGGGCTCGTCGTGGTCGCCGGCGGCAAGTACACGACGTACCGGGTGATGGCCAAGGACGCGGTGGACGAGGCGGTGCACGGGCTCGACATGCGGGTCGCCGAATGCGTGACGGAGGACGTCCCGCTGCTCGGCGCCGAGGGCTACCGGGCGCTGTGGAACGCGCGAGCGCGGATCGCCGCGCGGACGGGCCTTCACGTGGTGCGCGTGGAGCACCTGCTGAACCGGTACGGCACGATGGCGGAGGAGGTGCTCGACCTCATCGCCTCGGACACCTCGCTCGGCGAACCCCTCCACGCGGCCGACGACTATCTGCGCGCCGAGATCGTGTACGCCGCCTCGCACGAGGGTGCCCGGCACCTGGACGACGTCCTGACCCGGCGTACCCGCATCTCCATCGAGACCTTCGACCGGGGCACCCGCAGCGCCCATGAGGCCGCCGAGCTGATGGCGCCGGTGCTCGGCTGGGAGAAGGACCAGATCGAACGCGAGGTCCAGCACTACGAGAAGCGGGTGGAGGCGGAGCGGGAGTCGCAGCGGCAGCCGGACGACCTGACGGCGGACGCGGCGCGGCTGGGGGCGCCGGACATCGTGCCGTTGTAGGGCGTTCGGGGCGTGCCGCGCATCCGGTGGCCGTGGCGTGTGCCGCCGCGAGCCGCCGAGCTCGGGAGCGCCCGCGAGCCGCGGCCGCGAGCCGTGGCCCCGCCGCCGGGCGCCGGGCGCTGGTGGTGGTGGGCGAGCGTCACTCGAACGAGTGTCGCGAATCGGGATCTTCGTTCGGAACCCGGCCGTTCTACGGGGTGCGGGGGCAGAACTCGGCAGCGAGCAGCCGGGGTTCGAGGCCGGGATCTGCAACCGCCGTCGTGTTCACGCGGAAGGTGAGGACGCGGCGGCCGCCGACCGTGGCTGCGGTGCGCACGTAGCTGCCGGTGATGCGGCCGTTGTGCCCCCACACCGTGGTGCCGCACGGCAGCTTCACCGGGAACAGCCCCATGCCGTACGAGCCGTGTGCGGTGCGGGTGTCGAGCATCTCGCGCAGCCAGCGCGGGGGCAGGAGCCGTCCGCCGAGCAGGGCGGCGTAGAAGCGGTCCAGGTCGGCGAGCGTGGTCACCAGCTCGCCGGCGGCGCCGGCCACCCGCGGGTCGAGTTCGGTGACGTCGGTTCCGTCGGCGTCGTAGGCGCGGCCGTGCGGTGAGGGGAGCGTCGTGCGGGAGCCGGGGAAGGAGGTGCCCGTCAGATCCAGCGGAGCGATGATGCGGCGCTCGGCCTCGATGGCGTACGAGTGGCCGGTGACCTGCTCGACGACCAGGCCGAGCAGGATGTAGTTGGTGTTCGAGTACGAGTAGCGGCCGGGGTCGGCCGGGGGGTGGGTGAGCGCGATGCGTACGGCTTGAAGAGGGGCGACGGGGACGACGCCGCTGGTGTCCGCGGTGAAGTCGTACAGGCCGCTGGTGTGGGTGAGCAGGGCGCGCAGGGTCAGCGCGCGGCCGTCGTTGCCCGCTCCCCGCACCAGGCCGGGCAGGTGCTGCTCCACCGTGTCGGACAGTTTCAGCCGGTCTTCGGCGGCCAGTTGCAGGACGAGGGTCGCGATGAACGTCTTCGTGATGCTGCCGGCGCGGAAGTGGTCGGCGCGGGCTATGCCCGGACCGCTCCGGACATAGCGGGTGCCGGTCTCCTCGCGGGCCAGGAGGGCCGCGGCGGGGGTGCCACCCCGCTTGACCAGCAGCGGAAGGACCGCGTCCGTGGGCGGGGCCATCGGCGCCGAGGAGGCGGCGGGGACCAGGGCGAGGACTGCCAGGCACATGGGCACGGCCGACAGCGTCCGAAGCGGTGGCATCGCGCGGGTCCTCCCTTGTCGGGGCCCATCATGCAGGGCGGGGGACGGCGGCTTCACCGGGACCCCGCGCGGAGGGCTGCCGGTGCCGTCAGGGGCACCCTGGGCGTTGGGCACTTGTCGGGTGAGGGACAATGGAGGCTCTGTCAGGGCGGGTTGCATGAGGGGACGCATGTCGGAGGCGGAGCGGGCGGGCACATCCCGTCAAGACACTCGTCAGGACAACAGCGGGCGTCTTCTCGCCGGGCGGTACCGGCTGGGAGGTGTGCTCGGCCGCGGTGGCATGGGCACGGTGTGGCGTGCCGAGGACGAGACCCTGGGGCGGACGGTCGCCGTCAAGGAGCTGCGGTTCCCGACCAACATCGACGAGGACGAGAAGCGTCGGCTGATCACCCGCACGCTGCGCGAGGCCAAGGCCATCGCGCGGATCCGCAACAACAGCGCGGTGACGGTCTTCGACGTCGTCGACGAGGACGACCGGCCGTGGATCGTGATGGAGCTCGTCGAGGGCAAGTCACTCGCCGAGGTCATCCGGGAGGACGGCCTGCTGGAGCCCTGGCGGGCGGCGGAGGTCGGCCTTGCGGTCCTCGACGTGCTGCGGTCCGCACACCGCGAGGGCATCCTGCACCGTGACGTGAAGCCGTCGAACGTGCTGATCTCCGAGGACGGCCGGGTCGTGCTCACCGACTTCGGCATCGCCCAGGTCGAGGGCGACCCGTCCATCACCTCGACCGGCATGCTCGTCGGCGCGCCCTCCTACATCTCCCCGGAGCGGGCCCGCGGGCACAAGCCTGGACCGGCGGCCGACCTGTGGTCGCTGGGCGGGCTGCTGTACGCGTCGGTCGAGGGTGCTCCGCCGTACGACAAGGGGTCGGCGATCGCGACGCTGACCGCGGTGATGACCGAGCCGCTGGAGGAGCCGAAGAACGCGGGGCCGCTGAAGGACGTCATCTACGGACTGCTCAACAAGGACCCCGCCAAGCGGCTCGACGACGACGGCGCGCGAGCGATGCTCCAGGCCGTGATCCACGCGCCCGAGCCGAAGGCGGCCGAGCCGGAGCAGGCACCGGATGCGACGAAGGTCGTGCCGCTGCCCCCGCAGCCCGATGAGCGGGCGGACCGGGGCAAGCGGGGCGAGGAGGCCGGCGAGCGGTTCCGCGGGGCCTTGCGTTCCGTGCGGAAGGCCGCCGGGGCGGCGGGTGCCGCGGCTTCTTCCGCGGCCGCTTCCCGGACCAAGTCCGCTGCCGACCCGGCTGCTTCGAGTGCGGACGGCAAGGGGACCGCAGTGTCACCATCCGGTGGTGCGTCCGCTGCTGGGGGCGGTGGCCGTACGGCGGGCGCCGGGGCGGCCGGTGGTTCTAAGGGCGCGTCGGTTGCCGAAGGGGCCGGCTCGTCGGGGAAGGCCTCGTCGAGTGGGGCGGCGGGGGCCGGTTCGGGCTCCGGATCGGGATCGGGCTCGGCATCGGGATCGGCTTCCGGCGGGGTGCCCGGTCCTCGCGACCGGAGTGCTCAGGGCGCGAGCGCTGCTGCGAGTGGCGCGGGTGCCAACGCATCCACGGGTGGGCGCAGCTCCGGGTGGCCCGTGATGACGCCGCCGGATCTGCCGCCGAGGCCCGTGCCGAGGGCGCCGCTCACGGATGTCGTGCCGCGGCGGACGCTGGTCGTCATCGCGGTGGTCGTGGTGCTCGCCGTGATCGGCACCGTACTGGCCCTCACGCTCGGTGACGGCGGGGGTTCCGACGGGGCCGCGGGCAGTGGCGGCAAGGCGTCGGCCAGTGCCGGCGCGAGTGCCGGCACCAAGGAGGACGAGAGCGGCGGTACCCGTACCGACGGCTCGGGCACCGAGTCCGCGGCGGCCGGGTCCGGGAACACGTCGAGCGCCGAAGCGAGCGCGTCCGGAGGCAGTGGCTCGGGCGAGGGCTCCTCCGGTTCCGGTTCCGGCAACGCGCCGGAGACGACGCACAGGGGAAGCCAGGGGTACTCGATCGGGCTGCCCGCCGGGTGGAAGTTCCAGTCGACGGGATCGGCGGGGGACCGTTTCACCGGGCCGGACGGACAGAAACTGCTCGTGGCCTGGACGTCCACGCCGAAGGGTGACCCGGTGGCGGACTGGAAGAGCCAGGAACGGTACATGACACGCTCTCAGTACAAGAGGATCCGAATAGAGAAGGTGGACTACCGCGGCTGGAACACGGCCGACTGGGAGTTCACCTACTCGGAGAGCGGAACGACGTACCGGACGATCGACCGGGGCTTCGTCGTCAACGACCAACTCGGGTATGCGCTGATGTACACCGCGAAGGACGCCCAGTGGGACAGCGACCTGCGTGAGGGCACCTGGAAGACGCTGGCCGACACGTTCACACCGAAGTCGTGAGGCTGCGAGCGGCGTGATCGACATCTTGTTCGGTTTCTCGTTTGCGGCGTGAGATCTGGAATCCCCTCTTGGTGAGTTGCCTCCGGCACGTATCGTGAGTGCTTGCGGACCGTACGCAGCCGGGAAATTGGCGGAACGGGCCGCGAGGCGAACGGAATTGACCAACCGGGCGGCCGGGGGAGGCAACGTGGACGACTATGCGGGACGGGTACTCGCCGACCGCTACCGCCTGCCGCTGCCGCCCTCCGACGAGTACGAACTCACCGAGAGCCGGGCCTTCGACACCTACAGCGGGCAGGAAGTCCTGGTCAGGCAGGTGCCGTTGCCCGAGGTCGTCGAGGCGGAGGTGCTCGACGCGGAGGGGCTGCCGGAGGGATTCACGGCGCGGGATCCTCAGGGGCTCCGGACCCGTGGAGCGCGGCGGACCCCGGCGGGTTCGGCGGCGCGGCGGCCCACGGATCCGGCCGTACGACGGGCCGTCGAGGCCGCGCAGTCCGCGGCCCGGATTCCCGACCATCCTCGGCTCGACCAGGTCTTCGACGTGTTCGCCGACGGCGGTTCGCTGTGGATAGTGAGTGAGTTGGTGTCCGCGCGGCCACTGGCGGCGCTGCTCGCGGAGAAGCCGCTCACGCCGTACCGGGCGGCCGAGGTCGCCTCCGATGTCCTCATGGCGCTGCGAGTGCTGCACGCGCACGGCTGGGTGCACCGGAACATCACCGCACGCACGGTGCTCGTCTGCGACGACGGCCGTGTGATGCTGACCGGCCTCGCGGTCGGCGCGGCGGAGGAAGCGCTGTGCGGGTACGACCCGGTGCCGTCCGAACAGGCGGAATGGAACGCCGGGGGCGGGGAGTTCGGTGACGGGCCCGGGCCGGGAGGGCCTGGTGGACCTGGCGGGCCTCTGGGCGCTGAGGGTGGTGGGCGCACTGGTCGTGCCGGGACCGCTGGAGGAAACGGCGGCGTAGGCGGGCCTGGTGGAGGCGGTAGTGCCGCTGGGGTCCGTGGAGTTGGTGGCACCGGTGTGTCCGTCGGGCCCGGTGGTGGTCGTGGATTTGGTGGCGCCGTCCCGGTCGGGCCCGGCGGTGCGCGAGGCGCCGGCGGTACCGGCCTCGGTGCGGCGGATCCCGAGGCTGCTCGGCGGGCCGCCATCGAGGCGCGGGAGGCCGGAGGGCTTCCGGCTGCCGGGGCGGAGCCGGGGAGCGCGAACGAGGCAGGAGCTTCGGCCGCGGTTGCCCGGCGGGACGTCGACGGCGGTGCGGACGTCAGGGCGGCGCGGGCCGGGGCGATCGCCGCGTACCGGGCGGGGGCCCGGGCCGCGGCCCGGGTGCAGGAGGCGCAGCAGAGCGGCCGGGCGGCACTGCCCGGGGCCCGCCCCGCGCCCGAGGGTGACCCGGCCGCACACGCGAACGGTGCGCAGCAGTCGCCGTATCCCGGTGCGCAGGGTGGGCGGACGCCGTACCCCGCTGGGAACGGGGCGGCGCAGACGCCGTACCCCGGCGGGCACCGTGGGCGGGAGGCGTCCGGGGGTGTGCCCCCGGGGCAGATTGCCGACCCCTATGGCGTGCGTCCCGCGTCCTGGCATGGGGCCGCGCCGCGGGGCGTGGTCGGTGGGGTCACCCCGTCGCCCGGCGCGCCGGCCGGTGGTGTCCCGTCGGCGGGGCTTGGTGCGACCGCGGCCGGTGTTCCGGTCCCGTCGGCCGGCGGCGTCGCGGGCCCGGGTGCTCACGGCCCCTCAGCGCCCGCGCTTCCCGGTGCCTCCGGTGCGCCCACCGGCCGGTGGGACGACCTGGCCGCGAGGGCGCCCGTGCGGCGGGGGCCGACCACCGCGTTGGCTGCCGAGCGGGCTCGCCAGGCGCGGATGGCCGTGGTGGGACCGGTGACGGAGCGGTGGGCCCCGGAGCAGGCCGGGCCGGTGCACGAGAACTGGCAGTTGGCGGCGCCGATCGGGCCGCAGACCGACCTGTGGGCGCTCGGGGCGTTGCTGTTCAGGGCCGTACAGGGGCATGCGCCGTACCCGGAGGAGTCGACGGCCGAGCTGGTGCAGCTGGTGTGTGCGGAGCCGCCCGCGTTCGCCGAGGAGTGCGGGCCGCTCAGGCCGGTGGTCGAGTCGCTGCTGCGGCAGGACCCGACCGAGCGGCTGGACTTCGAGGAACTGCGCGGCTGGCTGCGCTCACTGGTGCGTTCGGCGCCCGAGCCGGAGGCCGGCGCGCACGTCGTGGCCGCGCCGCCCGCCGACAGGAGTCGCCTGCCCGTCGTACGCCGTCGGGGCGAGCTGGTGCGCAGGCGGCGGGCCGGGCTGCCCGCGACGAGTGCGCACGGGCGGCACAAACGGGCGCGGGAGCAGGCCCGTTCGCCGAGGAGTCTCGGGCGGACCCTGCTGGTGCTGATCCTGCTCGTGCTGGCCGGGGCGGTCGCGTACGCCATGTTCTTCATGCCCAAGGCGGACCCGGACGACCAGGGCGCCGGGGACCGGACCGGCACCGCCGGCGAGGTGAGCCAGGCGCCCGAGCAGTCCCCGGAGGCGAGCAGCGAGCCGCGGCCCGACCAGACCTCGCCCGGGCCGTCCCAGGGCAGTCCCTCGACGTCCGCGGGTTCCACCGAGCCGCAGACCGAAGGGCCCGAGGTCGCCGACGGCTTCACCCTGCGCAAGGACACGGAGGGCTTCCGGGTCGCCGTGGCCAACGGCTGGGAGCGCACGGCGGAGAACGGGCGCGGGCAGATCGTGTACGCACACGGCAACTTCGAGCTGATCGTCGTACCGGGGCGGGACAGCGCGGCCGAGGATGGCAGCGATCCCATGGTGTACCAGCGGGAGAAGGAGCCCGAGTTGCAGCCGTACCGCGACTCGAGCTGGGCCACCGCGACCGGGCTGAAGACGATCCAGGTGGGCGGTCGGACCATGGCCGAGGGACAGTTCACCTGGACCGGCGACGACGGGCGCGAGCTGTTCGTGCGCAATCTGGCGCTGCTGATCGACGGGAAGTACCACGTGGTGCAGGTGCGTGGCCCGGAGGCGGAGCGGGACGAGGTGACGCGGTTGTACGAGCAGGCGGCGCAGACCTATCAGGTCACCGGCTGAATTCCGGGCCGGAAGCGGCGGCCGGCGGACGCCTCCGGCTGCTCGTTGGTTTACTTTCGCCTCTCGAAGCGACAACCGTCACAGTGCGGTCTCCTTGGTGCTCCCCTGGTTCCTTTCGGTACCGGCGGGTCCTTAGTCTGACCCTGTCAAGAGCATTGCGGGGCAACGTGAATCAGATGCAGGGCCAGCTCGTCGCGGGGCGCTACCGGCTCGCCGACCCGATCGGCAGGGGCGGCATGGGCCGGGTCTGGCGCGCCCACGACGAGGTGCTGCACCGGGCCGTCGCGATCAAGGAGCTCACCGCCGCGCTCTACGTCTCCGAGAGCGACCGGACGGTCCTTCTCGCCCGCACCCGGGCGGAGGCGCGCGCGGCCGCCCGGATCAACCACTCCGCCGTCGTCACCGTGCACGACGTGCTCGACCACGACGGCCGGCCGTGGATCGTGATGGAGCTGGTCGAGGGCCACTCGCTGGCCGACGCGGTCAAGGAACAGGGGAGGGTGGAGCCGACGGAGGCCGCCCGCATCGGCCTGTGGGTGCTGCGCGCGCTGCGCGCCGCGCACGCCGCCGGCGTCCTGCACCGTGACGTGAAGCCCGGCAACGTCCTGCTCGGCCGCGACGGCCGCGTCCTGCTCACCGACTTCGGCATCGCGCAGGTGGAGGGCGACACCGCCATCACCCGTACCGGCGAGATCGTCGGCTCGGTCGACTACCTCGCCCCCGAGCGGATCCGCGGCCACGACCCGGGAGCCTCCTCCGACCTGTGGGCGCTCGGCGCCACGCTGTACACGGCGGTCGAGGGCAGATCGCCGTTCCGCCGCACCACGCCTCTGACCACCATGCAGGCCGTCGTCGACGAGGAGCCCACCGAGCCGCAGTACGCCGGCCCGCTCGGGCCGGTCATCGCCGCCCTGCTGCACAAGGACCCAGCCCTGCGGCCCGACATGGCCGAGGCCGAGCAGATGCTCGCCGAGGCGGCGGAGGGGCGGCGGCCGAGCGCTGCGCAGGCGTACGTGCCGACGCAGCACGTGGGGGTCGAGTCCGGGTCCCGGGACGGGACGGGGCCCCACACCGGGGCCGGAACCGGCCTCCGCACGGGGGCGGGCGTCGGGGGGTACGGCGGGACGCACCGCGGTCCGCGAGGTGGGGTCCACGGTGGTGCGCAAGGTGGGGCCCATCGTGGGGGGCACAGCGGTGCGCAAGGTCAGGCGCACGGTGGTGCGCGCAGTGGGGTGGGTACGCCGGTCACCGGGACGCCGTATCCCCCTGTGACGGGGGCGACCAGTGTGACGCCCGTCGGCGGACCGGCGCACCCTGCCGCCGTCGCCGCGCCGGCGGGCCCGCCCGGGCGCCGTCGGCTGCGTACCCTCGCCCTTGTCGTCGCCCTCGCCGCGATCATCGGTGGAGGTACGGCGGTGTGGGTGCAGGGATGGGACGAGGGACGGCGGCAGGCGGCCGACGCCGGGGCGTCCGCCTTGCCGAGCCGCACGGGTGCGCCGACCTGGGTCTCCGTCGACGACCCCGCGGGCTTCAGCCTCTCTCTGCCCAGGGGCTGGAAGCGGTCGGTCTACAGCAGCGAGGGCGGCATCGAGCAGATCGACTACTCACCCGACGGCGGCGAGCACTTCGTCCGCATCGCCGTCGACGAATCGCCGGACTTCGGCGACCCGTACGCCCACCAGCTCGACCTGGAGGAGCAACTCCGACGGCTGGTCGACTACGACCGGGTGAGGCTGGAGAGGAACGTCTACCGCGACCGCGACGGCTCCCTGTGGGAGTACACGTGGACCGCGCAGGCCAAGGACGCGCCGCCGTCCCCCGGTCCGCGCCGCGCCATCGAGGAGACGTACCGCGCTCGGGACGGCGTCGAGTACGCCATCTACATGTCGTCGCCGATCGAGAGCTGGGCGAAGACGCGCAAGCAGTTCACTGCGGTACTGCAGGGGTGGCAGCCGGGGACCGGCTGACACGCGCCCCCCGGGAATGGCCGGTCGCGGACCCGGAGGGGGTTCGTCCGGTGCGGCATCATGAGGCGCATGGGGACCGAGGGGGACAACGTCCGTGTGATCGCGGGTCGTTACCGGCTCGAGGAGCGGCTCGGGCGCGGTGGCATGGGGGTCGTCTGGCGGGCGACCGACCAGTTGCTCGGCCGGCAGGTCGCGGTCAAGGAACTTCCCCTGGACGACACGCTCTCCGCGGACGAGGCCCGTCGGCAGCGCGAACGCACCCTGCGCGAGGCGCGTGCGGTCGCCCAGTTGAGCCATCCGCACATCATCGTCGTCCACGACGTGGTCGAGGACGGTGAACGCCCTTATATCGTCATGGAGTTGATCCACGGCGGCTCGCTGGCCGACCGGATAGCGGAACGCGGCCCGATCGACGCCGTCGAGGCCGCCCGGATCGGCCTCGCCCTGTTGGGCGCGCTGCGGGCGGCGCACGCGGCAGGGGTCCTGCACCGTGACATCAAGCCGGCGAATGTCCTGCTGGAGGAGAACGGCGCCGGCGGGAACGGCATGAGCATCACCAACGGCCTTGACGGCACCGGCCACCCCAACGGCATCGGCCGGGGCAACGGCACCCCGAACAGCAACGGCACCGACCGCGACGGTTTCGACCGCGTCGGCCCCGGCCGTGTCGTTCTCACCGACTTCGGCGTCGCCCAGGTCGCCGGGGCCTCCACGCTCACCGAGAGCGGGGCCTTCGTGGGCTCGCCCGAGTACACCGCGCCCGAGAGGATGTCCGGGGCGGTGACCGGGCCCGCCTCCGACCTCTGGTCGCTGGGCGCGCTGCTGTGCACCGCGCTGAGCGGCGAATCGCCGTTCCGGCGCGACTCGTTGGGCGGCATCCTGCACGCGGTCGTCTCCGCGGAGATACGGCCGCCCGCGCAGGCCGCGCCGATCCTGCCCGTCGTCCAGGGCCTGCTCGAACGCGATCCCGGGCGGCGGCTCGACGCGGGGGAGGCGGAGCGGATGCTGCTCGTCTTCCTGGAGACGGGTCGCGCGACGAAACGATTCGGCACAGAGGAGCGCCACGCGTACTCCAGACGCAGCGTGCTGGTCGCCGCGCTGCTGGTCACCGCGATGGCGGGGGCGGGCGTGTCGGCGGCGGCCCTGCTGATGGACCGGGAGGGCGGCGGGGGCGTGGTGCCGGTGCCCACTAGTTCGGCGCCGCCCTCTAGCGGTGCGTCGGGTTCCCCGAGTTCCCCGAGTTCCCCGAGTGCGCCGCGTACGTCTGGGACGTCGAGTACGCCCCCCTCGTCCAGCCCTTCCGCCGGCCTCTCCGCCTCCGCCTCCTCCTCCGCCCCCACGAACCGCGAATAAAGGGCAGATAAGCGGCAACCTGAGTCACGGGTCTGTGACCGGAAAGCGCCAGAGGTGGAAGCGGAAGCGCTTGGCGCGATATTGATGGACCCATGAGCAGCAACGGGGGAGCCCCTTACGGATCCGAAGAGCCAACGAGTTTCGGTCTGCAACCGCCGAACCCGCACCCGGCGGTGCCGCACCCCGACAACCCGTACGCGGCGCCCACCCAGGTCGTGCCGCCGCAGGCCGCCCCGCCGCAGACCCCGCCGCAGACCGCGCCCCAGCCGGAGCCGCAGCCTGCCCAGGACCCCGGCACCGGTCGGCTGATCGCCGGCCGCTACCGGCTGCTCGCCAAGCTCGGGCACGGTGGCATGGGTACGGTGTGGCGGGCCAAGGACGAGACGGTGGACCGCGAGGTCGCCGTCAAGGAGCCCCGCGTACCGGATCACCTTCCCGACCGCGAACGTGCCAACGCCTTCGAACGCATGCGCAGGGAGGCCCGCGCGGCGGCCCGGCTCGACCACCCCGCCGTGGTGAACGTGCACGACGTGGCGGTCGTGGACGGCCAGCCGTGGATCGTGATGGAGCTGGTGCGGGGCCGTTCGCTGGGCGACGCGCTGCAGGAGGGCACCCTGGGGGCCCGGGATGCGGCGAAAATCGGCCTCGAGGTGCTGGGCGCGCTGGAGGCCGCGCACGCGGCGGGCATCCTGCACCGTGACGTCAAGCCGGACAACGTCATGCTCGGCCGGCACGACCGGGTCGTCCTCACCGACTTCGGCATCGCCCAGATCGAGGGCGAGACCAACCTGACCGACACCGGCGGGTTCGTCGGCTCGCCCGAGTACATCGCGCCGGAGCGGGTGCTGGGCCAGCGCCCCGGCCCGGCCAGCGACCTGTGGTCCCTCGGCGTGGTCCTGTACGCGGCGACGGAGGGTGTCTCCCCGTTCCGCCGCAGCAACACCCCGGCGACCCTGCAGTCCGTCCTCAACGCGGCTCCCGCGCCGCCCGCCTCGGCGCAGGGCCCGCTCGCCGAGGCCATCAACGGGCTGCTCCAGAAGGACCCGGCCCGCCGCCCGAACGCCGCCCAGGTCCGTGATTTGCTGGAGCGCACCGCCAACCCTCCGGCTCCGGCCCCGACGCAGGTCGTCCAGATCACCGGCGCTCCCGCCCCCGGCGGCGTCCGGCTCGGCCGCAAGACCCTGACAGGCCTCGGTGCCGCTGTCGTGGCGGCGGCGGTGGCGGCGTATCTGGTGATCGCGGACCCCTTCGCGGGACCGTTGCCGGACGGCTGGAAGACGGTGCCGGTGAAGGACGTCGCCGCGACCCTGGCGGTGCCCGACACCTACAAGGTGTCCGTGCCCGACCGGGAGTCCGACAAGAGTCACTGGGTGACGTACACCGATGCGAGCGGGGCCATCTGGATCAGCCTGTCGCTCGCCAAGAAGGCCGAGGACACCGGCAGTGAGATCGCGGGCTCCGCGGCCGCCGAGATGTACGACGACGACGGCGTGTTCAAGCAGAGCGGCAGCTACGAGCTCAACATGCCCGCCGAGAAGCTGAAGACCCAGCCCGATAACGCGACGTACCAGGGCAGGAAGGCCGCGGAGAACACCGTCGTCTACACCACCGACGACACCGAGAACCCGCGCCCGCGCGAGCTGCGGATCTTCTACTACAAGACCTCCGCCGGCGACATGTACGAGCTCTCCATCGGCTATCCGGGCAAGGGGGACTTCACGGAGCGGGGGCGCGAGGTGGCGAAGACGGCGATCTCGAACCTCGACGTCGACACGCTGTGAACCGATTCGAGCCAACGGCTCGAATCGTCGGACGGTGACCGGCGCGAGGCGTAGCACTCCTCGTTCGCGTGATGCCGGTTGCCGAGTCGGACTGAGCCGCGTCGACAAGCGGCCACCCCGCACGGTACTCATGGGGCATGAGCAACGACGGTGACTCCGGAGGCGGCAAGGGCCGGATAGTCGGGGGGCGTTACCGGCTGGTCGAGCGGATCGGGTCCGGTGGGATGGGCACCGTGTGGCGGGCCGTCGACGAGGTGGTCGGGCGGGAGGTCGCCGTCAAGCAGCCGCGGCTGCCCGGGGACCCCGAGGACGAGAGTCATCAGCGGGCCGCCCACCGGCTCTACCGCGAGGCTCGTGCCGCCGCCCGCGTCGACCACCCCTCCGCCGTCACCATCCATGACGTCGTCGCGGAGGAGGAGGACGGACTGCCCTGGATCGTCATGGAGTTGGTCCGCGGCGAGTCTCTCCACGAAGTGCTTCAGCGTGGGCCGCTCGAAACCGCCGAGTCCGCCCGCATCGGCCTCGCCGTCCTCGGCGCCCTGCGCGCCGCGCACTCCGTCGGCATCGTGCACCGTGACGTCAAGCCGGCCAACGTCCTGCTCGGCCCGCACTCCCGCGTCGTCCTCACCGACTTCGGCATCGCCCACGTACAGGGTGAGGAGTCCCTCACCGTCAGCGGCGAGTTCATCGGCTCGCTGGAGTTCATCGCACCCGAGCGGATGTCCGGCCGGGGTGGCCCCGCCGGCCCCGCCTCCGACCTGTGGTCGCTCGGTGTGCTGCTGTACGCCGCCGTAGAGGGGTTGTCGCCCTTCCGCCGTACGACCCTGGAGTCCACCCTCGCCGCGATCCTCGCCTCCGACACGCCGGAGCCCAAGCAGGCCGGTCCGCTCGGGCCACTCATCGTGCGGCTGCTGGACAAGGAGCCCGAGCGGCGTCCGGACGCGGCGGAGGTCGCCGCGGCGCTGGAAGCGGTGGCGAAGGGGTGGCCGGTGCCGGGCCCCTCCGGGGAGGAGCCCGAGACGGAGAAGCAGGACGCCTCGGGGCTCAGGGAGTTGGCGGAGGACGCCGGGACGGTACGGCTGGGGGATGCCGTAAGGCCGCCGGAGCCGACCCCCGAACCCGGCCCCGCACCGGCGACAGTCCCCGCCCCCGAACCACGAACCGCCGCCACCCCGAAGCCGAAGCGCCGCCCCCGCTTTCCCCTCCCCGCCGCGCTCCTCACCTCGCTCCTCGTCGGCGGCATATGGCTGGGCACCTCCACGTACCTCACCGAGACCGAAAGCGGTTCCGCCACGGAACTGACCCCCACCCGCGCCCCCACTCCCACCGCCACACCCACTCCCGCCCCCACCGCCTCCTGGACAACCCACCCCGAGCCGGCCATGGACGCCACCCTCGCCCTCCCCGTCGCCTACCAGGAGACCGCCCGCGACGGCGGCGCCGAGGACCCGCTCCGCTTCGTCGTCCACGACCTCGACGACACCGTCCAGGTCCGCCTCACCCAGTGGGGCAAGGCTCCCCGCTCCCCGATGGCCCAGGCGCAGGCGGCGCAGGACACCTGGGGCAGCCGCGACGCGGACGCGAGCACGCAGAGGACCCGCACCAGCTTCCACGGCTACGAGGCGGCGCTCGCGGACACCACGTACGACCGGGACGGTCGCCCCACCCGGGTCATGCAGTTGGTGATCCGCACCGACGACGGCCGCATGTACGAACTGCGCGTCGACATGCCCAAGGGAACGCCGGACGAGAAGAAGGGCACGGCGGTGTTCAAGGCGGCCCGTGGCCGTCTCGAGATCGGAAGTGACGCAAGCGACTGAACTCCCGGCGGTCGCCACCGGCCAACGCCCTGATCAGCACATTCCCTGCCAGCGACCACTGGCACCGTGTCAGCACTCGGTGAATCACTATTACCGACGGGTACACAAAGCCTTCCCCACGTCATACCCTGCGGCTCATGACGGACGCGCAGGCCCCGGCCAAGACCGGCACGAACCCCATCGCCCCCGCCCCCGAGGGCGCCCGCACCGCGGCCGACGTGGTCACCCCGGAGCTGGTCGCCCAGCTCACCAAGGGCGTGGCCGGATCCGGACGGACCGCGAACCACACGCCGTTCACCGGTGAGAAGCTGGCGGACCTGCCCGAGTCGACGCCCGAGGACGTGCAGAAGGCCTTCGACGCCGCCCGTAGGGCACAGTCGGTCTGGGCGCAGACGCCGGTACGGCAGCGCGCCGCCGTGCTCCTGCGTTTCCACGACCTGATCCTCGAACGCCAGGCCGAGGTCCTCGACCTGATCCAGCTGGAGACCGGCAAGGCCCGCCTGCACGCCCACGAAGAGGTGCAGGCCGTGGCCGTCGCGGCCCGGCACTACGGTCGCAGGGCCACCGCGTATCTGAAGCCCAAGCGGCACGCGGGCGCCGTCCCGGCCCTCACCAAGGTCACCGAACTGCGCCACCCGCGCGGTGTCGTCGGCCAGATCGCCCCCTGGAACTACCCCCTCGAACTCTCCGTCGGCGACGCGCTCCCCGCCTTCGTCGCGGGCAACGCGGTCGTGATGAAGCCGGACACGGAGACCTGCCTCACCGCGCTCTGGGCCCGCGACCTCCTCGTCGAGGCCGGTCTGCCCGCCGACGTCTTCCAGGTCGTCCTCGGCGAGGGCCCGGTCATAGGCCCCGAGGTCGTCAAGCACGCCGACTACGTCTCCTTCACCGGCTCCACGCGCACCGGCCGCGAGGTCGCCCAGGGCGCCGCCGCCCGCCTGATCGGCGTCTCCCTCGAACTCGGCGGCAAGAACGCGATGCTGGTCCTGGAGGACGCCGACATCGAGAAGGCGGCCGCGGGCGCCGTCCGCGCCTGCTTCTCCTCGGCCGGCCAACTCTGCATATCCATCGAGCGGTTGTACGTCCACGAGTCCATCGCCGACGCCTTCCTCGAGCGCTTCGCCGCCCGCACGAAGGCGATGCGCCTCGGCACGTCCCTCGCGTACGGCGCCGACATGGGCTCCCTGGTCGGTGAGCGGCAGCTGGAGACCGTCACCCGGCACGTCGAGGAGGCCGTCGCCAAGGGCGCGAAGGTCCTCGCCGGCGGGACGGCCCGCCCGGACATCGGCCCGTACTTCTTCGAGCCGACCATCCTCGACGACGTCGAGGCGCCGATGGCCGTGTGCGGCGAGGAGACCTTCGGCCCGGTCGTCTCGATCTACCGATTCGCATCCGAGGACGAGGCGGTCGAGCAGGCCAACTCCACGCCGTACGGTCTCAATTCCTCGGTCTGGACGAAGGACGGCCGGCGCGGCCGCGAGGTCGCCGCCCGTCTGCGCACCGGCACGGTGAACGTCAACGAGGGCTACGCCCCCGCCTACGGCAGCGTGCAGTCCCCGATGGGCGGCATGAAGGAATCCGGCCTCGGCCGCCGCCACGGCTCCGAGGGCATCCTCAAGTACACCGAGGCCCAGACGGTGGCCCAGCAGCGCCTGCTGCCGATGGCCCCGTCCCTGGGGATGGACGACGAGAAGTACGCGCAGTTCATGAGCAGGAGCCTGCGCCTGATGAAGGCGTTCCGCTTCAGGTAGCCGACCCAGGGGCGCGGGGAACTGCGCGACCAGCCACGAATCATCCGCACTGCACACTCAACGAGGAGCCGGCACGTGCCCCAGGACACCTACGACTACGACGTCATCGTCGTCGGATCAGGCTTCGGTGGTTCGGTCACCGCCCTCCGTCTGACGGAGAAGGGCTACCGCGTAGGCGTCCTGGAGGCCGGCCGCCGCTTCACACGCGAAACCCTCCCCAGGAACTCCTGGGACCTGAAGAACTACCTCTGGGCCCCCAAACTCGGCATGTACGGCCTCCAGCGCATCCACCTGCTGGGCAACGTCATGGTCCTGGCCGGCGCGGGCGTCGGCGGCGGCTCCCTCAACTACGCCAACACCCTCTACGTACCGCCGAAGCCGTTCTTCGAGGACGCGCAGTGGCGTGACATCACCGACTGGCAGGAGGAGCTGGCGCCGTACTACGACCAGGCGCGGCGCATGCTCGGCGTACGGCTCAACCCGACGATGACCCCGACCGACGTGCACCTCAAGGCGGCCGCCGAGCGGATGGGCGTCGGCGACAGCTTCCACATGGCGCCGGTCGGCGTGTTCTTCGGGGACGGCGAGGACGCCGACGGCGCCTCGAAGGCCAAACCCGGTGAGCAGGTGGACGACCCCTACTTCGGCGGCGTGGGCCCGGCCCGCAAGGCCTGCAACGAGTGCGGCGAGTGCATGACCGGCTGCCGGCACGGCGCCAAGAACACCCTCAACGAGAACTACCTGTACCTCGCCGAGAAGGCGGGCGCGGTCGTGCACCCGCTGACGACGGTCGTCTCGGTCACGGACGACTCGCAGGGCGGCTACGCGGTGGCCACGCTGCCGACCGACCGGAAGAAGCGCGGGGGCCGGACCTTCAAGGCCCGCCGGGTGGTCCTCGCGGCCGGCACCTACGGCACCCAGACCCTCCTGCACCGGATGAAGACGGGCGGTCAACTGCCCTACGTGTCGGACAAGCTGGGCGAGCTGACCCGCACCAACTCCGAGGCGCTGGTCGGCGCGCAGACCAGCGACCGCCGCTACCGCAAGATCACCGGCGAGCGGAACGTCGACTTCACCCGCGGGGTGGCCATCACCTCGTCCATCCACCCGGACGCCAACACCCACATCGAGCCGGTCCGCTACGGCAAGGGCTCCAACTCGATGGGCAGCCTGTCGATCCTCCAGGTCCCCTACGCCGAGGGCTCCTCCCGCGTGCTGGCCTGGCTGCGCAACGCGGCCCGCCACCCCGGCCTGGTCCTGCGCTCCCTCTCCAACCGCCGCTGGTCGGAGAAGACCATCATCGGCCTGGTGATGCAGTCGCTGGACAACTCCCTGACGACGTACCTGAAACCGGACGGCGTGGGCAAGGGCCTGCTGACGGCCCGCCAGGGCCACGGGTCCCCGAACCCCAAGCAGATCAAGGCGGCCTCGGAAGGCGCGTCGGCCATCGCGGCCGAGATCAACGGCTTCGCCGGCTCCAACGTCGGCGAACTGATGGGCACCCCGCTCACCGCCCACTTCCTCGGCGGCTGCCCGATCGGCTCCTCCCGCGACACCGGCGTCATCGACCCGTACCACCGCCTCTACGGCCACCCCGGCATCTCGGTCGTCGACGGGGCCGCGGTCTCCGCGAACCTGGGAGTGAACCCCTCCCTCACCATCACCGCCCAGGCCGAGCGCGCCATGTCGTACTGGCCCAACAAGGGCGAGGCGGACCCGCGTCCGGCGCAGGGCGCCACGTACGAACGCCTCAAGCCGGTCGAGCCGAAGTCCCCGGCGGTCCCGGCGGACGCCTTCGGCGCGCTGAAGCTGCCGTTCCTGGGGATACCGGCGGTGCCGCCGAAGAAGTAGCCCCGAGCGGACCGCCGTACACAAAGAGAAGGACCTGCACCCCCCTCCGAGCGCAGGTCCTTCTCTGTTCTTGCAAGCCTTACCGGGCCTTACTCAGCCTGTCGGGCTTTACGCCTGTGCACCGGACTTCCGGCGCCGCACCACGAACACCGCACCGGCACCGGCGACGACCGCGACGCCACCGACGAGGCCGATCATCGGCAGCGCCGAGCTCGAACCCGTCTCGGCCAGGGTGCCGGTGGCGGAGACCTCGTTCACGTCCGTGAGGTCCGTCTTGCCGCCCTGCGGCTTGGCGTCGTTCGGGTCACCGGCGTCGGAGCCGGCGGCGAGGATGTCGAAGAAGTAGACCCAGCCGTTCGGGTCGTCGGCGACCCAGCAGCCCTCGTCGTCCGCGTACTCGGCGAGGCCGCCGGTCAGACCGAGGGAGTCCGGCACCTTGCCGCTGACGCTGAGGCGCAGCTTGTACGAGATCGACCGGCCCGCGCCGAGCGAGAACGAGGGGAAGGTGCCACCCTCGCCCGCGGCGTCCGCGATCGTGTCCCACGAGTGGGTGGCCGTGTTGAAGACCTGGACCTTGATCTCGCCGGAGTAGTCCGCCGCGTCGTCCCAGCCGATCGCGGCGACGCCGATGAGCGGCTTGATGTCCTTGATCTCGTCGTCGCCGTGGTTGGAGACGTTGAACGCGAACCCGGTCCAGCCGCTGCCGGCGACGATCGTCTCGGGGAGCCCGGACAGGCCACTGGTCACGTCGTCGCTGAGCTCGGCGGTGCTGTTGCCGTCCTCGTCGACGCAGAGCTCCGGGTCCTCGTCCTCGGGCGCGCTCGCGCTGGCGCTCGGGGAGGCGGAGGTGGAGGCGGACGCGGAGGCGGCCGGGGAGCTCGCGTCGCCGGCCGGGGTGCTGGTGTCCGCGGCGGGCGTGCTGGAGTCGGCGGCCGGCGTGCTCTGGTCCGCGGCCGGGGTGCTGGAGTCGGCGGCGGGCGTGCTGGTGTCCGCGGCCGGCGTGCTCGCGTCGGCGGAGGGCGTGGTCTCCTCGGCCGCGGGGCTGCTCGTCGACGTGTCCGGAGTCCCGTCCGTCGCGAACGCGGCGGGCGCGGAGAGCAGGGCGAGCGGGGCTATGACGGCCGTCGCGGCCGCTGCGGCCATGGCACGGCGAAGCTTCATGCAAACCTCGAAATTCCGGTGTGCCGCGGGCGGCAGCAGCTTGAGAGGCCTCCGCGTGTGGGACGCGGGTGTGGCCCTTGATTCGCATGGTTTGATCCGCGAAGCCTGCGAATGGTTGCCCTCCACTTCACAGGATTCTTATGTGACCTGGATCACTGCCTGGGGTCGATGGGGGCTGACGTACGCTCAGCTGCTCGGAAACCCACTCGCAGAAAGGCGCATGGCGCCGTGGTCGACAGATCGTCCGAAGAGCCGAGATCCGGTTCGGGTGAGGGGGAGGACTCCTCCTCCATCACCGACGAGGCGTGGCAGAAGTTCGTCCAGGACAGCGAACGCGACGCGCGTGCCGCGGCCCCGAAGGAGCCCTCCGCCCGCGCTCGCATGGTGACCGAGCGGCTGCGGCAGCAGGAGGCGCGGGGCGAGCTTCCCGCCGGCTGGCGCACGGGTCCGGCCTGGGAGGAGACGCACGGACGCGCGACTCGGCGCCGCCGACGGTGGGCGGTCATCGGCGTACCCCTCGCCGTCGCCGTGGCCGTCGTGGCGCTGAAGCCCTCGCTGCTGCCGGGTGACCCCTTCGGCACGGGGACACCGGACGCCGGCGCGGCCTCGCCTCTGGGCGAGGAGACCGCCGCCCCGACCACGCCGCCCGCCGCCGCGGACTTCGAAACCCCCACCCTGGACGAACCGTTCGCCGGTTCCCCGGCGCGGCAGTGGGCCGACGGGGCGGCCGGCATCGTCCTGCCGGAGGCGAAGGCCGTCGGCGGGCTGTCGAAGGACCGGGTCGACCTGGCGCTCCGGCTGACCAAGAAGCTGTTGGTCGGAGCGAACCTGGACCCGAAGACCGTACGCGGCGAACGCCCCGAGGCCGCGCTCGCGGTGCTCGACCCGAAGCAGCCGGAGTTCGTCGACGGCCTGAACCGGTCGTTGCGCGCGCCCGACGAGGAACACGACCCGCTGGACCTCTTCAGCCGCTTCGACCCGGCAGACGTCCGACTCGTCGGTGACGTGATCAAGACGCGCGGCAGGATGACCTTCGAGAAGGGCGACCAGGACGGGGTGGCCGTGCACGCCGACTACACCTTCGTCTACCCGGTCGTCCGCACCGACGGTTCGACCGAGGTCACCCGTACCGTCGTGCGCCGCGTCCTCGACGTCGAACTCCTCGACCCCGCCCGCTACGTGTCCACCCCCGGCCGCCTGAACGTCCTGCACTTCGACCGGGACGTCGGCAACACGTCCTGCGAGATCAACGACGGCTATCTGCGCCCGGAGTTCCCGTCGACCGCTCCCGCGGACGAACCGGCGAGCGGCCCGACCGTCGATCCCTACGACCGCAGCCGTGACATCGGCGAGGACGGAACGTGCGGGAGGGCATCGCGAACCTGACGCCCGGCGCCGACGCAGCGGGCGAGCAACACATGAGCGCGGGCATGAGCGCAGTGCATGAGAAGGGCCCCGCAGGCCGAAGCCGCGGGGCCCTTCCTTTCTTTCATCAGCACCGACGTCAGGGCAGCGTCGGTGCCTGGGGAGCGGCGCCGGGGGGTTGCGCCGCTTGCCTTGTGTGCCCTCGGTCGGCGCCCCGGCGCATTCGGGGCGCACGGTTGGTCTCGACCTTTGGCAGTACGGCGATGTGCCCATGCAGTTGTCAACGGCGGGACTTCGGGGGCTTTCCTGGCATCGTGCTCGATGGATGCGGCCGCCGCAACCGTTTGACTCAGACTTGGACATTCCGACTCTGACATTTTGACTTGGACGTCCCGTCGGCCGGCCCCGGGCGTCCCCGGAGCCGACCGTTCTCTTGGGTGACCGGGCTGCTGTCCCCTGCCGTCCGGTCACTTGTCCGGAGCGAGGTCCCACGACGCACGGCACGATCCGTACGTCTCATCGCTCCAGCGAGCCACGCGTGGTTCTTTCGGGCCCGCCCCTGGCTGGCACGGACACCACGACCAACGAAGCGCTTCGCGTCGCGGTCACGCGCCGTACGGGTGAGAGCGGGACCGAACTCAGATGCGACCCCGGCACAGTTCGAGCAGCGTCATCGCGAGGGACGTACCGGGCTTGCCCAGCGCCTGGCTGTAGTGGTTCAGGACGTCCATCTCGCGGGAGAGGTTCACGCGCCGGCCGCCGGAGGTGATCCGCGCCTCCTGGATGACGGCGGACACGGCCATCCGTTCCTGGATGAGTCCGATGATCCGGTCGTCCAGCGCGTCGATGCGCTCACGCGCGCCGGAGATCACATCGGCGGCCTCGGGGGTACGGGCGCCGGTCACGTCGATGGCGGTCATGTCGGGGCTCCTCATGGGGTGGGAAAGGCAAGGGGTGCGGGATGACCCGGAGCGACACGACCCGGAAAACGACAGGCGCCCCGGGCCTTGTCGGCCCGGGGCGCCTGGGAAGTCGCTTGTCAGTTGCTCAAGCAGCACGACCATGGCAGCCGGCGGGCCGGTTGCCATAGGTAAAGAGGAAGGTCGGGTGCGTGAGCATGCGGTCAGTATGCCACGGAACTTTTCGGCGTCGGTCCGTACATCTCAGACGCCCGGGTCCCCACCCCCGCCCACCTCGGTAGAATCGGGTCACACAGAGACCCCGCCCCACCGCCGGAAGGCCCCCGTGTCATCAGCGACCCCCGCCCCCGACACCGTCCTGGTCGTCGACTTCGGCGCGCAGTACGCCCAGCTCATCGCCCGTCGCGTCCGCGAGGCACGGGTCTACAGCGAGATCGTGCCGAGCACCATGCCGGTCGCGGAGATGCTCGCCAAGAGCCCGGTGGCGATCATTCTCTCCGGCGGTCCCTCCTCGGTGTACGCCGACGAGGCCCCCCGCCTCGACCGCGAGATCTTCGAGGCCGGCGTCCCCGTCTTCGGCATGTGTTACGGCTTCCAGCTGATGGCGCAGACCCTCGGCGGCACGGTCGACAACACCGGCGCCCGTGAGTACGGCCGTACGCCGCTGCATGTCTCCCGGTCGTCCTCCACCCTCTTCGAGGGCACCCCGGACGAGCAGTCGGTGTGGATGTCGCACGGCGACGCCTGCTCCGCCGCCCCGGAGGGCTTCTCCGTCACGGCCTCCACGGAGGTCGTCCCGGTCGCCGCCTTCGAGAACGACGAGAAGAAGCTGTACGGCGTCCAGTACCACCCCGAGGTCATGCACACCACGCACGGCCAACAGGTGCTGGAGCACTTCCTCTACCGGGGTGCGGGCCTGACCCCGTCCTGGACCACGGGCAACGTGATCGAGGAGCAGGTCGCCGCGATCCGCGAGCAGGTCGGCGACAAGCGCGCCGTCTGCGGCCTGTCCGGCGGCGTGGACTCCGCCGTCGCCGCCGCCCTCGTCCAGAAGGCCATCGGCTCCCAGCTGACCTGTGTGTACGTCGACCACGGTCTGATGCGCAAGGGCGAGACCGAGCAGGTCGAGAAGGACTTCGTCGCGGCCACCGGCGTCCAGCTGAAGGTCGTGGACGCCGAGGAGCGCTTCCTCACCGCGCTCAAGGGGGTCAGCGACCCCGAGGAGAAGCGGAAGATCATCGGCCGGGAGTTCATCCGGGTCTTCGAGCAGGCGCAGGCGGAGATCCTCGCGGACGAGGGGCCCGCGGTGGAGTTCCTCGTCCAGGGCACGCTCTACCCCGACGTGGTCGAGTCCGGTGGCGGTACCGGCACCGCCAACATCAAGTCCCACCACAACGTGGGCGGGCTGCCGGAAGACCTCGAGTTCCAGTTGATCGAGCCGCTGCGCATGCTGTTCAAGGACGAGGTCCGGATGGTCGGCCAGGAGCTCGGCCTGCCGGACGAGATCGTCCAGCGCCAGCCGTTCCCCGGCCCCGGCCTGGGCATCCGTATCGTCGGCGAGGTGACCAAGGAGCGGCTCGACCTGCTCCGTGACGCCGACGCCATCGCCCGCGAGGAGCTGACGGCCGCCGGCCTCGACCGCGACATCTGGCAGTGCCCGGTGGTCCTGCTCGCGGACGTTCGCAGCGTCGGCGTCCAGGGCGACGGCCGCACCTATGGCCACCCGATCGTCCTGCGCCCCGTCTCGTCCGAGGACGCCATGACCGCCGACTGGTCGCGGCTGCCGTACGACGTCCTCGCGAAGATCTCGACGCGGATCACCAACGAGGTCGCGGACGTCAACCGGGTCGTGCTCGATGTGACGAGCAAGCCCCCGGGCACCATCGAGTGGGAGTAGTACCCGGGATTACGTCCGCCTGAGCGTGCGCACCGGCGCTCCGGGCGTCCAGACCTGGACGACCAGGTACGTGTCGTCCTCGACGGAGGTCCGCACGACCTCCGTCAGCTCGGTGCGGAAGAGGTGGAGCGGCTCCGGCGGTTCCACCTCTTCGACGTATCCGGCCTTGGCCTCCCGATCGTCCACCTCGATCGCCCGTCCGCTGATCCGCACGTCGCCGCCGCCCATGCCGGTGCCCTCCCCGGGGTTCGCCTGGAGCGCGAACCGCGGGTCGCGGCGCAGGTCGAGCGCCTTGAGCGAGCCCGGCATCATGCCCAGCCACAGCTCGCCGTTCAGGAAGCGCACCTCCAGGCCGGTGGTGCGCGGCGATCCGTCCTTGCGGAGGGTCGCGAGGATGTGGTGGGTGTAGGCGCCGAACCGTTCTTCGACGGTCTTGGCCAGGTCGGGTTCCGCGGCGGAGAAAGCTGCCCAGTTCATAACAGCCAGTCTTCCTGCGATACGCGACATCTTCTGTCGGGTATCGGCCCGGGTGCGCCATCTTTACCCACCAGCGCTGTTCTCCCGCGCTGACCGACGGTAACTTCCGCCCGTAAACCAACCCAGTGCCGGAGGACGACACATGCACGGGACGCCCGAAGCCGGGCCCACTCCACCCCCGCCGCTCCCCACCGACCGGCTCCGGTTCGCCATGCCACCGATGCACGAATCGGTCGACGACGAACGCCGGCACCGCAAGGAACGGCTCGCGGGCGCCCTGCGGATCTTCGGGCGGCTCGGCTTCGAGGACGGGGTCTCCGGACACATCACCGCCCGCGACCCGGAGTACAGCGACTGCTTCTGGGTCAATCCGTTCGGGATACCGTTCAAGCACGTCACCGTGAGCGACCTGGTCCTCGCCAACTCCGACGGCCAGGTCATCGAGGGCCGCTACCACGTCAACCAGGCCGCCTTCACCGTGCACGTCCAGGTGCACGCCGCCCGCCCCGACGTCGTCGCGGTCGCCCACTGCCACTCGGTACACGGCCGCGCGCTGTCGGCCCTGGGCGACTTCCTGGACCCGATCACCCAGGAGAGCTGCGCCTTCTACGAGGATCACGCCCTGTACGACGCCTACACCGGCGTCGCCGTCGACGCCGACGAGGGCCGCCGCATCGCCACCGCCCTCGGCACGCGCAAGGCGCTGGTGCTGCGCAACCACGGGCTGCTGACCGTCGGCGACTCGGTGGACGCGGCGGCCTGGTGGTTCCTGTCCCTGGAACGGTCCTGCCAGGTCCAGCTCACCGCGAAGGCGGCCGGACGGCCCGTCCTGATCGACCACAAGGCGGCGGTGGCCACCCGGGAGCAGCTGGGCGGGGACCTGGTGGCGTGGATCAACTACCAGCCGATGTGGCAGGACATCAGCCGCAGCGAGCCGGATCTGCTGAGCTGAGGCTGCCGAGCCGGGGGCGTCAGAATCCTCGGAGGACGGCGGCCTTCGTCATCGCGAACTCCTCGTCCGTGAGCACCCCGTCCCGGTACAGCTCGCCCAGCTCCCGCAGCCGCCGCAGGAGTACGTCGTGATGGTCGGCCTGGGGCGGGACGGTCGCCGTCAGCGGCCGCCGGGCGGCCTGCTCACCGCTCTCGACGGCCGCGCGGGCGGAGGGGTGCGGCAGCCGGGCCGTGACCGCGGTGGCGACGAGGGCCGTGAGCAGGTCGCGGCGGGCGCTGCCCCACAGGTCCAGGGCGTAGGGGTCCTTCTCGGGCGGCAGTTTGGAGAACGTGGTCTCGCGGGTCAGGAAGCGCAGGAAGCCGTCCTCGTAACCGGAGTTGGGCAGCCATTCGACCTGGACGAGATCGCCGAGGTCGATGATGCGGGGACCGGTCGCCCGTTTGACCCGGTCGGACGTGTCGGCCCAGTCGATGCGGACCCGGGTGCCGTCGAAGGAGACCATGCCGTCGGAGGAGCGGACCGAGACCGGGACCGGCGGTCCTGGCAGGAGGTATGCCTTGGTCGGCTCCGTGGGGATCTGGTCCAGCAGCAGCGACCGGCGGATCTCCTCGGCCACGTACTCCGCTACCCCCGCCCGGTCCACCTCCACCAGCAGCCGGTACGGATCGGCCGGGTCGGGCAGGCGGCCCCCGGTCGCGCGCAGGAGCGGGTCGGCGCCCTCGCGCAGCCGCATGCGCAGCCGGCCGCGCTTGCGTTCGGGCTCGAAGGCGACGCCAGCGATGGCCTCCAGGGGCACGGCGATCTCGCCGTACGTCTGCCGGAACAGCGGCACGGAGCGGTGGAGTCCCGGCGTGATCCTGACCGTGCTCCCGTCGAAGGCCCAGGTCCCGTCGCGCTGGATGATCTCGGCCATGGACGAATTCTCGCAGCCGGGTCAACACGGCGAACCGCCCTTCCCCCGCCCTGACCGGACCTGCCCGGCACGGACCGTGTTCCGTAGGGCACAATTCGCTCTCATCGCACGGGTGTAGTGAGGCACAAAATGGCGGGGAAGGCGGGGAATCGGGCGTGGCGGTGCAGGAGGCGAGACAGAGCGCGGACTCGGGCGCGCACGGGAGCGCGCACGGAGGTGGCTGCACCTGCGGGGACTGTCCCCACGGGGCGCGTGCGGGACACCGTAGGGCGGTCGCCGAATTCCTGCTGATGCGGGACGAGTTCGCGGCCGGACAGGGACTTCCGGCGGCGGTGGCGCACTCGGCCTCCGCCTCCCGGCAGTGGGTCTCGGAGGAACTGACCCAGTCCGCGGACCTCGTCGCCGAACGCGGCCGGGCCGAGGGCGAGGCCTGGCTGGCGCGGCTGTGGCGCCGTACGGCGGGCACGGTGTGGGCGCTGGTCCTGCTGCTCCTGCTGGTGCAGGCGCTCACCGCCATCGGCGCGGGCTGGACTTCGGCCCGCACGGCCGGACTGCTCGCCGCCCTGGTGGTGGCCGGCGCGCTGACCGCGGCCTCGTGGTTCCACCGGGCACGCGGCGGGGCGCTGGCGCCACTGATCGGCGAGGACAACCGCCTTTCCACGTCACGGGCGGTCGCGATCGGCTGGGTGCTGTTCGTCGCGTACGCCGTACTCGTGCTGGTGGGCCGCCTGGCGGCGGCGTCCGAACACCCCGAGCGCGAGGCGCTGATCTCCGGGTTCGAGCTCGCCGGTGCCGCCGGCGTGGTGACCGTCCTGGCCGTGGTGTGCGCGATCGCCGTCCTGGTACGGCGGGTGGTCGGGCTGCGCGTGCTCGGGCAGCGGCTGCAGAAGGTACGGGCGGACCGGCCGCGTGCCGCCGACCTGCTGACGGACGACGCGGGCCGGGGCACCTTCGCCGACATCCAGTACGTCGTCATCAACACGGTGGCCCTCCTGTTCGCTGCCGTACGGCTGGCCCGGCGCCCCGACCAGTTGCCGGACCTGCCGTGGGGTCTCGCGGTGGTGGTCCTGGTGTCCGCCGCGACCTACCTCGCCGGGAAGTACGCGGAGGGCGGGCGGCCGGTGATCCTCTCCGTCGTCCGTGCCCGCGAGGCCGGCGACCTGGACGGGCCGATCCGCACGGGCGACGACATCGAGATCCGCGGCGCCGCGTTCGTGCCGCCGGGAGCGCAGGGCGCGGACCGGCTGTCCCGGATGGTCGTCCGCATCGGCCCGGTCAACGTGCATGTCCCCCTGGTCCCGGTGACCGGCGGCTTCAGCAACCCCACGGACGCCGTACTGACCGTGCCGGTCCCGGCGGACGTGGAGCCCGGCCGAGTGGACGTCCAGGTGGTGACGGCGGCGGGCGTCGAGACGAACCGGTACGCGATCGATGTGACCGACTGATCCGTGCGGGTCTGCCGTGGCAGGGGAGCGGCCTTTTTTATTCATGGGCCGTTCGGTGTCGTGGGCATGGCCGAACGAGGTCAAGTCGGAGAAACTGGTCGCGACAGGGGCGCAACCGGTCACGACGGGATTGAGCGGGACCTCCCTGTCGTACGTATCGTCACCTGAGGGGTCACGGCACGGCGGGCGAGAGGCGGCTAGCAGCTATGACTCACGGCATCCGTACGGACAGGCACTCCCCCTACGCCAACGGCGGCCCGGACTGGCGGGACACCGCCAGCCGCTACGCCCTCCTTCCGCTCCGTGTCTTCCTCGGCGTCACCTTCATCTACGCCGGCCTGGACAAACTCACCGACAGCGCCTTCATGCAGGACTCCGGTTCCGGCTCGGTCGGCGACCTGATGCGCACCGTGCGCGACTCCTCGGCCATCCCGGCCCTGGTCGACCTGTCCCTGGAGAACCCCGTCGGGTTCGGCTACGCCATCGCCTTCGGTGAACTCGCCGTCGGCATCGGCACCCTGATCGGCCTGCTCACCCGCCTCGCCGCGCTCGGCGGCGCGCTGATCTCACTCAGCCTGTGGCTGACCGTCAGCTGGGCCTCCGACCCCTACTACTACGGCAACGACCTCCCCTACCTGATGGCCTGGATCCCCCTCGTCCTCGCCGGCGCCCCCGTCCTCTCCCTCGACACGGCCCTACAGGCACGGCGACGACGGCGAGTGGGGGACTACCGGTAGGTGCGGGTGCGGGTGCGGGTGCGGGTGTGCGTGTGCGGGGCCGGCGCCGGTTGCCGCTGACGGCGGGGCGGTGTTCCTGTCGCGCCGTCCCCGTCAGCGCGGTTCCACCGGTTGCGTCCCGGCAGGGGCCGTACGGCTCACCGCGCGGCGTCTGCGTATGGCCCGGGTCAGCACTCCCACCGCGCCCGCCAGACAGAGGCCGCTGGCGACGACGGGGATGACCACGAACCACGGGGTCTCCCAGGTGCCGCCCGCGTCACCGGCGTAGATGACGCCCGCGAGGATCAGGAAGAATCCGGCGACCAGCCTTCCGGGCTGGAACTCATGACGTAGCACGGCTCACCTCCGCCTGTCCGATGCCGACCCTGAGATCGAGGTCCAGTGTCCCGGTGGCCTTGACGCCGGCCGCCGGTGTCAGGGTCACCTCCTTGTGCTTGCCCGGTGCCACGTCCACGTCCTGCTCGTCGTCGCCCGGCAACTGGATGTCGCCCACTCCCACGTCGATGCTCACCTTCACGGTCACGTCCGCGGGCACGATGATCAGCAGCCGCCCCATGCCCACGTCGGCCTGTGTGGCCACCGTCTGCCTCTTCGCCAGGTCCAGCCGGCTCAGGTCCAGGATGCCGACGCCGGTGCCGAGGTCGTACTGCTGCTCGACCT
Source organism: Streptomyces sp. AC555_RSS877 (assembly GCF_019049245.1). Classification (GTDB taxonomy): domain Bacteria; phylum Actinomycetota; class Actinomycetes; order Streptomycetales; family Streptomycetaceae; genus Streptomyces. Next base: position 120,892 of record NZ_JAGMUK010000005.1, on the reverse strand, counting down.
GTGCCACGGCGGCGGGCCGCCACGTCGTGCGCTCCCAGTGCGTGTTGATGTCCCCGGGCAGGGCCGCCGCCCCGGCGAGCAGACCCGCCGTGACGATCGCCAGGAAGACCGACCCCGCCCCCGTGCGTCCCAGGAACGAGCTGATCGCTATGCCCACGCCGAGGACGATCAGCGCGCAGGCCAGGCCGGTCTGCAGGCTGGTGCCGAGGGTGTGGTCCTCCCACGTCAGGTGGGTGCCGAGGCCGCCCGCGAGCAGGGCGAACAGGAGCACCCAGCCGCCGATCCAGCGAGGGCCGCGCGGTTTGGGCGGCGGGGTGTACGGGGTGCGTATGTCCACGCGTGTGCGCCAGGAGGTGCCCAGGCCGATGTTGACGGCCGCCGCCACGTCCCGGTCCCGGGGGTCCCCGGAGTCCTCGGGGCCCCACAGATAGCCCGTGCCGCCCACGTGCGTGCCGTCCTTGACGATGGGGTCGCGCCACCAGGACGGGTAGGCGGCGGGCACCGGCGGCGCCTGGGCCTCCGGCGGAGCGTCGGCGACGGCCTGGGCGGACAGCGGATCGGTGTCGGGGGCGCCGCGCTGCCGCGACCAGTACCCGGCGCCCGAGAGGACCAGGGAGAGGACGACGGCGAAGGTCAGCACCCCGCCGTTGTTCAGCAGCGTCAGGAACACCCCGCAACCGACCAGGGCGAACAGCACGGCCGTCAGCGCCTGGCCGTCCACGCGGCCGGTCAGCAGCTTGCGCACCTCGTTCTCGTCCTCGTCGTCGTACGGGACGAAGAGCCATGCGAAGCCGTAGAAGAGGAGGCCTATGCCGCCCGTCGCGGAGAGCACCGCGAGGGTGATCCGGAAGATCACCGGATCCATGTCGCACTGCCGCCCCAATCCCGCACACACGCCGGCCAGCAGCTTGTGCGGCCGGTCGCGCCGGAACTTGTGGGGCAGCCCGGCCGCGGAAGCCTCTGTTTCCTCCTGCGCCCGCACATGCGCGCGCGAGGCCTCGCCGGAGCCGGCCGGGGCGTCCGCGTGCGGATCCGGCCCCGCCGCGGGTGCGGCATCCGCGGCGGGCACGGCATCCTGCGGCCCGGCGCCCGGCAGGGGGCGCGGGCCGGAGCCGGGTCCCGGACCCGTCGCGGCGTGCTCGTGATCGGTCATGGGTCCATGGTGACTGCCGCACCGCCGCCGCGGCAGTCGGTACGACCCTGGCCGGACCCTGATATCTGCCCTGAGCCGGCGCCGGGGAAGCGTTCGACGGGCCCGCCCGCCGAAGATCAGGGGAGTCTCGGGGCACAACCCTGATGCCCCGGCCCTCGCGCCGTGTGAACATCGGTGGCATGCCGGAAGCCGCAGCAGCGCCACTCGTCGAACCGCGGCCTCCGCGCAAGCTCTACCGCAGCAGCGACGGACGCTGGCTCGGTGGCGTGGCGCGGGGGCTCGCCGGACATCTCGGTCTGCCGGTGATCTGGGTGCGGCTCGTCTTCGTCGGCCTGTTCATGGCCGACGGCCTCGGCGCCCTGTTGTATGCCGCGTTCTGGTTCTTCGTACCGCTCGGCGTCGGTGGCGTCGGCGGTCAGAGGCCCCCGTCCCTCGTCGCCACCGAGACCTCGGCGGACGGCCGCCGCAGACTCGTCACGCGCCGGCCGGACAAGGGCCAGATCGTCGCCCTGCTCCTCATGGTCGTCGTGGCCATGGTCTTCGTTGGCAACGTGAACCTCGGCAGCGGCGCCAAGGCCTACCTCTGGCCGGTCGTCCTCGTCGGCGCGGGCGTCGCCCTCGTCTGGCGCCAGGCGGACAACGCCCGCCGGGCCCGCTGGGTCGAGGCCGGCCGCCGCAGGCGCACACTCACCCTGCTGCGTGGCGTGGCCGGCGTCCTGCTGGTCACCGCGGGAGTCTCCGGCATCTTCGTCCTGCAGGGTTCCGCCGCCCATCTCGGCTCGGTCCTGCAGGCGGCCCTCGCGGTCCTCGTCGGCATAACTCTCCTGGCCGGTCCCTATCTGGTGCGCATGACCCAGGACCTCTCCGAGGAGCGCCTGATGCGCATCCGCGCCCAGGAGCGTGCCGAGGTCGCCGCCCACGTCCACGACTCGGTGCTGCACACCCTGACCCTGATCCAGCGCAACGCGGAGAACGCGAGCGAGGTGCGCCGCCTCGCCCGCGCCCAGGAGCGCGACCTGCGCACCTGGCTCTACAAGCCCGAGGGCACCGGCAAGGACGAGGCCGACGAACCCACCACCCTCGCCGACGCGGTGCGGCACAACGCAGCGGAGGTCGAGGACAAGCACGGCGTCCCGATAGAGGTGGTCGTCGTCGGCGACTGCCCCCTCGACGAGAAAATCGGGCCACAGATGCAGGCCGCACGCGAAGCGATGGTGAACGCCGCCAAGTACGGTGGCGAGGGCGGCGCAGTCCAGGTCTTCGCCGAAGTCGAGGGAAAGACGGTGTTCGTGTCCGTCCGGGACCGCGGCCCCGGCTTCGACCTCGACTCGATACCCGCCGACCGCATGGGCGTCAGAGAATCGATCATCGGCCGCATGGAGCGCAACGGCGGCACGGCGCGACTGCGCGCGGTGCCGGACGGCGGCACGGAGGTCGAACTGGAGATGGAGAGGGCGGAGAAGACGTGATGAGCGACCCGACCGAGGGGAACGCGGAGCCCATGGAGACGACGGCCGGAGGCACGGGCGGGCGCCACGTACGCGTGGTCCTCGTCGACGACCACCGCATGTTCCGTACGGGCGTCCAGGCCGAGATCGGCCAGACCGAGCAGACCGGCGTGGAGGTCGTCGGCGAGGCCGCGGACGTCGACCAGGCGGTCACCGTCATCACCGCGACCCGCCCCGAGGTCGTCCTCCTCGACGTCCACCTGCCGGGCGGCGGCGGCGTCGAAGTCCTGCGCCGCTGCGCCCCCTTGATGTCCGACGCCGAGCAGCCGGTGCGTTTCCTCGCCCTGTCCGTGTCGGACGCGGCGGAGGACGTGATCGGCGTGATCCGCGGCGGCGCGCGGGGCTACGTCACGAAGACGATCACAGGCGCCGACCTGATCAACTCCATCTTCCGAGTCCAGGAAGGCGACGCGGTCTTCTCCCCGAGGCTCGCCGGCTTCGTCCTGGACGCCTTCGCCTCCACGGACGCACCCCCGGTCGACGAGGACCTCGACCGCCTCACCCAGCGCGAGCGGGAGGTGCTGCGGCTGATCGCGCGCGGGTACGCGTACAAGGAGATCGCCAAGCAGCTCTTCATCTCCGTGAAGACGGTGGAGTCCCATGTGTCGGCGGTGCTGCGGAAGCTGCAGCTCTCCAACCGACATGAGCTGACCCGGTGGGCGACGGCACGGAGGCTGGTGTAGCGCCCGCTTTGCCGTGAGCGCGCCCGAGCTGCCCACCGCCACCCTCCCGGGCCGAAGAGGGGGAGCCGGAAAGGCGATTTCGATCGCCGGTCGCTCACACCACCCGAGTAGCCCCCGCAAACGGCATCTCGCTGATCGGAGCGATCCGCACCGGCGCCGACGGGTTGGGCGCGTGGACCATTTGCCCGTCGCCGATGTACATGCCGACGTGACTGATGGCGGAGTAGAAGAACACCAGGTCGCCGGGGAGTAGTTCGGAGCGGGAGACGCGGGTGCCGGTGTCGATCTGGGCGTAGGTGGTGCGGGGGAGGGAGATGCCGGCGGATCGGTACGCGGCTTGCATGAGGCCCGAGCAGTCGAAGGCGTCCGGGCCGGTCGCGCCCCAGACGTAGGGGCTGCCGAGCTTGGAGTAGGCGTACGAGACGGCGGCCGCGGCGCGGGAGTTGGGGGCCTGAGCGGTGGCTGAGCCTGGGGCCGTCAGGCCGTCCCGGGCGGTTGTCGACGAGCGGGAGGCGCGGGCCGCGTCCCCCTCGCCGAGCCCTGCGCGCTGCTCCTTGGGCAGCTGGGACAGCAGCTGTCGGGCGGTGCCCAGCTTGCCGTTGATCGTCTTCTTGTGGCGTTTCAGCTCCGCCTGGCGGGACTGCAGTGAGGCGAGCTCGATGTGGGCGGCGCCGCGCAGCTGCTCGAGCTCCCGCAGTTGTTCGCGTACGCGCGCTACCGACGAGGCCTGGCGGTTTCCGGCCCGTTCGGCGAACTCGGCGCCGTCCAGGTACTGGTCGGGGTCGTCGGAGAGGGCGAGCTGCAGGGCGGGGTCGAGGCCACCGTCGCGGTACTGGGCGGCGGCCATGGAACCCAGCGCGTCCCGGGACGAATTGAGGGTTTCCGTCCTGCGCGCCGCCTCGTCCCGCAGGTTCGACAGCCGCGACTCGGCCGCCTCCGCCTTCTCCTTCGCGCCGTTGTACTTCTCGGTGGCGACCTCCGCCTCCTGGTACAGCTTGTCCACCTTCGCCTTGACCTGCGCCGGCGTGAGCTGAGGCTCGGCGTGTCCGGTCCCGTCGAAGCCGGTCGCGGTCGCCGCGCCCGCGAGGGCGATCGTCGCCGCCGTCCGGGCCTTTGTGCCGCCGGCCGAGCGTTGCCGGGGCTTGCGGTGCGCTGCCACGTGGACTGCACGTCCTTCCGTACGACTCGTACGACCGCCTTGTCCGTACGAACGCCAAGCGGAGCGGACGTACGGCCACCCGAGCGGTCACGCGTCCGGCGACGACCCGCACAGGGGGAGCGGACCGCCGCCGGACCTTCTCGGCGGTGGTGGCCGACTGCCGCCCCTGGTCCGGGCGGCGGTGGGGAGCCGGTCACCTGAGGGAGGACGCTAAACCTGACCGTGACGGCGGGGTAACGCGATGTGCGGAAGTTCTCCGAGCTGACCACCGGGTGACCGTATGTGACCGTGATCCGCGGTCGGCCCCGTCGACTTCACGCAGAGCGATGACCGATGTGCCGAATTCGGACCAGTGAGGGCGATCGGGTGCTATGGGTCGCATATATGCAAGATCTGCCGAGGCGAGGCAGGGTCGGGAGAGGTGGTTGGGATGGGGCGGTGTCGGAGGGCGCCCGAGGGCCTGATTAGGCTCCGGCCTCATGGACGTACTCATCCATCTCTTCGTCGGCCTGCACATCATCGGCATCGCCTCGCTGCTCGGCGGCTTCCTCACGCAGATGAAGGCGATGGGGCAGGGCACCGCCCGCTTCGTCCCGGCGATGCTGCACGGCGCGCTGACGATGCTGGTCACCGGCGTCATCCTGGTCGGCCTCAACCAGGCCGACGACCAGCCCGTCAACAACATCAAGATCGGCGTGAAGCTGGCCCTGCTGATCGTGATCCTCGGGCTCGTCTACGTGAAGCGGGACGACGAGAAGGTGGAGAAGGGGCTGTTCGGGCTGGTGGGTCTGCTGACGACGGCGAACATCTTCATCGCGGTGCTGTGGACGTGACCTCGGCCCGGGCCGGCGGCATAGGCCGCCGGCCCCCCGGAGCGTCCTGTCAGGCCGGCCGTACCACGCTGTGGATGGACGACTCGCCGTCGTAGAAGATCGACTCCTCGCGGACGTACGTGCCCGGCTTCGGGGCGTGGATCATCATGCCGTTGCCGATGTAGAGGCCGACATGGGTGACGTCGTCGTAGAAGAAGACCAGGTCACCGGGCTGGGCGGCGGAGAGGGAGACCGTGGTGCCGGCGTTGACCTGGTCGTAGGTGACGCGCGGGATGTCGACGTCGGCGGCCTTCCAGGCGGCCTGGGTGAGGCCGGAGCAATCGTAGGACTCCGGGCCCGTGGCGCCCCAGACGTACGGCTTGCCGATCTGGGCGCGGGCGAAGGCGAGCGCCTTCTCGGCCTTGGTGGCGTACGAGGGGTCCGTGGCGGTGGAGGTCGAGGGGGAGGCGGAGGGGGACGAGCTCGACGAGGTGCCGTTCGCCTCCCGCTGAGCCGCCGCCGCCTCCCGGGCCTTCTGCTCCGCCGCCTGCTGCCGCGCCAGCTCCGCCGCCTTGGCCGCGGCCTCCTGCTGCTTCTTCTGCTCGATCGCCGCGAGCCGTGCCTTCTCCTCGGCGGTCAGCTGGGACAGCAGCGCGCGGGCTTCGGCGAGCTTCTTCTGGACGGTGGCCTTGGAGGTCTTCAGTTCGCCCTGCGACTCGGTGAGCGTCCGAAGGCTCTCGGTGGCCTCCTGGCGCTTCTTCATCGTCGCGGACTGCTCGGTGACGTAGTCGTCGACCGCGCCCTTCTGGCGATTGGTCAGCCGGCCCATCAACTGGGTCTGGTCGAAGTAGTCCTGCGGGGAGTCCGCGAGCAGGAAGGTCGCCGTGTCGGGCGTGGAGGCGCCGCTGCGGTACTGGGCGGCGGCAAAGGAACCGAGTTCCTCCCGCGCCTCGTTGAGGCTCTGCGTGCGCTTGGCGACGTCGTCGAGGAGGGTGTCGACGCGCTTGCGCTGCTTGGCGGTCTTCTCCTCGGCCGCGTTGTACTTGTCGGTCGCCGACTCGGCCTGCCGGTACAGGTCGTCGACCTTCTTCTCGACCTCTTCGAGGCTCGGTTTGTCGTCGGCCGACGGGGCGGCGTTGGCCGTCTGGGACAGCAGGGCCACGGAGGTGAGGGCGGCCGTGGCGAGGGCGGGGGTCCGTATGCCTGCTACGCGCGTGCCCGAAGGACGCGACTTGCGGTGCGACGCCAAGGGAGGCGACTCCTTCCACGTTCCGCCTACCGAGTTAGCTGTCGGGTTCGGGCGGGTGGCTGGAAGGTTTGCCCTACGGCCCTTCCCGGTGGGGATGCGGGCCGATTCACCCCAAGGTCGGTGGGTCCCCGGCTCCGGGCGCGCGGCGGCGCGTCGGACTCGGCGGAGGCCGCGCGGCCCGGCGACGTTCGCCGGAGGGGGTCGTACGGCCTGCTCGGCACGGTAGCCAACTGGTGTGGCCCCTGTGAAGGTTGATGTTCGATATGCCCGATACATTTTCGTGACCTTGGGTCAGGCTGCCGTATACCGTGACCAATCCGGAGTGGTCTGCTGCGGTATACAGGTCCGTTGGTTTGGCCGCCCCGATCGCGGACCGTAATGACACCTTTGCGGACGGTGAGTCGCCTGTCCCGCCCACTCCGCAAGCTTTTCTGCCACTGCGCCCGCCGAATCAGGCGATGTTCTCGGGGCGGCGGCGGGCTGTCAGTGGGGCGCCCTAGACTCGGAGAGCGATGAGCAGCCTCTTTGACGACAGCTTCCTGGCGAACCTCCAGGCCCCCCGGGCCCACGAGGAGGAACACCCGCCACCCCCCGAGGACGATCACGTACCGGAGCCGGTTCCGGACGATCTGTTCGGCGGGAAGTTCGACGTGCCGCCGGACCGGGACGCGTACTACCGTGACGGCGCCCCGCGCCCGGTGGTGGACGCGGCCGCGCTCCTGGACGGGCTGAACGAGAACCAGCGCGCCGCGGTCGTGCACCACGGCACCCCGCTGCTCATCGTGGCCGGCGCCGGCTCCGGCAAGACCCGCGTGCTCACCCACCGCATCGCCCACCTCCTGGGCGAGCGGAACGTGCATCCGGGCCAGATCCTCGCGATCACCTTCACCAACAAGGCCGCGGGCGAGATGAAGGAGCGCGTCGAGCAGCTCGTCGGCCCGCGCGCGAACGCGATGTGGGTCATGACCTTCCACAGCGCGTGCGTCCGGATCCTGCGGCGGGAGTCCAAGAAGCTAGGCTTCACCTCCTCCTTCTCGATCTACGATGCGGCCGACAGCAAGCGTCTGATGGCGCTCGTCTGCCGTGACCTCGACCTCGACCCCAAGCGCTTCCCGCCGAAGTCCTTCAGCGCCAAGGTCTCGAACCTGAAGAACGAGCTGATCGACGAGGAGGACTTCGCCGCCCAGGCCACCGACGGCTTCGAGAAGACCCTCGCCCAGGCCTACGCCATGTACCAGTCACGACTGCGCGAGGCGAACGCCCTCGACTTCGACGACCTGATCATGACGACGGTCAACCTGCTCCGTGCTTTCCCGGACGTCGCCGAGCACTACCGCCGCCGCTTCCGGCACGTCCTCGTCGACGAGTACCAGGACACCAACCACGCCCAGTACGCCCTGGTCCGGGAACTCGTCGGCACCTCCGAGCACCCGGTGGACGTACCGCCCAGCCAGGACGACCTCCAGCCCGCCGAACTGTGCGTGGTGGGCGACGCCGACCAGTCGATCTACGCCTTCCGCGGGGCGACCATCCGCAACATCCTCCAGTTCGAGGAGGACTACCCGGACGCGACGACGATCCTCCTGGAGCAGAACTACCGCTCCACCCAGACGATCCTCACCGTCGCCAACGCCGTCATCGAGCGCAACGAGTCCCGCCGGCCCAAGAACCTGTGGACCAACGCGGGAGCGGGCGCACGTATCACCGGCTACGTCGCCGACACCGAGCACGACGAGGCGCAGTTCGTCGCGGACGAGATAGACCGTCTCACCGACGCGGGCGACGCGAAGGCGGGAGACGTCGCCGTCTTCTACCGCACGAACGCCCAGTCCCGTGTCTTCGAAGAGATCTTCATCCGCGTCGGCCTGCCCTACAAGGTCGTCGGCGGCGTCCGCTTCTACGAGCGCAAGGAGGTCCGGGACGTCCTCGCCTACCTGCGGGTGCTGGCCAACCCGGAGGACTCGGTACCGCTGCGGCGGATCCTGAACGTGCCCAAGCGCGGCATCGGCGACCGCGCCGAGGCGATGATCGACGCCCTGTCCCAGCGCGAGAAGATCAGCTTCCCGCAGGCGCTCAAGCGCGTCGACGAGGCGTACGGCATGGCCGCGCGCTCCACGAACGCCGTGAAGCGGTTCAACACGCTCATGGAAGACCTCCGTACGATCGTCGAGTCCGGCGCGGCCCCGGCCACCGTCCTGGAGGCGGTGCTCGAACGCACGGGCTACCTCGCCGAACTGCAGGCCTCCACCGACCCGCAGGACGAGACCCGCATCGAGAACCTCCAGGAACTCGCCGCCGTGGCCCTGGAGTTCGAGCAGGAGTCCGGGGAGGGCGAGGCCCCGGGCGGACTCTCCGCGTTCCTGGAGCGGGTCGCGCTCGTCGCCGACTCCGACCAGATCCCCGACGAGGACGAGGACGGATCCGGGGTCATCACCCTGATGACCCTGCACACCGCCAAGGGCCTCGAGTTCCCGGTCGTCTTCCTGACCGGCATGGAGGACGGCGTCTTCCCGCACATGCGCTCCCTCGGTCAGCCGAAGGAGCTGGAGGAGGAGCGGCGCCTGGCGTACGTCGGCATCACACGCGCGCGGGAACGGCTGTACCTGACCCGGTCGTCGATGCGCAGCGCGTGGGGGCAGCCGTCGTACAACCCGCCCTCGCGGTTCCTGGAGGAGATCCCGGCACAGCACGTCGACTGGAAGCGGACGGGTGCCATGGCGCCGATGTCCCCCGGTCCGGCGTCCGGGGTGGCGGCCTCGCTGTCGTCGTCCCGCTCCCGCTCGTCGGCCTCGGGCGCGTCCGGCTTCGCCACCCGACGGACCTCGGAGAAGCCGACCGTGTCGCTGGCGGTCGGGGACCGGGTGACGCACGACCAGTTCGGACTCGGCACGGTCGTGGGCGTGAAGGGCACGGGCGGCAACGCCGAGGCGACGATCGACTTCGGGGACACCAAGCCGAAGCGGCTGCTGCTGCGGTATGCACCGGTGGAGAAGCTGTAGGAGAAGGACCCAGGGGGCGGTGGGCGGTCGGTCTCCGAGGGGGCGGCCCGGGGCGGCCCCCTGGGGCCTACGTCGGGTCGATCCCGTGGCTGCGCAGCCACGGCAGCGGGTCGATGGCCGAGCCGCCCGCCGGCCGTACCTCGAAGTGCAGGTGCGGGCCGGTCGAGTTGCCGGAGTTGCCGGAGTACGCGATCGGGTCGCCGGCCTTGACGGTCGTACCGGAGGCGACCCGGTAGCTGGAGAGGTGGCAGTACCACGTCTCCGTGCCGTCCTTCTCGGTCACGATCATCATGTTGCCGTACGCGCTGTTCCACTGCGTCCGCACGGTGCCGTCGGTGGCGGCCATCACGGTCGTGCCGTAGGAGACCGGGAAGTCGATGCCGGTGTGCACGGACATCCAGTTGATGCCGGACTGGCCGTAGTAGGCGCTGAGCCCGTGCTGTGCGACCGGCAGCGCGTACTTGGGCCGCAGCCGCTCCTTGCGTGCGGCCTCCGCGGCCGCCTTCTTCTTCTCGGCGAGCTGCTGGGCCTTGAGGTCGATACGTTCCTGCGTACGGCTGGCCCGGTCGGCGAAGTCGTCGGCGCCGGCGGACAGGCTCTGCAGCTGGGTGTCCAGCTTGTTGTTCGCCGCTGAGGGCTTGACGGCGGTCGCGTCCGCCAAGGTCGTCGCCGTGTCGCTGCTGTCGTCGGCCAGCGCGCTGACCGACGCGGCGGCGATTCCCGCGACGCTCATGACGCAGGCCGATGGCACGGCCACCGTCAGCAGTGCGGAGCGCTTGGGGGGCGTACGGCGGCGGGAGCGGGACGCGCCGCGGGCGGCGGCCCGCGAGGACGGGGCGGGAGTCGTCGCCGGTGTGGCCGCCGGAGTGACTTCCTCCTGGTCGTCCAGGAGGTGCGTGTCGGCTGCGGCGGGCGTGGCGTCGGTGCCAGTGGCGGTGCCGGTCGACTCGCCGTCGTGCGAAACGTTTTCGTCGTACTTCTCGTCGTACGCGACCTGCTCGAAGGTGGCCGTCGCCTGCTGTTCGTACTCCTCGTGGGCCGCCGTGGAGGCGCCGCCGTCGGAGTTCCACTGCGTGGCGTCGTACGCACCCGTGTCGAAGGCCTGCGTGCCCCATTCCCAGTGCTGGGTCTGGTCGGCCGGGCAGCTGGACTGGTCGGGCTGGAGCCAGGCACTCGCGTCCCACTGCCCGCTGGCGTCGGGGCTCGTGGCTTGCGGGGGGATCGCGGAGAGGTGCTGGTGTTCGCCGGTCCAGGCGGTGGTGTCGTACGCGCCGGTGTCGTAGGCGGCGTGGTGCTGGGCCGCGTACACGTCGTAGTTGGGGGTCTGCTGACTGCCCGTCGACCACGTCGAGGTGTCGTACGAGCCGGTGTCGTCGCCGGGAAGACAGCCGAAGAGGGGATCGGCCTCGAAGGAGGCGGTGGCCTGACCGGCGGTGTCGAAACCGGTGCCCGAACCCGTGTCAAAACCGGTGGCGTCGCAGTTGCCGTACATGGTGAAGTCGCCGTACTGGGCTTCCTGGGTGCCGTACGACGCGAAGTGCGCCGAGGCGGCTTCGGAAGCCGGGGCCGGGGTGGTAGTGATCCCCGACGGGTGACGGTCGTTCACCAACTTCTCTTTCGCCTCGACAACAGGGGCTGGCAGAGCAGTGCGGTGACTGTACCCGGCGGTATGCGGGCACGACAATCTTCGTCAGGTTTCGGGATTGAAGGAAACGGGCATTCGGCCGTGTTTCGGGGGACTGCGGGCGCGAGCTTGGCCCTGTGTTCGAAGAGTGTTCGATTTTGATCGGCTTCGGTTGGGCCGTCTGCCACTTTGTCTGTGGCCTGTCAGTGACTTGTCCGTGGCTTGTGTGCGGCTTGTGTGAGGGTCGCCTGTGGGTGTTTCCCGGACTGATTTCCAGCTGCTGTCACGCCACTGTCAGGCCACCTGCGTGCGGGTCGGCCTCGGCTGCCGTCCGTGCCGTGTCGAGCACCTGCCGTATCCCCGTCGCGACGGCGGGGTGCACGGGCAGGGCGAGATGCCCGACGCCGCTCACCCGGACGTTCTGCACGGTCAGGTCGGGGTGGTCGATGCAGGCGTTCTCCAGCGGGTCCATCAGGTGGTCGAGGTCGCTCCAGAAGCTGACGAAGTGCGTACGGCAGCCGGCCGCGGGGCGGGCCAGCTCCTCGAGCAGCTCCGAGCCGGGGCGCATCTGGCGCACGATGGGGTGCGCGTTCGCCAGCCGCGCCACCCGGGTGCCGGAGTGCGGGGTGCCGAGCGTCACCAGCGTCCGGACGCGGAGGTCTCCGCCGAGCCGCTGGACGTAGTAGCGCGCGATCAGCCCGCCGAGGCTGTGTCCGACGATGTCCACCTGGTCCTGGCCCGTGCGCTCGCAGATCTCCTCTATGTGCCGGCCGAGCAGCTCCGCAGCGGTACGGATGTCGCAGGTCAGCGGCGAGTAGTTGAGCGACTCGATCTGCTGCCTGCCGTGCTGGGCGAGGCTGCGGCGCAGCAGGACGAAGACCGAGCGGTTGTCTATGAAGCCGTGCAGCAGCACGACCGGGGGCTTGGCCTCCGTGGGCAACCGGGGAGTGCCGGCGTCGTCCGGTGAGGGCAGCTGGGGCAGAGGTGATCGGCGCTCCTGGACGATGCCGGAGGGATAGAGGAGCAGATGGCCCGCGAGGATCGCCATCTCCAGGGCGGTCGCCTTCAGGAGCGCCACGGAGAGGCCCGCCAGCTTCCACGGGAGTTTGCCCGGGAGGAGACGCTGGCAGAGCGGGAGAAACGGCAGTGCTGCCCCGGTGACCTTCATGGCCGACCTCCTGTCGGCACGCTGGAGGACGGCTCTGTCCCCCGTGTGCCCTTGTGGGGAGGCGCGGCGGAGGTCTCCGACGGAGGGCGAGTGGGGCTCGTGGGGTGAGGATGGTGCGCGGCGCGCGGTTCCGGGGTCGCCGATGCAGCGTGGGCCGTCGCGGGTGGTGCTGCGACGGATACGGCTGCTGCGGGTGGTTCCGGGGGTGCTGGTGTTGCTGATGTTGCGCCGATGACGTGACGGGGGTCCCTGCCGGTGTGGCGACGAGGCTCCCCGCTGTCGTGCCTTACCTGCCCTGCGTGCCTTTCGTGCCCTCGCCGAAGCGTCTCACCGCCGCGGCGCGCGGCCCGCGGCGCGGCGGTGAGACGACCTCGTTGCGGCTCCCGAACGTGTCCCACCGTGTGATTTCCCCCTCGGTATCCACCGCGAAACTGCCGGTTGCGAGATGCTGGCGATAACGTTCGTTCACTTTCCCGGCCGGTGCGGTACTTGTCGGTACGGATGGATGTAGTCGCTTCATGGAGGCAGTGATGGGTGTGGCAGCCGGTCCGATCCGCGTGGTGGTGGCCAAGCCGGGGCTCGACGGCCACGATCGCGGGGCCAAGGTGATCGCGCGGGCGCTGCGTGACGCCGGTATGGAGGTGATCTACACCGGGCTCCACCAGACCCCGGAGCAGATCGTCGACACCGCGATCCAGGAGGACGCCGACGCGATCGGCCTCTCGATCCTCTCCGGGGCGCACAACACGCTCTTCGCGGCCGTGATCGGCCTGCTCAAGGAGCGCGAAGCGGAGGACATCCTGGTCTTCGGCGGCGGGATCATCCCCGAGGCGGACATCGCTCCGCTGAAGGAGAAGGGCGTCGCGGAGATCTTCACGCCCGGTGCGACGACTCAGTCGATCGTGGACTGGGTTCGCGCGAACGTGCAGCAGCCGGCCGGCGCGTAGGCGTTCGCACGGCCGCGGGCACTCGTGCCGCCGGGGCGGCGCGGGTGGGCGTCGGCGGCACTCCGTAAACGCCGGGCTGCACGACCGACCGGCCGCCGCGGCCCATGCCCATGCCGGCACGCCCGTTACGCCGCCCCCAGCTCCTCCGCCATCGCCGCCCGCAACCGCAACGTGGTCATCAGGCGCTGGAATGCCTCCGCCCAGTAACCCCCGGCCCCCGGCGACGCGTCCTCCGGTTCGTCCGGCACCGCCAGCAGGCCGTTGAGGCGACTCGCTTCGGACGGGTCCAGGCAACGCTCGGCCAGCCCCATCACTCCGCTGAAGCTCCATGGATAACTCCCTGCATCCCGTGCGATGTTGAGCGCGTCCACCACGGCCCGGCCCAGTGGCGCGGCCCACGGCACCGCGCACACCCCGAGCAGCTGGAACGCCTCGGACAGGCCGTGGGCCGAGATGAACCCGGCCACCCACTCGGCCCGTTCGGCGGAACCGAGCGTGCCGAGCAGCTTGGCGCGCTCGGCCAGTGACACCGCGCCGGGGCCACCGGCCTCGGGTGCGGCGGGCGCCCCGAGCAGGGCCCGCGCCCACTCCGCGTCCCGCTGCCGCACCGCCGCCCGGCACCACGCCGCGTGCAGTTCGCCCTGCCAGTCGTCCGCGACCGGCAGCGCCACGATCTCCCGGGGCGTACGGCCGCCGAGACGACCCGACCAGGTGGTGAGGGGTGTAGCCTCCACCAACTGACCGAGCCACCAGGACCGTTCACCACGTCCTGCCGGAGGCTTGGGTACGACGCCGTCACGCTCCATGCTCGCGTCGCACTCGTGCGGCGCCTCGACCGCGAGGGTCGGCGCGGCCCCCGTGTGGTCGACGGCCACGCACGCCCCGGCCCGGACCGCCATCCGTGCCGCGAGCGCCGAACCCGGTAGGGCCGACAGCAACTCCGCAGCCGTGGACCGCACGTTGCGGCTCCGGTCGGACAGCGCCTGCTCCAGGAACGGCTCGTCCGCCGCGGTCAGGCCCATGCGCAGGGAGTCGAGGAACATCAGCCGGTCCTCGGCGCGCTCCGTCGACCAGGTCGTCGCGAGCAACTCGCGCGCGGCAGCGGGCTCGCGGGCACGTATCGCGGCGAGCAGGGCGACCCGCTCGGCGAACAGCCCCTCCTGCCACAGCTGTTGGATCTTTCCGGTGTCCTCGGAGGGCGGCAGTGCCGCGCCGCCGCCCGGCGTCGCGCGCAGGGCGAACCGCCAGTCCGGGTTCAGCCGGGCGAGCCACAGAGCACGCGGCCCGGCGAAGGCCAGCGCGGCCGGCCGCAGGTCCGTACGCCCCCGCGCCGCGTCCAGGAGGGCGGGCAGCATCTCGGGGGGTGCGGCGAAACCGCGGCTGTTCGCCGCCGCCAGCCACTGCGGCAGGAGCTCCATCAGGTCCGGTGCCGTACCTCTGCGTCCACCGCCGCCCGTGCCGGGGCGGTCGGCCAGCAGCATCGCCAGTCGGCGGGCCGCCGCGGCGGGCAGTGGCGGGCGCGGATCCTCGGCCGCCGGTTCCGGCTGCCGGGCCGCCCGTCCGGGCCGCAGGCCGGCCCGCCGACGTACGGTCTCCACGGCCGCCGCGTCCAGCAGCGCCACCGGCGCCTCCCGTCCCGGCGCCGCGCCCGGCGGGGTGCGCCGCTCCGTGCCGAGCAGCGCTGCCGTGACAAGTTCCTCCCAGGCGCCCGGCGCGGGCGCGTCCGCAGGCGCGGAGATCCTGTTCATTCGGTTCCTTTCCGTGCAGTGCCTGGGAGTGGTTGAAGCCTCACTCGATGCGAGTTTCCCGTGAGGCGGGTCACATGCGTGGATCCGGCGAGAAAGGGTGGATTGTCGGACTGTCGTGTGGGGCGTGGGTGGGTTGGGGGAGGTGGGGCGGGTGTCCGGTGAGGGCGGACGCCGCTGGTGGGGTGGGGTGCAGTCCGGATGGGTGCACGACTGGTCACACCGCGTGTCGGAGGTGCGGGTGCGCGGATGGTGGGGGTCGGTGTGGGGCGGGTGGACGCACGGATGGTGACGGTCGGTGTGGGGCAGGTGAGCATGCCGATGGTGGGGGCGGAGGGCGTGCTGACGAGTGCTGGGCTGGTGCCGCCGGGTGCCGGTCGGCGGGCGTCGTGCCGTCGGCTCAGCACAGGGGCACCGCCTCGCCCGGCCCCTCCGGCCAGGCCGTCAGCGGAGCGAAGCCCCGGTGGCCGCACTCGCCGAAGACCTTCACCGGTGCCCCGCCCGAGAGGGCGACGAGGCGCCACAGGCCCGGACGGGAGCGGGCCGCGGGGGTGAGCGGCAGCGCCTCGTCCCCGTCGGCGTCCGCCAGCTGCCAGGAATCACCGTCCGGCGTCGGGACGACCCGGTCCAGCGTCACCGGGACGGAGTCCAGCCACGGGTCGTCCCGAAGGGCCTCGCCGTAGCGGTCGGCCGCCTGGGCCGGTGTCACTCCCGGTGGCCGGGTCGCGGCGGGAGCGGGCGGGGCGAACTGCTCGCCGAGCGCCGCCCGCTGCTGCCCGGCGCCCGGATAGGCGGAGACCTCCGCATCCAGGGCCAGGCCGACCGGCAGCGCCAGTTCGGGCGCGCGGCCGGCGGCGCCGTAAGAGAGAAGCAGTGCCGTGCGGGACGACTCGGCGCCGTACAGCCATATCCGGCGCGTCGTCAGGCGCGCGTCCGCCGTGTCGTACTGGGCGAGAACCAGCCAGCGGTCCCGCACCGGTGGGCCGTCCGCCGAGGCTGACAGGCCGATGCGCGCACGGACCGTCGCCGCCAGGCCGTCGGGCAGACGCTCCCGGTGCAGCCAGCCCTGGTCGAGGAGGTGGAGGAGAGCGCATTCCTCCAGCAGCCGCACCGGCCAGCCGGGACCGGACGACGGAATCGCCCCCAACTCCCGCACCCGTGCGGCCAGTCCGGAGGCCTGGGCGTCGACCATGCGGGCAGCCGTCTCCTCCCACAGCCCGTACCCCGCCTGCTCCGCGCCCGCGAGGCCGCCGCGCAACAGGTCCGCCAGCCGCTGCTCCAGCTCCGTGGCACCCGCGGTGATCCGCTCGGCCCTGCGCTCCGCCCTGCGTCGCGCGGCCTCCGGATCACCGGGGCCGGACGAGGAACCGGCCGCGCCCGCAGCCCGTTTCTCCGTCGCGCGCTTCCTTCTCCCCTCTATCCATTCCCCGGCCCAGTCCGGCGGCTGCGCGGACGGCACCACGCCGTCCCCGCCCGCCCAGAGCAGCAGCAGTCCGAGCGCGTGCTTGCACGGGAACTTGCGGCTCGGACAACTGCACTTGTACGCCGGGCCCGACGCGTCCGCGATGTCGACGACCGTCTGATACGGCTTGCTGCCACTGCCACTGCCCTTGCACAGCCCCCACACCGTCCCCTCGTCACCACTCCCCGCCTCGGACCACGGCCCGGCCGCACCGAGTTTGCTTCCCGCTTTGCGTGATGCGGCGTCAGGCGCCAGTGCCAGCACCTGATCCGCACTCCAGCGCACCCCCTGCTGAGTCATGACATCGAAGGTAGATCCCGCCACTGACAATCGATCCGGCGAACAGCTCCGTGAGCACGTTTTCGCAGGTCAGATCGCATTGTCAGTGGGGTGGTGCACGGTTGGTACCAGATCCGAACCGGCCGAGCTGGAGGGGGCCTCAGCCATGTCTGTGTCCGTGGAACCGATGTCTGTCGAAGTACCCGACGGGGAGCCCGCTGTCGCGTTGCGGCCGCACGCCGAGGACGCCTTCGCGGGCGAACTCACCGCACTCGCCGCGCAGGACGACCGACCGCGCCCGGCCCGCTGGAAGCTGTCGCCGTGGGCCGTCGCCACCTACCTGCTCGGCGGCACGCTGCCCGACGGCACGGTGATCACGCCGAAGTACGTGGGCCCGCGCCGGCTCGTCGAGGTCGCCGTCACCACCCTCGCCACCGACCGCGCCCTGCTCCTGCTCGGCGTGCCCGGCACCGCCAAGACCTGGGTGTCCGAGCACCTGGCCGCCGCGGTCAGCGGCGACTCGACGCTGCTGGTGCAGGGCACGGCCGGCACCCCGGAGGAGGCGATCCGGTACGGCTGGAACTACGCGCAGTTGCTCGCGCACGGCCCGAGCCGCGACGCCCTGGTCCCCAGCCCGGTCATGCGGGCGATGGCGGAGGGGATGACGGCCCGGGTCGAGGAACTGACCCGTATCCCGGCCGACGTGCAGGACACGCTCATCACGATCCTGTCGGAGAAGACGCTGCCGATACCGGAACTGGGCCAGGAGGTGCAGGCGGTCCGCGGCTTCAACGTCATCGCGACCGCCAACGACCGCGACCGGGGGGTCAACGAGCTGTCCAGCGCCCTGCGCCGCCGCTTCAACACGGTCGTGCTGCCGCTGCCGGAGAGCGTCGAGGCCGAGGTCGACATCGTCTCGCGCCGCGTCGACCAGCTCGGCCGCTCCCTCGACCTGCCCGCCGCGCCCGACGGCATCGACGAGATCCGCCGCGTCGTGACCGTCTTTCGCGAGCTGCGCGACGGCGTCACGTCCGACGGCCGTACGAAGCTGAAGTCGCCCAGCGGCACGCTCTCGACGGCCGAGGCGATCTCCGTCGTCACCAACGGCCTCGCACTCGCTGCCCACTTCGGTGACGGCGTCCTGCGGGCCGGCGACGTCGCCGCGGGCATCCTCGGCGCCGTCGTCCGCGATCCGGCCGCCGACCGGGTCATCTGGCAGGAGTACCTGGAGGCGGTCGTCCGCGAGCGTGACGGCTGGAAGGACTTCTACCGGGCCTGCCGGGAGGTGAGCGCGTGAAGGGCGCCGGGAGGGGGCGCCGGGGAGGAAGTCCGACGGGGGAGGGGCGTGCGGGGGTGATCCCCGCCGGGAGGGCGGCTGCCCGTATGGAGGCGGTGCACTTCGGGAGTGTGCGTGGCCGTATGGGGGCGGCTTGCGCCGTGATGGCGGGTGGCCGTCGGGCGGCGGGGCTGGGAGCAGGCGGGGGCGGTCGTACGGCGGTGGTGCTCGGCGGGGCCTGGAGCCGACGTGGGGGCGGCTGCGGTGGGTCGGGGGCGGCGTGTCGTGGGGGCGTCTGGCTGCTTGACGACGATTCGCGGTGGACTCGGAGGCGAGGGGGACGGTGTGACAGGCACTGAGGAGTCCGGGAGCAGGGGGCCCGGGGCGGGGCTGCTGTTGCTCGGGGTTCGGCATCACGGGCCCGGTTCCGCGCGGGCCGTGCGGGCGGCGCTGGCCGCGGCCCGGCCGAAGGCCGTGCTGATCGAGGGGCCGCCCGAGGCAGACGCCCTGATCCCGCTCGCCGCGGACGAGGACATGCGGCCGCCGGTCGCGCTCCTCGCCCACGCCGTGGACGAGCCCGGCCGCTCGGCGTTCTGGCCGCTGGCCGAGTTCTCACCGGAGTGGGTCGCGATCCGCTGGGCCTTGGAACACGACGTCCCGGCCCGTTTCATCGACCTCCCGGCCACGCACACCTTGGCGTGGGGGAGGGACGACGAGCCAGGGGAAGGGGCGCAGCACCCCGCCGGTGACGGCGGGCCCTCGGACGGGGCTTCCGGCGAGCCCGAGGCCGGGGAAGACAGCGAGCCTGCGGGCGGAGTAGGCCGCGCGCCCGCGGGCGGGGCAGGCGGCGAACCCGCGACCGAGGCAGGCGGCGACCCCGGGGGCGGGGACGGTGGTCAGGCAGGTAGCGACCGACGTGACGAGGTCGGTGTCGGT
This sequence comes from Streptomyces sp. AC555_RSS877, assembly GCF_019049245.1. Classification (GTDB taxonomy): domain Bacteria; phylum Actinomycetota; class Actinomycetes; order Streptomycetales; family Streptomycetaceae; genus Streptomyces. The sequence goes on along the minus strand of NZ_JAGMUK010000005.1, from coordinate 101,892 downwards.
GGCGCTGCCGATGTTCGGGTCGATCCGCTCGGGGTGCTTTCCGAGGCTGCCGGTTACGACGATCCGGAGCGTTGGTGGGAGGACGTCGTCGAGCACCGGGGGGCGGGCGAAGGGGACGCCCTTGCACCCTTCGTCGCGCTCGAAGAGGCCATGGGGGCGCTGCGGGAGACGTACGGGAGCGGGGGACACGACCGGGATCTCGTGCGCGAGGCGTACATGCGGCTCCAGGTACGCGCGGCGCAGCGGGAGTTCGGGGACGGTGTGGCCGTGGTGTGCGGGGCCTGGCACGTGCCCGCGGTGCGGCAGAAGAGCGCCGTCGCCGCCGACCGGGCGCTGCTCAAGGGGCTGCCCAAGGTCAAGGCGGCGATGACGTGGGTGCCGTGGACGTATCGCCGGTTGTCGCGGCACAGCGGGTACGGCGCGGGCATCGACTCGCCGGGCTGGTACGGGCATCTGTTCGGCGCGCCGGACCGGCCGGTCGAGCGGTGGCTGACCAAGGTGGCGGGCCTGCTGCGGGACGAGGACCGGCTCGTGTCCTCGGCGCACGTCATCGAGGCGGTACGGCTGGCGGAGACGCTCGCCGCGATGCGCGGGCGTCCGCTGCCGGGGCTCAGCGAGACGACCGACGCCGTGCGGGCGGTGATGTGCGAGGGCTCGGACGTGCCGCTGGCGCTGGTGCACGACCGGCTGGTCGTGGGGGACGTGCTGGGGGAGGTGCCGCGGGCGGCGCCCGCGGTGCCGTTGCAGCGGGACCTCGACCGGATCCAGCGCAGGCTGCGGCTCAAACCGGAGGCACTGGAGCGGGAGCTGGAGCTCGATCTGCGCAAGGACACCGACGTCGAGCGCAGCAGGCTGCTGCACCGGCTGCGGCTGCTGGGCGTGGGATGGGGCGAGCCGGTGACCTCGCGTGGGAGTACGGGCACGTTCCGGGAGACGTGGCGGCTGCGGTGGGAGCCGGAGCTGTCCGTGCGGGTCGCGGAGGCCGGGGTGTGGGGCACGACCGTGCTCGGCGCCGCGACCGCCAAGGCCGAGGCGGACGCCGTCTCCGCGCAGGCTCTCGCCGACGTCACCGCTCTCGCCGAGCGCTGCCTGCTGGCCGAACTGCCTCACGCGCTGCCGGTGGTGATGCGGATCCTCGCCGACCGTGCGGCGCTGGACACGGACGTCGGTCACCTCGCCCAGGCCCTGCCGGCCCTGGTCCGCTCCCTTCGGTACGGCGACGTACGCGGCACGGACACCGGCGCCCTGACGGAGGTCGCCGCGGGCCTCGCCGAACGGATCTTCGTCGGGCTGCCCCCGGCCTGTGCCGCACTAGACGCCGACGCGGCCGAGGAGATGCGGCGTCATGCCGACGCGGTGCACGGGGCGGTGGGATTGCTGAGCGAGGCCTCCGAGGCCACCCACGGCGATCTGCGTGAGCGCTGGTACGGCGTGCTGCGGGTGTTGTCCGGGCGGGACACCGTGCCCGGCGTCGTCCGTGGGCGGGCCGTGCGGCTGCTGCTGGACGAAGGGGAGTTGGCGCAGGGCGACGCGGCCCGGCTCATGGGACTCGTGCTGTCGCCGGGCACTCCACCGGGGGACGCGGCCGCGTGGATCGAGGGCTTCGTCGGCGGCGGCTCCGGAGGCGGGATGCTGCTCGTGCACGACGAGCGGCTGCTCGGGCTGGTCGACGCGTGGCTGACGGGCGTGCCGGCGGAGGCGTTCACGGACGTGCTGCCCTTGCTGCGGCGGACCTTCTCGGCGTACGAACCGGGGGTGCGTCGGACCCTGGGCGAGTTGGTCCGACGCGGGCCGGGGCAGCGGGGGAGCGGTGCGCCGACCGGGTCCGGGACACCCGGCTTCGGGGCCGACCTCGACAGCGAGCGTGCGGACGCGGTGCTGCCGGTGGTGCGGCTGCTTCTCGGGCTGGACGGCGAGGCGGCGAGCACCGACGACAACGACCTTGTGGGGGTGGCGTGATGACGACCGTGACGACTATGACGGCCATGGCGAGCACGAAGGCCATGACGGCTACGGCCGACGCGGCGAGCACGACGGCTGTGACCGCTGCGGCGGACGTGACGGCCGACCGGCTGAGCGAGCCGATGAAGCCGGGCGAGGTGTTGGCCGTAGCCGCCATGTCGGTGGCGACGGTCCGGGCCGGGCACGGGTGCGGGGCGGCGGACGGGCCGACGACGACCGTGCCGGTGGTTCCGCTCTGGGAACGGCTTCGTGTGGGTTCGTGTGGGGGTGCGCGGATGACGAACGGGTCGGTGGAAGAACGGGTGACCTGCGAGCGCGGAGGAGTGGCGCGATGACGGCGGAGCTGATCGACCCGGCCCAGGAGCGGCTGCGGCGCTGGCGGCTCGTCCTCGGCGGCGACGCGGCCGACGGCACCGGATGCGCGCTGTCCGGGCCGGACGCCGCCATGGACGGGGCGCTGGCCGCGCTCTACGGCAAGGCGGACAAGGGGCCGACGGGGCGGGACCGTTCGGCGGGGCTCGGGGCGTCGGCGCCGGCCGTGGCGCGCTGGCTCGGGGACATCCGGACCTACTTCCCCTCCTCCGTCGTACAGATCATGCAGCGCGACGCCATCGACCGGCTCGGGCTGTCCGCGCTGCTGCTGGAACCGGAGATGCTGGAGGCGGTGGAGGCCGACGTGCACCTCGTCGGCACGCTCCTCTCCCTCAACAAGGCGATGCCGGAGACCACCAAGGAGACGGCACGGGCGGTCGTGCGCAAGGTCGTCGAGGACCTGGAGAAGCGAGTGGCCAGCCGCACCCGGGCCACCCTCACCGGTGCGCTCGACCGGAGCGCCCGGATCAACCGGCCCCGCCACCACGACATCGACTGGAACCGCACGATCGCGGCCAACCTCAAGCACTACCTGCCGGAGTACCGGACGATCGTGCCGGAGCGGCTCATCGGGTACGGGCGGGCGTCCCGGTCCGTGAAGAAGGAAGTCATCCTCTGCATCGACCAGTCGGGGTCGATGGCGGCGTCCGTCGTCTACGCGTCGGTGTTCGGGGCGGTGCTGGCGTCCATGCGGTCGATCAGCACGCGGCTCGTCGTCTTCGACACGGCGGTCGTCGACCTCACCGACCAGCTGGACGACCCGGTCGACGTCCTGTTCGGCACCCAGCTCGGCGGCGGCACCGACATCAACCGGGCGCTGGCGTACTGCCAGTCGCAGATCACGCGTCCCGCGGAGACGGTGGTCGTGCTGATCAGCGACCTCTATGAAGGGGGCATACGGAACGAGATGCTCAAGCGGGTCGCGGCGATGAAGGCGTCGGGGGTGCAGTTCGTGACGTTGCTGGCTCTGTCGGACGAGGGGGCGCCCGCGTACGACCGGGAGCACGCGGCCGCGCTCGCCGGGCTGGGGGCACCGGCCTTCGCCTGTACGCCGGACCTCTTTCCGGAGGTGATGGCGGCGGCGATCGAGAAGCGGCCGTTGCCGATACCGGAGAGTGCGTGAGGGGCCGGAGGCGTGGTGACTCGTCGGCGATTTGTCGACCCATTGACCTGCATTGCCGGACGACTCGGGGCGGCAAACCGGACATGACTACGCATCGGTAACGGGGGGCTTGCGCAACCTCGGGAGTGCCGTGCGAGGATCAACGCGCCCGTCAGCGGTGCGCTGCGCTCCGCTTGTTCCGCACGGGAGGAACCTCCCCCCTCTTGCCCTTGTCAGCCGTTCTTTCCGGTGCCGCCCTGCGCGTGATGCGTACGGCGGCCGGACGGCGTGCGCTGCAAGTGGCCGTGCTGGTGGGCGGGCTGCTCGCGCTCGGGTTCCTCTGCGGGGCGCAGGCGCATGCGGCGGACGGGGTGCCGTCGGCGACGTCCACGGGTTCCGTGACGCCGACGAATTCCGCGATGCCGACGACCTCCGCTGGTTCGAGTCCTACGGCCTCCGTCGCCGACACGGCCTCCGCCGAGGGTTCGCAAGGCGCGCGGTCGGTGACGACAGGTGCGCCCGCGGCCGACGATCACGTCGTCCGGCCGGCGGTCCGTCACGTCGCCCGGAGCGTGGAAGCTCGCGTCACGGAGCCGGTCGATCGCCTCGTGGGCACCGTAGCCGCGGGGCTGGCCGAGGCGGAGGCGAAGCTGCCGTCGTTCCCCGCGTCCCCGTCGCTGCCTGCGCTGCCGAGCCCGCCGCATGACTTCGAACCGCCCGGTCTCCCTGAACCGCCCGGTCTTCCTGGACTGCCAGGCCTGCCCGGTTCGCCCGCGCAGCCTGGGCAGGCCTGGCCGGCGCCGGACACTCTCGCGCCGGGGTCGGGCACATCGGTCGTACCGCCGGCGGTCAAGGAGCAGGGGCCGGAGGGGCGTACCGCCGCGGCGACGGCAACGCATCTGACGTACGGACCTCGGTTCGCCGCCGGTGGCGTCGTGACCGGCGGGGTGGCGCACAAGGCAGCGCATCCGGCCGAGCCCGCCGGGCAGGGCCCCGAGCGTCACACGCCCCCCGGTGACGCGGGCGGCGTGCTGAGCGGCAAGTCGGCGGTCGACAACGGCACGCCGCGGCACGGTGACGCGCATGCCGTCACCGGCGACAACCGGGCACCGCTGCGACTCGTGGCCGGCGTGGCCGCGCGCGCCGCGGCGGACGGTACCCGGGACAGGCACCGGGACATCCCCGTATTCCCCGGCTAGGGCAGGCCTTCCCCCCGCTGTAGACCTGCCGCGCGGGGGCGGAACAGGTCTGCCCGACCGTCCGGACGCCCCTCCGGTCTCCGGATGGAGCCCCCGGAGCCTCACCGAATTCCGCGGTCCCTCAGGGACTTCTCCCTCATGGAGACTCCCGGACCGCGGCCGGAGACGGCGCCCAACTTGTCCCCAAGCCTGCCCAAGTCCCGAGGCCCTGAGGGCCCTGAGAGCCCTTCGAAGGAGCTCTCCCCGTGTGCTTCGGAACTCCCGAGGATCTAAGGATCTGACGTACGCATGAACAAGAACATCCGCCGTTCCATCGTCATAGCCGCCGGCGTCACCGGCGCGTGGGCGCTCGGTTCCGCCGTGGCGAGCGCTGACGAACTGCCCGCGTCCGCCCTCTCCGCGCCGGACGCCACCGCAGACGCCACCGCCGACGCGACGACCGACGCGCCGACTGGCCTCACTGACACCCTCGGCACGGTCACCGACACCGTCACCGGCACGGTCGACGGTGTCGTCTCCGGCGTGCAGGACACCGTCTCCGGTGCCACGGCCGCCGGCACGGCCACGAACACCGCGTCCACCGATGCCGTGGACCAGGCCCGCCGGTACGTCGACGCGAAAGTCACCGCCCCGAAGGTGTCCCACGTGAGGGGTGCCGCGGCCATCCAGGGCGCGCAGGCGGCCCGTGCGGCGCAGGCCGCCACGGCCACGGCGACCGTCACCGCCGACGAGAGCGTCACCGCGGCCCGCTCCACCGTCTCCGACGCGAGTGCTCAGGGTGTTCCGAGCACACCGAGCGCTCCGAGTGCGCCTCAGAGCGAGATCGACTACCTCTTCGGCCCCCTCACCGCCTTCGCTCCCGAGCTGGAGCAGGCGCTGGCCGCAGCCCAGACGAGGCTGCAGGGCGTCCAGTCCGCGGCCCGTTCCCAGGCGCAGGGCGTCGAGGGCGTCGTACGGACGAAGGCGCGGCACACCGTCGCCGGCGCGGGCCGCACGGCGGCGGGCGTGACCGACGCGGCGCGGACCACGGTCGTGGGCGTCGAGACCCGGGGCGCGGGTGCGGCCACCACCGTCCAGGGCCGGACCACCGCCGTGACGGGCGCCGCCGAGGCCACCGTCTCCTCCGTCCCGAGCCACCTCACCGGCACGGTCACGGGCATCCCCGGCACAGTCACCCCGGTCGTCCAGCAGACGGCGGCAGCGGTCGTCCCGCCCGTGGCGAGCGCCGCCGTCGGCGGGGTCCTGCCGGTCGCCGGGCAGGCGGTGGCAGGTGTCGTGCCGAGTGCGGAGCACGCTGTCGTGGGTGTCGTACCCGTCGCCGGTCACGCGGTCGACGGGGTGCATCCGGTCGTCACCGACACGCTGGACGGCGTGCACCCCGTCGTCAGCGACACCGTGAACGGCGTGACTCCGGTCGTGGGTGGCACCGTGGCCGGGGTCGAGCAGACCGCCGGACACACCGTCGACGCCGCGTCCGCACTGGCGTACGGGGTGGTGGCCGACGTCCAGCCCGTCGCGGGCGGCGCCGTTCGGGGCGTGCAGCCGGTCGCCGCGGGCCTCGTGCGGGGCGTGCAGCCGGTCGCCGCGGGTGTGGTGCAGGGCGTGCGGCCGGTCGTCGGCGGGGTCGTCTCCGACGTGCCTCAGTACGCCGCGGCCACGGTCGGCGATGCCCAGTGGGTCGTGAACGGCGTCGCCACGGACGTGCCGCCCTACGCCACCGGCCTCGTCGGCCAGGTCGCCGACGGCACGACGGACGCCGTACTGCCGCCGGTCGCGCACACGGCCGTGCACGGCGTGCTGCCCGTCGCCGGGCAGGCCGTCAGGGACGCGACCGCGGTGCCGTACGGCGTCACGCAGGACGTCCAGTCCTTCGCGTACGGCGTCGCCGGTGACGTACCGCCGCTCGCGCATGGTGTGACCGGACACGCGAGCGAGCTGGGCCACGGCGTCGCCGGCCAGGTGCCGCCGTTCGCGCAGGGGGTCACCGGTGCCGTGCAGCCGGTCGTCGACACCCTCGTGGAGACCGTGCGGCCCGTCGTGCAGGGCGTCGGCGGCAGCGCCACCACGCTGGGGTACGGCGTCACGCAGGACGTCCAGCCCTTCGCGTCCGGCGTCGCCGGCGAGGTCGCCCCGTTCGCGTCCGGCGTCGCAGGCCAGGTCGCCCCGTTCGCGGAGGACCTGACCGGGACCGTCCGGGCCACCGCCGGACCGCTCACGGGCCACGCCGTCACCGGCGCCGATGGCGTCGCCCGGTCGGTCACCCCGGGTTACCTGCGGGGCGTACAGAACACGGCCGCACAGAACCTCCGGGACGGACAGGAGGCGCACGCCGCACAGCACACGCAGGCCGCACAGAACCTGCACCGCGGCAGCACGTACGGCGTCTGAGTCCGGCCGTACGACGGTCCGGCCGACTGCCGACCACCTGACTCCATGAGGCCGCAGGACCCGGACGGCCGAAAGCCGTCGGTTCGTCCGGCCGGAACCTCGTGGACGGGGAGGGATGGTCCCCATTGGGGTGGGGATCATCCGCCCTGCGCCCCTTAGGGGCTGTTCAAGGGGCCTCACCGGGTCGACCCCAGCCCGGTGAGGCCCTCACACACGGCACGCCGTGCCGGTGAGCACGGCATCATGTGACAGGTATCACCGCTCAGGTGTGACCCGCGATTTAGAGGCCTCCGGCAAGCAGGGATAACCTGCGAGACGGACATGCCGCGCGCTCGGACACCGTGTGCGCCTCCCTTGTGACTGACAGACGGCGGACGTCACGTTGCCCTCGCGGCACGCCCACGCAGACAACGAACCGCGAGATCACTGATAGGGACGGAAGCGCGTGGACCTGTTCGAGTACCAGGCGAGGGACCTCTTCGCCAAGCACGATGTACCGGTGCTGGCCGGTGAAGTCATCGACACGCCTGAGGCGGCCCGCGCAGCCACTGAGCGTCTTGGTGGCAAGTCCGTCGTCAAGGCCCAGGTGAAGGTCGGCGGCCGTGGCAAGGCCGGCGGCGTGAAGCTCGCCGCCAGCCCGGACGAGGCCGTCGCCCGTGCGACGGACATCCTCGGCATGGACATCAAGGGCCACACGGTCCACAAGGTGATGATCGCCGAGACGGCCCCGGAGATCCTGGAGGAGTACTACGTCTCCTTCCTCCTGGACCGCACCAACCGCACCTTCCTCTCCATCGCCTCCGTCGAGGGCGGCATGGAGATCGAGGAGGTGGCGGCCAACCGCCCCGACGCCGTCGCGAAGACGCCGATCGACGCCAACGAGGGTGTGACCCCCGAGAAGGCCCGCGAGATCGTCGCGGCCGCGAAGTTCCCGGCCGAGGTCGCCGACAAGGTGGCAGGCGTCCTCGTCACCCTGTGGAAGACCTTCATCGCCGAGGACGCGCTCCTCGTCGAGGTCAACCCGCTGGCGAAGGTCGCCTCCGGTGACGTCATCGCCCTGGACGGCAAGGTCTCCCTGGACGAGAACGCCGAGTTCCGCCAGCCGGACCACGAGGCTCTCGCCGACAAGGACGCGGCCAACCCGCTCGAGGCCGCCGCCAAGGAGAAGAACCTCAACTACGTCAAGCTCGACGGTGAGGTCGGCATCATCGGCAACGGCGCGGGTCTCGTCATGAGCACCCTGGACGTCGTCGCGTACGCCGGTGAGGCCCACGGCGGCGTCAAGCCCGCCAACTTCCTCGACATCGGCGGCGGCGCCTCCGCCGCGGTCATGGCGAACGGCCTGGAGATCATCCTCGGCGACCCGGACGTCAAGTCCGTCTTCGTCAACGTCTTCGGCGGCATCACCGCCTGCGACGAGGTCGCCAACGGCATCGTGCAGGCGCTGCAGCTGCTCAAGGACAAGGGCGAGGAAGTCACCAAGCCCCTCGTCGTCCGCCTCGACGGCAACAACGCCGAGCTGGGTCGCAAGATCCTCTCCGACGCCAACCACCCGCTCGTGCAGCGCGTGGACACCATGGACGGCGCGGCCGACAAGGCCGCCGAGCTCGCGGCTGCGAAGTAAGGAAGAGGGACAGACACAGCCATGGCTATCTTCCTCAACAAGGACTCAAAGGTCATCGTCCAGGGCATGACCGGTGCCACGGGCATGAAGCACACCAAGCTCATGCTCGCGGACGGCACCAACATCGTCGGTGGCGTGAACCCCCGCAAGGCGGGCACGTCCGTCGACATCGACGGCACGGAGATCCCGGTCTTCGGCACGGTCGCCGAGGCGATCGAGAAGACGGGCGCGAACGTGTCCGTCCTCTTCGTGCCGCCGGCCTTCTCCAAGGCCGCCGTCGTCGAGGCGATCGACGCCGAGATCCCCCTCGCGGTCGTCATCACCGAGGGCATCGCGGTCCACGACTCGGCCGCGTTCTACGCGTACGCCGTGTCGAAGGGCAACAAGACGCGGATCATCGGCCCGAACTGCCCCGGTCTCATCACCCCGGGCCAGTCCAACGCCGGCATCATCCCGGGCGACATCACGAAGCCGGGCCGCATCGGCCTGGTCTCGAAGTCCGGCACGCTGACCTACCAGATGATGTACGAGCTGCGTGACATCGGCTTCTCGTCCGCCGTCGGCATCGGTGGCGACCCGGTCATCGGTACGACGCACATCGACGCGCTCGCCGCGTTCGAGGCCGACCCCGACACCGACCTGATCGTCATGATCGGCGAGATCGGCGGCGACGCCGAGGAGCGTGCGGCGGACTTCATCGCGAAGAACGTGACGAAGCCGGTCGTCGGTTACGTCGCGGGCTTCACCGCGCCCGAGGGCAAGACCATGGGCCACGCCGGCGCCATCGTCTCCGGCTCCTCCGGTACGGCCGCCGCCAAGAAGGAGGCCCTCGAGGCCGCCGGTGTCAAGGTCGGCAAGACGCCGACCGAGACGGCGAAGCTGGCGCGCGCCATTCTCGGCCACTGAGCATTGCTCACCGGCTGAACCAGGCACCACACCGCACAGCGAGAAGGGCCCGCATCCTCACTGAGGATGCGGGCCCTTCTCGCTGTGCTCAGCGTCCTTGCGGCACCAGCCGCATCGGCCCGCTCACCGTCGCCTCGCGCAACCGCTCCCGCAGCTCCTCCTCCGCCTCCGACAAGGAGCCTGGCGCCACCCGCGGCGGCACTCCCCGCACGGTCTCGCCCGGCGCCACCGGCGGCTCGTACCGCATGGGCGCCGTCCGTGCGGTCAGCGCGGTCGTCCCGATCAGCGCGACCGTGAAGGCGATGGCGGCCCGCGTCCAGAACCGGGCCCGGCGTTCGCTGCCCGTCCGTACCGTCGGCGGCTTGGCGGCCCGCAGCCGCTCGGTGGAGGCCAGTTCGGCCAGCCGCCGGTTCAGTTCCGCGGGGTCGGACAGCTCAGGGAGCCGCTCGGCGACCGCCTGGCGCGCGTACAGCAGCCGGTTAGCGGTCGCCGGCGTGCTCGCCTCCGCCTCCGCCGCCGTCTCCGGCAGGTCGAGGCCGACACCGTCGTACAGCAGAAGCGTGCGGCGGTACGGCGGCGGGAGTTGCAGGAGTACGTCCATCAGCGCACGGTCGGACGCGTCGGCGGGCGGCGCCTCGGGGTGCCGGTAGCGCGGGCGGAAGCGGTGCCAGGGGGAGAGGGCGTACTCGTACGCCGTGGCCCGTACCCAGCCGGCCGGGTCCCGGTCGACCGCCACCTCCGGCCAGTGCTGCCAGGCGAGTTGAAAGGCCCGCTCGACCGACTCGCGCGCGAGTTCCCGCCGCCCGGTGAGCAGATAGGCCTGCCGGACCAGGGCGGGGGCGCAGAAGGCGTACAGGGCGTCGAAGGCCTGAGCGGGGGTCAGGGGAGGTGCGGTGACGTCCGGTTCGGGCATCGGCGCGGGGGGCGGCCCTCCTGGAGTCGGCGCGGGGCCTGGTTCCGGTCGTGGCTCGGGCGCCGGGAGGGCTTCCGTTCGTACGGGGGGCTCGGCGGCGCCGGTCGCCAGCTCTGCCAGCAGGCGCGCGTACGCCTCCCGCCTCCGGCGGCCCTGCGGTGCCGTACGGCCCTTCTCCCACGCCCGCAGCGTCTCAAGCCTGACGCCCATCCGGGCCGCGGCCTGAGCCTGCGTCAGCGACCCTGCCTCGCGCAGGCGTCGGCGCTCTTTCGGCGGGGGGAGCTGGGTTGCAGGACTCTGCGTCACCGGGCGCCCCTTCGTACGAAAAAGTACATAAAAGTATATTGAGCGACACTTCGGAGGTTCGCCTGTTACGACGAGAAAGCGCGTGTCGTTGGGAGCATGACGGTCGTGATCCAGATGCCCGCACGCCGACCGCCGTTCTCGTCCCTGCTCACCCGGTGGCGCGACCGGTCACCCGGACTGGCCGCCGGATTCCTGGGGGGTGCGATCGCGGCCGGGCTGGGGCTCGGGTCGTTCACCGTCCTCGTCATGGTGCTGTGGATCAGCTCGCCCTACCCCGACAGCGGGCCCGGCGGCGCGCTGCACGTCGCCGTGGCGCTGTGGCTGCTGGCCCACGGCGTCGAACTGCTCCGCACCGACACGCTCACCGGCGTCGCCGCACCCGTCGGCGTGATCCCGCTCCTCCTCCTCGCGCTGCCGCTCTGGCTGGTGCACCGGGCGGCCCGGGACGCGACCGACGGGGGCGAGGAGGACGACGAGCCGACGGCCACCCCGGCGTGGATCGCCGTCCCGGTACGGACGTCTGTCCCGGTACGAACGCCTGTCTCGGGACGGACGGCCTGCGCGGGCGTCGTTCTCGGCTACCTCGCCGTCGGCGCCGTCGCCGCGTTCCAGATGACGGGTGGCGGCCTGCGTCCGTCGTGGGCGTGGACGGGCGTGTGGGTGCCGCTGGTCGTGACGGTGGCGGCGGGCACGGGGGTGTGGACGGCGTACGGCCGCCCGCGCGCGGAGCTGGACAACGCGCTGATCCTGCTGCCGGCGGGCCTACGACGGCTCGTCGTCGGCGCGGATGCCCGGGTTTGCCTCGGCACGGCCGCGCGCGCCGCGGGTGCGGGCACGGCGGTGCTCGTCGGGGGCGGGGCGCTGCTGCTGGCCGCGTCGCTGGTGTGGCACGTCGGGGCCGCCCGGGAGTCGTTGCTCCAGCTCACGGGGGGATGGTCGGGCCGGTTCGCGGTCCTGCTGCTCTGCCTCGCCCTGGTCCCGAACGCGGTGGTGTGGGCGGGGTCGTACGCCCTCGGCCCCGGCTTCGCCCTCGGCGTCGGCCACGCCGTGACCCCGCTCGCGTCCGCCCCCGCGCCCCTGCTCCCGCCGTTTCCCCTGCTGGCGGCGGTACCGGACCCGGGCCCGGGAACGCCGCTGAACTGGGCGGCCGGGGTGGTACCGGTGGCGGCCGGGCTCACGGTGGGGTGGTTCGTGGGGCGGGTCGCCGCTGGCGACGCGGACGCGGCAGGCGGACCGGTGACGCGGGCCTGGTCGCGGGGCCGGACCGCGGGGACCGCCGGGCTGGCGGCCGTACTGTGCGCGGTCCTGCTCGCCGTCCTCACGGCACTCGCGGGCGGACCGCTCGGCGTTGGTGCGCTGGCCCGCTTCGGACCGGTGTGGTGGCAGACGGGGCCGGCGGCCCTGGCCTGGACCTCGGCGCTGGGGGTTCCCACCGCGCTGACGCTGCGGGCGTGGCGGTGCCGGGAGCGTCCGGCGCGGGTCGTGAGTGGACGCGGGGAGCGCGGCGCCACGATCGGGAAGCCGCGCGTGGAGGAATCGAAAGCCGCGGGCGTACCGGGGACCGCGGGCCTACCGGAGAGGTCGAAGACACCGAAGGCCTCTCATGCACTGAACGCCTCGCACGCACCGAACGCCTCGAACGCAGCGAAGGCCTCGGACGTACTGAACCCCTCGGACGCGGCGAAGGCCTCGAAAGCACCGAAGCCCTGGGAGGCGCCGATGGACGACGACAGCACCTTCGAGCCGTACGACTTCCTGCCCACCGAGGCCGCGCACCCGCTGTGGCACGACGACGACGTGGCGCGGGAGGCACGCTGGGCGGCGCTCAAGGAGGCGTCCGCCGAGCCGGAACCACCGGTCTCGCCCGACGCACTCTGACATCGAGAACCCGCTGTCAGCTGTTCGCCCCCAGCACCCCCCGCAGCTCCTTCGGCAGAAGGTCGGCGCAGGACTGCGCCGCCTCGTTCGTGAGGGCGTCGTTCGTGCAGGTGTAGTAGTCGTCGTAGACCAGCTTCATGGTGAAGCCGGCGGCGACCAGGGCGATGGCCAGGGACGCCGTGACCAGGCCGCTCACCGCGGCGGTCCGCTGCGGGCGGCCGCTCTGCGCGTGCGCCGGGATGTTGGGGTCGGGGGCGGCGGGGGGCTTGGCGCGCAGGGCGCTGATGCCCCAGTACAGGGCCAGCGCACCGAGCATCAGTGCCACGTAGGGCCAGCTGAACAGTGCGAAGAAGAAGGCCCACATGCCGCTCAGGAGGGCATACCGCGCGCGCCGCTGGGAGGGGTCTTTCGGGTCCCAGCGCAGGCCCGGGCCCTGCCCGCCGCCGTTCGGTTTCTCGGGACCGGTACCCGGGCGACTGCCGAAGCCGTCGGGGGAGCGGCCGGGCTGCTGGTTGCTCCACTGGCTGCCCCAGGGGGCTCTGCCACCGTCACCGCTCGGTGCGTCGGACCCCTGGCCGCCTTCGCCGGTCTCACCGCCCGTCGGGTGCCGGCGTGGCTGCCAGGGCCGGTCCGGCGTGCCCTCCGGCGGCGGTGCGAACGGGTTGTCGTCCGAGGCCGGAGTGGAATCGGGGGCTGAATCCGGCTTCGACCCCGGATTCGAATCGGGGGCGTGAGCGTCGGGCGGTGAGGTGGGGCGCTCCCGCAGAAGCACGCCGCTGCGCTCCCCTCCCAGCGATGACTGCGGGGGGAGCGTAAGGAGTCGCAGACTGCGGTCCGGCATCAAGTGAGCGTCTTCCCCTAGGTGATACGGCTGTCTGTCCTGAGCTGTCACGTGGAGAACGCACCGCACTACCACCGCGTTCCCGAGCCCGCTCCTCGCAGACGCTACCTTCCGGCCACGCCCCCGTCCCGTGGGGGCCGCCCGCTGTGCCGGTATCGTTGCTGACGGTCGGCCGCTTCGTAGACTTCCCCGTATCCCGGGGCGCGAAGCATTCGTACGACCATACAAACGCACCCCCGAGAAAGGGCCTCACCGTGGCCGCCAAGCCCGTGGCCAAGCGCCTCGTCGTGCTGGTCTCCGGTTCCGGTACCAACCTGCAGGCGCTGCTCGACACCATCGCGACCGCCGGCCCCGAGGCCTACGGCGCCGAGATCGTCGCCGTCGGTGCGGACCGCGCGGGCATCGAGGGACTGGCCCGCGCCGAGCGTGCCGGGATCCCCACCTTCGTGTGCCGGGTGAAGGACCACGCCACCCGTGACGAGTGGGACACGGCCCTTGCCGAGGCCGTGGCCGCTTACGAGCCCGACCTCGTCGTCTCCGCCGGTTTCATGAAGATCGTGGGCAAGGAGTTCCTGGCCCGCTTCGGCGGGCGGTTCGTGAACACCCACCCCGCGCTTCTCCCCAGCTTTCCCGGCGCCCACGGCGTCCGTGACGCGCTCGCGTACGGCGCCAAGGTCACCGGCTGCACCGTCCACTTCGTCGACGACGGCGTCGACACCGGACCGATCATCGCTCAGGGCGTGGTCGAGGTCCGGGAAGAGGACCACGAGGACGAGGGTGCCGCTCTGCACGAGCGCATCAAGGAAGTCGAGCGAAGGCTGCTCGTCGATGTCGTGGGGCGGCTCGCCCGCAACGGCTATCGCATCGAGGGACGAAAGGTAGTTATCCAGTGACCGCCGAGAGCAACAAGCGGGCCATCCGACGGGCGCTCGTCAGCGTCTACGACAAGACGGGCCTCGAAGACCTCGCACGCGGCCTGCACGAGGCGGGCGTGGAGCTCGTCTCCACCGGGTCGACCGCCTCCCGCATCGCCGCCGCCGGCGTCCCGGTCACCAAGGTCGAGGAGCTCACGGGCTTCCCCGAGTGCCTGGACGGCCGCGTCAAGACGCTGCACCCGAAGGTCCACGCGGGCATCCTCGCGGACCTCCGCCTGGAGGACCACCGGCGCCAGCTCGCCGAGCTGGGCGTGGAGCCGTTCGACCTGGTCGTGGTCAACCTCTACCCGTTCCGCGAGACGGTCGCCTCCGGCGCCTCCCCCGACGAGTGCGTGGAGCAGATCGACATCGGCGGTCCGTCGATGGTGCGCGCGGCAGCGAAGAACCACCCGTCGGTGGCGGTCGTCACCAGTCCGGCGCGGTACGCGGACGTCCTCTCGGCGGTCAAGGACGGCGGCTTCGACCTGTCCACCCGCAAGCGCCTGGCGGCGGAGGCCTTCCAGCACACGGCGTCGTACGACGTCGCGGTCGCGTCCTGGTTCGCCTCCTCCTACGCCCCTGTGGACGACTCGCAGTTCCCCGACTTCCTGGGCGCGACCTGGGAGCGCAAGAACACCCTGCGCTACGGCGAGAACCCGCACCAGCCGGCCGCCCTCTATGTCGACGGCACCGGCGGCGGCCTGGCCGAGGCCGAGCAGCTGCACGGCAAGGAGATGTCGTACAACAACTACACGGACACGGACGCCGCCCGCCGTGCCGCGTACGACCACGACGAGCCCTGCGTCGCGATCATCAAGCACGCCAACCCCTGCGGTATCGCCGTCGGCGCGGACGTCGCCGAGGCGCACCGCAAGGCGCACGCCTGCGACCCGCTGTCGGCGTTCGGCGGTGTGATCGCCGTCAACCGTCCGGTGTCGAAGGAGATGGCCGAGCAGGTCGCCGAGATCTTCACCGAGGTCATCGTGGCGCCCGACTATGAGGACGGCGCGCTCGAAGCCCTCGCCAAGAAGAAGAACATCCGCGTCCTGAAGGCCTCCGGTGCCCCCTCCACCCCGGCCGAGCTCAAGCCGGTGGACGGCGGCGTCCTCCTCCAGGTGACGGACCGCCTCCAGGCCGACGGCGACGACCCCGCCAACTGGACCCTGGCGACGGGCGAGGCACTGAGCGCGGAGGAACTGTCCGACCTCGCCTTCGCGTGGAAGGCCTGCCGTGCCGTGAAGTCCAACGCCATCCTCCTCGCCAAGGACGGCGCCTCGGTCGGCGTCGGCATGGGCCAGGTCAACCGCGTCGACTCCGCGAAGCTGGCGGTCGAGCGCGCGGGCGCCGAGCGAGCCACCGGCTCCTACGCGGCCTCGGACGCCTTCTTCCCCTTCCCCGACGGCCTGGAAATCCTCACCGAGGCCGGCGTCAAGGCCGTGGTCCAGCCCGGCGGTTCGGTGCGCGACGAGCTCGTGGTCGAGGCGGCGAAGAAGGCCGGCGTGACGATGTACTTCACGGGGACGCGGCACTTCTTCCACTGACCGCTGCCCTCTGGCCGGTGTCCGCCCGCCGCCCGTACGCGGTTCGTTCCGCGTACGGGCGGTTCGGGCGTGAGCTCAGGGATGTCAGTCCATGAACTTCGAGCAGGCGTTCGAGATCAGCTTCTTGTGAGACGAGATGCGGTTGTCCGCTGTCTCGCCGTTGGTGAAGACGTCGTCCGACTTGAGCGAGGAGACGTACTTCTTGCCGTTGAAGTGCACGGGCTTGCGGTGGCCTCGGTCGGGATGCCGTTCGTCCTGAGCGCTGCTCGTCATGCGGGTGCCGAGACGCCCTGGGGCCGTGTCACGGCGTGACACGGCCCCGGGCGAAGGATGGCGGGAGGCGTCGTGGCGACCCGCCGTGAGATGTGTGAACGGTGCTCAGTTCGAGCGGATCACGATGGACGAGCAGACCTTGTCGGCGAACGTCTGACGCTTGGCGTCCCACGCCGGCCACAACCAGCCGAGGTAGCACGCCAGGCTGTCCAGGAAGTGCGCGATACGGCGGACGAACGCCATGCCGACGCCCAGGGGCTGGCCGTCGCTCTCCCGCACGAGGCGGATGCCGAGCGCCTTCTTGCCGAGCGTCTGGCCGGTGCGGCCCTCCTGGATCAGCATCCAGATCGCGATGCCGATGACGCCGAGGCCGCCGATGATCGACAGGAACCCGGTCTGGGCGCTGATGTCGATGATCACGAAGACGTACGGGATCATCAGGACGAGGCCGTCCACGAGGGTGCCCAGGAACCGCTGGCCCCAGTTCGCGTACGACGGCGGCATGCCGTAACCCGGCTGCTGCGGGTAGCCGTAACCGGCCGGGGCCTGCGGCGCCTGCGGGTAGCCGTATCCCTGCTGCGGCGGGACACCCTGCGGGGCCTGCTGCGGGTAGCCGTAGGGCTGCTGCTGGCCCTGCTGGGGGTAGCCGTAACCCGGCTGCTGGGGCTGCTGCGGCTGCTGGGGGTCCTGCGGCTGACCGTACGGGTTGTTGGGCGAGCCGAAACTCATGGCGGGTTTCCTCCGTTGCGCAAGCTGGGGACAATGCGGACTGCGCGGAGGAACGTCATGATTCTGAGCGGTTTGCCCCCCGAACAACAACCGCGAACTGCGCCACACATGGTTCTAGGGTGGCGAGTTGTTGTCCAGCCGCATTCGGTATGTGTTGTGCAAGTGCAACATCGCCGATCATGGTGGGATACGGGCGGCCGGGCGTCCTGCTGTCCGGTGGCACCCGGATTGGAACCAGGACCGGGTCATCCGCGAGGATGGGGGTATGACCGCCCAGATTCTCGATGGCAAGGCCACCGCAGCCGCGATCAAGTCCGATCTGACCGTCCGCGTGGCGGCCCTGAAGGAGAAGGGCGTCACGCCCGGCCTCGGAACGATCCTCGTCGGCGAAGACCCCGGCAGCCAGAAGTACGTCGCCGGCAAGCACCGCGACTGCGCTCAGGTCGGCATCGCCTCCATCCAGCGTGAACTGCCCGCCACGGCGACCCAGGAGGAGATCGAGGCCGCCGTCCGCGAACTGAACGAGGACCCGGCCTGCACCGGCTACATCGTCCAGCTGCCGCTCCCCAAGGGCATCGACGAGAACCGGATCCTGGAGCTCATGGACCCGGACAAGGACGCCGACGGCCTGCACCCGATGAACCTCGGCCGCCTCGTCCTCAACGAGCCCGCTCCGCTGCCCTGCACCCCGAACGGCGTCCTGACCCTGCTGCGCCGCTACGGCGTCGAGATCAAGGGTGCCGAGGTCGTGGTCGTCGGCCGTGGCGTGACCATCGGCCGGCCGATGCCGCTGCTGCTCACGCGCCGCAGCGAGAACGCCACGGTGACCCAGTGCCACACCGGTACGCGTGACCTGTCGGCGCACCTGAAGCGCGCCGACATCATCGTCGCCGCGGCCGGTTCGGCCCACCTGATCCGCGCCGAGGACGTCAAGCCGGGCGCGGCCGTCCTGGACGTCGGCGTCTCGCGCAGCGCCGAGGGCAAGATCGTTGGGGACGTCCACCCGGACGTCGCCGAGGTGGCCGCCTGGATCTCGCCCAACCCCGGCGGCGTCGGCCCGATGACCCGCGCGCAGCTGCTCGTCAACGTGGTCGAGGCGGCGGAGCGCAGTGTCGGCTGAGGACAAGCCCGGCAGGCCGGGCACGGCCGAGACCGCCGAGGGCACCGACGAGATCGAGGTGCGGGACCCCGTCAGCGCCCCCGGCGCCGACGGAAAGCCGCGCCGGACGACCCGCCGCTTCCCCCTGTTCACACGGGACACCGCGCGTCCCGAGGGCGGCGGCCGGGCCGCACCGAGCGACGCCCCGGCGCCCGCCCGGCAGTGGCCGGTCCTCGCCGTGCTGGCGATGGCGGGGCTCGGACTGCTGCTGACCGCCTTCGACCTGTTCCGCGTCGGCATCCTCCTGCTCGGCGTCGCCCTGCTGGCCGGCGGGGCGCTGCGCTGGCTGCTGCCGGACGTCGGCATGCTCGCGGTGCGATCCCGCTTCACCGACATTGTCACGTACGGCGTGCTCGGCCTCGTGATCGTGCTGCTGGCGATGATGGTGCAGCCGAAGCCCTGGCTGGTGATCCCGTTTCTGAAGGACACGCTGCACTTCACGGTCAGCTGACCCGTGGCGTACGGCGATGGCCCGCCCCCTCCCCCGAGCAAGGACGGGCCACCGCCGCACACCACACTCCTGCACGGTGAACGGCCTGTTCAATGGCTGTCCGTGCGCTGTGGCACGGAAGTGACCGTTCCGCCACGGTGTCCGGGCCTTGCGACAGTCGGGCCGGGCACGGGAACCGATCAGCTCTGTGACGTCGTCACTTGCTCAGGATCGGGGTCCCGAGGGGAGGTGGCCGATGGGTGCCTGGCAGCCGTTGCCGGACGATCTGCCGCCGGAGGTGCGGCACTTCGTGGAGCAGTTGCGGCTCCTGAAGGACCGCACGGGACTCAGTCTGGTCGCTCTCGGCGCCCGCACCGCCTACAGCAAGTCCTCCTGGCACCGCTATCTCAACGCCACCCAGCCGCCGCCCCGGCAGGCCGTCGCCGCGCTGTGCCGGATCGCGGGGCTCGACGGCACGGACGCCGAACGTTGCGGAGTGCGCTGGGAGCTGGCGGTCCAGGCGTGGCCCCGCCCGGTGACGGTGCCCGCGCAACGCGTCGGGAGCGGCCCGGACGGCAGCTGGGGCGAGGAGTACGAGGACGATCCCACGCTGCCGTGGTGGGACGCGCCCCCAGAGGAGAGCGGTCGCGGACGGTCCGGGCGACTGCTGCTGTCCGCCGTCCTGCTGCTCCTTCTCACGGTGTTGGTCGGCGTCGTCGGCACCGTGGTGTTCGGGTGAATCGACGACCTGCGTGACAGGCGGTATTTCCGGTGTGTGACACTCATGTCCATGTATTGACAAGTTCGCGGATTTGGCACGAAGTCGTTCTACATCGGCGCTAGCGTGTCCTTTTCCGAACGTCGGCGTACTGGACCTCGGCCCGGTGGGCGTGCAACGGTGCATGCCCGCGGCCACGATGCACCCGTGCGCCCCCACCCCGGGAACTGAGATCCTGACTGGGCGCATCCCTGTGGGTAGCCACAAGGGGGACTCGGCACAGGCACCACGCACGGGGAAAAGCGGAGAACAACCAGCACAACCGGGGGGAAGAGGGGGGTAGCAATGCCTCGTTGGAGGGCCTTGCCCGACGAGCTCGATCCGCAGGTCAGAGAGTTCGCAAGCCAAGTGCGGCGGCTCGTGGACCGCAGCGGCCTGAGCATCGCCGCGGTGGCCGACCGCACGGGTTACAGCAAGACGTCCTGGGAGCGTTATCTCAACGGCCGGCTGCTCGCGCCGAAGGGCGCGATCGTCGCCCTGGCCGAGGTCACCGGCACCAATCCCATTCATCTGACGACGATGTGGGAGCTCGCCGAGCGCGCCTGGAGCCGCTCGGAGATGCGCCACGACATGACCATGGAGGCCATCCGGATCTCTCAGGCACGCGCCGCGCTGGGCGAGCTCGGCGCGCCCGCGGCGGGTGCCAAGGGCAGCAAGACGGCCCGCAGGAGCGGCAGCGCCACGGCCACGCCCGGCATCGCCGGACCGGCCGGCGTCGTCCCGTCGGTGCCGACGCAGCCGACGGCACCGGACGCCCGGGACTCGGCGGGCGGCGTACGGGACGTCCTTCCTCCGGGCGGGTCCCCGGGCGATTCGTCCGGCGAGTCCTCGAGCTCGTCCGGTTCCTCCTCGGGCGCCAACTCGTGGGGGCTGGCGGGGTACCAGCGGCCGGCGCCGACCGGGGGGCGGGGTTCCGGCGCGGGTGCGGGTGCCGGATCCCGGCCTGCGGGTTCGGTCTCGGCATCGGGTACGGCATCGGGCGACGGTCCGGTGCGGACTCCCGCGCCGGCGAGCCCGTACGGCGACCCGCCGCAGGGTCCTCGTCCGGGCCGTGGCCGGTCCTCCGGCAGCGCTGGCGGCAAGCGGCGGCTGACGATGTTCCTCGCGGGCGTCGTCGGGGTGGTCGTGGTGATCGGGGCCGCGTACGTCCTCACGGACGGCGGGGACGCCGGCAAGAAGGAAGACGTCGCCGCCTCGCCGACACCGTCGGTCAGCACCGATCCCGACCTGCCGGCCGGGGTGAAGTGCAGCGGCGACTCCTGCACCGGCAAGGACGCGGAGAGCATGGGCTGCAGCGGTGACCTCGTCACCACGGCCAAGACCGCGACCGTCGGCACCACCGTCGTCGAGGTCCGCTACAGCGAGACCTGTGGCGCGGCCTGGGGGCGCATCACGCAGGCCGCTCAGGGCGACGAGGTGCGGGTGACCGCGGGGAAGGCCGAGGAGCAGACCGGGACCATCACGGCGGCCGGGGACACCGTCACCTACACGCCGATGGTGGCCGTGAAGGACGCGGGAGAGGCGGAGGCCTGCGCGACGCTGGCCTCGGGTCGGGAGGGGTGCACGAAGTAGCGGGAAAAGAATCCGGGTCCGACGCGCATGCCCGCCTCAATCGCGGGCACGCGAACGTTACCCCCACGGGAGTCCGGCAATCGGTACCCCCCGAACGGCGGCCGCCTTCGTCCCCCCTCTCCCGGACGGGCGGCCGCCGCTTTGTGTGCACGGGTTGCCGGAAGGGCTTCGTGGGGTGGGCTCTGTGGGGTGGGCCACACAACCCCGGACGTCCGACATCCCGGATGCGCGGTAGCCTGACCGCTGATCTCTCTTGACGCCAAGAGATCGATCAAACGTCCGGGGCAGGGACGCCCCACCGCCAGCTGTCATACGGAGAACGCCATGACCCGCACTCCCGTGAACGTCACCGTCACCGGCGCGGCCGGCCAGATCGGTTACGCCCTGCTCTTCCGCATCGCCTCCGGCCAGCTGCTCGGCGCGGACGTGCCGGTCAGGCTGCGCCTCCTGGAGATCACCCCCGCGCTGAAGGCCGCCGAGGGCACCGCGATGGAACTCGACGACTGCGCCTTCCCGCTGCTCCAGGGCATCGACATCACGGACGACCCGAACGTCGCCTTCGACGGCACCAACGTCGCCCTCCTCGTGGGCGCCCGCCCCCGCACCAAGGGCATGGAGCGCGGTGACCTCCTGGAGGCCAACGGCGGCATCTTCAAGCCGCAGGGCAAGGCCATCAACGACAACGCGGCGGACGACATCAAGGTCCTCGTCGTCGGCAACCCGGCCAACACCAACGCGCTCATCGCGCAGGCCGCCGCTCCCGACGTACCGGCCGAGCGCTTCACCGCGATGACCCGCCTGGACCACAACCGCGCGCTGACCCAGCTCGCGAAGAAGACGGGCTCGACGGTCGCCGACATCAAGCGCCTGACCATCTGGGGCAACCACTCCGCCACCCAGTACCCCGACATCTTCCACGCCACGGTCGGCGGCAAGAACGCCGCCGAGGTCGTCAGCGACGAGAAGTGGCTGGCCGAGGACTTCATCCCGACCGTCGCCAAGCGCGGCGCCGCGATCATCGAGGCCCGTGGCGCGTCCTCCGCGGCCTCCGCGGCCAACGCCGCCATCGACCACGTGTACACCTGGGTCAACGGCACCGCCGAGGGCGACTGGACCTCCATGGGCATCCCGTCGGACGGCTCCTACGGCGTCCCGGAGGGCCTGATCTCCTCCTTCCCGGTCACCACCAAGGACGGCGCGTACGAGATCGTCCAGGGCCTGGACATCAACGCGTTCTCCCGCACCCGCATCGACGCCTCCGTGCAGGAACTGGCGGAGGAGCGCGACGCGGTGCGCGGTCTCGGCCTGCTCTGAGCCGAACGGCTCGGCCGAGCCGTTCGTCAGGACCCCGCACGGGCCCCGTTCCGGTACCGACCGGAACGGGGCCCGTGCCGCTTTCCGGGTCACCGCCGGTCGAGGCGCTTCTCGAACCAGTGGGCCGCGTACACGTTGTCGTCGTAGCGGGGGATCTCCCGGTACCCGCAGGCCCGGTACATCGCCTGCGCCTCGGTGAGCGACGCGTGCGTGTCCAGTCGTACGACGCCAAAGCCCCGCGAGGCCGCCTCGGCCTCCAGCGCCGTGAGCAGCCGTCGGGCGAGCCCCAGGCGGCGGGCGTGCGGGTGCACCCACACGTGCCGGATCTCGCCCACCCCGGGCTCCAGCCGGCGCAGCGCCCCGCAGCCCACCGGGCGGTTCTCCTCGTACGCGACGAAGAAGGCGCCGGCGTCGCCGGACACCTCCTCGGGCCGTACGAGAGCGGACCGGTCGAAGCCCTCCGGGAAGCGGGCGTCGATGTCGGCGGCGTACGCGTCCAGGCAGGTGCGGGAGTCGGAGGAGGCGCCGGGGACGAGGGCGACGGTGATGGCGGCCAGCCGCAGCAGGCGCTGCGCGGTGGCCAGCGCACCGGTCAGCTCGGCCCGCTGGGCGGGGGCGAGGCCTTCGAGCAGACCGGCGGCGAGGGCGCCCGCCCTGCGGTTCTGCTCCCTGACCTCGGCGCGGCCCGCGGGGGTCAGTTCCACCCTGCGCAGCCGGTTGTCGTCGGGGTGCGCGCTCGTGCGGACAAGGCCCTGTGCCTCCAGGGCCTTCGCCATCCGGCTCAGATACCCGGCGTCCAGACCGAGCCGCGTCCTGAGCTCCCGCAGGGACGCCCCGGACGCGCTCTCGTGGATCTCGAACAGCAGCCGGGCCTCACCGAGCGGACGGTCCTGGCCGAGGTAGTGGTCGTCCAGGACGCCGATGCGGCGCGTGAAGTAGCGGTTGAAGCGGCGCAGGGCCGTCACGTCGTCCATCGACACTGGCTTCATACTTCTTTGACTGTAGTCAAAGAATCCGCGGGGGTCCACGGTTCGCGGGCCGATGTCAGTGGCGGCCCGTAGCCTGCGGGCATGACGAGTGAGGGGAGGGGAACCGGGCGTGACATTCCGGTTCCGCCGGCCCCACCCGCCCCTCTATGCTGATGGTTTGTCAACAACAGCATGAACAAGGGTTTTTCCACGCATCGGGGGATTGGCGTGAGCACCGCGTACGTGCCGCAGCAACCACAGCAGACACCCGCCGGCACACCGCCGGCCGAACCGCCGCCCACCGCGCCGCACGCCAGCGAGGCGACCCGGCTGCTGTGCGCGGGTACCTATCTCGACTCCGGGTACCGCGACCAGGTCATCGAGGAACTGCATCTCAAAGAGCAGCGGATCGTGGCCCCTTCGCTCGGCTTCGACGCCGCCCGCGTCCTCGCGCACGCCCTGCGGGCCCGGCGCCAGGAGCTGATGTGGGCCGGGGCGATCCTGGGGCTCTGGGCGGTGGGGACCGCGCTGACCGGGGGTGTGCTGGGCCTCTTCCTGTGGCCCAGCCTGTACCTCGCGGTCGCCGGCTGGGTCCGGGGACGCGGGGAGCAGCCACCGCTGTACCGCCGGGTGCCCGCCTTCCTGCTCCGCTGGTGGGGCCGCGTCATGTTCGCGCTTCTGCTGGTCCTCGTGACGATCGGGGCGTTCGGCGGCACGGACGACAGCGACGCGTACGGCTCGTCCTACGACTCGTACGGCTCCACCGGCCTGTACGGCGACAGCTTCTCCGACTCGCCGGGCTTCTCCGGCGCGGTGGTGCCCGACTTCGACGGCCTCGACAGCTTCATCGAGCCCTGGCGGGCCTGGGCCACGCTCGTGATGTTCGCCCTGATCGCGCTGTGCATCGCCGCCCAGCGCGGTCAGTTCGCCCGGGTGATGGCCGCCGAGCTGTCCCCGCAGCGCTTCCCCGACGCCGCGGGCGACCCCGCCGAGCGGGCCGAGGGGCAGCGCTTCCAGCGGCTGAAGGAGCGCATCCGGCTGGAACAGCACGCGCCGCTGATCATGTACCACGCGGCGCGGCCGTTCTGCGGTGCCGGCGCGGCCTACGACACCTGGGTCCTCGCCGTCGAACTGCGCCCCGACGAGATGAAGAAGCAGCAGCCGCTCGGCAACCGCACGGTCCTGGAGAAGATCCGGCCCCTGCTCGAACAGCTGCGCCTGCCCGCCGAGTACGCGGGAAACCTGGGACGCGACCGGCTGCGCCGGCTGGAGATCGACGAGTGCGTGTTCCTGCCCGCGGAGGGGCTGCGGCGGCGCGAGGAAGCGCCGTACACCCCGCAGGCGTTCGAGGAGCACCGGGCGCGCGCGGTCGAGGAGGGTGCCGAGAAGCGCCGGCACTTCCTGCGCATCCGCGTCGGCGGCTGGGAGGAGGAAGTGGTCGTCACGGTGTTCGTGCGCATCCACACCCAGGGCCGCATGCTGATGCTGGAGGTCGCGCCGCACGTACTGACGCCGGTGCGCGAGGAATTCAAGAACGCCGACCGCGCCGCCCACCGTTTCCGCAACAACAGCGCGCTCGGCAAAGGGGCCTGGGCGATGGTCCGGGTGCCCGGCTCCGCGATCGGCTCCCTGGCCACGCTGGGCAGGGGACTGGCGTACGTCTGGCGGCTGCTCACCGGCGGGCACGCGGGCGAGCTGCCCGACGGGCCGGCCGTGTCCGTGCGCGAGGCGGGTTCGGTGGACGTCGGGTCCCTGTTCCAGGAGATGGACGTCGCCCGGTACCTCAAGAGCGTGCAGGACCGCGTCGCGAACGGCGTGCGGGCCGCGCTCGCCGACTCCGGATACCAGACCGGCGAGTTCGTCCAGAAGATCGTCAACATCAGCAAGGGCGGCGTGAACATCGACCGGATCTCGGACAGCACCTTCGCGGTCGGCAGCCACGCGTCCGCTTCCTCCTCGACCACGACCGGCGGCGCCGCGCCGCAGAAGGGAACCCACACCGATGGCAACGGATGAGCCGAAGGTCAACATCGGCGACGTCTCGCACAGCACCTTCGCCATCGGCAGCCACGCGCACGCCGAGAGCCACCACGGGACGGCCGTACAGCGCGACCAGGCCGCCGAGGAACTCCTGAAGGCGGTGCGCGAGCTGCGCGCCGACCTGACCCGGGTGCGCGCCAGCGAGGAGACGGCCACCCTGGACGAGGCGCTGGCCGAGACCGAGGACGAGATCACCCGCACCGGACAGGCGGGCCCGTCCCGCCTCGACCGGCTGCGGCAGCTGCTCACCGACTCGCAGGCCCTGGTCGGCCTGATCGCGTCCGCCGGGGCTGTGGCCGGTCTTCTGGGGCTGTGAGAGGGGCGGGATGAGCGGCAGCGGGGGAACGCGGTACTGGAACGAGGAGACCCAGCGCTGGGAGGAGGGCGACGGCACCAGGCCCGACCTCCCGTCGCCGGCAACACCGCCACCACCGGCCCGCCCGGGGTTCGCGCCGGCGTGGCCCACGGCGGCCTCGACGGGGGCGGCGGCAGAGGAGACCGGGGGCCGTCCGGCGGAGGGGGCGGCCGAGGCGGCGGGTGGTCCGGCGGTGTCCGCGGGGCCGTTGCCCGCCGCGGACGGGTCCGCTTCGCCCGCCGGCTCTCCTGCCGTGCCGTCCCGGCCCGCCGACCGGCCCGAGCCGGCAGCCCAGCAGGCCGCGGACCATGACCACGCGGCGTGGCCCCCGACGCAGACCGCGGGCGGCGGTGTGCCTTCGGCGGCGCAGGACGTCGGCGGCAGCGGCGGGTGGCCTCCGGCCCAGTGGCCCACTGGCTCGTGGCCGCCCGCAGGGCAGACCGCCCCGTCCGCTCCCGCCCGCGGCATGAGCAGGCGGCTCGTGTGGTCCGTGCTGATCGGGGCGGCTGCCGTCGGTGTCGCCGTGAGCCTGGTGCTGACGACGGTCGTCGGCGGGGACGACGAGCCGACGGCCGCCACCGGCGGGTCGCCGTCCCCGACGGGCGAGGTCTCGCAGCAGAACGACCCGAGCCCGACACCCACCGAGGAGTCCGCCTCGCCCACGGTCTCCGCGCCCGAACTCCCCGCCGGGTACGAGGAGCACGTGGACGCCGAAGGGTTCCGGATCGCGATCCCCGAGGGGTGGGCGCGTACCACGCTGGACTCCCAGTTCGGGATCGCCGTCGTCAACTACCGCAGTGCCGACAGCCAACGCCGGTTGCAGGTCTACCAGGTGTCGGAGGAGTCGCCGGACGCGTCGTTCGACCTGTATCTGTCGGAGGACACCCCCAAGCCGGCCGGGTTCGAGAAGCTGTCCCTGGATGCCCTCGACGACGACAGCGGGTTCACGGGCTCACGGCTGGAGTACCTCGCCGACACCATCAAGGGCGAGCCGGACGTCGGCACCTGGCACGTCTACGACGAGCGGTTCGTGGCGCCGGACGGCAACATCTACGCCATCGCCGCCTACGGCCCCGAAGCCGACGGCCGGGACGACGAACTGGAACTGCTCACCACGGCCGTGGACTGGTTCTGCCCGCCGCTGGGACAGTGCGCACCGGCGTCCAGCTCGTTCGGCATCGACTGACCAGCCGCACATCGACCGACCCGACGTCGACCGACCCGAACCCGACCGGCGCCCGGCTTCCTTCGTGGAGCCGTGGATGCAGTCGTTCTTCTCCGCGCCTCGGCGCCCTGCTTGAGGATCCGGACGCTGCCGCCGTCGGAGCCTCATCGAGGTCGGCTGAGCCTTGTCGGCGCTCGCGAGTTGCCGGGCGCTCAGGTCGTCGGCCTCGCCAGCCGCCGCGCGGGCCGACGCTTTCGCGGCCATGGCAGCAGCCGTGTGCCGTGCCTCACCCGCGCGTCGTCCCCCAGCGCACGGTTCGTCCTGTTCGCCCGCATGTTCAGTGACACAGCCCACTTTCGGCCATGGATTGCGCATGCAATCGCAACGGAAGGGCATGCGCTCACGGTCCCGGTGAGTGACACGCCTGTGACACAGGGGCACCGAACAGGAACGGAAGGCAAACCCGATCATGGCGGACACACCAGAACTCCAGGCGCGGAAGACCATCCACGTGGACGGGGAGTGGCTCGAAGCCGTCTCCGGCGCCACGCGCGAGATCATCGACCCCGCGGACGCCCTGCCGTTCGCCCTGGTCGCGGAAGGTGACGAGAAGGACACCGACCTGGCGGTCGCGGCCGCCCGGCAGGCCTTCGACCACGGCGACTGGCCGCGCACCCCCGCCGCCGAACGCGCCGCGCTGCTGCGCCGCGTCGCCGATCTTCTCGTACGCGACCGCGAAGAACTCGGCGTGCTGGAGAGCCGGGACGCGGGCAAGACCGTCGAGGAGGGCCGCGTCGACATCGACTGCGTCGCCGACGCCTTCCGCTACTTCGCCGACCTCGTCGCCGCCGAGGCCCCGGGCCGGGTCGTCGACGCGGGCTCGCCCGACATCCACAGCGTGGTCGTGCACGAGCCCCTCGGCGTGTGCGCACTGATCACGCCCTGGAACTACCCGCTCCTGCAAGCCAGTTGGAAGATCGCCCCGGCGCTCGCGGCCGGCAACACCTTCGTGGTCAAGCCGAGCGAGATCACCCCGCTGACGACCGTCGCCCTGATCGACCTGCTGGCCGAGGCCGGCCTGCCCGCCGGGGTCGCGGGCATCGTCACCGGCCCCGGCCACTCGGTCGGCGCCCGGCTCGCCGAGCACCCTGACGTCGACCTCGTCTCCTTCACCGGCGGCCTGGTCAGCGGCACGAAGGTGGCCCAGGCCGCCGCCCCGAGCGTCAAGAAGGTCGCCCTCGAACTCGGCGGCAAGAACCCCAACGTCGTCTTCGCCGACGCCTGCGCCACCGAAGAGGACTTCGACACCGCCGTCGACCAGGCCCTCAACGCGGCCTTCATCCACAGCGGCCAGGTCTGCTCGGCGGGCGCCCGCCTCATCGTCGAGGAGAGCGTCCGGGACCGTTTCGTCGCCGAACTCGCCCGTAGGGCGGACCGTATCCGCCTCGGCCGCGGCACCGCCGACGGCGTCGAGTGCGGCCCGCTCGTCTCCGAGCAGCAGCGCGCCAAGGTCGAGTCGTACGTCGGATCCGCGCTCGCCGAGGGCGCGGTGCTGCGCTCCGGCGGCAAGCGGCCCGCGCCGTCACCGGAACGGCCCGAGAACGGCTACTTCTACGAGCCGACCGTGCTCGACCACTGCCACCGCGACATGAAGGTCGTCCGGGAGGAGGTCTTCGGCCCCGTCCTCACTGTCGAGACCTTCCGCACCGAGGACGAGGCGGTCGCCCTCGCCAACGACACCGAGTACGGCCTCGCCGGCGGAGTCTGGACCGCCGACGCCGGCCGGGCCCGCAGGGTCGCGGGCCGACTGCGGCACGGCACGGTCTGGATCAACGACTTCCACCCCTACCTCCCCCAGGCGGAGTGGGGCGGCTACGGCAAGAGCGGAACGGGCCGCGAACTGGGCCCCGCCGGACTCGCCGAGTACCGCGAGACCAAGCACGTCTACCAGAACCTCGCGCCCAAGCCCGTCCGCTGGTTCGCCGGCTGACCCCCTCCCTCGCAAGCCCCTGGAGTCCCCCCATGCACCAGCACGAGTACGACTATGTCGTGATAGGCGGCGGCACCGCAGGATCCGTCATCGCCTCCCGCCTCACCGAGAACCCCGACGTCACGGTCGCCGTCATCGAGGGCGGCCCCAGCGACGTCGACAGAGACGACGTCCTGACCCTGCGCCGCTGGATGGGCCTGCTCGGCGGCGAACTCGACTACGACTACCCCACCACCGAGCAGCCACGCGGGAACTCCCACATCCGGCACAGCCGCGCCCGCGTCCTCGGCGGGTGTTCCTCGCACAACACCCTGATCGCCTTCAAGCCGCTGCCGTCCGACTGGGACGAGTGGGAGGCGGCCGGCGCCAAGGGCTGGGGCGCGGTGCCGATGGAGGCCTACTTCGCGCGGCTGAAGAACAACATCGTCCCGGTCGACGAGAAGGACCGGAACGCCATCGCCCGCGACTTCGTCGACGCGGCCCAGAAGGCGCTCGACGTCCCCCGAGTCGAGGGCTTCAACAAGAAGCCGTTCAACGACGGCGTCGGCTTCTTCGACCTCGCCTACCACCCGGAGAACAACAAGCGCTCGTCGGCGTCGGTGGCGTACCTGCACCCCGTGATGGACGAACGGCCCAACCTCCACCTCATGCTGGAGACCTGGGCGTACAAGCTGCAGCTCGACGGCACCCGCGCCGAGGGCGTGCACGTCCGCACCAAGGACGGCGAGGAAATCCTCGTCCGGGCCCGCAACGAGGTCCTGCTGTGCGCGGGCGCCGTCGACTCGCCCCGCCTGCTGCTGCACTCCGGCATCGGCCCGAAGGCCGACCTGGAGGCGCTCGGCATCCCCGTCGTGCACGACCTGCCGGGCGTCGGCGAGAACCTGCTCGACCACCCCGAGTCGGTGATCGTCTGGGAGACCGAGGGCCCCATCCCGGAGAACTCCGCGATGGACTCCGACGCGGGCCTGTTCGTGCGCCGCGACCCCGAACACGCGGGCCCCGACCTGATGTTCCACTTCTACCAGATCCCCTTCACGGACAACCCCGAGCGCCTCGGCTACGAACGCCCGCCCTTCGGCGTCTCGATGACCCCGAACATCCCCAAGCCGAAGAGCCGCGGCCGCCTGTTCCTGACCAGCGCCGACCCGGCGGTCAAGCCGGCCCTCGACTTCCGCTACTTCACCGACGAGGACGACTACGACGGCCGCACCCTCGTCGACGGCATCAAGATCGCCCGTGAGATCGCCACGACCGAGCCGCTCGCCGGCTGGCTCAAGCGCGAGGTGGCCCCGGGCCCGCAGATCACGGGCGACGAGGAGCTGAGCGAGTACGCCCGCAAGGTCGCGCACACCGTGTACCACCCGGCGGGGACCTGCCGGATGGGAGCCGCCGACGACCAGTCGGCCGTCGTCGACCCCGAGTTGAAGATCCGCGGACTGGACGGCATCCGTATCGCCGACGCGTCCGTTTTCCCGACCATGCCGGCCGTGAACCCGATGATCGGGGTGTTGATGGTCGGGGAACGGGCCGTCGACCTCCTTGGAGGTGGTGCGTGATGACCACGACTACGCAGACGACTGCGCCGACGAGTACGACCACGGATTCCGTGTTCTCCGTCGAGGGCCTGTGGAAGGTCTTCGGCCCCAAGGCGGACCAGATCCCCGCCGACCCCGAACTGGCCGGCCTCTCGCCCGCCGAACTGCGCGAGCGCACCGGCTGCACCGCCGCCGTCCGGGACGTCTCCTTCGACGTCCGCAAGGGCGAGGTCTTCGTCGTCATGGGCCTGTCCGGCTCCGGCAAGTCCACGCTGGTGCGCTGCCTGACCCGGCTGATCGAACCGACCGCCGGCACGATCGTCATCGACGGCGAGGACGTCCGCGCGATGGACAGGTCCCGGCTGCGCGAACTGCGTCGGCACCGCGCCGCGATGGTCTTCCAGCACTTCGGCCTGCTCCCGCACCGCACGGTCCTCGACAACGTGGCGTACGGCCTCGAGATCCAGGGCATGGGCAGGTCCGAGCGCCGCGAGCGGGCCAAGAAGGTCGTCGAGAAGGTCGGTCTGGAGGGCATGGAGCAGCGCCGGCCCGGCCAGCTCTCCGGCGGTCAGCAGCAGCGCGTCGGGCTGGCCCGCGCGCTCGCCGTCGACCCCGAAGTCCTGCTCTTCGACGAGCCGTTCAGCGCGCTCGACCCGCTGATCCGGCGGGACATGCAGGAGGAGGTCGTCCGGCTGCACCGCGAGGAGGGCCGCACGATGGTCTTCATCACGCACGACCTCAGCGAGGCCCTGAGGCTGGGCGACCGCATCGCGCTGATGCGCGACGGCCGCGTGGTGCAGTTGGGCACGCCGGAGGAGATCGTGGGTTCGCCCGCCGACGACTACGTCCGCGAGTTCGTCCGTGACGTGCCGCGCGAGCAGGTCATGACGGTCCGTACGGCCATGCGCGCCGGAGAGTGCGGCGGCCCGGACCACCCGGGCGCGGTGGCCGCCGACGCGGTGGTCGCCGAGGCGATCAAGGTCGTCGCCCGCAGCCACAAGCCCGCCTGTGTCGTGGAGGACGGCCGGTGTCTGGGGGTCGTCGATCATGAACGGCTCCTGGACGTCGTAGCCGGAACGGAGCTCCGCAAGGAGGCGGTCTGATGGCAACGGTCACCGCACCCGCCCCCCGTATCGCCCTCCCCGGCATCCTCAAGCACCGAGCCGTGCACAAGCTGCTGCTGCTCGCCGTCGCCGCCGCGGTTCTCGTGCCCCTGGCGAACGCTCGCTGGGCGAGCGGCAGCTGGCCGGACGCACTCACCGTCGACCTCACCGATCCGCTGACGAGGACCAGCGACTGGATCATCGACAACCGCGACAGCCACCCGCTGTTCCTCTACGGCTTCGGCTACGTCAGCAACGCGGTCGTGCTCTCCGTACGGGCCGTGTACCTGGTGCTCCTCGCCGCCGGGTGGGCCGGGGTGACCGCCTTCGCCGGGCTCGTCGCCTGGCGGGTCGCCGGGGTGAAGCTGGCCCTGGGCACCGCCGCCGGGTTCCTGGCCTGCGGTCTGCTCGGCATGTGGGTGCCGACCATGCAGACCCTCGCGCTGATGGTCGTGGCCGTCCTCGCGTCGGTCCTCGTGGGCGCCCTGCTGGGGCTCGCCGCCGGGCTGTCGGACCGTATGGACCGGATCCTGCGCCCGATCCTGGACACCATGCAGGTCCTGCCCGCCTTCGCCTACCTGCTCCCGGTGGTTCTCATCTTCGGCATCGGGGTCCCCGCGGCCGTCCTCGCCACGGTCGTGTACGCCGCCCCGCCCATGGCCCGCCTCACCTCGCTCGGTCTGCGCGGCGCCGACAAGGAGGTGCTGGAGGCGGTCGAGTCGCTGGGGTCCACCGCCCGGCAGCGCCTGCTGACCGCGCGTATCCCGCTGGCCCGCAAGGAACTCCTCCTCGGCCTCAACCAGACGATCATGATGGCGCTGTCCATGGCGGTCATCGCGTCGGTGATCGGCGCGGGCGGCCTCGGTGACCGTGTCTACCAGGCGCTGGCCTCGGTCGATGTGGGCGCGGCGCTGTCCGCCGGCATCCCGATCGTGCTCCTGGCCGTCGTACTGGACCGGATCACCGGCGCGGCGGGCGACGGCAGCGACGGGTCGGGCCGCGCGGGATGGGCGTACGCGCTCCTCGCCGCCGTGGCCGTCGCGGTGGCCGGACGTCTCATGGGCCGTCTCGACTGGCCTGACGCCTGGACGCTGAACATCGCCGAACCGGTCAACCGGGCCGTGGACTGGATGACCGACCACCTCTACTCCGGCGTGCCGGTCATCGGCGGCACCGCCGACTGGGCCGGCCACTTCACCACCTGGGTCCTCGACCCGGTGCGGGACGGCCTTCAGGGGCTGCCCTGGTGGTCGGTGCTGCTCATCGTCGCCGCCCTCGCCTGGCTGATCGGCACCTGGCAGACCGCGCTCACCGCGGTCCTCGCCATGGCCGCGATCGGCGTGCTCGGCGTGTGGAAGCCGTCGCTGGACACGCTCTCGCAGGTGCTCGCGGCGGTCGCCGTGACCCTCGTGCTGGGCTTCGCCATCGGTATCGCGGCCGCCCGCAGTGACCGCCTCGAACGGATGCTGCGGCCCGTCCTGGACGTCTTCCAGACGATGCCGCAGTTCGTGTACCTGATCCCGGTCGTCGCCCTGTTCGGCGTCGGCCGCGCACCCGCCGTGGCCGCCGCGGTCGTCTACGCGCTGCCCGCCGTCGTCCGCATCACCACCCAGGGCCTGCGCCAGGTCGACCAGGCCGCCCTGGAGTCGTCCCGCTCGCTCGGCGCGTCCAGCGGCCAGCAGATCCGGCAGGTCCAACTTCCGCTCGCCCGCCCGGCGTTGCTGCTCGCCGTCAACCAGGGCGTGGTCCTGGTCCTCGCCGTCGTCATCATCGGCGGCCTGGTCGGCGGCGGCGCCCTCGGCTACGACGTCGTCTTCGGCCTCGCCCAGGGCGACCTCGCCACCGGTCTGGTCGCCGGCGCGGCGATCGTCTGCCTCGGCCTGATGCTCGACCGGGTGACCCAGCCGACGGAACGCCGCACCAAGAAGGGAGCGTGACATGCGACTTCGTACGACTGCCGTAGTGGGCTCCCTTCTGCTGCTGACCGTGACCGGCTGCGGCGCCGCCGACATGACCAAGCAGGCCTCGCCCTTCGCCAACGCGCAGGGGGCGAAGACCGTGACCCTGTCGACCCAGTCCTGGGTGGGGGCGCAGGCGAACGTCGCCGTGGCCCAGTACCTCCTCGAACACAAGCTCGGCTACCGCGTCGACACCGTCCAGGTCGACGAGGTGCCCGCCTGGGACGCGCTCAGCCAGGGCCGCGTCGACGCGATCCTGGAGGACTGGGGCCACCCCGAGCAGGAACAGCGGTACGTCCAGGACAAGAAGACGATCACGCGGGGCGGCGACCTCGGCGTGACCGGGCACATCGGCTGGTACGTCCCGACGTACTTCGCCAAGCAGCACCCGGACGTCACGAACTGGAAGAACCTCAACAAGTACGCCTCGCAAATGCGCACGGCGGAGAGCGGCGGCAAGGGCCAGCTCATGGACGGCTCGCCCTCCTACGTCACCAACGACAAGGCCCTGGTGAAGAACCTGAAGCTCGACTACCAGGTCGTCTTCGCCGGTTCCGAGGCCGCCCAGATCACGCAGATGCAGCAGTTCGCCAAGGAGAAGAAGCCCTTCCTCACCTACTGGTACGCGCCGCAGTGGCTCTTCAAGAAGGTCCCGATGACCGAGGTGAAGCTGCCGGCGTACAAGGAGGGCTGCGACGCGGACCCGGAGAAGGTGGCCTGCGCCTATCCGCACACCCCGCTGCAGAAGTACCTCAACACGGACTTCGCGAAGAGCGGCGGCAAGGCGGCGGCCCTCCTGAAGAAGTTCAAGTGGACCACCGAGGACCAGAACGAGGTCTCCCTGATGATCGCCGACCAGAAGCTCTCCCCGGAGGAGGCGGCGAAGAAGTGGGTGGACAGCCACGCGTCGACGTGGAAGGCGTGGCTGTCCTGATGCTCACTTCAGCTCTGCGGTGATCTCCCGCAGCGCGGCGGTGGCCCGGCGGTGCAGCCCCGGCCCGAAGGTGACGCGAGTGGCCCCGAGCTCACCGAGTTCGGTGGGCGAGGGGCCCTCACCCACCTTCGCGAACACGTTGACCGGTCCCTGGATCCCGGACCGCAGCAGCGGCAGTACGGTCGTCGGGGCACCGATCGGATAGACGCAGTCGGCGCCCGCGGCGACGTACAGCGCGGCCCGGTGGATGGCCTGTTCCGGATCGGCGACACCCCTGACGAAGGTGTCGACGCGGGCGTTGACGAAGAGCGAGTCCCCCGCGGCGTACCGCACCTGGGCGAGCCAGTCGGCATGCTCGTGCGGGTCCTTGAGGACGCCGTCGGTGGAGTCCTCCAGGTTGCAGCCCACGGCGCCCGTCTCCAGCAGCCGCTCCACCAGCTCCCTCGGCGCGAGCCCGTACCCGCCCTCGATGTCGGCGGACACCGGCACGTCCACGGCCCGCACGATCCGCGCGACCGCCGCGAACATCTCGTCCGCCGGGGTCGCCCTGTCCTCGTACCCGAGGCAGGCGGCGACCCCCGCGCTGGGCGTGGCCAGTGCCGGGAAGCCCGCCTCGACGAGCGCGCGGGCACTGGCCGCGTCCCAGGGGCCGGGCAGGACGAGGGGGTCACCCGGGACCCGGCCGCGGTGCAGCGCGCGGAACTGCTCCACCTTGGTCATGGCGTGCAACCCCCGGGTGGGATCCGGCGGCTGACCATCACCCGGTTCCAGTTGTTGACGGCGACGATCAGTCCCACGAGATGGGCGAGCCGAACCTCGTCGAAGTGCAGGGCGGCCCGCGCGTACACCGCGTCCGGCACGAACCCCTCCGTCAGCACGGTCACCGCCTCCGTCAGCGCGAGCGCGGCCCGCTCCCGCTCGTCGAAGACGTCCCCGGCCTCCTCCCAGGCGGCCAGCAGATCGAGCTGCCGCTCGCTCACCCCGTGCTTGCGGGCGATGGTGAGGTGCATGTCGAGGCAGAAGGCGCAGTGGTTGAGCTGCGAGGCGCGGATCACCACGAGTTCGGCGAGCGCGGGGTCGCCGAGCCCTTTCTTCGCGGTGGCGCTGAGCGCGGACATGGCCTGTCCGACCTCGCGGTCCAGGAGCGTGGTTCGGCTCACTTGTACTGTCCCGGCTCGTAGTGCCCCGGGGCCATGCGGAAGGTGACCCCGAACCGGTTCCACGCGTTGATCGCCGCGATCGCGGAGACCAACTGCGCCAGTTCGGCCTCCTCGAAGTGCTTGGCGGCCTTCTCGTACACCGCGTCCGGCACGAAACCGTCCGTCAGGACGGTCACCGCCTCGGTCAGTTCCAGCGCCGCGAGTTCCTTCTCGGTGTAGAAGTGCCGCGACTCGTCCCAGGCACTGAGCTGGATGATCCGCTCGACGCTCTCGCCCGCCGCGAGCGCGTCCTTGGTGTGCATGTCGATGCAGAAGGCGCAGTGGTTGACCTGCGAGGCGCGGATCTTCACCAGCTCGTACAGCCTGTGGTCGAGCCCCTGCCTGGCCGCCGTGTCGAGGCGGACCATCGCCTTGTAGACCTCGGGGGCGAGCTGGGCCCAGGGCATGCGGGCCGGTTCTTCGGCGGCGTACTCGGTGGTCGGGGTCGTGGTCGTGTCGTCGCTCGTGGTCATGACATCGACCCTAGGAGCCAAGCTGCCCAGGAGTATGGTCCACTTCCATGCCGAAACCTTGGGCCACTCTGGGTGTCGACCTCCATCTCGAACCGGCCGGTCCGGGCCTGCGACGGGGTCTGACCGACGCCCTGCGCGAGGCCGTCCGCACCGGCCGCCTCGCCCCCGGCACGAGACTGCCGTCCTCCCGCGCTCTCGCCGCCGACCTGGGCATCGCCCGCAACACGGTCGCCGAGGCCTTCGCCGACCTGGTCGCCGAGGGCTGGCTCACCGCCCGCCAGGGCTCGGGCACGAGGGTGGCGGGACGTCCGGTGCCGGTCCCGGCCGTCGGTCCCGCACCGGGCGGCCTTACACCGTCCCGCCCGGTGTACGACCTCGTCCCCGGCACCCCGGACCTGTCCGCCTTCCCTCGCACGGCCTGGCTGAAGGCGGCCCGCCGCGCGCTCGCCGTCGCTCCGTACGACGCCCTCGGCTACGGCGATCCGCGCGGCCGCGTCGAACTGCGCACCGCCCTGGCCGGCTACCTGGCCCGGGCCCGCGGGGTCCGCACGCACCCCGACTCCCTCGTCATCTGCTCCGGCATCGCGCACGGGCTGATGCTGCTCGGCCAGGTGCTGCGGAAGCGGGGGCTGGGGAGCCTGGCGGTGGAGTCGTACGGCCTCGACACGCACTGGCGGCTGCTGGAGCGGGCCGGACTGCGGACCGTACCGCTGGAACTCGACGGACTCGGCACGCGCACCGAGGAGTTGGGGACGCGGGAGCGGGCCGTGCTGCTGACGCCCGCGCACCAGTTCCCGATCGGCGGTGCCCTGCACCCCGACCGGCGGGCCGCGGTGGTGGACTGGGCCCGGCAGAGCGACGGGCTGATCATCGAGGACGACTACGACGGGGAGTTCCGCTACGACCGCCGCCCCGTGGGCGCCCTCCAGGGCCTCGACCCGGACCACGTGGTCTACCTGGGCACCGCCAGCAAGTCACTGGCCCCGGGCCTGCGCCTGGGCTGGCTGGTGCTGCCGCCGTCGCTCGCCGCCGAGGTCGTCGCGGCCAAGGGCGGCGTCGACTGGTCGTGCGGAGTCCTGGACCAGCTGACGCTGGCGGAGTTCATCACCTCCGGCGCCTACGACCGCCACGTCCGGTCGGCCCGGCTGCACTACCGGCGCCGCCGGGACGCGCTGGTCGCCGAACTCGCCCGGCGCGCCCCGCAGGTCCACGCCACCGGCATCGCGGCCGGCCTGCACGTCGTCCTCCGCCTCCCGCCGGGCACCGAACAGGGGGCGCTGCGGGCGGCGGCCTGGCAGGGGCTCGCGGTGCACGGACTGCACCGCTACCGGCATCCGGAGGCGACCGTCGAGCGGCCCGACGCGCTGGTCGTGGGGTACGGGACACCGCCTGACCACGCGTGGTCGGGGGCGCTGGACGCCTTGTGCGCGGCACTCCCCGAATAATCCGCCTTTTTTCTTTCCCTCCGTCAATTCGCCTGCGGAGCCGATACAGTCGTCCCATGAGCAACAGTGATTCCAATTCCCGCGTGGCCCTCAAGAAAATCACCCCCGACGTCTCCGCGGCGATGGGCTCCCTGCACGGCGCCGCCGTTTCCGCGGCCCAGGACGCCAAGGTCGAACCGGAACTCCTGGAACTGATCAGGATCCGCGCCTCACAGATCAACGGCTGCGCGTTCTGCCTCGACATGCACACCAAGGACGCCCGTGCGCAGGGCGAGACCGAGCAGCGGATCTACGCCCTGAACGCCTGGCGGGAGACCCCTTTCTTCACCGAACAGGAGCGCGCTGCACTGGCGTTGACCGAGGCGGTGACGCTGGTGCACGACGGACACGTGCCGGAGGCCGTCTACGCCGAGGCCGCGGAGGTCTTCGACGAGGAGCAGATCGCGGCACTGATCTGGGCGGCCACCGTCATCAACGCCTACAACCGGATCGCCATCGCGACCCGGATGGTGCCGGGGAATTATCAGCCGACTCGGAAACAATGAATTGAGGCAGCTTTCAATGCGCCGGGTCGTTTCGCGCGAGAAATTGCGGAGCGCCCCGGCGTACCCATGAGTGGTAGCTGAATTCAGATCTCCGGCAGCGGCTCCATGACGTCGTCCAGCCACGTCCGCCATTCCGGTTCCCGCACCGCCGGTGCCGCCCGCATCGGGCGGGCCGTCCAGCCCGTCACGGGCCGGATTCCGTGCAGTGCGTTGACCAGCCACACCTCACGGCCGTCCAGTTCGGCCACGGTCCGCTCGCGGTGGGCGACGCGGATGCCGGTGCGCTGGGCCCGTTCCTGGACGAGGCCGACAGTCACTCCGGGCAGCACGGGCAGCCGCGGCGGGGGCAGGCACAGGGTGTCGTCCTCCCACCACAGGACGCTGGCAGTGGCCGCCTCCAGCACCACACCGGACGGCGCGATCAGCACCGCCTCCTCGGCACCCGCGTCGGACGCCCGCCGCCGGATGCGGGCCAGGGTGTCCAGGTCGGGCCCCTTGCGGCGGGGCACGGCCCGCGGATCTGACTGCCCCGCCGCCCACACCCGCACCTCGGAGCCGAGCGGCGGGGCGTGCCGCAGCAGCAGCCGCAACTCCATCGAGCCGGCGCTGAGTTCGACCCGGGGGAACCATTCGCCCGTTCGGGGCAGGGCCGCCGTCATGTCCTGCCAGAACTCCCTGAGCCGACGCGGCGGCGGCCCGCCGCACTCGGAACACGCCCGCAGGAACCGCTCCCGATGCCGCGCGAAGCCCCGCACCCGGCCGTCCCGCACCAGTCAGGAGTCGGCGACGAGCAACCGCCCACCGATCCCGGCCGCGGTCGCCGGCCGTCCCTCGGCCCCGCCCGCCGGCCGTTCGCCGGCCTCCGCCCCCGCCGCGGGCCCACCCCGCGCCGCCACCAGGCCACCGCCCGGTGTCCATGTCAACAGCCCTTCCGCGATCGCCGGTTGTGTCACCGCGAACCCCTCCTCAGTACGTGCCACCGGCCGCCACCGGCGCCCCGCCCCGCGGCCCGTACGGCGCGTGTTCCAGCCACGATCCGCACCAGGGCAGCACCGGCGCGAGTGCTGCCGCGGCCCGTTGCCTGGCCCGGACGATCCGCCGTCGCGGGCGCAGATGGTCCAGCGCCTCCCCGGCGGCCGCACTGTTGAACAGGGCCGCCGCCCGTCGCACGTCGGCGAAGTCGGCGACCGCCTCCGCCGTCCCCGCCGCGACCGCCTTCGCCGCCGCCGCCGCGTCCGCGATCCCGCTGTTCATACCGCGCGCCCCGAACGGCGGGAAGAGATGCGCCGCCTCCCCGACGAGCAGCACCCGCCCGTGCGGATCGGTGAACGAGGCCGCGACCTTGCGCAGGAAGCGGTACGTCGACACCCACAGGATCCGCTCGGCGTAGCCGTCGCCCACGACCGAGGGCAGCCACCGGCGTGCGGCCTCGGGGCTGCCGTACGCCTCCTGCCGGTCGTCGTCCCGGCACTGCAGGTCGATCTGGAAGCCTCCGGTGAACGGCACCCGCATCACACTGCGGCCGCCCACCCCCGGGTGCTCGTAGTGGAAGACCCGCTCCAACGGCAGTTCCGCGCCCGGGATGTCGGCGATGTCGACGACGACGTGGAAGCCCTCCCCGTGGCTGCCCTCCATGGCGATGTCCAGCCCGCGCCGGAGCGCGGAGCGGGCGCCGTCGGCGGCGACCGCGTACCCGGCGGTCCACACCCGGCCGTCCTCGGCGGTCAGGTGCACCTCGGCCGCCGTACTGCGGACGTCCGTCACCCGGGCGTCCCACACGAACTCCACCCCGGCCCGCTCGCAGGCGGCCCGCAGGAAGCGTTCGGTGTCCACCTGGCGCAGGCTGGTGAAGGGCGGGAGTCCCGGGGAGGGCGGGTGAGTCCGGGAGTAGACCTCGCGACCCCGGTAGACAGTGCGCCGGGTCTGCCAGGTCCGCCCGTACGCGGTGATCTCGTCGGCGAGGCCCGGCCGCATCCCGTCGAGCAGGCGCAGGGTCTCCCGGTGGACGAACAGGGCGCGGCTGCCCGGCCGTTCGCGGTCCTCGGGGTCGGCCTCCAGGAGGACGACGGGCAGCCCGCGCGCCCGCAGCGCGAGGGCCGCGGACAGGCCGACGGGGCCGGCGCCGACGACCAGGACCTCGTTCACGTGCGCGCGCCCTCGGCCAGCATGCGGGTGATCTCCACCCGCTTCACCTTCCACGTGGCGGTCATCGGCAGCTCCTCGAACCGCCACTGCCGCGGCTCGGCCATCGCGGGCAGATCGGCTGTGGCCTCCCGCCAGCGCTCCGCGTCCAGCGGCCGCTCTCCCCGCACGCACACCACCGGCACCGGCTCCCGGTCCGCGCCGGGCACGATGACGACCTCCCGCAGCTCCTCCAGCCGGGACATCAGCACGTCCTCCACCTCCAGATTGCTGTGCACCGCGCCGATCTGGTCGATCTCACGGTCGAGCAGATGCAGGACGCCCAGCCGGCTGCGGTACCCCATGTCGCCCATCTGCCACCAGTCGCCGTCGAGTTGGCGCTCGTACTGCTCCCGGGCCCCGAGGTAGGTGAGGATCCGGCCCCTCGTGCGGGCCTCGATCCGGCCCGCCGTCCCGGGCGCCGCCCGCCTCCCGCCGGCGTCCGTGACCCGGACCCGGGTGAACCCCGGTATCCCGATCCCGACCCGGCGGCCGTCCGCGCGGGCGGCACTGCGCCGGGTGAACCACTGGAACGCCACCGGTCCCGTCTCGCTCTGCCCGTACAGCTGGATCAGCCAGGGCGTACGCCGTCTCGAGGCGCCCAGCAGCCGCCGTACGGTCCGCGGGTGGATCGCGTCGAACGTGGAGCCGTACGCCTTGACCCGCGACAGCGGTGCCCCCGGCGCGTCGGCCAACTCCTCCCACAGGACGAAGGTGTTGGGGTGCGTCTCGACGATCCCGGGCCGGTGCCGCACCAGCAGCGGCCCCACACTCGCCGGGTCCGGGTCGGTGATCAGCACCAGCGGGCTGCCGAAGTGCAGCAGGACGCCGAGCAGGTGGTAGAAGCGCGAGTGCACGAACGACATGTGCAGCGCCGCGGTCTCGCCCCGAGTGGGCCAGCCCATCGCCTGCTGCGGTACGAGCCGGTTCCACATGGTGTGCGCGCAGTGCACGGCGAGCTTGGGAACGCCCGTGGTGCCTGAGCTGTGGGTGATCAGGGCGGGCTCCCGGGGATGGAGTCGTACGGGTGCGGGCGGCTCGGATCCGGCGTACTTCTCCAGCGGTTCGGCGCCGGGGGCGTCGTCCACGGAGAGGGTTCTGCGCACGAGCCCGGACAACTCGACGTCCTGGAGCGGGCCTTGGAGCTTCGCCCGGTCGGTGATCAGCCACGGCCGCCGCAGCCGCGCCAGCAACTGCCCCACCACGGGACCGGCGAGACCGGGCGAGAGCAGCACCGGCACCGCGCCGATCCGGGAGACCGCGCAGGTCAGCAGTACGATGTCGACGTTGTCCGTCTTGTGTACGACCACCTGCTCCGAGGGCCGTACCCCGGCCTCCCACAGCCGTCCCGACAGCTCCTCGACCACGTCGGCCAGCACGGGATAGCTCAGGTCGGTCCCCAGGGACGGGTTGACGTCCAGGGGCCGGTCCAGCGTGACGAAGACGGCCCCGTGGCGGTCGGCCGCCCGCCGGAACACCGGGCCGAGATAGAACCCGCGGTCGGCGAGCAGGGGTTGTTCGGGCATGGAGCCCTTCCTTCCTGACATGGTCACCACGCGCCCCTGCGGACCAGGTGACGGCGGAGCTTTCCGGTGGGAGTGCGGGGCAGGGACGGGACGAAACTGACACTGCGAGGGACCTTGAAGGCGGCCAGGTGCGCCCGGGCCAGCCGGATCAGGTCATCCGCCAGCCCGGACGGCAGGGCTGCGGCGGGGACGACGAAGGCGCGCAGCCGGCTGCGGCCGTTCCCGTCCGGGACGGCCGTGACCGCGACCTCCCGCACCGCCGGATGCGTCCGCAGCACGGCCTCCACCTCCAGCGGGGAGACGGTGATGCCGCCGACCATCTCCATGTCGTCGGCGCGGCCCAGATGCCGGTAGGTGCCGTCCGGTTCGCGGCACGCCCGGTCCCGGGTGGCCAGCCAGCCGCCGACCAGGGCACGGTCCGTCTCCTCGGGCCGGTTCAGATAGCCGGGCGTCACCGTCGGCCCGCGCACCCACAGTTCACCCTCGGCGCCCTCCGGGACCGGATGCCCGTCCCGGTCCCGCAACTCCACCTCGAAGCCGGGGACCGGACGGCCGACGGTGCCGGGACGGTTGTACTCGAAGCCGTTGGCGCAGAAGGCGTGCCCCGCCTCGGTGGAGCCGATCTGCTCCAGCACCGGCGCGCCCAGCACCTCGGCGACCTGCATCCCGAGCCCCGTCGGCATGCCCTCACCGGCCGACACCGCCGCGCGCACGGAGGCGAAGCAGGCCTCGTGGCCGGCGCCCCGCTCGGCGACCAGCGCGGCATACGCGGACGGCACGGAGTAGAGCAGAGTCACCCGGTGCCGGGCGACCAGCTCGTCGACGACGGCCGGGGTCGGACGCCGGTCCACGAGCACGGCCGACGAACCCGAGAAGAGCGGGAAGACGAAGGCGTTGCCGAAGCCGTAGGCGAAGTACAGCTTCGACACGGACAGGGTGACGTCGCTCTGGGTGATCCGCAGCAGCCGTCGGCCGATCAGGTCGTGGTACGTCCTCGGGTCGCCGTGCGTGTGCACGACTCCCTTGGGGCGGCCCGTGGTGCCGGAGGTGTACTGGACGTAGAGCGGGGTGTGCGCGTCGACCGGGTGGGCCTCGGCCGGCTCGGTGACGGGAGCGAGCGCGAGCAGGTGGTCGGCGCCGAGGCACGCCCGGTCGCTGAAGCGGCTCTCCAGGCCCGGTCCTGTCACGCACAGCACGGCTTCGGTGTCCTTGGCCATGAACGTGTGTTCGGCCGCGGGGAGTTCCGGGTTGACCAGCACCGCCACGGCCCCGAGACGGGCGGTGGCGAGAAAGGCCGTCACCCAGGCGATCGAGTCGGGCAGGGCGAGCAGCACCCGGTCGCCGGGGCGCACGCCGTGCTCCGCGAGCACGGTGGCCGCGCGGGCCGCGAGGGCGTGCACCTCGCCATGGGTCCAGACCCGGTGACCCTGGTGGAAGGCGGCCCGGCCGGTCCACCCGCGCCGCTCGGCGAGCGCGGTGAGATGCGCGGCGAGGTTCCCGGGGGCGTCGACGTCGGCCGGGGAGAGGGTGGGCTGGGGTGTCCTCATCGGGCGGGCTCCTCGGCGACGGTCTGCTGCGGTCGTCATCGGGCGGGCTCCTCGGTGACGGTCCGCGGCACCCGGGGCTCGATCCGCTCCCGCCGCTCCCGGACCCGCGCGACCGCGTGCTCCCGGTGCGCCCGCATCTGCGCGGCCGTCTTCAGCAGCATCTCGTCGTACTCCGCGACCGCGTCCGAGTCGAGGACGATCGCGCCCCCGGCGCCCAGGTGCATCAGCCCGTCGGCGAGTACGGCCGTACGGATCACGATGCTGAGATCCGCGCCGCCGCCGCACCCCAGGTAGCCGAGGGCCCCGGAGTAGACGCCGCGGGCCTCGGTCTCCAGCGAGTCGATGATCTCCATCGTGCGCAGCTTCGGCGCGCCGGTCATGGAGCCGCCGGGGAAGCAGGCGCGCACACAGTCCACGGCGTCGGTGCCCGCGCGCAGCCGGCCCTCGACGGTGGAGACGAGCTGGTGCACGGTGGCGTACGTCTCGGTGGCCATCAGCCGGGGCACCCGCACGGTCCCGGTGCGGCAGACGCGGCTCAGGTCGTTGCGGAGCAGGTCGACGATCATCAGGTTCTCTGCGCGTGTCTTGGCGTCGGCCGCCAGCGCGTCCCGGAGCCGGGCGTCCTCCTCGGGCCCCTCGCCGCGGGGCGCGGTGCCCTTGATGGGTCTGGCCTCGGCCACGCCGTCCCGGGTGATGCGCAGGAACCGCTCGGGGGAGGAGCCGGCCACATCGAGGTCCTTGAACCTCAGGAAGGCGGCGTACGGTGCCGGGTTGACGCGGCGCAGCACGCGGTAGAAGTCGTAGGCGTCGGGCGGGGCGGGCAGACGGGCCGCGTTGGTCAGGCAGATCTCGTAACTGGTGCCGGCACGGAGCTCCCGCCCGCAGGCCTCGATGTCGGCGAGGTAGGTCGCCCGGTCGCGGACCAGCCAGGGTTCGGCGGCGAGCAGGTCCGGCGCCGGGGCGGGCGCGGGCGGTAACGGGAGGCCGCTGGCCGAACCCGCGTCGGCTGTCACGCAGGTGAGCTGGGCGAGCG
This sequence comes from Streptomyces sp. AC555_RSS877, assembly GCF_019049245.1. Lineage (GTDB taxonomy): Bacteria > Actinomycetota > Actinomycetes > Streptomycetales > Streptomycetaceae > Streptomyces. Next base: position 57,694 of record NZ_JAGMUK010000005.1, on the reverse strand, counting down.
TGCTCTCCAGCCAGTCCGTGGCCTGTCGCGTGGCCTGCGGGGTGTCCTCCGCCAGGCAGACCGCGTAGGTGAAGTCGCCCTGGTGGTCCACCGCGATCAGCCGGTCGGCGAACAGCCAGCAGGCGTCCGGCATTTCGGACGAGTGTCGGTTCGGTGAGCCGCAGTCGGCCTTCATCTCGTAGCCGAAGTAGCCGACGTAGCCGCCGGTGAAGTCGAAGGGCAGCCCGGTGGCGTCCACGCGCCGGTTCGCCAACTGCCGCTTGAGGTAGTCGAAAACACTCGCCGTGACCTTGCGCGGCGGCCGGCCCGCCCGCTCGATCTCGCACTGGCCGGCCGCGACGTCGTACCGCACGAACTCGGCGAGCGGCCCGCTGTCGTCACCGAAGAACGAGAACCGGGACCGACCCGGCTCCACCAGTGAACTGTCCAGCCAGAACGCCCGCTCCGAGGCGGCGTACATCCGCGTGAAGGCCGCCTCCGCGTCGACGGCGCCGGCGATGCGGCGGGTGTGCAGACGGTAGGCGGGGCCGGGGTGGCGGGGGCGGGGGATGGCCACGGGGGAGGCCGACGGGGTGTCCGTGGCGGCCCTCGGGTCGGTGCCGGACGGTGCCGCGGTGGCCTTCGGTGTCTCGGAGGCCGCCGGGCGGGGGACCACCGCCTCGGTCCGGGGCACGGCCGTGTTCTTCGTCCGCAGCTTGCGGGCCCGTTCCGCCGTGAGGTTGCGGAAGTTCACGAGCATGCGGTGGCCGTACTCGGTGAGGACCGACTCGGGGTGGAACTGCACACCCCACAGGGGGCGGGTGCGGTGCCGCAGCCCCATCAGCACCCCGTCCTCGGCCCACGCGGTGGCCTCCAGGGTCTCGGGCAGCGGCTCGCGCACGGCCAGCGAGTGGTAGCGGACCGCGGTGAAGCACTGAGGCACGCCCTGGAACAGGTCCTGCCCGTCATGCCGTACGGAGGTCAGATGCCCGTGCCGGGGCTCCGGGGCCGGTCCCACCCGGCCGCGCTCCCCGAGGGCGATGCCCTGGTGGCCCAGGCAGACGCCGAGCACGGGAACGGGGGACCGGGCCAGCACCCGGACGCTGATACCGAAGTCGCGGGCCTGTGCCGGGTGCCCCGGGCCCGGCGACACCACCACGTTGTCGAATTCCGCAAGATCCGGAATCGTGTCGGCGGGGGCGTCATTGAGGATCACCACCGGCTCCTGGCCGTTGACCTCGGCGATCAGCTGGAAAAGGTTGTACGTGTACGAGTCGTAATTGTCGATGAGCAGGGTCTTCACCCGCCCACCTCCCTTGCGTCGTTCTCTGGGCTAGGCGGTCCGTTTGTGCCGTCCGCGGAGCGCCTGGAGCGGTGGGTACAGCCATTTCTTGAAGAAACGCTGAAGGCGCGGCATCAGAATCCACGTGACGAGGGCCGTCACGCACAAGCACAACAGCAGTGTGCGAATGAACGGATTGAAGGCGCCGAGATAGGGGAGTGCGATCACATTGAACAGGAGTACCGGCGGGAACACGGCGCTCATATTTACGAACCACAGCTTCCATTTCGACGGCGGGGCGGGCGGGGCGGGGGGCCGGTCGGTCTGGATGTCGAACCACGCCTTCGCGCCCCGAACGCTGCGCCGGCCGGTCTGCCGCGCGAATCCCTCCGCGCGGAGGTCCCACTGCCTGCGGGTGGTCGAGCCTTCCCAGGCCAGGGCGGTTCCTTCGCTGGCGAAGCGATAGACCACATGCCACTCCGCCTCTCCGTCGACAAGGACGCCACCCCCCAGGAAGCCCGGTTGTTGTGCGCTCGCGGCCAGCATGGCCCACCCCCAGGAGTGGAAGTCTCCCTCGTGGCCCGGCACTACGTGATAGGCCACGGTGACGGTGACGGGATTACTGGTCACGTGGTCGAGTACGGAAAGCGGACACAGCCCGTTCAAAGATCAACGAAGTTTTTCGAGAGTGTCCGGAACGTGGCTCTTTATAGCCGTTTCGGTGGCCTTGGCGTCTTGTAAGAAGAGGTACTGCGGGTAACTCTCCTCAACTTCTTAAAAATTCTCGGAATCGCTTGCCGGGCGGCTGGAAAAGATTGCACGATCACCTTCCCTGATCGAAGGAGATCCATGCCCAGGTACGACTGGAACATGTCCCACGAGGGAATCGACCGAGCCCGGTCCGATATCGAATCCGCGCGAAAAGAAGTCACCGCCCATCCTCTTTATCAGCGGATAGGCAGCCGGGAACGCATGGCGACGTTCATGACGCACCACGTGTTCGCGGTATGGGACTTCATGTCCCTGCTCAAGTCCCTGCAGCGGGAGCTCACCTGCGTCGACGTCCCCTGGGTGCCGCGCGGCTCGGACGTGAGCCGACGGCTCATCAACGACATCGTGCTGGTCGAGGAGAGCGACGAGCTGAACGGCGGCTTCACCAGCCACTTCGAGCTGTACCGCGCCGCCATGGCCGAGGCGTCGGCCGACACCGGCCCGATCGACACGTTCCTCGCGCTGATCACGGAAGGCCACGATGTGCCGTCGGCGCTACGGGTGGCCCAAGTCCCCTCCCCCGCCGCCGAGTTCGTCCGCGCGACCTTCGCGATCATCACCGACCGGCCCCTGCACTGCCGGGCCGCCGCCTTCGCCTTCTCCCGCGAGGACCTCATCCCCGACATGTTCGACCAGGTCATCAAGAAGGACGGGACCGACCGTTTCCCCCTCTTCTGCGACTACCTGGCCCGCCACATCGAGGTCGACGGCGAGGAACACACCCCCATGGCCATGCAGATGGTCGCCGACCTCTGCGGCACGGACGACACCCGCTGGCGCGAGGCGATCGACACGGCGAACGTCGCACTGGAGGCGAGGGTCCGACTGTGGGACGGGATCTCGGAGGCTATGGGGGTGGTGGGGTGAGGAGGTCGGTCAGGGGCGAGAGCGGGCCACCTTACGCCCCCTCGTCCGCCCCGGGCGCCTCCCCGAACCGTGCCAGCGCCAACGCTCCGGCCACCGCGACGACGAACCCCGGTACCGCCACCCACGCCAACCCCCTCCCGGGTGCGGTCCCCGAGCCAGGCGACGCCCACCGCCGCCGCCGGGCCGGGGGTCTCCCCGATCACCAGGCCGGCCGTGGTCGCCGTGACCGACCCCGTCCGCAGGCCCGAGGTCAGGCGAGGAACGCAGCGGCGCCGCCCAGCAGCAGTGCGTACGCCGCCGGGTGGCGCAGGAGGTCCGGAACCGCGAGTGAGTCGATCAACCGCACCGTCACCTCCACCGCCCCGAACCCGGCCGCCAGCCCGAGCAACCCGGCTCGTCCCCGCTCCGGCAGCCGCCCGCCGCCCAGCGCGACCAGCGACACCGCCACGGCCACCCCGAGCAGCGCGTACCGCAACGCCGCCGGCCCGCCGCGGTCCCCAGCGTCGAGGCCATCTGGCAGAAGTACGACCGCCCCGGCCACCCGCGCCTGGTCGCCCAGCGCAGCGTCGCCCTCGGCCCGGAGCCCACCGCGGACCTGGCCCGCCGCAACCTCCACAGCCACTACGAGTTCACCGGCCGCGCCGGCTGCATGGTGAACGGCCTCCTCACCACACCCCAGCGGATCCGCGAGGCCACCGACGCCCTGTTCGGCATCGGCGCCGAAGAGGTCGTCCTCTACTGCTGTGCCCCGGACCCCGACCAGGTCGACCGCCTCACCGACGCCCTGTTCTGACCTGCTCCACCTGTGCGTCATCCACATCCAGTACGGCACGCAACTGGGCCAACCCCCAGTCCAGGTCCTCCTCGGAGACGACCAGGGGCGGCGCGATCCGGATCGTCGCCCCATGCGTGTCCTTCACCAGCACCCCCCGCTCCATCAGCCGCTCCGACACCTCCCGCCCCGTGCCGTAGGCCGGCGCGATGTCGATCCCCGCCCACAGCCCACGCCCGCGCACCGCCGTCAGCCGGCCCGTCCCCGCGAGCACCCTCAGCTCCCGCAGCAGATGAGATCCCAGCCGCGCCGCCCGCGCCTGGTACTCGCCCGACCGCAGCATCGCGATGACCTCCAGTGCCACTGCACAGGCCAGCGGATTCCCGCCGAACGTCGAGCCGTGTTCCCCGGGCCGGAACACCCCGAGCACCGCCGCGCTCGACACCACCGCCGACACCGGCACGATCCCGCCGCCGAGCGCCTTCCCCAGCAGATACACGTCCGGCACCACCCCCTCGTGCTCGCACGCGAACGTCCGCCCCGTCCGCCCTAGCCCCGACTGGATCTCGTCCGCCACGAACAACACGTTCCGCTCCCGCGTCAGCTCCCGCACCCCCGGCAGATAACCGGTCGGCGGCACCAGCACCCCCGCCTCGCCCTGGATCGGTTCGAGCAGCACCGCCACCGTGTTCTCGGTCACCGCCGAGCGCATCGCCGTCAGATCCCCGTACGGCACGATCTCGAAGCCCGGCGTGTACGGCCCGAAGTCCGCCCGCGCCTCGGAATCCGTGGAGAAGCTGATGACCGTCGTCGTGCGCCCGTGGAAGTTGTTGCCGGCGACCACGATCTTCGCCATCCCGGTCGGCACGCCCTTGACCCGGTACCCCCACTTGCGGGCGGTCTTCACCGCCGTCTCCACCGCCTCCGTGCCGGTGTTCATCGGCAGTACCCTCTCCATGCCGCACAGTTCGGCGAGCTCCTCGCAGAACGCCGCGAACCGGTCGTGGTGAAACGCCCGGGACGTCAGCGTCACCCGGTCCAACTGCGCCTTCGCCGCCGCCACGAGCCGCCGGTTGCCGTGCCCGAAATTGAGGGCCGAGTAGCCGGCCAGCAGGTCCAGGAAGCGGCGCCCCTCCACGTCCGTCATCCAGGCCCCGTCCGCGGTGGCGACCACCACGGGCAGCGGATCGTAGGTGTGCGCACTGTGGGCGTCGGCCACGGCGACGAGCCGTTCCGTAGCGTTCACGGGATCTCCCTGAGGTGGCGGTGGCCTCCTTCCTATCGTCGCTCGCATGGTGGACGCGGGACCTGTCCGATGCGGCGTGCCCGGTAGGCTGACGGGCGGGCCGTGACTGGCGCGCTGGGATGGGATGAACCATCGGGGAGCGGCCCCTGGACTGTGTCCAGCACCGAGTGCCGTGCGCCTGGGCCGTACCGTGATCGCTGCACACGACGTCCGGAGGTCCCCATGCCAGCCGAACCCCTCTCTCACGAGTCCACCGCCTTCCGTGCCGCCCTCGACGTGATCCGCGCCGTCGAGCCGCGCGTGGCCGACGCCATCGGCCAGGAGGTCGCCGACCAGCGCGAGATGCTCAAGCTGATCGCCTCCGAGAACTACGCCTCCCCGGCCACCCTGCTGGCCATGGGCAACTGGTTCAGCGACAAGTACGCCGAGGGCACCGTCGGCCGTCGCTTCTACGCCGGCTGTCGCAACGTCGACACCGTCGAGTCCCTCGCCGCGGAGCACGCGCGCGAGCTCTTCGGTGCCCGCCACGCCTACGTCCAGCCGCACTCCGGCATCGACGCCAACCTCGTCGCCTTCTGGTCCGTCCTCGCCCAGCGCGTCGAGGTCCCCGCCCTGGCGAAGGCCGGTGTGCGCCAGGTCAACGACCTCTCCGACGCCGACTGGGCCGAACTCCGCCAGGCCTTCGGCAACCAGCGCATGCTCGGCATGTCCCTGGACGCCGGCGGTCACCTCACCCACGGCTTCCGCCCGAACATCTCCGGCAAGATGTTCGACCAGAGCTCCTACGGCACCGACCCCGCGACCGGCCTCCTGGACTACGAGGCCCTGCGCGCCACCGCCCGCGAGTTCAAGCCGCTCATCATCGTCGCCGGCTACTCCGCCTACCCCCGTCTCGTGAACTTCCGGATCATGCGCGAGATCGCCGACGAGGTCGGCGCCACGCTCATGGTGGACATGGCCCACTTCGCCGGCCTCGTCGCCGGCAAGGTCCTCACCGGCGACTTCGACCCGGTCCCGCACGCCCAGATCGTCACCACCACCACCCACAAGTCGCTCCGCGGCCCGCGCGGCGGCATGGTCCTGTGCGACGACTCCCTCAAGGACCAGGTCGACCGCGGCTGCCCGATGGTCCTCGGCGGGCCGCTCCCGCACGTCATGGCCGCCAAGGCCGTCGCCCTCGCCGAAGCGCGTCAGCCCTCCTTCCAGGACTACGCCCAGCGCATCGTCGACAACTCCCGCGCGCTCGCCGAGGGCCTGATGCGCCGCGGCGCCACCCTCGTCACCGGCGGCACGGACAACCACCTCAACCTGATCGACGTCGCCTCCTCCTACGGCCTCACCGGCCGCCAGGCCGAGGCCGCCCTGCTCGACTCGGGCATCGTCACCAACCGCAACGCCATCCCCTCCGACCCCAACGGAGCCTGGTACACCTCCGGCATCCGCATCGGCACCCCCGCCCTCACCACGCGTGGGCTCGGCACCGCCGAGATGGACGAGGTCGCGGGCCTCATCGACCGCGTCCTCACCTCCACCGAGCCCGGCACCACCAGCAAGGGCGCTCCGTCGAAGGCCCAGCACATCCTCGACCCGAAGATCTCGGACGAGATCTCCCACCGAGCCACCGACCTCGTGGCGAACTTCCCGCTGTACCCGGAGATCGACCTCGGCTGACACCCGGCCCGGGACTCATGGCCTGGGCCGACGGTCTCGCCTCGTGGCGTGGTTCGACGGTCTCGGCTCGTCGCCCGGGGCCGTCGCGTCGGTCCGGCTCATAGACCGATCAACTCCTGTCGTGGTTCTTCCCGCGGCGGTCCGGCACCCGGCCGGGCCGCCGCGCGGCGTATCAGCGAAGCCCTCCAGAGCGTCACCGCCAACGTCACCGCCAAAGCCCCTGTCACGGCCGCCAGTTCACGACATCGACGGCTCCACCCGGTCCCGGTCCCGATCCCGGTCCCGGTCCGGATACGGTCCCTGGTCCCGATCCCGCGCATTCGAACCCCCTGCCAAGCCGGCCCGTCCCCTGTGCGGCCCGTCCACGAGCCGCGTGTCACTTCTGGTACACCGCCCGGCCCGTCGGGGTTCCCACTCCGCCCGCACTATTTCGCAGACGCCTCCGGCGCCCCGTCGAGGGACTTCGCGATTTCCACCGCCCGCCCCTGCGACGCCACGCCCTCCAGCCGCAGCGTCACGTGCGAGCCGCCGGTGCCGCCGGTGCCGGAGCCGCCGGAGCTGTGCATCCACAGCAGCGTCGGCCCCGCGGTCCGCTTCTCGCGGGTGTGGCGGGAGCCGTCCGCATCCACCAGCCAGAAGCTCAGCAGGTGAGGTCGCGGGAACCACAGGGCCGTGTTCGTCGAAGTGCCGGCGTCGGCGGGGTCCTCGTTCAGCACGATCCACGCGGGCTGCTCGGGCACGCTCTTGGCGAAGCCGACGTCCAGACTGGCCGGGTACTGGTCCAGGCGGACCGTGCGTCCCTGCTCGCGCCAGCACAGGCTCACCAGGAACCGCCCCTGCGGCTCGTCGCTGACCGACACGGTGTCCGGCGCGCCCAGCGCCGGAGGGACCAGCGGCTCGAACCCGGCCTCGCGCTCGGCCTGCGCGAGCGACACGGGCCGCCCGCAGCCGGGCACCTCGGCGCCGGTCGACGGCGCCGCCGACGGGTCGTACCGCACCTCGACCCCGCCGAAGTCGAACCAGTCCAGGACCGCGGCACGCACCGGGGGCGTGAGCGCGAGGAGCGTCAGCAGACCGCACAGCGTCGCGGTCAGCGACCGCCACCGCGCCCGCGTCCAGTACCGGGCCGCCCGCAGCCGATCACCGGCCCTCGGCGGCTCGGCCACCGGAACGGGGACCTGCTCGGCGAGTATCCGCTCCAGCACCCGCTCGACCATCGACTCGGCCGCGGCACCACCGGGCGGGTCCAGGGAACGCCCCAGCGCCCGCAGCTCCTCCGGCAGCCGGGCGGCCTCGCCGCGCCGACGCCCCCCGCCCTGGTCGCCGGCGCTGCCCTCACCGCCGTAGGCATCCCGCTTCCGCTCCTCACTCACGCTCATCACCCCCTTCCCGAGCTTCCCGGGGCTGGAAATCCGGCAGCAGTCGGCTCATCTTCCGCAGTGCGCGGTTGAGCCGGGATTTCACCGTCCCTCGGGGCCAGCCCAGGGCCTGGGCCGTCTCGGATTCGTCCATCTCCAGCAGATAGCGGTAGGTGACGACCAGGCGGTGCTCCTCGGTCAGCTTCTCCAGGGCGGCCAGCAGCGCGGCGCGGCGCTCCGTCTCCAGCGTGGCCACAGCGGGATCCGCCGATTCGGGTATCAGCGGGTCCGCCTCCGCGAAGGCCGCCTCACGGCCGGCGAGCGTCCGCTGCCGGGCCGCCGTCCGCACTGTGTTCCTCGTCTCATTGGCCACGATCGACAACAGCCACGGCTTGAACGACGCGCCGTCCTTGAACCGGCCCAGCGCGCAGTACGCCTTGACGAAGGCCTGCTGCACCACGTCCTCCGCGTCCGCACCCGCCCCGAGCGCGGCAGCCGCCCTGAGCGCGAGGCCCGTATGGGCCCGCACCAGGTCCGCGTACGCCTCCGGGTCTCCGGCGCGTACGCGTGCGATCACCGCGGCCTCATCGACGATGCGGCCCCCCTCCCGCGTCCTCACATTCTTGGTACACCGCTCGGGCCGGATCGGTTCCACCCGAGTCCCATCTGATTCCGACCAGTTCCGGATCGGCCCCCGACACCTGAGAGAATGGTGAGCATGGCCTCTGACCGACCCCGCGTGCTCTCCGGAATCCAGCCCACCGCAGGCTCGTTCCACCTCGGCAACTACCTCGGCGCCGTCCGCCAGTGGGTGGCCCTGCAGGAGTCCCACGACGCGTTCTACATGGTCGTCGACCTGCACGCGATCACGCTCCCGCAGGATCCCGCGGACCTGCGTGCCAACACCCGGCTCGCCGCCGCCCAGCTCCTCGCGGCCGGTCTCGACCCGGAGCGCTGCACGCTCTTCGTCCAGAGCCACGTCCCCGAGCACGCCCAGCTCGCCTGGGTCATGAACTGCCTCACCGGCTTCGGCGAGGCGTCCCGCATGACCCAGTTCAAGGACAAGTCGGCCAAGCAGGGCGCCGACCGCGCCAGCGTCGGCCTGTTCACGTACCCGGTCCTCCAGGTCGCGGACATCCTGCTGTACCAGGCGCACGAGGTCCCGGTGGGCGAGGACCAGCGCCAGCACATCGAGCTCACCCGTGACCTCGCCGAGCGGTTCAACGGCCGCTTCGGCGCGACCTTCACCGTCCCGAAGCCGTACATCCTCAAGGAGACGGCGAAGATCTACGACCTTCAGGACCCGTCGATCAAGATGAGCAAGTCGGCGTCCACGCCGAAGGGGCTCATCAACCTCCTCGACGAGCCCAGGGCCACCGCCAAGAAGGTCAAGAGCGCGGTCACCGACACCGACACCGTCATCCGCTTCGACCCGGCGAACAAGCCGGGCGTCAGCAACCTGCTCACCATCCACTCGACCCTCACCGGCGAGGGGATCGCGGAGCTGGAACAGAAGTACGAGGGCAAGGGCTACGGCGCGCTCAAGACGGACCTCGCCGAGATCATGGTCGAGTTCGTGACGCCGTTCCGCGAGCGCACCCAGCAGTACCTGGACGACCCGGAGACGCTGGACTCGATCCTGGCCAAGGGCGCGGAGAAGGCGCGTGCCGTGGCCGCGGAGACCCTCGCGCAGGCCTACGACCGGGTGGGTTTCCTGCCCGCCAAGCACTGAGGCGTACGACCGCACAAGCGCACGACAGGGCAGAGCGCTGCACATCACTACGGTTGCGCCTGCCCACAACACGGCCGTGGCCGTACAGTCGATAGCCGGACGGCTGGGAACGCACCCGGACAGGACGACAGGAGACGACGTGGGGACCGTAACGATCGGCGTGTCGATCGCGGTCCCGGAGCCTCACGGCAGCCTGATCCAGCAGCTGCGCGTGGGCTTCGGCGACGCGGCAGCTCACGGTATTCCCACGCATGTCACGCTGCTGCCGCCGACGGAGATCGACGAGGCCGCGCTGCCGGCCGTCGAGGCGCACCTGACCGAGGTCGCCGCGGTCGGCCGGCCCTTCCCCATGCTCCTGTCGGGCACGGGTACGTTCCGACCGCTGTCGCCCGTCGTCTACGTCCAGGTGGCCGACGGCGCCGAGGCGTGCACCTGGCTGCAGAAGCAGGTCCGGGACGCCTCGGGCCCCGTGGCCCGCGAACTGCCGTTCCCGTACCACCCGCACGTGACGGTCGCGCACGGCATCGACGACGAGGCCATGGACCGCGCGTTCGAGGAGCTGGCCGACTACCGGGCCGAGTGGCGCTGCACCGGTTTCGCGCTCTACGAACAGGGCGCCGACGGCGTGTGGCGCAAGCTGCGAGAGTACGTCTTCGGCGGCACGGTGGTGCCGCCGCAGCCGGCGCGCGTCGAGCGCGGTTCGCTGCCGACAAGCCAGCTGTGACCACGGTGACCAACCAGCGGTGACCACGGTTGCGAACGGCCTGTAACCACAGTTACAGGCCCGCTGTGACCACGGTTACAGCGGCAGTCGCCGGAACACCGCCCGCGGTACGTGCCGCAGTGCCGACATCACCACCCGCAGCGCTCCCGGTACCCACACGGTCTCCGTTCGGCGGCGCAGCCCCAGCTCGATCGCCGTGGCGACCGTCTCCGGCGTCGTCGTGAGGGGTGCCTCCGGCAGGCCCGTGGTCATCTTCGTGCGGACGAATCCGGGGCGTACGACCATCACGTGCACGCCGGTGCCGTGCAGGGCGTCGCCCAGGCCCTGGGCGAAGGCGTCGAGGCCGGCCTTGCTGGAGCCGTAGATGAAGTTGGAGCGGCGGGCGCGCTCGCCGGCCACGGAGGACAGCACCACGAGGGAGCCGTGGCCCTGGGTCTGCAGCCCGCGCGCGGCGACCAGCCCCGCGGACACCGCTCCCGTGTAGTTGGTCTGCGCGACGCGCACCGCGCTCGACGGTTCGCGTTCGTCGTGTGCCTGGTCGCCGAGGATCCCGAAGGCGAGCAACACCATGTCGACGTCGCCCTCGGCGAAGACCTTGCCGAGCGTCGTCTCGTGGGAGTCGGGATCGAGCGCGTCGAAGGGGACGGTGTGCACCTCGGCCCCGAGGCCGCGCAGGTGCTCCGCGGCCTCCTCCAGGTCGGGCGTGGGGCGTCCCGCCAGCCACACCGTGCGGGTCCGGCGGGCGATCAGGCGGCGTGCGGTGGCGAGCGCGATCTCCGACGTGCCGCCGAGGACGAGCAGGGACTGGGGGATGCCGAAGGCGTCCTTCACGACAGCTCCTAGAGGTGGCCCCAGCCGTGCGGCTGAAGAGGGTGAGGCGGCCTGGGGGTGTTGTTCAGATGTCGAGGCGACGGGACAGGTCCGACGTGAAGACCCCGCGCGGGTCCAGCTCCGCCCGCAGCGCGCGGAAGTCGGGCAGGCGCGGGTACATCGCGGTGAGCAGTTCAGGGCGCAGCCGGGAGTCCTTGGCGAGGTAGACGCGCCCGTCGGCCGCGGCGACCTCCTCGTCCAGTTCGTCGAGGAAGGCGCCGAGGCCGGGCAGGTGGGCCGGGATGTCCAGGGCCAGGGTCCAGCCGGGCACGGGGAAGGACAGCCAGCCCGGGTCGGCGTCCCCGAAGCGCTTGAGGACGGCGAGGAAGGACGGGCACCGGCGTTGCGAGATGCGGCGCACGATCCGGCGCACGGCGTCCTCCTGGCCGTGGCCGACGACGAACTGGTACTGCACGAAGCCGCCGCGGCCGTAGATCCGGTTCCAGTGGGGGACGCCGTCCAGAGGGTGGAAGAAGGTGGAGATCTTCTGAAGTTCGCCGGTACGCGCGCGTGGGGCCTTGCGAAACCAGAACTCGTTGAACAGGCCTACGGTCGTCCGGCTGAGAAGGCCCTCCGGGAGGAAGGCGGGGGCCGCCGGAAGGTGGGAGGTGCGGAAGGCCAGCGGGTCCCTACGCGCGCGCGTGCGTTCCGGCAGTGCCTCCAGGGGGGCGTGGTCGCCGCGGGTCAGTACCGCGCGGCCCGTCGCCGCGCCGCGCGCCAGGAGGTCGATCCACGCGACGGAGTAGCGGTGGTGGTGGTCGGTGGCCGTCAGACGGGCCATCAGGTCGTCCAGGTCCCGCGCACGCTCGGTGTCGACCGACATGAGCGAGGTCTCGACCGGCTGGAGGCGGACCGTCGCGGTGAGGATCATGCCGGTCAGGCCCATGCCGCCGGTCGTCGCGTCGAACAGCGGCGTGTCACGGCCGACCGTGCGGACCTCGCCGTCGGCGGTGAGGAGTTCGAGCGACAGGACGTGCCGGGAGAACGAGCCCGACACGTGGTGGTTCTTGCCGTGGATGTCCGCGCCGATCGCGCCGCCGACGGTGACGTAGCGCGTGCCGGGTGTGACCGGCACGAACCAGCCGAGCGGCAGCAGCACGTGCATCAGCCGGTGCAGGGAGACGCCGGCGTCGCACAGCACGATCCCCTCACTGGCGTCGATGACGTGGATGCGGTCGAGACCCGTCATGTCGAACACGGACCCACCGGCGTTCTGCGCCGCGTCCCCGTAGGCCCGCCCCAGGCCTCTCGGGATGCCCCCGCGGGCCCCGCAGTCCCGGACGGCGGCCGCGGCCTCCTCGTACGTCCGTGGGCGGATCAGACGCGCGGAGGTGGGAGCGGTGCGGCCCCAGCCGGTGACGGAAACGGTGTCGGCAGACATGTCGGCGACCGTATCGCCCCTTAGTGGGCGATTAGTTTGGAAACATTCACCTCATCCCCGAAATGGGTGATTAATGGGATGTCGCCCTATATTGCCGGAGATCCGGCGGTGCTGACGTGAACAGTGAGTCCACATGGACGATCTCGACGACATGGACCACCGAATCCTTTCGGCGCTGAGGGCGTACGGCCGCGACCCGCACATCGCGAACACCGCGCGCGCCCTGTCCTGGGCGGGCGAGCACGGCGCGCTGTGGCTCGCGGCAGGCCTCGCGGGAGCCGCCGTGGACGGCCCGCGACGCGGCGCCTGGTTGCGCGGCACCGCGCTCACGGCGGGCGCGCACCTCGTCAGCATGGGCGTGAAAAGGGTGGTGCGCCGTCCGCGTCCCGCGCATGTCGAGCCCCTGGTACGCACCGCGGGCCGGCACTCCTTCCCGAGCTCGCACGCGACCTCCGCCGCGGCCGCCGCGGTCGCCTTCGGTGCGCTGGGGGCGTACACCGTTCCGCCGCTGGCCGCCGCGATGTGCCTGTCGCGCCTGGTCGTCGGTGTGCACCACCCCTCCGACGTGGCGGCGGGCGCGGCCCTTGGGGTGCTCACGGCGCGTATCGGGGCGCGTTGGATCCGAGGGAGCGTGCGTGACTGAGACCGCGCCGATGACAGGCAGCGCACGCACCCGCGAGACGTTGGTACTGGAACAGCGCACGCCCCTGCGGAAGCCCGCACCGCCCCGCAAGGGCTCCCTGCTGGGAGGGCTCGTCAGGACCGCGCGCCCCAGGCAATGGGTCAAGAACGTCCTGGTCGTGGCCGCCCCGGCCGCCGCCGGCCAGCTCTTCTCCCGGCACGCCCTCACCCAACTCGCGCTCGTCTTCGCCCTCTTCACCGCCTGTGCCGCCGCCGTCTACCTGATCAACGACGCCCGCGACGCCGAAGCCGACCGATCCCATCCCACCAAGCGCCGCCGCCCGGTCGCCGCCGGGCAGGTCCCCGTAGCCGTCGCCTACGCCGTCGGAGGCGCCCTCGGCGTCCTCGCGCCGGCCGCCGCGGCCTGGCTGGTCTCGCCCGCCGTCGCGGCGCTCCTGACGGCGTACCTGGGCATGCAACTGGCCTACTGCGTCAGCCTCAAGCACGTCCTGGTCATCGACCTCGTCGTCGTCACGACCGGCTTCCTGATGCGGGCGATGGTCGGCGGGCTCGCGCTCGGCATCCCGCTGTCGCGGTGGTTCCTGATCACGACCGGCTTCGGCGCCCTGTTCATGGTGTCGGCCAAGCGCTACTCCGAAGCCGTCCAGATGGCCGGGAAAGCCGGCGCCACGCGCGCGTTGCTGACCGAGTACACCACCGGGTACCTGCGCTTCGTGTGGCAGCTGGCGGCCGGTGTCGCCGTCCTCGGCTACTGCCTGTGGGCCCTGGAGGAGGGCGGGGTCCCGCACACCAGCGTCCTGCCCTGGCGGCAGCTGTCCATGGTCGCGTTCGTTCTCGCCGTCCTCAGGTACGCCGTCTTCGCCGACCGCGGCACGGCCGGCGAACCCGAGGACGTCGTCCTGCGCGACCGCGCACTCGCCCTCATCGGGCTGATGTGGGTCGCGATGTACGCCCTGGCGGTGGCCAACTGGTGAGCACACGCGCGTGGGGAAGCCGAAGCGGCCGGCCGGGCACGCGCGCGTCGGAAGGCCGAAGCGGCCGGCCGGGCACGCGCGCGTCGGAAGGCCGAAGTGGCCGGCCGGGCACGCGCGCGTGGGCGAGCCGCGGGGAAATCCCCGGCTTCGCCACCGTCGGGCTCCTCGCCTACGCCGCCGACCTCGCCCTCTTCACCTGCCTGCGCGGCCCGGCCGGGCTCGACCCCCTCACCGCCAAGGCGCTCTCCTTCGTCGCGGGCTGCTCGGTGGCCTACCTGGGCAATACCCTCGGCACCTACCGGGGCACCCAGCCGAAGGGGCTGCGCCCGTACGCCGTCTTCTTCGCCGTGAACCTCGCCGGCGCCCTCGTGCAGCTCCTGTGTCTCGCCGTCAGCCACTACGGCCTCGGCCTCACCTCGCAGCGCGCCGACACCGTCTCCGGCGCGGGAATCGGCATGGCCCTCGCCACCATCCTGCGTTTTTGGGGGACCAGGACATTGGTCTTCCGCAACCAGGGCACAGTCGGATCATGGACTGGCTGAAAAAACTCCCCGGAGTCGGGCCGCTGGTCGCCCGCCTGACCGTCACGCACGCGTGGCGGTCGTACGACCGGCTGGACCGGGTGAAGTGGACTCGGCTGGCCGCCGCGATGACGTTCACCAGCTTCGTGGCGCTCTTCCCGCTGCTCACCGTGGCCGCCTCGATCGCCGCGGCCACGCTCGGCGAGGAGCGCCAGGGCACGCTGGAGGACAAGATCGCCGAGCAGGTGCCCGGCATCTCCGACCAGCTCGACATCGACGGCCTGGTGCAGAACGCCGGCACCGTCGGCCTCATCGCGGGCGCCGTCCTGCTGTTCACCGGCATCGGCTGGGCGGGCTCGACGCGCGAGTGCCTGCGGGCGGTCTGGGAGCTGCCCGACGAGGAGGAGAACCCGCTCCTGCGCAAGGCCAAGGACCTGGGCATCCTGGTCGGCCTCGGCGGAGCCGTCCTGGTCACGCTCGCCACGTCCACCGTGGCCTCCGCCATGGTCGGCTGGATCACCGACCAGTTGGGCATCGACAGCGAGGGCTGGGGCAGCGTCCTGCTGCGGATCGCCGCGTTCCTCGTCGCCGTACTGGCCGACTTCCTGCTGCTCCTCTACGTCCTGACACTGCTTCCGGGAGTCGAGCCCCCACGCCGCCGCCTGATCGTGGCCGCGCTGACCGGCGCGGTCGGCTTCGAACTGCTGAAGCTGCTGCTCAGCGGCTATATGCAGGGTGTGGCCACGAAGAGCATGTACGGCGCGTTCGGCGTCCCCGTCGCCCTGCTGCTGTGGATCAACTTCACGTCGAAGCTGGTGCTGTTCTGCGCCGCGTGGACGGCGACGCAGAGCAAGGAGGACGAACCTACGGACGGGGACGGCGACGTACCAGATCCGGCAGCGGCCAGCGGCGGTTGACCAGGAACCCGGCCCCCGCGAGCAGCACCAGCAGACCGCCGGTGATCGCGAGCGCGATGCCCATGCCCTCGGAGCCGCCCTCGGTGGTGGCGGACGCCACCGGCTTCGACGAGGCGCCGGCCTCCGTGCCCCCGGCGTTCGCGCCGCCCGCCTCCCCGGAGGCGTTCGCCCCCGGCTGGGCGCTCGCCGGCGCGGCGCTCCTCGGCGGCACCAGCTCACCCACCGGCTCCACCTTGCCGGCCGCCTTGAAGCCCCAGTCGAGGAGCTTGGCGGTCTCCTTGTAGACCTCGTTGTGCTCGTCCTTCCCGGGGTTCATGACGGTGACGAGCAGCACCTTGCCGCCCTGCTCGGCGACGCCGGTGAAGGTGGCGCCGGCATTGGTGGTGTTGCCGTTCTTGACGCCCGCGATGCCCGGGTAGACGGAGACGTCGGAGTCGCCGGTCAGCAGCCGGTTGGTGTTCTGGATCTCGAAGGACTCGCGGCTGGTCCTGCCCTTCTTGTTCTTCGTCGTCTTGCCCGGGAACTTCGCGCTGACCGTCGAGCTGTACTCGCGGAAGTCCTTCTTCTGCAGCCCGGAGCGGGCGATCAGGGTCAGGTCGTACGCGGAGGAGACCTGGCGGGCCTCGTCGTAGCCGTCGGGGCTGACCACGTGCGTGTCGAGGGCCTGGAGTTCCTCGGCGTGCGCGTTCATCTCCGCGACGGTGTTCTTGATGCCGCCGTTCATCTGCGACAGCACATGCACGGCATCGTTGCCGGAGCGCAGGAAGACGCCGAGCCACAGGTCGTGGACCGTGTACGTCTCGCCTTCCTTTATCCCGACCAGGCTGGAGCCGGAACCGATGCCGGCCAGGTCGGAGGGGACGACCTTGTGCTTCTCGGTCTTCGCGAACTTCGGCAGCACCGTGTCGGCGAACAGCATCTTCAGGGTGCTCGCCGGGGGCAGCCGCCAGTGCGCGTTGTTGGCGGCCAGTACGTCGCCGGACTCGGCGTCGGCGACGATCCACGAACGCGCGCTCAGATCCTTGGGCAGCACCGGGACGCCGCTCGCGAGATTGACCTGCGCCCCGGGCCGGCCGAGGCGTTCGCCGCCGACGGTCGACATGTCCGCCGGGGGAGTGGCCGACGGACTCGTGGACGGGCTCGTGGACGGGCTCGGCGACGGACTCGGGGCCGCCAGCGAGACGGGCGCGGTCAGCGTGAACGACGACAGGACGACGGAGGTGACCAGCAGGGATCGCCTGACGGTCTTCTTCGGTGCGGGCACGGTCAGGAACGTACATGGCACAGCGCGTGAAGTCCCGTCTGCCTCCCCACCCCGGCCAAGGAACCGGACACCCGGCGGCGATACTGGACGCATGAAGCTCAGCCGCCCCCTCTCCTGGTTCCTGCTCGCCTTCGGGGTGTGGAGCTGGGTCATCTGGGTCACTTTCGTCAAAAACCTGATCAAGGACAGCAGTGGGCTCGCGTTCGACGACGGTCACCCGACGGCGTACTTCTGGGTGCACCTGGTGCTCGCCGTCGTCTCCTTCGTATTGGGGACGGTCGTCGGGGGCATCGGGTTGCGTTCCGTGCGCGCATTGCGCCGCACGTCATAACCGACAGGCCTGACAGCCCACAACGGGGGACACGAGACCGTGGTCATACTCTTCGTACTGCTCACCCTGGCCGTCCTGGTGACGACCAACTGGTACCTCTACAGACGCCTGTTCCGCGACACGACCCGGGCCCCCGGACCGGTGCGCCGCGCCGGTGCGGTGCTGATCGCGGGCGGCTGGCTGCTCACCGTCACGGCCATCGTGGCCGAGCGCGCCGGTGCGCCGTTCTGGCTCCAGCGGGTCCTGGCCTGGCCGGGCTTCCTGTGGATGGCCCTGTCGATCTACCTGCTGCTGGCCGTGGTCGCGGGTGAGGCCGTACGACCGCTGCTGCGGCGGTTCCTGGAGCGGCGGGCGGGCGCCGAGACGGCCGTACGCCGGGCGGAGCCGGTCCCGGCCGGAGGGGCGCCCATCCCGCCCGGACCGGAGCATGACTCCGAGCCGGAGCCGACCCCTGAGCCGGAGCCGGCCCCCGAGGCTGCGGCCACCCCGGCGGCCCTTCCCTCCCGCCGTCTGTTCGTCTCCCGGGTCGTCGGGGGCGCCGCCGCCGCCGTGGCCCTCGGGACCGTCGGCTACGGCACGTACGGCGTCCTGAACGGCCCCACCGTCAAGCGGGTCACCGTGCCGCTGGCCAAGCTGCCGCGCGCGGCGCACGGTTACCGGATCGCCGTGGTCAGCGACATCCATCTGGGCCCGGTGCTGGGCCGCGGCTTCGCCCAGAAGGTCGTCGACACGATCAACGGCACCCAGCCCGACCTGATCGCGATCGTGGGCGACCTGGTCGACGGCAGCGTGAAGGACCTTGGGCCGGCGGCGGCCCCGCTGGCCCAACTGCGGGCGCGCCACGGAAGCTTCTTCGTCACCGGCAACCACGAGTACTTCTCCGGCGCCGAACAATGGGTCGATGAGGTACGGCGGCTCGGCCTGCGCCCGCTGGAGAACGCCCGCACCGAACTGGCCCACTTCGACCTCGCCGGCGTCAACGACGTGGCGGGCGAGAGCGAGGGCCAGGGCCCCGACTTCGTCAAGGCGCTCGGCGACCGTGACCCGGCACGCGCGTGCGTGCTGCTCGCCCACCAGCCGGTGCAGATCCACGACGCCGTCGAGCACGGCGTCGACCTCCAGCTCTCCGGCCACACCCACGGCGGCCAGCTCTGGCCGGGCAACTTCATCGCCTCGGCCGCGAACCCGACCCTCGCCGGCCTGGAGAGCTACGGCGACACGCAGTTGTACGTCAGCCGGGGCGCGGGCGCGTGGGGCCCGCCGACCCGGGTCGGAGCCGAGTCGGACATCACCGTGATCGAACTGGCGTCGAAGCTGTGAGGGCACAGTGAAACGTGGCCGAAACCGCTTGCGGTAATGTCTTTTCCAACTCCCCAAATCCCTCTTCCCCCAGGTGAAACACCTGTGGTTAATTGATCCGCGCCGCTAGGGCAGTGGCTTGTGAGCTGCGGTCCACCAGGGGCCTGGGGAGGGCAGACCGATGCGATCGGTTCGCGTGCGGATCATCGCGACGCTGCTGGTGCTGGCGGCCGCCGGAGTGGGTGGCTGGCAGTTGCTGCCGTCGCAGGACGACGAGAACACCATCACGGTCGGCACCACGGACGCCGTCACGTCGCTCGACCCGGCCGGCGCCTACGACGCCGGCTCCTGGGCGCTTTTCAGCAACGTCTTCCAGTCACTGCTGACCTTCGAGCCGGGCGGCGCCACCCCCGTCCCGGACGCGGCCGAAAGCTGTGCCTTCGTCGGCAGCGGTCTGCGCACCTACCGCTGCGAACTGCGCAAGGACCTCACCTTCCCGAGCGGCCGGACGATGACCGCCGAGGACGTGAAGTACTCCTTCGACCGGGTCAAGAAGATCAACTCCGAGGTCGGCCCCGCGTCCCTGCTGAGCACCCTCCGCTCGGTCAGCGCGCACGACCTCACCGTCACCTTCCGGCTGTCCTCGGCCGACGCCACCTTCCCGTTCAAGGTGGCCACCGGAGCCGGCGCGATCGTCGACCGCACCGCGTACCCGGCGGACCGCCTGCGCACCGACGCGGGCGCCGACGGCACCGGACCGTACGACCTGACGGCGTACACGAAGGACAAGAAGGCCGTCCTCAAGCCCGACGAGCGCTACGAGGGCGCCCTCAAGGACACCGGACGCCCCGTCGAACTGCGCTACTACGCCGACGCCGCCAAGCTCGACGCCGCCTGGAAGGCGAAGCAGGTCGACGTGGCCACCCGGCAGCTGCCGCCCGGGGTCCTCGCCGGGCTGAACACCAGCGACCCGAACCAGCGCGTGTCCGTGGCCGACAGCTCCGAGACCCGCAACCTGTACCTCGACACCCGCGCCGGATCCCCGCTGCACGACCCCCGGGTCCGGCAGGCCATGGCCTGGCTGATCGACCGCGACCGGCTGGCCGCCACGGTGTACGACGGGACCGTCGACCCGCTCTATTCGCTGATCCCGACCGGCATCACCGGCCACACCACGTCGTTCTTCGACCTCTACCCCAAGCTGGACAAGGACAAGGCCAAGAAGCTCCTCACCGAGGCCGGGGTGAGCCTGCCGGTCCGCTTCACCTACGGCTACGCCAAGGGCCGCGGCGCCGCCGCCCAGGAAGCCGCGGAACTCAAGCGGGAACTGGAGGCGGACGGCCTGTTCAAGGTGACCCTCAAGGGCTACGAGTGGACCGGCTTCCAGAAGCAGTGGGCGTCCGGGAAGCTGGACGCGTACGCCGTCGGCTGGGTGGCCGACTACCCGGACCCGGACACCTTCGGCTCCCCGCTCGTCGGCACCGCGGGGACCATGAACACCGGCTACAGCAGCAAGGCCGTGGACCGGCTGATCCGCACCAGCCAGCAGTACGCCGACCGCACCGAGGCCACCGAGGACTTCCGCGAGCTGCAGCAGGCCGTCGCCCGCGACGTTCCGGTCATCCCGCTGTGGCAGGCCAAGGAGTACGTCGTCAGCAACGAGAACGTCGGCGGCGGCCAGTACCTCTCGGACGGCACCGGAGTCTTCCGCCTCTGGCGCCTCACCTGGATCTGACGCGATCTCGCGGTGGCGACCTTCGTCCGAGTGATGCCGGGCGGCCATCCGAGACCGCACCATGTGAGGGAGGTGTGTGCTGGGTGAGGGGCAAACGTGTTGAGACGCAACTCCTTCCGGCTGCCCCGGCATCCGGCTTCCGTCGGTCTCGCCCGGCACCGGGTCCGGGACCATCTGGCCGACTGGGGCCACGCCCCGGACGGCCGGGCGCTGGCCGACGCGATACTGCTCGTGTCCGAGCTGGCCACCAACGTCGTACGCCACGGGCCGCTCCTCGAGCGGGAGTTCGAGGTGGCGGTGACCGCCCTCGCCGACGGCTCCTGTCTCATCGAGGTCTCCGACGAGGGCCGGGTGGAGCCCCGGCTGCGCGTCGTGGACGAGGCCGAGGAGGCGGGCCGCGGCCTGCACCTGGTGGAGAACATCGCCGCGGCCTGGGGGGTGTGGAGCAGGGGCCGGCACGGCAAGACCGTGTGGGCCCTCGTCCTCACCCACACCTGAAGCGGAACGGGTGGATCACGACCGTACGGCCGCCCCCGCCGGCAGTGTGACCGTCACCGCCAGTCCCTCGCCCGGCGCCGTCCGCACCGTCACCTCGCCGTCGTGGGCCCGCACCACCCCCTGCACGATCGCCATGCCGAGCCCGCTGCCCGCGCCCCCGGCGGCCCGGAAGAAACGGTCGAAGACACGCGCCGCGTCCTGCGGTCCGAGCCCGGGTCCCTGGTCCGCGACACACAGCCGTACGACCCCGTCCGCCCGCTCCACACCGAGCCGCACCGGCACGTCGGCCGGCGTGTGCGTGCGCACGTTGGCCACCAGATTCCCGAGCACCTGGCGCAGCCCCGACTCGTCGGCGTGCACCAGCAGGGAGCCGTCGGCGTCGACCGTGAGGGGCCGCCCCGGCTGCTGCACCCGCAGATCCTCGGCGGCGTCCCGGACCAGGCGGCTGATGTCGACATTCCGGAAGCGGAGCTCGGGTTGCTGGTCGAGGCGGGCGAGGGTCAGCAGCTCGTCGACGAGCCGGCCCATGCGGTCGACCTCGCCGTTCATCCGGTCCCAGGCGCGTTTGCGCTGGCTCGGGTCGGTGAGCATGCCCTTGTCATACAGCTGGAGGTAGCCGCGTATCGCGGACAGCGGGGTGCGCAGCTCGTGCGAGGCGTCGCCGACGAAGCGGCGCAGCTGGGCCGCGCTGCGCTCGCGCGTGCGGTACGCCGACTCCACCTGGTGGAGCATGGAGTTGAGGGCGACGCGGAGCTGTTCGACCTCCAGAGTGGCCTCGCTGCTGGAGGGGACACGCCGGGTCAGGTCGCCCTCGGCGATCGCCGACGAGGTCTCCACCATGTCCTCCAGCGGCCGCATCCGGCGCCGGACGCTGAACATCGTCAGACACGCCAGCAGCGCGAGCAGCAGGGTGCCGATGGCGAGGTCGAGTTTGACGGCCTTGGCGACGCCGTGGTGGACGGCGTCGGTGGAGGTGGCGAGCAGGATGAAGGTGCCGTCGGCGAGCCGGGTGGCCGTCACGCGATAGGCGGAGCCCTGCACGGTGACGTCGTGCGGCTCGGGGTCCTCGGTCAGGGTGCGCGGGTCGCCGACCTCGTCCGCCAGACCGCGCTGGGCGTCGGTCGGCGCGAAGCCGAGGATGCCGACGGCCTCGCCCCGGCTGTCGACCGCGGCGAAGATCGAGTCCGGCGTGGGCTGCTCGTCGCTCTGCCCCGGGTCGAGCCGGTCGCGCACGAAGCCCAGCCCGCTGAGCGAGTCGATCGCCCGCAGGGTGAGCTGTGAACTGCCCAGCGAGTCACGGGTCTTGGTCAGGTCCGTGTCGACCTGGTCGAGCAGGTAGTACCGCATGCCCATCACGCTCACGGCGGTCGCCGCGGCGATGCCGAGGGCGAGCAGCGCCACGTTCGCCAGCGTCAGCTTGGCGCGCAGGGAGTGGACGTAACGCTTGCGCTGAAGGAACCGGCTCCTCATGCCAGCCCGTATCCCACACCCCGCCGGGTGGTGATCACCGGCGGCCCCAGGACTTCGAGTTTGCGCCGCAGATAGCTGATGTAGGTCTCGACGACGGTCGACTCGGACGGGGTGTGCTCGTACTGCCAGACGTGGCGCAGGAGTTGCTCCTTGGGCACGATCCGGCCGCCGTTGCGCACCAGGAAGCGCAGCAGGGCGTACTCGGTGGGGGTGAGCTCGACGGAGCGGCCCGCGCGGTGCACCGAGTACGTCGTCTCGTCCAGTTCCAGGTCGCCGTAGCGCAGCGGCGGGCGCTGCGGCAGGACGTCGGCGGGGCGGGTGCGGCGCAGCACCGCGGTGATCCGCGCGACGACCTCGTCGATGTTGAACGGCTTGGTGATGTAGTCGTCGCCGAAGCCGAGCGCGCCGACCACCTCGGCGGGCGAGTCGCGCGCGGTGAGGAAGACGAGCGCCAGGTCGGGGCGCTGGTCGCGCAGTTGGCGCCCCAGGGCCCGCCCGTCCCCGTCCGGCAGCATGACGTCGAGCAGCGCGGCGTCGGGCCTCGTGCGCTCCGCGAGCGCGAGCGCCTCGCGGACGGTGCCCGCCGTCATCACCTCGAACCGGTGGTAGCGCAGCGCGATGGCGAGGACGTCCGCGATGCTCTCCTCGTCCTCCACCACCAGCACGGTGCCTGGAGCCGTCGTCATGCTCCCAGTATCGGCGCGGGCACTGACAGCGGGGCCGGTTCCCGCTTTGGAGTTCCTTGAGAGTCACGGGATTCGCATGTCCACGCGCGCGTGCCACCGCCAATTCTGTTGCCCAGGACCTGGGGGGACCGACCGGACTATGAGGGGGTTTTTGGCGTGGCGACATTGGCACGCTGGTGCTACCGGCACCGGCTGGTGGTCCTGTTGCTGTGGGTGGGGGCGCTGTTCGGCCTGGGCGCGGCGAGTTCGAGCGCGGGCACGAACTACGCGGAGGTCTTCTCCCTGCCCAACACGGACTCCAAGCGCGCGTACGACCTGATGGCCAAGGCCTTCCCGGAGCGCGCGGGCGACACCGACACGGTGGTGTGGAAGGTCGACGAGGGCTCCGTACGGGACGACTCCGTACGGTCCCGAATAGAACCCGCGCTGCGGGAGATCGGCGCCATGAAGGGGGTCGGCGAGGTCACCGACCCGTACGGAGCGCAGGGCGCCGCCCAGATCAGCAAGGACGGGCGGATCGCGTACGCCCAGGTCACCTTCGCCGAGCAGGCGAACGCCGTACCCAAGGACCTGGTCCAGGACGTCGTCGACACCGCGGAAAAGGCCGGCGGCGACGGTCTGCAGGTCGAGCTCGGCGGCCAGGCCATCACGCGCGTGCAGGAGCCGCCGACCGGCACCGCCGAGATCGTCGGCATCCTCGCCGCGGCCGTCGTGCTGTTCCTGGCCTTCGGCTCGGTGTTCGCGATGCTGCTGCCGATCCTGATCGCCCTGTTCGGCGTCGGTACCGGCCTGTTCTCCACGCAGCTGATCAGCCACGTCACCAACGTGCCCGAACTGGCCTCCCTGCTCTCCACGCTGATCGGCCTGGGCGTCGGCATCGACTACGCCCTGTTCATCGTCACCCGGCACCGCAAGGGCATCCTGAGCGGCCAGGACCCGGAGGAGGCGGCGGTCACCGCACTCAACACCTCCGGCCGGGCCGTGCTGTTCGCGGGCGGCACGGTGTGCATCGCGCTCGCCGGGATGCTGGTGACGAACCTGCGCTTCCTGGACGGCGTGGTCATCGGCACCTCGCTGACCGTCGTCCTGAGCGTCCTCGCGGCCGTCACCCTGCTGCCCGCGCTGCTCGGTGTCCTCGGCCACCGGGTGCTCAGCCGTCGGCAGCGGCGCCGGCTGGCCGCACAGGGCCCCGCGGTGGAGCGCGCGAGCGGCCTCGCGGCCCGCTGGTCGGCCACCGTCGAGCGCCGCCCGCGCTCGGTGGCCGCGCTGGCCGTCGTCGTGATGGCCGTCCTCGCCCTGCCGCTGCTGTCCTTGCGTCTGGGCACGGTCGACCAGGGCAACGACGACGCGTCGACGACGACCAGGAAGGCGTACGACCTGCTCGCCGAGGGCTTCGGTCCCGGCTTCAACGGCCCGCTCCAGGTGGTCGTGAACGGCGACCCGGGGGAGAGCCTGGTCGCGACGATCAGGAAGACGGAGGGCGTCGCCCAGGCGTTCTCGGCGCCTCCGGCGAACGGCGTGACGGTCATCCAGGTCGTCCCCACGACCTCACCGCAGGCCGTGGAGACCGACCGCCTCATCGACACCCTGCGCGACCGGGTGATCCCGGAGGCCGACGTCCAGGCCCACGTCGGCGGCGTGACAGCGGTCTCGAAGGACTTCGCGTCGGTGACGGCGGACCGACTGCCGTACTTCATCGCGACGATCATCGGCCTCGGCTTCGTCCTGCTGCTGATCGCCTTCCGCTCCGTCGTGGTCCCCCTGACGGCCGCCCTGATGAACCTGATCGCGGCGGCGGCCTCCTTCGGCGTCCTGGTCGCGATCTTCCAGTGGGGCTGGGGCCTGGACCTGCTCGGTCTCGGCCAGGAGGGCCCGATCGCGGCCTTCCTGCCGATCATCATGCTGTCCCTGCTCTTCGGCCTCTCCATGGACTACCAGGTGTTCCTGGTCAGCCGGATGCACGAGGAGTGGGTGCACACCAAGGACAACGCGCGAGCGGTGCGGGTGGGGCTCGCGGAGACCAGTCGCGTCATCAACTCCGCGGCCCTGATCATGGTGTGCGTCTTCATGGCGTTCGTGCTCAGCGGCGACTACGGGGCGGCGATGGCCGGCGTGGGGTTGGCCGCCGCGGTCGCTCTCGACGCGTTCATCCTGCGTACGGCGCTGGTGCCGGCCGCGATGCACCTGCTCGGTGACTCCAACTGGTGGCTGCCGGTGTGGCTGGAGAAGCGGCTGCCGCATCTGGCGGTGGAGCCGAAGGAGGAGGCGGTTCCTGCGGAAGCACCTGCTGCCGAGGGAGGCCCCGCCTCGGCCGTCCACGGCTTCGTCCGTACGGCGGACGGCGCGCCGGTCCCCGAGGCGGCGGTGACGCTGCTGTCGGCGGGCGGACGTCAGCTGGACCGGGTGGTGTCCCTCGCGGACGGCTCGTACATCGTGTCGGTGCCGGGTCCGGGGACGTATCTGCTGGCGACGACGGCTCCGTCGTTCGGGTCGCGGGCGCGGCAGGTGGTGGTCGGGGACGGGCCGCTGGTGTGTGACGTGGAGCTGGCAGAAGGGGAGGTGGACGCGGTCAACTAGCCTTCGGCTGCCCGGCCTTGAGGATCTCGTCCACGTCGAGGGTGACCTTGGAGCCGAGGGAGTCGGGCAGGGTGACGAGCTCGCCGGGAGCGTGGACGCGGTGGTTGGCGTACGTGTCCCCGGCGGGTTCGGTCAGGACGTGGAGGCGCTGATGCCGGCGGTCGACGATGACGTAGACGGGGATCTTCGCCTGGGCGTATGCGGTGACCTTGCCGCGGAGGTCGTTCTGGTAGTTGCTGGACGTGACTTCCAGGACGAGGCGGAAGGCGATTGGGTCGTAACAGTTGTTCTCGACGAGATGGTCCTCGAAATCGGCGTCCACAACAACGAGGTCGGGGATGGCGAAGTCTTCGGCGTCGGCAGGGAGCCAGAGCCCAAGTCCCTCGAGGATTTCGGTTTCACCGCCGTCCAGCCCCGCTGCAGCGAAGGGGCGCCTCAACCTGGAGAGCGCGCGAGCATGAGCACCGTTGGGGGGCGGGGACACGATGATCAGGCCTCCGATGATCTCGACGCGGTACCCCGGAAGGCGGTCCATGATTCGGTTCGCCTCCGCGATCTGCGGACGGTCGCCGTGGGGCCGCTCGACGGATGCTGCGGACATCACGTGCCTCCTGTGGGCCGGTATCGAGAGCATCATCGTAGGCAGGCCGGATACGAGGTGTCCCGTTCGCACCGCTGCACGCGATCGTGGATCACTCCGCCCGCCCCCTCGCCCCCGCCCCCGGATCCGGCATCATCTTCGTCATCCCCGGCAGGAAGTCCGTGAACAGCTCGTGCACCTCCCGCACCAGCGGCCGCAGCACCCGGAACCGGGCCAGTGACACGCCCCGCGCGGTGAGCCGCGCCCCCCGCTCGGCGAGCCGGTAACTCCGCTCGCGGCCCTCCGTGCGGTCGAAGATCCAATACAGCACGAGCCCCATCTGGGAGAGCCACATCAACTCGGGGAGAACGTCCCGCAGTTCCTCCGGCACCTTGGTCTTCGCCCCGGCGAGCACCTGGCGGTGGATGCTGACGGCCTCCACGCGTGCGTGCTCCGACTCGGGGGAGAAGGGGCTGAGCGGGCTGTCCGGGTCGGCGGCGTTCTTGAAGAACTGCACCGCGAACTCGTGGTACGGGGTCGCGATGTCCAGCCACACCCTCAGGACGCCCGCGAGCCGCGCCTCCAGGTCGGTCTCCCGGGCCAGGACCTCCCGGACCGCCACCTGGTGTTCGGCGGCGATCCGGTCGTAGAAGCCCTGGATCAGGTGCTCCTTGCCCGCGAAGTAGTAGTACGCGTTGCCCACGGAGACCCCGGCCTCCTTGGCGATGGCCCGCATGGTCGTCTTGTCGTAGCCGCGCTCCTGGAACAGCCGCATCGCCGTCTCCAGGATGAGCGCGCGGGTCTGCTCGGACTTGCTCGGGTTACCGCCCTCATCGGGGCCGTCGTTGTTCGCAGGCACGGAACGGAGCCTAACGAGTGGCGCAGGTACCGCTGTCGCAGGCCGGTGGGCCGTACGACCATCCCTGGGCGGGGTCGTACGTCCACCCGTCCGCGCGGCGGTACACCGTCCCGTCCCACCGACCCGCACCGCCCGGGCCCCACGGCCCTTCGTAGCCTCGTCGTCCGCTCCACTGCGCCCCGCGCCACTTGGCCGCGGCGAGCACCGCGCCCTTGGCGAGCCGCGCGCCGGACGCCGTGCTCAGGCGGTGCGCGAGCGGCCGGTACGCGCGCAGGGCCCAGAGGGTGACGATCCAGGCGGCGGTGTCGCGATAGACCTGCCCCGCGTCACCCACGACGGTGATCTCGTCGAGGGTGGCCCGGTGGTCGAGGCCGGGAAACCGCCGCCGGGCCTCGTCCGACCCGGCGGGCACCAGTTCCAGCGGCACCAGCTGCGGCTGCCGCGCGAGCCAGTCGCGCAGGAAGGCGCACAGGGAGCACTCGGCGTCGTACAGGACGGTGAGCCGGCGGACCGGGACGCGCTCGGCGCCCCGGCTTCCGGTGGACGTCACGGTGCTCACGCCCGGACCCAGTCCTGCGGTGCGACCGGCGGCACCTGCTCCTGCTCCATGACGCTCCGCCGCCGGATCCGGCTGAGCACGTACACGTTCCCCAGGTGCATGACGCCGAGCACCAGCAGCACCACGCCGAGCTTGGTCGACAGGGCCTCGAAGATGCCGCGCGTGTCCTCGATGGTCCCGTCACCGCTGAGGTAGAGCGCCACGAAGCCCAGGTTGACGAGGTAGAAGCCGACCACCAGGAGGTGGTTGACCGCGTCGGCGAGGCTTTCGTTGCCGCGCAGCACGTCGGACAGGAAGACGCGGCCGTTGCGGCTGAGCGTGCGGGCCACCCAGATGGTCAGTGCGATGCTGACCAGCAGGTAGATGACGTAGGCGATGACGGTGCGGTCCATGCCCCACCCCTTCTTGAACGCGTTCAAAACGCTGACAGGGCAGACTGTAGTCCCGTTTTTGAACGTGTTCAACAGACTGGGTGGCAGAGGGGCATGGGATCTGCGTCACGCCCTCCGTGCGAGCTCCGGCCGCTTGCTGTAGTCCGTGAACCCGATGACGTTCCCCCATGGATCGGCGACCTCGACGGTCCAGCCGGTGGCGGTCGAGAAGGGCGCGTCGAGCGGGGTGATGCCCCCGGCGGCCAGCTCCTTCGCGGCGCGACGCGCGTCCGGTACCTCCAGCCACGCGCGCGTGCAGGGCCAGGGAGGCGGTCGGTGCCCGAACCCCTCCTCCACTCGGAGCAGGATCCCGGGCGTCTCGCCGCCGACCTTGAGCAGTGCGATCCCGCCCTCGTCGAACCGGAACCCCACCGTGAACCCGGCGCGCTCGTAGAACCCGACGGCTTCGGCGAGGTTCCCGACAGGCAGAAGCAGGTTGTCGAAACCGAGCAGTTCGTACGACTCGTCATCTGACATGCCATCAGGTTAGGTGCGGGGGTGCCCCTCGCCGGGCGGGCTGTCCGCGGGGTCACTCATTGGGCCGAGGCGCCGCCCCTTCGACCGCTACGCTGAAACCTCGGCAGGGCTGCGGCGCAGGGGGCGTGGATGGTTCCGGGGGTGAAGGTCTTCTTCGCGGAGGTGCGCGAGACCTGTGCCGAGGTCGCGGCGCGGCTCGGTCTCGAGGGACCGGGCGAAGGAGAGCCCGGCCTGCCGATCGCCGTCGCGACCTACACCGGCTCCGACGTGCGGTACGAGGTGGTCCTGGGCCTGTGGGACGGCTACGTCGAGATCCACGCGTGCCGCGAGACGGAAGCCACCCTCTGCAAGGTGAGCGTCGAGAAGCTGGCCCTCGCCGCGGGCGCCGTCGACCGGCCCGGCGGTGTCTCGTTCAGCGCCCGCAGCCTCAGGCGGATGAAGAAGTCCCTGGCCGGCCAGCTGCGTTACGTCGAGCTCGTGCATCCCCTCGTGAGCGGCGACGCCGAGGCCGCGGTGGAGCTGATGCGCAGGGCGGACGCGCGGGAGTGGAGCAGGCCGGCCGTGAGATGACGCCGGCTCGGTGCCGGGGCAGGGCCCGTTGTCAGTGGTGCCTCGTACTGTCGGCTCCATGGGAATCGTGACGTTCGTCGACGAGACGACAAGCGGGAGCCGCAGCGACGGCTGGGGACTCGAGATCGCCGAGGAGCGGCTCGCCGTGCGGGAGTTGATCCGGCGTCGGGTGTTCCAGGAGGTCGCCGAGTACAACGCGCGTACACCGGGGGTGTTCCAGGGGCTGGTGCAGCCCGAGGACACCGAGCGGGTGCTGAACGGGTACGCGCTGCGGACGCCGCGGCGGATAGACCCCGAGACACAGACGGAACTCGCCCTCCAGGCCTTCGCGGGCAACGGCTTCCTCGTGCTGGTCGGGGACCGTCAGGTCACGGACCCGGACGAGGAGATCGAGCTGGAGCTCGGGACCGAGGTCACGTTCCTGAAGCTCGTACCGCTGGTGGGTGGCTGATGATCGCCTCTCCCGCCGAGTACGCCCGGCTGGTCCGCGAGGTTCTGGCGCTGATCGCCGCCGAGGACGTCGAACCCCTCGTACCCGAACTGCTCGCGCTCGGCGACATGCTCGACGACCACTGGGGCTGGGAGGGCCGCAAGGTCGTCGACGCGTTGCGGGCGGCGGACCACGGATTCCGGGCGCGGCTGGTGCACGCCCTGGCCGGCCGGTACCACGAGTTGCAGGACGGCTCGGTGGCCCGTCGCCGCATCGTGCACCTGCTCAACGCCCTCCGGAGCGAGGAAGTGATCGAGGGGCAGTCGCAGGACACCCGGGCCGCACTGATCAGCCTGGCGTCCGAGCAGGAGGTGCAGTACGAACCGCAGCAGCTGATCCGGCTCGCCGAACTCGAACTCGCCGAGGGCCGCGAGCTGCCCGGCGACTTCGTCGCCCTGATCCGCCGCTCGCAGGTGATGCTGTGGAACGGGGCAAGTGTGCTGGGTCCGCTCGCCGCACGCCTCACCAGCCCCGTCGTGAACCCCGGTGAGGCATGGTCCGACCGGGCGCTCACGGACCTCGCCGGCCTCGGCGAGGACTGGCTCCGACTGGTCGCCCACGCCGCCACCGCCACCGCCGCCCGCCCGTCGGCAAAGTGGGAGCGGGAGGGGCGGGCGCTGATCGACGGCATCGGCCCCGATGACGTGCGCGCGCGCCTGCTGCCCTGGCTGGGCCTGGTGGGCAGGCCCCGCACCCGCCCACTGCTGGCCTCGCACTACAGCGCGAACCCCAACGACACGTTCGACCCCTACAACGCCAACGTCCTGCGCGGCCTGACCTGGCTGCTCTCCTTCCTTCCCGCGGACGCCGGGACCGCCCGCACCCTCGGCGCCCTCGTCGAAACGGCCCTGCGCAAGGTCCCCGGCGTCGGCCCCGTGAACCCCAAGGTCGCCAACGCCGGAGTCCTCGCCCTCGCCCGGCTGGACGGCGAGGCCGCCCTCGCCGAACTCGCCCGCCTCGCCACCCGCGTCACCTACAAGGGCACGCTCAAGCCGCTGAACACCGCCCTGGACGCGCGCGCCGAGGCGATGGGCCTCAGCCGCGAGGAGATAGAGGAACTGGCCGTACCGGCCTACGGGTTGACGGACGTCGGCCGTGCGGAGCACCGGTTCGGAGATGCCACCGCCGTGCTCGAGGTCCGCGGCTCCAAGGCCCTGCTGACCTGGCGCAACGCGGCCGGCAAGCCGGTCAAAACGGTGCCCGCGCCCATCCGGCGAGACCACGCCGACGAACTCAAGGAGCTCAAGGCGGCCGTCAAGGACATCGACAAGATGCTCTCGGCCCAGACCGAACGCCTGGACCGCCAGTTCCTGGCCCGCCGGGTCTGGCCGTACGCCACCTGGCGCGAGCGCTACCTCGACCACCCCCTGGTCGGCACCCTGGCCCGCCGCCTGCTCTGGACGGTCGACGGCCAGACGGCCGGATACGCCGAGGGCGAGCTGCGCACCCTCACCGACGACCCCGTCCGCGAGGGACACGAGGTCCGGCTCTGGCACCCCGTCGGCCACGAACCCGCCGGGATCGTCGCCTGGCGCGACTGGCTGGAGCGGCACGGGATCACCCAGCCGTTCAAGCAGGCCCACCGCGAGGTCTACCTGCTCACGGACGCCGAGCGCACGACAGGCACGTACTCGAACCGCTTCGCGGCCCACTTCCTCCGCCAGCACCAGTTCCACTCCCTGGCCGCGATCCGGGGCTGGCGCAACAAGCTCCGCCTGTGCGTCGACGACGAGGCACCGCCGGCCACCCGCGACCTCCCGCAATGGGGCCTGCGCGCCGAGTACTGGATCGAGGGCGACGGCCAGGACTACGGCGTCGACACCACCGAATCCGGCAGCTACCTCCGCCTGCGCACCGACCAGGTCCGCTTCTACCCGATCGACGCACCGCAGAACTCCGCGCACTGCTACCACGGTGAGTACCGCATGTGGCTCCGCGAGGGCGCGGCCCCGGTGGACCCGCTCACCCTCGAAGCCATCCCGCCCCTGGTCCTCTCCGAAGTCCTGCGCGACGTGGACCTGTTCGTCGGCGTCGCCAGCGTCGGCAACGACCCGACCTGGCAGGACGGCGGCCCCGACGGCCGCTTCCGCGAGTACTGGACGTCGTACGGCTTCGGCGAACTCAACCAGAGCGCCGAGACCCGCCGCCTCCTCCTGGACCGCCTGATACCGCGCCTCGCGATCGCCGACCGCTGCACCCTGGAGGGCCGCTTCCTGCACGTGAAGGGCGAACGCCACACGTACAAGATCCACCTCGGCTCGGGCAACATCCTGATGACCCCGGACGACCGGTACCTGTGCATCGTCCCGAAGTCCAACGGGGGCGCACCGCAGCCCGGCTACCTGCCGTACGAGGGGGACCGGATGCTGGCGGTGATCCTCAGCAAGGCGATGATGCTGGCCGACGACACGACGATCACGGATCCGACGATCCTCAGCCAGCTGTGATCCGCGCGCACAGCGGTCGAGGGCCGTCGGACCGGTCGTCCGACGGCCCTCGACCAACAGCGGCAAGCCCTTCGGCTCACGATGATCGTCAACTGGTCACAGGAGACGAACTACTACGCCGTCCGCAAGAAGTTCAAGTCACCGGAGCAGTACGACCGTTACGCCTACCCGGCCTCCATCGAGTACGGCATGCGCCCGGCCGCCCTGACCAAGCCGTCGGCGACCGTGGAGTTCGGGACCAAGCAGCGCTGCCTCAAGTCGGACACGGCATGCACCGCGGCCAACTTCGCCAAGACCGACGACCCGGGCGCCTACCGACCCTGGTGGGACACCCCCGGCAACCTCAACTGCAAGTCCACGTCCAAGCTCTGCCCGCCGTTCCCCTCCTTCTGGACGCAGCTGCGCCTGGACACGGTGACGACGAAGGCGGCCCGCGCCGGGCAGACCGGTCTCGGCCCCGTCGACAAGTACACGCTGCGCCAGTCCTTCCCGGAGGACTGGTACGACAGTGCGCCCGGCCTGTGGCTCAACTCGATCACCCGTACCGGCTACGCGCCGGGCGACGCCACCGGCACGCTCCAGTCCAAGGACGGCATCAGTTTCGCGCACTACACGGTCGGGGCCACCTCACCTCTGCGCACCCGCCTGAAGGACCGCCAACTGCCCAACCTCGTCCTGACCGGCAAGAGTGACCAGCGTCCCGGCTTCACCCGCCCCCGCATCGGCACCGTCTCCACCGAGTACGGCGGCGACATCGAGGTCGAGTACACCGGCGGCTGCGCCGCCGAGCCGTCCGAGGACAAGGGCAAGAGCAACGGCACCTGCTACCCGGTGCGCTGGTCGCCGGACGGCGACGAGAAGACCCCGGCGAAGTCGTGGTTCAACAAGTACGTCGTCGCTTCCGTCTCGGAGATCGACAAGGTCACGTCGCACGGCAGGCCCGTCGTCAGCCAGTACACATACTCGGGCCCGGCCTGGGCCAAGAGCGACGACGAGTTCAGCCGCCCCGCGCTGCGCACCTACAGCGACTGGCGCGGTTACCGTCAGGTCAAGGTCACCAAGGGCAGCAGGTCCACGTCCGAGGTGGGCGTCCCGCAGACCCAGTCGCAGTCCAGCACGCGCTACTTCCAGGGCACCGGCGGTGAGGTCAAGGACTCCACCGGCGCCTACACGCTGCTCTCGGACGACGCCCCGCAGTACGCCGGGATGACCGCCGAGTCCATCACGTACGTCGACTCCGACGGCGCGATCCTCAAGCGCACCCTGAACTACCCGTGGTCGAAGCAGACCGCCTCCCGCGCCCGGGAGAACGAGGACGCGACGACCGCGGACCCGCTCCTGGCCCACCGCCTCGGCGTCAAGAGGACGGACGATATCCAGCACGTCGGGACGAGCTGGCGCGCCGTCCGCACCCTCACCACGCCCGACGACACCTACGGCCTCCCGATCCAGGTGGAGACGGCGGTCGTGAAGCCGAGCGGCTCCTCTGAGGTGCTCTCCGACCAGACCTGCACCAAGACGTCGTACCTGCACAACACCACGGCATGGCTGGTCGGCCTGCCCAAGGAGCAGCGCACCACGGGCACTTCCTGCGCGGGCTACGACACGGCCGATCCGGCGACCAGGCTCAAGTCGTCGGCGCAGTACACCTACGACAACCTGGCCTACGGCGCGACCCCGGCCAAGGGCCAGGTCACCTCGGTGGCCGACAGCAACGGGGCGGGCACGGCACACTCCGTCGTCACCGGGACGACGTACGACGAACTCGGCCGCGTACGCACCATCACCAAGCCTGGTGCGGGCGTCACCGAGACGCAGTACACGCCTGCGGAGGGCGGCCCGGTCACGGCGACCAAGACGATCAACGCCCAGGATCGTGCCGTCCTGACCACCTACGACCCGGGGCGCGGCCTGCCGCTCACGGTCACCGACGCCAACAACCGGGTGGCACGCACCGAGTACGACGCCCTCGGCCGCCTGGTGAAGGGCTGGTCCCCGTCGCGCTCGTCGGGCGGCAAGTCGCCGAACGTGATCATCGACTACCAGCCGGCGATCGCCTCCGCCAGCGAGAACCGCCCGGCCGCGACAGTCGTCGACACGCTCAAGGACGACGGCTCCTACGTCCGTGACATCACCCTCTACGACGGCCTGACGCGCGAGGTCCAGAAGCAGACCGAGGCCCACGGCCCCGGCCGGATCATCGTGGACACCGACTACAACGACCACGGACTGGTCTTCAAGAAGACCGGCGGCTACCTCGCCAAGGGCGACCCGAGCACGGAACTCTTCGCGCCCAGGTCCACGTCGCTGATCCCCATCTCGACCCAGTACCGCTACGACGGCCTGGGGCGCGAGCACCGGGCGTCGGTGTACCACAGCGGGGCGTACAAGTACGAGACGTTCCACTGGTACGACGCGGTCAGCACGAAGGTGAACCCGCCGGGCTCGACGGCCCCGATGACGAGGACGTACTTCGACGCTCTCGGCCGGGTCACCTCCCTCAGGCACTTCACCCAGGATGCCTCCAGCACGACGGCGGGGCGCACCACCACCTACGAGTACGACGCCCGCGGCAACCGCAACAAGGTCACCGACCCGGCCGGCAACGTCTGGTCCTACACCTACGACGTCCGCGGTCGGCTGACGTCCTCCACGGACCCCGACACCGGCACCACGGACACCTGGTACGACACGGCCGACCGCCCCAACCGGATCAAGAACGCCCGCGCGCAGGAGATCTTCACCGAGTACGACGTCCTCGGCCGCGTCAGGTACGTCCGCCAGGGCTCCGCCACCGCGACTCCGGTCAAGGAGTACAAGTACGACGGTGCCGCCGGCGGCATCGGCCAGCCCTCGGAGTCCATCCGCCACACGGACACCGGCGACTACGTCAACCGCGTCACCGGCTACAACGCCGACTCCCAGATCACCGGCAGCGAGACGGTCATCCCGGCCAACGCGATGACGACGGGCCTCTCCGGCACGTACTCCTACGAGTACACCTACACGCCCACGGGCAAGCCGCAGTCGGTCACCCTGCCGGCGAAGGGCGGTCTGGCCCAGGAGAAGGTCGTCACCCGTTACAACGGCGACGGCTTGGCGGAGTCGACGTCGGGCCAGAGCTGGTACACGACCGACGCCACCTACTCGCCGTACGGCGAGGTACTGCGCACGGTCTCCGGCGCCCAGCCCTACCGCGTCTGGACAACCAACTTCGTCGACCCCCACACGGGCAGCCTCCAGCGCACGGTCGCGGACCGCGAGACGGCGGGCCCGCACCGCATCACGGACAGCTACTACTCCTACGACGCGACGGGCACGATCACCTCCAACGCCCGCCAGTTGGGCGACGACACGGGCGCCTGGGACACCCAGTGCTTCACGTACGACGTGATGGGCGAGCTGGCGCACGCCTGGACGTCGAAGGTCACCCCGACCGGCACCGGCACCGGTTGCAAGTCGGCGAACGGCACGACGTGGGGCCCCCGCGACACGTACGCGACCTCCTCGGGCCCGGTCACGGACGCCCCGGACGCGGCGGCGGACGCCCTGAGCCCCGACGCGTCTCTCACCTCCACGCTCGCCGCGGCGGCCCCGGACGCGAGCACGGTGGCGACCGGCGCGACGGCCTACCGCCAGTCGTACACGTTCGACTGGATCGGCAACCGCGCGTCGATGACCGAGCACGACCCGGCGGACGCGACGAAGAACGTCACCTACAAGTACGGCTACGGCAAGACCGTCACCGGCGACACCATCGCCCAGCCGCACACGATGACGTGGACCACCTCCACCCCGGACGGCAAGGGCAGCGCGTACACGTACGACGCGACGGGCAACACCACGGCCCGCGACCTCTCCAACACGACGCAGACCCTGGCCTGGTCGCCCGAGAACAAGCTCGACTCGATCACCGACGACGGCACGAAGACGACGTACGTCCACGACGCCGACGGCAACCGCCTCCTGGAGAACTCGGCGACGGGCTCGACCCTGTACCTGGGCGACGCGGAACTCACGACGGACACAGCGGGCACGATCACCCGAGCCTCACGCTCGTACGCCCAGGCCGGCGCACCGACGGTGGTCCGCACGACGAGCAACGGCGCGACGACGGGCCACAAGCTCAACGTGATGATCGCCGACCACCTGGGCACGGCGAACACGACGGTCGAACTGTCCGGCACCCAGCCGGTGACCCGCCGCGCGTTCAAGCCGTACGGCGAACTGCGCGGACCGAAGCCCGCGAACTGGCCGAACAAGCGCAGCTACTTGGGCGTGGGTATCGACGACGCGGCGACCGGCCTGACGCACATCGGAGCACGCGAGTACGACCAGAGCACAGGCCGCTTCCTCTCGGCGGACCCGATCATCGACATCGCGGACCCGCTGCAGATGAACGGGTACAGCTACGCGAACAACAGCCCGATCAGCACGAGCGATCCCGATGGTCTGAAACCAGTCACCGCCTGTGACAGTGGCTGCTCCGACGGCGAAAACACGTATCGGGACTGGATGTCGCCGAACAGCGACGGCACCTGGTCCTACCACTACGAGAACTCCAGTTACCTCTACGACTCGGCCGGCGACCTGCACAGCGTCGTCACGAGGGGCAGCGACCTGCCGCCCCTCGGCAAGAAGGTCGTGCACAAGCCTTACAACCTGACAGCTCAGGAGACTGTCTTCAAGACTCTCGCCACCACCTTCCTCTTCGACCCCACAGCCTGGCAGGACTGTTTCGCCGGCTCCGGAGCAGCAAGCTGCCTGATGGCGGGGACGGACCTTCCCTTCGCCAAAGCCATGAAGCTGGTCCCCGACTCGGTGCTTAAGAAGGGGATCGAAGCCGTCGAGGAATGGCTCGCGAGGCTAGGCAAGAAATGCAAGTGCTTCCTCGCCGGCACAGACGTCCTGATGGCCGACGGAGAGACCAAGGACATCGAGGACGTCAAGGTCGGAGACGAGGTCCTCGCCACCGACCCGGAGACCGGTGAGACCGGGCTTCGAAAGGTCACCCACCTCATCAGGACGGCGGGCGACAAGTACTTCAACGAGTTGTCCATCGCCACTGGGGAAGGCATAGAGAAGCTCACGGCGACGCACGAGCACCCATTCTGGTCTCCGTCGGAGCACGACTGGGTCCCGGCCGGAAAGCTCAAGCCGGGTATGACCCTGCGCACGGACGAGGGCGCCACGGTCATCGTCACCGGGAACCGGTCGTTCACTAAGCAGGCGCACACTTACAACCTCACCGTCGATGACCTGCACACGTACTATGTGCTGGCGGGGGAGACGCCGGTACTCGTTCACAACAGCGGAGCGGGCCCTGACCCCACCTCTTTCTCGAACTTGATCCCGGCAGATACGCCGGACTGGTTCAAGCCGATTGATCCTGGCACCGTTCTCTCTCGCTCGGGAAACTATGCATATGTGGTCACCGGAGATGGTGAGCTCATCATCGGGAAACGAACGGCTGGCCACGTGAGTCTCGCTCAGGGGAGGGACGTGCTGGCTGCCGGAGAGTTTAAGACCAAGGGTGGTCAAGTCGTGTACCTCGACAATAAATCTGGCCATTATCAGCCTTACGGTGCCCACGCTCAGAAGGCGGCAATGGATGCGTTCAACAGAAATGGACTCGGCTCTGATGGGAAGTACATCGAGGCATGGCGCCCTAGCTGCTGATCCGGTCGCAGAGTTCCTGCAGGCCGTCCAGGGGGTCCTAGCTACTGCAGAGGAGACATGCGGCGCCGAAGAGCTGGAGCCGGGCTTGGAGCGTGCGCTCGCAATTCTGCAGGAGAACCCTGAATTGAGAGCGCAATTCGAGAGTCGTGTGATTAATCTGATCGATTCACCTGAGGAAGGTGTCGTTGAAATTGTCTCGTTCCTGATGCACGTGCTGCGTTGGGAGGCTGTCCGAGAGGCGGTCGAAGAAAGGATCGGAAACCCCCGGGGGAACGTCAGTAATATTCGGCTTTACGAGGCCATGCTGGATGCCTTCTCTGATTCTTGGCGCGACCGTGATCTCTTTGCGAGATTCTCCGGGGCATAAGGCCGCAGCCCTGCAGCACACGAGCCGGTAGGTCGCGAGCGCAAAGATGGAGGAGCGGT
The DNA here is from genome assembly GCF_019049245.1 of Streptomyces sp. AC555_RSS877. Lineage (GTDB taxonomy): Bacteria > Actinomycetota > Actinomycetes > Streptomycetales > Streptomycetaceae > Streptomyces. The sequence continues at coordinate 19,609 of NZ_JAGMUK010000005.1, read as the reverse complement.
TCGGGCACGGCCTCGGCGGATACCTGCCCTAAGCCTCGACTGGCGTTTGTGATGGGAACCTGGGGATCAGACCCGTTCGACAGTGACACCGCTGAGGACTTCCACGATGAGCTGGAAGAACAGCCTGCATCGCGCCGACTGGCGGTCGTCGAGAGCACGTTCCGTTCCGCCATCGAGGCGGGAGGCAGCTCAAATTCCTCTGTGCTTCCTGAGGAAGTAATGGCTCTTGCTGCTGTGGCGGCAGCCAATGTCCCAGCGGGGAGTTCTTTGGCTTGGAACGAGGAATACTTGCGCATTACTGAATGGCTGGCGAAACCAATTGCGCCCGCCCTCGCCTCGTCTGCGATTCAGGTGCTGGAAGTGGCGTTGCCTGCAGACGGCTGGTTCTGGAGGAGCTGGGTCGACGCTAGCGACAGGGAAGAGGCTCAGGCTGCGATTGGCAGTCTGAGGTATGCATTGCGTCCCGTCAGTGGCGGTGAGTCTCGGTAGTCCTCCTGCGAGGAGCCTCATCGATGGTAATTCGGTGGGGCTCCTCAGCGGTTTGACGGCAAAGCTGACAACAAGGTCAAAGGACGACGGCTGCGAGGGTGGGGTGTCAGGGCCGTCGTCGTCCTGACCGAGGGCGTGGCCCAAGGTGTCGATGGCTTGGCGTTGGAGGCGGAGTCGGACGTGGCCCAACAGCTCCTTGATCACGACGAGGTCAACGCCTTGTTCCTGGAGCAGGGCGACGGTCGGGTGGCGGAGGTCGTGGAAGCGGATGCGTCGGAGTCCGGCGCGGTTGAGGAAGTTGCAAATGCGGCCGGTGAGGTTGGCGGGGTGAAGGGGGCAATCGGGGTGGTGAAGACAGGGCCGCTGTCTTTCTCAGCTGACCCTGCGGTCTCGCGCTCCTTGTCCTGCCGTTCCTGGTGCTTCTTGAGGGAGGGAGTGCCCCACAAAGCCGTTTGACGTAAGAGCTACCTTTTTGCTGTCGTCGTGGCACTATCCTCGGGTCTCAAAGCTGCTATCAGGGCTCGAATTTGGCTCGCTCCGGTCGTGAGGATCGTTCCCGGTTCATCGCTTTCCTGGAGAAGAATCGTTCCGGTGGGGGCGGTGGCGAGACAGACGCAGGAGGACGCTTCCTCGCTGTATGTGGACTTCTGCCAGTTGAGCTCGGTCATGGCTCGGCCTTCAGGTGTCTTGGGCGATGCGGTGGATGAGGTTGCCTGAGGGTTCGGGGTTCAGGGTGGCCTGCTCCATACGGTCCAGGACGAGGCGGTACTTGGCCAACTGTGCGACGGAGTCGATGAGTTCGCTTCCGTGAGCCGCATCGAGCTGCGCCGTGTCGAGGGCAGGTACCGGACCGTATGCGTAGTCCAATCCATGGCCGACGGTGGGGAACGCGGTGCCGTCGAAGGGGATCACCCGGAGGGTGATGTTCGGTTGCTCGCCCATCTTGGCGAGGTGTTCCAGCTGGGCGCGGGCCACTTCACGGCCGCCGAACCGCATTCGTAGTGCGGCTTCGTGGATGATCGCCGTGTACTGCAGAGGCTGCTCGCGGTGAAGGACGGCCTGGCGCTTGATGCGATGGGAGATGCGGTACTCGATCTCGTGCGGGCGCAGGGCCGGGACCACTTGGCGGAAAAGGGTCCGGGCGTGTTCCGGGGTCTGGAGCAGGCCGGGGATGTTGATGACCTGGGCGACGCGTAGGCCCACCGCGTGGTGCTCCATTTCCGCGACGTCCAGGAAGCGGGGTGGGAGGGTCTCCCGGTACTCCTCCCACCAGCCGCGTTCTCGATGCCCGGTCATGGCGACGAGCGCATCGATGAGGGTGTCGTCGGTGCAGTCGTAGTTGTGGGCCAGTGTCCGGACGCGCTGTTCGCTGAGGCCGAAGCGGCCCGTCTCGATGTTGCTGATACGCGCCTGGTTGGCGCCGATCATCTCGCCGGCCTCGCGGGCGGTGAGCCCCGCGCTCTCGCGCAGCTTGCGCAACTCGGCTCCCAGGCGGATCTGGCGCGCCGTAGGGGTCTGCCTTGGCGGCATGTCCTTCCGTTCCCTTGTCTTGCGTCGTATGCGGTCACCCACACGAGTGGAACGTCGCATACATCCGCAGATTCTGTAGAAACCATTCTACGGATGCCTCTACGGTGAGACCTGAGCCGCTCAACCGACCTGGCCGATAAGCCGGAAGTGCACCACGCCACTCCTCAAGTGCACGGCACTGCCACCGCCCGGCCGAGCCATCGAGCCAACCAAGTCCCCCCACCGCAGGAGGCGTTCATGCTCACCGTATCCCCGTCGGAGTGCGAAGGGTCCCCAACATGGGCGTACGCCCTCCAACTGCCCCACGACGCCCGCGCGTCCCGTATTGCTCGCGTCACCCTGCGGGCCGTACTTGCTGGACACGGCATGACCCAACTCCAGGACTCGGCCGAACTGTTGGCATCGGAGCTGGTCACCAACGCCTACCGGTACTCGGACGGCCCGGCGGGCCTCCGCTTGCGTGGCCTTGGTGGCGACCGCCTGCGGGTGAGTGTCTGGGACACCAACCCGCACATCCCGCCGCCCTTCGACAACCGGTCCCGGCCCCTCTGCCCGGTCCCGGCGGAGGCTGACGGCGGGCGCGGGCTGTTCCTTGTGTGCCACTACGCGGAGGCCTGGGGCGGTTATCCGCTCGGTGACGACCTCTTCAGGCGGGGCGGGAAGCTGCTCTGGTGCGAGCTGGCAGTCAGGACCGTGGAGGGGGTGGCTGCGGCGTGAGCCGGGCCGAGCGCCGCCTCTGGCGCTGGACCGGCTACAACGCGCTGATCTACCTGGCCGCGATGCGCCCTGGCAGGCCGGCGCTATCGTGGGAGACGCGACACGCTCTGTAGTCAGTGGAGGACCGTGGTGACCATCATGACCGAGCGTCCGACGGCCATAGAGGCTCCCGAGCCCGGAGCCTTCGAGGACATGCTCCGCATCGTCGAGGAAATGGACACACCCGTCGGCTACAAGGCCGAGCTCATCCGGGGGAAGATCGTCGTGTCGCCGTGGTCGAAGCTGCGCTACAAGAAGGTGATGAAGTCGCTTCGGCTGCAGCTGGAGCCCCACGCCCCGGAGGGGCATGACGTGGATGTGGCGCCCTTTCTCTTCACGTTCCCCGGATCCGGGCGCGGGTTCGGCCCTGACCTGCACGTCGCCGACGAAACCGTCTTCGACGCCGACGGCCGTCACGCCGACGGTGCCGCTCTCTCCCTGGTCGCCGAGCTGACCTCCGACTCCACCAAGGACGTCGACTGGCTCGACAAACTGGACACATACGGGCGCGTTGTTCCCGTGTATCTGCTGCTGGACATGAACGTCCAGGAGATCTCCGCCTTCTGGGACCCGTCCCCCAAGGGGTACCGCTCCCGCACCAACGTCCCCTTCGGGCGGCCCCTGCGTGTTCCCGCACCGTTCGACTTCGAGCTCGACACCTCGGAGTTCGTCGTCCTGTTTGGCGAGGGTGAATCCGAGGCTGGCAACGTCGATGAGGACATCCAGGGTCCGGCCTGACCCCGCCTCACGTCGGGCACACGCATGGGCCCCGCCCCGGCACGAAACCGGGAAACGGGGCCCTCACACACGTACGAAAGACGACGTCAGGCGTCAGTAGACGTCAGAAGCGGCGCGTGATCAGCGCCCGCTTCACCTCCTGGATCGCCTTCGTGACCTCGATGCCGCGCGGGCAGGCGTCCGTGCAGTTGAAGGTGGTCCGGCAGCGCCAGACACCGTCGCGGTCGTTCAGGATCTCCAGTCGCTGCTCCGCCGCGTCGTCGCGCGAGTCGAAGATGAAGCGGTGGGCGTTGACGATGGCGGCCGGGCCGAAGTACTGGCCGTCGTTCCAGAAGACCGGGCACGAGGATGTGCAGGCCGCGCAGAGGATGCACTTCGTCGTGTCGTCGAAGCGCTCGCGGTCCTCGGCCGTCTGGAAACGCTCGCGCGTCGGCTCGTTCGTCTCCTTCGTGATGAGGAAGGGCATCACGTCGCGGTACGCCTGGAAGAACGGGTCCATGTCCACGACCAGGTCCTTCAGGACCGTGAGGCCCTTTATGGCCTCCACCGTGATCGGCTTCTCGGGGTTGAGGTCCTTGATCAGCGTCTTGCAGGCGAGGCGGTTCTTGCCGTTGATCCGCATGGCGTCCGAGCCGCAGATGCCGTGCGCGCAGGAGCGGCGGAAGGTCAGTGTGCCGTCCAGCTCCCACTTGATCTTGTGCAGGGCGTCGAGGACGCGTTCCTTCGGGTCGATCTCCACCTGGAAGTCTTCCCAGGTCGCCTCGGCCGAGACCTCGGAGTTGAAGCGCCGGATGCGGAAGGTCGCCGTGATGTACGGGGAGTCGGCGAAGCCGGGCTCGGGCGTGCCGGCCGCGTCCGCCTTGTCCAGGGTCGGGGTTGCCATCAGTACTTACGCTCCATCGGCTGGTAGCGGGTCTGGACGACCGGCTTGTAGTCGAGACGGATGGACTCGGTGCCGTCGTCGCCCACCTCGCGGTACGCCATGGTGTGGCGCATGAAGTTGACGTCGTCGCGGTTCGGGTAGTCCTCGCGGTAGTGACCGCCGCGGGACTCCTTGCGGGCCAGGGCGGACACCGCCATGACCTCGGCGAGGTCCAGGAGGTTGCCGAGTTCGACGGCCTCCAGCAGATCGGTGTTGAACCGCTTGCCCTTGTCCTGGATCGAGACGTTCAGGTAGCGCTCGCGGAGCTCCGCGATCTTCTCCACCGCCGTCTTGATCGTCTGCTCCGTGCGGAACACCATGACGTTCGCGTCCATGGTCTCCTGCAGCTCGCGGCGCAGGACCGATACCCGCTCGGTGCCGGTGGCGTCGCGCAGGCGCTCCACCTGCGAGATCACCAGCTCCGCGGGGTTCTCGGGCAGCTCGACGAAGTCGGCCTTCTGCGAGTACTCGGCGGCGGCGATGCCGGCCCGCTTGCCGAAGACGTTGATGTCCAGCAGCGAGTTGGTGCCGAGGCGGTTCGCGCCGTGGACGGACACGCAGGCGACCTCGCCGGCCGCGTACAGGCCCGGGACGACCGTCGTGTTGTCCGCCAGGACCTCACCCTCGACGTTCGTCGGGATGCCGCCCATCGCGTAGTGCGCGGTGGGCTGGATCGGGATCGGGTCCGTGTACGGCTCGATGCCCAGGTAGGTGCGCGCGAACTCGGTGATGTCCGGGAGCTTGGCGTCGAGCTGCTCCGGCGGGAGGTGGGTGAGGTCGAGGTAGACGTGGTCGCCCTCGGGGCCGCAGCCGCGGCCTTCCCGGATCTCCGTGTAGATGGAGCGGGACACGACGTCTCGCGACGCCAGGTCCTTCATCACCGGCGCGTACTTCTCCATGAAGCGCTCGCCGTCCTTGTTGCGGAGGATGCCGCCCTCACCGCGGGCGCCCTCCGTCAGCAGGATGCCCATGCGCCAGATGCCGGTCGGGTGGAACTGGAAGAACTCCATGTCCTCCAGGGGGAGGCCGCGACGGTAGACCGCCGCCTGACCGTCACCCGTCAGCGTGTGCGCGTTCGACGTCACCTTGAAGAACTTGCCGCAGCCGCCGGACGCGTAGATCACGGCCTTCGCCTGGAAGACGTGGATCTCGCCGGTCGCCAGCTCGTAGGCGACGACGCCGGCCGAGCGCTTGACGCCGTCGACCTCGGTGATCAGCTGGTCCAGGACGTAGAACTCGTTGAAGAACTCCACGCCCTCCTTGACGCAGTTCTGGTACAGCGTCTGGAGGATCATGTGACCGGTGCGGTCGGCCGCGTAGCAGGAGCGGCGGACCGGGGCCTCGCCGTGGTTACGCGAGTGACCGCCGAAGCGGCGCTGGTCGATGGTGCCGTCCGGGGTGCGGTTGAACGGCAGGCCCATCTTCTCCAGGTCGAGGACGGAGTCGATGGCCTCCTTCGCCAGGATCTCGGCGGCGTCCTGGTCGACCAGGTAGTCACCGCCCTTGACCGTGTCGAAGGTGTGCCACTCCCAGTTGTCCTCCTCCACGTTGGCCAGCGCGGCGGCCATGCCGCCCTGCGCGGCGCCCGTGTGGGAGCGGGTGGGGTAGAGCTTGGTCAGCACGGCGGTGCGGCTGCGCTTCGTCGACTCGATGGCGGCGCGCATACCGGCGCCGCCGGCGCCGACGATGACGGTGTCGTACTTGTGGATCTTCATGGGTGGATTACCTCAGCCCCGTGCCTAGCGGATGTTCGGGTCGAAGGTGAAGATCACCAGCGTGCCCAGCAGGATGGTGAACACCGTGGCGGTGTAGAGCAGGCCCTTCAGCCACAGGCGGGTGCCCGCGCGCTCCGCGTAGTCGTTGATGACCGTGCGCAGACCGTTGGCGCCGTGCAGCATCGCGAGCCACAGCATCAGCAGGTCCCAGACCTGCCAGAACGGGGACGCCCAGCGACCCGCCACGAAGGCGAAGCCGATCTTGGAGACGCCGCCGTCGAGCACCAGCTGGATCAGCAGGTGGCCGATGACCAGGACGACCAGGACGATGCCCGACAGGCGCATGAACAGCCACGCGACCATCTCGAAGTTGCCCCGCGTGGTCTTCGGGGTCTTCCTGGTGCGCTGGCGCGGGGCCTCGATGAGGGGGGCCGGGTTGTCGACGCTGTAGAGGGACTCGCCCTCGACGGGGCCGATACCGGACGCGGTCTTCTCGGTGGTGGACATGCGCGTCAGCTCCCGAACAGTTCGCGGTAGGCGTGGCCGAGGACGGGGTAGATCGCCCCGATCATCAGCACCAGCCACAGGCCCACGACACTCCAGAGCATCTGCTTCTGGTAGCGCGGGCCCTTCGACCAGAAGTCGACGGCGATGACGCGCAGGCCGTTGAGCGCGTGGAAGAGGATGGCGGCGACGAGGCCGTACTCCAGCAGCGCCACGACCGGCGTCTTGTAGGTGGCTACGACCTTGTCGTAGTCCTCGGGGGAGACACGCACGAGCGCGGTGTCCAGCACGTGAACGAACAGGAAGAAGAAGATGAGGACGCCGGTGACTCGGTGAGCCACCCATGACCACATACCTTCCCGGCCGCGGTACAGCGTTCCAGCCGGCACGGAAGAGCCCTCCGAAAGCGGGGATTGGGGCCGCGCCGGCTTCTGTGTCGGACGGGCCCGGCCGGGTACGGTCCACCGGCCCCCAGCATCGTAGCGATGTGCTGCCGCTGCGCTGAGCCGGGGCCTGCCGGTGTGATCAAAGTGGCACGCGTATGGGTGACAGGCGGCGGGTTCTGGGGTGAGGTGTCCTGTTATGTGCCGTGTGCGGGTGCGTTGCGGCTGGTCGCGCGGTTCTCCGCGCCCCTGAGGAGCCTCGCCAGGCGCCCCCTCGCGAGGCGTCGTAGCTCTTCCGCTGCCACTCCCCGCTCTTCCTCCGGATCGTTTGTCAATCGTGACCGGATGCCCGCCAGTACGTGGTCGGAGGCCTCCTCGGGGGGCAGACCGTCCAGGCAGATGGCGAACTGATGTCCGAACCGGGCCTCGTACGCCGCGTGCGCCGCGCCGAGTGCCATGTGCGCGGCCCCGTACGCGTCCTCCGGCAGCACCGGCAGTGTCTCGCCCGACAGTGCCTCCGCCAGGTCCCCGGGGGTCAGGTCGTACGCCGCCTCGTCCGACGCGGCGAGGAGGGACTCCAGGTTCGGGTAGGGCCGGTGGGTGACGACACGGGTGGCCCAGCGGAGGCTGCGGAGGCAGGCGAGGAGGGTGGACCGGATCTCGTCGGCGGGAGCGGTGTTGAAGTGCTCCAGCGGGGCAGGCGAGCCGGGCGTGTCCCGGGCCTGCTCGGGCAGCGAGGGTATGGCCACTCGGCCAGGAAGATGTGTGGGCGTCACGTGGGTTTCGGCAGAAGGTGAGGTGAGAGATGTGGCGCCAGGCTATCGAGAGCGGACAACACGTGTCCGACGGATGCCCGAATTTCATCCGAACGGGAGAGTTTAGGAACCTCTCGTGACGCGCCCCTGTTCTCACAGGGCCTAGCGTGGTGGGTGTGAGTCAGCACAGGCGAAGTCAGCACAGGCGCCGGACAGCGGCGAAGGGCGCGCTGAAGCAGACGTGGGTGCTGATCGTCGCGGTGGTGGTCGTGACGGTCGCGGCCGGGGTGAGCCTCGGACTGCTTGCCGCCGGCGGCGACGGCAGCGAACCCGCGGGGGCCGCGCAGGGGCAGCCGTCCCAGGGCGCTTCCGCGGGCGAGGCGCAGACCCCCAGTCCGACGCCGACCCGCTCCTACCCGCTGTCGCAGGCGCCCCGGACCATCCCCGCCGTCCGCACCCACACCCCCGCCCGCGGTCCCGGCTGGAAGCCGGTCAAGGGCGAGCGCGTCGTGGTCAGCGACGGTGACCTGGCCGACGAGGGGCGGCTGCTCGCCGGTGAGCTGGGGCTGACGTACGCGGGCGAGAAGGACGACGTGCGCGCCGGGGACGTACGGCTGGCGCTCAACGACGACGAAGGCGCGGATCCGGAGTCGTACGCCATGACCGTGCGCGGTGGGCGGGTGACCATCAGCGGGTCCGCGGACGCCGGGGTCTTCTACGGCACGCGCACGCTCAAGCAGGAGGTCCACGCCGGCGGTACGGCGCCGGAGGGCGTCGTGCGGGACGAGCCGGCCAAGCCGGTGCGCGGGTTCATGCTGGACATCGCGCGCAAGCACTTCACGGCCGACTGGATCGAGGACCGGGTCCGGGAGCTCGGCGACCTGAAGTTCAACCAGCTGGGACTGCACTTCTCCGACGACCAGGGGTTCCGGATCGAGTCCGACTCCCACCCGGAGGTCGTGTCCGAGGAGCACCTGACCAAGGCGCAGGTGAAGCGGATCGTCGACCTCGCGGCCGCTCGGCACATCACCGTGGTGCCCGAGATCGACTCGCCGGGGCATCTGGGCGCCGTGATCGCCGCGCACCCGGACCTGCAGCTGCGCAACGTGCGGGGCGTGGCGACGCGCGGGGCGGTCGACATCTCCGATCCGGACGCCGCCGAGATCGTCGACGACCTGCTGAACGAGTACGCCGGCCTCTTCCCGGGCGGCCAGTGGCACCTCGGCGGTGACGAGTACCAGGCGCTGGTGGTGTCCGACCCGGAGGCGTCCTACCCGCAGCTGGCCACCGCCGCCCGGGAGGCCTACGGCTCCGGCGCGACCGTCGAGGACCTCACCACCGGCTGGCTCAACGACCGCGCCGACACGGTCCGCGCCCACGACAAGGTCCCCCGCGCCTGGAACGACGGCTTCTTCGCCGGTACGACCGTCCAGGCCGACAAGGACATCCAGGTCGCCTACTGGACGGGCAAGGAGATCGGGGCGCGGCTGCCGATCGCGTATCTGCGCGAGGGCCGCAAGATCATCAACTACAACGACGAGTTCCTTTACTACGTCCTCGGGCAGCCGCTGACCTTCGTCTACCCGACCGGGCAGCGCATCTACGAGCAGTGGACGCCGCTTGTCGTGCGCGGCACCCAGCCGGTGCCCGCGAAGTACGACGCCCAGATCCTCGGCGGGTCCTTCGCGGTCTGGTGCGACCTGGCGAACTCACAGACCGAGGCGCAGGTCGCGGCCGGGATCCGGATGCCGCTCAGGGCGACGGTCCAGAAGCTGTGGGACCCGGGGAAGCCGGAGCTGTCGTGGTCGCAGTTCAAGGGGCTCGCCGACCGGCTGGGCTGAGTCCGGCCCCCGACCCGGGGCGGATTGTGCCGACCGGCTGCGAACGACCGTACGAATGTGGTGTATTCGGGCGGAGCCGTAGGAGAGCAGCCGGGGGGAACCGGAAATGGGTTACTGGGGGTACTTCGTCGTCGGCCGCGGACAGCGGCCGCTCGCGGAGCTGGAGGCGCTGGCCGACGTCAAGGGCATGTCGCAGCGGGCGTCGGCACCGGGTGGGTGGCAGGTGTGGGAGTACGCGAGCGGCGACGGTGACGTCGGGAGCATGAACGGCCTCGCCGTGGAGACGGGCGCGCCCGCGCTCTTCGGGTACGTCATGGACAGCGCGACCGTGGTCGTGGAGGCGGCGGGGCCGGAGAGCGGGGCGTGGACGACGTGTCTGGCCCGGGAGGCGATGACCACGTATCTCGGGGCCGACCGGGAGGGACTGACCCTGGAGGACTACTTCCTGGAGCCCGGGGACGCCGCCGAGCGGGCCGTCGCGTGGGCGGCGGAGGCGGGGCACGAGATCGCCGCCGAGCCGGTGATCGACGTGCTGACCGCGGACCCCGACCCCGAAGCGGACGTGTTGGCCGAAAACCTGTTCTTCCGGCTGCTCGACCGGCTCGGTGTGGTGCCCCTGTGACACTCCCGGGTCGTCGCGCGCAGTAAGGGGAAGTGCGGGCTCCGTAAGGGAGGACGCCTGGCGAGGGAGCGTGGAATGAGCCTGGTGGAACTGATCGCTCAGGCCGACGAGCGCGGACTGGCCGCCAGCGGGTTGGCTTGTTTGGATCGGTGTCTTCCCCTGCTGGGCGGTGACGACGAGGTGCTGCGACCGCTGTGGGCCGGCCTCGCGGACGGCGGTGACGTCGACGACTGGGCCGCCCGCATCGCAGAGGTGCGCGGCAAGCTCGGCGACGGCGGTCCCGACGATCCTGCCGTCGCCGGTCCTGCCGACCCCGGCGGTTCCGCCGGGTCCCCGGGCGACGAGGCCACGCTGCTGGCCAGACGGATGCTCGCCGCCGCACCGGCCGAGCGGTCCGCCGCCGAGGTGCGGGTGTGGGCCGACGCCTGCTCCGTCGCCTCCCTGCAGATCCACCGCCTCCTCGACCCCCTGGCCGGCCCGGCATCCTCGGTCGACGCCCGCCGCGAGGGCCGTACGGAGGGCATGTCCCCCCTCGTCGCCGCCGAACTGCGCCGCCAGATCATCGTCCTGGAACTGCTCGCCGAGCACGGCGCGGGAGGCGTACGCAGGGCGCTGGAGGTGTCCACGGAGGGGCGCCGTGTGCTGCGCGCGGTGGTGGCGAGGCGGTCCCGGCGGCGGGCCTGAGGACCGCTCGACCGTTCAGGCGGGCTGAGCGTCGCCGCTCACCGCACCAGCCACTTCACCACCGCGTCCCCGTACAGGGCCGTCTGCGCGTAGAACGCGGTCAGGTCGCGGTGCGTGGACTCGAACATGCCGCGCGCCCCCGGTTCCGCGCCCGAACCGCCGTACCTCGGCAGCAGTTCCTCGCGGGCGTCCCGCCACAGCGCCTCGAAGTCGGCCGACGTGAGGTAGTCGGCGACCTTGGCGGTCTGGGCGGCCGTCAGCACCAGGAAAGGCGGATCGTCCGGTGCGGTGGCGGACACCGGGCCGCCGCCGAGGACGACGTGGGTCCGCGGGCCGTCCTCGGCGTGGTGCGGGGGAGCACCGGCGTAGAGGAGTTCGTGACCGAGGTACCCCTTGTCGAGCACCTCCTCACGGCACCGGCCGATCCGTTCCCGCACGGTGTCCCAGTCGTCCTCGAACAGCCGTCGCAGCCAGGTCGCGCTGTTGCGCAGGGCCGAAGGCGGCACCGCGCGGAGATGGAAGTACAGGCTCATCACAGAGAGGAGCGCACGGAAGCGGTGCAGTGTCACACCCGCGCAAACCTCGTTCCTGGGGGAGTCCTGTGACCGTGTGAGGTGGCGGTGGGGCGGTCCTGCACCGGTTGCGGAAACGTCCCGGATCCGGGTGACGAAACGCCGCCCGGACACGCTTTCCCGGGTGTGACGACTGTGACGACGCATCAGGAGACCAGGCCTTCGGCCGCGGCGAAGCCCGTGCGGTGGGCGGCGGACGTGGTGGCGACCCTGCGGGAGGGGGCGCGACTGCGGCTCGACTACTCGGCGCAGAGTCTGTGGAGCGTCGACCGGATGATCGACGAGATACGACGGGACGGGGCGCCGTACGCCGCCGTGGACGCGGTGCTGCGCGGGCTCGGGGCGTACGCCGGTGAGGTGATCGCCCGGCAGACCGGCGCCGAGTGGTGGGCGTCGGGCGGCGACCACTGGATCCGTACCCCCGACGGCCGGCTGTGGGACCCGATGGACGAGGCCCGGCGGTGTTTCGCGGGGGACGGGTCGCTGCGGCTGCTGTGCCGGGACGCGACGACGGCCGATTCCCGGCAGGAGCAGTAGCGCGAACTCCCCCGAGGCGAAGGGGCTCGGCGGCTGAGGCGCCGCGGGACCCCGAAGTAGTCCTCCGGGTCCGCCGGGCACCGCATGCGGTGCCCGGCGGACCTCGTTGATGCGGCGTTGGTCCGTCAGTGCTGCCGGGGACGGATCCGCAGCGCGCCTACGGCGTCAGCGTCTGCCCCAGCCGTCCGTCCGTCGGGGTGCCCAGCGTGGTCTTGCTGCAGATGACGGAGTCGGCGTAGCCGAGGCCCGTGCTGTTGCTCGGCAGGTACAGGAGGATGCCGTCGGTGCCGTCCTCGCCGTCGGCGCCGAACGTCAGGTCCGCGCGGCCGTGGCCGGACAGGTCCGCGAGGGTCACGGACGAGCCGAGGCGGTCGCCGGTCTCCGTGGCGCCCGGGACGACGGACGTGTCCTGGGAGACGCCGGTCGAGCCGGAGCCGGTGAGGCCGGAGGCGCTGCCCTCGACGAGGATCGCGTTGCCCGCGTCGGCGCGGTTGACGCCGTCACGGGTGAGGTCCTCGCCGGGGGCGCCGGCGAGGGCGTCCGCGTAACCGTCGGCGTTGTGGTCGCCGACCGAGACCGAGGTGCCGAAGGCGTCGCCGGATTCGTTGCCGCCGGGGACGCCCGTCGTGTCCTGGTGGACCGTCGTCATCCCGGTCGTCGTGAAGCCCGTCGACGTGCCCGGCACCATCGTGATCTGGCCGCCCGAGATGCCGCCCGACTCGGAGGCGACCGGCTGGCCGATGACGATGTCGTCGTAGCCGTTGCCGTTGACGTCTCCCGCGGCGATGGAGCGGCCGCCCTTGACGGAGATCACCCCGGCCTTGGTCAGGCCGGTCGCCGAGCCCGCGAAGCGGACCACGCGGCCGATGCCGCCGGTGTCGCGGTAGTTGAGGGCGACGTCCGCGTAGCCGTCCCGGTTGAAGTCGCCGGTGGCGGCGTCCAGGTAGGCGACCGAGCCGGTGGCGGAGGTGAGCGCGCCGTACTGGTACTTGCCGCTGCCCAGCCGGACGTTCCAGTTGCCGCCCTTGCCGGTGCCGGCCGCGAAGACGTCGGCCCTGCCGTCGGCGTTGAAGTCGCCGACGGTGACCGTGGAGCCGAGTCGGGCGCCGGCCGCCGTGATCCCCGAGGTGCTGTACGAGAAGCCGGTGTCGAGGGCCGGGCCGTACATGACGGCGACCTGGCCGCGGTCGGTGCCGAGGGTGTCGTCCTCGCCGGGGGAGCCGACGGCGAGGTCGGCGTAGCCGTCACCGTTGACGTCGCCCCAGGCGGTGGAGGTGCCGAAGGCGTCACCCGTCTCGGTGGCGCCGGGGACACCGGGGCTGTTCTGGGTGAGCGTGATCCTCGCGGCGGGGACCGGCCCGTCGACGCCGCCGGGGATCACCTTCACCGCGTTCGCCTTCGGGACACCCGCGGCCAGGTCGGTGACGCCGTCCCGGTTGACGTCGGAGGTGGCCAGGGCGTGCGAGACGCCCGGCGTCTTCGCGAGCGCGGCGATCAGGGAGAGCTTCGGGTAGAGGTTGGCGCCCGGGCAGGCCGTGGCGTTGGTGTCCCGGTGGCCGAAGACGCGCGGCAGCGTGACCTGCCCGCCCAGCGGGATCCTGTTGCCGCTGTAGCCCTGTTCCGCGCCGGAGGTCAGTGTCACCTTGCCGGTCGGGTCGATGCCGTACATCCCGAACTTCCAGGCCACGACCCGGGCGATCGCGTCGAGGGCGGCCTTGCTCGGCTTCGCCGACTCGAAGTTGCCGATGTAGGAGATGCCGAGCGTGTTGGTGTTGAAGCCGGCGTCGTGCGCGCCGATCACCGGCAGGTCCATGCCGCCGCTGCGGCCCTCGAAGATCTGACCGCACCTGTCGACGACGAAGTTGTAGCCGATGTCGAAGTAGCCGCGGGCGAAGTGGTCCTGCTGGATGGACCGCAGCCGGGCGGCGGACTCGGCGCAGGACAGGGTGTTGTCGCTGTCCACGCCGGTGTGGTGGATGACGGCGGCCTTGATCTCGGTGCCGTAGCCCGGCGTGCCGTCGTAGTCCGTCGAGGCGCCCCACTGGGCCTGGGTGATGACCGGCGGCTTGACGACGGTCGAGGGGCGGGGGGCCGGGACGGTGGAGGTGGGGGTCGGGGAGGCCGTCACCGACGGGGAGGCCGAAGTCGGGGTCGACGCCGAGGCCGCCGGGGACGCGGAGTCGGTGGGCGTAACGGTCGCCGTAGCCGTAGGTGAATCCGTCAGTGTCGGCGTCGGTGTCGTGGTCTCCGCCGCGAAAGCGGCCGGCTCCAGTTCGGAGCCCGCGGTCTGCTTCGGATCGGTCCCCGGATCCAGCAGTCTGACGTCCATGCCGGCCGGCTGCCCGCCCGCCTCCGTGCCGTCCGCGTTCACGACGCGCACCTCGATGCCGTCGGCGTCACCGGTCCACATCGATTCCGTGCCGCCGCGCAGGGCCACCCGCTCGCCCTCCGCGCCGTCCGCCTGGCTCGGCTCGACCGTCAGCTTCTGCCAGCCGGACCACGTGCCGGTGGTCAGGTCCCGGGTGCGCACCTCGGGCGTGCCCTTGGCGCCGGCGTCAGGGTCGTCCCAGGTCACCAGGACCGCGCTGAACCGTTCCGTCCCCCGCTTGGCCAGGCCCTTGCGGCCCCCGCCCTCGTTCCTGAGCTTCAGGGTGTGGACGGCCGGTGCACGGCCCTGGCCCTTGGCGTCGGACCGCGCGGGCTGGTCGGCCATCGCGTACGTGACGACGCCCGCACCGCTCAGCAGGACGGCTCCGACCGTCAGCCAGGCTCTTCGGCGAAGACTCAGCGGTCTGTACGCATGGGTCTTGCGAGGACTCAACTACCCCACCCCTACACAAAAATGGACACGAAAAAGGCACCTGTCACACAGGTCGCACTCACTCAGCGCACAGATCCCGCCTGACGTCACCGAACAGGCGAGACGGAAGTGGTCTGTGATGTTTGTGAGGCGATATCCGCTGGGTCAATCGGGGGGAGTGGCCGGAGGCGGGAGCTCCCGAAACCGACCGAAGGGGGCCGACATGGACAAGAGAACGGACAAGACGGACGAACCTGGGCCGTGCGCGCGGGAGATGCGGCCGTGCGCGACGGCCTTCGTCGCCCGCGTCACCGCACGCAACCGGCTGCCGCTGGACTACTCCGTGGCCAGCCTGCGCGTCGTCGACTTCCTGATCGACGGGCTGCGCAAGGGCGGCGCCGACCGGGAGCGGGCGCGCGGGACGCTGCTCGGGCTCGGGGCGTACGTCGGTGAGGTGCTGGTGCGTCGCGCGGGGGCGGTGTGGGTGGACCTGGACGCCGACCAGCGCGGGTACTTCGCCCAGCCGGTCGGCGTACGCATGCCGGACGGGCGGGTCTGGAACCCGCTCGGCAAGGTCCACAACCGTTTCGACACCGGCGGTCCCGAGGAGTCGCTGCGGACCTTCTACCTCACGCTGCACGGCCGGCCACGGCGGGTCGTGGCGTGAGATGCCCGCACCACCGGGGCCGCTGAGGGCCGTGGGGCGCGGGGGCGGCTGTGACACTTCGGTGAGGCCCGGCGCTGATCACCGTGGGGGGCAAGTGCAAGGGCGGCCGGATCGGCTCCATACGGATCCGCCGCCGACCGGGTACGGACGAGGACGGTTCTTGGGCCAAGGAGGGGAACCCCGCCGGGTGCAGTCGTACGACGGGGAACTGGGCGCGGCCGTCGCGCGAGCCCAGCAGGGTGACGAGGCCGCCTTCGCGGTCGCCTACCGGCTGGTGCAGCCCGGCCTGCTCGGGTATGTGCGCGGTCTCGTCGGCGACGACGCCGAGGACGTGGCGTCCGACGCCTGGCTGGAGATCTCCCGGGACCTCGGCCGGTTCAAGGGCGACGGGGCCGGGTTCCGCGGCTGGAGCGCGACCATCGCCCGGCACCGGGCGCTGGACCATCTGCGCCGCCAGAAGGTACGGCCCCGGTCGTCGGCTCTGGAACAGGACGTACTGGATCTGCCCGGTCCGCACAGCACCCACGACCAGGCGCTGGAGTCCATCTCCACGGAGTACGCCCTGGAACTGGTCCGAGGGCTGCCGCGCGACCAGGCCGAGGCCGTACTGCTGCGGGTCGTCGTCGGCCTCGACGGCCCCGCGGCCGCCCGCGTCCTCGGCAAGCGCCCGGGCGCGGTGCGCACCGCCGCCTACCGGGGGCTGAAGCGGCTGGCCCGCCGGCTGGGCGGCGAGAGCGCGGGCGAAGGTGTGACGGATGACGGGCCCCGGACGCTGGGGGAGTCGACATGAGGGGCGACGGTGACGACAAGGCGCCGGACGGCCCGAACCGGTGGGACGGTCCGGGCGGACCGGACGGGAACGGAAACGGTATGGGTGAGCGGCAGAACGGCAGCGGGGTCCCCGACCGCCGACGCGTACGCCCTGGCGATCGGGTTCCGGACGGCCCCACGGCCGACACCGCCGCGCTGGAGACCCTGCTCGCCGCCGCCATGCGCGCGGGGGCGGTCGACGCCGACGCCGAGCAGCGGGCCGTGCTCGCCTTCCGGGCGGCCCGGGACGCGGGTGTGCACCGGGCGCGCACCCGGCGCCGGGACGACTGGCGGCCCCGGGAGCAGCGGAGTGCGGCGCGTTCGCTGAGGACCACGCTGTCCGTGTTCCTCGCCAGCCTCGCGCTGGGCGGTGTCGCGGTCGCCGCGATCGGCACGGCCGGCTCCTCCTCGGGCGGCTCCGATGACGACCGCGGTCGTGCCCCCGCCTCCGCGAGCACCGGGGCCCGGCCGGGCGGTCCGTCCGCCGCACCGGGTTCCGGGCCCACGGACCGCCCGGACACCGCCGAGGACACCGAGGCCCACTGCCGTGCGTACGAGCGCGTCGCGGGCCGCGCGGCGCTCGACTCGACGGCCTGGCAGCGGCTGGTCGCGGCCGCGGGCGGGGAGGCGAACGTGCGTGCCTACTGCGCCGAGCAGCTGGCGCGGGCGAAGGACGAGAGCAAGCCGGGCAAGACGGTCGGGCCGAGCAGGACCGCGAAACCCGACGAGCGCGGCAGGCCGGGCGAAGATCCCGGCAGAGGTCAGGAAAAGGCCGACGAGGCCCAGGGGAAGAAGAACTAGGCCTGTCCGGCGGATCAGGTCGCGGGACATCCGCGGCGCCTCATCGACGCAGATCGGCGTGCCAGGCCCCGCGTCTGCGGCATGATCCGCCGGACAGGCCTGGCCGCCGCGGCAACGGCCGGGGCCGCCACCCCCCACAGGAGAGGCCCCGGCCGTCGCGCGGCACGGGCCGCGCGGCGGCCCGTATTTCCTACAGCGCCGGTAGTGCGTTTTCTGTCACACCCCGCCGGGTCCCTCACGGCATCGCAGGGTGGTTGCATTCTGTACGGACATGGACGAGCAGCGGTTTCAGGTCGTAACGTGCCTTTCGCGCCGGGCGCGGAGTTGCATGATCATCGCAACCATCGGCGGTTCGAAGCCGCGACCATCGACTGAGGAACACTGTGCTGGGGGACGACGCGGAGCTGACGGCCGCCGTGCTTGCCGCACAGGACGGGAACGAGACCGCGTTCCGGACTGTGTACCGCACGGTGCACCCGCGCCTGCTCGGGTACGTGCGGACGCTCGTCGGCGATCCCGACGCCGAGGACGTGGCGTCCGAGGCGTGGCTGCAGATAGCCCGTGACCTGGAGCGGTTCAGCGGCGACGCGGACCGGTTCCGCGGCTGGGCCGCCCGGATAGCGAGAAACCGCGCACTGGACCACATCCGCATGCGAGGCCGCCGCCCCGCCGTCGGCGGCGACGAGACCGAGCTGACCGGCAGGCCCGCCGAATCCGACACCGCGGGCGAGGCCATGGAGGCCCTGGCCACCGACAGCACCCTCTCCCTCATCGCCCGGCTCCCGCAGGACCAGGCCGAGGCGGTCGTCCTGCGGGTGGTCGTGGGCCTGGACGCCAAGACCGCCGCCGAGACGCTCGGCAAGCGGCCGGGAGCCGTACGGACGGCCGCGCACCGCGGTCTGAAACGGCTCGCCGAACTCCTCGACGGCGATCCGGAATCCTCGGGCGCGCTCGACGCCCTGCCGCCCCAGCGAGAACCGCGCGGACGCGCGGTGACGTCCGCGAGTGTGACGGATACGCGTACGCGGACGCAGAAGGACATGTGATGGCCGACGAGCGCTGTGTCTTCCCGGAGGACGCGGATTCCTCCAGCGGCTCCGCCGAGGCCCGGACCCCAGACCGGTGGCTGGACCACGAAACGGCGGAGCGTCTGTTGCGCGGCGAGTCCCTCGACACCGTCGACGTGACCGACCGCGACCAGGCTGAACGGCTCGCCAAGACCCTCGGCGCGCTCAGTGTGGACTCGCCTGCCGATACCGAACTCCCTGGTGAGGCCGCCGCGTTGGCGGCTTTCCGGGAGGCGCGCTTGGACCGCGTGGACGACCGGGTCGGTGAGCGGGCCGGTGAAACGGCCACGGGCGGGGCCGAGGGGCGGGCCTCACGGGGCCGGCGCTCCCGCGGCCGTGGCCCCGACGCCGGGCTCGTCCGCATCGGCGGGCCGGGACCGGACGCGCCGCCCCGCCGCCGAGCCCGCCCGGTGCGCTTCGGGCTGGCCGCCGCGCTGGCCGTCGGCATGGTCGGCGGGGTCGCCGTCGCGGCCGGAACCGGAACGCTGCCGTTCGGCGAGTCGGAACCGGAACCCGCCGCCTCCGTCTCGGCCGCGGTGACACCGGACCACCCGAGGCCGACGCCCTCGCCGAACGCGCGCGGGAGCGAGCCCACCCCGGACGGCGCCACCGGCGACACCGGGCAGGGCTCCCCGCGCGACACCGCGCGCGGCGGCTCGGCCACGCCGGACGACGGAACCGGCGCCGACGGCCGGAAGGACGGCTCCGGCGACTCGTGGAGCGGGGCCGCCTCGGCGTGCCGTGCCGTGCGCGACGGCAAGGAGCTCAGCGCCGACCGCAGGCGCACCCTGGAGGGCGCGGCCGGCGGCTCCGCGCGGGTGTGGAAGTACTGCAAGGGCGTGCTGACCGCCGGCACCTCCGACGAGGACGCCGGCAACGGCGGCAAGGGCGCCACGGGCGACCAGCACGGCGAGAACGGCGGGAACGGCCAGGAAGACAACGAAGTCAGGGACGACCGGGGCGGCAAGGGCGAGGGCGACACCGGCAGCCGGGACGGTTCCGGCGACGCCTCCGGCGGCAACCACCACGACGCGAACGGCGGCTTCGGCACGCCGTCGGCATCCGCGTCCCCCGCGCCCCTCGCAGCGCAGCGGGCGACGGCCTCGTACGGGCCCCCGCCCGGCCCGAGCCCGACGTACACCGCGCTCTGACCGGGACGAACCGACCGGGACGAACCGACCGGGCCCTGCCTGCGGGCCCTGCTGACCTGCGGTTTCGCCGACCGCGCGGACTCCGTCGAAATTCGTCCGCGGTGGGTGTGACGTTTTCGGCCGCCGTAGCGCAGTAATGAGTGTGCCGACTGGTCATCGGCCGTAGCACAGAGCCGGGGTTCCCCCCGTACTCACGGCTCGTGCACCTTGGCGCGGGCGGGACACGTTCCCCCGGTCCCGCCCGCGCCCCGCACGTCTCTCTCTC
>NZ_JAGMUK010000059.1:14807-266276 GCF_019049245.1 Streptomyces sp. AC555_RSS877 | reverse complement strand
CGCAATCCACACCGAACCGGAAGGCCCTCACCTGTTTCAAGATCCCTCAGCCGAGACCTGACTCACCTGTCCACAACCTCCCCGGACAGAACACCTAGCTCGCCGGCCAGTCGCGCTGACCCTGGCCGGCTGAACCGGCTCGCTTGCCTGGCTCGCTGATTCTGCTCGCTTACCTGGCTCGCTGATTCTGCTCGCTTACCTGGCTGACTGACCTGGCTCGCTGATTCTGCTCAGTGGGGACGCCGCGATCGGCGGTGGATCAGGCGGTCGCCGATCGGCGGCGGAGTCTTCCCGCCGGGCGCAGCAGGAGCGAGAGCGAGGCCGAGGAGACGATCGTCGCGCCGATGAGGGTCAGCAGGGCGCCGCCCGCGTCCAGGGCGCTGTGCGTGACGAAGGAGCCGAAGAGGGCGCCGGCCACGCCGGTCGCGAGGACCAGCGAACGGGCCGGCAGTCGGTGGGACAGTCGGTGGACCGCCAACCCCGCCAGCGCAAGACCGAGCAAAGCGGAGCCGAGCGCTTCCAACAACATCATGGGGTCCCTCCCACACGGCCACACTGCGCGTTACGGTCGTACCCCGTCATACCCGTGACCTGCGGAATACAATCCTCCCCTGTGCGCAAGTTGTGCTCCATCCGTGGAGGAAAAACACGTGGGGAAAAGTGAGAGGGGCCCGGCGACACATGGTCGCCGGGCCCCTCTCACCGCGTATGACTACAGCGCGCCGAAGCCCACCTTGCGGGGGGCCGGCTCACCGAGCTCGACGTAGGCGAGACGGTCGGCCGGGACGAGGACCTTGCGGCCGTGCTCGTCCACCAGGGTCAGCAGCTGCGACTTCCCGGCCAGCGCCTCGGACACCGCCCGCTCGACCTCATCGGCACTCTGACCGCTCTCCAGAACGATCTCGCGAGGCGCGTGCTGCACGCCGATCTTGACCTCCACGGCTATGTCCCTCCGACGGTCAGTGAAGTGCGCGACCTTCCGCGCCGTACTCCGCACACATTAGCCCGGTGAGGGGATGTCCATGCTCCGCGCAAGAACGCCAGAAGCGAACAACGGGCGGGAACAAACCCTCGGGGCGGGTGCGGTCAGTGGTGCTCGGTGCCGTGCAGCGGGAAACCGGCGATGCCCCGCCACGCCAGCGAGGTCAGCAGCTGGACCGCCTGGTCACGCGGGACACTGCGGTCGCTGTGCAGCCAGGAACGCGCCACCACCTGGGCGAGACCGCCGAGCCCGGAGGCCAGCAGCATCGACTCCGCGCGGGAGAGGCCGGTGTCCTCGGCGATGACGTCGCAGATCGCCTCCGCGCACTCGTTCGTGACCTTGTCGACGCGCTCGCGCACCGCGGGCTCGTTGGTCAGGTCCGACTCGAAGACCAGGCGGAAGGCACCGCCGTCGTCCTCGACGTACGCGAAGTAGGCGTCCATGGTCGCCCGGACGCGCTGCTTGTTGTCCGTCGTCGACGCGAGCGCCGTGCGTACGGACTGGATCAGCGACTCGCAGTGCTGGTCCAGCAGCGCGAGGTAGAGGTCGAGCTTGCCGGGGAAGTGCTGGTAGAGCACCGGCTTGCTGACGCCGGCGCGCTCGGCGATGTCGTCCATCGCGGCCGCGTGGTAGCCCTGTGCCACGAAGACTTCCTGCGCGGCGCCCAGCAGCTGGTTCCGTCGGGCACGGCGCGGCAGGCGCGTGCCTCGCGGGCGTGCCGCCTCTGTCTGCTCGATGGCTGTCACGCCGCCTCCCAAAGTCGTCCCTCTGCGGTGTGCGCCGCGCCGCCATCGTACTTTTCGGTAACCGTGGTGTGCGCGGTGAGAGCGCAGAATTTCACGGACCGGACGCTGACGATTACCAGGCACGGTGCCTCTAACCGGGACGGAACGGTCGCTCTCACCGATAGTCGTCCTCGTCAATGGAGACGACGCGGGCCTGTTCGATGATGTCGGCCTCGCTGGCCCGGTCCGGGTCCACGCCGGTCAGCGGGTCGTCGCGGTCCGGCTTGACCTCTGTCAGTTGCTCCGCGGCGTCGTTCTCCGGCGCCTCGACGTCGATCTCGGTCGCCTGCTCGGC
The DNA here is from genome assembly GCF_019049245.1 of Streptomyces sp. AC555_RSS877. GTDB lineage: Bacteria > Actinomycetota > Actinomycetes > Streptomycetales > Streptomycetaceae > Streptomyces. Next base: position 264,214 of record NZ_JAGMUK010000059.1, on the reverse strand, counting down.
GTCCTCGTGCTCGAACGTCTCGGGGTCGGTGGGGTCGACGGCCATGATGGGCTCCCTTCCTAGAACATCCCTGAATGGAACAGGGGGCCACATGCGGGTGCCCTGTGCACGAGCCTAGGAGACACCCGATCTGCACGCCATGCGATCCGAGTGCCCTCTGTGACGCCGAACACATGAACCAGTGCGTGATCGTCTCGTAACATTGCCGCATGTCTTCGACCGAGCAGCCGTTCGTGCCGCCCGCCAACGTGCTCCCCAAAGTGGCGCCCGTCAGGGTCGCGGAGGGTGAGAGGCTCAGGTCGGTCGGGCTGCCCGGCATCACGCTGTCCGTGCGGTCGAGGCCGCCCGCGCGCGAGGGACTGCCGCCCGCGCTGTACGTCCATGGCCTCGGCGGTTCCTCCCAGAACTGGTCGGCGCTGATGCTGCAACTGGAGGACGCCGTCGACGGCGAGGCCGTCGACCTGCCGGGCTTCGGCGACTCCCCGCCGCCGGACGACGGCGACTACTCGATCACCGGGCACGCGCGCGCGGTGATCCGCTATCTCGACGCCTCCGGACGCGCTCCGGTGCACCTCTTGGGGAACTCGCTCGGCGGCGCGGTCTCCACGCGCGTCGCCGCGGTCCGCCCCGACCTCGTCCGCACCCTCACCCTCGTCTCGCCTGCGCTGCCGGAACTCCGCGTCCAGCGCACGGCCGTGCCGACGGGGTTGCTGGCGGTGCCCGGCGTGGCGGGCCTCTTCACCCGGTTCACCAAGGAGTGGACGTCGGAGCAGCGGGTCCGCGGGGTCATGGCGCTCTGTTACGGCGACCCCGGGCGGGTGACCCCCGAAGGGTTCCGACACGCCGTGGAGGAGATGGAGCGGCGGGTGCGGCTGCCGTACTTCTGGGACGCGATGACGCGTTCCGCGCGCGGGCTGGTGAACGCGTACACCCTGGGCGGTCAGCACGCGCTGTGGCGCCAGGCCGAACGCGTCCTCGCGCCGACCCTCCTCGTCTACGGCGGCCGTGACCAGCTCGTCGGCTTCCGCATGGCCCAGCGGGCGGCCCGCTCCTTCCGTGACTCCCGCCTCCTCACCCTGCCCGAGGCGGGGCACGTGGCGATGATGGAGTACCCCGAGACGGTGGCAGGAGCGTTTCTCGAACTGCTCGCCGACACCAGGGCCGTTGGCGGCGGGGTGGAGGCTCACAGCGGCGGCGAGGGTACCGTTGGCGACAGAGAAGGAGCCTCCGGCGACAGGGCCGGGATGTCGGGCAGCATGAACTCGGGGAGCTGAGAGGCTACGTGGGACGCCACAGTCGACGTGGACCTGCTCCCAGGAGTGGCCCCACGGGGGACGGCGCTGATCCGACAGGCCGGGGCCGGACCCAAGGCCCACCGCCCGCACGGCAGGCACCGGCCGCACCGCCCGCCCCTCCGGCGGAGTACGGGCCACCGGCTCGTCCGGTTCCGAGATTCGCCGACGGCACGCCCGCGCGCGGGGTGCCACGGCTTTCCGAAGGCACGCCCGCGCGCGGGGTGCCGAGGTTTGCCGACGGAACGCCTGCTCACGGCGTACCGAGGCTTCCCGACGGCACGCCGGCGCGGGGTGTGCCGCGATTCCCCGACGGCACGCCGGCGCACGGGTTTCCTCAGGTCCGTGGGGGGCACCCCGAGCAGCGTGAACCAGGTGGCGGATGGGGAGAGTTGAGCGGGCGCGGCGGCGTCGGGTACGGCAGGCCGGGTGGCCAGGGCAGTGCGGGCGGCCCGGGCGTCGGCCTTCCGCGGCAGCGGCAGGCGCCGCCTGCGGGGCTGAGGGGGCCCCGGCAGGACTACCTCGACGCGTTCGAGGGGGAGGACGAGGAATTCGCGTGGGAGGACGACGTCTTCGCGCCCCGTGCCCCCGCCACCGTGCCGCACCGCGACCCGGCCGTGGCGCACGCCTCCGGCCCGTACTCCTCCGCCACCGCCTGGCCCACCGAGACCGGCCGTGACGGCGTCGATGACGACGACGTGCCTCCCACGGGCGCGCCTGCGCCCGTCAGGGGCGGCAAGGGGCGGACGTTCACCGGCATCGCGGCCGCCGCGGTCACCACCGTGCTGGCCGTCGTCGTGGCCGGCCAGGTCGCGAGCGGGCGGGACGACGACGCCGTGCAGTCCCAGTCCGCCACCGACCAGGCCCGGGACGCCCGCGACCCCGCCTCGCGCGGGGACGGCCGGCCGACGCCTTCCGGATCACCCGGCGTGGCGACGCTGACGTACGAGCAGAAGATGGACAAGAGGTACACGCTCGGCGCCACGTCCAAGGGGCCGGGGGAGTTCGACGCCGTCAAGGGCATCGCCAAGGCGCCCGGCCAGGGGCAGAAGTACACCTACCGCGTCGACGTCGAGCAAGGGCTCGGCCTGGACGGCGAACTCTTCGCGCAGGCCGTGCAGAAGACGCTCAACGACGACCGGAGCTGGGCCCACAACGGAGCCCGCACCTTCGAGCGCATCTACTCCGGCAAGCCCGACTTCGTGATCACTCTGGCCAGCCCCGGAACCACCGCCATCTGGTGTGCCAAGTCCGGTCTGGACACCACCGTGGACAACGTCTCGTGCGACTCGGCCGCCACCGAACGCGTGATGATCAACGCATACCGATGGGCGCAGGGATCCGAGACCTACGGTGATCAGATCCATGCGTACCGGCAGATGTTGATCAACCACGAAATCGGCCACCGGCTCGGCTTCAGCCACGTCACGTGCGACAAGAACGGCGATCTCGCCCCGGTCATGCAGCAGCAGACCAAGTTCCTCGACCATGACGGAATCCGCTGCCGCGCCAACCCCTGGCCCTACCCGGGGAGTTGACGGGCCCGCACGCCGAGGAGCCGCTGGCGCACGCACCGGCGCCCGCCCGCAGAACGGGGTGACGATCGGTGCGCGCATGATCTCCTAGCGCGACGGAACGCCACCCGCACGGGAAAGTTACGACCGTTCACCCCTTTTGGTGGCGTGATGGACAACCGTCCGTCGCGCCACCGCCTTGTCCGCATACGTTCGTCCCGCTGCGAGCCGCCGGGTCAACGGCGGCTCTCCATACGGGAGATCGGGGGTGCGCTGGTGCGCATCGAACTGCTTACGGAGGGTGGCTATCCGTATGTGAGCGGTGACGCCAGGCTCTGGTGCGACCGGCTCGTGCGCGGGCTCGAGCAGCACGAGTTTCACATCTACGCGCTCAGTCGCAGCGAGCGCCAGGAGGACGAGGGCTGGGTTCCGTTGCCGCCGCAGGTCAACAGGGTGCGCACGGCACCACTGTGGACGGCCGAGGACGACGGGGCCGGGTACGGACGGCGCGCGCGTCGGCGGTTCGCCGAGTGTTACGGCGAGTTGGTGGCCGCCCTGTGTGAGGGGGGTGCCGCAGAGGCACCCGGAGGGCCTTCGGACACTGAGGCGGACCGTTTCGCCAGTGCCCTGTACGGGCTCGCCGAACTCGCCCGCGACGAGGGCGGACTGGTGAGGGCGCTCCGCTCCGAGGCCGCCGTACGCGCCCTGGAGCGCGCCTGTCGTGCGCCCGGCGCGCTGCGCACGGCGCGCGAGGCTCGCGTACCGGATCTGCTCACCGTCGCCGCGCACCTGGAACGCGCCCTGCGCCCCCTCTCGCTCGACTGGTACGAGGACGACGACCTCGGCTCCGTCGACCTGTGCCATGCGACGTCCGGAGGCGCGGCGGCCCTGCCCGGACTGCTCGCGCAGCACTTCTGCGGCGTCCCCCTGCTGGTCACCGAGTACGGAGTGCGGCTGCGCACCCACTACCTGACCGCAACGGAGTCCTCGCCTCCGGTACGCGCCCTGCTCACCGCCTTCCACGGCAGGCTCGCCACCGAGACCTACGGCCGGGCCGCGATCGTCACGTCCGGCAACGCGCACGCGCGCCGCTGGCAGGCACGCTGTGGCGCCGACCGCGCCAAGCTCCGCACGGTCTACCCGGGCATGGACGCCTCCCGCTTCACGGACGTCGGCGAGTCGTCCGCGTGCGCGGACCCGCACACCCTGGTCTGGGTCGGCCGCGTGGAACCGGCCAAGGACCTGGTCTCCCTGCTGCACGCCTTCGCGGAGATCCGCAAGGAGGAGCCCAAGACACGACTGCGGATCGTCGGCGCGCCCGTCGGTTCCGAGGGCACGGCCTACCTCGGTCACTGCCGGGCGCTGGCCGCGCAGCTCTTCCCCGACGAGGCCGACGGCCCGCACGCCGTCGGCGACAATCCGGTGTCCTTCGAGGAGATCGGCGGCCCGGAGCTGCCGGCCCTGGCCGACGCGTACGCCGCGGGCGCGGTGACCGTCCTGTCCAGCGTCGTCGAAGGCTTCCCGCTCAGTCTGGTCGAGGCCATGTTCTGCGGTCGCGCGACGGTGTCCACGGACGTCGGCGCCGTCGTGGAGGTCATCGGCGGCACCGGTCTCGTCGTCCCCCCGCGCAATCCACGGGCACTCGCCGAGGCGTGCGTGGCACTGTTGCGCGACACCGAGCGCCGCGAGCGCCTGGGCGCCGCCGCCCGCGCCCGTGCGCTCGAACTGTTCACCGTCGAGCAGAACATCACCGCATTCCACGGCATCTACCTGGACATCGTCTCGCAGACCCCGGTCCGCCGCGTCCTTCTCGACGAGACCGGCAAACCCCTGCCGTTCGCCACCCCCGCCGAGGCCCACGTACCCGGCCGCTGGACCGAGCGAGGCGTGCGCGTCGTGACCCGCGGCGGCCCCGGCTGGGCCGCCGGACCGCCCGTACGCGCCACCGCGCCGACCGCCGTCACGGAGGGAGCGTCATGAGCGAACTGGACGAACTGGACCGCCCCGGCACCCCTGACACCCCCGGAACCTGGGACCCCCGGCCGGAGGAATGGCTGGTCACGGAGCCGGACGTACCGGACCCGCAGGACCCGGCCGTGAGCCACGATTCCGGATCCGCGGCTGACCACGACCACGTATCCGCAGCCGACCACGATCCTGAGTCCGACGCAGCCGTCGACCGAGGCACACGCGGCACCGGAACGAGCGGGGCGCGCAGGGCCGTCACGCCCCGCCGCACCGCCGCGGACCCGGTAAAGGCCCTGATGCACCGTCACCAGGACCTGTGCGAACGAGCCGTGGACCCGCTGGAGATCGCGGCGGGCCTGGAGGCTCACGGTGTGACGGACCGCACCGCGGCCCGTTTCCGCCACCGCGACGTCTTCTCGCTGGCCGAGGAGATGTACGCCCGGATCCCCCGCGACGGAGAATCCCCGAAACACCCCGCCCCCGAGGCCGCCCCCCGCCCACGAGCCGACTGGGCCCTGCTCACCCTCCTTCCCGGCGCGCTGTGCACTGCGACCGTGATCGGCCTGCACCTCACCCATGGACGCACCCGCCCCACGGTCGCCGCCGCAGGCGTCCTCGCGGTGGCTCTGGCCCTGCGCGCGGCCCTCACCCGAGGACCACTGAGCCCCAGACCCCCCAGATCCGGCGCCCCCGTGACCCGCACCAACACCTGGACGTACTGGCTCATCGCGTACGCCCTCCTCGGTGACGGCCTACTCCAAGCCGCCCTGGGCGGAGGCCCCGACGGCCTGCCCGACGGCACCCCGGACGCCCCCTGGCCCCTCACCGCGGCCCCTCTCCTCGCCCTTGCCTGGGCCTGCGCTCCGGCGGCCTGGAGTACCCACCTCCTCACCGCACGAGCCCGCCGCAAACTGACGGCCAGCCGCGGCCTGGAGGACTTCGCCGCCTCCGTACGCCCCCTCCTGCTCGGCACGTTCGCCCTGTTCCTGTGCGCCCTCACCGCCCTCCTCACCGTGACCAGCACAGCCCTGGACGAGCCCCCCGCCTACGCCCAGACCATCGCTCTGGGCGCTCTGCTCCTTCTCTCCCGCCTCCTCACCATCCACCGCTTCACCCACGCCCCCGCGGTCATCCTCGCCGCCACCGCCACCACCCAGTCAGCAGCCCTGGCCACGGTCTTCGCAGCCCGCCTCCCCGGTTGCGACCTCCTGTCAGTCCCGGTCCAGACCCTCACCGACACCTGGGGCCCGGGCAGCGTCCAAACGCTCACCTGCGGCACCGGGGCGCTGATCCTCCTGCTCCACGCAGCTCGCACCCTCACCAGGGCCTCGGCCCACGCCCCGGCGGAGAAGCAGTGGTGACGCGGCCGGCCCCGCCCCGGCGGCGCGGCACCCGCGTACAACGGCAAGGGGACCTGCCGGGGGGTGTCCGCCCGCAGCGGACGGCGCGTCCACACGTTCGCCCCGGTAGGAGACCGGTTCCGCGCCATACCGAGGACGGACACCCCCCGGCGCGGCCCCGCCCCACGCATCCGCCGTAGGCGAACGCGCACCCCCACCACTCGCACAGGCCGCCGCAGGCATCCCGCCCTACCGCCGGAGGCACCCCGCATGACCTCCAAGAAGGAGACCACCAAATGATCACCTCCCGACCCGACGCCTCGGCCCCGGGAGCCGCCCGATGAGAGTCCTGCTGATCGGAGCCAACGGCTACCTCGGCCGCTTCGTCGCCGACCGCCTGCTCGCGGACCCGGCCGTCCAGCTCACCGCCCTCGGTCGCGGCGACGACGCCGACGTCCGTTTCGACCTCGCGTCCGGCAGCCCCGGCGCGCTCACCCGCTTCCTCGACGCGGTCCACCCCGGCGTCGTCGTCAACTGCGCGGGCGCCACCCGAGGAGGCGCCCGCGAGCTCACCCGCCACAACACCGTCGCCGTGGCCACCGTCTGCGAGGCCCTGCGCCGCAGCGGCTGCGGCGCCCGGCTCGTGCAGATCGGCTGCGGCGCCGAGTACGGCCCCAGCCAGCCCGGCTCCTCCACCGCGGAGGACGCCGTCCCCCGCCCCGGAGGCCCGTACGGCGTCAGCAAACTCGCCGCCACCGAACTCGTCCTCGGCTCCGGCCTGGACGCGGTGGTCCTGCGCGTCTTCTCACCGGCAGGCCCCGGCACCCCCGCCGGCTCCCCGCTCGGCCGCCTCGCCGAGGCCATGCGCCGGGCCATGCAGTCCGGCGACGGCGAGCTCAAACTCGGCGGCCTCGGCGCCCAGCGCGACTTCGTCGACGTCCGAGACGTGGCTCGTGCCGTACACGCGGCCTCGCTCTCCGCCGCGCAGGGCGTCATCAACATCGGCTCAGGCCGCGCCGTCCGTCTGCGCGACGCCGCCGCGGTCCTCGCCCGCGTGGCGGGGTACGGCGGCGCCCTCCACGAACTCGACGGGCCGCCGGGCCCGTTGAGGGCGACCATCGGCCACCCCCGCATGGAGTCGGACCACGCGGCCCCGGTCGCGTACCCGTACCCCGACGGCTGCGGCAGCTGGCAGCAGGCCGATGTGCGCACCGCACGCGACCGGCTCGGCTGGCGCCCCCGGATCGGTCTCGAAGAGTCCCTCGCGGACATCTGGATGGAGGCGGCATGCCGCATCTGACCCGCGCCAAGCCGGGCACGGCGAGCACCGGCCTCCGTACCGGCGTAGGCATCCCCGGTTTCGCCCACCCCCTCGTCGCCCCGGCCGAGTGGGCCGAACTCACCCGCCCCGGCACCCCCCTGCACTGGGTCGTCCTCAACGTCTCGGACGGCCCCGGCAGCCGCCCCGACCCGCACTGCCTGGAGGCGGCCGGCCGGCTGCGCAACGCGGGTGTCCGTGTCCTCGGCTGCCTCGACACCACGTACGGCGCCCGCGCCTTCGGCGAGGTGATCTCCGAGGCGCACCGCTACCTGGACTGGTACCAGGCCGACGGGTTCCTCCTGGACCGCTGCCCGACCGACCGCGCCGCGCTCCCCGAGATCCGCCGCACGGTCTCCACGCTCCGCGCGCTGCGTGACGACGCCCATATCGTCCTCGGCCACGGCATCCACCCGTACCCCGGTTACGCCGAGAACGCGGACCAACTCGTCACGTTCGCCGGCCCCTGGAGCGACTACCGCTGGTCGCAGGTCGCGGAGTGGACCGCCGACTACCCGCCCGAGCGCTTCTGCCACTTGGTCCACGGAGTGCCGCGCCCACACCTGGAGGAGGCGTTGCGCATCGCCCGCTGGCAGGGCGCGTCGACGATCTACTTCACCGACCGCACGGACCGCGGCGGCCGCACCGACCCCTGGGAGACCATGCCCGGCTACTGGGACGAATTCGTCTCGCGGATCGGAACGGGTGTCTCGGAATGAAAAAGGACATGGCACTGTTACGGGGAGAGCAACCGTAATGATTGACCGACCAACGGAGTCCCCGTGTCGCTGCCACCCCTGGTCGAGCCCGCTGCCGAGCTCACCGTAGACGAGGTCCGCAGGTACTCCCGCCACCTGATCATCCCCGACGTCGGGATGGACGGGCAGAAGCGGCTGAAGAACGCCAAGGTGCTCTGTGTGGGCGCCGGCGGCCTGGGTTCGCCGGCGCTGATGTACCTGGCCGCCGCGGGCGTGGGCACGCTCGGCATCGTGGAGTTCGACGAGGTCGACGAGTCGAATCTGCAGCGCCAGATCATCCACAGCCAGGCCGACATCGGCCGCTCCAAGGCAGCGTCCGCGCGCGACTCCGTCCTCGGCATCAACCCGTACGTGAACGTGGTCCTTCACGAGGAGCGGCTCGAGGCCGAGAACGTGATGGACATCTTCAGCCAGTACGACCTGATCGTCGACGGCACGGACAACTTCGCGACCCGCTACCTGGTCAACGACGCGTGCGTGCTGCTCAACAAGCCGTACGTGTGGGGTTCGATCTACCGCTTCGACGGCCAGGCCTCCGTCTTCTGGTCCGAGCACGGTCCCTGCTACCGCTGCCTCTACCCGGAGCCCCCGCCGCCGGGCATGGTCCCCTCCTGCGCCGAGGGCGGTGTCCTGGGCGTGCTGTGCGCGTCCATCGGCTCCATCCAGGTCAACGAGGCCATCAAGCTCCTCGCGGGCATCGGCGAGCCGCTCCTCGGCCGCCTGATGATCTACGACGCCCTGGAGATGCAGTACCGCCAGGTCAAGGTCCGCAAGGACCCGAACTGCGCGGTCTGCGGCGAGAACCCGACCGTCACCGAGCTCATCGACTACGAGGCCTTCTGCGGCGTCGTCTCCGAGGAGGCCCAGGAGGCGGCCGCCGGCTCGACGATCACTCCGAAGCAGCTCAAGGAGTGGATCGACGACGGCGAGAACATCGAGATCATCGACGTCCGTGAGATCAACGAGTACGAGATCGTCTCGATCCCGGGCGCCAAGCTGATCCCGAAGAACGAGTTCCTCATGGGCACCGCCCTGGAGGCCCTCCCGCAGGACAAGAAGATCGTCCTGCACTGCAAGACGGGTGTCCGCAGTGCGGAAGTCCTCGCGGTCCTGAAGTCGGCGGGCTTCTCCGACGCCGTGCACGTCGGTGGCGGCGTGATCGGCTGGGTCAACCAGATCGAGCCGAGCAAGCCGATCTACTGACCCGGTATCCCGGCCTGAGCGGCGGGGGCCTCGAGCACCGACGGTGCCCGGGGCCCCCGCCGTCGTCATGAGCAGATCCTGCCGTCCCTCGGCACCGTCCCGGCCAGCAGGTACGCGTTCACCGCGGAGTCCACACAGTCGCTCCCGCTGCCGTACGCACCGTGTCCCTCGCCCTTCCAGGTGAGCACCACACCGACGTCCTTGCCCAGCTCGTCCGCCATCTTGCGGGCGCCCTCGTACGGTGTGGCGGGGTCGCCGGTGTTGCCGACCACCAGGATCGGCGCCGCACCGGGCGCGCTCACCTCCGGCGTCTCGTGCTGGCCGGCCACCGGCCAGTCGTGGCACCAGCCGGCCGTGTCCCAGCCCAGGAACGCCCCGAAGACCGGCGAGATCCTCTCGAACTGCGGCAGCAGCTTCTTGGTCTCCGCGGCCGTCGGCCGCTGCTTGTCGTCCAAGCACGATATGACCCGTTGCGAATGGGTCGTGGTGCCGTAGCGGCCCGACGGGTCGCGCTCGTTGTAGCCGTCGGCGAGCGCCAGGAGCTCCGATCCGTCTCCCTGCTCCGCCGCCTCCAGGGCGCTGGTCAGCGTCGGCCAGCTGTCCTGGCTGTACAGCGGCAGGATGATGCCGGTGACGGCGAGCGTCTGCGTAAGCTCCCGCCCGGACGATGTCGACAGCGGTTTCGCGTCGATCTCCTTGAGCAGGTCCGCGATCTTCTGGCTGCCCTGCTTCGGGTCCTGGCCGGTGGACTTCAGGTAGCCGTCCAGCGCGCGCTGGAAGCCCCGGGCCTGGTTCTGTGCGTGGCCCACGGTGTCGGCGCTCGGGTCGACGACCGCGTCCAGGACCAGCCGGCCCACGTTCTTCGGGAACAGATGGGCGTACACACCGCCGAGTTCGGTGCCGTACGAGATGCCGAAGTAGTGCGTCTTCTTGTCGCCCAGGACCTGGCGCATCAGGTCCATGTCGCGGGCGGTGTCGGTGGTGGAGACGTGCGCCAGCATCTCCCCGGCGTCCTTCGCGCAGCCCTTGCCGAAGTCGGCGGCGTCCTGGAAGTAGGCACGTTCCTCGGCGGTGGTGTCCGGTGAGATGTCCACCGACTCGGCGGCCTGGATCTCCTTGTCGTCGCGGCAGCGGACGCCCTCGCTGGCGCCGACCCCGCGCGGGTCCCAGCTGACCAGGTCGTACCGCTCGCGAAGCGAGGAGACGGTGGCGGCATACGCCGGCATCGTGGACACACCGGAGCCGCCGGGACCGCCGAAGTTGAACAGGAGGGAGCCGATGCGGTTGTCCCCCCGGGCCTTGGTGCGGATGAGTGCGAGGCGGATCGTCTCGCCGTCCGGCTTCGACCAGTCCAGCGGCGCCTTGAGCGTCGCGCACTGCCAGTCGGTGCCCGGCGCGGAGGAGTCCGCGGTGGCCTTGCAGCGCCCCCAGTCGAGCTTCTGGGAGGTCAAGGCCGAGGTCGGACCGGCGCCGGACGTACCGGACGATTGCGCCGACGGCTGCGCCCGCCCGGTCTTCCTACCGCCCTTGTCGTCACTGGACGAGCCGCTGCTGCAGCCCGCCACCAGGAGTGCGGCGGCGGTCCCCACCGCCGTCCACCGTACGAAACGCGTCATTGCAGGTTCCCCCCTCGCAGGCCCACCGCCCCGTGCTGCGGATGGCTGTTCGGCCATAGTAGGCGGATCGCAGCACAGCCGCCGCGGCCTGTGGATAACGTTCTGACCTGCGAGTTCTCTCGGGATTCGGGTGCAGTGTCAGGAGCAGGTCAGGAGCAGACGGTTCCGGCCGCGGGAACCTTCCCGTCCAGCAGATAGCCGTTCACGGCGTCCCGCACGCACTTGTTCTTGCTGTCGTACGCCCCGTGCCCCTGCCCCTTGTATGTCAGCTCGGCTCCGACCCCCGGGCCGAGCGCGTCCACCATCTTCTTCGCGCCTTCGTACGGTGTGGCCGGATCGCCGGTGTTGCCCACGACGAGGATCGGCGCGGAGCCGGGCGCGCTCACGTCGGGATGGTCGGCGGCGCCCGGCACGGCCCAGTCGGTGCAGCCGACCATGCCCCAGGCCAGGAAGTCGCCGAACAGGGCGGAGGCGGCCCGGAACTCGGGCAGCTTCCGCTCCACGTGGTCGGCGGTGTACCGCGCCTTGTCGTCGGCGCAGTTGATGGCGGTGTTGGCGGCGGTGATGTTGCTGTACTCGCCGTCCTGGTTGCGGCCGTTCATCGAGTCGGACAGTGCCATCAGGATCTGCCCGTTCCCGTCGTACGCCTGCGCGAGGCCCTCCGTGAGGTACTCCCAGAATTCCCGTGAGTACAGCGCCTGCGCGATGCCGCTGGTCGCGGCGGTCTGGGTCAGCTCGCGCGGGAAGATGCCGGGAATCGGCTTGCTGTCGAGATCCTTGAGCAGCTTGGCGATGCGGTCCTTGACGTCCTGAGCGGTGTCGCCGACCGGGCAGTCCTCGGTCTGGGAGGTGCAGTCCGCGGCGTAGTTGTCGAGGGCGAGCTGGAATCCCCTGGCCTGTCCGAGCGAGCCCTGTTCGGCGTTCTGCGTCGGGTCCACGACCGCGTCGAAGACCGCACGGCCGACGTTCTTCGGGAACAGGTGGGCGTACACACCGCCGAGTTCGGTGCCGTACGAGATGCCGAAGTAGTGCAGCTTGTCGTCGCCGAGTACGTGGCGCATCAGGTCCAGGTCGCGGGCGGCGTCGGTGGTGCGGACATGCGGCAGCACCTTCTCGGAGTTCGTCTCGCAGGCCTCGTTGAACTCCCTGGTGTTGTCCAGGAACGTGGCGCGCTCGGCCGTGTCGTCGGGGGTCGCGTCCTGCTGGAAGAGGACGTCGAGCTGGAGGTCGGTCTCGCACTCCACGGGGGCGCTGCGGCCGACCCCGCGCGGGTCGAAGCTGACCAGGTCGTAGCGGGTGCGCAGTTGCGCGTACTCCTCACCGAAGGCGGGCAGCGTGGTGACGCCGGAGCCGCCCGGGCCGCCGAAGTTGAAGACCAGCGAGCCGATGCGCGCGCTCTCGGCGCCGCTCGCCTTCGCCCGGATGAGCGCCAGCTTGATCGTGTCGCCCTTGGGCTCGTCCCAGTCCAGGGGCGCCTGCATGGTGGCGCACTGCCACTCGTCGCCGTCCGCAAGGGGTGACGGAGCGTCACCGCCGCCCTCCGCCGCGGACGGTGCCGGACAGTCCTTCCAACTCAGCTTCTGGGCCGACACGTCCTCGTCCTGGGAGTCGTCGCCGCAGCCCGCCAGCACGGTGGACAGCACAAGAGCTGCGGCGGTCAGGGCAGCGGCGCGCAGCCGGCAAGGGTTCGGCATGATCCCATCGTGCGGGCGCGCCGGAGGGGGCGCGCGGGGCGCGGGCCGTACGAGGTACGCCGCCGAGGCCGCCGTACCGGAGGGTGGACTACAGCGCGCCCTTGCGCGTGAGGTGGTTGAAGACGAGCCAGCCCGGCAGCACCGGCAGCCACAGTGTCAGCAGGCGGAACAGCAGCACCGCCGGAGCGGCGACCTCCTTGGGAAGGCCGACGGCGATCAGACCGACCGTCAGGGTCGCCTCCACCGCGCCCACACCACCGGGAGTGGGGGCGGCGGAGCCCAGCGCGTTGCCGGCGAGGAAGACGACGGCGACGCTGGCGATGCTGATCGAGGTCCCCTCGGTGCCGAACGCCCGGATCGACGCGTCCAGGCACATCACGAAGCAGGCCGTCAGGAGCAGCATGCCGCCGATCCCGGTCACCAGCTTCTGCGGCCGCTGGAGTACGTCGAGCATGCGCGGCACCACGCCCGCGAACAGCGACCGCACGCGCGTGACGACGAACTTCCGCAGGAACGGCACCGAGGTCACCACGAGCACGAGCACCGCCACCGTCAGCAGACCCGCGATGACCGTCCGGGACGGCGACAGCGACGGCGTCTTCTCGGTACCGGTCAGATAGCCGAAGGACAGCAGCATCAGGATGTGGCAGCCGAGCCCGAACAGCTGCGACGCTCCGACGCTCGCCACCGCGAGCCCGGGACGTACGCCGGCGCGTTGCAGGAAACGCGTGTTGAGGGCGACGCCGCCCACGGCGGCCGGAGCGACGATCTTCACGAACGATCCGGCGACCTGGGCCGCCACGGTCCGCACGAACGGCACCCGCTCGGGCACGAAGCCCAGCAGGGCCATCGCCGCCGCCACGTAGCTCAGCGCGGAGAAGGCCACGGCGGCGGCGACCCAACCCCACTCCGCGTTCTCGATGAGCGGGCCGAACTCGATGTGCGTGAGCTGCGTCAGCAGGAAGTACGCACCGATCGCGCCGGCGATGACGCTCAGCAATGTGCGCGGCCGCACCCGCTCGAGGCGGGCCGGCTCCACCGGGGCCTGGGGCCGGATCAGCAGCACCTCGTGGCGGATCTGCGTGAGCAGGTCCTCCTCGCGCGCTTCGTCGAGGGCATCGTCGATGGCCCGCTTCTCGGCCCTGGCCTCCGCCTTCACAGCCTTCTTGTCGAGCTTTTCGAGTACGGGCCCGGCCTCGTGCGGCGCCTCCTCCAGGCGGGCCTGCTTGTCCTGCCGGGACGCCTCCAGGACCGCCTCCCGCTCGCGCTCGGCCCGCTCCCGCGCGAGTCTGCGCAGCGTCGCGCGCGTGGAGCGACTCAGGGCGATGGGCTGCAGCATTGGCAGACAGTCGGCCACGGCATCGGGGCCGAGCGCACCGACCGCCGCGGTCACCGCGCGCTCGGCGCCCACCCTGAGGCCGAGCGTGACCAGCAGCTGGGAGATGTCCATGCGCAGCAGCAGGTCGCCGGCCGCGATCTCGCCGACGCGCAGGTCGGTGAGGATCACCGTGCCGGAACGATCCACCAGAATCGCGTCGCCCACGAGCCTGCGATGCGCGATGCGCCGGGACTGGAGCGCCCGCACCTGGTGCCAGGTGTCGCGCAGCAACTCGTCGGTGATCTCCTCGTCGGAGAGGGAGTCGAGGGTGCGTCCGCCGGTGTGCTCGTAGACGAGCATCACCGCGTCGGGGCCCAGTTCGGAGGTCGCGATCAGCTTGGGCGCGTTGGCGCCGGCCGCGATGGCGGCGTACGCGAGCAGTGCCTCCTGCTCCAGAGCCTGCCGCAGTGACTGGAGGCTGCTGCGGGTGGCGAAGCCGCGCAGCGTGAGGTTGCGCCAGGCGCGGTAGAAGAAGCCCTGGGCCTGTTGCTCCCGGTCGACCACCGTGACGTCCAGCGGTGGACCGTCCTCCAGGGCGACGAAGTAGCGCCGGCCGCGGTCTCCGGTCTCCGGAGTGTCCGGCACCTCCTCGCGGGCCGCGCTCACCGGGTGGAAGCCGACGTGCCTGAGGCCCGCCATCAGTGTCCGTCCGGTGGGGCGGACGTTGGGCGAGCCGACCGCGTAGAGCGTGCCGTAGGCGACGGTCCAGCCGATGAGCACCGTCAGGATGATCGAGAAGGGTGTTGTGTAGCCGGTGACGAGCATCGAGAACGCGTCGAGCATCAGCACGATCCACAACACCGCCCGCCAGCGCGGCCTGCGCGACATGCCGACGGCCGTCATATAGGCGATGACGGGCGCCAGATAGCCGTGTACGGGATCGGTGAGGGCGTGGATGTCGCCGGGGGAGGGCTGGGTGAGCGCGTCCTGGATGGAGTCGGGGGCGGCCTTGGCGACCCACAGGTCGGTGGCGAGGGTCACCCCGTGCGCGAGGACGGCCGCCAGGACGCCGTCGGCGATGCGCAGCCCGTCGCGTTTGATCAGCCGCTCGATCGCGAACGCGACCGGCACCAGGAGGATCGCGATGCTGGACGCCAGCCCCGCGATCTTGATCAGCAGGTCCGGTGCCTGACCGGTGCCCTTGCTGATGTCCTGTTCGAGACCCGAGGTGGTGCCGTGGGCGAACGCGGCGATCGCGAGGAGGACGACCACGGCCAGCACGCCGACCATGAGCCGCATGAGGTCGGAGGGCCGGTGCACGCGCGCGGGGAGCAGCGGTTCGTCACCTTCGACCTCGTCGGCGTGCACGTCGTCGGGGTTGTCGGCGTCAGGTCCGGACCGGGTCGCGGGTGCCTCCTTGTCGGCGCTCACCTCGCCCTTCTCGTCTGTCGTCCCGTGCTCGTCGGCGGTCGCCGGGCGCGACGATGCGGCAGGGGTGCTTTCCGCGTCCTCGGGAGGCACACCCTGCTCTTTCATCGTCTCTTCTTGGTCTCGTATCACCTGTCACCGCCCGCACGATGGTGGCATGCCCCACCGACACACAGCGGCGTCAGGGTGCACATGCGGGGGCGCACAGTCTGCCGGAAGCGCTGTCTCAGGGCGAGGGACGCCCGCCGTCGCGAGCGCGTCGCATTGTCGGTGGGGTGGGGCAGGATGGATCGGATGAGCGAGGAGAGCCTTCCGGACGACGCCCGCGCGGAGCATGCGGACGCGCTGCCGGAGTACGCCGAGCGGGTCCTCGACGTGGCCGAACGCATTCCGCCCGGTCGCGTCATGACGTACGGGGACGTGGCGGAGTGGCTGGAGGAGGGCGGGCCCCGGCAGGTAGGACGCGTCATGGCCCTCTACGGAGGAGCCGTTCCGTGGTGGCGGGTCGTCCGCGCGGACGGCGTCCTGCTCCCGGCCCACGAACTGAGGGCGCTCGGCCATTACCGCGCGGAGGGCACGCCCCTGAAGGAGGCGAGCAGAGCCGCCGAGGGGCACCTGCCGCGGCTCGACATGAGACGGGCGCGGTGGGACGGCGGCGAACGCGCGGAGGGTCACACCTGACAGCTTCCGCCATCGGACGCCCTCAGGGGCTGCCTGAGGTCCGTACGGGCGAAATGAGGCGCGTCCGTGACATGCCGGGGGAAACAGGGCATGTCCGTGGCATGGCGTACGTTCGTGGGGCGAGGGACGTACGTGTCGCGAGTGTCCTGAGGGAAGAAGAGGAAGCCCTGCTTCCGCGTCTTCCCTGGGCGTAGCGTCGGCTGCGCGCGTCCCTCTCATCCCGGGATCACCGTTCTCCCCGCGCGGAGGTCGTCCCACCCGTCACCCGACCACCACCCCCGAACGACGGCGCTTCGCGCCCGCAGCGACAGATGGCACACCCACCAGGACCGGCGAACCACGTGAGCTCCTTCTCCTCCACCAAGCGCCTGTCGCACCCGCAGGGGCGACTGGGGAACCGTGGCGCTTACCGACTGGTGCGTACCCCGCCGGTCCGCACGGATCCCCCTCGTCTGGACGCCGCACAGCGCGCCGTGGTTGACCACCCGACCGGCCCGCTACTCGTTCTCGCAGGTCCGGGCACCGGAAAGACCACCACGCTCGTCGAGTCGGTGGCGGCGAGGATCGCCCGGGGCGGTGAACCCGCGCGCGTGCTGGTGCTGACGTTCAGCCGCAAGGCGGCCGTCGAACTGCGCGACCGCATGGCGCTGCGCATAGGGGCGGCCCGCGCCCCCCAGGCGACCACCTTCCACTCGTTCTGCTACGCCCTGGTCCGCGCCCACCAGGACACCGACCTGTTCGTGGAACCCCTCAGGCTGCTGTCCGGCCCCGAGCAGGACGTCGCCGTCCGTGAACTGCTCGCGGGCCAGCCCGACCTGGAACGGCTCGGCCTCGCGCACGTGCGCTGGCCGGACGAGCTTCGTGCCTGTCTGACCACCCGCGGCTTCGCCGACGAGGTCCGCGCGGTCCTCGCCCGCAGCCGCGAACTGGGTCTCGGCCCCGACGCCCTGGACGCCTTCGCCCGCCGTATCGGCCGCCCCGACTGGCGCGCGGCGGCCGCCTTCCTCGCCGAGTACCTCGACGTGCTCGATCTGCAGGGCGTGCTCGACTACGCGGAACTGGTCCACCGCGCGGTCCTCCTCGCCCGCCGCCCCGAGGTCGCCCGGCGACTCGCCGCCCAGTACGACGCCGTCTTCGTGGACGAGTACCAGGACACCGACCCGGCGCAGGTACGGCTGCTGCACGCGCTCGCCGGCGGCGGCCGCACCCTCGTCGCCTTCGGCGACCCCGACCAGTCGATCTACGCGTTCCGCGGCGCGGACGTGAACGGCATCCTGGACTTCCCCCGGACCTTCCCGCGCGCGGACGGCCACCCCGCGCCCGTGGAGGTCCTGCGCACCTCCCGCCGCTCCGGCGCGGGCCTGCTGGCCGCGACCCGGCTGCTGACCCAGCGCATGCCACTGACCCGCCTTCCGGCCGACAAGGTGCGCGCCCACCGCGAGCTCGCCCCGGTCCGGGACGGGGGCCGCGTCGAGGTGTACACGTACCCGACGCCCGGCACAGAGCTGGACAACATCGCCGACATCCTCCGCAGGGCGCACTTGGAGGACGGCGTTCCCTGGGGCGAGATGGCCGTCCTGGTGCGTGCCGGATCCCGCACCATCCCGACGGTCCGCCGCGCGCTCACCGCGGCCGGCGTCCCCCTGGACATCGACGGCGACGACCTCCCGCTGCGGCACGAGCCCGCGGTGGCACCGCTGCTGACGGCGCTGCGGGCGGTGGCAGCGGCGGAGGCTGCGGAGGCTGTTGAGCAGGCCGAAGCAGCGGTGGCTGCGGAGCAGGCCGAAGAGCGGCCCGAAGGAGCGCAGCCCACCGAGGATCCCGAAGAAGCGGAGACAACGGAACCCCCGGAAGAGGGGGGTCCCTCTGATGGACGGGAGCCGGACACCTGCTGGCTCGACACCGAAACCGCCCTCACCCTCCTCGCCTCCCCCCTCGCGAGCATGGACGCCGCCGACCTGCGCCGCCTCGGCCGTGCCCTGCGCGACGAGGAGCGGGCCGCGGGCAACACCCTGCCGCCGCCCTCGGACGAGCTGCTCGCGCGGGCGCTGGCCGAGCCGGAGCGCCTGGCCGTGCACGACCCCACGTACGCGCGTGGTGCCCAGCGGCTCGGCGCGCTGCTCAGGAAGGCCCGTGAGCGTCTCGCGGGCGGCGGCACGGCCGAGGAGGCGCTGTGGGACCTCTGGGAAGGCACGCCGTGGCCCACGCGCCTGGAGCGGGCCGCCCGACGCGGCGGCGCGGCCGGTCGCAACGCGGACCGCGACCTGGACGCCGTGTGCGCGCTGTTCGCGACCGCGGCCCGCGCCGAGGAGCGCACCGGCGGCCGGGGCACCCTGAACTTCCTGGAGGAGATCGACGCGGAGGACATCGCCGCCGACACGCTCACCCGGCGTGCCGTACGCCCCGACGCCGTCCGCCTGATGACCGCACACCGTTCCAAGGGGCTGGAGTGGCGGCTCGTCGTCGTCGCGGGCGTCCAGGAAGGGCTGTGGCCGGACCTGCGCCGCCGTGGTTCCCTTCTGGAGGCCGACCGCATCGGCCGCGACGGCCTCGCCGAACCGCTCACCCCGGGAGCGCTGCTCGCCGAGGAACGCCGCCTGTTCTACGTGGCCGCCACGCGCGCGCGTGAACGCCTGGTCGTCACCGCGGTGAAGGCGCCCGCGGACGACGGCGACCAGCCCTCCCGCTTCCTGACCGAACTCGGCGTCGAACCGCGGGACGTCACGGGCCGCCCCCGCCGCCCCCTGTCGGTCGCCGCGCTCGTCGCCGAACTCCGCGCCACCACCGTCGATCCGCGCGTCTCGGACACCCTCAGGGAGGCCGCCGCCCGGCGCCTCGCCCGGCTCGCCGCACTCGCCGACGAGGACGGCCGCCCGCTGGTGCCGTCCGCCCATCCTTACCGCTGGTGGGGCATGTTCGAGCCGACCGAGAGCAAGATGCCGCTGCGCGACCGCGAGAAGCCCGTCGTGCTCTCCGGCAGCGCCCTCGACCAGCTCGCCAACACCTGCGCCCTGCAGTGGTTCCTGGGCCGCGAGGTGAAGGCCGACGCGCCCGCGACGGTCGCCCAGGGCTTCGGCAACGTGGTGCACGTCCTCGCCGACGAGGTCGCCTCCGGGCACACTCCGGCCGACCTCGCCGTCCTCATGGAGCGGCTGGACTCCGTGTGGAACGCGCTCGCCTTCGACGCGCCGTGGAAGTCGGCGCAGGAGAAGGACAACGCGCGCGTGGCGCTCGAACGCTTCCTGAGGTGGCACGTCATGGACCGCACCGGGCGTACGCCGGTAGCCAGCGAGCACGACTTCGACGTCACCCTGGACGCGGGTGAGGTCGAGGTGCGCATCCGCGGCCAGATGGACCGAGTGGAGACCGACGGCGAGGGCCGCGCCTACGTCGTCGACTTCAAGACCGGCAAACAAGCGCCCACCGCGGCCGAGGTGGAGCGCCACCCTCAGCTCGCCGTCTACCAGCTCGCCGTCCGCGAGGGCGCTGTCGACGAGGCCTTCGACGGAGTGCGCCCCGAGCCGGGCGGCGCCGAACTCGTCCAGTTGCGCCAGGGCGCGCCCAAGCGGGACGGCGGCGAGACCCTGCCCAAGGTGCAGGCCCAGGAGCCGCTGGAAGGGGAGTGGGTCGGCGATCTGCTCGCCACGGCCGCCGGCAAGGTCCTCGACGAGCGGTTCACGCCGAGTGCGGGCCAGCACTGCACGCACTGCGCGTTCCGGGCGTCGTGCAGCGCGCAACCCGAGGGTCGGCACGTGATCGAGTGACGGACGTGACCCTCCTCACTCCGTGTGATCGACCGCACCACACGTGCTGACCTGCTCTTCTCCCGGCCCCGAGGGCGATGTGGTCTCCGCTGTCAGTGGCCGCCGCTAGCCTCTCCGACATGCCCGCCCGTATCACCGATCCCGATCAGCTCAAGGAGCTCCTCGGTATCCCCTTCACCCCGGAGCAGACGGCCTGCATCACCGCGCCGCCCGCGCCGCAGGTGATCGTGGCCGGAGCCGGATCGGGCAAGACGACGGTGATGGCGGCCCGCGTGGTGTGGCTGGTCGGCACCGGCCAGGTCGCCCCCGAACAGGTGCTCGGCCTCACCTTCACGAACAAGGCCGCCGGTGAACTCGCCGAACGTGTCCGCAAGGCCCTGATCAAGGCCGGCGTCACCGACCCCGACGTCATCGACCCGGACAACCCCCCGGGCGAGCCGGTGATCTCCACGTACCACGCCTTCGCGGGCCGTCTGCTGACCGACCACGGCTTGCGGATCGGCCTCGAACCCACCTCCCGGCTGCTCGCCGACGCCACCCGCTTCCAACTGGCCGCGCGGGTGCTGCGCGAGGCCCGTGGCCCCTACCCGGCGCTGACCCGTTCCTTCGCCGACCTGGTCAGCGACCTCCTCGCGCTCGACGCCGAGCTCGCCGAACACCTCGTACGACCCGAGGACCTGCGCGCGTACGACGCCGGTCTGCTGCGTGTTCTCCAGGGCGCCAAGCTCACCAACGAGGCCTTGCGCAAGGTGCCCGAGACGGCCGCCGCCCGCCGCGAACTCGCCGACCTCGTCGTCCGCTACCGCGCCGCCAAGCGCGAACGCGACCTGCTGGACTTCGGCGACCAGATCGCCCTGTCAGCCCAGCTCGCCCAGGTCCCCGAGGTGGGCCGCGTCCTGCGCGACGAGTTCCGCGTGGTGCTCCTGGACGAGTACCAGGACACCTCCGTGGCCCAGCGCATCCTCCTGGCGGGCCTGTTCGGCGCCGGCACGGGCCACCCGGTCACCGCGGTCGGCGACCCCTGCCAGGCGATCTACGGCTGGCGCGGCGCCTCCGTCGCCAACCTCGACGACTTCCCCGAGCACTTCGCCGACGCCGACGGCCGCCTCGCCACCCGCCAGTCGCTCAGCGAGAACCGCCGCAGCGGCGGCCGCCTCCTCGACCTCGCCAACGACCTCGCCGAGCCCCTGCGCGCCATGCACGCGGGCGTGGAGGCCCTGCGCCCGGCCCCCGGCGCCGAACGCGACGGCATGGTCCGCTGCGCCCTCCTGCCGACCCACGGCGAGGAGATCGACTGGCTCGCCGACTCCATCGCTCACCTGGTGAACACGGGCAAGGCGCCCGGCGAGATCGCCGTCCTGTGCCGTACGGCCACCGACTTCGCCGAGATCCAGGGCGCGCTCGTCGCCCGGGACGTCCCCGTCGAGGTCGTCGGCCTCTCCGGCCTGCTCCATCTGCCCGAGATCGCCGACCTGGTCGCCGTCTGCGAGGTCCTTCAGGACCCCGGCGCCAACGCCTCTCTGGTGCGTCTGCTGACCGGCCCGCGCTGGCGCATCGGCCCGCGCGACCTCGCCCTCCTGGGGCGGCGCGCCCGGCTGCTCGTGTCCCACGCGCGCGTGGACAGCGACGACGACCCCGACCGCCGGCTCGCGGAGGCGGTCGAGGGGGTCGACCCGTCCGAGGTGATATCGCTCGCGGACGCCCTCGACACGTTCCTGGAGACGCCGCTCGACGGTGGCGGGGACGACGACGGGCTGCCCTTCTCGCCGGACGCGCGCGTGCGGTTCGCGCGCCTGGCCACCGAACTGCGCGACCTGCGCCGCTCCCTGTCCGACCCGCTGATGGACGTCCTGCACCGCGTCCTCGCCGTCACCGGCCTGGAGGTGGAACTGTCCGCGTCCCCGCACGCCCTGGCCGCCCGCCGCCGAGAGACCCTGTCCAACTTCCTGGACGTCGCCGCCTCCTTCGCCGCCGGCGACAACGAGGCCAGCCTGCTCGCCTTCCTCGCCTTCCTGCGCACCGCCGCCCAGTACGAGAAGGGCCTCGACAACGCCCTTCCCGGCGGCGAGAACACCGTCAAGGTGCTCACCGCGCACAAGTCCAAGGGACTGGAATGGGACGTGGTGGCCGTCCCCGGACTGGTCACCGGCACCTTCCCCAGCACCCAGGGCCGCGAGAAGTGGACCGCCCAGGGCAAGGTGCTGCCGCACGAACTGCGTGGCGACACCGACACCCTCCCCGACGTCACCTCCTGGGACTCCCGCGGCCTGAAGGCCTTCCATGAGGACATGAAGGAGCACCAGCACACCGAGGAACTCCGCCTCGGCTACGTCACCTTCACCCGACCCCGCTCCCTCCTCCTCGGCTCCGGCCACTGGTGGGGCCCCACCCAGAAGAAGCCCCGCGGTCCGTCCGACTTCCTGCAGGCCCTGTACGACCACTGCGCGGCCGGACACGGCGAGATCGAGGCGTGGGCGGACGAGCCCGCCGAGGACGAGCAGAACCCGGCCCTGCACCGGGAGACCGCCGACCAGGTGTGGCCCCTGCCTCTGGACGAGACGTCCATGGCCCGGCGCCGAGCGGCCGCCGAGACGGTCCTGTCCCACCTGGAACACCTCGCCTCCCACGAGGACGGCCACCCCGCGGCCACCCACGACCCGGACACCTACGACGACCCGGACTGGCCCGTGCCGCCGGACGACGACACGGTTGTCGCGGATGACCTCTACGAGGGGGACTTCCACGAGGGGGGCCCCTATGAAGGGCACCCCCGTGAAGGGGACCCCTACAAGGACGACCCCTTCGTCGCGGAGGACTCGGCCGACTGGGACTCCTGGAGCGCGGACCGCCCGACCGTCCCGCACCAGGCCGTGCGACCGGACGCCACCGAGCACCCCCGTACGGAACCCGCCCGCCCCCACCCCACGCAGCCCGGGCCTGCCCCTCTCACCCTGGAGGAGGCCCGCACCATCGCCTCCTGGGACCGTGACCTGGACGCCCTCAGCGGTGAACTCCTGCGCGCCCGCGCGAGCGTCACCGACGTCCCCCTGCCCGCGTCACTGACCGCCTCCCAGCTGATGCGCCTGGCCGCCGACCCGGACGGCCTCGCACAGGAACTGGCCCGCCCCATGCCTCGCCCGCCCCAGCCCGCAGCGCGCCGTGGCACCCGCTTCCACGCCTGGGTCGAGTCCCGCTTCGAGGCACTGACGCTGCCCATGCTGGAGCCGGAGGAACTACCCGGCAGCGAGGCCGAGATCGCCGACGAACGCGACCTGGAAGCCCTCAAGGAAGCCTTCGAGCGCACCGACTACGCCCAGCGCACGCCCCACCGCGTCGAGACCCCCTTCCAGCTCGCGATCGCCGGCCGCGTGGTCCGGGGCCGTATCGACGCCGTCTACAAGGAAGGCGACGGTCCGGCTGCGACGTACGAGATCGTCGACTGGAAGACCAGCCGCATCCGCACCGCGGACCCGCTCCAGCTCGCCGTCTACCGGCTCGCCTGGGCCGAGCAGCAGGGCGTACCACTGGAGTCGGTCACGGCGACCTTCCTCTACGTACGCAGCGGCGAGGTCGTACGACCGGACGACCTGCCGGGCCGGGCCGCGCTGGAGCGGCTGCTCCTCGAGGAGCCGGGAGGTGAGGAACCGCACGACGAGGATGTCGGTGCGGGCGGATAGGCTCGTGACCATGAGCCAGCCCGTTGACAGTGCCGTCAGCGCCGTCCGTACGTACATCGAGCAGCACCGTGCCGCCTTCCTCGACGACCTCGCCGAGTGGCTGCGCATCCCGTCCGTGTCGGCCCAGCCCGACCGCGCGAGCGATGTACGCCGCAGCGCCGACTGGCTCGCCGCCAAGCTCCGGGAAACCGGCTTCCCGGCCACCGAGGTCTGGGAGACCCCGGGTGCGCCCGCCGTCTTCGCCGAGTGGCCCTGCGACGACCCCGAGGCGCCCACGGTTCTCGTCTACGGCCATCACGACGTACAGCCCGCCGCCCGCGAGGACGGCTGGGACAGCGAGCCTTTCGAGCCCGTCGTCCGTGACAACCGCCTCTACGCGCGCGGGGCGGCCGACGACAAGGGCCAGGTGTTCTTCCACACACTCGGCGTCCGCGCCCACCTCGCCACGACCGGCCGCACCGCCCCGGCCGTGCACCTCAAGCTGCTGATCGAAGGCGAGGAGGAGTCCGGCTCCCCGCACTTCCGGGCGCTGGTCCAGGAGCACGCGCAAAGGCTCGCCGCCGACGCGGTGATCGTCTCCGACACCGGCATGTGGTCCGAGGACACCCCCACCGTGTGCACCGGCATGCGCGGCCTCGCCGAGTGCGAGATCCGGCTGTACGGCCCCGACCAGGACATCCACTCCGGCTCCTTCGGCGGCGCCGTCCCCAACCCGGCCACGGCCGCCGCCCGCCTCGTCGCCGCCCTGCACGACGAGCACGCGCGCGTGACGGTCCCCGGTTTCTACGACGGCATCGTCGAACTCACCGACCGTGAGCGCGCACTCTTCGCCGAGCTGCCCTTCGACGAGCCGAGGTGGCTGCGCACGGCCAAGTCGTACGCCACCCACGGCGAGGCCGGGCACACGACGCTGGAGCGCATCTGGGCCCGTCCCACCGCCGAGGTCAACGGCATCGGCGGCGGCTACCAAGGCCCCGGCAGCAAGACGATCGTCCCCGCCTCCGCCATGGTGAAGCTCTCCTTCCGGCTGGTCGCGGGCCAGGACCCCGACCACATCGAGAAGGCCGTCCGCGAGTGGGCCGCCGAGCAGGTTCCCGCGGGGATCCGGCAGGAGATCACCTTCACCGGTGCCACACGCCCGTGCCTCACGCCCCTGGACCACCCGGCCCTGCAGTCCGTCGTCCGCGCCATGGGCCGCGCCTTCGACAAGTCCGTCCGCTTCACCAGGGAAGGCGGTTCGGGACCGGCCGCCGACCTCCAGGAAGTCCTCGGCGCACCGGTGCTCTTCCTTGGCATCTCCGTCCCGTCCGACGGCTGGCACGCCCCGAACGAGAAGGTCGAGCTGGACCTCCTCCTCAAGGGCGTCGAGACCACCGCGTATCTGTGGAGCGACCTCGCGGAGCACTGGCGCCATGCGCCCTGACCGTCCCGCGCCGCCCGGATCGGCGCGGCACGCGGGGCACACTGGAACAACCGTCCCGTACCGCCACGCCCTGCCGGACCCGGTCGCCTCCCGCCGTACGTCCCGCTGAACCGCCCACGAAACACCCTTTCCACCGGGGGAGTTGGAAGCACTCGTGACCACCTGGACCGACCAGACCGCCGACCGCCCCGTCTCGCTCACCGCCCCGAGCGGCATCGACCGGGCCGCCCACCACCGGCTCGACGAAGCCTGGCTCGCGGCGGCGTGGAGCCACCCCACCACCCGCTGCTTCGTGGTCTCCGGCGGTCAGGTTCTCATCGACGAGACGGCCGACGGGCGTACCGAACTCGTCATGACCCCGTCCTTCGAAGCACCCCTCACCGAGGCACACCGCTATTTCCTCGGTATCGACGAGGACGGCGTGCGCTACTTCGCCCTCCAGAAGGACGCGCTCCCCGGCCGCATCGACCAGTCCGCGCGCGCCGCGGGGCTGCGCGAGGCGGGTCTGCTCCTGTCGCCCCGCGAGGCCGGGCTGATGGTGCACGCGGTCGGCCTGGAGAACTGGCAGCGCACACACCGCTTCTGCTCCCGCTGCGGCGAGCGCACGATCATCGCGGCGGCCGGTCACATCCGCCGCTGCCAGGCCTGCGGCGCCGAGCACTACCCGCGCACCGACCCCGCCGTGATCATGGCCGTCACGGACGAGGACGACCGCATCCTGCTGGGCCGTCAGGTCCACTGGCCCGAAGGCCGCTTCTCGACGCTCGCCGGCTTCGTCGAACCCGGCGAGTCCATCGAGGCGTCGGTGCGCCGCGAGGTCTTCGAAGAGGCCGGCATCAGCATCGGCCAGGTCGAGTACGTCGCCAGCCAGCCCTGGCCCTTCCCGTCCAGCCTCATGCTGGGCTTCATGGCCCGCGCCACCTCGACCGACATCAACGTCGACGGCGACGAGATCCACGAGGCCCGCTGGTTCTCCCGCGACGAACTGCGCGCCGCCTTCGATTCCGGCGAGGTGCTTCCGCCGTACGGCATCTCGATCGCGGCCCGCCTGATCGAGCTCTGGTACGGCAAGCCGCTGCCGACGAGGAGTTTCGTCTGAGACGCGGGACGTGCCGGACCCGTACTGGAACCACAACGTCCACTACCACCCGGTCGTGCTCGCCGCCGTGCCGGACGGCTGCGGCGCGGCCCTCGACGTCGGCTGCGGCGACGGACTACTCGCGCGCAAGCTCGCGGCCAAGGCGCAATCCGTCACCGGCGTGGACCGCTCGCCGGAGATGATCCGGCACGCGCGCGAGAGTGCCCGGGAGTCCGGCCACGTGACGTTCCTCGAAGGGGACTACCTGGACGAACCGCGCCTGCCCGAGGAGAGCTACGGCTTCCTGAGCGCGGTCGCCGTCGTCCACCACGCAAAGATCGAGCACGCGGTGCGACGACTGGTACGGCTCCTTGCCCCGGGCGGGCGGCTGGTGATCGTAGGTCTGACGCGCGACCGGGCACCGCTCGACTGGATGATCGGCTCCCTGGGCGTGTCACTGAACCTGGTCCACCGGTTCCGCCGGGGCGAGGGCGGCCCGGCAGGCATGCCCATGGAGGACTCGGTGATGTCCTGGAGCGAGGTCCGGCAGGCCGCGCACCGCGTGCTGCCCGGATCGCGCTTCCGGCGCAGGCTGCTGTGGCCTACACGCTGGTGTGGGACAAACCACAAGATGGCGGCCCCTGAAACCACGTCAGGGACCGCCTGCCGACCACCACGTCAGTGCGGCCGTTACGCGCCGATCTTCTGCTTGACCTGAGCCAGCGAAGGGTTCGTGAGCGTCGACCCGTCCGGGAAGAGCACGGTCGGCACCGTCTGGTTTCCGCCATTCGCCTTCTCGACGAACGCGGCGGAATCCGGGTCCTGCTCGATGTTGATCTCGTTGTACGCGATGCCCTCGCGGTCCATCTGGCTCTTCAGCCGACGGCAGTAGCCGCACCACGTGGTGCTGTACATCGTCACAGTGCCCGGCATGTCTCTCGTGCTCCTTCGGCGGGTCGGAGAATGTGCGCTCGCAGTGGGAAACGTACGTGGAAGGGCCACCATTCCCAGCGGCCGGGGTTCGCCGGACGTGACGCCTGCCGCATTAGTACGACTACGAGTGCCTGCCTGTGGACAACCGCCTCACCCGTCTCGGCCGACCTGGCAGCATGGCCGTGTGACAGCAGCAACGCACTCCCCGCTCTTCCCGCAGACGCCGGGCTCTGCCGACGCGGTGCTCGAAGGGCTCGACCCCGAGCAGCGCGAGGTGGCCACCGCCCTCCACGGCCCGGTGTGCGTGCTGGCCGGCGCCGGCACGGGCAAGACGCGGGCGATCACCCACCGCATCGCCTACGGGGTGCGGGCCGGGATCCTCCAGCCCTCCAGCGTGTTGGCCGTCACCTTCACCAACCGTGCCGCAGGCGAGATGCGTGGCCGGCTGCGCCAGCTCGGCGCCGCCGGCGTCCAGGCCCGCACCTTCCACTCGGCCGCCCTGCGCCAACTCCAGTACTTCTGGCCGAAAGCCGTCGGTGGCTCCATGCCCCGGCTGGTCGACCGCAAGATCCAACTCGTCGCCGACGCTGCCGCCGCCTGCCGCATCCGCCTCGACCGCGGCGAGCTGCGGGACGTCACCGGCGAGATTGAATGGTCCAAGGTCACTCAGACCGTCCCCGCCGACTACGCGCCCGCGGCCGCCAAGTCCGGCCGCGAGTCCCCCCGCGCCCCGGCGGAGATCGCCCAGATCTACTCCGCCTACGAGGACCTCAAGCGGGCCCGCGGGGTCATCGACTTCGAGGACGTCCTGCTGCTGACCGTCGCGGTCCTCCAGGACCGGCAGGACATCGCCGAGCAGGTCCGCTCCCAGTACCAGCACTTCGTGGTCGACGAGTACCAGGACGTCAGCCCGCTCCAGCAGCGCCTGCTGGAGCTCTGGCTCGGCGAGCGGGAGAACCTGTGCGTCGTCGGCGACGCCAGCCAGACGATCTATTCGTTCACAGGAGCAACTCCCGACCACCTGCTCGATTTTCGCACCCGCCACCCCGGCGCCACCGTCGTCAAGCTGGTCCGCGACTACCGCTCCACTCCGCAGGTGGTCCACCTCGCCAACGGCCTGCTCGCCCAAGCCCGGGGCCGCGCCGCCGACCACCGGCTGGAGCTGGTCTCCCAGCGCGCCGCCGGACCCGAGCCCGTCTACACCGAGTACACCGACGAGCCCGCCGAGGCCGAGGGCGCCGCCCGCCGCATCCGCGAGCTCATCGACGCAGGCAGCCGGGCCAGCGAGATCGCCATCCTGTTCCGCACGAACTCCCAGTCCGAGACCTACGAACAGGCCCTCGCCGACGCCGGAGTGCCCTACCAGGTGCGCGGTGCCGAGCGGTTCTTCGACCGCCCCGAAGTGCGCAAGGCGGGAGTCGCGCTGCGCGGCGCGGCCCGCTTCGGCGGCAACGACTCCCTTCTCGACGACGCCGTCGACCTGCCCTCCCAGGTGCGGGCCGTGCTGTCGGGCGAGGGCTGGACCACTCAGCCCCCGGCCGGCTCCGGGGCCGTCCGAGAACGCTGGGAGTCGCTGGCCGCCCTGGTGAACCTCGCGCATGACTTCGCCGCCTCCAGAGCCGGCGCCACCCTGAGCGACCTGGTGGCCGAGCTCGACGAACGGGCCGTCGCTCAGCACGCCCCGACCGTCGAGGGCGTCACGCTCGCCTCCCTCCACTCGGCCAAGGGACTGGAGTGGGACGTCGTTTTCCTGGTCGGTGTCGCCGAGGGCATGATGCCGATCACCTACGCAAAGACCGACGAGCAGATCGAGGAGGAACGCCGCCTCCTCTATGTCGGGGTCACCCGCGCCAGAGAGCGCCTGCACGTCTCCTGGGCCCTGTCCCGTGCGCCGGGCGGCCGTCCGAGCCGCAGGCCCAGCCGCTTCCTCGACGGCCTGCGCCCGGGCTCGGCGGGCGGCGCCGGGCGGAGTGCCGCGGTCGGCTCCGGGGGAGTCGAGCGCGGCTTCACCACCACCAGCAGGGCCGGCGCCGTCCCGCGACGCACCCAGCGCACCCCGGCGCGCTGCCGGGTGTGCGGGCGCACGCTCACCGATGCCGGTGAGATGAAACTGATGCGCTGCGAGGACTGCCCGTCGGACATGGACGAGGGGCTTTACGAGCGGTTGCGCGAGTGGCGTGCGGTCCAGGCGCAGCGCAGCGGGCAGCCCGCCTTCTGCGTCTTCACCGACAAAACACTGATCGCGATCGCCGAGGCCGTCCCCGACGACGACGGGGAGCTGGCGCGGATCCCTGGGGTCGGGGCGCGCAAGCTCAACCGCTACGGAGCCGATGTTCTGGCGATCTGCGCAGGCCAGGACCTCGGGGGAGAAGAAGTTGAAGGCTGACGCGAACTCGTCGAGAAAATAGTTTGCGCATGCCCCAGCAATCCCCATAGGTTCGTAGCCACGAGGACGGAGGCCTTCTCGGAGGCCCCGCTTTCGTGCTGTACTTGCATATCCGTCGGACTGGTTCACCCCGGTCCCTCTAGACGCCGAGAGGAGGCGATTCCAGTGATCAGCATCAACTTCAGCTCCATCAGCACCGTCAAAGTGACCGATCGCTCGGTCGTCTCCACGTGCATCCTCGGCGCCTCGAACCCGGGCACCGGTCTGTCCGGCATCCGTGCCGTCCGTCCGGCCTCCTCCGTGTCTCTCGCGGCCCTTCCCGTCCGGGAGCGCAATGAGCGACCGACCAAGGCACTGGAAGCAGTAAAGGCACAGGCGCATGTCTATGCCTTTGCGCCCGCCGGTGCCGGAAGCCGGAAGCAGACGACGCAGCACCACCAGATGTGGGCCTTCCGTGGGCCAGAACCCTGGAGTGATCCAGCCTGATCGTCGATCAGGCCGGCGCCTTCAGGGCCGCGGAACCCCATCCGGGATCCGCGGCCCTTCTGTTTGTCCCCGAACGGGGACGACGGAGCGAAGGGGCCTCGGGACAAGAAAAGAACCCGGTACCAGCCGCCACTCGGCCCAACAGGGCCGAAACGACAGACGAGGAAGACGAACCGTGCAACTCGAAGCGCACGCCCCGTCCGTACCGCCTTCCGAAACGATCCCCCCGCCCGGCCTCACGGAGGACTCCCCCTTGATCCCGCTCACTGCGCTCACCGCGCTCGACGACGCCATCGAGAACCTCGGCGTACCCGTCCCCTGCCGTTCGTACGACCCGGAGGTCTTCTTCGCGGAGTCCCCGGCGGACGTCGAGTACGCCAAGTCCCTGTGCCGCACCTGCCCGCTGGTCGAGGCCTGCCTCGCCGGTGCCAAGGAGCGGCGTGAGCCCTGGGGCGTCTGGGGCGGCGAGCTGTTCGTCCAGGGTGTCGTCGTTGCCCGGAAGCGGCCGCGTGGCCGCCCGCGCAAGAACCCGGTCACGGCATGAACACCCTGGGAACCATCGACCGTCCTTTCACGCACGACCCCAAGAAGCAGGCCCCGATGAAGCCGTCCGCATACGACCCCGCAGGCACCGCGCCTGAAGACCTCACCAGCAGTGGCGCGATCGACTCGCGCCAGAACAGGACCCGAGAGATGCAACTCATCCCAGAAGCCCTCGCTCGCGCGCATATGCACGAGCGACTGCATGAGGCCGAGCAGGAACGCCGGGCCGTGCGCCTGGCGACCGCTCGCCGGATGCAGCGCCGGGCGGAGCGCGCCTCGCTGCGTGCTCGCCGTGCGCTCGCCCTGGCCGTCATGCAGTAATCCCGAACACACCTGAAGCGGTGGCCTCCCGGTAAGGGAGGCGAAGCTCCCCGGCGGGGGCCGGTCCGTCCGAACGGACCGGCCCCCGCAGTGCGTTGTGCCGGCCGACGCCCGTCACGGGGATATCGTCAGCAGGGTGACGAGTCTTCCCGGAGGCAGTGACGACGACGGCTCCGCCGAGCAGCCCGAGGCCCTTGTGTGTGCCCGGTGCGGCACCGCGGCCCAGGCACCGCAGCCCACCTGGATGTGCTCCGTGGAGAACGGCGTGCGCCAGTACTTCTGCGACACCTGCTCCCGGGAAAACCTCAGGGCGATCGAGGGGCGGCTGGACTCGGCCTGGTGGTGAGACCTCCGAGGAACCTCACGCCTCCGCCGCCGGCTTCTCCTCCAGGCCTTCTTCCAGGCCCTCCTCCGGCACGAACCCGGGCAGCCACTCCTCCAGCTCCTCGCGCAGCCGCACTGTCGAGCCCAGCTGGCACAGCACGCCGATCGTGCTCAACGTCACCCGGTGGATGAGTAGATACGCCGGGGGCAGGTTGATCTGCTTGCCCAACTGGTAGGCAGGGGAGCGCGGATCACCGATCCGGGTCGCCTGGCTGCGCATCCAGCCGCGATTGAAGGTGAACTCCTCGACCTGGGCCGGTTCGATGATCGGCAGGAGGTAGTCGAGGACGGCGTCCGGGTCCAGCTCTATGGACTCCTTGACGAAGCCCTCGGCGCACAGGAGCTCATAGACGGCTTCCGCCTCGCCGTCGAGCGTCATCCGCAGGGACCTGCCGATCGTGGCCGGCAGGCCGCCCGGAAGGCGGTCGACCGTGCCGAAGTCCAGGACGCCCAGGCGCCAGTCGTCCTCGCCTTCCGGGCCGCCGGGCACGAGGCGGAAGTTGCCCGGGTGAGGGTCGGCGTGCAGGAGCCCGGTGCGGGCGGGGCCCGAGAAGAGGAAGCGGGCCAGGAGCTGGCCGGCCCGGTCGCGCTGCTCCTGGGTGCCGTCGGCGATCACCTCCGACAGCGGGACGCCGTCCAGCCATTCCGTTATCAGCACCTGGTCGCACTGATGGACCACATCGGGCACCACGACGTCCGGATCGCCGGCGAACTCCTCGGCATGCGCATGCTGAGCCTGTGCCTCCAGGCCGTAGTCCAGTTCCTCGGAGACCCGGTCCCTGAGCTCCGCGATCAGCGGCTTGATGTCCACGCCCGGGATGAGGGGGCCCAGCAGCCGGGCGAATCGGCTCAGTTGGTTCAAGTCAGACAACAGCGCCTCGCCCGCCCCAGGGTACTGCACCTTGACGGCCACCTCACGGCCGTCGCTCCACACCCCGCGGTGCACCTGGCCGATCGAGGCGGCCGCCGAGGGCTTGTCCTCGAACTCGAGGAACAGCTCCTGCCAGTTCTCGCCGAGCCGCTCCTCCAGCACCGCGTGCACGGTGCGTGTGGGCATCGGAGGCGCCGCCTCCTGGAGTTTCGTCAGGGCCGCGCGGTAGGGGCCGGCGATCTCCTCGGGGAGGGCCGACTCGAAGACGGACAGGGCCTGGCCGAACTTCATGGCCCCGCCCTTGAGCTCGCCGAGCACCTTGAACAGCTGCTCGGCCGTGCGCTGTTGCAGCTCGCGGCCGACCAGCTCGGCGGACTCGCCGACGATCCGCTTGCCCAGTCCCCAGGTCGCCCGTCCGGCGAAACCGAGCGGCAGCGCGGCGAGCTTGGCAGTACGGGTGACCGCCTTGCGGGGAAGATCAGACATGCGCCCTCCAGGTCCCAGCCAGCCGCGCCGCGTGGGTCGTGCGGCGTAACTCCTTCGACGGTTGTTGCTCCGCCATTGTCTCGTGTGACTCCGCTTCCTTGGGTGTGTGTTCCCCCTTACCTTTCTCCGCTGCCCCGCAAGGACATGCGGGGTGCCCCCAGACCGGCCGCGCATGCCAGTGGAGGGCGGGCAGCGAGACCTCCCAGCGTGCGCCCGCACTGGACGGAACCTGGCCGTCCAGGAAGGCCAGCGCGTGCGCGGCGGCAAGGCCCGCGACCGTAGTGGCCAGCGCCAGATCGCAGGACCGCACCTTGCGCTGTGTACCGGAGCGCCACTGGGCAACCAGACGGGGCCAGGCCTGGTCACGGTCCGTGCGGGCCTCGTGCAGACAGCCGGCGCAGCCCGTCTCACCCGGCAGCACGAACGGGCCGACCATCCCGGTCGCCTCCACCACGCCGACGTACAGATGGGGTGTGCCCGAGGTGATCAGCGGATCGGCGGCGGACGGGACGGGTGCGTGCACGTCGACGTCGTCCCGCGGGGCGAGGATCACCAGGGACAGGCCGGGGTCCTCGCCCTCGGAGGGGGTGCGGGTGCCGCGGCGCGGTGGGCGGTCCGGCGCCGACCGGCGTACGGCCCGCCGCGCCGCCTCCTCCCTGCGGTCGCCGACGGACTCGGCCGGCAGCCCGCCCGGCGCGACGTCCCCCGGCTCGACCGAGCCGACGTCGCGCACCTCGACCTCGCCGACCCCGGCGCCGGAAAGCAGCGAGGCGAGGACAGCGCCCACCCGGCCGGCACCCCTGACCTGGACGCGCAGGGAGCGGCGGGCGGCCAGGAGCCTGATCGCCTCGCCCGGTGCGGACGTGGTCAGGGAGAGTGAGGCCAGGTCGGGGCCCAGCCGGTCGAGCACCTCTTTCTTGGCGCGCAGTGTCTCGGCGGCGGGGCCGCCGCCCTTGGCGTCGTCGACGAGTCCGGCCCGTGACAGCCGCTCCACCAGCGCGTCGACATGCCCGTCCGGCAGGTCCATCCGTCGGCCCTCCTCCCGCAGGAGCGGCAGCCCGCGCGTGCCGTTGAGCAGGTCCAGAAAGCTGCCCGTCGCCGTGTCCATCGGACCCAGCGTCAGCGCGTGCGCCGGGGTCATCCCGAACTGCACGGTGTTGAGATCCCGCCAGCCGCGCCGGAGCGCGGGCTTCACGAGCGGAACCAGCGGAACCGTCGAAACCGGCGGAACCGGCGGAACCATCGGATGCGGATCCAGCGACTGCATGACAGGCCCCCGTAGCCCTCGTAGCCCTCGTAGCCCTTGAAGAACATTCCCGCCTGCCGGCGGAGGTCGGTCGCGGCTCCGCCGGCTGTGCCAGCATGCCCGGGCCCGCCACCCGGCGCCGAAAGTTGTCCACAGGCGGTGGATATTCGTCGTACAAGTCAGTCGCATGAATCAAACGCATGTGGGGATCGGAAGCGAACCGCCCCGGAGTCGGGACTTCCCGCGTGCGCAACGGGTAACGTCGGGGCGTGCCCGCCGACCCACTGCACCGCGCCGGAACACCACAGCGCAGTACGACGAGCCTGCCGCCGAGCGGCTCGGGGGCGAGCGCGATCGAGGTGCGCAGGAGTTCCCGTCGACGCCGGACGGTCTCCGCGTACCGCGAGGGCGATCGCACCGTGGTGCTCATCCCTGCCCGGATGTCCGAGGCCGAGGAGCAGCGCTGGGTGAGCGTCATGCTCGACAAGCTGGCCGCGCAGGAGAGCAAGCGAATCCTCGGTGATGCCGAGCTGGCCGAGCGGGCGCAGCGCCTGTCGACCCAGTACTTCGAGGGCCGGGCCCGGCCGAACTCGGTGCGCTGGGTCACCAACCAGAACACCCGCTGGGGCTCGTGCACCCCCTCCGAGGGCAGCATCCGGCTGTCGCACCGCCTGCAGGGCATGCCCGAGTACGTCGTCGACTACGTCCTTCTGCACGAGCTCGCGCATCTGCTGGTCCCCGGGCACGGGCCCCGCTTCTGGCGGCTGCTGGAGGCCTATCCGCGCACCGAGCGGGCCCGGGGATATCTCGAAGGAGTCGTGGCCGCCGAGCGGTTGCCCCACCTGCCGGACGTGCGCGGGGAGTGACCGCGGCCCCGCGTGGGATTTCGTACCGGATCTGTACCGAGATCCTCCGGTGTCCGAGTTTGCCGTTAGCCTGTCGCGACGTACTTGCATTCGGGATGGGGGACGGTCGTTACGCATGGCCAGGGAATTCCAACGCGGCCACAAGGCCAAGATCAGTGACCTCACCGCGGGCACCGATCTGTACGTGGGTGTACAGATCTCCGGCCCCGGGCTGACCTTCGACATCAGCTGCTTCGGTCTCGACGCCGACGAACGGCTCTCGGACGACCGGTACTTCGTCTTCTTCAACCAGCCGAAGTCCCCCGAGGAATCCATTCAGCTGCTGGGCGCGCAGGCGGGCGACACGGAGGCCTTCAGGGTCACCCTCGACAAGATCCCGCCGCAGATCCACAAGCTCTCGTTCACGGCGACGATCGACGGCGCCGGACAGATGTCGCAGATCGCCCCGGGATACGTCCGTATCGTCGCCGGGGGCGAGGAGGTGGCCCGGTACTCCTTCGGCGGCAGCGAGTTCTCCACGGAACGTGCCGTCATGCTGGGCGACCTCTATCTCAAGGACGTGTGGCGGTTCGCCGCGGTCGGTCAGGGCTTCGACGGCGGCCTCGACGCGCTGCTGAAGAACTTCGGCGGAGAGGTCGCCGAGGAGGAGCCCGCCCCCGCCGCCCCGCCGCAGACCCAGGCACCGGCCTTCGCACCTCCGCAGGCCGCCGCGCCTCCGGCGCCTCCCGCCCCGGCCCCGGCGCCCGACTTCGGAACCCCCGCACCGGCGGCCCCGTCCGTCCACTCGGCTCCGACGATCGCCGGGACCACTCCGCCCGCCGGATTCGGTACTCCGCCCGGCGTCCCGCCGCAGGCGCCTCCCGCGCCGACGAGCCCACAGATGTTCTCGCCTCCTGGGGCACCGGCTGGTCAGTTCACGCCTCCGGGCGCACCCGCCGGTCAGTTCTCGCCTCCGGGCGCCCCCGCGGCCTTCCCGGGCCAGGGCCAGCCCTTCGGCGGCGGCACGACGATCGCGCCGGTGCCGCCCGAGGCGAACGTCCGCGTCGTCCTGACGAAGTACGCGGAGGCCCCCGTAGGGGACCGCTGGACGGAGCAGAACCCGCAGCTCGTGCGGGCCACGCTCACCAAGGGCGCCCCCATCCTGGCCAAGCAGGGCAGCATGGTCGCCTACCAGGGCGACATCGACTTCGCCCACAAGGGCTCCGGGCTGCTCGGCAAGCTCACCGGGGCGCTCACCGGCCAGGGCATGTCCCTGATGCGCTGCGCCGGCGACGGCGAGGTGTTCCTCGCCGACGAGGCCAGCCGGGTGTTCGTCATCCGACTCCAGGGCGAGCAGATCTACACCAGCGCGCAGGGCGTGCTGGCCTTCGACGAGGCCCTGGACACCGAGGTGCGCCGCATCGAGGGTGCGGGGCTGCCGGGCGGCGGCCTGTTCAGCATGCTCTTCTCGGGGACCGGCGCGGTCGCGGTGAAGACCCGCGGCGTGCCGGTCGTCATCCCGGTGGGCCCGGCCACCTACGTCGACGGCAACGCCGTCATCGCCTGGTCCGCCGGTGCGCAGGCCGTCACCACGACCGCGCTCAGGCTGCGCCGCTCCGGGTACTCCCGGCAGAGCTCGGAGGCCGTGAACCTCCAGTTCCGCGGCGCTCCCGGCAACTTCGTCGTCGTACAGCCCTTCGAGGTGTGAGGCCCATGGACACCCAGACTCTCAGCGCGCACCGCGCCGCTTCGACCGGCGTCCGGATGACGGTGCACAGCTCCAAGACGCTCAAGGTCACCATGGCCACCGGTCACGATCTGCTGGCCAAGGCCGGCTCGATGATCGCGTACGAGGGCTATGTGCAGTTCGACGGGCCGCCGGCCACCCTGCGCCGTTCGGCGGAGGAGATGGTCACCGGTGAGGGTGGCAAACTGATGCTGTGCCGCGGCGACGGCGACCTCTACCTCGCCGACTACGGGGGCGACATCCTCGTCCTCCACCTGAACGGCGAAGCACTTTCGGTCAACGGCGCCACGCTGCTGGCCTGCGACGCCTCGCTGGAGCTGGCCATCGAGCCCGTCAAGGGGCTCGCCAAGCTGTCCGGCTCGGGCCTGACGAACCTCGTCATCCGGGGCACCGGGTGGGTCGCGCTGGTCAGCCGGGGCATTCCGATGGCCCTGGACTGCGCCGAACGGGAGACGTACGTCGACCCGGACGCGCTGATCGCCTGGACGACCGGCCTGGACATGAAGGCGCGCCGCACGGTCAAGGCGAGCGCCCTCATCGGCCGGGGCAGTGGTGAGGCCTTCCAGATCGGCTTCAAGGGACAGGGCTTCGTGGTCGTCCAGCCGAGCGAGGACACCGGCGACCGATTCAAGATCCGGGGCTGAAGGGAGCACCACGCACATCATGCACAGCACACTCTTCGCACACGTCCCGGTGGAGTCCACCGGCCGCTACACCCTGCAGAACCCGCAGCTCCTCAAGACCGACGTCACCCAGGGCAGCAGTGCCGTCCTCGCCCGCCAGGGCGCCATGGTGGCCTTCGAGGGGCAGGTGGAGTTCGACAGCCAGTACCGCAACCGCAGCTGGCGCAACGTCGAGCGGATGACCGGCGAGCGCCTGGAACTCATGCGCTGCAAGGGCAACGGCGTCGTCTACCTCGCCAACCTCGCCCAGCACCTGCACATCATGGAGGTCGGCCGCGGCCTGACCGTCGACAGCTCCTACGTCCTCGCCTTCGACGGTTCCCTGGGCGTCGGCATCGTCGCGGTCGACAGTGCCGTGGAGATCGCGTCGGCGGGGGCCTACAACCTGGAGCTGTCCGGTTCCGGGCAGGTCGTCCTCATGACCTCGGGCGAGCCGCTGGTGATGGAGGTGACCCCGGAGAAGAACGTCTGCTGCGACGCGGACGCCGTGGTTGCCTGGTCCACGTCCCTGCGGACCCAGCTGCAGGCCCCGACCTCCACGTCCGCCGTGTGGCGCCGCAAGGGCTCCACCGGCGAGGGCTGGGAGATGCAGTTCTCCGGCACGGGACACGTCCTCGTACAGCCCAGCGAGCTGCTGCCGCCGCAGCATCTGCGCAACTCGGGGATGCTCGGCCAGTTCAACATGCGAGGGAACTCCCTCGGGGGAAGCAACGCCTGAGCCTCCGGCACCGCCCGGGAGGCAAACGTAAGGGGCGACCGCCATGGCGGTCGCCCCTTATACACGTTCAGAGCCTGGCGCGGGTCGCGTCCAGCAGTCGTACGACCGACTCGTCCGCCACGGCCGCCACCTCGTCGTATCCGAACCAGCGCACGTCAAGAGACTCGTCGCTCACCGCGTGCGCCGCGCCGGGCGGGGCGACGACCGCGTACTGGACGTCGAAGTGGCAGTGGCACGGCGGCGGGATCGGATGCCGGTCCAGGCGCACCGGACCGCCCCTGAGCAGCGTCAGCCCCTCGACGCCGGACTCTTCCGTGGCCTCGCGCAGGGCCGCCGCCTCCAGGGAGGCGTCCTGCGGCTCGCAGTGGCCGCCCGTCTGGAGCCACATGCGCAGCTTCTTGTGGAGCGTGAGCAGCACCCGCCCGCGCTCC
Source organism: Streptomyces sp. AC555_RSS877 (assembly GCF_019049245.1). GTDB lineage: Bacteria > Actinomycetota > Actinomycetes > Streptomycetales > Streptomycetaceae > Streptomyces. The sequence continues at coordinate 226,062 of NZ_JAGMUK010000059.1, read as the reverse complement.
GGGTCGATCACCAGGGCGCTCGCCGTGAGGTGACCGGCCCGGCATGCCTTCCACATGCCGTCCGGGTGTGCCGCGAGGTGGTCCAGGTAGGCCTGGCGCAGCTCTTGCTGGTCCTCGTAGCCCTTCAGCACGAGGACCGCGTCGTCGTACAGGCTCACTCGGTGTCGTCGCCCTTGTCCGCGTCCTTGGAGTCGTCCTTCTTCTTGAGGTCGGGCTTGCCGGCCGCCTCGCCGAGCATCTTGTCCAGCTCGGAGAAGTCCAGCTGCTCGCGGTGCACGAAGCCGTCCGGGTCGTCCAGGTCGGAGGCCGTGGGCAGCATGTCCGGGTGGGCCCACAGGGCGTCCCGGCCGTCCACACCGCGCGCGTCGGTGAGCGAGGCCCACAGACGGGAGGCGTCCCGCAGGCGGCGCGGGCGCAGCTCCAGGCCGATCAGCGTGGCGAACGTCTGCTCCGCCGGGCCGCCCGAGGCGCGACGGCGACGCAGGGTCTCGCGCAGCGCGTCCGCGGACGACAGGCGCGGCTTCGCGGCCGCGTGGACCACCGCGTCCACCCAGCCCTCGACGAGAGCCAGGGCCGTCTCCAGACGAGCCAGGGCGGCCTTCTGCTCGGGCGTGTCCTCCGGCTGGAACATGCCCTGCTGGAGGGCGTCCTGCAGCTGCTCGGGGTTCTGCGGGTCGAACTGGCCGACCACATCCTCCAGCTTGGCGGTGTCGACCTTGATCCCGCGCGCGTAGCCGTCGACCGCGCCGTACAGGTGCGAGCGCAGCCACGGCACGTGTGCGAAGAGGCGCTGGTGGGCGGCTTCCCGCAAGGCGAGATACAGCCGCACCTCCTCCTTCGGCACGCCGAGGTCCTTGCCGAACCCCTCGATGTTCACCGGCAGCAGCGCGGCCTTGCCGGCCGGACCGAGCGGCAGGCCGATGTCGGTGGAACCGAAGACCTCGCCCGCGAGCACGCCGACGGCCTGCCCGATCTGCGTGCCGAACATGGCGCCGCCCATCGAGCGCATCATGCCGATCAGCGGGCCGGCCATGGCCTGCATCTCCTCCGGCAGGACGTCACCCATGGCCGCGCCGACGCGCTCGGCGACCGGGTCCACGAGCTCCTTCCACGCGGGCAGGGTCGCCTCGACCCACTCCGCGCGGCTCCACGCCACCGCGGAGCCCGCGCCCGACGGCAGGGACGTCGCGTCGTCCAGCCACAGGTCGGCGAGCCGGACGGCCTCCTCGACGGCGGTGCGCTCGGCCGGGCCGACGCTCGCGTCCTTGGTGCCGTCAGCGGTGCCCTGGGAGACCGTCTGGCGGGCGATCTGTTTGGCCATGTCCCAGTTCACCGGGCCGCCCTCGTACGAGAGCATCTGGCCCAGCTGCTGGAAGGCGGCGCCCAGGTCGGTGGGGTTCAGCGAACCGAACATCGCGGCGAGGGGATTGTCCGCACCGGGGCCGCCAAAGCCTCCGGCACCGGGCAGCCCGCCGAAACCGAACGGGTTGGCCGGCCCCTGACCACCACCGCTCTCCTGGTCCTTCTTCTTGCCCTCGTCGCCGTCGTCCGGCTCCTCCGGCGGAAGGCCGAATCCGAATGGGGTGTCACTCACGGGATTCCTCGGCTGGTAAGGCCGTCGGTTGTCCGACGGCACGGCTGCCCGATAACACCACCCAGCGTAGACACCATGGGCGCTTCGGGCCTCGGTGCTTCGCCGACTCTCGGCCTGCGGCAGGATGGATGCCACCTGGTACGTACGCGTCACGCGCGTTCGTACTGAAGACAACCGCTGGAGACGCCCGGTGAGTTCCCCAGATCCGCAGGTTCGCGCAGCGCGAAACCACTCAACCACGTCCGGTGTGCGCGGGCCCGTCGTCGCGGTCACCGGTGCCGCGTCCGGAGTCGGCGCACTGCTCACCGAGCGGCTCGCCGCGTCGGACGAGATCAAGCAGGTCATCGCCATCGACGAGCGGCGCGGCGAGTGCGCGGCGGCACAGTGGCACATCCTCGACGTGCGGGATCCGGCCATCGCCGAGAAGCTGCGCGGCGCCGACGTGGTCGTGCATCTCGCGCTCGACCTGGACCTGGAGACCGACGCGGCCGCCCGTACGGCCTACAACGTACGGGGGACACAGACCGTGCTGACGGCTGCCGCGGCGGCCGGGGTGCACCGGGTCGTGCTGTGCACGTCGGCCATGGTCTACGGCGCTCTGCCGGACAACGAGCTGCCGCTCTCCGAGGACGCGGAACTGCGGGCCACCGCTGAGGCGACCGGGGTCGGTGACCTGCTGGAGATCGAACGGCTCGGGCGGCGCGCCCCGCGGGCGCATCCGGGGCTCAACGTCACCGTGGTCCGGCCGGCCGTGCTGGTGGGGGAGACGGACACCGCCCTGACCAGGTATTTCGAGTCCCCTCGGCTGCTGGTCGTGGCCGGCTCGCGGCCCGCTTGGCAGTTCTGTCACGTCGAGGATCTGTGCAGCGCTCTGGAGTACGCCGCCCTGGAGAAGGTCGACGGGGAACTCTCGGTCGGGTGCGACGGCTGGCTGGAGCAGGAGGAGGTCGAGGAGCTCAGCGGCATCCGGCGGATGGAGCTGCCGTCCGCCGTCGCTCTGGGGGCGGCGGCCCGGCTGCACCGGATCGGGCTGACGCCGTCCCCGGCGGGGGACCTGGCCTACACGATGTACCCCTGGGTGGTGAGTGGGAGCCGGCTGCACGACGCGGGATGGCGGCCGCGGTGGACCAACGAGGAAGTGCTCGCGGAACTCCTGGGGGAGGTCGCCGGGCGGCACACCGTGGTCGGGCGGCGGCTCGGGCGCAAGGACGCGACGGCGGCGGGCGCCGCGGGGGCGACGGTGGCTCTGCTGGGCGCGGCGGCGGTGGTGCGGCGGGCGCGGAAGGCTCGGCGGCGAATCTGAGGCGTGCGGGGAGCGTCCTCGTGAGGTGCGCGGCGTGAGGGCCGGGCGGGGGTGGGTCGCGCAGCCCGGCGCTGACGGGGTGCCGCCTGCGCCCACCCGTGCCGCCCTGCGGCACGTCTGCCCGCAGGCCGACGAGGGCGAGACTCCAAACCCGTACGCGTGCGTGCCGGGCGATAACGCCACTCCCCGTTGTTCGCGGCGTGCGGCACGATAGGGGCATGGCACCCACACACGACCACCCCGGTGAGCAGGCCGCACAGGATCCCATCAAGCTCCTCGCCGTCCGGGAGACGCCTCTGTCCCTGGACGAGGTGTTCCGGGCCGTCGGGGACGATGCCGCGGGCGGGACCGCGCTGTTCGTGGGGACCGTGCGCAATCACGACGGGGGTGCCGACGTCGACGAGCTGGGCTACTCCTGCCACCCCAGTGCCGAGGCCGAGATGCGGCGGATCGCCGAGAAGGTCGTCGCCGAGTACCCGGTGCGGGCCCTGGCCGCGGTGCATCGGATCGGCGACCTCCGGGTCGGGGACCTCGCCGTCGTGGTCGCCGTGTCGTGCCCTCACCGTGGAGAGGCCTTCGAGGCCTGTCGGAAGCTGATCGACGACCTCAAGCACGAGGTGCCCATCTGGAAGCACCAGAAGTTCTCCGACGGCACCGAGGAGTGGGTCGGCGCCTGCTGACCCGCCTCACTCCCCGTGACGCGTTTTCCGGTTGCGTAACCGCACCCCTGGCGTGAGCGTTGTCAGTGCGGATGGTTAATCTGCTGATCAGTCAGGCGTGGTCACTCATCAGGACAGGGAGGACGGCATGGCGGCGCTCGCCTGGTTGTTGATTCCGCTTGCGGCTGCGATCGGCGCCGGTCTCTGGGGCAGTTGGGCCACGCGGACCAGAAAAGCGCGCAGCGACGGCCCCGAACTCGACGGGTACGCCCGCTTCCGTGCCGCCATGGAGAAGCCCCGCTCCGGTACGTGACCCGGACGCGGCCCTGACGGTGCGCTGACAGAGGCGTCCCGTACTGTCGTGCCATGCCACGCCGCACCGCGACGATGCTCGCCTCCACCCTGATGCTGATCGGGCTCCTGTGCGCGGGAGTCTTCGTCAACGTCCCCTATGCGGAGATGTCACCGGGTCCGACGGTGAACACGCTCGGGGACCACGGCGGCGAGCCGGTGCTGCAGATCTCGGGGCGGAAGACGTACACGACGAGTGGGCATCTGAACATGACCACCGTCCGGGTGACCAGCGCGGACTACAAGATGAACCTCGTCGAGGCCGTCTACGGATGGCTTGCGCACGACAACAAGGTCGTGCCCCACGACACCCTCTACCCGGACGGCAAGACGGAGGAGCAGTCCACCCAGGAGAACGCCGAGGAGTTCAGCCAGTCCCAGGAGAGCGCCAAGGTCGCCGCCCTGGAGCAGCTGGACGTGCCGGTGCAGTCCTGGGTGATCGTCTCGACCGTCGTCAAGGACTCCCCGGCCGAGGGCAGGCTGCACGCCGGTGACGTGATCAAGGCCGTCGACGGCACAGCGGTGAAGGAGCCCGACGACGTCGCGAAGCTGGTCACCAAGCACAAGCCCGGCCGGGACGTCGTCTTCACGATCGTGCCCGCCAAGGAACAGGCCGCCGCCGAGAAGGAGAACAGGGCGCCGACCGGGACCCAGGACATCACCATCACGACGAAGACGTCCGACGACGACGGCGACAAGCGTGCCATCGTCGGGATCTCGGCGGGGACGGACCACACGTTCCCGTTCACCATCGACATCAAGCTCGCGGACGTGGGCGGGCCAAGTGCCGGGCTGATGTTCGCGCTCGGGATCTACGACAAGCTCACCCCGGGCAGTCTCACCGGCGGCAAGTTCGTGGCCGGCACCGGGACGATCGACGACGACGGCAAGGTCGGCCCCATCGGCGGCATCGAGATGAAGACCGTCGGCGCGCGCAGCAAGGGCGCCCAGTACTTCCTCACTCCCGCCGACAACTGCGCGGCCGCCGCGAGCGACACCCCCGACGGGCTCACCCTCGTCAAGGTGAAGACCATCGACGACGCCCTCGGCGCCCTCAAGGACATCCGCGCCGGCGACGCCGCCGACCTGCCGAAGTGCACGACCAAGGGCTGACGAGCTCGGGTCTGTACGCGGCTGGGGGCGCCCTTCACACAGAAGGACGCCCCCATCGCCGTACCGGAAGAACTCAGTCCTCGAACGTCGCCGACAGCGCCTCGGCAAGGCCGGGCACCAGGTCGCCGCCCGTGAGGACCTCCGTCGGTGAGTCCTTCTCGCGCAGTCGCAGGGCCGAGTCGCGTGCCCCGTCCCGCAGGACCGCTACCGTCATGCGGACCTCCTGACGGTCCGGATGCCCGGCCACCCACTCGGCGAGCTTCTTCTCGGTCAGCCCTTCCGGGACGGACGCCTCCGCCGACGGCGGCAGCATCAGGCGCTCCACCGTGAGCGCGCAGCCGACCACGGCGTCGGGCCAGGCGATCGTGCCGAGGAACTCGTCGAGCGGTTTGCCCGCGGGGATCTCCTCCTGCTCGATGGGGGTGAGGCCGGTGGTCTGCTGCTCCGCGTCGAGGCCGAGCTGGGCCGCGAGGGCGGGTTCCTGGGTGCGCAGCCGGGCGGTGTCTACGAGGGCGAAGAGGCGGGCGGGCTGGTCCCAGCCGAGGCCGGAGGTGTACTCGTCGATCTCGAGAACGGCCCGGGTGAGCGGGCTCGCCGCCATGGGGGTGTTGGACATGGTCACAATCCTCTCTCGTTCAGGGCCGGAATCGGGAACCGAGTAAAGCGTGAGTAAGTTGCATAGGTGAGGGCCTACGATCACGTGGCCCATGCACGGCCCGTGACGACGCGGGTCTGACGGACCAACAGCGAACTTCGAGGTGCGCACCTTGGCTTTCCAGATGCCGGACCGCGGCGGAGGCCCGACGGGGCCACGGATCAGAGTGGGCCGCCCGTCCCGGCGTGTCCGGACCCTGCTCATGACACTGGGCGTGCTTGCCGTCCTCGGCATGGCGTTCACCATGTTCGCCGGGTTCTGGACGGACTGGCTCTGGTACCGGTCGGTGAACTACTCGTCCGTGTTCACGACCACCCTGTGGACCAAGATCGGACTCTTCTTCGTCTTCGGCCTGCTGATGGCCCTGGCGGTCGGCCTCAACATCTGGCTGGCCCACCGGCTGCGCCCGCCGCTGAGCGCCATGTCGATGGAGCAGCAGAGCCTCGACCGCTACCGGATGGGCATCGCGCCGTACAAGAGGTGGCTGCTTCTCGGGATCACCGCCCTGGTGGGCCTCATCGCCGGCGCCTCGGCATCCAGCCAGTGGCGGACCTGGCTGATGTGGGTCAACGGCGTGCCCTTCAACCAGAAGGACCCGCAGTTCCACCTGGACGTCTCCTTCTACGCCTTCGACCTGCCCTGGTACCGGTTCCTGCTCGGCTTCGGCTTCGCCGCCGCGATCCTCTCCGTGATCGCCGCCGCGCTCACCCACTACCTGTACGGCGGGCTCAGGGTCACGTCCCCGGGCGCGCGGGCCACGGCCGCCGCGACCGGGCACCTGTCGGTGCTGCTGGGCATCTTCGTCGCCCTGAAGGCGGTCGCGTACTGGCTCGACCGGTACGGACTGGCCGTGAAGTCCAGCGACTTCAAGGCCACCGACAGCTGGACCGGCCTCAGGTACGTGGACGCCAACGCCTACCTGCCGGCCAAGACGATCCTGTTCTGCATCGCGGTGATCTGCGCCGTGCTGTTCTTCGCCACCCTGTGGCGGCGGACCTGGCAGCTGCCGGTGATCGGGTTCGGCCTGATGGTCCTGTCCGCCATCCTCATCGGCGGCCTGTACCCGGCGATCGTCCAGAAGTTCCAGGTCCAGCCCAACGAGCAGGCCAAGGAAGCGCCGTACGTCGCGAAGAACCTCAAGGCGACGCGTGAGGCCTACGGCATCGACGACACCAAGGTCACCGAGTACGCGGGCAAGCCCACGACCACGGACAAGACCAAGCTGCGCGACGACGTGGACGGCGCGGCCAGCATCCGCGTCATGGACCCGAACGTCGTCTCGCCGACGTTCCAGCAGCTCCAGCAGATGCGTAACTACTACGCGTTCCCGACCAACCTGGACGTCGACCGTTACAGCAAGGACGGCAAGGACCAGGACACGGTCATCGGTCTGCGTGAGCTGAACCTCAACGGCATTCCGAAGAACAACTGGATCAACGACCACTTCCGCTACACCCACGGGTACGGCGTGGTCGCCGCCAAGGGCACCACGGCCGACGCCGAGGGCCGTCCGGTCTTCACCGAGTCCGACCTGCCGTCCCAGGGCGACCTCGGGACGTACCAGCAGCGGGTCTACTACGGCGAGAAGACCACCACCTACTCGATCGTGGGCGGTCCCCAGAAGGAGATCGACTACTCCGACGACAGCGGCGAGAAGACCTTCAGCTACACGGACGACAGCGGGGTCAACCTCTCCAGCCCGGTCAACCGGGCCGCGTACGCGGTGGCCTTCAGCGAGCCGCAGATCCTGTACTCCGGAGCGATCGGCGAGGGGTCGCGGATCCTCTACAACCGCACGCCCAAGCAGCGCGTGGAGGCGGTGGCGCCCTGGCTGACCATCGACGGCGACGCCTACCCGGCGGTCGTGGACGGCAAGATCCAGTGGATCGTCGACGCGTACACGACGACGAACGGCTACCCGTACTCCTCGCGTACGACCCTCGGTGACACGACGGCCGACTCGCTGACCGCGACGAACAACTCGCGTGCGGTGGTGGCCCAGCAGAACCAGGTCAACTACATCCGCAACTCGGTGAAGGCGACCGTCGACGCGTACACGGGCCAGGTCAAGCTCTACCAGTGGGACACCCAGGACCCGGTCCTGAAGACCTGGATGAAGGCGTTCCCGGGCACGGTGAAGGCCAAGAGCGACATCTCCGAGCCGCTGATGGCCCATCTCCGGTACCCGCAGGACCTGTTCAAGGTCCAGCGCGAGCTGCTCAGCCGCTACCACGTCGAGGACGCGGACACGTTCCTCAGCGGCAGCGAGGTGTGGCAGGTGCCGAACGACCCGACCAACAAGTCGGGTGACGCGGTGCCGCCGTACTACCTGAGCATGAGGATGCCCGACCAGTCGGCGCAGGCGTTCTCGCTGACGACCACCTTCACGCCCAACGGCCGGGACAACCTCAGCGCGTTCATGGCGGTCGACGCGGAGGCGGGCACACCCGACTACGGCAAGATCAGAATCCTGAAACTGCCGACCAGTACGACCGTCAACGGGCCCAAACAGGTGCAGAGCCAGTTCAACTCCGAACAGGACATCGCCGAGTCCATCAGACTTCTGCAGGGCGGCGACTCCGAGGTGGAGTACGGCAACCTGCTGACGGTGCCACTCGACGGAGGACTGCTCTACGTGGAGCCGGTCTACGTACGCGGTGGTGGACTCAAGTACCCGCTGCTGCGGAAGGTGTTGGTGTCCTACGGAGGCAACACCGCCTTCGAGGACACTCTCGACCAGGCCCTCAACAAGGTCTTCGGTGCGCAGGGCCCGACCACCGAGCCACCGGACGAGGGCGAGGAGGACGGCGGTACGACCACACCACCGCCGACATCCGGCAACCCGACGGTCCAAGCCGCGCTGGACGACGCCCAGAAGGCCTTCGACGCCGGCCAGGAAGCCCTGAAGAAGGGTGACTGGGAGGCGTACGGCCGGGCCCAGAAGGACCTGGAGGACGCACTCCAGCGGGCCGAGGACGCGCAGGCCGCAGCCGACAAGACGGGTGGTGGCAGCACCAGCAGCCCCCGTCCCGGCGGCAGTCCGAGCCCGAGCGGCAGCCCCGACAGCGGCTGATCAAAAGCCCACCCCGCGCCGTGATACGGTTGCAGAACAACGGCGCGGGGTGGAGCAGCTCGGTAGCTCGCTGGGCTCATAACCCAGAGGTCGCAGGTTCAAATCCTGTCCCCGCTACTACAGGTCGGCGATGAGAGTCGTAGGCCGACGAAGGCCCGGATCCTGATAAGGATCCGGGCCTTCGTGATGTGCGAACGCATGTGCCGACACGAGGGACGGCCGTGCCGCCGTGGGGAGTTGGGCGGTGTGTGTTTGACTTGTCTCTCTGTGGGCATGTCGACAAAACGCTGTAGTGACCTCACTGGCTGCGGTATACCAGGTGTACCCAGGTTGCAGGTGGTGCGACGATGGACGTTATGGGGGACAAGGCAACTCTGTTCGAGACAGGGCGTTTTGTGCAACCTTCCGGGCGGGACGAGGCCGGGGAGGTGGTCGAGGGTGTCGCCGAGGACGCGGCCGAAGAGATCCGCCGGCGGATCGCCGCCGAGACCGGTGACGTCGAGGCGATGAGCGTCCTCGGGGCCATGCTGCTGCGCCGTGGTGATCTCGACGGAGCCGAGCCCCATCTGCGTGCCGCCACCGCGGCCGGTGACCGGGCCGCCGCCAACAACCTGGGCGTCCTCCTCCACCAGCGCGGATACGCCGACGACGCTGCCGGATGGTGGCGGGTCGCCGCTGTCGCGGGTTCCGCCGCGGCGGCGCACGCGCTGGGCCGGCACCACCGGGAACGGGGCGACGAGCCGGCCGCGGAGTACTGGCTGCGGCAGTCCGCCGAACAGGGGCACGCGCTGGGCGCGTACGCCCTCGCCGATCTGCTGGAGCATCGCGGGGACGCCGGGGCCGAGTTGTGGATGCGGTCCGCTGCCGAGCGGGGGCATCGGGAAGCCGCTTACCGGCTGGCCCGCGCGCTTGATCGCAAGGCGATGGGCGAAGGGGACGCCGGCATTGACGACGGTGTCTCCGGCGCCTCCCGTGTCTCCGGCGTCTCCGGTGCTTCCGCGACGGAAGAGGCCGAGCAGTGGTATCGGCAGGCCGCCGCGCGCGGGCACCGGCGGGCCGCGCTGCACCTCGGGGCGATTCTGGAGAGGCGCGGCGAGCTCAAGGAGGCCGGGCGCTGGTATCTGACCTCCGCCAAGGACGGCGAGGCGCGGGCCGCCTGCGCGCTCGGGTTCCTGCTGCGGGACGCCGGGGACACCGACAGCGCCGCCGTGTGGTGGCTGCGGGCCGCGCAGGACGGTGACGGCAACGCGGCCAACGCGCTGGGCGCGCTGCACGCCGAGCGCGGCGAGCCGCAGACCGCCGAGCGGTGGTACCGGGCGGCGATGGATGCCGGCGACGACAACGGGGCGTACAACCTCGCGCTGCTCTGCGCCGAGCAGGGGCGTACCGCGCAGGCCGAGCAGTGGTACCGGCGGGCCGCGTACGCCGGGCACCGCGAGGCGGCGAACGCGCTGGCCATCCTGCTGCTGCAGGGCGGGGACGCGACGGGTGCGGAGCCGTGGTTCTCCAAGGCCGCGGAGGCCGGGAGCGTCGACGCCGCGTTCAACCTGGGGATTCTGTTCGCCGGGCGAGGCGAGGACGCCGTCGCGCTGCGGTGGTACGAGCGAGCGGCGGGCGCCGGGCACACGGAGGCGGCACTCCAGGTCGGGATCGCGCGGCTGCGGGACGGGGACGACCGAGAGGCGGAGCGGTACCTGCGGTGTGCGGCGGGGGGTGGCAGTGCCGAGGCGGCGTACCGGCTGGCCACCGTGCTGGACGCGCGGCGGCCGCCGGTGCCTTCCCATGAGCTCGGCGAGACGGTGCACGAGAAGAGCGAGTGCGAGGAGTGGTACGAGCGGGCTGCTTCGCTCGGGCATCGGCGGGCGCAGGTGCGGGTCGGGATGCTGGCCGCGGCACGGGGGGACGTGGTGGAGGCCGCGCGGTGGTACCGGGAGGCCGCCGAGGCCGGGTCTCGCAATGGCGCGTTCAACCTGGGGCTGCTGCTGGCTCGGGAAGGGAGCGAGCCGGAGGCGGCGGTGTGGTGGACCCGGGCGGCTGATGCGGGGCATGGGCGGGCGGCGTTGCGGCTGGCGCTCGTCTACGCGCGTCGGGGGGAGCTGGCGGAAGGGCAGCGGTGGGCCGACCGGGCGGTGGTGCTTGGTCCCGGGGAGGTCGCGGAGCGGGCGGCTCGGTTGCGGGACGCGTTGCGGCAGGAGCTGTCGGCGTGACGCTGCGCTGAGCTGGGGCGGCTGTGGTTGGCGCCGGGCTGTTTCTCGCCCCCGCCGCCCCTACCCGTCCCATCCCCAGGGGCTCCGCCCCTGGACCCCAGCAGGGCTCCGCCCCTGGACCCCAGCAGGGCTCCGCCCTTGGACCCCAGCAGGGGCTCCGCCCCTGGGCCCCGGCGGGGACTGCGTCCCCTGCACCCCTTGGGGCTGTGCTCCTGGTTCCGGCGGCGGCTCTGCCCCTTGGGCCCGGCGGGACTGCGTCCCTTGCGCCCCTTGGGGCTGTGTCCCTGGGCCCCGGGCGGCGACTTCGCCTTTGGGCCGTGGCGGGGTTGCGTCTCCTGCCCCCTCGGGGTCTGCTCTTGGGCGCCGGCGGGGACTGCGTCCCCTGCAACTCGGGCGGTTCCGCCCTTGGGTCTTGGCGGGGACTGCCCCCATTCTCCGGGTGGGGACGCGGTCTCTGGGCTCCTGGCGGGCTCTGCCTGTGGGAGGTGCGAGGTGGTGGCCGGTGGTGTGACCTGCGTTGATGGGGGGTCGGTAATCGATTTGCCTCTGTTGGCTTTCTTGACGTAGTGTTCCATTCATCGCCGCGGGGTGGAGCAGCTCGGTAGCTCGCTGGGCTCATAACCCAGAGGTCGCAGGTTCAAATCCTGTCCCCGCTACTGAAGGCCGAGGGCCGGAATCCAGAAATGGGTTCCGGCCCTCGGTGTTTGTCGGGAGCGGTGCCTCAGGGGCGGTGGCCCACTGCCTCCTCGTACAGCATCCTGGTCACCGTTCTCGACTCCGGCAGGGGGTCGCCCTCTGTCACGCCCTGGGCGCGGTACGCGGCCTGGAGGCGGTCTGTGGTGCCGGTGCGGATTTCCCAGTCCATGCGCAGGGGCGGGGTGGACTTCAGGATGGTCTCGTCCGTCTTGAGGAGATCGGCGAGGTAGGTGACGAACGTCGCGTCCTGTTTGTAGTCGGACGCGAAGTACGTGTTGATCGTGCGGACGTAGGCCCGCAGCAGGGCCACCCCAGCGTCCACGTCGTCGTTCAGCAGGCTCGGGCCGTACAGCATGCCGCCGAGGGGTTCGCCCTGCGGTTGGCCGCCGAGGAAGGCGTATCCGGGCTCGCCGTCGACCTTGCGCCAGACCGGGTCGAGGAGCCAGGCGGAGTCGACGCCCCCGTTCTGGAGGGCGGTGAGGACGTCGGCCGAGCCCAGCTGGGCGTACTGGATCCTTTCGAGGCCGCCGCCGTGCTTCTCCAGCACCTTCTCCATGGGGTACGCGATCACGGAGCCCTTGCCGATCATCGTGCCCAGCTTGCGGCCGGCCATGGCCACCCGGTCCGTGCTCTCGCCCTTCTTCAGCCGCACCCACAGACCGCTCTTCGACTGCGGGTCGGGTGAGAAGTTCCCCGCGACCCACCTGATGTCGAAGCCGCCCCGGATGCTGTTCATGACAGCCGCCTCCGGTGCCGCCCACTGTGCGTCGATGTCCCCCTTGGCCAGGAGGGGGAGCGCGTCCGGCGTGGGCAGCACCTTCAGGGTGACGTCCAGGCCTTCCTTCTTGAACTCACCTTTGTCGAGGGCCACTTGGAGGGGTGCCACGTACTCGGCGCTCAGCGTCCCTGTCGCGATCGTCAGCTTGCGGGTCTCGGCGAGGGGCTGTGGGGGAGGGGCGCCGGGGCGGCAACGGGCCGGCGGGCGGTTCGGGGAGAGGTCGGCGGGGTCGGTCCAGGATGTGTCGCCGCAGCCCTCCATCGGGCGGATCGTGCGGTCGCCCGCGGCCGCCTTCGGTTCGGAGCCCGACTCGTACGGCGACGAGCAGCCCGCCGACGCCAGCAACGCGGCGGCGACGACCACGACAGCGTATGCACGTGCCCGGCCCGTCATGACTGACCCCTTCCGCGGTCCCGGGGCGCCCATGGAGTGAGCAGCCGCCCCACGATCCGCACCAGTTCGGAGAACACGACGCCCAGTACGGCCACACAGACGATGCCGACGAACATCACGTCGTTCTGGAAGAGCGCGCGTGAGTCGAAGATCAGGTGGCCCAGGCCGTTCGTGGCGGCGATCTGCTCCGAGGCGACGATCACCAGGACCGCAACGCCCGCCGCTATCCGCGCGCCCACCAGGACGGACGGCAACGAGGCCGGCAGCAGTACGTGGCGGAACATCTGCCACGGGGAGGCGCCGAAGACCCGGCCCGCGTCGCGGTGGCCGGTGGGGACGGCGATCACCGCCGACATGGTCGAGATCCATACGAAGAAGAAGACCGTCGTCGCCACCAGGGCCACCTGCGGGCCCTCTCCCAGGCCGAACATGTTCAGGAAGACCGGGAGCAGGGCCAGTTTGGGGACGACGTACAGGGCGTCCAGCAGGGGTTCGAGCGCGGCTCGGACGAGGGAGAGGGAGCCCATCAGGAGGCCCAGCGCGTAGCCCGCCGCGGTGCCGAGCGCGTAGCCGGCCACAACGCGCCTCAGCGTCGCCCATACGTCCGGCCACAGGTCTCCGGCTGCCGCCCGGTCCCAGCCGTCGGCGAGGATCGTGGACGGGGCCGGGTAGACGCGGTCGTCGATCCAGGTTTGGGCGGCGGCCAGTTGCCAGAGAAGGACCAGCGTCAACGGGACGGCCGCGGCGAGCGACAGTTCCAGGGCACGCCTACGGCGGTGGGTGCGTACGGGGTGGAGTTCCCGGGGGCCTGGGCGGCGTACGAGGACCGAGGTCCGGCCGGGGGTGATCGTCGTCATGCCGGCAGCGCCTCCTTCCGCAGGAGGTCCCACAGGTCGCTCTTGAGGGAGGTGAACTCGGGCGTGGAGCGGATGTCGCCGGTGCGCGGGCGCGGGAACGGCGGGCGGTGTTCGGCGATGATCCGGCCCGGGCGGGCGGACATCACCAGGACGCGGTCGCCGAGGACGATCGCCTCTTCCAGGCTGTGCGTGACGAAGAGGGTGGTGGTGCGGGTGGTTTGGGTGAGCTCCAGCAGCTCCTCCTGAAGGATCATGCGGAGTTGGGCGTCGAGGGCGGCGAACGGCTCGTCCATGAGGAGGAGTTCGGGTTCGACCGCGAGCGCGCGGGCTATCGCCACACGCTGGCGCATTCCGCCCGAGAGGGCCGCGGGGTAGGCGTGCGCGAAGTCGGCGAGGCCCATGCGGGTCAGCCACTCGTCGGCGCGGGCGTTCGCCTCGCGGCGGGGTACGCGCTGGATGTCCAGGCCGAAGCGGACATTCGTGCGGACCGTCTTCCAGTCGTAGATGCCGTAGTCCTGGAAGATCATGGCCGCGGGGCGCGGGCTGGACGTCCGTATCTCCAGGCGGCCCGTGCTCGGGCGGAGCAGGCCCGCCGCGATGCGAAGGAGCGTCGACTTGCCGCAGCCCGACGGGCCCACGAGGCAGACGAACTCGCCTGGGGCGACGGTGAGGTCGACGGGGCCGAGGGCGTCGACGGCATGGGGCGCACGGCCGAAGGCGCGGGTCAGTTCGGTGGCGTGGAGTGTTGGGTGCGGATCTCCCACGGTTGCTCCTCGCGGAGTTCGGTACGGGGCGGGGTCCGCACGACGATATGACGGCCCGTCAGATACGGGAAGGGGTCGCGGAGGTCGCGGGAAGGCCGTACACGGCAGAAAGCCCCGACACCCATGGGTGTCGGGGCTTTCCTCGAGACGGAGGGTGCTACGCCGCCGCGCAGTTCGGGCACACGCCCCGGTATGTCACCTCGACGTCCGAGACGGTGAAGCCGAAGCGCTCCGAGTCGGGGAGGTCGGCCAGCGGGTTGCCGCCGGGGTGGACGTCCCGGATGGTGCCGCACTGGGCGCAGACCAGGTGGTGGTGCGGCTGGTGCGCGTTCGGGTCGTAGCGCTTGGCGCGTTGGTCCGTGGCGACCTCGAGGACCTCGCCGAGGGAGACCAGCTCGCCCAGCGTGTTGTAGACGGTTGCCCGGGAGATCTCCGGCAGCTTGGCGACGGCCCGCGAGTGGACCTCGTCGGCCGTCAGGTGGACGTGTTCGCCGTCGAGCACCTCGGCCACGACGCGCCGCTGTGCGGTCATCCGCCATCCGCGTCCGCGCAGCCGTTCCAGAAGGTCACTCATGCGACCAGCCTAACAGCAAGAAGGACCAGGTCGCGACCAGGTGTTACTTTGGATAGCAGCTTGACTTGGACATCATCTAAATCATGTGAACGGGCGGGCCGGACTTCCCGGGAGGGGGTCCGGCCCGCGCGCGTGCGAGGGCGGGCTTCTAGGCCGGTACCTGCTGCCGGACCGGGGCCCAGCAGCGGATGATGTCGCGGACGGAGACGATGCCGACCGGCTCGTCGTGGTCGAGAACGATGAGGTGGCGGAAGCCGCCGTGCGCCATGGCGCGGGCCGCCTCCTCCAGGGTCCAGGTCGGGGTGGCGAACACGACGTCGGTGGTGGTGTGGGCGTGGACGGGTTCCGAGTCCGGGCTCTGGCCGAGGCCGACCGAGTTGAGGACGTCGCGTTCGGTGAGGATGCCGATGCCTCCGGCGTCCGGGTCGTGGACGATGGCCGCGCCGATCCGGCGGGCGGACATCAGGGCGGCGGCCTGGCGGAGGGTGTGGGTGGGGCCGATGGTGAGAACGACCGTGCTCATGGCGTCGCGGACCAGCATGGGTTCCGAGTCACCTCCTAGGAACCGCTGCGATAGTTCAGCGGTTCACAAGTTCACAAATGAGGGTCTCCTCAGAGTGGCAGGTAAAGCGGAGGTCAACAAGAGGGCGCGTGCGGCCGATCGAGGGCGTGCGCGCTCAGTCGTGCCGCTCAGTAGCGCTCGTTCAGATAGCCCAGGAACTCGTCGTGCAGCAGGCCGTTCGACGCGGCCGCGTTGCCGCTGTGCGGGCCCGGGCGGCCGTCGAGGCCGGTGAAGGTGCCGCCGGCCTCCGTCACGACGATCGCGGTCGCGGCCATGTCCCACAGGGAGAGCTCCGGCTCGGCGCACAGGTCGACCGAGCCCTCGGCGACCATCATGTACGGCCAGAAGTCGCCGTACGCGCGCGTGCGCCACACCTCGCGGGTCAGGTCCAGGAACCCGCCCAGGCGGCCTTGGTCCTCCCAGCCGGTGAGCGAGGAGTACGCGAAGGAGGCGTCCGAGAGCTTCGAGACGCGGGAGACGTGCAGTCGGGAGGCCGAGGTGAGGCTGCGGCCGGAGAAGGCGCCGTGCCCCTTGGCGGCCCACCAGCGGCGGCCGAGGGCGGGCGCGGAGACGACACCGACGACGGGCTGGTAGCCGCCCTCCGCCGCCTCCATGAGCGAGATGAGGGTGGCCCAGACGGGGACGCCGCGCACGTAGTTCTTCGTACCGTCGATGGGGTCGATGACCCAGCGGCGGGGCCCGGTGCCCTCGATGCCGTACTCCTCGCCCAGGATCGCGTCGCGGGGACGGGCGCGCTGGAGCTGGCCGCGGATGAGTTCCTCCGCGGCCTTGTCCGCCTCGCTGACCGGAGTCATGTCCGGCTTCGTCTCCACTTTGAGGTCGAGGGCCTTGAAGCGGGCCATGGTCGCCGCGTCGGCGGCGTCCGCGAGGACGTGGGCGAGGCGGAGGTCGTCGTGGTAGTCCGGCATGTGAGGAACGCTATCTGTCGGTGGTGGTGCGGGGCTACAGGGGGCCTGGTGGTGGGGGGTCCGGGGTGGGTGCCGGGCGCGGGCCCGCGGTGGTACGTCCGCTCGCGGTCGCGGCGGCAGCGGGGCGCCCACAGCTCGCGAAAGCCGCTCGGGCGCCCCCGCGTGCCGTCGCGAACCCTTGACAGTGACTCCGTCCGCGTCAAATCTGGGCGCAGTGCCGCTCGCCGTCGGGAGGCGAAGATGCCTGCAGCGCGGGAATCCCTGCTGGACGCCGCATACACGGCGCTGGCCCGTCGGCCGTGGTCCGCTGTGCGGATGGTGGACGTGGCGGCGGCGGCCGGGGTGTCCCGGCAGACGCTCTACAACGAGTTCGGGAGCAAGGAAGGTCTGGCCCGCGCCCTCGTCAGGAGAGAGGCGGACGGCTATCTCGTCGGGATCGAGCGTGCGCTCACCTCGACCGGCGACGCCCGCGACCGGCTGACCGCCACCGCCGAGTGGACCGCGTCGACGGCCCGCGACAACGTGCTCGTACGCGCCATGCTCACCGGCTGCTGGAGCGAGCGGCTGCCCTCCCCGACCCTGTCGGCGGTGCCGTCCTCCGCGGCCGTACCGGCGCAGCGCCGGGCGGACGGCCCGCTGCCGTCACCCGGCGACTTCGTGGCCCTGGTGCGCGACCGGGCCGTGACGGTTCTCGCCGGACCCGGCACACCGAGGTCGGAGACCGTCGAACTGGCCCGCTCCTGCGAACTCGTCGTCCGTCTCGCCCTGTCCTGCGTGTCGGCACCGCCCGGCGAGGGCGGCGTCGCGGATCTCGTACGCAGCGCCTTCCAGCGCCAGTTCGTCTTATGAGCGTCCTCTGCTCGGTCGGACTCTCTCAGACCCTCTCGGACGCGCTCAGTGGGCGGAGCCCGACAGCTGGAGTCCGATCACCCCGATGATCACCAGGCTGATCGAGACGATCTTCAGCGTGGAGACGATGTCGCCGAGGAAGATCATCCCGTAGATCGCCGTCCCCGCCGCGCCGATGCCCGTCCACACGGCGTACGCCGGCCCCACGTCGAGCTTTCTCAGCGACAGGGTCAGCAGGCCGAAGCTGCCGAGGGCGAAAACGCAGAATGCGACGGTCGGCCAGAGTCTGGTGAAGCCGTGCGACAGCTTCAGACAGACGGCGAACCCGGTCTCGAGCATTCCGGCCACGACGACCAGCAGCCACGCCATGTGCTGTCCTCCCGTAGATGTCCACGTGTCCCAGCGTTCTGTGACCGCTTCATCAGGTTTTGGTCAGGCTCGGATCCGGCTCGGTGCGATTATGCCCTTACCGGCCCTACCTCGGGACAAACAACGCGGAGGTCAGTCGCCTTCCGTGCGCTCCTTCGTCGCCAGCATCCGGCGCAGCGAGTACAGCCGGGCCGGGTCCGCGTGGCCCTCCGCCACCCAGGCGTCCAGCGCGCAGTCCGGCTCGTCGTGACTGCACGCGCGCGGGCAGCCCTCGGTGCCGGGCTCCAGGTCGGGGAAGGCGTGGATCACCCGGGACGGATCCACGTGGTGCAGGCCGAACGACCGCAGGCCCGGGGTGTCGACCACCCAGCCCGCGTCGCCCGCGAGCGGCAGCGCCAGTGCCGAGGTCGTGGTGTGGCGGCCGCGGCCCGTCACCGCGTTCACATGGCCGGTCAGCCGGCGGCGTTCCTCCGGGACCAGCGAGTTGACCAGGGTCGTCTTGCCGACCCCCGAGTGGCCCACGAAGGCGGTGATCCTGCCGTCGAGTTGCTCGCGGACCCGGCCCACCGCGTCGCCGCTCTCCAGTTCCGCACGGCTGGTGACCACGTACGGGATGTCCAGGTGGCCGTAGAGCTCCAACAGCTTGTCGGGCGAGGCGAGGTCCGACTTGGTCATGACCAGCAGGGGTTCCAGGCCCGCGTCGAACGCCGCCACCAGGCAGCGGTCGATCAGGCGAGGGCGGGGTTCCGGGTCGGCGAGGGCCGTGACGATGGCGAGCTGGTCGGCGTTGGCGACGATCACGCGCTCGTACGGGTCGTCGTCGTCCGCCGTGCGGCGCAGGACCGACTTCCGGTCCGCGATGCGGACGATGCGGGCGAGGGAGTCCTTCTTGCCGGTCATGTCGCCGACGATGGCCACGCGGTCGCCGACCACCGCGGCCTTGCGGCCGAGCTCGCGCGCCTTCATCGCCATCACGATCCGGTCGTCGACCAGGCAGGTCAGACGGCCCCGGTCGACGGTGAGGACCATGCCCTCGATCGCGTCCTCGTGCTTGGGGCGGATGTGCGTACGCGGCCGGTTGCCCTTGCGGTTCGGGCGGGAGCGGATGTCGTCCTCGTCGGTGTGCTTGCCGTAGCGGCGCATGAGATGAGTCCCTACGCCCCGAGCATCCCGGTCCACAGGCCGGGGAAGTCCGGGAGGGTCTTCGCCGTCGTCGCCACGTTCTCGATCTGTACGCCCTCCACCGCCAGCCCGATGATCGCGCCGGCCGTCGCCATGCGGTGGTCCTCGTAAGTGTGGAAGATCCCGCCGTGCAGTCGGCGCGGACGGATGTGCAGGCCGTCGGCGGACTCGGTGACGTCACCGCCGAGTTCGTTGATCTCCTTGGTGAGCGCGGCCAGCCGGTCCGTCTCGTGCAGCCGCAGGTGCGCGACGCCCCGGAGGGTGGAGGGGGAGTCCGCGAGGGCCGCGACCGCCGCGATGCCCGGGGTCAGCTCGCCGACCTCGCCCAGGTCGACGTCGATGCCGTGGATCGCGCCCGAGCCGGTGAAGACCAGGCCGTACTCGGTGAGTTCGCAGGAACCGCCCATTTCGGTGAAGATCTCCCGCAGTCGGTCACCGGGCTGGGTGGTGCGGGCCGGCCAGTCGGGGACGAGGACCTTGCCGCCGGTCACCAGGGCCGCCGCCAGGAACGGCTGGGCGTTCGACAGGTCCGGCTCGATGGTCAGGTCCCGGCCGAGCAGGGCGCCCGGCGTGACCCGCCAGACGTTCGGCTCGCCGCCCGACTCCGGGGTGTCCACCTGCGCGCCCACCGAGCGCAGCATGTCGACGGTCATCCGGATGTGCGGCATGGAGGGCAGCGCCGAGCCGATGTGGCGGACCTCGACGCCCTGGTTGAAACGCGGGCCGGAGAGAAGCAGGGCCGACACGAACTGGGAGGACGACGACGCGTCGATCTCGACCGTGCCGCCGTCCAGTGCGCCGCCGCCGTGGACCGTCAGCGGCAGAGCGCCGCGGCCCTCGTCGTCGATCCGGGCACCGAGGACGCGCAGGGCGTCGATCACGCCGTGCAGGGGACGCTCGTACGACCTCGGGTCACCGTCGAAGCGGACGGGGCCGTCGGCGAGCGCGGCGACCGGCGGCAGGAAGCGCATCACCGTGCCGGCGTTGCCGACGTCGACCGTGGCCGGGCCGGACAGGCCCGTGGGCAGCACGCGCCAGGCCTCGCCGGAGCCGTCGGGGCCGACCCCTTCCTCGATGGCGACGCCCATCGCCCGCAGTGCGCCGGCCATCAGCAGGGTGTCGCGGGAGCGGAGCGGGCGGCGCAGCCAGCCGGGCTCGGAGGCGAGGGCGGCCAGCACGAGGGCACGGTTGGTGACCGACTTGGACCCGGGCACGTGGACCGTCGCGTCGACGGCTCCGCTTGCGTGCGGGGCGGGCCAGAGGGCGGTGTGTGCGGGGTTTGGGGCCATGGAGCCCACTTTAATGGTCGGCCGTGGTTCGGGTGCGGCGCCGTCGGGGCTGGTCGCGCCATGTGGCACAACCGCATATCGATACGGCCCCACGCCCCTGAAGACGTGCTTCAGACCTCCAGCAACCAACGGCCACCGCCCAGCAGGGAACACAGTGAGACCGCGTGGAACAGGAACAGCCACAGCCCCGCCGGAACATGCGTCAACCGCGACAACTGGTCCGCGTCCGAGTCCCCCGCCCCGCCTCGCGACCGCTTCGCCTGGAGCTCGAACGCCGGGCGCACCCCGCCGATCAGCAGGAACCACACCACCGCGTACGCGAACGCCGCCTGGACCTGGGGTCCCGCCAGCCAGGAGACCAGCACGAACGTGCCGCCGGTGACGAGGACCGTCACCGCGCCGTACGCGTTGCGGATCATCACCAGCATCGCCACCAGCAGCAGCGTCGCCAGCCACAGCAGTGCGGTGATGTGGCCGGCGCCGAGGAGCGCGGCGCCGCCGAGGCCGAGGAGCGGGGGAGCGGTGTAGCCGGCAGCCGCGGTGAGGATCATGCCGATGCCGTGCGGCTTGCCGCGGCTGACGGTCAGGCCGCTGGTGTCGGAGTGGAGGCGTATGCCGGTGAGGGTGCGACCGGTGAGCAGGGCGACCAGGCCGTGGCCGCCCTCGTGGGCGATGGTGATGGCGTTGCGCGCCACGCGCCACAGGGTGTGCGGGACGACGACGGCGAGCGCGGCGACGAGGGTCGCGATCACCACCCACAGATCGGGGTCGGGCTGGCTGCCGAAGACCTCGTCCCAGAGGGAGGCGAGCGAGTCGGATGCGATGGTGTGCATTGTCGGCGGTGGCTCCCGTAGGTCTCGTCGAATCTGGCAGTGTGGCACGTATGTGCGGACGGTATGCAGCGAGTCGTGGGCCCGAGGATCTCGCAGGAATCTTTGAGGTCGAGAAGTGGGAGCCCGAGGAGACCTTGGCGCCCGACTACAACGTGGCGCCGACCAAGGAGGTCTACGCCGTCGTGGACCGTCCTCTCAAGGACGCGGAGGACCCGAGGCCGGTTCGGCAACTGCGCAAGCTCAAGTGGGGACTGGTCCCGTCCTGGTCGAAGACGCCCGAGGGCGGCGCCCGGATGATCAACGCCCGCGCGGAGACCGTCCACGAGAAGCCGTCGTACCGCCGCGCCTTCGCCACCCGGCGCTGCGTCATCCCGGCCGACGGCTACTACGAGTGGGTCACCGGCACGCAGGAGCGGGACCTGGAGGTCGAGGGGAAGAAGAAGCGGCCGCGCAAACAGCCGTACTTCGTGCTCCCCGCCGACGGGTCGGTGTTCGCGATGGCCGGTCTGTACGAGTTCTGGCGGGACAAGACCCTGCCCGACGACCACCCGCGGGCCTGGTGGGTGACGTGCTCCGTGATCACCACGGAGGCGGAGACGACCCCGCTGGCCGTCGCCCCCGCGGACGGGCCGCACGCCCTCGCCGACATCCATCCGCGCATGCCCCTGATGCTGACGCCGGACCGCTGGGACACCTGGCTCGACCCGTCCCGCACGGACCCCGACGACCTGCGCGAACTGCTCGCCCCGCCGCCCGCCGGGCTGATGCGCGCGTACCCCGTCTCCACGGCCGTCAGCAACGTCCGCAACAACGGACCTGAGCTGCTGAAGGAGCTGGAGGGCCCCGAAGAGGGCACACTCTTCTGACGTGACGCAACAGACCACGCAGAGCATCGAGACCGACACCGGGGCCGCCCGCATCACCTGGCACCGGGCGAAGCGGCCCCGGCTGCTGCTGGCCGTCAGTCACGGCGCCGGCGGCGGCATCGAGGCACGCGACCTCCAGGCGCTCGCGCGGGTCCTCCCGGCGCAGGGCGTCACCGTCGCCCTCGTGGAACAGCCCTGGCGGGTGGCGGGCAAGAAGGTGGCGCCCGCGCCGAAGACGCTGGACGTGGGATGGCGGGGCGTCTGGCCGGCCCTGGCCGAGCCGGGCCTCCCGGTGGTCTCCGGCGGCCGCAGCGCCGGCGCCCGGGTCGCGTGCCGTACGGCCGTCGAGCTCGGCGCGCACGCCGTTCTCGCGCTCAGCTTCCCCCTGCACCCGCCGGGCAGGCCGGAGAAGTCCCGAGCCGGGGAACTGCTCGGCGCCGGGGTGCCCACGCTCGTCGTCCAGGGCGGCAACGACCCGTTCGGGAAGCCGGAGGAGTTCCCGCAGGGGTCGTACGAACTGGTCGAGGTGCCGTACGCCGATCACGGCTTCGTCGTGCCGAAACGAGCGGGCATCGGCCAGGAGGAGGCCGTGACAGTTGTCACGGACGGTGTCGTGGAGTGGGCCCGGTCACTCGGGTAAAGGCTCGGGAATGTTGAGCAGCGGACCTCTGTTGAGCCGGACAGAAGTGCTGAGGAGACCGGCACCGACGTCGTAGGAAAGGAAGTCCGCCGCATGGGTTCGACCTTCTGCCCGAGCCGCAGCAGCCGTGCCGACCTGGACTGGACGGTGCTGCATGCGGCCAAGACCGCCCCGATTCGGGCGGCGGGCGGACCGGATCGTGTTCTATCCTCCGATTCTGGTGGGACCGGTCTCGGCCCCGCCCGAAATCTTGAGGAGGTGGGTCCGGTTCCCGGTACCGACGCAGGGACCGAACACGGCCAGGCGGAGCAGCCCGAGGGCCAGGGCAGCACGAGCGTGGAGTCGCCCGCCGAGCGCAGCGCGCGCTTCGAGCGGGACGCGCTCGAGTTCCTCGACCAGATGTACTCGGCGGCGCTGCGCATGACGCGCAACCCGGCCGACGCCGAGGACCTGGTGCAGGAGACGTACGCCAAGGCGTACGCGTCCTTCCACCAGTTCCGTGAGGGCACCAACCTCAAGGCGTGGCTGTACCGCATCCTCACCAACACCTTCATCAACTCGTACCGCAAGAAGCAGCGCGAACCCCAGCGCTCCGCGGCCGAGGAGATCGAGGACTGGCAGCTCGCGCGCGCCGAGTCGCACATGTCGACCGGTCTGCGCTCCGCCGAGTCGCAGGCGCTGGACCACCTGCCCGACTCGGACGTGAAGTCAGCCCTGCAGGCGATCCCCGAGGAGTTCCGCATCGCCGTCTATCTCGCGGACGTAGAGGGCTTTGCGTACAAGGAGATCGCGGACATCATGGGGACACCTATCGGTACGGTGATGTCCCGGCTGCACCGGGGCCGCCGTCAACTGCGCGGCATGCTCGAGGACTACGCCCGTGAGCGCGGGCTGGTCCCGGCCGGCGCCGGAGAGTCGAACGAAGCGAAAGGCTCGGGCTCATGAGCTGCGGAGAGCCGCACGAAACGGATTGCAGCGAGATCCTCGATCATCTCTACGAGTTTCTCGACCGGGAGATGCCCGACACCGACTGCACCAAGTTCGAGCACCATTTCGAGGAGTGCTCGCCGTGCCTGGAGAAGTACGGCCTGGAGCAGGCCGTGAAGAAGCTGGTCAAGCGGTGCTGCGGGCAGGACGACGTGCCGACCGACCTGCGCTCCAAGGTCATGGGGCGGATCGAACTGATCCGTTCCGGGCAGGCCGTGCCCGAGCATGACGTGACAGCTACCCCGCAGGAGTCCTGAACTCCCGCCCGGGAACGGTCGTCACTCGAACGTGCTAATCCGCGGGTTATCGGCCCGTGGACTCCCCCCTCGCCGACTTAGGCTCCGGACGCTGGACAGTCATGGCCGGGCTCGGGGGAGGGTCGTATGGAGGCGGTACCGGCACGGGCGCGCGTGTACGTGACCTGTGTGGTTCTCGGCGCCCTGTGCTGTCTGCTTCCGCCGCCCACCGTGCGGACGCCCTGGTGGGCGGTCGTCCTGCTGGCCGCGCTCTACGGCGGCTGCGAGCGGGTCGCCGCCCGCCTGCGGTTCACCGGGACGTTCTACCCCGTCCTGCTCGCCGGGGCCTTTCTGTTGCCTCCGTCCGCCGCCGCACTGGTGGTGCTGCCGGGGGCCTTGCTGTCCCGGGTCGAGCAGCGGCCGCAGTGGCTGCGGCGGGTCTGGCGGGCCGCCCAGCTCGTCATCGCCGTGTGGGCGGCCGCGCGCGTGCACCGGGCGCTGGACGGGTGGGACGCCGTCCACGCCTCCGACTTCCCGTACGCGCTCGCGCCCGCCGCGGCCGCGGTGCTGGCCTTCTGCCTGGTGCTGACCGTGCTGGACGGGGGGATCCTGGCGCTCGCCGAGCGCGTCCCGGCGCGCAGGGCCTGGCGGGGCCTGTTCGTCCGGTCGCTCGCACCCGCCGTCGTGCACGGGCTCGCCGGGCTGATGATGGCCGTGCTGTGGCGCAGTCCGTACGGGCCCGTCACCGCCCTGCTCGTGCTGCTGCCGATGTGTGTGTCCTGGTGGGTGTTCGCCCAGTACCACCGGGAAAGGGCCGCCCATCAGGCGACGATCCGGGCGCTCGTGCAGGCCGTCGACATCAAGGACGGGTACACCCGCGGGCACAGTGAGCGGGTCGGGCAGGCGTCGATGATGATCGCGCGCGAGCTGGGGATGCCCGACGAACGTGTCGAGGTGCTGCGGTTCGCCGGAATCCTGCACGACGTGGGCAAGCTCGGGGTTCCCACCCGGCTGCTGCGCAAGGACGGGCCGCTGACTTGCGAGGAGCGGCGGGTGATCGAACTGCATCCCGAGTACGGCCACGAGATGGTGCGGGGGATCTCCTTCCTCGGCGAGGCCCGTGCGGCGGTGCTGCACCATCACGAGCGGCTGGACGGGAGCGGCTACCCGTACGGGCTGGCCGGGGGCCAGATCCCGGAGTCCGCCCGGGTGGTGGCGGTGGCGGACGCCTTCGACGCGATGACGTCGACCCGCTCCTACAGCAGGGCCAGGCCCGTCCCCGTCGCCCTGGCGGAGCTGGAGCGCTGCGCCGGAACCCACTTCGACCCCCAGATGGTGACGGCACTGGTCCGCGCACTGAGCCGGCACGGCTGGCACCCCGCGGTCACCGCGGACGAGGCGCACACGCCCCGCCCTCGCCCGCCGGTCCCCAGCCAGCCGGGAGCACGTCGATGACCGGCTGCCGGCGGGCGTCGACGAGCAGCTGCCGGCCCCCGTTCCTCCTCGTCCTCATCCACGCCTCCGCCGCCCTCCTCGCCACCCTCTCCCTCGCCACCACCCTCTGGACCGGCCTCGACGAGCGCGGTGCCGCCCTCGCCTTCGGCGTGCTGGTCACCGTCGGTGAGCTGAGCCGGTGGACCGGCGCGCAGGTCAGGGAGGCCGCGCCGCTCGGGGCCGCGGCGGCGTTGTCGTACGCCCTGCTGGGGGCGTACGCGGGGGCGCCGACGCGGCACGGTGTGGCTCAGGTCGTCGCCGTCGTCCTCGCCGCCTCGCTCCTCGGTGCCGTGCCGCACATCGCGCGCGGACAGCGCGGGACGTTCGACCATCTGGCCCGGCGCATCCTCACCGTGGGGTTCGCCGCCATCTGCTTCCAACCCCTGTACAACCAGGGCACGTTCCGCGACTGGGTCGGGCCCGCCTACGCCCTGCTGCTGCTCGCGCTGCTCTCCCTCACCGCGCTGTGCGACGCCGTGCTCGCCGCCGCGCTGGCGCACTCCCGCACCCGGTGGCCCTTCGGACCGCTGCTGCGGGACGAGCTGCGGGCGCTGCTGGGGATCGGGTCGGCCGTCTGCGCGACGGGGGCCGTGATGGCGCTCGCGGTCGCCGTGGCGGGGCTGTGGGCGCTGCCCGTGTTCTCGCTGCCCCTGCTGCTCACCCAGATGTCCTTCCGGCGGTACGCGGCCGTCCGGGCCACCTACCGGCAGACCATCGCCTCCCTCGCCCGGGCCACCGAGATCGCCGGGTACACCCCGGCCGGGCACGCCCGCCGGGTCGCCGCACTAGGGCAGGCCGTCGGGCGGGACCTGGGGCTCACCGAGCCCGAGCTGACCGTGCTGGAGTACGCGGCCCTGATGCACGACATCGGGCAGCTCAGCCTCGTCGATCCGGTGCCGGCGGGCGCCACGGCCGGGCTGCCGGCCGGGGAACAGCGCCGGATCGCACTGCTCGGCGGGGCCGTCGTACGGCAGACCGGCGTGAATCCGCAGGTGGCGATGGTCGTGGAGCGGCAGGCCGACCCCTGGCGGGAGCAGCCGGTCGCGGCGCGGGTCGTCCGGGCAGTGAACGCGTACGAGGAGAAGGCCCGGGACGCCGGGCCCGGCGGGCCCCTGAAGGCGCTGGAGGAGCTGCGGCTGGCGACCGCGGAGGAGTACGCGCCCGAGGTCGTCGAGGCGCTGGCCCGTGTCCTGTCACGGGACTGTCTGACCCTGCCCCTGGCTGGGTAACCCATGGGTAATGAGCGCCCTTCCAGCCGTACGTGGTTGGATGCGAATGAGAGGGTGTCCGGGGGCACAGCCAGCCCACTGAACGGAACTGGCAGGCGGGAATCGTGAGGATCTTCGGCAAGGGACGGAACCGGCCCTCCGCCTCCTGGCGGCAGGCCACAGACCGTGCGTTCACGCTGATCGGGGACGGTCGGTACGAGGACGCGGGGGCGCTGCTGACGCGCGCCGCCGATCTGGAGCCCTGGCTGTCCGAGTCCTGGTTCAACCTCGCCCTTCTCCACAAGTTCCGGCACGACTGGGAGCAGGCGCGGGCGGCCGGCCTGAGGGCCGTGGCCCTGCTGGACCGGGAGACGGGCGCACCTGACTGGTGGAACGTGGGCATCGCGGCCACCGCCCTGCAGGACTGGCCGCTGGCGCGGCGGGCCTGGCAGGCGTACGGCCTGCGGGTGCCGGGCGGTGCCACCGCCGCCGGTGAGCCCGTCGGGATGGACCTCGGCAGTGCGGCCGTACGGCTGTCCCCGGAGGGCGAGGCCGAGGTGGTGTGGGGGCGCCGGCTGGACCCCGCGCGGATCGAGGTGCTGTCCATTCCGCTGCCGTCGTCCGGACGGCGCTGGGGCGAGGTCGTGCTGCACGACGGGGTGCCCCACGGAGAGCGGACCACCGCCGTCGGGCACTCCTACCCGGTGTTCGACGAGATCGAGCTGTGGGCGCCCTCGCCCGTGCCCACCTGGGTGGTCCTCCTGGAGGCCGCCACCGAGGCCGACCGGGACGCCCTGGAGCAGCTCGCCTCCGACGCCGGCTTCGCCGCGGAGGACTGGTCCTCGTCCGTGCGGCTGCTGTGCCGGATGTGCTCGGAGTCCCGGATGCCGTCCGACGAGGGCGACGGAGAGCATCTCGACCCGCACGACCACAGTGAACCCGGGCATCCGGGGCCGCTCGGGCATGTGACCGACGGGCAGCTGTGGGTGCCGGAGCGGGAGTGCGGGGTGGCGGCGCCGGCCTCGCTGGTGCGCGGGCTGCTGGACGGGTGGGTCGCGGACAGCCCGGATTCCCGCGAGTGGCGAGACCTCGAAGAGGTCTGCTGAGGCCATGGTGCCTCGCCGTCCCCTTTAGGCTGTACTCGCAGAATTCCCAGGAATGCAGGAAGGCGTACGTCGGTCATGGCGCAGCAGGACACCGATCAGCAGCACGCGGGCGTGTTCCCCGTGGACGACGAGGGCTTCGTCATCGACACCGAGGACACCGAGGAGCGCGAGAACGCCTGGCGTGAGCGGGGCACCTCGCGGCCGATCACGGTGGTGGGGAACCCGGTGCTGCACAAGGAGTGCAAGGACGTCACCGAGTTCGGCGCGGAGCTGGACCGACTGGTCGCGGACATGTTCGCCTCGCAGCGCACGGCCGAGGGCGTGGGCCTGGCCGCCAACCAGATCGGCGTCGACCGGAAGGTCTTCGTGTACGACTGCCTGGACGACGAGGGCAAGCGGCACGTCGGTGTCGTCTGCAACCCGAAGCTCGTGGACCTGCCCGCCGACAAGCGCCGGCTGGACGACAGCAACGAGGGCTGTCTGTCGGTGCCCACCGCGTACGCGCCGCTCGCCCGCCCGGACTACGCGGAGGTGACCGGGCAGGACGAGAAGGGCAACCCGATCAAGGTGCGCGGCACCGGCTACTTCGCTCGGTGTTTGCAGCACGAGACCGACCACCTCTACGGGTACCTCTACATCGACCGTCTCTCCAAGCGGGAACGCAAGGACGCGCTGCGGCAGATGGCCGAGAACGAGCCCCGCTACCCCGTGGTCGCCAACGACTGAGTGCCCCGCCGCCTCACAACTCCCTCACGTACGGCGTCTGTTCAGGAGAACCTTCCTGAGCAGACGCCGTTCGTCTGTGCGTCGTACGGTCGATACCCCTGTGCTCTCGTAGTGATCCAGAACCAGTCACGCAAGGGGGGGATCTCAGCACTGTGGGGTAGTGAATGAAGCAAATCCGTTCCCAGATCGGTCAGTTGTGGTGCTGAATGGGATGAGCGGGGATACGCAACGGCGCACGCCTGGCACAGCGGGAGGGGTGTGTGCGCCAACTGGCGGCTGGAAGGGGTTTGTTCGTGCCTGCTTTCCCACACAGCACCACATCGACACCGACGGCGATCGCGGTTCCACCGTCGCTCTCTCTCCCGGTGATCGAGGCAGCGTTTCCCAGGCAACTGCACCCTTATTGGCCCAGGCTCCAGGACAAGACCCGAACCTGGCTACTGGAAAAACGGCTCATGCCGGCCGACAAGGTGGAGGAATATGCCGATGGCCTGTGCTACACCGACCTGATGGCGGGGTACTACCTCGGGGCCCCCGACGAGGTCCTCCAGGCGATAGCGGACTACAGCGCGTGGTTCTTCGTCTGGGACGACCGCCACGACCGTGACATCGTCCACGGCCGTCCGGCCGCCTGGCGGCGGCTCAGGTTCCGCCTGCACACGGCCCTCGACTCGCCACGGACCCACCTGCACCACGAGGACTCGCTGGTCGCCGGGTTCGCGGACAGCGTGACGCGGCTGTACTCGTTCCTGCCCGAGACCTGGAACGCCCGGTTCGCCCGGCACTTCCACGAGGTGATCGAGGCGTACGACCGCGAATTCCACAACCGCACCGAAGGGATCGTCCCCACCGTCCAGGAATACCTCGCGCTGAGGCGATTCACCTTCGCGCACTGGATCTGGACCGATCTGCTGGAGCCGGCCGCGGGGTGCGAACTCCCGGACGGTGTGAGGAAACATCCGGCATACCGGCGGGCGGCCCTGCTGAGTCAGGAATTCGCCGCCTGGTACAACGACCTCTGTTCGCTCCCCAAGGAAATAGCGGGCGACGAGGTGCACAATCTCGGAATCAGCCTCATCAAGCACGAGAGGCTGACTCTGGAAGAGGCGGTCGCCGAAGTCCGGCGACGAGTCGAGGAATGCATGGTCGAGTTCCTCGTCGCCGAACGCGACGCTTTGCGTTTCGCCGACGGCCTCGCCGACGGAACGGTGCGCGGAAAGGAACTGAGCGCCGCCGTGCGGGCCTGTGTCGGCAATATGCGGAACTGGTTCAGCACCGTCTACTGGTTCCACCACGAGTCCGGCCGGTACATGGTCGACAGCTGGGACGACCGGTCCACGCCCCCGTACGTCAACAACGAAGCGGCAGGTGAGAAATGACCGTCGAATCTGTGAAGCCCGCGGCACCCGAGGCCCGGGAGCTGCGCGAGCCGCCCCTGGCGGGCGGCGCCGTCCCGGTCCTCGGCCACGGCTGGAAGCTGGCGCGCGATCCGCTCAGCTTCATGGCCCGGCTGCGTGACCACGGCGACGTCGTACGCCTCAGGCTCGGCCCCAAGACGGTGTACGCCGTCACCGCGCCGGCCCTCACCGGAGCCATGGCGCTGAGCACCGACTACATCATCGCCGGCCCGCTGTGGGAGTCGCTGGAGGGACTGCTCGGCAAGGAGGGCGTGGCCACCTCCAACGGGCCCACGCACCGGCGCCAGCGGCGCACCATCCAGCCCGCCTTCCGGCTCGACGCCATCCCCGCGTACGGGCCGATCATGGAGGAGGAGGCGCACGCGCTGGCCGAGCGCTGGAAGCCCGGCGAGACGGTCGACTGCACCTCCGAGTCCTTCCGGATCGCGGTGCGCATCGCGGCCCGCTGTCTGCTGCGCGGCGACTTCATGGACGAGCGGGCCGAGCGGCTGTGCGTCGCCCTCGCCACCGTCTTCCGGGGCATGTACCGGCGGATGGTGATTCCCGCCGGGCCGCTCTACCGGTTGCCGCTTCCAGCCAATCGCCAATTCAACCGTGCGCTGGCCGATTTGCATCTCCTCGTCGACGAGATCGTCGCCGAACGAAGGGCATCTGGTCAAAAGCCGGACGATTTGCTGACGGCATTGCTGGGGGCGAAGGACGAGAATGGCGAACCCGTCGGGGAACAGGAGATCCACGACCAGGTCGTCGCCATCCTCACACCCGGCAGCGAAACCGTCGCGTCCACGATCATGTGGCTGCTCCAGGTCCTCGCGGAACATCCGGAACACGCGGACAGGGTGTGCGCGGAAGTCGAAACCGTCACCGGCGGGCGTCCGGTGGCATTCCAGGACGTCCGGGCGCTCAGCCACACGAACAATGTCGTCGTCGAAGCCATGCGTTTGCGGCCCGCCGTATGGATTCTGACGCGGCGGGCGGTGCGGGAGACCGAACTCGGCGGCTGTCGCATCCCGGCCGGTGCCGACATCATCTACAGCCCGTACGCGATCCAGCGCGACGGCCGGTCCTATGCGGACAACCTGGCGTTCGACCCCGACCGCTGGCTGCCCGACCGGGTCAAGGACGTGCCGAAGCACGCCATGAGCCCGTTCAGCGTGGGCAACCGCAAGTGCCCGAGCGACCACTTCTCGATGGCCCAGCTGACGCTCGTCACGGCGGCGCTGGCGGCGAAGTACCGCTTCGAGCAGGTGCCCGGATCCGACGACGCGACCCGGGTGGGGATCACGCTGCGCCCGCAGCGGCTGCTGCTGAAGCCGGTTGCCCGGTGAGAGGTCAGGCCGCCTCCGGGCCCCGGAAGGTGCGCCGGTAGGCGTTCGGGGTGGTGCCCACCGCCCGGACGAACTGGTGGCGCAGCGCGGCCGCGTTGCCGAACCCCGTTCGACCGGCGATCGCGTCCACCGTCTCGTCCGTCGCCTCCAGCAACCGCTGGGCCAGCAGGACGCGTTGGCGCAGGATCCAGCGGTAGGGAGTCGTCCCCGTCTCCTGCTGGAAGCGACGGGCGAAGGTGCGCGGGGACATGTGGGCGCGGTCGGCGAGCTGCTCGACGGTGACCTCCTCGTCCAGGTGCTGCTCCATCCACACCAGCACCTCGCCGACGGTGTCGCACTGCGACCGGGGCAGCGGCCGCTCGATGTACTGCGCCTGTCCGCCGTCCCGGTGCGGCGGGACCACCATCCGCCGGGCGATCTTGTTGGCGACCTCGGGCCCCTGTTCCTTGCGCACGATGTGCAGACAGGCGTCGATGCCGGCGGCGGTGCCGGCCGAGGTGATGACGGGGTCCTCGTCCACGTACAGCACGTCCGGCTCGATGATCGCCTTCGGATAGCGCCGGGCCAGCTCCTCCGCCTGCCGCCAGTGCACGCTGCACCGCCGGTCGTCCAGCAGCCCGGCGGCGCCGAGCAGGAAGACGCCGGAACAGACGCTGAGCAGCCGGGCCCCGCGGTCGACGGCTGCGACCAGGGCGTCCAGCAGATCGCGCGGATAGGTGCGGGTGACGTAGTCGTTCCCGGCCGGTACGGCGATCAGGTCGGCCTCCGCCAGCCGGTCGAGGCCGTACGGCGTGGAGACGGTGAGGCCGCCGACGTGCGTGCCGAGCGAGGGGCCCTCCGCCGAGACGACCGCGAAGTCGTAGGTCGGCAGGCCCTCGTCGCTCCGGTCGATGCCGAAGACCTCGCAGACCACCCCGAGTTCGAAGGGGTGCACGCCGTTGAGCAGGACCGCGGCCACGTTGTTCAGCATGCTGCCAGTGTGCCTCGAAACTGGCAGTAAATCGAGGGTCCACGGCAGTCCTGCCACTGTTTGTCAGGAGTGTCCGGCGGGACAGTGGTGTCCATGAACGCGACACAGACAGAAGGCCTGATCGGAATGCTCACCGTCCTCGGGATCCTGGTCCTCCTGGTCCTCCCGTCAGTGATCGGTCTCGCGCACGACCGGCGCGTCGACCGTCAGATCAGGGAGGCCCAGGAGGGTCGTGAGGCCCGTGAGGACTACGAGGATCAGAAGTCCTCGTCCAGGTCCACGGTGCCCTCCACCGCGACCTGGTACGCCGACGGACGCCGCTCGAAGAAGTTGGTCAGCTCCTGAACACCCTGGAGCTCCATGAAGGAGAACGGGTTCTCCGAGCCGTACACCGGGGCGAAGCCGAGGCGCGTGAGGCGCTGGTCGGCGACGCACTCCAGATACTGGCGCATGGACTCGGTGTTCATGCCCGGCAGGCCGTCACCGCACAGATCCCGCCCGAACTGGAGCTCCGCCTCGACGGCCTCCTTGAGCATGTCGACGACCTGCTGTCGCAGCAGGTCGTCGAACAGTTCCGGCTCCTCCTTGCGGACGGTGTCGACCACCTCGAAGGCGAAGCTCATGTGCATCGTCTCGTCCCGGAAGACCCAGTTGGTCCCGGTGGCCAGACCGTGCAGCAGACCACGGCTGCGGAACCAGTAGACGTATGCGAAGGCGCCGTAGAAGAACAGGCCCTCGATGCACGCGGCGAAGCAGATGAGGTTGAGGAGGAAGCGGCGGCGGTCGGCCTTGGTCTCCAGGCGTTCCAGCTTCTCGACCTCGTTGATCCACTTGAAGCAGAACTCGGCCTTCTCGCGGATGGAGGGGATGTTCTCCACGGCGTCGAAGGCGGCCGCCCGGTCCTCCGGGTCGGGCAGGTAGGTGTCCAGGAGGGTCAGGTAGAACTGGACGTGCACCGCTTCCTCGAAGAGCTGCCTGCTGAGATACAGCCGCGCCTCGGGGGAGTTGATGTGCTTGTACAGGGTCAGCACGAGGTTGTTCGCGACGATCGAGTCGCCCGTCGCGAAGAACGCGACCAGCCGGCCGATCATGTGCTGCTCGCCCGGCGTGAGCTTCGCGAGGTCGGCGACGTCCGAGTGGAGGTCGACCTCCTCGACGGTCCAGGTGTTCTTGATGGCGTCCCGGTAGCGCTCGTAGAAGTCCGGGTAGCGCATGGGGCGCAGGGTCAGCTCGAAGCCCGGGTCGAGCAGGTTCTTGGCTTCGCTGGTCATTACTGGCAGGCCTCGCAGGACTCGGGGTTTTCCAGGGAACAGGCGACGGCCTCTTCGGGGGCCGGCTGCTGGACGGGGGCGGCGGCGGACCGGGCCGCGCGGGCGATCCGGGTCGCCGGGCGCGAGCGCAGGTAGTACGTCGTCTTCAGGCCCGACTTCCAGGCGTACGCGTACATCGAGGAGAGCTTGCCGATGGTCGGCGTCTCCAGGAACAGGTTCAGGGACTGGGACTGGTCCAGGAACGGGGTCCGGGCCGCCGCCATGTCGATCAGGCCGCGCTGCGGGATCTCCCACGCCGTGCGGTACAGCGCCCGTACGTCCGCGGGGATCCAGGTGAACTCCTGTACCGAGCCGTTGGCGTCGCGCAGCGCCTCACGGGTACGGGCGTCCCAGACGCCGAGCCGCTTCAGCTCCTCCACCAGGTACGAGTTGACCTGGAGGAACTCGCCCGACAGGGTCTCGCGCTTGAACAGGTTGGACACCTGCGGCTCGATGCACTCGTACACACCCGCGATCGACGCGATGGTGGCGGTCGGCGCGATCGCGAGGAGCAGGGCGTTGCGCATGCCGGTCGCTGCGACACGGGCCCGCAGGGCCGCCCAGCGCTCCGGCCAGGTCAGTTCGACGTCGTAGTGGTCGGGGTGCAGAACGCCCTTGGCCGTACGGGTCTTGTCCCAGGCCGGCAGCGGGCCGTTGCGCTCGGCCAGGTCGGCGGAGGCCTCGTACGCGGCGAGCATGATGCGCTCGGCGATGCGGGTGGAGAGCTGACGGGCTTCCGGCGAGTCGAAGGGCAGCCGCAGTTGGAAGAAGACGTCCTGGAGGCCCATCACGCCGAGGCCCACCGGGCGCCACCGGGCGTTGGAGCGGCCCGCCTGCTCGGTCGGGTAGAAGTTGATGTCGACCACGCGGTCGAGGAAGGTGACGGCGGTGCGGACGGTCTCGTCGAGGCGGTCCCAGTCGATGTCCCCGGCCGTCCGGTCGAC
The DNA here is from genome assembly GCF_019049245.1 of Streptomyces sp. AC555_RSS877. Lineage (GTDB taxonomy): Bacteria > Actinomycetota > Actinomycetes > Streptomycetales > Streptomycetaceae > Streptomyces. The sequence continues at coordinate 191,799 of NZ_JAGMUK010000059.1, read as the reverse complement.
GAACGCGCCGAGGTTCACCGATCCCAGGTTGCAGACCGCCGTCTCCCCGTCGTCCGTGACCTCCAGGATCTCCGTGCAGAGGTTGGAGGAGTGCACGACGTGACCCGGCTCGGCCGTCTGGTTGGCCGTGCGGTTGGCGGCGTCCTTGAAGGTCATCCAGCCGTTGCCGGTCTGCGCGAGGGTGCGCATCATGCGGCCGTAGAGGTCGCGGGCCGGGATGGTCTTGCGGGCGAGGCCCTTTTCCTCGGCCTCGCGATAGGCGGCGTCGAACTCCTCGCCCCACAGGTCGACCAGTTCGGGCGCGTCGGCGGGGGAGAACAGCGACCACTGCGCGTCCGCGTTCACGCGGCGCATGAACTCGTCCGGGACCCAGTGCGCGAGGTTCAGGTTGTGCGTACGGCGGGCGTCCTCACCGGTGTTGTCGCGCAGCTCCAGGAACTCCTCGATGTCGGAGTGCCAGGTCTCCAGGTAGACCGCGGCGGCGCCCTTGCGCCGGCCGCCCTGGTTCACGGCGGCGACCGAGGCGTCGAGGGTCTTCAGGAAGGGGACGATGCCGTTGGAGTGGCCGTTCGTGCCGCGGATCAGGGAGCCGCGGGAGCGGATGCGGGAGTAGGCGATGCCGATGCCGCCCGCGTGCTTGGAGAGCCGGGCGACCTGGTGGTAGCGGTCGTAGATGGAGTCCAGCTCGTCCTTCGGGGAGTCGAGGAGGTAGCAGGACGACATCTGGGGGTGCCGGGTGCCGGAGTTGAAGAGGGTGGGGGAGGAGGGGAGGTAGTCGAGGCGGCTCATGAGCCGGTAGAGCGCGGCGACTTCGTCGAGGGCGCGGACGGTGTCGTCCTCGGCGAGCCCGGACGCCACCCGGAGCATGAAGTGCTGGGGCGTCTCGATCACCCGGCGGGTGATCGGGTGCCGGAGCAGATAGCGGCTGTGCAGCGTGCGCAGGCCGAAGTAGCCGAACCGGTCGTCGGCGTGCACGTCGACCAGGGCGTCGAGGCGGTCGGCATGGACCCGTGCGAACTCGGCCGTACGGTCCGCGATGAGGCCCTCGCGGTGGCCCACCGCGACCGACTCCGTGAAGGACGTGACGCCCTGGGAGGCGGCCTCGGCACGGATGTTGACGGTCAGCAGGCGGGCGGCGAGCCGCGAGTAGGCGGGGTCCTCCGAGATGAGGCCGGCGGCCGCCTCGGTGGCCAGCTCGCGCAGTTCCGTCCCGTCCGCCCGCGCGGACCGGCCGCGGAGCGCGGCGGCGGCGACCCGGCCGGGGTCGGCGTCGGGGAGGTCGGCGGTCAGCTCGGTCAGGGTCCGCAGCAACACGGTCCCGGGACCGTCGTCGGCCACCGGGGTCACTGAAGCCGGATCTGCTGGCGCGATGGTCACGTGGGGCTCTCCCTCGCTCGGCACGGGGGCCCTGCGGAGGGCAGGCGGCAGCACACGAGCGCACGCGGCGTCGCGTCCAACCGGCCCATTCCACGAGGCCCGGACGTCATGGCACCCGGACCTGATGGCCGGGCGCGCTGTCGACAGGTCCTCGGACTGACTCTCGTGCCCGCATATACGCGCATGAGTACACCGTTGCGGGACAGTTCCGGATTCGCACCGGATTCCCCTGCGGCGACAGCGAGCATGAGCATACATCTTGTGCCAGGCGGCGACAGCACCCCCATATGTTGTGTCGCGTCGGTTTCGGAGTGTCAACTCATCGGTGTGGAGAGTGATCTCGTCAAGGTCCCCTCGCGGCGCCGGAGGCAGGCAGGGAAACGACGACGGGCCGCCGGATCTCTCCGGCGGCCCGTGCTGACGTACGACTCAGTGCGTGGTGCCCGCAGTCGCCGGCGGCAGCTCCACCTGGACGCCCGGGTCGCCCGCGTCCGCCGTGTAGTCCGCCGGGGACGTCTCGTCGATGCCCTCGGGGGCCTTCAGCGCCTTCAGGGCGAAGGTGAGGACCACCGTGACGGCGACGTTGAGGAGGAACGCGGTCAGGCCGATGTAGCCGATCTCCCCGATGCCGGGGATCTCCTTGGACGAGCCGCCGAAGTGCTTCTGCGTCGGCGAGGCCACGCCGTACGCGGCGACCGTGCCGTAGATCATGCCGACCGCCCAGCCGGCGAGCAGGGCCCAGCGGTGGAACCAGCGCGTGAACAGGCCGCCGACCAGGGCGGGGAAGGTCTGCAGGATCCAGATACCGCCGAGCAGCTGGAAGTTGATGGCGACCGTCTTGTCCATGGTGAGGACGAAGGCCAGCGCGCCGACCTTCACCAGCAGGGACACCAGCTTGGAGACCTTGGTCTCCTGCGCCGGCGTGGCGTCCGGCTTGATGAAGTCCTTGTAGATGTTGCGGGTGAAAAGGTTCGCGGCCGCGATCGACATGATCGCTGCCGGCACCAGCGCGCCGATGCCGATCGCTGCGAAGGCCACGCCCGCGAACCAGTCCGGGAACATGTTCTCGAACAGCTGAGGGATGGCCAACTGCGGGTTGGCGACGTCGACTCCGCTCGCGATGGCCATGAAGCCGAGCAGGGCGAGCAACCCCAGCATCAGCGAATACAGCGGCAGGATCGTGGTGTTGCGGCGGATCACCTCACGGCTCTTGGAGGACAGCGTCGCCGTGATCGAGTGCGGGTACATGAACAGCGCCAGTGCGGAGCCGAGCGCGAGGGTCGCGTACGTCCACTGGCCGGCCTCGGGCGGGACCAGTCCGCCCGCCTTGGCGGCGGTGTACTTCTCGTTCGCCGAGGCGAAGATGTCGTCGAACCCGCCCAGCTTGATCGGGATGTAGATGATCGCCACCGCGATGACGATGTAGATCAGCGTGTCCTTCACGAACGCGATCAGCGCGGGCGCGCGCAGACCCGAGGAGTAGGTGTACGCCGCGAGTACACCGAAGGCGATCAGCAGCGGCAGGTCCTTGACGAACCAGTTGGTGTCCTCGCCACCGCCGACGCCCATCACGTCGAGGACGGCCTGGATGCCGACCAGTTGGAGCGCGATGTACGGCATCGTCGCGAGGATGCCGGTCACGGCCACGGCGAGGGACAGGCCCTTCGAGCCGAAGCGGCCGCGCACGAAGTCCGAGGTCGTCACGTACCCGTGCTTGTGCGAGACCGACCACAGGCGCGGCAGGAACGTGAAGATCAGCGGGTAGACCAGGATCGTGTAGGGCACCGCGAAGAAGCCGGCCGCGCCCGCCGCGTAGATCGCCGCCGGTACGGCGACGAAGGTGTACGCCGTGTACAGGTCGCCGCCGAGGAGGAACCAGGTGACCCAGGTGCCGAACGACCGGCCGCCCAGGCCCCACTCGTCCAGGCTGTGCTCGTTCTCGGCCTTGCGCCAGCGTGCGGCCAGGAAGCCCAGGACGGTGACGGCCAGGAAGAAGAAGATGAAGACGGCGAGTGCGACGCCGTTCACGCCCTCGTTCACTTGTCGGCACCTTCCTGACGGCCGCTCTGGTCACGGCGCCACAGCTTGTACGCGATCATCGTGAGCGCCGTGGAGATCAGCACCCACGCCATCTGGTACCAGTAGAAGAACGGGATGCCTATGAAGGCGGGGTCGGTCTTCGCGTACGAGCCCACCCACAGCATGGCCACGAAGGGTGCGAAGAGGCAGAGCGCGATGACCACGCGGACCGGTGTCACCACCGGTGGTCTCATTTCAGGCGCATTGGACATACCGCGGCTCCGTCCCCTCGTTGATCACCGGTGCGATGCGCAGGCAATCTAGGCGACGGTGTCAGGAGAGCGGAAGCCCTCGTCCGTATATCGGTATGTGGTGGTTCTGTGCTCTCTCGGCGCTGTTTCCGCCCTCGGCAGCAGGGGAATGCCTGCCGGAATCCCTAGTCCTGGGGCCTCTTGAGGCGGGCGACGAACTTGTAGCGGTCGCCGCGGTAGACGGACCGCACCCACTCCACCGGCTCGCCCTGCCGGTCCAGCGAGTGGCGGGACAGCATCAGCATCGGCAGGCCGACGTCGGTGCCGAGCAGGCCGGCCTCGCGCGGGGTGGCCAGCGAGGTCTCGATGGTCTCCTCGGCCTCGGCGAGATGGACGTCGTACACCTCGGCGAGCGCGGTGTAGAGGGACGTGTACTTGACCAGGGACCTGCGCAGGGCAGGGAAGCGCTTCGCGCTGAGGTGCGTCGTCTCGATGGCCATCGGCTCCCCGTTGGCCATGCGCAGGCGCTCGATGCGCAGCACCCGGCCGCCGGCCGTGATGTCGAGCAGGCCGGCGAGGCGGTCGTCGGCGGTGATGTAGCCGATGTCGAGCAGCTGTGAGGTGGGTTCGAGGCCCTGGGCGCGCATGTCCTCGGTGTACGAGGTCAGTTGGAGCGCCTGCGAGACCTTCGGCTTGGCGACGAAGGTGCCCTTGCCCTGGATGCGTTCCAGGCGTCCCTCGACGACCAGTTCCTGAAGAGCCTGGCGCACGGTGGTGCGCGAGGTGTCGAACTCGGCGGCCAGCGTGCGCTCGGGCGGCACGGGGGTGCCGGGCGACTGCGTCTCCGTCATGTCGAGCAGATGCTTCTTCAGGCGGTAGTACTTGGGCACGCGCGCGGTACGGACGATCGCCCCACCCTCGTTCTCCGCACTGCTGACGTCGGTGCTCATGCTCTGCCTTCCCGGCTTCGGGTGCCGAAGCGGCCGACGTCCCGTCGGCCACGGCTCACATCGTGGCACGGCAGCGTACCGGGATCTCCCGCGCGCTGCGTGATCTCCTCTGTATACCCCTGCGATCGCCGCTGGTCTAGTCCACCAGGGCCCTTTCTCTCGTGGGTGGTCGCCGGAACTGGTCCGTCCGATCTGTCGCTTGTCTGTCGCTTGCGGAATGAAAGGTCCCTGCATATCTCGGTACCGCAACGGACGCCCGGAGCCTGCTGGAACACCCTTGACAGCCCTATTGGTCTGGGCCAAGCTCCCCCTACTGGTCTACACCATTGGTCCAGGTCCCGGCCCCATGGGCGGTAGGTGCATTCGACGCCGTTCACCGCAGGGAGCAGGGGGGTTTATGGCATCCCTGAGGAGGGTGGCGTGAAGCGCAAGCTGACAGCCGCGATCGGTATCGCGGGCATGATGGTCTCCATCGCGGCGTGCGGGGGCGACAGTGGCAGCGGGGACTCGGACAAGAGCGGCGCGGACGCCAAGGAGCTGACCGTCTGGCTCACCGTCGACGCCCAGAACAACTGGCCCGAGCTGGTGAAGGCGGCCGACGCCGCGGTCACGAAGGCGCACCCCGGCATCAAGATCAACCACGAGTACTACGGCTGGCCGGACAAGAACGCGAAGCTCGACGCGGTCCTCGCCACCGACAAGGCCCCCGACGTGGTCGAGATGGGCAACACCGAGATGCTGAGCTACATGGTCAAGGGAGCCTTCGCGCCCCTGGACCCGGAGAAGTTCGACAACTCCGCCGCCTGGCTGGACGGCCTCAAGGCCTCGGTGACGTACGAGGACAAGACCTACGGCGTCCCCTACTACGCCGGCGGCCGGGTCGCCAACTGGCGCAAGGACCTGTTCGCCTCCGTGGGCGTCAAGTCCGCCCCGAAGACGTACGACGAGCTCACCGCCGCCCTGGACAAGCTCCAGAAGGACAAGGGCGACAAGTTCAGCGCCTGGTACCAGCCCACCCGTGACTGGTACGCGGCCATGTCCTTCGTCTACGACGCCGGCGGCTCGATCGCCGTCGAGTCCGGCGGCCAGTGGAAGGGCAACCTCTCCGCGCCCGAGTCCCTCAAGGGCCTCGAGGAGTTCAAGAACGTCGTCGACGAGTACATGCACGGCGACAAGACCAAGGACGAGTCCGACCGCTACATCGTCTACGGCCAGGGCAAGTCCGGCATGATCTTCGCCCCCGCCTGGGAGGGCGCGACCGCCGCGGCGAAGGAGAACGACAAGACCGGCAAGCTCGCGGGCAACGTCGAGAACTTCGTGATGCCCGGCCCGTCCGGCAAGGGCCTCCCCGTCTTCCTGGGCGGCAGCGACCTCGCCGTCCCGGTGAAGTCCGACGCGCAGGCCGTGGCCGCCGAGTGGATCAACGCGTTCACCAACTCCACCGGCCAGAAGGGTCTGATCGCCAAGGGCAACCTGCCCAACAACAAGACCGACCTCGCCACCCTGAAGAACGACCCGGCGACGGCGGTCCCGGCCACCGCGGCCGAGTCCAACTGGTTCGTCCCGATGGCACCGGGCTGGGGTCAGGTCGAGAAGGCCCAGATCCTGCAGACCATGCTGCAGAGCATCGGCACCGGCAAGAAGTCGGTCGCGGACGCCGCGAAGGACGCGGACGCCGCGATCGACAAGGTCATCAACAACAAGTGACCTGACGCAGGGCCCCGTTCGACCCCGGGAGCATCCGGGGGCGGGGCCCTGCTTCCCGTACGACCCGCTGGGCGGGCGTACGAGGGCTTCGGACGACCCGAGGGACCGCTGAGGAGCGCGCGGATGAGTGCCGACACGACCACCCCTGCCAAGGTGCCGCCACCGCGGCAGGCACCGCCACCACCGGCCGTGGCGAAGAAGCCGCCCAGAGTCCGGACTTCCGGCCAAGCGGGCACCCCCTGGCTCCTGCTCGCCCCCTGCCTCCTGATCCTGGCGCTCGTCCTCGGCTATCCGCTGGTCCGCCTGGTCGTCCTGTCCTTCCAGACGTTCGGGCAGTCCCAGCTGTGGGGCTTCCTGCCGGCCGAGTGGGTCGGGTTCGACAACTTCACGGGTGTGCTCGGCGACGCCGAGTTCTGGGCCGTCGTGGTCCGCACGATCGTCTTCGCGGCCGGCTGCGTGATCTTCACGATGGTCGCCGGCATGCTGATAGCGCTGCTGCTCCAGCGGGTCTCCGGCTGGGTGAAGACGCTCATCAACATCGCGCTGGTGGCCAGCTGGGGCATGCCGATCATCGTCGCCACCACCGTCTTCAAATGGCTCTTCGACGCCGACTACGGCATCCTCAACGCGCTGCTCAGCAAGCTGCCGGGGGTCGAGATGATCGGCCACAACTGGTTCGCCAGCGGGCCGCAGGGCCTGGCCGTGATCATGCTCCTGGTGGTCTGGGGGGCCGTACCCTTCGTCGTGATCACGCTGAGCGCCGGTCTCACCCAGGTCCCCAAGGAGCTGGAAGAGGCCGCCCGGCTCGACGGCGCGGGCGCCTGGGGCGTCTTCCGCTACGTCACCCTCCCCATCCTCAAGCCGATCATCGTGATGCTCACGACCCTCTCGGTCATCTGGGACATGGGTGTCTTCCCCCAGGTCTTCGTGATGCGCAACGGCCATCCCGAGGCCGAGTTCCAGATCCTCACCACGTACTCGTACGACCGCGCCTTCGTGGTCAACGACTACGCCCAGGGCTCGGCGATCGCCCTGCTCACCGTGCTGTTGCTGCTCGGCGTGGTCGCCGTCTACATGCGCCAGATGCTGAAGATCGGAGAGGTCGAATGAGCACACTGACGACTCCCGGGCACCGGAAGTCGAAGGCCGGCTGGAACCTCCTCGGCCTCCTCGTCTTCGTCACCGCCGGCTTCCCCGTCTACTGGATGCTCAACACGGCGTTCAAGCCGGCCAAGGACGCCATCGACCCGGACCCGAGCGTGCTGCCCACGGGCCTCACCCTCTCCAACTTCAGCCGCGCACTGGACATCGCCGACTTCTGGGGCCCGGTCGGCCGCAGCCTCGTCGTGTCCCTCGCGGTGGTCGTCATCGGCATGGTCGTCGGCATGCTGGCCGCGCTCGCCATCTCCCGGTTCGCCTTCCGCGGCCGGAAGATCGTGATCGTGGGCATCCTCGCCGTCCAGATGGTCCCGCTGGTCGCGATGATCATCCCGGTCTTCCTGCTCCTCAACGACCTGGGCCAGTACGACCGGCTCACCGGCCTGATCATCACGTATCTGACCTTCGTCCTCCCCTTCACGGTGTGGACGCTGCGCGGCTTCATCGTCAACATCCCCAAGGAACTGGAGGAGGCGGCGATGGTCGACGGCTGCAGCCGCACCGGCGCCTTCGTCCGGGTGGTGTTCCCCCTGCTCGCCCCCGGCATGGTCGCCACCTCGGTCTACGGTTTCATCCAGGCCTGGAACGAGTACCTGTACGCCCTCATGCTGCTCAGCCAGAAGAACCAGACCGCGACCGTGTGGCTCGGCAACTTCACCACCAAGCACGGCACCGAGTACGCCCCGATGATGGCCGGATCCACCATGATGGCCGTGCCGATCGTCGTCCTGTTCCTCCTCGTCCAGCGCAAGATGGCCGCGGGCCTGACCGCGGGCGCCGTGAAGGGATAACCCCCCGATGACGACATTCGCCAGCGGTACAGACACCCTGACCCGCGACGCCCTCACCGTCCTCCAGCCCGGCTTCACGGGCACCACCGCCCCCGACTGGCTGCTGCGCCGCCTGGGCGAGGGACTCGCGTCCGTCGGCCTGTTCGGCCGCAACATCGCCTCTCCCGACCAACTGTCCGCTTTGACCGCCCAGTTGCGCGCCGAACGCGACGACGTCCTGGTCGCGATCGACGAGGAGGGCGGAGACGTGACGCGCCTGGAGGTGCGGACGGGCTCCAGCTTCCCCGGCAACCACGCCCTGGGCGCGGTCGACGACGTCTCGCTCACCCAGGAGGTGGCCTTCGAACTCGGCCGCCGCCTCGCCGCCTGCGGCGTGAACTTCAACTGGGCGCCGTCGGCCGACGTGAACTCGAACCCGTCGAACCCCGTCATCGGCGTACGGTCCTTCGGCGCCGACCCCGGCCTCGTCGCCCGGCACACCGCGGCCTACGTCACCGGCCTCCAGTCGGCCGGCGTCGCCGCCTGCACCAAGCACTTCCCGGGCCACGGCGACACCGCGATCGACTCCCACCACGCGCTCCCGCGCATCGACGCGGACCCCGCCGTGCTCGACGGCCGCGAACTGGCCCCCTTCAGCGCGGCGATCGCCGCCGGCACGCGGGCCGTGATGACCGCGCACATCCTGGTCCCGGCCCTGGACCCCCACCGCCCGGCCACGCTGTCCCGCCGGATCCTGACCGATCTGCTGCGCGGTGAACTCGGCTACGACGGCCTCATCGTCACCGACGGCATGGAAATGCAGGCCATCGCCGGCACCTACGGCATCGAGCGCGGCAGCGTCCTCGCCCTCGCCGCCGGCGCCGACGCGATCTGCGTGGGCGGCGGCCTGTCCGACGACGCGACGGTACGCCGCCTGCGCGACGCCCTGACCACCGCGGTGCACACCGGCGAACTCCCCGAGGAACGTCTGGCGGAGGCGGCGGAACGGGTGCGGGGGTTGGCTCGGTGGACGGCGTCACCGGGTGCCGGGTCGGCATCGGCGTCCGAGGCTGAGGGTGCCTCTTCCGCTCGGGAGGCCGTCGGAGGGGATGTCGGTCTGCGTGCGGCCCGACGTGCCCTTCGGCTGACCCGGGCCGAGGACTTCACCCCGCTCACCGAGCCGCCGTACGTCGCCGCACTCACCCCCGTCGCGAACTTCGCAGTCGGCGACGAGACCCCGTGGGGCGTCGCCGCGGAACTCTCCCGCCTGCTGCCCGGCACGGAGACCGGCAGCTACGCGGGGGAGGAGGCAGGGGCTTCGGCCCTGGCGTCGGCCGGCCCGCGCCGCATCGTCGCCGTCGTCCGCGACGAACACCGCCACCCCTGGATGGCCGCGGCCCTCGACACCCTCCTGGCCTCGCGCCCGGACACGATCGTCGTCGAAATGGGCCTCCCCCAGGCCACCCCCCGAGGCACCCTCCACATCGCCACCCACGGCGCCGCCCGCGTCTGCGGCCGAGCAGCGGCGGAGATCATCGCGGGGGCGTAACCACACGGCCAGCGGGGGAACGGCTCGGCGCCAGCCGCTTTGCGGCCGGCCTCCACAGCCGCGCCGACGGGGCCTACCCGGCACTGGGGCGGGGCGGGCACATGCGCCGACAACCCTCGGCGCGGGCGGGCCCGCCCTACACAGACGGGCCCCGTCGCGCCCGGGGCGGAGGGCTCCCGTGCCCACGGGTCTCCGCCCCGCGCGGCCGGGCGTGCTCCCAACGGCCGGCGAGCTCTCGCACGGCCGGCGAGCTCTCGCACGGCCGGGCGCGCTCCGAAGCGTGGGTGAGCCTCCCCCGAGCCCGCATGCGCCGCCCGCCCCACAAAGGTGCCGGTCAGAGCCCTCCCCGGGGCAGCCCGCCCCGCCCTCGCCCCCGCCCTCGCTAGATCCCCTGCCACTCCGGCTTGTTGGCGTACGTGTGGCGGAAGTAGTCCGCCAGCTTCAGCTTGGACGCGGCGGCATCGTCGATGACGACCGTCGCATGCGGATGGAGCTGGAGTGCCGAGGCCGGGCACACCGCGGCGATGGGTCCCTCGACGGTCGCGGCGACCGCGTCCGCCTTGCCCTCGCCCGTCGCCAGCAACACCAGGTGCCGCGCCTCCAGGATGGTTCCGATGCCCTGCGTGATGACGTGGTGCGGCACCTGTTCTATGTCGCCGTCGAAGAAGCGCGCGTTGTCGATCCGCGTCTGCTCGGTCAGCGTCTTGATCCGCGTGCGCGAGGCCAGCGAGGAGCAGGGCTCGTTGAAGCCGATGTGTCCGTCGGTCCCGATCCCCAGCAGCTGCAGATCCACCCCGCCGGCCTCGGCCAACGCCCCGTCGTACGCCTCGCAGGCCCCCTGGACGTCCTCGGCGGTGCCGTCCGGCCCCATGAACGCGTCCATCCCGATGCCGAGCGGCTCCAGCACCTCGCGCCTGAGCACCGAGCGGTACGACTCCGGATGCTCGGCGGGCAGCCCCACGTACTCGTCGAGCTGAGCGATCCGGACCCGCGAGGCGTCGACGGCGCCGGAACGCACCTTCGCCGCCAGCGCCTCGTAGACGGGCAGCGGCGTCGAGCCGGTGGCCACGCCGAGCAGGGCCCCGGGCTTGCGTCGGAGCAGCTGTGCCATGGCCTCGGCGATGAGTTCGCCGCCCGACTTGGCGTCCGGAACGATGACAACTTCCACGCTGGGCCTGCCGATCTGAAGAGGGGGACTCGACTCTGAAGAGGGGACCTCGACTGTGACCCGATAGGGCCTATGTGGTTTAGACCAATCTAACAGAGGCTGGTCTCACGGCCCAGATGGCAGAAGGCGTACAGGCCGACGGCCGCCGGAGCCGAGACGCTCGCCCCGGCGCCCCCGCCCGGCTACCTAAGCGAGCCCCCCGTCGCGTCCACCCAGCTCCCTGTGACCCATCCGCCGGCCTCCGACGCCAAGAACGCCACCACGTCCGCGACGTCGCCCGGCGTCCCGACCCGCCCCAGCGCCGACATGGCCGCCGCGCCCGCCCAGGCCGCGTCGTCGGCCCGCAGCCAGTCGGCGTTGACGTCGGTGTCGACTATCCCGGGGGCCACGGTGTTCACGGTGATGCCCCGAGGTCCCAGCACCTTGGACAGATCGCGGGTGAAGACGTCGAGGGCTGCCTTCGACATCGCGTACGCCATCTTGTCCGGCATTGCGGCGTTGCGCGCGAGGCCCGAGGAGATGTTGACGACCCGCCCGCCGTCCCGCAGCCGTGACGCGCCCTGCTGCGTGATGAAGTGCGGCGCCTTCACGTTCACCGCGAAGACCCGGTCGTACTCCTTCTCGTCGATCTCCTCGAACGGCCGCGACGTCCCGATTCCCGCGTTGTTCACCAGGATGTCCAGCCCGTCCGCGTGCCGGTCGAACTCCTCCCACAAGGCCTCGGCGTCACCGGGGCGCCCCAGCTCGACGCCGACCGCGAATGCCGAGCCGCCCGCCTCCTCGATCGCGGCGACCGTGTCCTTCGCGGCCGCCTCGTTCCTGCCGTAGTGCACCGCGACCCGCGCGCCGTCACGTCCCAGCCGCTCGGCGATCCCTCGCCCGATCCCCCTGCTCGCTCCCGTGACGAGTGCTGTCCTGCCGGTGAACACGCCCATGTCGGCGCCCCCTTCGCATTATCTAGCGGTCGCTACAGAAAAACCGTACAACATCCCGCCCGACACTTCTCTAGCACCCGCTATAAAATGCACTCCATGGTGAGCACCGAGGACACTCAGGTGAAGTCCGGACCGGCGTCCAGGCCGCGCGGCCGTCCGCGCTCCTTCGACCGTTCGACCGCCCTGGAGAGGGCGGTCATGGCCTTCTGGGAGCACGGCTACGAGGCGACCTCGGTCTCCGACCTCACGAGGACCATGGGTATAGGCGCCCCGAGTCTGTATGCGGCCTTCGGCGACAAGCGGTCACTGTTCGAGGAAGTCGTCCGCGTGTACGGCGGGACGTACGGCTCCTTCGCTCAGCGCGCCCTGGAGGAGGAACCGACCGCACGCGCCGCGGTCCAGCGACTGCTGCGCGAGGCCGCGGTGGAGTTCACCGATCCCGCCCACCCGTACGGATGCCTGGTGATCCACGCGGCCACCAACTGCACGACACCCGAGGTGGAGGGCGCCCTGCGCCTGCAGCGCAACGCCAACATCGCCGCCATGGAGAATCGCATCAGGACGGACATCGCCACCGGCGAGCTGCCACCGGACACCGATGCCGCCGCGCTCGCACGTCACGCGGCCGCCGTCTTCCAGGGCATGTCCCAACAGGCGCGCGACGGCGCGAACCGGGGGGAGTTGGAGGCGCTCGCGGAAATTGCCATGGCCATCTGGCCCCGCACATGAACCCACACGGGTTAGGCTGCGTGAAGGATGCCAGGGCGTCCGAACCCTGGGGACCAGCGGTTGCGCCGCACGAAAAAGTCCCAACAACAAACAGGCTTCAACGCATGGACACATGTAGTGGTCTAGTCCACAATGCGTAGGGACAAGAGAATACGAGCACGCTTCCGCCTTCCCCGCACAGGAAGGCGGACCGAGGAACCGGAGCTCTCTGCCCTGACTGCCCCGGCTCCTCATCCTTCGGCCGACCGGGACCGCACACCCCACGGCCGATGTTGCTCCGGGCTGCGGTGCCGGGAGGGTTGAGGGTCCCTCCCAGGCGCCGCGGCCCGCGGGTGTTCTACGGGCCCGTCCATCTGCCCAGGTACGCTCGCATACGTGCCCTCCATGAACGAACTCGTACACCAGCACACGGCTCTCGACGACTCCGATCTCGAGTGGCTGCACCTGCTGGTCTCGGAGTGGCAGCTGCTCTCCGACCTCTCCTTCGCCGACCTCGTGCTGTGGGTACCCACCCGCGACGGCACCCGCTATGTCTCCGTCGCCCAGATGCGGCCCAACACCGGCCCCACCTCGTACCAGGACGACATGGTCGGCCATCTCGTCCCGCGCGGCCGCCGCCCCCTGCTGGACGCCGCCCACGACGAGGGCCGGATCGTGCGCGAGGGCGACCCCGAGTGGCGCGAGGAGGTCCCGGTCCGCGTCGAGTCGATTCCCGTACGACGGGAAGGGCGCGTTCTCGGCGTCATCGCGCGCAACACCAACCTCCTCACGGTGCGCACCCCGAGCCGCCTGGAGCTGACGTACCTCCAAAGCGCCTCGGACCTCGCGCAGATGATCGCGGCCGGTTCCTTCCCGTTCGCGAACCAGCAGGTCGACATGGACGCCTCGCCCCGCGTCGGCGACGGCCTGATCCGCCTCGACGCGGACGGCATCGTCCAGTACGCCTCGCCGAACGCGCTGTCCGCCTACCACCGCATGGGCCTGGCCGCCGACCTCGTCGGCCACCACCTGGGCGAGACCACCGCGGAACTGGCCCCGAGCCACGGGCCGGTGGACGAAGCGCTCGCCAAGGTCGCCAGCGGCTGGGCGCCGCGTGAGTTCGAGATCGAGTCCCGCGACGGGGTGATCCAGTTCAGGGCGATCCCGCTCAAGCCCAAGGGCACCCGCATCGGTTCGCTGGTGCTGCTCCGCGACGTCACCGAACTGCGCCGCCGTGAGCGCGAGTTGATCACCAAGGACGCCACCATCCGGGAGATCCACCACCGCGTCAAGAACAACCTCCAGACGGTGGCGGCCCTGCTGAGGCTCCAGGCCCGGCGCATCGAGTCCGACCGCGGCCGGGAAGCGCTCGAAGAGGCCGTACGGCGGGTCGGATCGATCGCGATCGTGCACGAGACGCTGTCCCAGAACCTGGACGAGCGCGTGGAGTTCGACGAGATCGCCGACCGCGTCCTCGCGATGGTCGCTGAGATCTCGCCGGGCAAGGTCACCGGCCGGCGCAGCGGCCGCTTCGGCATCCTGGACGCGGAGGTCGCCACACCCCTGTCCATGGTCCTGACCGAGATCCTCCAGAACGCCCTGGAGCACGGCTTCCGTGAGGGCGAGACCGGCACCGTCGAGGTCACCGCGGTCCGCGGCGGCACCACCAAGGAGGCCCGCCTCCTCGTCACCGTCCAGGACGACGGCGTCGGCCTCCCCGCGGGCTTCGACCCGCACACCGCCGGCAACCTCGGCCTGCAGATCGTACGAACCTTGGTCGAGGGCGAGTTGGGCGGCACGTTCGACATGGTCCCGGCGCCGGAGCGAGGGACCCAGGTGATCCTGGACCTCCCGGTGCGGCCGAACAAGTAGGGCAGAACAACCAGCGCACAGCAAAGAGCCCCGGACCGTTCAGGGTCCGGGGCTCAACATGCTCGTTGCCAGCTTTTGCTGCGCATCGGGGGTACTGCGCGCTGCGGCTCGGGGGCGGGAGATGCGTACGCGCTGTACGCGCCGCCAAGCTGAGGCTGTTGTGGGGCGGGTATGTCAGGCGGAGGCCTGACGGGCCCGGTTGCGGGCGGCGCGGCGCTTCATGGCGCGGCGCTCGTCCTCGCTGAGACCACCCCAGACGCCGGAGTCCTGGCCGGACTCGAGCGCCCACTGCAGACACTGCTCCATGACGGGGCAGCGACGGCAGACGGCCTTGGCTTCCTCGATCTGCAGCAGCGCAGGACCGGTGTTGCCGATGGGGAAGAAGAGCTCGGGGTCTTCCTCGCGGCAAACGGCGTTGTGACGCCAGTCCATGGCTGCTACCTCTCCTTGGTATTACATGCAAGTTGCTTGTGAATGTGAACGCTTTCACGAATCCCTCAACAAGTGAAGGGCCGACCGCCAGGTTTCCTGGTGTGGTCCTGTGTGTGTTGAGGGGTTCTGGTGATCAGTGGAGGCCGGTGTTGCGGGCCGTCTCGATCGCCACGTAGAGACTCGCAAACCTCAGCGGCGGATACAACCCCTACCGGAAAGTTTTTTTTGATTCCTCGGTGTCGACTAGGTCACAGCCGTACTTCCATGGGGTGGACCCTGGTCTAAACGTTCGAGTGAAAGGACTTTGGCCTTTTCTGCTCACACAATCACACGCAGTGCACGGCGTACGCCTGTGAACGTCACGCTCGTTCGCAGTCCGAGGTGGTCGCCGTCCATCTGGAGGGGCAGCGGCACCTTCGAATGCAAGGTGAACTGGTCCGCGTCGTGCAGGGAGAAGGCGTGCTTGCCGTGCGGTCCGCGCTCGGGGGACGAAGTGAGCAACTGAGTGCCATACCGGGCTACAGCGGTCGGCGTCATGCGGCTGAGACCGAGTACGTCGAGGCCTTTATCGAACGAGGCCTTAGGTGACGCGTACATCGGGTGATTGCCCAGGAAGGTCCACGGAGAGGTGTTCGAGACTATGGACAGCACCAGATCGGTCACCGGCTCCGCGTCCGGCCGCTCCAGCGTGATCGTCCCGTGCCGGCGGTGCGCCTCGCCGAAGAACTGGCGCAGCGCCTGGCGTACGTAGAGCGCGTGGGTGGACTTCCTGCCGCGCTCGCGCTGCTGCTCGACCCGCCCGACCACGCCGGCGTCGAAGCCGAGGCCCGCGTTGAAGGTGAACCAGCGGGACGGCACGGCCTCGTCGTCCGAGCCGGGTGTGCCGGAGGTCAGGCCCAGGCCGACCGTGCGTTCGCTGCCCTCGCGCAGGGCGTCCAGCAGGGCGCCGGTGGCCTCCACGGCGTCGTTGGGCAGGCCCAGAGCGCGGGCGAAGACGTTCGTCGAGCCGCCGGGGACCACCGCGAGGCCGGGCAGGCGCTCCGGATCGGGGCCGGAGTGCAGGAGGCCGTTGACCACCTCGTTGACCGTGCCGTCGCCGCCGAGCGCCACCACCAGGTCGATGTCCGAGCTCTCCGCGGCCTGACGGCCCAGGTCGCGCGCGTGGCCGCGGTACTCGGTGGTGACCACCTCGAGCTTCATCTCGCTGGCCAGCGCGTGGATCAGGACATCGCGCGTACGTGCGCTTGTGGTGGTTGCCGCCGGATTGACCACGAGAAGTGCACGCATGGGTTGCAGCGTACCTACTGGGTGGTACCGGGCACAGGGCGAGGTAGTGATCAAGTAAGACTTCCGGGCGTGAACCTCGCCACGGGGGCATACGGCCCGAGGGCTACCCTTCTGGGGTGAGCGCTGAGCAGAACCCCGCCCCCGAAGCCGCGGAAGCCGCCCGGGACACGGAGCCCCGTCCGGCCCGGCTGACCGCCGCGGCGGCGCTGGCCGCAATGGAGGGGCTCGCCCTGGCAGTCGGCGGCGGATGGATGCTGGTGGAGGGCTTCGCGGGGGACGCGGACGACGGGCAGTCGGCCGTCACCGGGGGTATCACCCTGGTCGTGCTCGCACTGCTGCCGCTGCTCGCCGCACGAGGGCTGCTCGCCCGGCGCAGCTGGAGCCGGGGGCCGGCCGTCATCACGCAGATCATGGCACTGCCGGTGGCCTACAACCTGCTGCAGGCCGACAGCCTGGCGATTCCGGCGGGGATCGCGCTCGCGGTGGTGGCCGTGACCGCGCTGGTCCTGCTCGTCAACGCGGAGACGACCCGGGCCCTCGGGATCCGGGGGCCCGGCAACGTACAGAAGTAACTGCCACAGGCGTTACCTCTGACGCGTACGCCTGAGGCGTTACTCCTCCACCAGCAGCTTCTCCCGCAGCTGGGCCAAGGTCCGGGCCAGCAGCCGGGAGACGTGCATCTGTGAGATGCCGACCTCCTGCGCGATCTGCGACTGGGTCATGTTGCCGAAGAACCGCAGCAACAGGATCCGCTTCTCGCGCGGGGGCAGGTCCTCGAGGAGCGGCTTGAGCGACTCCCGGTACTCGACGCCCTCCAGTGCCTCGTCCTCCGCGCCCAGCGTGTCCGCGACCGCGGGGGACTCGTCGTCGGTGTCGGGGACGTCCAGGGACAGCGTGGAGTACGCGTTGGCGGACTCCAGGCCCTCCAGGACCTCCTCCTCCGAGATGGCCAGCTTCTCGGCCAGCTCGTGCACCGTCGGGGAGCGGCCGTGCTGCTGGGAGAGTTCGGCGGTGGCCGTGGTCAGCGCCAGCCGCAGCTCCTGGAGCCTGCGCGGGACGCGCACCGCCCAGCCCTTGTCACGGAAGTGCCGCTTGATCTCGCCGACGACCGTAGGAGTCGCGTACGTCGAGAACTCCACGCCGCGGTCCGGGTCGAAACGGTCGACCGACTTGATCAGGCCGATGGTGGCGACCTGGGTGAGGTCGTCCAGCGGCTCGCCGCGGTTGCGGAAGCGGCGCGCGAGGTGCTCGACGAGCGGCAGGTGCATACGGACCAGCCGGTTGCGCAGCTCCGCGTACTCCGGGCTGCCGTCCGGCAGGGTGCGCAGCTCCAGGAACAGGGCCCGCGCCCCGCTGCGGTCCTGTGGGTCGTGCCGTGTGGCCTGCACGCGCTGCGGGGCCTTCTCGTCGTCTCGCTCGTGCTCGCTCATCGTCCCGCCCGTAGCCCTTCCCCGAGCCCTCGCCTGCGCTCGGACAGGGGACACCCCGATCCGTCCGTCCAGAGGCGTGCTCTGTACGGCACCTTCCCGATCACGCTGCCCGTCGCCCGGGAAGCCGGTCTCCGAGGAGCCGTCCTCCGGGTGCGGCCGGGCCTGCTCGGGGATGCCGTCGATGCCGTCCGCCATGCGTCGGGATGTGCTCGGGCCGCCCGTGCTTTCGGCGGTCGGCAGCTCCCGTGTGCCGCGCTCTTCGTCCCGCACCGGCCCGTCCCCGTCCCTCACGCCGGCCCGGGTCCCGCGCCGCGTTGTTTGTAGAGGCTGATCGAAACGGTCTTGTCCTCGTCGACGGCCGAGGAGACCTTGCCCGCCAGGGCCGACAACACGGTCCACGCGAAGGTGTCCCGCGCCGGAGCGTGACCGTCCGTGGTCGGCGCCGAGACGGTGACCTCCAGCGAGTCGTCGACGAGCCGGAAGACGCAACTGAGTACGGAGCCTGGCACGGCCTGCTGCAGCAGGATCGCGCAGGCCTCGTCCACCGCGATGCGCAGATCCTCGATCTCGTCGAGGGTGAAGTCCAAACGGGCCGCGAGGCCGGCCGTGGCCGTACGCAGCACCGACAGGTAGGCACCCGCAGCCGGCAGCCGGACTTCCACGAAGTCCTGGGTCGCGGGCTCGCCTGCGATCTGGGACACCCTCACCTCCAAGGTGGTACAAGCATTTCGGGGCCGAGGGTCGCCCCCCGGGGGTAACGCGATACGTGGTTCAGCGGTGACGCTACCGCGCTCTCAGCTTTCCTGTCCCCGGGACCCCAACCCCTTGCTGTCACTCATAGTAAACACACGAACACGCTCCGTGGCTAGGGGGTTCGCGGGCCCAATTGGGAAGAGGGCGCGCCGGGTTGACGTACCCAGACGTCAGACGGTCGAACCGTCCGGATCCCGGGTCAAACGAGCACGTGGTCGACGAAGCACCAGCGCCATGCCTCTCCGGGCTCGAAGGTCCGCATGATGGGGTGTCCCGAGTCCTTGTAATGCTCCGTCGCGTGGCGTTTTGGTGAGGAGTCGCAGCAGCCGACGTGGCCGCAGGTCAGGCACAGCCGAAGCTGTACCGGATGGGTGCCGGTCGCCAGACACTCCAGGCAGGTGTCGCTCAGCGGCCCGGGCTCGGGGAGCGGCAGCGCGTCGGCGTGCGTGCACTGTTTCATGATTGCCAGGTTACGACGGGCGCGCGGATGAACGCGCGGAAAACCGAGGGTGGGCGAACGACGATGGACAAGAGTGGGCGAGGGCCATGGACGTGATGCCCCTGCTGTTGCTGGTGGCGGGCAGCGCCATGATCGCCGCGGCCGCCAGGCGGACCCCCGTGCCGGCACCCCTGCTGCTGGTCGCCGCCGGGCTCGTGATCTCCTACGTCCCAGGGGTCCCGGAGTACACCCTCGACCCGCATGTCGTCCTGCCGCTCATCCTGCCCCCGCTGCTGTACACGGCCGCCACCGACAGTTCGTACCTGGATCTGCGCGCGCAACTGAGGCCCGTGGCGCTGCTGTCGGTCGGGTATGTCCTGTTCGCGACCTTCGCCGTGGGCTGGGCCGCCTACCTGATCGTGCCGGACCTGCCGCTGACCGCGGCACTGGTACTGGGCGCGGTGGTGGCGCCGCCGGACGCGGTCGCCGCCACCGCGGTGGCACGCCGGGTCGGGCTGCCCTCCCGGATCACGACGATCCTCCAGGGCGAGTCCCTGGTGAACGACGCCACCGCGATCACCGCCTACCGGGTGGCCCTCGCGGCGGCGGTCGGCGAGGGCGCCACCTGGGCCGGCGGGATCGGCGAGTTCCTGCTGGCGGCGGTCGGCGGCGTCGGCTTCGGCCTGGTGCTCATGGTGCCGCTCCACTGGCTGCGCACCCACCTCAAGGAGGCGCTGCTGCAGAACACGCTCTCCCTGCTGATCCCGTTCGTCGCGTACGCGGCCGCCGAACAGGTGCACGCCTCCGGTGTCCTCGCGGTCGTGACCGTCGCGCTCTACCTGGGACACCGCGCGTGGCAGGTCGACTTCGCGACCCGTCTGCAGGAGGAGGCCGTCTGGAAGATGGTCGCGTTCGTCCTGGAGTCCGCCGTGTTCGCCCTGATCGGACTGCAACTGCCGGTGGTCCTCAAAGGCCTCGGGGAGTACGAGGGCGTCCGCGCCGCCTGGTACGCGGTCCTCCTCTTCCTCGTCGTCGTCGTGTCCCGGTTCGTGTGGGTGTACCCGGCGACCTTCCTGCCCCGCCGACTGTCCGCGCGCATCAGGGAACGCGAGCCGAATCCCACCTGGAAGGGGCCATTCGTCATCGCCTGGGCCGGCATGAGAGGCGTGGTCTCCCTGGCCATCGCCTTCTCCATCCCGATGACCATGCACGGCGGCGAACCCTTCCCCGAGCGCAACCTCGTCCTGTTCCTCACCTTCACCACGGTCATCGGCACGCTGGTCCTCCAGGGCCTCACCCTGCCCACGCTGGTCCGCCTCCTGAAGCTGCCCGGCCGGGACACCCAGGCCGAGACGCTCGCGGAGGCGAACGCCCAGGCGCAGGCCTCCCGGGCCGCCGAGCGCCGCCTGGAAGAACTCCTCTCCGACGAGCGCAACGCGCTCCCAGCACCCCTCGCCGAGCGCCTCCGTAGCGTCCTGGAGCGCCGCCGCAACGCCGTGTGGGAACGGCTCGGCCAGGTCAACCCCCTCACCGGCGAAACCGCCGACGACACCTACCGCCGCCTGTCCCGGGAGATGATCAGCGCGGAGCGCGCGATCTTCGTCAGGCTGCGCGACGCCCGCCACATCGACGACGAGATGCTGCGGACGCTGCTGCGCAGGCTGGACCTCGAAGAGGCCGCCGCCTTTCGCGAGGCGGCGTGATGATTTCCGTACCGTGCCGGAAGACCGCAGGTCACCCGGCGAACGGGGCCCCGGTCACCACCGCGGCCACCGCGGAGCCCTCCTCGAACGCCCCCTCCTCCACCAGCACGACAAGCCCATACAGCAACTTGGCGACATAGAGACGCTCGACCGCCACCCCGTGCCGCCCCTCGAAGTCCTCGGTGAAGGCATCGAGTGCCGACGAGGCCCGGCCGTAACCCCCGAAGGAGAAACGGTCGTCGAGGGTCCAGTCGCCGCGTCGCCCGCCGAAGGCCTGCTTCTGGAGGGCCACTGTGTCGGCGGTCAGGAAGCCGCCCTTCAGCACGGGAATTCCCAGCGCCCGCTGTCCGGGCTCCAGTCCCGCCGCGACACCCGCCAGCGTGCCGCCGGTGCCGCAGGCGAGCGCGACCACGTCCGCCTGCCCCCGCAGCTCCTCGCCGAGGGCCCGACACCCCCGTACGGCAAGCGCGTTGCTGCCACCCTCCGGCACGACGTACGCGTCTTCGGCGCCGGCCGCCTGCGTCAGCTCCGCCAGGACCTCCGGGTCGCCCTTGCATCGATATGTCGCTCTGTCGACGAAATGGAGCCGCATGCCGTCTGCGGCGCACCGGGCCAGGGAGGGGTTGAGGGGGCGGTCGGCCAGTTCCTGGCCGCGCACGATGCCGATCGTGGGCAGGCCGAGGAGGCGGCCCGCGGCGGCCGTGGCGCGTAGGTGGTTGGAGTACGCGCCGCCGAAGGTGACGACCGTGCGGCCGGCCGCGGCGGTGAGGTTGGGGACCAGTTTGCGCCACTTGTTACCGACGAGTTCCGGGTGGATCAGGTCGTCGCGCTTGAGCAGCAGACGGACGCCGCGGCGGGTGAAACGGTCGTCGGTGACCTCCTGCAACGGCGACGGGAGCCGGGGGCGGAGGGCGGCGAGGTCGGGGGTGTCCGGGCTGGTCACCGCACTATTGTCACCATCCGGCGATGCCGCCCGGCACGGCGGGTCACTTCAGGCGGTCCCGGATCCGCTTGCGCATCGACGCCATCGTGAAGCCCCGCGGATCGACCTTCCCCGGCTGCCACTCCAGGTGGCCGATGACCGATCGTTCCGTCCAGCCGTGGTGGCGGCAGATCGCGGCGGCCGCTCTCTCGATCGCGTCGAGCTGGGCCTCGGGCCACGGGTCCCGTCCATCGCCCAGGTTCTCGCACTCGAAGCCGTAGAAGTGGCGGTTTCCGTCGGTGTTGGCCTCGTTGTCGTGAGGGAGTGCCTTCTCGGCGATCACCGCGCGCAGGACGTCGTCGTCGCCGAGGCCGGCGTGGTTGGCGCGGCCGTAGCCGACGAGGTGGACGGTGCCGTCCTTGGTGATGACGCCGTGGCACAGCGGGCCGGGAAGGTCCGCGTAGCCGTCGCGGCACAGGCGTACCGTGCGCTCGCTGCCCTTGGTCACGGTGTGGTGGATCATCACCCCGTGGACCGGGCCCCAGGGGCCCTTGTGGTTGCGATTGTGGTGCTCCCAGTCGCCGACCTCGACGACGGTGAGACCCTCCGCCCTCAGACCGGCCAGGAAACCGCCCGCGGACATGGGTGAGGCCATGACCGCCTCCTTCGCGCTCGCGCGTCGGCCGCCGTGCGCGGCCGACTCGTACCGCTTGCTTGTACCGGAAGCGGAGTGGCCGGACTACTCGCTCGCACAGCGTGCGAGCCGATCCGGACAACTTCCTTCCGCTGGCGTGAAACGGCCGTCGAAGCGAGGCACTGGACAGGATCCCCCCATGTGCCCAGTGGATCGGTGATCCATTCCCGCTCTTTCGTGTAATAGCACCGGCACGATCCGTGGTGGAAGGCTTGTGCGTGCAGATCGATGCGGGGCGCAGATCAGCGCCGCGCAAACCGGGAGGGCAATTCCTTATGTCGGTAGGCGAAGAGGTCCGCACCGAGCAGGACAGGCCGCAGCAGAGCCTCGGCACGGCGGCCGCGCGGAACCTGGCCACCACCACCAAGTCCGCACCACAAATGCAGGAGATCAGCTCCCGCTGGCTGCTGCGCACTCTGCCCTGGGTCAATGTGCAGGGCGGAACATACCGGGTGAACCGGCGACTGACCTACGCCGTGGGGGACGGCCGGGTCACGTTCGTGAAGACCGGGGACCGCGTCGAGGTGATCCCCGACGAGTTTCGCGAACTGCCCGCACTGCGGTCGTACGAGGACGAGGACGTGCTCACCGAGCTCGCCCGGCGCTGCGAGCAGCGCGAGTTCAACCCCGGGGATGTGATCGCCGAGTTCGGAAGCCAGGCGGACGAGGTCTTCCTGCTGGCGCACGGCAGGGTGGAGAAGGTCGGCACCGGCCCGTACGGCGACGACGCGGTCCTCGGAGTCCTCGCCGACGGCGCCTACTTCGGCGACCAGGGACTCCTCGACCCGGACTCCATCTGGGAGTACACGGCCCGGGCGGTCACCGCCTGCACGGTGCTCGTGCTGCCCCGTCAGCATGTCGAGCAGGTCGCGGAGCGCTCCGAGTCCCTGAGCGGACACCTCCAGGAGCAGCGGGCGATCCCCTCGCAGCGCACCAACAAGTTCGGCGAGAAGGAGATCGACCTCGCGGCGGGTCACGACGGCGAGCCGGACATCCCGCACACCTTCGTCGACTACGAGGCCAGGCCCCGCGAGTACGAACTGAGCATCGCCCAGACCGTCCTGCGCATCCACTCGCGCGTGGCCGACCTCTACAACCAGCCGATGAACCAGACCGAGCAGCAGATCCGGCTGACGGTCGAGGCGTTGAAGGAACGCCAGGAGCACGAGCTCGTCAACAACCGCCAGTTCGGGCTGCTGCACAACTGCGAGTACGACCAGCGCCTCCAGCCGCACGACGGCGTGCCCAGCCCCGACGACCTGGACGAGCTGCTCAGCAGGCGGCGCGGCACCAAGCTGCTGCTCGCCCACCCGCGCGCGATCGCGGCGATCGGGCGTGAGCTCAACAAGCGCGGACTGGTCCCGGAGACCATCGAGGTGGCCGGCAACCGGATCCCCACCTGGCGCGGGGTGCCGATCTACCCGTGCAACAAGATCCCGGTCACCGAGGCCCGTACGACCTCGATCATCGCCATGCGTACCGGCGAGGCCGAGCAGGGCGTCATCGGCCTCCAGCAGGCCGGCATCCCGGACGAGATCGAGCCCAGCCTGTCCGTGCGCTTCATGGGCATCAATGAGCAGGCGATCATCAAGTACCTGGTGACGGCCTACTACTCGGCCGCGGTCCTGGTGCCGGACGCGCTCGGCGTCCTGGAGAACGTCGAGATCGGCCGCTGGAGTTGACGTCCGCGCACCTGAACGCCGTGTCCCCGCCCTTCGGGGCGGGTACACCCCGGTCGTATGCGCCCAGCCACAGCGGAAGCGCCACCGCTCTCCGAGGGGGACCCCATGGCCGAGTTCATGACGGACACCAAGCAGAGCGCCGGCCCACACCCCACCGGGGCCCGTCCGCTCGACGGGCAGGAGGCGGGGGCGATCCTGGAGCGGGCCCGGACCTCGGTCGACCCCGCGCTGCGGGCCGCCCTTGAGTCGCTGCCCGGCTCCATGCGCCGCGTCGCGCTCTACCACTTCGGCTGGGAGCACGCGGACGGCACTCCGGCGGCGGGCAATGCCGGCAAGGCGATACGTCCCGCACTCGTCCTCACCGCGGCCGCCGCGCTCGGCGGACCGGGGGCGCGGACGGCGGCCGTGCGGGCGGCCGCCGCGGTGGAACTGGTCCACAACTTCACACTGCTGCACGACGACGTGATGGACCGGGACGCCACCCGGCGGCACCGGCCCACCGCGTGGACCGTGTTCGGCGACGCCGACGCGATCCTCGCCGGGGACACTCTCCAGGCACTCGCCCTGCGGCTGCTGGCAGAAGATCCGCATCCGGCGTCCGCGCGGGCCGCCGCCCGACTCGCGGACTGCGTCGTCGAGCTGTGCGCCGGGCAGCACGCGGACACGGCCATGGAGCTGCGAGGGCCGGGCGAGGTCACCCTCGACGAAGTGCTCGCCATGGCCGAGGCCAAGACGGGCGCGCTGCTCGGGTGCGCCTGCGCGTTGGGCGCGCTGTACGCGGGTGCGGCGGAGGAGGACGTCGAGGCGCTGGACGCGTTCGGCCGTGAGGCGGGGCTCGCCTTCCAGCTCATCGACGACGTGATCGGCATATGGGGCGACCCGCGCAGCACCGGCAAGCCGGCCGGCGCGGACCTCGTCGCCCGTAAGAAGTCGCTGCCGGTGGTCGCCGCGCTCACCTCGGGCACACCGGCGGCCGGAGAACTGGCCGAGCTGTACGGCGTTCCGTTCCAGGAAGGCGACCTGGAGCGGACGGTTCTCGCCGTGGAGCGGGCGGGCGGGCGTGACTGGGCGCAGGTCCAGGCCGCCGACCGGATGGCCCGTGCCATGCAGGAGCTGGCCCGCGCGGTGTCCGACCCGGAGGCGGCGGGCGGGTTGCTGGCGCTGGCGGAGTTCGTGACGCGGCGCAGCAACTGAGGTCGTCGGGACCGCGTCACCAGACCCGTCGACCGGCATCGAACGCCGTCGCACCGTCACCAGGACCCCGGAGCCGCCGGGGCCGCGCGGTCCTGACCCCGCGCGGCTGCCGGCGGCTCCGGTCGGTCGGGTCCCGCACATCCCCACGGTGTGCGGGCCTCGCCGGTTCGTACGTGCCGATGGCGCGTTCATGCCCACCCGCCCAGCGCAACGGCCTTACGATCAAGGTCCGTTGACGCGAAGGGGCGGGGACATGGGCATGGAGATCCGGACGGCGAGCGCAGGCGACCGTGAGCTGGTCGTCCGGCTGCTGGACGCGGCCTTCCAGGACGATCCGGTCAGCCGCTGGGTGTTCCCCGGTGACGAGTACCGCCGTACGACGCACCACAGGTTGATGGCCGCGTTCACCGACATCGTGTTCGGCGAGGGGCGCGTCGACATCACCGAGGACGGCGCGGCCTGCGCGCTGTGGCTGTCCGTACCGGCGGCGGACAGCCACGGTCAGGACACCGGTGAGGACGACGGCCCGGCCCAAGTGCGCGCCGCCGTCGACCCCGGGAACGAACGCGTCGAACTCATCGGCCGGCTCACCGCCGACATCCACCCCTCGGACCGTGCCCACGCCTACCTGTGGATGATCGGCGTGGCTCCCGAGCGCCAGGGCGAGGGCCTCGGCACGGCGCTCATCGCCCCGGTTCTCGACAGCTGCGACCGCGACGGTCTGCCCGCCTACCTGGAGGCAAGCAGCGTCCGCAGCCGCAAGCTGTACGAGCGCCTCGGCTTCGAACTCGCCGACCGCCCCCTCGACCTGCCGGAAGGCCCGCAGATGTGGCCGATGTGGCGCGAGCCGCGCACCTGACCGCGGCCGCTGCCCACCCGCCTCGGTCCGCTGTCCGCGCTTCCCGCCCACCCGCTCCGGCCCGCCGACTCACCCCTCGGCCCGTCGGCCTGCCTCTGTTCGACAGCCGTCCCACCCCTCGTGGCCTGCCCTCGCTGGTCCGCTGGCCGCTCCCCGGGCTTCCAGCCAGCCCGGCCTGCCCCCTCCCACCCCCTGACCCGCCTTCCAAGCCCGCCGGTCTACCCCTCCGGCACCACCGTCGCCACGATCCGCTCGACCAGGCCCTCCGGCACGCTCGCGCCGGGCAGTACGCCGTCCAGGACGTCCGGCAGGGTGAGGTGCTCCAGGAGCAGTCCGAGCATCGCGAGGTAGAGCACGGCGACGGTCTCGTCGTCGCCGGGGAGCCCGGCCTCGCGGTGGAACCGCATGCCGTACTCCAGGTCGCCGCGCACCGACTCGGTGAAGGATGCGCGCAGTTCGGGACGGCGGGTGGCTTCGAGACGCATCTCCAGGAGGGCCAGATAGCCGGTGCGGTCACGGGTCGCGCGGGTCATCAGGTCGTGCATGAAGGCGGCGACCAGCAGGCGGTCCTTCGGTCGCGTCATCAGGTCGGCGAGTTTCTCGGGGTCGGGCGCGAGCCGCTCGTGCAACCGGACGTCGATCTGCCGCAGCAGGTCGTCGCGTCCGGTGAAGTAGTTGGAGGCCGTGCCCACCGGCACGGCGGCCTCCGTGTCCACCGCGCGGAACGTCAGCCCGCGCGCCCCCTCGCGTGCGAGCACCTCGACACCCGCGTCCACGAGCGCGGCCCGGCGCTCCGGGTTACTGGCCATACGGAATGCCCTCTCCCACTTGATCTCGTACGCGAAATCCGCTTGCAACCACTACAAGAGAAGTACTACAACTGAAGTACTTCAAATGAAGTGGTTCACGGCAGCCTACGAAAAGAGACCGGCTTGCGAAAGCTCACGTACTACATCGCCTGCTCCGTCGACGGGTTCATCGGAGACCCGGGCGGCGACGCGACGACCATGTACCGCTTCGCGGACGAGGAGTTCGTCGAGTTCGTCAGCGCCGAGTATCCGGAGACCGTCCCGACCCCCATCCGCCGGGCCATCGGCATCGACGACCGGCCGAACCAGAAGTTCGACACGATCATCCAGGGCCGTGCCAGCTACGACATCGCGCTGAAGGACGGCCTCACCAGCCCGTACGCCCACCTGCGCGAGTACGTCGCCTCGCGCACCCTGAAGGAGTCGCCAGACCCGCACGTCGAGATCGTCGCGGAGGACCTGGTCGCCAAGGTGCGCGAACTCAAGGCGGAGGACGGCAGACTTGGCATCTACCTGTGCGGCGGCTCGGTGCTCGCGGGCGAACTGCTCGACGAGATCGACGAACTGGTCATCAAGACGTACCCGGTCGTCCTGGGCGCCGGGATGCCGATGTTCGGGTCCGGCGTCACGGTCACCGACTTCGAGCTCGACGCGGTGCGCACCTTCAAGAACGGGGCGCTCGTGCGGACGTACAACAGGAAGCGCTGACGCCTCGCTCGCCCTACTCTGAGGGCATGGACAGCGACGCACATGCCTGTCCCGCCTGCGGACAGCCCGTCGATACAGTCGTCCGGCGCCACAAGACGCTGGGCGCGTGGGTTCCGGTATGGGTTCCCGGCCCGTGCCGCAACCCGAAGTGCGAGGCGTACGTCGACAAGGCCACGGACGCCGCCGACGAGAAGCACAAGCCCCGCATCCCCGCCACGGACACCGTCATCACGAAGAAGCCCTGAGCCGAGCCGGCCGGAGAAGGAAAAGTCGAGCCGAGTTGTCGAGAACCCCCGACCGGCTCCGACGTCCCCTGTGAGAGCCGCCCACCACGGGTGGCCCGAGGCGCAGACGCCGAAGACGTGAAGGAGTGGACTCATGAAGTACCTGGTCATGGTGCAGGGCACGCAGGCGGACTACGAGGCGATGAGCGGCAAGGGATCCCCGGAGTCCCCGGCCTGGAACGCGCAGCAGCTCGAGGCGATGTACGCCTACATGGCCGCGATCAACGACGACCTCTCCGAGACCGGCGAGCTCGTCGACGGACAGGGCCTGGCCGAGCCCGCGCGGGCCCGCACGGTCACACTCGGCGACGACGGCAAGGCCGTGATCACCGACGGCCCGTACAGCGAGACCAAGGAGCTGATGGCCGGCTACTGGGTCCTGGAGTGCGCGAGCCTGGAGCGGGTCACGGAGATCGCCGACCGCGTCACCCGCTGCCCCCAGCCCGACGGGGCACCGAACTACCCGGTGGTGATCCGGCCCATCATGGACGGCGCCGGGGACCTCTGCTGACCCGCCCGTGCGAGCCGACCGCGAGACCGAGGACCTGCTGCGCCGCCACGCGCCGCAGGTCCTCGGCGCGCTGGTCAGGCGGTACGGCCATTTCGACGCCGCCGAGGACGCTGTACAGGAGGCGCTTTTCGCGGCGGCCGGGCAGTGGCCCGCGGAGGGAGTGCCGGACAACCCGCGCGGATGGCTCATCAAGGTGGCCTCGCGGCGGCTGACCGACGCCCTGCGGGCGGAGCAGGCGCGGCGGGCACGGGAGGAACGGGCGGCGGCGCTGGCCCCCCGCGACGCGTTCGTCACCGGGGACGGGGACCGGGACCGGGCGCCCCGGGAGGACGACACCCTCTCCCTTCTCTTCCTGTGCTGCCACCCGGATCTGCCGCCGCCCGCGCAGATCGCGCTGACCCTGCGCGCGGTCGGCGGCCTCACGACGGCCGAGATCGCCCGCGCGTACCTGGTCCCGGAGGCCACCATGGCCCAGCGCATCAGCCGCGCCAAGCTGAAGGTGCGAGGCGTGCGCTTCGGGCGGCCGGACAACTGGGTCGAGCGGCTGCCCGCGGTCCTGCAGACCCTCTACCTGATCTTCAACGAGGGTTATACGGCGACCTCCGGGCCCGCCCTTCAGCGGCGCGACCTCGCCGCCGAGGCGATCCGCCTGACCCGCACGGTCCACCGCCTGCTCCCCGACGACGGCGAGACGGCCGGTCTGCTGGCCCTGATGCTGCTCACCGACGCCCGCCGTGACGCCCGCACCGGGCCGCACGGCGAGCTGGTCCCCCTCGACGAACAGGACCGTGACCGCTGGGACAAGGCCGCGATCGAGGAGGGCGTCGCCCTGGTCACCCACGCGCTGAGCCGCGGCCCCGCCGGGCCCTACCAGGTCCGGGCCGCCATCGCCGCGGTGCACGACGAGGCGCCGACCGCTCAGGCGACCGACTGGCGGGAGATTCTGGGCCTCTACGACGTCCTCGTGCGCCTCGTCCCCGGTCCCGTCGAACGGCTGGGCCGTGCGATCGCCGTCGCCATGGTCCGGGGCGCGCATGCCGGACTCGCCGAACTGGACGCACTGGAGGACGAGTTGCGCACGGGTCATCGTCTGGACGCGGTCCGGGGCCACCTTCTCGAGCGCGCCGGCTCGTACGACGACGCCCGCGCCGCCTACGAGTCGGCCGCCGCCAAGACCCTGAGCCTGCCGGAGCAGCGCTATCTGCGGGCTCGGGCGGCCCGTCTGAGGCCGTAACGTCGTTCCATGACCACCTCGACGCCCGTCCTTCACCTCACCGAGCGCTCCCTGTGGGAAGCGGCCCGCGCGCGGGGCACGTACGAGCTCTCGACCCGCGGCCGCACCCTCCGGGAGGAGGGCTTCATCCACTGCTCGACGCGTGCCCAACTCCCGCGGGTGGCCGCTCTTCTGTACGGCACCTACGACGGCCCCGACGACCTGGTGGTCCTCGTCGTCGACCCCGAGCGGCTCGACGCGGAGCTGAAGTACGAGGCACCGGAGCCCGGCGCCGAGGAGTTCCCGCACGTGTACGGGCCCATCCCGGTGGAGGCCGTGGTCGACGTGGAGGTGTGGCGCAACAGCTAGGGCCGCGCCGCCAGTCCGCCCGTCTCCGGATCGCGGCCCGTCAGGCAGTACGTGCCGCCCGCCGGGTCGCGCATGACCGTCCAGTGGCGGCCGCGAAAGGCGGGTTTCGCCCCGAGCCGCTCGTGCTCGGCAGCCGTCGCCGCGATGTCCGCGCAGGCCAGGTCCAGGTGGGCGGTCAGGGGCCGCTCCTCGTCGAGGCGCTGGAGCAGGACGCGGACCGGCTGCCCGGGCGGCGGCTCGACCACGTGGAACTCGGGGAGCGAGCCGGGCCGGGACTGCCAGTCCGGCAGCAGCGCGCCCCAGAAGGCGACCTCGGCGTCGTACGCGGACGGCGGGACGTCGACACACACCTGGTCGAGCCGGCTGCCCCGCACCACCGGCGGCCGCACCGACTCCCCGTGCCACGCGACGGCACAGAACAGCTGCCCCGCGGGCGACCGCAGTACGGCCCACCCCTCGTGCCCGGCCGCCACGGCCGCCCCGCATCCCATCGCCGACTCCACGAACCCGGCCACGTCGTCCACGGCGAAGTCGAGATGCGCGCCGCCGGCGCCCTCCGCGACGCCCTGGATCTTCACGCAGGCGTCGGCCCTGCCCGTCGGCACGAGAGTCGCGAACTCGCCCTGCTCACCCCGGGGTTCGGACAGCCGCGTGTCGGTGACGGCCGTCCAGAACTCCTGGGCCCGGTCGAGGCCCTGGGCGGGCCGGTCGATGAAGGCGTACGTCCAGCGGATGCTCATGCGGCGATCGTAGGCGGGGGAGACCCGGCGCCCGACCGAAAATTTCGGGAGGGAGACAACGCGGCGGCGGGATCCGTCAACTGGGCTTACGGTAGGGCGGGTTGTGGTGGAGTGCGTGCGCTCGTGTGCGCCTCTGTGTCGATGTGACCACGGTCACTTCGTGGGGGATCACAACCTGACGATGGGTCAGTATGATCAAAATGTGGCAAAACCTTACAAAAGAGAGCAGAACCCCGTTGTATCGGGTGGGCTCGGAGTTGCCCGGCTGGGAGTCAGAGCCGTCCTGTGGGGCGTCGCCCTCATCCTGGCGGCCGTGACCGCCTGGATCGTCCGGGTGGTGGTGATGTCGGGCGGCGGCATCACCCTCGCGCTCTGCGCCCTGGCCTTCGCCGCCCCGTGGCCGCTGTTCCACCTCGCCGCCTCCCGACGGACCCGGTCCTCACGCACCGGCCGCACCACGGGCATTTCCTGAAACAGTTCGTCGTCGGCCCGCAACTGCCGTTGCCGGAAGGGCGGGTGGAGCTGCGCCCGCCGGGCAAAAGAAGACCGCACCCGGCCCGTCAGAGACGCCGTTGTCGGCGGTCTGCGGACCGGGTGCGGACAGGAAGACCAGGCGATCGAAGAAACCGCAGGTCAGTCAGCATGATCAAAGATCAGGCCTTCTTGGTCTCCCAGAAGATCTTGTCGATCTGGGCGATGTAGTCCAGGGCCTTCTGGCCCGTCGCCGGGTCGGTCGAACCCTTGGCGGCCGAGAGGGCCTTCAGGGTGTCGTTGACCAGCTGGTGCAGCTCCGGGTACTTCTCGAAGTGCGGGGGCTTGAAGTAGTCGCTCCACAGCACGGAGACGTGGTGCTTCGCGAGCTCGGCTCGCTGCTCCTTGATGACGGTGGCGCGGGCCTGGAAGTGCGGGTCGTCGTTGCCGGCCATCTTTTCCTGGACAGCCTTGACCGACTCCGCCTCGATGCGGGCCTGGGCCGGGTCGTACACGCCGCAGGGCAGGTCGCAGTGGGCGCTGACCTTGACCTTGGGGGCAAACAGGCGGGAAAGCATGCGCATTCCTTCCTCGTGATCGTCTTCTCAGGTGCGACATTACTCCCCGAGAGAACCGATTTCGCGAGTGCCCCCATGGGCTTAGGACAAAAGTCCGGGGTCAGACTGAGACTGGTGGAGGAACGGACCGGGGAGGTGCCGGGGATGCCGGAGCTGTCGCAGGAGACCGAACGCGGGGGTGCCGTACTGCCGTTTGGGCTGGCCGAGGTGACCGGGCCGTCCATGGTGCCCACGCTCAGCCACGGGGATCAGCTCGTCGTCCAGTGGGGTGCCCGGATCAGGCCGGGCGACGTGGTCGTCCTGCGTCATCCGTTCCAGCAGGACCTGCTCGTCGTCAAGCGGGCCGCGCAGCGGCGTGAGGGCGGCTGGTGGGTGCTCGGCGACAACGCGTACGCCGGCGGCGACAGCACCGACTACGGGACCGTCCCCGACGAGCTGGTGCTCGGCAAGGTCCGTTTCCGCTACCGGCCGCGCAAGCCGGATCAGCGTTCGCCGTTCGCCGCGGTGCGCTGGGCGCTCTCAGCCGCGAGGCCCGTCTTCTCCGACCGGTCGGCCTCCAGGCGCTTGCGGGCGCGGTAGGCCGCCACGTTGGCGCGGGTCGCGCAGCGGTCGGAGCAGTAGCGCCGAGAACGGTTCGTGGACGTGTCGAGATAGGCGTTGCGGCAGGGGGTCGCCTCGCACAGGCCGAGGCGGTCGACGCCGTACTCGGTGAGATGGAAGGCGAGGCCCATCGCGGCGATGGCCGCGTAGCCGGCGGTCGCGTTCGACGGGTGGTCCGCCAGGTGCATGTGCCACAGCGGGCGGCCCTCGTCGTCCCGGTAGTCGTGGCCGGAGATCTGCGGGCTCACCGGGAACTCCAGCAGCAGCGAGTTCAGCAGGTCCACCGCCAGGGTCTCGTTGCCCGTGTCCGCAGCCTCGAAGACCGCCCGGAGCCGTGCCCGTACGCCCCGGAAACGGGTGACGTCCGCGTCCGTGGCACGCCGGGCCACCCCCTCGTTGCCGCCGAAGAGGCCGTGGATTGCCTCGACCGAGGTCAGCGCGTCCTTGCCCCGGGCCGGTTCCTCGCTGTTGACGAGGCGTACGGCGTAATCCGAGTAATAGGCCAGTTCCACTTGTAGTCCTTACGGAGGCGTTCTATGGTCGTGGTGCGGTCGGGTAACAGCCGGTCGTGCATCCAGGGTATTACGTCACGTACGCGACGGAGGGGCTCGATGGCGGACACGGACACCACCACTGCCGGTACCGACTGGCAGGCCTGGCAGCAGAGCTGGGACCGACAGCAGGAGTGGTACATGCCCGACCGGGAGGAACGCTTCCGGATCATGCTCGACATGGTCGAGGCCCTCGTCGGCCCCGCCCCGCGCGTCCTGGACCTCGCGTGCGGCACGGGAAGTATCACGGCCAGGCTCCTCGCCCGGTTCCCACAGGCCACCAGCACCGGCGTCGACCTCGACCCCGCGCTCCTCGCCATCGCCGAGGGCACCTTCGCGGACGACGAGCGGGTCACCTTCGTCACCGCCGACCTCAAGGACCCCGACTGGCCCGCCAGGCTGCCGTACGACGCGTACGACGCCGTCCTGACCGCCACGGCCCTGCACTGGCTGCACAGCGACCCCCTCGCGGCCCTCTACGGTCAGGTCGCGGAACTCGTCCGCGACGGCGGTGTCTTCATGAACGCGGACCACATGATCGACGACACGACGCCCCGGATCAACGCGGCCGAGCGCGCGCAGCGGCACACGGCCATGGAACAGGCCAGGACCGACGGCGCCCTCGACTGGTCCGAGTGGTGGCAGCTCGCCGCCAAGGACCCCGTTCTCGCCGGTCCCACCGCCCGGCGCTTCGAGATCTACGGCGACCACGCCGACGGCGACATGCCGTCCGCCGCATGGCACGCGCGCGTGCTGCGGGAGAAGGGCTTCGGGGAGGCGCGTCCGGTGTGGTGCTCACCGTCGGACACGCTGCTGCTCGCGTTGAGGTAACGGACCTCGGCGTAGCGCCGGAGCATACGGAAAGGGGCGGTACGGAGATCTCCGTACCGCCCCTCTTGTTTCCGGCCGCTACAGCACCTTGGACAGGAACGACTGCGTCCGCTCGTGCTGCGGGTTCGCCAGGACGTCCCGCGGGTTGCCGGACTCGACCACCACGCCGTCGTCCATGAAGACCAGGCTGTCGCCGACCTCCCGGGCGAAGCCCATCTCGTGGGTGACGACGATCATCGTCATGCCGGACTCGGCGAGGTCGCGCATGACGTCGAGGACGTCACCGACCAGCTCCGGGTCCAGGGCCGAGGTCGGCTCGTCGAAGAGCATCAGCTTCGGGTCCATCGCCAGCGCACGGGCGATCGCCACGCGCTGCTGCTGGCCGCCGGAGAGCTGCGAGGGGTAGCTGCCGGCCTTGTCGGCCAGACCGACACGGTCCAGCAGCTGCTGCGCGCGCTCCCGGGCCTGGGCCCGGCTCACGCCCCTGACCTGGACCGGCGCCTCCATGATGTTCTCGACGGCCGTCATGTGCGGGAACAGGTTGAAGCGCTGGAAGACCATGCCGATGTCCCGGCGCTTGACCGCGACCTCGCTGTCCTTCAGCTCGTACAGCTTGTCGCCCTTCTGGCGGTAGCCGACCAGGTCGCCGTCGACGTACAGGCGACCGGCGTTGATCTTCTCCAGGTGGTTGATGCACCTGAGGAAGGTCGACTTGCCGGATCCGGAGGGGCCGATGAGGCAGAAGACCTCGCCGGACCTCACTTCCAGGTCGATGCCCTTGAGGACCTCGACCAGACCGAAGGACTTGTGGACGCCCTCGGCCTTCACCATGGCGGTCATGCGGTACCTCCCGCCGACTTCGAACGGCTCGACAGGGAGAGCAGGTTCGCCCTGATCTTCTGGAACGGCGTGGCCGGCAGGCTGCGGCTGGAACCGCGGGCGTAGTACCGCTCCAGGTAGTACTGGCCGACGCTGAAGATCGACGTCAGCACCAGGTACCAGGCCGCGGCGAGGAACAGCATCTCGGCCGGGGCGCCGGAGGTCTGGCCGATGTCCTGGGCGACGCGGAGCAGCTCCGAGTACTGGACCACGGACACCAGCGAGGTCGTCTTCAGCATGTTGATGACCTCGTTGCCCGTGGGCG
Organism: Streptomyces sp. AC555_RSS877; assembly: GCF_019049245.1. Taxonomy (GTDB): domain Bacteria; phylum Actinomycetota; class Actinomycetes; order Streptomycetales; family Streptomycetaceae; genus Streptomyces. Next base: position 157,131 of record NZ_JAGMUK010000059.1, on the reverse strand, counting down.
GCACGATCACGCGCATCGCCTGCGGGACGACGATCCGGCGCAGCGTCTTGCCGTGGCTCATGCCCAGCGCGTGCGACGCCTCGGTCTGGCCCTCGTCGACCGAGAGCAGACCGGCACGGCAGATCTCCGCCATGTACGCCGCCTCGTTGAGGCCGAGGCCCAGCAGCGCCGTCAGGAACGGGGTCATGAAGTCCGACCACTCGTTCTTGTAGAACGGCCCGAGGTTGATGTACTCGAAGACCAGGCCCAGGTTGAACCAGACGATCAGCTGGACCAGGACCGGGGTGCCGCGGAAGAACCAGATGTAGAACCACGCGATGGACGAGGTGACCGGGTTCTTCGACAGGCGCATCACCGCCAGCAGGATGCCGCCGACGACGCCGATCAGCATGCACAGCACCGTGAGCAGGAGCGTCTTGCCCACGCCGCCGAGGATGCGGTCGTTGAAGAAGTAGTCCGGGATCGCGCCCCAGTTGATCCTGCCCTGGGAGAACGCGTAGACGATGCCGGCCAGCACGGCGAGGGCGACCACGGCGGACACGTACCGCCCGTAGTGCCGGACCGGGATGGCCTTGATGGCCTGCGGGCCGGCCGGCGGGGTGTCCGCCGGCCCGCTCGTCTTGTCGATGTCAACAGTCACGGGTGTTGCCTTTCAGTGGCCGCAGACCGCGCGGTCACTTGCCGCCGTTGATGGTGGCTTCCTTGACGGCGCCGTCGGCGACGCCCCACTTCGTGATGATCTTCTCGTACTCGCCGTTCGCGATGATCGCGTCCAGCGCGGCCTTCAGGGCGTCCCGCAGCTGGGTGTTGCCCTTGTCGACCGCGATGCCGTACGGGGCGGCCTCGACCTGCTCGCCGACCAGCTGGAAGTCGTTGCCGCCACCGGAGGTCTTCACGGCGTACGCGGCGACGGGGAAGTCGGAGGAACCGGCGTCGGCGCCGCCCGCGCGCAGGCGGGTCTGGGCCTGCTGGTCGTTGTCGAAGGCCTGGATGGAGATCGTCTTGCCGCCGGTGCACTTCTTCGCCTCGGCCTTGGCGAGGTCCTCGGAGACCGTGCCGCGCTGCACCACGATCTTCTTGCCGCACAGGTCGGACCAGGTCTTGATGCCCTGGTCGTCGCCCTTCTTGGTGTAGATCGACACACCGGCCGTGAAGTAGTCCACGAAGTCGACGCCCTCGCCGACCTTCTTGCCGGTGTCCGAGTCGACACCCTCCTGGCGGTCCTTGGTGTCGGTCATCGCGGACATGGCGATGTCGTAGCGGTCGGAGCGCAGACCCGTGATCAGCGTGTCGAACGTGCCGTTCTCGAACGCGAACGTCACGCCGAGCTGCTTGCCCATGGCGGCGGCCAGGTCGGGGTCGATGCCGACGGTCTTGCCGGCGCTGTCCTTGAACTCGACCGGCGCGTAGGCGATGTCGGAACCGACCTTGATGACGCCCGCGTCACGGATCGCCTTCGGGAGCTTGTCGGCCAGCGGGGCCGCGCTCGCCGAGGTGGTGTCGGTGCTGTCCGAGCCGCTGTTTTCGGTCTGGTCACCGCAGCCGGTGAGCAGCAGAGCGCCTGCGACCGCGATCGCACCGACCGCTGCTAGCCGGGAGTGCGCGGCGGTCGTACGACGGGTGGAGCGTGCGGTCATTTTGGGTTCCTCCGGCGGATGGGTGGAGTTGCCGTTGGGGCGGACAACTGCTGATGGGTTCGGCAGATGCCATTGGTCCTGGGTCGACGAGAGCACACGTCTTCGAGTGTCGCGACCTCGTGTGATGACGGCATCTTGCCATTCGGACGGAGGCAATCAGGGGCGCACCCATGTCAAAATCGGATAACGGGCGACCCCCGAATCACACCAGGTCAGTACATCCCGCCGCACCATCTACGGGAATGAACCCCTCCGGCCGCAGGATCTTTGGCACATCTCGGGATGCGGACATCGGTCCGATGCAGGTCGGCGGGGGTCGAGCGCCGCTCGAGCGCCCGTCAAGCCGATCTTGAGACCTTGGGCCGGTATGTCCCATGATTCATGTCACCGGCAACGGGATGATCTCGTTCTGCCATGTGACCTTGCACGTATTGGACTCGTCGGCGGGCGGCCCGTCCGGTAAGAAGGTTCTTTACACCCCTCATCCGGGGCTCAGGGCGCGTGTGCGGCGCGCCCGTCGCGCATGGCCCGTACGTACCCCGTGCGGGCGCAGACCATCAGGGCCGTGCGCGGTGCCCGCCCACTTCTCAACCAGGAGTGGCCACCCTCAAACCATGAAGACCTAAGGGGTAAGACAAAGTGGCAGCGGAGATCGTCAATCCTCGCAGCGACAGCAGTACGGACCAGGAAGGCGGGGCCGAGCCCCTCGATTCCTTCGATCCGGCGTTCGCGCTGCACCGCGGCGGCAAGATGGCCGTGCAGGCCACCGTGCCGGTCCGCGACAAGGACGACCTGTCCCTCGCGTACACGCCCGGCGTCGCGAAAGTGTGCAGCGCGATCGCCGAGCAGCCCGATCTCGTCCATGACTACACGTGGAAGTCGTCTGTCGTCGCCGTTGTGACGGACGGTACGGCGGTGCTCGGACTCGGTGACATCGGTCCCGAGGCCTCCCTCCCGGTGATGGAGGGCAAGGCGATCCTGTTCAAGCAGTTCGGCGGTGTGGACGCGGTGCCGATCGCTCTGAACTGCACGGGCGTGGACGAGATCGTCGAGACCGTGGTCCGGCTCTCGCCGTCGTTCGGCGGGATCAACCTGGAGGACATCTCGGCGCCGCGGTGCTTCGAGATCGAGCGCAAGCTCCAGGAGCAGCTGGACATCCCGGTGTTCCACGACGACCAGCACGGTACGGCGGTCGTGACGCTGGCGGCGCTCAGGAACGCGGCGAAGCTGACCGGTCGTGGGATCGGCGAGCTGCGGGCCGTCATCTCGGGGGCCGGCGCGGCCGGTGTCGCCATCGCGAAGATGCTGGTCGAGGCCGGTATCGGGGACGTGGCGGTCGCGGACCGCAAGGGGATCGTGTCGGGTGACCGTGACGATCTGACCTCGGTCAAGCGGGAGCTCGCCGGCTTCACGAACAAGGCGGGCATCAGCGGGTCGCTGGAGGCCGCGCTGGAAGGCGCCGACGTCTTCATCGGGGTTTCCGGCGGTACGGTGCCGGAGCCGGCGGTGGCTTCCATGGCCGAGGGTGCTTTTGTCTTCGCCATGGCCAACCCGAACCCGGAGGTCCACCCCGACGTCGCGCACAAGTACGCGGCCGTCGTGGCCACCGGGCGGTCGGACTTCCCGAACCAGATCAACAACGTGCTGGCGTTCCCCGGGATCTTCGCGGGGGCGCTGCAGGTGCGGGCGTCCCGGATCACCGAGGGGATGAAGATCGCGGCCGCTGAGGCGCTGGCCTCGGTGGTCGGTGACGACCTTGCCGCGGACTACGTGATCCCGTCGCCGTTCGACGAGCGGGTGGCGCCTGCGGTGACGGCCGCGGTGGCGGCGGCGGCGCGGGCGGAGGGTGTGGCTCGGCGCTGAGGCTTGTGATGGCCCCGCCCGTTTGGGCGGGGTCATTTTTTTACCCGGGCGCCCGGCTGTTCGGGTGGCTTCGGGGTGGTGGGGTGCGCCTTGCGCCTTGCGCCTTGTGTTTCGTGGGGGTCGGGGCCGTGTCGGGGGGTGTCCGTCCTCGGAACGGCGCGGAATCGGTTGGCCATCGAGGTGCCGGCGTTGACGCGCCAACCGCTGCGGGCGGACACCCCCCGACACGGCCCCTTGCCGCCGTACGCGGGTGCGGGAGCGCGCGCCTTGCTAGGGCGGTGACGGCCGGGCGAGGCCCGCCTCTCGGCCGACCGACCGAGTCGGGTGGCGGGTGGGCATCGGTCCGTGTCTGGGGGCGTCGCCCTCGGGGCGTCCGCAGGGGGTTGGGGGGTTGACAAGAGGGTGTGTGTCACAGGGCTGAACGGTTCCGTGGGACCAGTCTCCGCACCTATCGTCAAGGTCATGTTCGCTGTCTACGCCGCCCGAATCGACCGCGACCAGCCGCTCTCCGGCCTGGAGTCGGGGGAGCGCCCGGCCCCCGACCCACGTGCCGGCTGGAGCGTCGTCGACGTCAGGGCCGCCTCCCTCAACCATCACGACCTCTGGTCCCTGCGCGGCGTGGGCCTCGCGGAGGACAAGCTGCCGATGATCCTCGGCTGTGACGCCGCCGGTGTCGACCAGGACGGCAACGAGGTCGTCCTGCACTCCGTCATCGGCCAGACCGGCCACGGCGTCGGCCCGAAGGAGCCCCGCTCCATCCTCACCGAGCGCTACCAGGGCACCTTCGCCGAGCAGGTCGCCGTACCGACGTGGAACCTGCTGCCCAAGCCCAAGGAGCTCTCCTTCGAGGAGGCCGCCTGTCTGCCCACGGCATGGCTGACGGCGTACCGGATGCTGTTCACGAACGCCGGTGTGCGTCCCGGTGACTCCGTCCTCGTGCAGGGTGCCGGCGGCGGTGTCGCCACGGCCGCGATCGTGCTCGGGAAGGCCGCGGGGCTTCGGGTTTTCGCGACCAGCCGGGACGAGGCGAAGCGGAAGCGGGCCGTCGAGCTCGGGGCCGTGGAGGCGGTGGAGCCGGGTGCGCGGCTGCCGCAGCGGGTCGACGCCGTGATCGAGACCGTCGGCGCGGCCACCTGGTCGCACTCGGTGAAGTCCCTGCGGCCCGGTGGAACGCTCGTGATCTCCGGTGCGACGAGCGGCGACCGTCCCTCGCACGCCGAGCTGACCCGGATCTTCTTCCTGGAGCTCAAGGTCGTCGGCTCCACGATGGGCACCAAGGACGAACTGGAGGACCTGCTCTCCTTCTGCGCCGCCACCGGCGTACGTCCCGTCATCGACGAGACGTTCCCGCTCGACCGGGCCCGCGAGGGCTTCGAGCGGCTGGCGTCCGGGGACCAGTTCGGAAAGATCGTCCTCACGAACGGCTAGCGGTCTCTCGTTTTCTGGCGGCCGGTCCGGGTTCCGGGCCGGCCGCCGTCGTGTCTCATGCGTCAACTGTGGTTGACAGGCGAGCGTCTGTCAATCTAAGTTGACAGCTATGACCGAAGCAACGGATCTCGCCGAGCGCGCGGGCGACCGGGACCCCCGGGTCGGCCTCAGGGCCGTCGCCGCGCTGCGCAGGCTCTTGGAGCAGCTGGAGGCCGTACAGGTCCGCAGCGCGCGCAATCAGGGCTGGTCGTGGCAGGAGATCGCCGCGGAACTCGGTGTGAGCAGGCAGGCCGTGCACAAGAAGTACGGGAGGCATTGATGTTGGAGCGGTTCACGAAGGACGCCCGGGACGTGGTGCGAGGGGCGGTCGAGCACGCGGAGGGGGCGGGCGTGGGGTCCGTGGGGGCGGAGCATGTGCTGCTCGCGCTGCTGGACCGGGAGGCCTCCCGCGCCTCCTTCGGGCTCGCCGCACTCGGGCTCGCCGAGCGCAAGGAGTCCGTGCGGCGGGCCCTGACCGAGGCGCGGCGGCGTGCGGGCCTCACCCAGGCCGAGACCGATGCCCTGGCGGGACTGGGCATCGACGTCTCGGAGATCGTCGCCCGGGTGGAGGAGGTGCACGGCGTCGGCGCGATGTCCGGCGACCGCAAGGACAAGGGCTGGTGGTCGGGGCGCCGGACCTTCGGGCGGGATGCCAAGGAGGTCCTTGAGAGGTCTCTCCGCATCGCCGTCGCCCGCCGGGACCGCCACGTCGGCGACGAACACATCCTGCTGGCCCTGACCGCCCGCCCCGGAGTACCCGCGGAGGTCCTCGCCGATCACGGTGTGACGTACGAGGCGCTGACGCGGGTGCTGTACGGGGGCGGGGGCGGGGAGGCGAAGGCGGGCTGAGGGGGCCGGTCGGGCACGGCTGCCTCCGGGCAGTGCCCGCCCCGCCGTCACGCCCTCGGTGTCCGCAGCAGCGATCCGATGTGTGCCGCCGCCGCCGAGAGGTGGCGGCGGGCGTCACGGAGCTGGTCCGGTGTGACTCCGTGGTCCCGGGCGGTGTCGCGGATGTCGTCCCGGAAGCGGTCGAGGAGGCGGTCCAGGTCGCGGGCCGGGTCGCCGGTGGGGTCCTCGTGGGCCCACGCCGGTTCGTAGTCGGCCGGGAAGTCCTTCGGGGTGTGCGCGTACTCGGGGGCCGGCGCCGCCTTCTCCGCACTGCCGTTGCCCCGTCCGAAACCGAAGTCCTTGCCGTACTCCTTCCCGAACTCGCCGAACTCCTTGGCCAGTTCGGTCAGGCCCTCGCGTACTCCCGTCGGCCAGTCGCCCCGGGTGAAGTGGTCCTGCACCTGTTCCTGGACCCGGCGGGCGATGCGCTGCACCTCTTCCTGCGCCTGCTCCCGGGCCCGGTCCTGCGCCTCCTTGGCCTGACGGCGGGCGCGCTGGGCCTCCTCGCGGGCTCGCCGGCTCTCGTCCTTGGCGCGGCGGGCCTGCTCCTTCCACTCCTGCTTGACGCGGCGCATCTCCTCCTTGGCCGCGCGCCACGCCTCGTTGTCGGTGTGCCCGCCGAAGTCCCCGGAGGAGCCTTCCTGTTCACCGCCGTCGGCTCCCGTGCCCCGGCGGGCCTCGGAGGCCGCCGCCCGCATCTCGCGCCGCAGGTCTCCCGCCGCGCCGCGCACGTCGGCCCGGATCTCGGCGGCGAGTTCCGCGACCGAATCGCGGATCTCCACCTCCAGGTCGGCCAGTTCACCGCTGCGGTCGGCCAGCTCGGCGCGGCCCGCGTCGGTGATGGCGTACACCTTGCGGCCGCCCTCGGTGGTGTGGGTGACCAGGCCCTCGGTCTCCAGCTTGGCCAGGCGCGGGTACACGGTGCCCGCAGACGGCGCGTAGAGCCCCTGGAAGCGCTCCTCCAGGAGACGGATCACCTCGTAGCCGTGGCGTGGGGCCTCGTCCAGCAGCTTGAGCAGGTAGAGACGGAGGCGGCCGTGGGCGAAGACGGGGGGCATGTCAGAGCACCTTCTTGTCGGTCGTACCGTCGGCCGGGGCGCTGGTCGAGCCGTCGCCCGGGCCGGAAACGGAATTGTCCCCCTGCTCGCTCCGAGGGCCGTCCGCCGGGTGGTCGGCACCCGGGTCCATGACGTCGTCCCACGGCTCGTCCTCGCGGGGCGGCCTGCGCAGGAGCGCGATCGAGCCGGAGACGGTCGTGGCGCGCAACTTGCCGTTCCCCGCGCCGAGACGGCCGGTGATCTTGTGGGCGCCCCACTGGCCGTGTACCCGGAGGCCGTCGAAGGCGTTGGAGATCGTGCCGCTCGCCGTGTTGGCCTCGACCTCGGCGTCCGCGGGCTGGGGCAGCCGGATGGCGATCTCGCCCGAGACGCTGGTCAGCCGGACGTCGGTGGGGCCGTCCGGGTCGAGGTCGACGATCATGGAGCCGCTGACCGAGTCGGCCCGCACGGAGGAGCCCGAGCCGTCGACGACGGTGAGGTCGCCGGAGACGGAGTTGAAACGGAGGTCGCCGGTGACGGACTGGGCCTCCAGGTTCCCGGAGACCGTGTCGGCCCGGACCGGGCCCGAGAGCCCGACGAGTGTCGTGTCACCGGTGACGCCCTTGACCACGGACGGCCCGCGCATCCCGGAGACCACGGCCCCGGCGCTCACCACGCCCACCTCGACCTGCGTCCCGGCCGGCACGGCGAGGGAGACGACGGCACTGCGGCGCCACCCCTTGCGGTCGAGCCACTTGAGGAAGCCCTTCCAGGGCAGGTCGTCGTACGCCACGGTGAGCGTGCCGCCCTCATGGGTCACGGCCAGGGGTGGTCCCTCGATCTGGGAGACCTCCAGGCGGGCGGAACCTTCGTCGGTGCCCACCACGTTCACTGTTCCGTCGACGATGCGGACGCGGAGGGTGGTGACGGGATCGTCGAAGGTGAGTTTCCTCGGTTCTGTGACGGACCACTCGGGCATCGGTGCAGACCTCCGCGTAGCAACGCGCCATATCGCGTCTCCTGTCATCACGATATATCGCGGAAACGGAAAGTCAAGACATATCTCTGGGAGCTGATGGGAGCTGATGGGGGCTGATGGGGGCTGCTTGGGGTTGTGCGTGTCGACGGAAGCTTCCCGCCCGGTCCGCCGGTCCCGGCGCCCTGCGCGCGGGTGACGGCCGGAGCGGAGCGTCCTCTTCCTCGAGGGCACTTCCCTGGCACTCGGCGCCTCCTGGCCCGTACTCGCCCTGTGGCGGGGCCTAGACCGGGCCGGCTGCACCTCGCCAGGCCATGAACACCTTCGCCGCCCGTCTGGGCCCCGACGCGGTCCTCCACGTGCAGACCCTCGACCCGCTCACCGAACCGGCCTCCGCGACCGCGACACGCGCGGCCGCCTGCGCGCCCTCCTCGCCGTCCTCACGCGCGCGGGAGACCGCCTCCGTGAGGCCGCCCGCGCCCAGCCCGACGTCGTCCCGGTCGAGTGGCCCAGCCTGCGCGCCTCCGTCCGCCCGGAGAGCGACGCCGTGGCCCACCCCCGCCTCGGCCCCTGGCCGCCCTGGTGGCCCTGGTCGCGAGACCTCGGAGCCCGCCTGCCGGCAACCGCCCTGATCGCGGCCGGCCTCCCGCCCACCGCGTGGGGAGAGCACGGAATGAGAGCACGAAAAAGGGGGCGCCACCTGGGCGCCCCACCGAAACGGTCCTACTCGTCGTCCTCGTCCTCGTCGTCCAGCCGCGCCAGCCACGTCGCCAGCCGCTCCACCGGCACCTCGAAGTCCGGGTTCAGATCGACGAAGGTCCGCAGCTGCTCGGCGAGCCACTCGAAGGTGACCTCCTCCTCGCCCCGCCGTTTCTCCAGCTCTTCGATGCCACGGTCCGTGAAGTACATGCCTCAAGGATAAGTGGGCGGAAACGGCCGGGCCGCACCCCCGGAAAGGGGGTGCGGCCCGGTCACGTACGGCCTGCGAGAGCGGTTACGCCTCGAACACCTCACGCACCAGCTGCTCCTGCTCGGCCTGGTGCCGCTTCGCGGAACCCACCGCCGGCGAGGAGCCGTGCGGGCGGGAGATGCGGCGCAGGCGCTCCCCGTGGGGGACGTCCGCGCCGACCGCCAGGTCGAGGTGGTCGATGAGGTTGAGGGCGATGAACGGCCACGCGCCCTGGTTGGCCGGCTCCTCCTGGGTCCAGAGGTACTTCTCGGCGTTCGGGTACTTGGCGATCTCGGCCTGGACCTCGGCACCCGGGAGGGGGTACAGACGCTCGAGGCGGATGATCGCCGTGTCCTTGACACCGCGCTTCTGACGCTCGGCCTCGAGGTCGTAGTAGACCTTGCCGGCGCAGAAGACGACCTTCTTGACCGCGGCCGGGTCGACCGACGCGTCGCCGATGACCGGGCGGAACTGGCCCGTCGTGAACTCCTCCGCCTTCGAGGCCGCGGCCTTCAGGCGCAGCATCGACTTCGGGGTGAAGACGACCAGCGGCTTGTGGTGCGGGTTGTGCACCTGCCACCGCAGGAGGTGGAAGTAGTTCGACGGGAGCGTGGGCATCGCGACCGTCATGTTGTTCTGCGCGCACATCTGGAGGAAGCGCTCCGGGCGGGCGGACGAGTGGTCCGGGCCCTGGCCCTCGTAGCCGTGCGGGAGCAGCAGCGTGACGCCGGAGGTCTGGCCCCACTTCTGCTCCGCCGACGAGATGAACTCGTCCACGACCGTCTGCGCGCCGTTGACGAAGTCGCCGAACTGCGCCTCCCACAGCACGAGCGCGTCGGGGCGGGCCAGCGAGTAGCCGTACTCGAAGCCCATCGCCGCGTACTCGCTGAGCAGCGAGTTGTAGACGTTGTAGCGGGCCTGGTCCTCGGCGAGGTACATCAGCGGCGTGAACTCGTCGCCCGTGGCCCGGTCGATCAGCACCGCGTGGCGCTGGCCGAAGGTGCCGCGCTGCGAGTCCTGGCCGGCCAGGCGGACCGGGACGCCCTCGAGGAGGAGCGAGCCGACCGCCAGGGTCTCGCCCATGCCCCAGTCGATGGTGCCCTCCTCGACCATCGTCGCCCGGCGCTGCAGCTGCGGCAGCAGACGCGGGTGGACGGTGATGTGGTCGGGGACGCTGACCTGGGACTCGGCGATCCGCTTGACGACCTCCGTGGAGATCGCGGTGTTCACGGAGACCGGGAACTCCGCCTGCGGGTCCGAGGACTCGGCGGACAGCGGCTGCGAGGTGGCCTCACGGACCTCCGTGAAGACCTTCTCCAGCTGGCCCTGGTAGTCCTGCAGGGCCTGCTCGGCCTCTTCCAGGGTGATGTCGCCGCGACCGATCAGGGACTCGGTGTACAGCTTGCGCACCGAGCGCTTCTTGTCGATCAGGTCGTACATCAGCGGCTGGGTGAAGGCCGGGTTGTCCGACTCGTTGTGACCGCGGCGGCGGTAGCAGATGAGGTCGATCACGACGTCCTTGTTGAACGCCTGGCGGAACTCGAAGGCCAGGCGGGCCACGCGGACCACGGCCTCCGGGTCGTCGCCGTTCACGTGGAAGATCGGCGCCTCGATCATGCGGGCCACGTCGGTGGCGTACATGGAGGAGCGGGCCGACTCCGGCGCGGCGGTGAAGCCGACCTGGTTGTTGATGACGATGTGGACCGTGCCGCCGGTGCGGTATCCGCGCAGCTGCGACATGTTCAGGGTCTCCGCGACCACGCCCTGGCCCGCGAAGGCCGCGTCGCCGTGGAGGGCCACCGGCAGGACGGTGAAGTCCGTGCCGCCCTTGTTGATGATGTCCTGCTTGGCGCGGGCGATGCCCTCCAGGACCGGGTCGACCGCCTCCAGGTGGGAGGGGTTGGCGGCCAGCGAGACCTTGATCTGCTCGCCGTCGAGACCGGTGAAGGTGCCCTCCGCGCCCAGGTGGTACTTCACGTCGCCGGAGCCGTGCATCGACTTCGGGTCGAGGTTGCCCTCGAACTCGCGGAAGATCTGCGCGTACGACTTGCCGACGATGTTGGCGAGGACGTTCAGGCGGCCGCGGTGGGCCATGCCGATGACGACCTCGTCGAGGCGGGACTCGGCGGCCGAGTCCAGCACCGCGTCGAGCAGCGGGATGACGGACTCGCCGCCCTCCAGGGAGAAGCGCTTCTGGCCGACGTACTTCGTCTGCAGGAAGGTCTCGAAGGCCTCCGCCGCGTTCAGGCGGCGCAGGATGCGCAGCTGCTCCTCGCGCTCCGGCTTGCTGTGCGGGCGCTCGATGCGGTCCTGGATCCACTTGCGCTGCTTCGGGTCCTGGATGTGCATGAACTCGACGCCGGTGGTGCGGCAGTACGAGTCCCGCAGCACACCGAGGATGTCGCGCAGCTTCATCATCGACTTGCCGGAGAAGCCGCCGACCGCGAACTCGCGCTCCAGGTCCCACAGGGTGAGCCCGTGCTCGGTGATGTCCAGGTCGGGGTGCTTGCGCTGGCGGTACTCCAGCGGGTCGGTGTCGGCCATGACGTGGCCGCGGACCCGGTAGGAGTGGATCAGCTCGAAGACGCGGGCGGCCTTGGTGACGTCGTCGTCGTGCGAGGCGTCGATGTCCTTGAGCCAGCGGACAGGCTCGTAGGGGATGCGCAGCGCCTCGAAGATCTCGTCGTAGAAGCCGTTCTCGCCGAGCAGGTAGTTCGCCACGACGCGCAGGAACTCGCCGGACGCGGCGCCCTGGATCACCCGGTGGTCGTAGGTCGACGTGAGCGTCATGACCTTCGCGATGCCGAGCTTGTTCAGGGTGTCCTGGGAGGTGCCCTGGAACTCCGCCGGGTAGTCCATCGAGCCGACGCCCATGATGACCGACTGGCCGGGCATCAGGCGCGGGACCGAGTGGACGGTGCCGAGGCCGCCGGGGTTGGTCAGGGAGACCGTGACACCGGTGAAGTCGTCCATCGTCAGCTTGCCGTCGCGGGCGCGGCGGACGATGTCCTCGTAGGCCTGCCAGAACTCGAAGAAGTTCAGGGTCTCGGCCTTCTTGATGCCGGCGACGACGAGCTGGCGGTCGCCGTTGGGCTTCACCAGGTCGATGGCCAGGCCGAAGTTGACGTGCGCGGGCTTGACGAGGGTGGGCTTCCCGTCCTTCTCCGCGAAGTGCCAGTTCATCGACGGCATGGCCTTGATGGCCTGCACCATCGCGAAGCCGATCAGGTGCGTGAAGGAGATCTTCCCGCCCCGGGCCCGCTTGAGGTGGTTGTTGATGACGATGCGGTTGTCGAACAGCAGCTTCACCGGGACGGCGCGCACGGACGTGGCCGTGGGCAGTTCCAGCGAGGCGTTCATGTTCTTGGCGACCGCGGCGGCGGGGCCGCGCAGCGTCACGAACTCCGGACCGTCCGAGGACGCGGCGGGAGCCGCGGCCTTCGGCGCGGCGGCAGCGGCCGGCTTCGCGGCCGGAGCCGGAGCCTTCGCCGGTGCGGCGGCCTGAGCGGGCGCCGGAGCGGCGGCCGCCGGCTTCGGGGCCGCGGGGGCCGGAGCGGCCGGAGCCTGGGCCTGTGCCGGTGGGGCGGCCTGCGCGGGTGGGGCCGTGGGGGTGGTCTCTGCGGCCCCCGCGGCCGCAGTACCCGCCGGAGCCGAGGCGGCGGCCGCACCCGGCTTGTAGTCGGCGAAGAAGTCCCACCAGGCGCGGTCTACCGAATTCGGGTCCTGGAGGTACTGCTGATAGATCTCGTCGACGAGCCACTCGTTCGGACCGAAGGCCGCTGCGGGGTTCTTCCCCGCTTGGTCTGCGTCGGTGGAGATGCTCGAGTTACTGGGGGACTGTGGCGACACGGCGGCAACCGCCCTCTTCCGCTTCACAAGGTGATGGACAGCGGGAATAAAGGCTACGCCCCCAAGACCGAGAAGGTCAGGCCGGGTCCGTCCATCGTCGTGTAAGTCACATCGAACAGCGTGTTTCACGCGTGGAAATGGCGGGAAACAAGCGAGGTTCCGCTTCATCCGGGATGGGCTGAACGGGCCCAGGCGCGACAACGGCGCGGGCCTCTGCCTGATCACACGTGTCCGTCAGCACGGACGCCCGTGGATCTTGTGGCTCCGCTTCGAACTTTACGTCAACTTGGCAAAGATGGAAGTCCCGGAAGGGTGACAAGAATCCGGCAACCCCGCTCGGATTCGGCCACTCCGATCAGACCGCCGTGCAGATCGACCGCCCAGCGGGCGATCGCCAGACCGAGGCCCGTGCCGCCGTCGCTGCCCGGACCGTGCGGACGGTTGACGCTGCCGCGGTTGAACCGCTCGAAGACCCGGTGCCACTCCGACCGCGGAATGCCGGGGCCCTCGTCGAGGACCTCCAGCTCAAGCGACTCGGGAGCGGCCCCGCGCCGCGCCTTGACCGTGACCCGGCCGTGCGGCGGGCTGTGCTTGACCGCGTTGTCGATGAGATTCGCCACCACCTGGTGGATCCGCTCCGGGTCCGCGTGCGCGGTCAGCTCCGGAGGGGACACGTCGAGGTGCAGATGGACGTCCGTACGCGTGTGGCTGCCGGACCCGGAAGCGATGCCCGCGCGCGCCGAGGCGACCATGTTGGCCTCCTTCAGCACACCCGACAGGTACGGCCACACCTCGAACCGCCTCCTGCGCAGCGGTACGACGCCGTTGTCCAGCCGGGACAGGTCGAGGAGCGTCTCCACGAGACGGCCCAGCCGCTCGGTCTGCTTCAGGGCGGTCCGCATCGTCTCGGGGTCGGCCTCCGTGAAGCCGTCGACGATGTTCTCCAGAACGGCGCGCAGGCCCGCGATGGGCGTGCGCAGCTCGTGCGACACATTGGCCACGAGCTCCTTGCGCTGCCGCTCCTGGGCCTCCAGGTCGTCCGCCATGCGATTGATCGTCTGGGCCAGGTCGCCCAGCTCGTCCCGTCGGTTCTCCCGCACCCGGCGGCTGTAGTCGCCGTGGGAGATCGAGCGGGCCACCGCGTTCATCTCGTCCAGCGGTGAGGTGAGCGAGTGCGCCACGAACTGCGTAATGAGGAGTGTGGCAATCATCGAGAAGACCGTGATGAAGCGCAGCTCCGTCTTGGTCTGCACCGCGATCATCAGCAGACCCGTGGTGATCAGCACCGAGATGACGACCAGAGCGCCCAGCTTGGTCTTGATCGAGAACGGGCGTACGCCGCCCCAGGACTCCCCGGGGCGTCTTGGTGCGGCCGGCCCGTCGCTCATGGCGTCGGCGTCTCCAGGGCGTAGCCCACGCCGTGCACCGTGCGGATCCGCTCGGCACCGATCTTCCGCCGCAGCGCCTTGATGTGGCTGTCGACGGTCCGGGTGCCGGAGGCGTCCGCCCAGTCCCAGACCTCCGCCAGCAGCTGCTCACGGGAGAGGACCGCGCGCGGGGTGTTGGCCAGGCAGACCAGGAGGTCGAACTCCGTGGGCGTCAGGTGGACGTCCTCGGAGCGCACCCGCACCCGGCGCTGCGCGTGGTCGATCTCCAGTTCGCCGAGCCGGAGGATCCCGCTGCGCGGGGTCGACGCCGCGATCGCGGCCCGCTCCACGCGGCGCAGCAGGACGTGCACGCGCGCGGCCAGCTCCCGCATGGAGAACGGCTTGGTCATGTAGTCGTCGGCGCCGACGCCGAGTCCGACCAGCATGTCGGTCTCGTCGTCCCGCGCGGTGAGCATCATCACCGGCACCGGCCGGGAGGCCTGCACGCGACGGCAGACCTCCAGACCGTCGAAGCCGGGCAGCATGATGTCGAGGATCAGCAGGTCGGGCTGCCAGGCCTCGGCGGTGTCGACCGCGGACGGACCGTCGCCCGCTGTTTGCACGAGGAATCCCTCGGCGCGCAGGCGGGTAGCGATGGCGTCCACGATCGTCGGATCGTCTTCGACGACAAGCACCCGTCGCTGCGCGCCCGGGGTCGTCGCCGTGCCGTTGTGGGAGGTGTGTGTCTGCTCCATCGCCCGCCCCTGAGGTGTGCAATTCCGGAACCAGTGGGGTGATCCCTTGTCTGCGCATGACTGCGCTTGACGCTTGAATGATCGGCGTCAGGGAAGCAGAGTACGGGGAGTCACCTCGGCTTTGCTATCCAGGTCGGACGGCAACGTGCACGACGTCCGGAACGCCCCGGGCAACCGGGATCTCTTCGGTACGCACCTGCCGGAACCCGGCATTCCGTAGGGTTCCTTCAAATTCCGGAGAGGGCTGGGCAGACCATACCGCCAGCACCCCTCCTGGCCTCAACACCCTTGTGCAGCTTGCCAATCCGGCCGCGGAGTACAGCCCGTCGTTGCCCTCGGTGACCGTCCAGCCGGGCCCGTTGTCGATGTCCAGGCACAGCGCGTCGAACGTGTCGCATGTCTCATTGACGAAAGCGACAAGATCCGTTTCCACAATGTAGGTGCGCGGGTCGGCGAGGGCCCGTGCCGAGAGCGTGGAAAGCGGCCCGGCGCGGTGCCAGTCGATGACGGCGCGTTCCCGCTCGACCACGGTGATCCGGCCCCAGCGGGGATCGGCCGCGGCGTGTGCGAGCGAGAAGCCGACGCCGAGGCCGCCGATGAGCACGCTCGGCTCCGTGCGCTCGCCTAACGCGTCCAGCGCCGCGTCCATGAGCCGCCGTTCCGAGCGGCCGTCGGAAGTGTCCATCAGGAAGCAGCCGTTGGCGATGATCTGCAGCAACTCGCCGTGCCGTCGCAGCACGATCTCGCCGTGCGGACCCTCGCGCCGGTCCAGGACCTGGGGGATGTCGTACGAGGTGGGCATCGGCCCATCATGGCGGGTGGGAGGGGCTGGGTTGAGGGAATTTCCGCTGCGCGGACCGCGTCGGACGGTGACCTCGTGGCCTGACGAAAATCCAGCAGGCGCAGGATCAACGACTCGATGGCGCCAGGCCGTTGCTCTTACGGCGTCCGCAGGCGCGCAGGACGGCCTCCAACTTTCGAGAAGTGGCTGTGAATCGGCGTCAGGGTGGCGCCGGTCACAGACAGCGGTCCTGCGGGGCGCGGAACGTGGGGCGGGACGGAAGGAGCGCCTCGCCGTGGAACGGAAGACGACGGTGGGTACGACGGGTTCGTCGGCGCCCGCGGAGGGGTCTCCGCCTCCGCCTCCGGAAGCGCCCTCTCCTCCGCGCCACGGCGCCTGCATGCCCGACCTGTCCGGGTCTCTGGACGGAATGCCGTGCCAGCGGGGGTCGTCGGCGAAGGTGCCGGACGCACCGGACGCACCGGACGCGGCGGACGCACCGGATGCACCGGACGCGGCGGACGCACCGGATGCACCGGATGCACCGGACGCGGCGGATGCACCGACTGTGCCGGTCGCGCCGGTCGAGGCCCCCGCTGTCGAGCCCTCGGAAAGCCGCCGCCGCCTCCGCCCGTGGCGCCTGCTGCCCACGCCCACGGGGACACCGTTCACCTTCGGCTACGCCGCGGTCCTCACCGTCACCTCACTCATCACGGCGTACGCCGATCCCGCCCTCGTGCACGCCCTCCACCAGGGCTCCAGCACGGACGTGGCGCACCTGGTGCAGACGCCCGCACTCGTCCTGACGGCCAGCGCGCTGTGGATCGCGGGCGGGATCCTCTCGCCGTACGCGGTCGGCTTCCTGGTCGTGCTTACCGCGCTGGAGCGCCGCACGGGCGGGCTGTGCACGGCCGGTGTCTTCATCCTCGGGCACGTCCTGGCCACCCTTGCGACCGAGGTCCCGGTGGGCCTCGCGGTGCTCGCCGGCCACCTGCCCGACAGCTCGCTGCACCGCCTCGACTACGGCGTCAGCTTCGGAGTCGCCGCCGGGCTGGGCGCCCTGGCCGGACTCCTGACCCCGTGGCTGCGCCGGCCCCTGCTCGCCCTGTTCGGCGGGGTACTGGTCCTGGACCTGCTCGCGTTCACCGACCCGCTGACCAACTGGGGCCACCTGATCGCACTGGCGACCGGCATCGCGACCTGGCCGGTGGTACGGGGCCGGCACCGGGCGCGGGCCGCGTAGGGCGGCGACCCCGTCGCCACCACGGCGGCCACCCGCCGAGCACCGCACGCCGTTGCCGCCCTGCCTGGGTCGGCCCGGCCGTCCTTCGGTCGTCCCGCTTCCGCAGTTCCATGACTGTGGGTCAGCCGGCGGGCGGTGACCAGACGTACGGCGTAGTCGTGGTGACCGCGTGGAAGCCCAGGCGCCGGAGGATGGGCGCGCTGTCGTCAGAGGCGTCGACGTGCAGGTAGGTCACGTCCCGGGCGGCGGCGAGCCGGGCCCGCTCGGCCACCAGGGCGCGGTAGATGCCCTTCCTCCGCCAAGCGGCGAGCGTGGAGCCGCCCCACAGGCTCGCGAACCCCGTGCCCGCGCGGAAGGCGAGCCAGGCGGCGCAGACCACCTCCCCGTCGGCCTCGGCGACGTACACGGCGATCTCGTCCGGAGCGGCGGCGACCCGTCCGATCAGGTCCTCGGCGAGCCAGTTCCAGTCGTCCTCCCACACGGCCGACTCCATGGCGGCGATCCGCCGCATGTCCGCGTCTGCCGTGACCCGGCGCAGCGTGACACCGTCCGGGAGGGCCGGTGCGTGTCCGGCCATGTCGGCGGCGCGTCCGACGAGCACCGTCTCCCGCTCCTCGGGCACGAACCCGGCCGCCCGCAGCCGGTCGGTGAGGTCAGCCGGGATGTCGTGCGCCCGAGTCTTCCACTCCACGGCCTCGCCGCGCCCAGCGAAGAAGTCCCGCTGCCGCGCGATCAGCCGGTCCAGCGCGTCGCCGTCCACACCGAGGTCACGCGGCCCGCTGACGAACCCGCGGAACTGCCCGACGATCCGCAGCAGCGGACCGTCCTGTTCGTACGTCACTCCCGCGGGCGGGGCAGGGGGAGCGCCTCGCATCTCGTCGTCGTAGGCGGCGAGGAGGGTGTGTGCGGCTGTCTCTGTCACCGGATGACGTTCGGGGCAGGGGGCGGGTGTCGGCAACCGGTTTTCCGGGATGTCGTGGGCCGCGGCCGCCCGCGTTACTCGCCCCACCCCATCGCACGCGCGAGTGCAGGTGCCGGTCGTGCCAACCGTTCGCGAGCAACAGGGCGCCGCGCATGGCCCCTCCAGGGCGAACCCTGCCTTCGCGGCGTCCACCGGCTGAGCTCAGCGTGACCTCGACGGCGATGCCGTCGCCGCGTCCGGCGGCAGCAACCCGTACACGGTCTCGGCACAGCGCCCAGGCGATGCCCGTCCGTCCAGTCAGCACAGACGGAGTTCCCGACCGGTGCCGGGAAGGTCGAGGGTGGGTCTGGTGTTGGGGGAGATGTGGCCGACGGGGGACCGCCGGAGGTGTCGGGGCGGTCGTCTGCGCGTCAGGACATGCCTGGTCAGAGGCAGGTTGGCCAGTGATCGCTCAGAGCGAACGCGGCCCAGGGAACAATCCGGGGCCCACGTGCATTGAGTCGGCATAGCTCAACTTGACTGCCGAAGGGGAGATCATGGCTGCTGAGTCCACGGCGTTCACACCGCTCGCCCTGCCCGTGCTGCCGCTCGACGACGAGGTCGTGCTGCCCGGGATGGTGGTTCCGCTGGATTTGAACGACGCCGATGTGCGCGCCGCGGTGGAGGCCGCCCAGGCCGCCGCACGCTCGGAACCCGGTAAGCCCAGGGTTCTGCTGGTGCCACGGATCGACGGGACGTACGCGAGCACCGGAGTGCTCGGCACCGTCGAGCAGGTCGGCCGGCTGGCCGACGGCGACCCGGGTGCGCTGATCCGCGGACGCGACCGCGTGAGGATCGGCGCCGGGACCACGGGGCCGGGTGCGGCGCTGTGGGTCGAGGGGACGAGGGTCGACGAAAGCGTGCCCGACCCGCTGCCCGGTCACGTCACCGAACTGGTCAAGGAGTACAAGGCCCTTGCCACGGCCTGGCTGCGCAAGCGCGCCGCCTGGCAGGTCGTCGACCGGGTGCAGGCCATCGACGACGTGTCCGCGCTCGCCGACAACTCCGGTTACTCGCCCTTCCTGACCACCGAACAGAAGGTGGAGCTCCTGGAGACGGCCGACCCGGTCGCCCGCCTGAAGCTCGCAACCCAGCACCTGCGCGACCACCTCGCCGAGCAGGACGTCGCCGAGACCATCGCCAAGGACGTCCAGGAGGGTGTCGACAAGCAGCAGCGCGAGTTCCTGCTGCGGCGCCAGCTGGAAGCCGTCCGCAAGGAACTGCGCGAGCTCAACGGCGAGCAGGAGGGCGAGGAGTCCGACGACTACCGTGCCCGCGTCGAGGCCGCCGACCTGCCCGAGAAGGTCCGCGAGGCAGCCCTCAAGGAGGTCGACAAGCTGGAGCGCTCGAGCGACCAGTCGCCCGAGGGATCCTGGATCAGGACCTGGCTCGACACCGTCCTCGAACTGCCGTGGAACGAGCGGACCGAGGACCAGTACGACATCCAGGGTGCCAAGACGATCCTGGACGCCGAGCACGCCGGACTGCAGGACGTGAAGGAGCGGATCACCGAGTACCTGGCGGTGCGCAAGCGCCGTACCGACCGGGGGCTGGGTGTGATCGGCGGCCGCCGTGGTGGTGCCGTCCTCGCGCTGGTCGGCCCGCCCGGCGTCGGCAAGACCTCGCTCGGCGAGTCCGTCGCGCACGCGATGGGACGGAAGTTCGTGCGGGTCGCCCTCGGTGGCGTCCGGGACGAGGCCGAGATCCGCGGTCACCGCCGTACGTACGTCGGCGCGCTGCCCGGCCGGATCGTCCGGGCCGTCAAGGAGGCCGGGTCGATGAACCCGGTCGTGCTCCTCGACGAGATCGACAAGGTGGGGTCCGACTTCCGGGGCGACCCGGCCGCCGCTCTCCTGGAGGTCCTGGACCCCGCGCAGAACCACACCTTCCGGGACCACTACCTGGAGGTGGAGCTGGACCTGTCGGACGTCGTCTTCCTGGCCACCGCGAACGTGCTGGAGGCCATCCCGGAGGCGCTGCTCGACCGTATGGAGCTGGTCCGCCTCGACGGCTACACCGAGGACGAGAAGATCGTCATCGCGCGCGACCACCTGCTGCCGCGTCAGCTGGAGCGGGCGGGGCTGGAGAAGGCCGAGGTCACGCTCGACGAGAGCGCGCTGCGCAAGCTCGCCGGCGAGTACACGCGTGAGGCGGGCGTCCGCAACCTGGAGCGGTCCGTCGCACGGCTGCTGCGCAAGATCGCGGCCCAGCACGAACTGGGCGAGCGGAAGCTGCCGTTCACGGTCAGGGACGAGGATCTGCGCGCCCTGATCGGCCGGCCGCACCACGTGCCCGAGTCCGCGCAGGACCCGGCGGAGCGCCGCACCGCGGTGCCGGGCGTGGCGACGGGCCTCGCGGTCACGGGAGCGGGTGGTGACGTCCTGTTCGTCGAGGCGTCACTGGCCGACCCGGAGACCGGCGCGGCGGGGCTGACCCTGACCGGCCAGCTGGGTGACGTGATGAAGGAGTCGGCGCAGATCGCGCTGAGCTTCCTGCGCTCGCACGGCGCCGAGCTCGAACTGCCGGTGGCCGACCTGAAGGACCGGGGCGTGCACATCCACTTCCCGGCGGGCGCGGTGCCCAAGGACGGCCCGAGCGCGGGCGTCACGATGACGACGGCGCTGGCGTCGCTGCTGTCGGGCCGGCTGGTCCGTACGGACGTGGCGATGACCGGTGAGGTCTCGCTGACCGGCCGGGTCCTGCCGATCGGCGGCGTGAAGCAGAAGCTGCTCGCCGCGCATCGGGCAGGGGTGACCACCGTCATCATCCCGAAGCGCAACGAGCCCGACCTGGACGACGTCCCGGCCGAGGTGCTGGACAAGCTCGACGTCCACGCCGTCACGGACGTCCGCCAGGTCCTGGAACTGGCGCTGTCCCCGGCGACGAACGGGGCCGCACCGGAGGTTCCGGTGGCGGCGTGACGGACGCCGCCGGATGAGGCAGGGCCCGGGTTCTCGTGAGGGAGGCCCGGGCCTTCGCCTGTCCGTTCCAGGGTGTCAGCCGTTGGCGAGGGCCACGACCCGGTCCAGTGCGCCGTTGAACTTGTCGTGGTCGCCGACGGTGGGGCCGGAGGACGTGTACTGCCACATGGTGTAGCTGCTCCAGCCGGTCGGCAGCGTCCCCGCCGTCGGGGCGTAGCGGGCGATCCACAGCGGATTGGCGGCGGCGAAGGCCGCGTGGTCACCGGTGCACTGCGTCCACCAGCTGGTGGCGGTGTAGATCACGGCGTTCCGGCCCGTGCGCGCCTTGTACTGGTTCAGGAAGTCACGGATCCAGCTGACCATCGCGCTCTGCGTCTTGCCGTAGCAGGCGTCGCCGTAAGGGTTCCACTCGATGTCGAGCACGCCGGGCAGCGTCCTGCCGTCCTGCGACCAGCCGCCGCCGTGGTCGACGAAGTAGTCGGCCTGGGTCGCGCCGGCCGCGGTGTCCGGGGTGGCGAAGTGGTACGCGCCGCGGATCATGCCGACGTCGTACGAGCCGTTGTACTGCTGGGCGTGGTACGGGTTCGTGTAGTACGTCCCCTCGGTCGCCTTCGCGTAGGCCCACCTGACCCCGCTGCCCCACAACGTCGGCCAGTCGACGTTGCCCTGATGGCTGGAGACGTCGACGCCCTCGGTGTGGGCGGCGCGGGTGTCGGCGGGGACGCCGCTCTGGCCGTCGTGGGTGAGGACGCCCATGCCCATGCGGGCGGTGCCGCGGGCGGGGCTGGGGGCGGTCTCCGCGGAGGCCGGGGTGGTGAGGGCGAGTGGCAGGGCGGCGATCAGGAGGCCGGCGAGGAAGTGGCGCCGGGGGTGGAGGGCGCGGAGGGCGCGGAGCACGTCGGGTCTGAGCACATGGGGTCTGAGCACGTACACAGCGTGCCTTCGATGGCTCGGTGGTGCTCGGTGGCAGGGGGAGGCGGGTGACAGGGCGCGACCCGTCGTCATCCTGTTGCTGGCGTGGGCATGCCAGTCAGGTCCGGTGAACCAGGCCGCGCACGCCGGAACACCGGGTCGGAGCAAGGTCCGGACGCTGCCGATGGTCCAGCCCTGCGAAATACTGGCGGAGCTGCGGCGATGACGGCCTTCGGCGGCGAACTTTCAGGACCGGGAAATCCGAGGCAGGGGCTGACGTGCACGACAACGGAAACGACGGACGTGGAGTCGCGTCCGGGGGTCCCCCCTCTGGGGGAGTGGCCGCGAGTGGTGTGGACCAGCCCGCGTTCCTGGCGCTGGAGCGCGAACTGACCGTCCTGCTGCGGCGTGCCCGGGCCAACCAGGGCGAGATGGCCCGCGAGGTCCACCCCGACCTGGAGTCGGCGGCCTACGGCCTCCTCATCCGCCTCGACGAGTGCGGCCGCCAGCGGGCCACGGAGCTCGCCGCGTACATCGGCGTCGGCAAGGCGACCATGTCCCGCCAACTGCGTGCCCTGGAGGAGCTCGGGCTGGTGGCCCGGGAACCCGACCCGGCCGACGGCCGGGCCTGGCTGGTCGCGCTCACCCAGGAGGGCCAGGACCGGGTACGGCGGGTGCGCGAGGCGCGCCGGGCGCGGTACGCCGGGCGGCTCGCCGACTGGGATCCGCGCGAGGTCGGGGAACTGGCGCGGCTGCTGCAGCAGTTGAACCGGGGGATGGAGAAGTAGGAGCGGGGCCTCGACGGGGGAGTCCGCGTCACAGCTCCACGTACACCACGCTCGCGTCGTCATGCGTCTTGCCGCGGCCGAGGAACTCCCGGCTCTCCGCATCCCCGCGCTCCAACTCGCGCACCCGCTCCACCAGGTCCCCCGCCCCCTCCTTGCGTACGAACGTGAAGCAGTCCCCCCAGTCCCCCTCCCGGAACCGCTCCACCCACCGCGTCGCCCCGTCCGTCAGGGCGGCCAGCGCGCGCACCTCCGAGCGCCGCAGCACGCCCGTCACCGCCCGCTCCGCCACCGACGGATCCGCCGCCGCCGTGAAGAAGCCGCCCTCCTTGTTGCGGACCGTGGAGTCGACCAGGGCGTCCGTCGCGAGGGCGGAGCGCGGGAGGCGGGAGAGGCGGTCGTCCAGCTGAGCGGTCACCGTGCCGTCGGGGGACTCGATCAGCAGTGCCGAGTCCGACAGGACCAGGTACTCCACCGACTCCGGCGACCAGCGGGCCACAACCACCGTTGCCTGAGGGGTGCGTGGGTGAGAAAGATCACAAGTGGTGTGATGGGCCTCGGCTGTTCGAAGAATGGCCCGTGAAAGGATGTCCGGCAGCGTCACATCTCGGCAGGAAAGGGCCAGTTCGGTCAGCGCCCCGCCGAGACGGGAGGTGAACCAGGGCACCGGATGCAGACAGCCCGTCGCGTCCCGCGGAGGTGTCACGCCGTCCAGGAGTACGAGCACGCCGCCCAGCCCGGAAGCCGGTAGGGCGACGCCGGCGAAGTCCTCGTTGGGGCGGGCCGGATCACCGGGCTCCGAAACAAGTTCCATGCGCATCCGGCCAGTCTGCACGAGCTCTTCACGAGGTGCGCAAAAGTCTGGCATCGGCCGCCGAATTGACGCAGTCGCGCAGGTCAGGCGCCTGGTTTGGGGTGGAATGGTTCGCTCCGGGCAGGCGTGGCGGCGAATCCTGCCACCGCCCGCCGCCGACGTCCAACCGGCCCACCGTGCAAGGGTGCCGCACGAGCCGGAGGAACTTGCCCGCCAACTCTCCTCCGAGGTTCACTCCTTCGGGTGGCGGGTCCAGCGATGCGCGGTCACCGCCCACCGGCACTGGGAGGGTCGGGGACCGTACCGGGCGTACGCAGAGTCGACACCCGGTGACGTTGCGTAACCCGGCCCATGGGTACTCACGAGTCAGGAATGCGAGCACCGGTGCAGAAGACGCGGCCTCGTCGTACAGGCAAGAAGGCGGCCTCCGAAAAAGGCGTGGAGAGCACGTCCGGCACCCCCGTCCCCGGTCCGTCCGGCACCTCCGGCGCCCCGAGCACCCCCGTCGGCAAGGGCCGGCCCACCCACGTCCGCACCCGGCTCATTCTCGCCGTCACCGTGGTGGCCGCCGCCATCGCCGGGGCCGGCGCGCCCTCCCTGGTCACCGCCTCCGGGGAGCTCAGCGACTCCCAGGACCTGGTGGTTCTCGCCGAGCAGACCCAGGACGCCCTCGCGCTCGCCCACTCGCTCTCCGACGAGCGCGACGAGGTGACGCCGTACATCGCGGCCGGCCGCCCCAAGTCCAAGGCGCCCAGCGAGCAGCGCAGCGCCCGGGTCGACCGGCAGGTGGAGGAGCTGCACGCCGACACCGACCTGCCCGCCGGGGTGCGCGGCGACCTCGACGGCATAGCGGCCGTCCGCCGGGCGGCGCTGAGCGGCAAGAGCAGTGCCCTCGAAGCCCACCAGGCGTACTCCGCCGCCATCACCGACCTGCACCGGCTCGCCGAAGACCTGGCCGAACAGCTGCCGCCCCGCGCGGGCTCCGGCGGGTACGCCCTCGCCGAGCTGGACTCCGCCGTCCAGCAGGCCGCCGCCACCCGCGGGCTGCTCCTGGCGGCCCTCGCCGTGCCGACGACGACGCAGACCGTGATCGACCCGGTCACCGGCCTGCCGTCCACCGAGACCACCTCCTCGAACGCCGACGCCAAGCAGCGCGACGCCCTCACCGCCGCCGCCCAGCAGGCCCGCCTGCGCTCCGACGCAGCCCTCGCCGACTTCGCCGAGACCGCGCCCGCCGACGCCAAGGCGCGCTACGACTCCACGGTGACCGGCCCCGAGGTCAACTCCGCCGACAAGTACCTCGCCACCCTCACCGACCAGCCGGCCCTGTCCGACGGTGAGCTCGCCACCACCGCCACCAAGGTCGACGCCGCCCTCTCCGCCCGCATCGACGCGATGCGCGGCGCGGAGGCCGCCCTCTACGACCGCCGGGTCAAGGACCTCGCCCAGCTGCGCGACGACGACGTCACCGCGCTGGAGATCCGCATCGCCGTCCTCGGCGCCCTGATGCTGCTGACCGTCGGCATCGCCACCGCCATGGCCCGTACGCTCACCCGGCCGCTGTCCGTGCTGCGCCGCGGCTCGGCCCGCCTCGCCGGAGCCGAGGACCCGACCGCCGAGGAACCGGTCGCCTTCACCGGCCGCAACGACGAGTTCGCCCAGGTCGTCCGCTCGGTCAACGCCCTGCACGCGCACGCGGCCGCCCTCGTCGAGCGGGTCTCCACCCTGGAGGCCGACCGCAAGCACCTGGTCGGCCAGCGGCAGAAGATGGCCGACGCCCGCGAGCAGCTCAAGACCGAACTCGCCGAGTCCGCCGCCCAGCTGGAGCGGCTGCGCACCAGCATCGGCGCCACCTTCGTCAGCCTCGCGCTGCGCACCCTGGGCCTCGTCGAGCGGCAACTCGCCGTCATCGAGGGCCTGGAGGAGCGCGAGCAGGACCCGGACCGGCTCGCCACGCTGTTCAAGCTCGACCACTTCGCCACCGTCATGCGCCGGCACAGCGAGAACCTCCTCGTCCTCGCCGGAACCGAACACGTCCAGCAGACCGCCGGCCCCGTCCCGCTCGTCGACGTCGTGCGCGCCGCGGTCAGCGAGATCGAGCGCTACGAGCGGGTCCGCATCGCCGCCCTGCCGCCGCACGCCCACATCGCCGGGTTCGCCGCGGACGACCTCTCCCACCTGCTGGCCGAACTCATGGAGAACGCCACCTCGTTCTCCCCGCCCGACCTGCCCGTCGAGGTCTCCGCCTGGCTCCTGGAGAGCGGCGAGGTCATGCTGTCCGTCCAGGACGAGGGCATCGGCATGACCGGCGACCGCCTCACCCAGCTCAACGCCCGCCTCGCCGACTTCGACCCCGAGACGACGTACGACTCCTACGACCAGGGCGACGAGGAAGGCCTCGGTCTCGGCCTGTACGTCGTCGCCCGCCTCGCCCACCGGCACGGCGTCCGCGTGCGGTTGCGCGAGCAGAAGCAGGGCGGCATCGCGGCCGTCGTCGTCCTGCCGAAGACCCTGCTGGCGCCCGCGCCGACCGCCGCCGTCCCCTCCGCGTCCTCGCACACGGTCGGCGGCGGCACCCACAGCTTCTCCCTGCCTGGCGCGGACGCGGAGGTCAACTCCAACGTCCTCCACGGCCGTTCGGAGGACGACGACCCACTGGTCGCGCTCGCGGAGACGGCCGTAAGGCAGCGGGAGGGGGAGGCCCCCGTCGAGACCACGATGGAACTCCTGATCCCCGAACCCGCCGCGGCCGGCGACGACAGCGCCACGGCCGGCGCGGGCGGGGCCGGACCTCTCGACGGCGGGACCGAATCCCTCGGCACCGAGGCCGGATCCCTCGGCACCGAGGCCGGATCCCTCGGCACCGAGGCCGGATCCCTCGACGCCGAGGCCGGATCCCTCGACGCCGAGGCCGAGACGGAACACGGGCGAGTCCCCGATGAACCGGAGGAGCTCGTCACAGACAAGGGTCTGCCCAAGCGCACCCCGAAGATCACCGCACTTGCCCCAGCGCAGCGGCAACGCGGTGGATCCGTGGACGCCGAAGCGCTCCGCCGCCGCCTGGGCGGCTTCCGCCGGGGGGCGGAGGCCGGCTACCGAGACGTAGAGACGGAGATCTCCGAACAGACGGGCCAGAACAAGGCGCCCGTCAGGGAATCCGCAGCATCCGAAGAAGCCACGGGGGGCACAGCCGAGGAGGCAAGCAGTTGACCGCGCCCAGTACCTTCGGACTGAGCCGTGAGGCCCGCAATCTTCATTTCCTGCTGACCAATCTCGTCGAGGAGGTGCCCGGCATCCGGTCGGTCGCCGTCGTCTCCTCCGACGGCCTGCTCCTGCTCTCCTCCGACCCCGGCCGCAACGCCGAGGCGCGAGAGCCCCGAGCGGACAAGCCCACCGGCCCGCGCGGCTCCTCCGCCGACCTGGCCACCATCGTGTCCGGCGTCGGCAGCCTCACCATCGGCGCCGCCAGGCTGATGGACTCCGGCCCGGTGAAGCACACCATGGTCGCGATGGACGAGGGCAGCCTGTTCGTCATGTCGATCAGCGACGGTTCGCTGCTCGGTGTGCACGGCGCCGCGGACTGCGACATGAGTGTCGTGGCGTACCACATGGCGTTGTTCGTGGGCCGGGCCGGCCACGTCCTGACGCCCGAACTCCGCAGCGAGCTGCGGCAGTCCCTGGAGCACGAGTCGACGCCGACGGGGAGTACCCGATGAGCAGTACGCCGAAGAGGCTCCCCGTGCGCGGTGTGGACCGCAAGCCGGCGCGCGTGCGCCCTTACTCGCTCACCGGCGGCCGTACCCGCTTCGGGCACGTTCTCCTCGTGGAGACGTTCGTGGCCACCACCGCCGCGATCGAGGCCGCCGAGGAGCGCAGGGAACTGACGAACGGTTCGCTCAACACCCGGGTCATGCCGGAGATGCGGGCCATCGTCGAACTGTGCCGCCGTATGCGCACGGTGGCGGAGATCGCCGCGCTGCTGAAGATGCCGCTCGGCGTGGTCCGGGTGCTCCTCAGCGACCTCGCGGACCAGGGAAGGATCCGGGTGTACGGAACAGGAACCGGTCACGGCACGGGGCGGCCGGACCGGGCTCTGCTGGAAAGGGTGCTGAGTGGACTCCGTCGTCTCTGACGCCGTTGGCGTCTCCCCGCTTCTCGAGGACGAGGGGCCCGTACAGCCCTGGCAGACGGATCGCACCCGCGCCCCGATCGCCACGAAGATAGTCGTGGCGGGAGGGTTCGGCGTCGGCAAGACCACGCTGGTCACCGCCGTGTCGGAGATCACGCCCCTGCAGACCGAGGCGTTGATGACCGAGGCGAGCGAGGAGCACGACGACCTCACCGCCACGCCCGGCAAGCTGACCACCACCGTGGCCATGGACTTCGGCCGCCTCACGCTCGACGACGACCTGGTGCTCTACCTGTTCGGCACGCCGGGCCAGCAGCGGTTCTGGTTCATGTGGGACGACCTCGTGCGCGGCGCGATCGGCGCCGTCGTCCTCGCGGACACGAGGCGCCTGAAGGACTGCTTCCCCGCGCTCGACTACTTCGAGAGCTGCGGGCTGCCGTACGTCGTGGCGGTCAACCACTTCGACGGCAGCGAGCGGTTCGAGCCCGAGGACGTGCGGGAGGCATTGACGATCCCCGCGCACATACCTGTAATGATCATGGATGCGCGCCGCCGGATTTCGGCCATCGAGACCCTCCTGGCTCTGGTGGGCCACGCGCTGGACGTCACACCCGAGTAGGAGAACAGTTCCGTATGCGGAAGATACTCGTCGTCGGAGCCGGTCAGTCCGGACTCCAGCTCGCCCTCGGCCTCCAGTCGCGGGGGTACGAGGTCACCCTGATGTCCAACCGGACCGCGGACGAGATCCGTACCGGCCGGGTCATGTCGACGCAGTGCATGTTCCACACGGCACTCCAGCACGAGCGCGATCTCCAGCTGAACTTCTGGGAGTCCCAGGCCCCGAAGATCCAAGGACTCGGCGTCTCGGTCGCCGCCCCGGGCTCGTGGGAAGAGGGCCCCGCGGCACGCGCGATCGACTGGGTGGGCACGCTCGACGGGTACGCGCAGTCGGTCGACCAGCGGGTGAAGATGGCCGGCTGGATGGAGACGTTCGCGCAGCGCGGCGGCCAGCTGGTCATCCATGGCGCGGCGGTCGGCGACCTCGACTACTTCTCCCGTACGTACGACCTGGTGCTGGTCTCGGCGGGCAAGGGCGAGCTGGTGTCGATGTTCGCCCGCGACCCCGAGCGGTCCCCCTACAGCGAGCCGCAGCGCGCCCTCGCCGTCGCCTACGTCCACGGTCTGGGCCCGCGCCCGGAGCACCCGGACATGGAGGCGGTCCGCTGCAACCTGGTCCCCGGGGTCGGCGAGATGTTCATCATGCCGACCCTCACCACCTCCGGCCGCGCCGACATCCTCTTCTGGGAGGGCATACCCGGCGGCCCGCTGGACGTCTTCAACGGCGTCAAGGACCCGGCGCAGCACCTCTCCCTGACCCTGGAACTCATGGAGCGGTACCTCCCCTGGGAGTACGCGCGCGCCACGAAGGCCGAGCTCACCGACGCGGGCGGCACCCTGGCGGGCCGTTACGCCCCGACCGTCCGCAACCCCGTCGGCCGTCTCCCCGGCGGCGGCCTGGTCCTCGGCGTCGCCGACGTGGTCGTCGCCAACGACCCGATCACCGGCCAGGGCTCCAACTCGGCGTCCAAGTGCGCGGCGGCGTACCTCGCGTCGATCGTCGAGCGCGGGGACGAGGAGTTCGACGAGGAGTGGATGCGGGCGACGTTCGACCGGTATTGGGACACCGCGCAGCACGTCACCAAGTGGACGAACGCGATGCTCGCCCCGCCGCCGGAGCACGTGCTGAACCTGATCGGGGCGGCGGGCCAGCTGCCGCTGGTGGCTGATCGTTTCGCCAACGCCTTCGACGACCCGGCCGACTTCGAGAACTTCTTCTACGACCCGAGGAAGACCGAGGGCTATCTGATGGAGGTCTCGGGGGCCGCGGGCGCGTAACCCTCGTCCGACCCCTCCAGGGCGTCCTCGGGGAGCTCCGGCGGCGTGTACCGCCGCAGGGGCTCCCCGCCCGGATCGGGCCGTACGGCCCCGAGGACCGGGTTGGCCGCGATCGGCGACACCTTGACCTTCGCGCCCGGCCGCGGCGCCTGCACCACCATCCCGTCGCCGAGGTACATCGCCACGTGGGTGGCCTCGCGGAAGTAGACGACGAGGTCCCCGGGCCGCAGCTCCTCCAGCGGGATCCGCTCCAGCTCGGCCCACTGCTCCTGACTGGTCCGGGGGACGGGTGCCCCGGCCCGCCCCCAGGCCTCGGAGGTCAGCCCCGAGCAGTCGTACGAGTCGGGCCCCTCCGCCCCCCACTCGTACGGCTTCCCGAGCTGGCGCACGGCGTACCGCACCGCCCGGTCGCCCTCCGCCGACGGCTTGCGTTCGCTGCTGAGGGCGCCGGACGCCATGAAGGCGTCCTGGGCCTTCGCGATGCCGTTCTTCTCGAACTCGGCCATCGCCGCGAGCTCTTCCGTGCTGAGCGAGGCGAGCAGCTCCTCGACCTTCTTCAGCCGCTTCTCCACTGCGTCCCGCTCCTTCTTCTGCCGGGCGGCCAGGGTGAGTTGGCCGTCCAGGGCCTTGCGGGCCTCGCGGGCCAGCCCGTCGGCCTTCTTCTCGCTGCCGGTCAGGCGGCCCACGGTCTCGGCGCGCTCGCGCGACAGCCGGCCGATCACATGCCCCTGGTCGAGGGCGTGCTCGGGGTCGCGGGCGAGAAGCAGCCGGACGTACGGGGAGATGTCGGTGCTGTTCTGGTACTGGTGCCGGGCCAGCCGGCCGGCCGCCCTCCGGCTGTCGTGCAGCGAGAGCCGGGCGCGCGACAGCTCGGCGTCCAGGCGCCTCACCTCGGCGCGCCGCTTCTTCAGCTTCTCCTCGGTGGCGTTGTACGTCTCGGTGGCCCGCTCGGCCTCCCGGTACAGCCCCTGAAGGTCCGTCAGCAGGTCGGCGACGGAACGCCGAGCGGGTTCCGGAGGCTCGGGCACGGCCGCGGCGGGAAGGGGTGCGAGGACGGTTCCGGCCGCCATCGCCGCCGTACAGACGAGGCGCAGAAGCCTTCCTGACACGTCATCACCTCCGGTGCGGGGCAGCACTTCCGCTCCGCACCGCGAGCATGGGACGTGGGTGACGGGTCCGCGCGCCGAGTGTGCGCGGTTCGGCCCAACGGGGTCACCCGTCGGTGGCGTCCGGCTTGGACCAGGGCCACTTGCGCCGGCCGGCCTGTCCGGTGGGGTCGTACGCGTACTTCCATCCCTGGTGGAGTCCGAGACGCTTGCTCTGCGCGCGCGGGACCCGGCGGTAGACCAGCACGGTCGGCGGGCCGCCGGCGGCGTCCGGGACGGGGATGCGGTAGGTCTTGGGCGGGTGCCCGGTGGCGCCCAGCAGGACGGGCAGCACCCGGCCGTCCATGGGGCCGCCCTCGAAGGGGGTGTCTTCGCTCTTCACGGCACCAGTGTCGGCCATCCGCCGACGGTCTCAGCCACCGGCGGCCAGGGCCTCCACCAGGGCCGAGGTCTGGGGGTCGCGCCGCGCCGTCACCGACAGGACCGCCACGAACTGTTCCACGAGCCAGTCCCGCAGCTCGCCGGCGGGCGGCTGCTTGTCCTCGTCCAGCCAGATCAGGGAGGCGGCCTCGACGGCCGTGATCCACATGCGGACGGTCATCCGCAGCCGGGGACCGGGGTCGGTGACCTCCAGGTGCCGCATGATGTGCTCGGCGGCGGCCCGCCGTACGCCGTCCACCGTGGCCGTCGTACGGGAGGTCTCGACGACGCTGCCGCCCTGGAGGAGGGCGCTGAAGCCGGCGTCGTGGTGGTCGACGAAGTCGAGGTAGCGGTCCAGGGCGCGGGCGAGGCGGGGGAGCGGGGGCCCCTCGTGGGGCTCGTCGAAGCACTTCTGCAGTTCCTCGGCGGCGGACCGGAGGGCGGCCTCGTACAGCTGCTGCTTGCCGCCCGGGAAGTACCGGTACACGAGCGGGCGCGACACCCCGGCCGCCTCCGCCACGTCGTCGAGCGACACGTCCTCGGGGAGCCGGTGCGCGAAGAGCGACAGCGCGGCGTCGAGCAACTGGCTGCGTCGCTCCTCGACGCTGAGGCGGCGGTAGGCGGGGGTGGGGGCGGAGGACGTCATGACGGGCAGCGTAACCGGCGCGCCCCCGCCGGTAACCGGGCGAACCGGCCGGTAACGGTCGACCGTGAACCGGCCGGTACCGGTCGACCTCGGCCGGTACCGATCCTCAAGGCCGGTGCTAGGCCAGCAGGCCGGAGGACCGCCACAGCCGTCGTCCCACCCCGCGCAGCACCCCGATGTCGTCGAGGAAGTCGGTCAGGCGCTTCGCGCCGGTCTGCATGACCTCCCGCCGGTGCCCGCTCGCCTTCACCTGTGCCAGGGCCTCGTGCCGGTCCAGTCCCACGTTCGTGTAGACCTCGGGGTTCACGAACGCCACCGAGAACACCCGCGCGAACTCGCCGGAGGTGACCCGGGTGAACTCCTGCGACCACCTGGGCGCCGTCACCATCTGGCGCCGCAGCTCCTCGCGGGCGTACCGCACATGGCGGGCCTCCTCCACCACGTGGATCCGGGTCACCCCGCGGATCAGGGTCTGCACCCGCTCGTCCGGGAAGGTCAGCCGCTGCATCCAGTCGAGGACCTCCTCGCCGAGCAGGGTGGCGGTGAAGGAACCCGGGGTGGTGGAGATGGTCTTGAACAGGCGCCCGAGGTGCTGGTGTGCCCGGCTCACCGGGTACCAGGGTGTGTCGCCGTGCGAGATCAGCCGGGCGAACATCCTGGAGTGCCGGCACTCGTCCTCGATCTCGGTGAGGGCGTACCGCACGTGTGCGCTCGTCGCCGCCTTGTCGTAGACGTGCCGCACGAGCAGCTGCATCAGGATGAGCTCGAACCAGATCCCGAGCGAGGCGAGCGCGGCGGCCTCGTGCCGCGAGAGCAGGATCCGCTGCTCCTCGCTCATCCGCTTCCACATCGGGGTGTCGTAGAGCGAGACCAGCTCCGGCGGCCAGAACCACTTGCCCTCCTCGAAGGGCGCGTCCCAGTCGAGCTCCTTGTCCGGGTCGAAGGAGTGCTTGGCCGAAGAAGCCAGCAGCCGCTCGGCCACCTGCTCCCGGTCCTTGAGCAGCCCGAGCGCGTCACGCAGCCCGTCGAGCGCGTCGGCTTCGGTCAGGGTCGTCATGGCTGATCCACCTCGTCGTCGACCTCGTCGTCTGTTACCGGCGGTTCACTCCCGCGCGTCTTATGAGACTGCCTGTCAGCAAGCTCGTCAATCCCCCTCGCGCGACTTGTTGACGCGACGTCTACGTTCCCCGCGGGTGCAGTAACGTTCTGACGTGTCCACACCCACTCCGCCGCAGAGCCCGTATCCACCGCAGAACCCGTACGGCGGGCCGCCGCCGCAGGACCCCTACGGCGCCCCGTACCCGCAGCAGCAGCCCTACGGCCATCAGCCCGCCCCGCCCTACGGCGCCCCGTACCCGCAGCAGCCCGGCGGCTGGGTCCCGCCGACTCCGAAGAAGACCAGGACCGGGCTCGTTCTCGGCATCGTGGGCGGGGTCGTCGCCGTGATCGCGGTGGGCGTCGGCGTGCGGGTCGGCGGCGGTTACCCGGCGTCCGAGTACGCCCTGACGCTGCCCGAGACGCTGCTGGACGGCCGTTACCGGATGACCGAGGACCTCTCCGACGTCGAGGGTCAGTCGGTCGAGGACGAGATGGACGGCGCCTGGGACGCCAAGGTCGTCGACGCCAAGGTCGGCACCTACGGCGCGGGCGGCGACGAGACCAAGGGCGCCTTGATGGTCTCGGGCATGTACGGCCAGTTCAAGAACCCCGACGGCGACCGCGACAGCATGCTGGAGGGCGCCGCAGAGGCCGAGAGCGCGAGCCTCGCCACCCCGCCGCGGGACTTCCGGCCGGCCGGCTCGGACATCACCATCTCCTGCCAGGTCGTCACCCAGCAGCGGCTCGGTACGACGATGACCTACCCGGTCTGCGCCTGGGCGGACGGCAACACGGCGGCCGTCGTCGCGGAGGTGGCCGCGGACACCTACACGCAGGCCCCCTCCGAGATCGACCTGGACGCGGCCGCCGAGACCACCCTCCGGATCCGCTCCGAGATGCGGAAGCCGATCGACTGACCCGGACAGGCCCTACACCGAGCACCCCAGGCCCTCGGGAACCTCCCCGGCCACCGGCTCCGCCGTCCCCGGCGGGAACGACGTCCGCAGGGTGAAGGCGTACGGCGTCGGACCGTTGGCCCGCAGGTGCAGCAGACGGGCCTCCGCCTCGGCGATGGTCGGGCGGTGGCCCGTCGGCACCCACCACAGGGTCGTCATCGCCTCCGTCGGGCGCTCGAACCACTCATTGCGCCGGGCGAGCATCTCGCGGTGGTCTCCCTGGTACATGAACGCCGTCAGCGCGTTCGAGTCCCGCCACACCGTCATGTTGATGATCAGCCAGTCGTCGTCGAAGACACGGAGGTCCGTCGCGTCGCCGCCCTCGCTCTGCAGTCGCCAGACGTAACCGTCGGCGGCCTCGGCGTCCGCGTTGACGGAGTCGAGGGCGTCCACGAAGTCCTTCAACTGCGGTGAGTCCAAAGGGGCCTTGAGCCGGGATATGTTCACCTGGGCGAGTTCGTGCGTGGCGGCTGTCGTCATGGACCGAACGATAGGTCGGGAGCCTGCGAGCGGCCTAGACCCTGTCTCATCAGATGGGCATTGTCCGTCTTTCACAACCCGGTCACCGCCCGAGTGAGTACCTGTGCACCGTCGGCTTACGATCCAGAAACCGCCTTCTGACCTGCCCGCCCCTAGCCTCACGGGACATGACGGGGAACGTATCGACCACCCATCGCCCGAACCGCCCGAGGCCGTCCACCTTGCCGGGCTGGAACTCCATCCGCGGACGCATGGCCATCGTGCTGGCCGTCCCGACCTGCCTGCTGCTCGCCCTCATCGGACTCGGCGCCGCCGACCGCGCCGCCGACTGGTCCGACGCCCGGGCGACCGAGGCGCACGTCGGCGTCCTGCTGCGCGTGCAGGACCTCGTCCACGAAGTACAGCGCGAACGCGGACTCACCAGCGGGCTGTTGGGCGGTGCCCAGGAGTATCGCGACGACGTGCGCACACAGCGGGACCGTACCGAGAAGGCCCGCGAGGAACTGCGCACGGTGCTCGACGACGAGCGCGGTGACCTGCCCGGCGCCACCGTCGCCGCCCTCGACGCCGCCGAGGGGCCCCTCGCGGAACTCACCTCGACCCGCGCCGACGTCGACGCCGGTGACGCCGGCCGTTCCGCCACCCTGACCGCCTACACCAAGGCCGTCACCGCCCTGATCGACGCCGAGTCGGCCGGCGCGCCCGACGGCGACCGCCACATCGCCCAGGGGGTGCAGGCGCTCCAGGCGCTGGCCCGCGCCACCGAGGCCGTCGCCCTCGAACGCGGCTCCCTCAACGGCGTGTTCGCCGCAGGACGCTTCCGCACCGGCGAGTACCTGGACTTCACCGAGATCCGCGCCACCCGGCTCGCCGCGCTCGGCCAGTTCCGTCAACTCGCCACCGCCGGGCAGGAGTCCGGCCTCGACGACGCCTTCGCGACCGCCGCCGCCCGCCGGGTCACCGGCTACGAGCAGCAGGCCGAGGGCGGTGCCGACGGCTCCGCCCTCTCGGTCGCGCCCGCCCGCTGGTGGGCCGACATGACCACCCTCGTCGACGATCTGCACGGCGTGCAGAAGCAGACCGGCGACGACGTACGGGCCCGCGCCGAGGACACCGGGGACGCGGCCACGCGGCAGCTCGTCGGCTTCCTCGCCCTCGGCGCACTGATCCTCGCCGTGGCCACCGCGCTGGCCCTCTTCTCGGCCCGCTCCATCACCCGCCCCCTGGGCGCCCTCGCCGACGAGGCGGACGCCGTCGCCGGAGCCGGGCTGCCCGCCGCCGTGCGGCGCATCCAGGAGGCCGATCCCGACGCCCCGCTCCCGCCCGAGCCCGAGAAGCCCGAACTCCCGGGCGGCGCACGGGAGATCACCCGCCTGGCCACCGCCCTGCGCAACGTCGAGCGGACCGCTGTCGACCTCGCCGCCGAACAGGCCGTCCTGCGCCGCAACAGCACCGAGTCCCTGACCAGCCTCGGGCGCCGCAACCAGGCGCTGCTCAACCGTCAGCTCGGTCTGATCACCACCCTGGAGAGCCAGGAGCTCGACCCGGAGGCGTTGGCCGAGCTCTTCGAACTCGACCACCTGGCCACCCGCATGCGACGCAACGCCGAGTCGCTGCTCGTGCTGGCCGGCGCGGAGTCCCCGGGCCGGGTCTGGCGGGGCACGGTCGCCGTCCACGAGGTCGTGCAGTCGGCCGTGGCCGAGGTGGAGCAGTACCAGCGTGTCGCCGTCACCGACGTCCAGCCCTGCCGGGTGCGCGGCCACTGCGTCGCCGAACTGTCCCACCTGCTGGCCGAGCTGGTGGAGAACGCCCTGATGTTCAGCCCGCCCAAGCAGCCCGTCGAGGTCTACGGCTGGCGGGACGGCGCCGAGTACTGCCTCGCCGTCGTCGACCGGGGCATCGGCATGACCGCCGCCCGCATCGCCGAGGCCAACGCCGTGCTCTCCGGCCGCGATGCCTTCCTCAAGGCCCCCACCCGCTTCCTCGGCCACCACGTCGTCGGCGCGCTCGCCGCCCGCCTCGGCGCCCACGTCGAACTCCGGCCGACCGAGGGCTCGGGTGTGACGGCGTACGTGGCCCTGCCCAGCGCCCTGGTCCAGGAGGTGTCCACTGCGGCGGCCGCGCACTGAGCGCGGGAGGCCTCAGCCCCCGCCACGCCCCGAGTCCAGCACCGCCTTCATCACCGCCCGCGCGATCGGCGCCGCGTCCCCGCCCCCGCTGATCTCCCCCCGGTCCGCCTCCGCGTCCTCCACCACCACCGCGACCGCCACCCTCGCCTCCATGTCACGGTCGTCCTGCGCCCAGGAGACGAACCAGGCGTACGGCGTGCCGGAGTTGCCGATGCCGTGCTGGGCGGTGCCGGTCTTGCCGCCGACGGTGGCGCCGGGGATGGCCGCGTTGGTGCCGGTGCCCTTGGTGACCACCTCGGTCATCAGCTCCTTCAGCAGGGCGGCGGTCGCCGGGGTCATCGCCTGCCGGGCGGGACGCGGCCCGGCCGTCGTCACCGTGGCGCCGCTCGGCCGGGTGACCCGCTCCACCAGGTACGGCAGCCGCACCTGCCCGCCGCCTGCGACCGCCGCCGAGACCATCGCCATCTGCAGG
Organism: Streptomyces sp. AC555_RSS877; assembly: GCF_019049245.1. Classification (GTDB taxonomy): domain Bacteria; phylum Actinomycetota; class Actinomycetes; order Streptomycetales; family Streptomycetaceae; genus Streptomyces. The sequence goes on along the minus strand of NZ_JAGMUK010000059.1, from coordinate 120,594 downwards.
GGCGTGGCCCGCGTGTTGTACTGCCCGATCGACGACAGCGCCAGCTGCGCCCGGTCCACTGAGGTGTCGAAGGTGCTCTGCGCCACCGAGAAGGGGATCCTGAGCGCCGTGTCGTTGAAGCCGAAGGCCTGCGCGGTGGCCGTCATGTCGCTGACGCCCACCCGCACACCGAGCTTCGCGAACACCGTGTTGCACGACCACTTGAACGCCTCCCGCACCGAGAGGTCCTCGCAGCCGTCCGACTCGTTCGTCAGGCGCGTCGTCGTCCCGGGCAGTCGGTAGGGGGCCGGCGAGTCGGTCCGCGCGTCGACGTCCGTGACCACGCCCGCGTCCAGCGCCGCCGCCGCGGTCACCACCTTGAAGGTGGAGCCCGGCGGATACGTCTGCCGTACCGCCCGGTTCAGCATCGGCTTGTCCGCGTCGCCGTTCAGCCGTGCCCACGACCGGCCCACCGCCGCATCGTTGCCGGAGAGCGCCGCCGGGTCGTACGACGGCGTCGACACCAGCGCCAGGATCCGCCCGCTCGACGGCTCGATCGCGGCCACCGCACCCTTGCGCCCGCGCAGTCCGGCGTACGCCGCCTGCTGCGCGGTCCGGTTGAGGGTGGTCACGACGTCGCCGCCGGAAGGCTGGGAGCGCGTGAAGTCGTTCCACAGCCGGATGCCCGACAGCAGCGGGTCGGTGCCGGACAGGATGCCGTCCTCGGAGTGCTCCAGCAGGGTCGTCCCGTACTCCTGGGAGGCGAACCCGGTGATGGGCGCGTACAACGGCCCGTCCTCGTAGGTCCGTTCGTAGCGGAGCTGTTCGCCGGTGTCGCGAGAGCCGGTCACCGGTACCCCGCCGACCAGGATGTCGCCGCGCGGCTGGCCGTAACGGGCGATGCTGTGACGGCGGTTGGCCGGGTTGTCCTCGTAGGAGAGGGCCTGGAAGACCTGGATGCGGGCGGCGTTGACGAGGAGCGCCACGAGCAGCAGGACGCAGAAGCACGCGGAGCGCCGCATGTAGCGGGTCACGACCCCACCTGCCCGTCGTACTGGCTGCGGGCCGAGTCGCTCACCCGGATCAGCAGCGCCACGATCGCCCAGTTGGTGACGACCGAGGAGCCGCCCTGGGCGAGGAACGGCATCGCCATGCCGGTCAGCGGGATCAGGCCGGTCACCCCGCCCGCGATCACGAACACCTGGAGCGCCACGATCGAGGCGAGGCCGACCGCGAGCAGCCGTCCGAAGGGGTCACGCAGGGCGAGGCCCGCCCGGTAACCGCGCTCCACCAGGAGGGCGTAGAGGAGGAAGAGCGCCGCCAGGCCCGCAAGGCCCAGCTCCTCGCCCGCCGTGGCGAGGATGAAGTCCGACTTGGCGGCGAAGCCGATGAGGACGGAGTGGCCGAGGCCGAGACCGGTGCCGAGGATGCCGCCGGCGGCGAAGGAGAACAGCGACTGGGCGAGCTGGTTCGGCCCCTGGCCCGCCTCGATCGACGCGAAGGGGTGCAGCCAGTCCTCGACCCTGCTGTGCACGTGCGGCTCCAGCCAGCCCACCGCGACCGCGCCCAGCGCGGCCAGCAGCAGGCCGACGGCGATCCAGCCGGTGCGGCCGGTGGCGACGTACAGCAGGACGACGAACAGGCCGAAGAACAGCAGCGAGGTCCCCAGGTCGCGTTCCAGGATCAGCACGCCCACGCTCAGCAGCCAGACGGCGACGATCGGGCCGAGGACGCGGCCGGTGGGCAGCTGGAGCCGCCACACGCGGCGGCCGGCGTACGCCAGTGCGTTGCGGTTGGCCGCCAGGTACGCGGCGAAGAACACCGCGAGCAGCACCTTCGCGAACTCGCCCGGCTGGATGGAGAACCCGGCGATCCGGATCCAGATCCGGGCACCGTTCACCGCGGGGAAGAAGATCGGCAGGATGAGCAGGAACATCGCGGCGGCCACACAGACGTACGCGTAGCGCGTCAGGACACGGTGGTCGCGCAACAGCAGGACCACCACGATGAACAGGGCGATCCCGAGCGTGGACCACACGAGCTGGGTGGGCGCCGCCCGGTCGCCGGGGGTCTCCAGGTCGAGCCGGTAGATCAGGACCAGGCCGACCCCGTTGAGCAGCACGCCGATCGGCAGCAGTAGCGGGTCGGCGTACGGGGCGCGCAGGCGCACCGCGATGTGCGCGAGCAGCGCGAGCACGCCGAGCCCGGCGCCGTACCCCGCGGCGCCGGGCGGGACGGTGCCGTTCTTGGCGAGGCCGACGCCGCAGTAGCCGTACACGGACAGCAGGACGGCGAGGACGATGAGGGCCAGTTCGATGCCACGGCGCCGGGGGAGGCGTACGACGGCAGCGGGGGTCTTCGCCCGTACGACGGTGGTTCCGGCCTTGATCATGTCCGGAACCTATCCAAATAGGGCACCTTGTTCCCGTCCGGCATCAGCACCAACGGGGGGTGGGCCCGATGGTGTCGATGTAGCGGGCCGCGCCCCAGGCCCAGATGCCGTCCGCGATCTGGTACCAGAGCGGGTCGCCCTGGACGGTCTCGCCGCGGGTCTGGCAGAAGATCGAGAGGATCTCGCCCCTCTCCGCGTACCGGATCACCTGGGAGCCGCGGGTCGGCGCACTGCGCAGGGCGAGCGAGCTCGCGGTGACGACGCCCCGGGAGAAGCGCTGGTCGTCGTGGTTGCCCCAGTCGCCGTTCTGGGTCTGTCCCAGCTCGCTGTTCTGGTTCTGTCCGGGATCGCCGCTCTGGTTCTGTCCCTGATCGCCGTTCTGGTTCTGCTGCCAGTTGTCGCTCTGGCTCTGCCCCGAGCCGTTGCTCTGTCCCTGACCCCAGTCGTCGTTCGCGACGGCGGGGGCGGCGGTGGCCGCGGTGGCGAGGAGAGCGCCGACGGTGACGGCTATGGCGCAGCGGGAACGCAGGGTCATGGCGTACCTCCATGAAGGGGGCGAAGTTGACTAATCGCCACATTAGGAGTGCCGACTCGCGCTCGCCCGTCACGCTGGTCCATAGGGGCGCGCCCCGAAGGGGTCCGACCGCCCTAACCCAACGTCAGCGTGGCCACCGCCCCGCCGTCCGCCGCGTTCGCGAACACCAACCGCGCCCCCAGCACCTCCGCCTGACCCACCGCGATGGTCAGCCCCAGCCCGTGCCCCTTGGAAACCCCCTCCGTACGGAACCGCTGCGGCCCGTGCTCGACCAGGTAGGCCGGATACCCGTCCCCGTGGTCCCGCACCGTCACCACTGGCCCGTCCACCGTCAGCATCACCGGAACCCGCCCGTGCCGATGCGCGTTCACCACGAGATTCCCGAGCACCCGCTCCAGCCGCCGCCGGTCCGTCTCCACCGCCACGTCCCGCACGACCACGACCTCCGTGTCCGTCCCCGACGCCCGCACCACCCGCTCGGCCAGGGCTGCCAACGGCTCCCGGTCCAGGTCCAGCCGCTCCCGGCCGGTGTCGAGGCGGGAGATCTCCAGCAGGTCCTCGGTGAGCGTGCGCAGCGCCGCCACCCGGTCCCGGACCAGCTCGGTCGGCCGGCCCGCCGGCAGCAGTTCGGCCGCCGCGTGCAGCCCGGTCAGCGGTGTGCGCAACTCGTGCGCCACGTCCGCGGTGAACCGCTGTTCGGCGAGCAGCTTGCCCTGCAGGGACGCGGCCATGGAGTCCAACGCGGCGGAGACCGCGGCCACCTCGTCCTGGGGCCGCGTCGGATCCTTCGTGCGGGGGTCGTCGACGCGGGCGTCCAGATCGCCCGCGGTGATCCGCCGGGCCACCCGCGCGGTGGTGTGCAGTCGCCGGGTCACCCGGGTCACCGCGAACGCGCCCACCAGCAGCGTCGCCCCGATCGCCAGCCCCGACGACCACACGATCGCCCGGTCGAGTCCGTCGATCGTCCGCCGGCCCTGCGAGTAGTCGACCTCCACCGCCAGCGTCCGCCCCCCGTCGACCGGCCCCGCCGCCCACATCGTGGGGCGCCCGCGGTGCTCGCCGACCATCGTGCCGCGCTCCCCGGCCGCCGCCAGCTCCCGCAGCGGTCCGGGCAGGTCCGGGGGATCGACGCCGGCACCCCGTGCCGGCGAGTCCCCGGCCTCGAAGGCCGCCGTCGCCTCCGTCAGCCGGTCCAGGGCGAGGTCCCGGGTCTGGCCGACGGTCTGGTTCGTCACCGACACGTGCACGAGAACGCCGAGCAGGGCGGCCAGCGCGCAGCACATCACGGTGATGAAGGCGGCGGCCTTCGCCGCGAGCGTCCCGGCCCAGTGGGGGAGCGCGAGCCTCATCGGCCACTCGCGGACGAGGAGACGGCAGGCGAGGCGGAGGACGACGAGGACGAGGACGGGGACGCCGACGGCCGCTTCGAGGCCGAGCCCTTCGTGCCGCCCGTGCGCAGCAGCTCGTCGTGGGTCAGCAGCATCAGGCGCTGGTCGGGGTCCCAGGTCCACTGGAAGCGGTACTCGTAGCCCGCGATGTCGGACGGCGAACGGATGATCACGGACCGCCCGGCCAGTTCCACCCCGGCCACCGCGTCGTCGTTGGACATGACCCGCACCAGCCGGCCCGACGCGAAGGTGTAGACGCGTACGGCCGTCTGGTTGCCGGGCAGGAGCCGGAAGCCCAGCGTCAGGTCGTCGCGGCCGTCGCCGGTGAGGTCGCGGTAGTACGGCTTCAGGACGGGACACCGGCCCTTCGCCGCGCCCTCGTCGCAGTCGGCCATCCGGCGGGTGGTCTCGTAGTACGGCGCCTTGGTGCCCGTGTAGGAGTCCGGGTGCTGGGCGATCTCCGCGCGGACGACGGCCACCGGGTCCAGCTCGTGGATGTCGTCGCCCGGAGCCGTGAGCCCGCGTACGGTCTCGGCCTCGCCGTCGTCGTAGTCCCAGGCGGGGCTGGCCGCAGGGGTCAGATCCGGCCACAGCCGGTCCGGGCTCATCGCGGTCGCCGTGGGTCCGGCGCCCCGCAGCCCGCCCGTGTCACCACAGGCCGCCGCGCTCGACAGCAGCAGGGCGACACCGAGGAGGGTACGGGCGGGCGTCAGGGGCACGCCGTACACCCTATTCTTCGGGAAGTCCGTTGGTGCGCTCCTCCCGGTCGCGCCCGCGCACGGCCTAGAAGAAACGATTATTCGGCCAGCTCCTCAAGGAGCCGGGCCGTCGGCAGCCCGGCTTGCAGGTACTCGACGAAGAGCTCGTTGTGCAGGGCCCAGGGCGAGCGGCGGGACCTGATCAGCCGTATCGCCTCGTCCGCGGAGTGCCCCTGGCGGACCAGGGCGTGCGCGACCACCAGCCCCGAGCGGTTGTAGCCGTGGTAGCAGCGGACGAGGACCTTGCGGCCCGCGTCCAGCGCGTCGCACGCCGCCCGTGCCAGCCGGATCACGCCCGCGAGCTGGGTGCCGTCCAGCGGTCCGTCGGGAATCGGCCACACATGGTGCTCGACCCCCTCGTCGGGACCGTGCCCGGGCAGCCTCAACAGCGTCTGCACGACGTCGAACTCGTTCCGTACGACGGCGAACCCGACCTGCCCGGACTGCCGCCTGAACTCGTGCCCGCCCATCCACAGCCCCGGCACGACCTCGTTCCACGCATGCTCCGGAGCGGGTACGTCGGCCTGTTTCCCACGCGTCCGCAACGGCGCCTCCCCAAGACCCCACCAACTCACCCATAGGTACCCGGGTCAACTCCCCTTCAAAGGTGACCGTCAAAGACAGCCGGCTTCTTGCCCCTGGCGCACCGAGCCTGTTCCCATGGTCGTGGGGTGATGGTGCATGAGCGGACTGCGCGTCGTACCGACCTGGCGCCACGGTCGGGAGCGGCTGTACGTCTGCCTCACGGACGGCAGGAACATCGCCTGGTACGACCGTGAGGCATCCCGGGTCAGCCTGCTGAGCGAGGACCGCAGACAGGACGTCCTCGACGCCCTCGGGCCCTTTCTGACCGGAGCGGTGGAGATCGGCCCGCCCCCGGTGCCGACCCCCGCGGAACTGGCCCGGCTGTCCCTCCACCCGGACGACGACCTGGCGCCCAACCGCCCCGGCGAGGCGCTCCAGATCGCCCTGGACCGGGACCCCGGCCCCGCCCATCGGCTCCGCCCCGACCCCCGCCGCCGCGCCCTCACGGCCGAACAGGCGGTGGGGGAGGCCCTGGACCGTCTCGACGGCGCCGGCTGGCATGCCCTGCACTCGGTCCCGCTGCCCGGCGGCGACCGCGTCCACCACCTGGTGATCGGGCCCGGCGGGCTCTTCGCGGTCCACACGCTGTACGCCCGCAGGCAGCGGGTCACGGTCGCCGACCCCATGGTCGCGCTGGGCCGCCGCGAACCCCGCCCGGTGCTGCGCCGCGTCCGCGCCGACGCCGCCCGCGCCTCCTACGCCCTGACCGCCGAGGTCCACCCGGTGCTGGCCCTCGTCCAACCCGCCGATGTGACGGTCACCGCACCGCTGCGCGAGGCCCGGATCGTCACGGACACGGACGTCGAGGGCCTGGCCCGGCTCGGTGGCGTCCTCAAACCGGCGGACGTCGAGGCGCTGCACGCGATGGCCCGGGACCGGCAGACGTGGGTGCGGGTGTGACCCTTCAGACGCGGGTGGCGGTGACCCCTCGGGCCTCGTGAAGTGATCCCCGGCAGGGTCGCTCAGGGCAGCGATCCCGCCGTGTCCGCGTCGAGGAGCGGGGCCAGCAGATCGCCGTGGTCCCGCACGCGCGGCGCGAGGTCCGGTGCCTCGAACGCCAGCTGCTCGGGCGCCCCGCACTCCTCGACCTCGCCCCACGTCACCGGCGCCGACACCAACGGCCGCGCCCGGGCCCGCAGCGTGTACGGCGTGGCCGTCGTCTTGCGGGCGGCGTTCTGGCTCCAGTCGACGAACACCTTCCCGGGCCGCAGGCTCCGCGTCATGCGGTGGACGACCAGGCGGGGCATCGCCTTCTCCGCCTCGACGGCGAGCCGCTTGGCGTACTCGGTGGCGGCGTCGGAGGAGACCGGGCGCAGGGCGGCCAGCAGATGCAGCCCCTTGGACCCGGCGGTCTTCGCGTACGCCTCGATGCCGTCCGCCGCGAGCCGCTCACGCAGCCACAGGGCGACCTCGCAGCACTCGACGATGCTCGCCGGCGCCCCGGGGTCGAGGTCGAAGACCAGCCGGTCGGCCTCGCCGGGCGCGTCGAGGACCCACTGGTGGGTGTGGAACTCGGTGACCAGGTTCGCCGCCCACATCAGGCTCGCCAGGTCCTGCACCAGCACCATCCGGGCCGGCCCCTCCGACCTGGGCACCACGGCGGTGGTGACCCAGTCGGGCGTACCGGGCGGCACGTTCTTCGCGAAGAACACCTGCCCGTCGGGTCCGTCCGGATAGCGCAGGAAGGACACCGGCCGATCCCGCAGATGGGGCAGCAGGACCTCGGCGGTGGTCGCGTAGTAGTGCAGCACCTCGCCCTTGGTGAACCCGGTCGCGGGATACAGCACCTTCTCCAGGTTGCTGAGCGCGAGCCTTCGCCCCTCCACCTCTGTGATCGGCGTCATACGATGAGAATCCCAGAGATTTCGTCGTAAGTGTCGTCAATACTGACAAGACCCCGCAAACCGATCGAAAGGGTGCTGCACGTGCGATCCATATGGAACGGCGCCATCTCGTTCGGCCTGGTGAGCATCCCCATCAAGCTGGTGAACGCCACCGAGAGCCACTCGATCTCCTTCCGCCAGATCCACCTGGACGACGGCGGCCGCATCCGCTACCGCAAGGTGTGCGAGCTGGAGGACCGCGAGGTGACCACGTCGGAGATCGGCAAGGGCTACGAGGACGCGGACGGCACGATCATCCCGATCACGGACGACGACCTGGCCCACCTGCCGCTCCCCACGGCCAAGACGATCGAGATCGTGGCGTTCGTCCCCGCCGACCGGATCGACCCGCTCCAGATGGACGCGGCGTACTACCTCGCCGCGGGCGGCGCCCCGGCCGCCAAGCCGTACACCCTGCTGCGCGAGGCCCTCAAGCGCAGCCAGAAGGTCGCCATCGCCAAGTTCGCGCTGCGGGGCCGCGAGCGCCTCGGCATGCTGCGGGTGGTGGGCGACGCCATCGCCCTGCACGGCCTGCTCTGGCCGGACGAGGTCCGCGCCCCCGAGGGCCTCGCCCCCGACACCGACGTCACCGTCAACGACAAGGAACTCGACCTCGCGGACGCCCTGATGGACACCCTCGGCGAGATCGAGCTCGAGGACCTGCACGACGAGTACCGCGAGGCCCTGGAGGAGGTCGTCGCCGCGAAGGCGGCCGGCGAGGCCCCGCCCGAGTCCCCCGAACCGGCCAAGGGCGGCAAGGTCCTCGACCTGATGGCGGCGCTGGAGAACAGCGTGCGGGCGGCGAAGGAGTCCCGGGGCGAGGAGGAGGCCGGCGAGCACGCGGAGGTCAGACCGATGCCGGCCCGGAAGTCGGCGCGGGCCACGCCCAAGCAGGCGGGCGGCAAGAAGTCGACGTCCACGGCGAAGAAGACGACGGCCGCGAAGAAGACGACCGCGGCGAAGAAGTCGACGGCCAAGTCGGCTCAGGGCACGAAGAAGACCGCGGCGGCCAGGAAGACGCCCGCGAAGAAGACGGCGGCGAAGAAGGCGACGGGCCGCAAGAGGTCCGCGTGACCTGCGTACCGCGTGGGCCGGTGCGCCCCGCAGCCGCAGGTCCCGGCAGACCGCCGGCTCTCGTCAGTCGAGAACCTTGGCGCCCTCGATGAGGACCGTCTGGGTCGGCACGTCGCCGTGCCCGCGGCTGCTGCCGGTGCGGACACCCTTGATCTGGTCGACGACGTCCTGGCCCTCGGCGACCCGGCCGAAGACGGTGTAGCCCCAGCCGTTCGGGGTCTTCGCCGTGTAGTTGAGGAAGTCGTTGTCCGAGACGTTCACGAAGAACTGGGCGGTCGCGGAGTGCGGGTCGCTGGTACGCGCCATCGCGACCGTGTAGGCCGTGTTCTTCAGGCCGTTGTCGGCCTCGTTCGGGACCGGGGCCAGGGTCGGCTTCTGGACCATGTCCGCGGTGAAACCACCGCCCTGGACCATGAAGTCGTCGATGACGCGGTGGAAGATGGTGCCGTCGTAGTGCCCGTTGCGGACGTACGTGAGGAAGTTCTCGACGGTCTTGGGGGCCTCGGCGTCGTGCAGTTCGAGAACGACTCGGCCGAAGTTCGTGGTCAGCTCGACCCTGGACATGGAAATCGTCCCTTTCTGGTGGGGCTTGGCCGGAGCATCTTGTCACACGCCCCTGCCACGGCCCGGTGGCCGTGCCGACGGCTGCCCCGGCGTCAGGCGGCTTCCTCCAGGGCGTCGTCGGCCGTCCTGATCCGGTCAACGCCCGTCCGCCACCCGGAGAGCACCACCAGCGCGAGGCCCAGGCCGAGCCCCGCCGCGGGCCCGGCCGCGAACCGTCCGTCGTGGGCGAACCCCTGCGCGGCGAACCGGCTCAGCGCGGCCACACATGCGGCGAGCCCGAGCCACAGCGCCCAGGCCGCTCGCGGCCGGCCCTGCGGCCGGACCCGCTCGTACACCGCCCCCAACCCCCGCTCCAGCGGCCGCAGCGCGAACACGACCCCGGCGAGCACGCCCGCCAGAACCAGCAGCCAGGGCAGCCTCATTCCCCACCAGGCGGCGGACGCGAACCCGGGATCGGGCGCGAGACCGGGCAGGTAGAAGACGGCGGCGACGACGAGCACGGGCACCATGTGCCACAGGTACAGGGTCATGCTGACCCCGCTCACCACCCGCACCCGCCGCCACACCCGCTCCCGCGCCAACACCCGCCGCAGCAGCGGCGCGAGCAGCAGACAGGCCCCCGTCTGGGCCACCACCCAGGCGAGCATCGCCGCCGACGGCGGATCGGTGTTGCTCGGGTCCTGCCCGGTCACCAGGATCAGGCTGACGGGAAACGGACCGGGACCGACCAGCAGCGCGAAGGCCAGCCCGCCGCCCCCCGCCATCAGCGCCGGGACCGTCGACCGCTCGCCCAGCAGCCCGTCCCGCCAGCAGAACCCCGACTGGTAGGCGACCCCCCACACGAGCACGTAGTTGAGCAGCCCGACGTCGAGAGCGCCGGCCCCGAGAGCGACCACACCCATCGCGACGGGGACGAGGACCCCCCAGCGCCGGTGCGCCGCGTGCAGCACCGGAGTCAGGGCACTGAGGACCAGATACACGGGCAGGAACCAGAACTGCATGGCCAGGGCCCACCCCACGAGTTCGAGGGTGTACGGGTCCACGCCGACGGCCGCCGACACCCCCACGGCGGCCAGCACCAGCCCGCTGTACACCCCGGCCGGCAGCAACAACCGCAGCGCCCGCCGCCCCACCCACTCCGCGGCCGTACCACCCGCGTCCCGGTCCCGCTCCCAGGACCCGCCCGCGGCATGCCCGCCGGCGAGGAAGAACAACGGCATGACCTGGAACCCCAGCGTCAGCCACTGGGTCCAGGGCACCACCGCCAACAACTCCGGCGCGCCGATCGCCCCGTCGTCCCCGCGCACCAGCCCTGTGATCAGCCAGTGCCCGAACACCACCGCCCCGATGGCCCACGCCCGCAGGAAGTCGACATACCGGTCTCTGCTCATACGTCGCGATGCTGCCGCAGCACCCCCGCCGCCGAGCCGAAACGCCCATGCCGCAACCAATCCGTGCCCGGTACGACACCGGTGCGGACAGGAGCCCGGGCCCGGCCGGCGCCGGACCGTCGTCAACCGGCCCGCGGCTTCCGGCCACGGCGCCGCGCACGATGTTCCAGTACCCGGACACCGCGGACTTCTGGAACCGCACCCTGCAGAACTGGCAGTCGGAGCTGCTGGCCGTCGCCTCGATGGCGGTGCTGTCCATCTACCTGCGGCAGCGCGGCTCACCGGAATCGAAGCCGGTCGGAGCCGCCCACAGCGCCACCGGCGTCGAAGGCGGCTGACGACGCCGGCCCGCCTCCGTACACCTGACGGGACACCGGCCCCGTACACCTGATGGGCCCGGCTGTCCTGGGTCGGCCCTCGTCGTCACAGCAGCACGCGCCGCAGCAGACGTGGAGTCTGGCGGGCGGCTACGGACGCGGCCAGCCCGATCAAGGCCCCCGCCGCGACGTCGGAGGGATAGTGCGCGCCGGAGTGCACGCGCTCGTACGCCACCAAGGCTGTCGGCACCGCACACGCCGCGCCCGGCCACGGCCACACCGTTGCCACGGCGGCCGTGAAACCGACGGCCGCCGCCGTGTGCCCGGAGGGGAAGGACGGCGAATCGGGCCGCTCCCGCACCTCCTCCGGCGAGATCCACTCCTCGGGCGGCCGGCGCCGCCGCCACATGTGCTTGACCACACCGTTCGACACCGTCTGCGCCACGGCCATGCTCACCACTCCCGTGACCGCGGCCAGGCGCCCCCGCCAGCCGCCGACGGCTGCCATGAGCACGGCGACACCCCACCACAGCTTGGTGTGCTCGGCGGCCTCCTCCACGGCGGGCAGCAGCCGCCGGGCGCCGTCCGACGGCCAGGACGACACCTGCCGTCCCAGCCGGTGATCACCGTCGTGAAGAGACTCGAACATGTCCATGACGTGCTCTCATTCCCTGTGGTGTTCCATCCGACGCTGGTCCTCCTCGCTCCACTTGCGGGTGTCCCGGGGCGGTACGTAGGGCTCCTCACCGTCGGGCAGACCGCCCACGACGGCCCGCTGACGGGTCATCTCCGCGTCGAATTCGAGACCGAGCAGGATCGCGATGTTGCTGATCCACAGCCACACCAGGAACACGATCACACCGGCGAGCGTCCCGTACGTCTTGTTGTACGAGGCGAAGTTCGCCACGTAGAACGCGAAGCCCGCCGACGCGATCATCCAGATCACCAGCGCCAGGAAACTGCCCGGCGTGATCCAGGTGAAGCCGCGGCCCTTCACGTTCGGTGTCGCCCAGTACAGGATCGCGATCATGATCGTGACCAGCACGACCAGCACCGGCCACTTCGCGATCGACCACGCCGTCAACGCCGTGTCGCCGATCCCCAGCGCCGTGCCGGCCTGGCGGGCCAGACCGCCGGTGAACACCACGATCAACGCGCTGACCACGGCCAGCACCAGCAGCACCACCGTCACGCCCACCCGGACCGGCAGCAGCTTCCACACCGGACGGCCCTCGGGCATGTCGTACACGGCGTTGGCACTGCGGATGAAGGCCGCGACATATCCGGAGGCCGACCACACGGCCAGCAGGATGCCGACGATCGCCATGACGGAGCCGACACCGCCGCGGCCCTGCAACTGCTGCACGGCGTTGCCGATGATGTCCCGGGCGGATCCCGGGGCCAGCCGCTGGAGGTTCTGCAGCACCTGGTCCGTGGCCGACTTCCCGGCGACGCCCAGCAACGACACCAGCACCAGCAGCGCCGGGAACAGCGACAGCACTCCGTAGTACGTCAGCCCCGCGGCCCGATCGGTGAGCTCGTCCTGCTTGAACTCGCCGACCGTGCCCTTGAGCACTGCCCACCAGGACCGCTTCGGCATCTGGGTGGGCTCGTCCGGTGCCCGCCGTTCCACGTCCTCTCCCGGTCCGACCCGCTGTCGTCCCGGTGCCGGCGGTTCACTGGTCAGGTGAGCGGATTTCGATGTCCGTGCCATAGGACCTGGTGTAACCACATCGCGGCGGAAGATTCCCCGGCGTGCCCTACGCGCGGGGCGGACGGTTCAGGACGGCCGTGGTGATCTCGGCCAGTGTCCGTCCGCTGCGAAAGGCCTCCGCGCGCATCCGGGCGAGCGCGTCGGTGATGCTGATGCCGAGGCGCGCTGCCACGATCCCGATGGCCTGGTGCGTCGAGGACCAGTGGGACCGGATGACGTCCGCCGGTTCCCGACCGGGGGTGCGCTGCCGGTCAGCAGCTCGGTGAGCGTCGAGAGCAGGCCCTCGACCACGGCGTCGGCGACGTGCCGGCACTCCCGTACCGCGCGGTCGTCCAGGCCGCCCCTGTCGTGCCGCAGCAGGTCCATGGAGCCGAGCGTCTCGTCGCCCAGCGACAGCGGGAAGGCGTAGACGGCTCCGACGTCCGGGAGCCGTTCGTTCATGCCCGCGCTGAAGAAGGGCCAGCGGCCGAGGTCTTCGCGCAGGTCCTCCACCAGGACCGGTGTGCCCTCCGCCGCGGCGGTGATACAGGGACCTTCCGCCGCGGTGAACTGGACTTCCTCCAGGCACAGAGCCGTCGCGTCGGAGGCGCACAGCAGTTGCCGCGAGGGCGTGTCCGTCAGCAGCGACAAGGTCGCCCCGTCCACGGACAGGGCCTCACACACCGTCCGGCACAGCGCCCGGAGCACTTCGGGGCAAGGGCTGGAACGGGCCACGTTCAGCACCGTCTGAGCAGCCGTCGACCGCCGTGCCCCCATCGCCGTCCTTCCCGACATCGCCACTGGTGACCGTCTCGGGTGCCCCATACGTCAGGATCCATGGCCGGACAGAGGCCGGACAGAGGCCCGTCAGGGGCCGGTCAGGGCCGGAGACGCGGGTTCGCCGAGGAAGCACTCATCAGAGCGGTGCCAGGCGCCGGGGGAGCGGCCCGCGTGGCCCCTGCTGTCGCAGGGACCACATGGCCGATCCCCGGACGGACGCGATCAGTGGGATCCGTCGCGGCCCATCGCCTGGCGCACGGCGTCCCGGGTGCGGTCCATCAGGGCGACGACGGGGCCCAGCGCCATGTTGGCGGTGGCGGACTCCACGCCCGGATGGGGCCGGGTGGGCGCCATGGCCTCGGCCGCCTTGACCCCCTTGGCCAGGGAAGCCAGTGCCCCGGCGTCGGCGCTGCGCCGGATGTGGATGAACTCGTAGCGCTCTTCCGCGCGGGCGTGCTCCTGGACGTCGGCGCGCAGCGCCAGCAGCTGGGGCAGGAACTTCGGGTCGTCGGTGTCCATGTCGTCCAGAGCGCTCAGCGTCTCTTTGGCCGACCGTTCCTCGGCGAGGCGGGCCTCGACAACGTCCTCACCGCCACCGACGTTGCGGCGGACGAACGGGTGCACGACCTCCTCCTCCGCCGTCTCATGCACGGCGAGGAGGCGTACCAGCCGCCGGAAGGCCTGCTGCCGGGCGTCCCCCGTGCTCGCCTCGACCTCGTCGAAGAGATTGCGGATGTCCCCGTGCTGGCGCATGAGCAGGGCCACCACGTCGGCGTCCGGGGCGGAGTCGTCGCCGGCCTGCGGGGTGTGGTGCTCGGACATGACCGGTCTCCTCACTTCTCCCGCAGGGCGGGGTCGGGGTGTTCGCCCTCGGTCTCGACGCGGTACTCGTGCCCGAACATCTCGTCGTGCTGCGTCATCACCCGCTCGCTGGGCGGCGCCTCACCGCCGTGGATCTGCTCCTGCATCTTCTCGAACCGCTCGTGGGCCTCGCGGACGTATCCGGCGCCGAGCGTCGTCAGGTCGATCTGCGTGTCGAGCAGCTCCCGCAGGTAGGCCTTGTTCGGCTCGAAGGTCAGCACGTCGGGCAGCTGCGGCGCGAGCACCGACTCCGGGTCACGCCCGTCGTGACGGCGCATCAGGTCACAGGCGACGTGCAGGTGTTCCAGCTCCTGGTTCAGGTGCAGCTCCCAGATCGCCTTGACCTTGGGATCGCTCTCCTGCTCCATGAAGGAGTAGTAGAGGTAGCACTCGTTGTACTCGTGGTTGACGAGCTGTTCCCACCACGTCTCGCCCGGGTCGACCAGCGACTCGTAGTGCGTGACGTGCTCCTCCTCGATGAGGCCGATCTCCTGGTAGAGCTGGCGGGCGATCGGCTCCATGTAGGTGGGCCCGGTGTTCATGTAGAAGTTCATGGTCTGCTGCTCCGCCGACATGATCGTCAGCGCGTGCAGCTTCGACAACGGGTTCGTCTCGTCCTTGGCGTACGGATCACGGACGTTGTCGGCCGGGTGCCGGTGGTGGAACTTCGTCGGCCGGCCCGGCATGACCTCGGTCAGGCCCTCGACGATCGCGTCCGCCTTGCGGTGCTCGATCATCTCGTACAGGTTCGCGTACCGGTACAGGTGGTCGAAGTCCTCCAGGACGCCGAACTGGTACGCCTGCTTCAGGTACGGGTCCGGCTCCATCCGGGCGACCCAGGCGGTGAGGTCCACGGCCACCTGCTCATAGGCGATGGTCGTCTCCAGCACTGACGACACACCGGGGAGCAGCCAGTTCACCGCTTTCTGCTGCTGTGCCTCGATGTAGCGCGTCTGGGCCAACTGGCGTTTCACCTCGGCATCGACGGTGTTCCGGGCCAGCTGGTGGCTGAACATGATCGCCTCGACCTCGATGCCGTTCATCGTGATGATGCGGCAGCGGGTGTACGGGTCGCAGTGATCGGGGTCGATGGGAGTGACGTCCAGCTCGCGCCAGTTCCTGATCTGCCGGTCCAGCGGGATACCGCGTTGTTCCAGTGGATTGAAGGTCACCTGTGCCTCCAGGGCAGTCGATGGTGAGTACGCAGGTCCCCCTCGGCGCGGAGACCACTCGCCGGAAAAAGGGGGAGGAGGTGAGCGTCGGCCATGCTCGACGGGATGGCATCCGGACCGCGGCTCCCCCGCCGGACCGGCCCCGCCGCAGTCACTCGACCAGCGGCACGATTCCGGCGTGGTTGCACCGCACGCCGGGGTACTCGCCGCGTATCGGCGCTCATCGGTGCGCACCAAGGGAAGGGCGGAGCCGCGATGACCACGCACGCACGTACCCCGGGCAGAGCCCGTACCCCCGTCCAGCAGGCGGCACTGCTGGTCGGAGCGGTGTTCCTGCTGGTGGGAATCCTGGGATTCATTCCGGGGATCACCACGAACTACGACGACATGGAGTTCGCGTCGCACGACTCCGGGGCCGAACTCCTCGGCATCTTCCAGATATCCATCCTGCACAACCTCGTCCACCTCGCGTTCGGCGTGGCAGGCATCGCGATGTCCCGCACCGCCGCCGCGGCCCGCACCTACCTGCTGGCCGGTGGTGCCATCTACCTCGTGCTGTGGCTGTACGGCCTGTTCGTCGGCCACGACAGCAGCGCCAACTTCGTGCCGCTGAACACGGCCGACGACTGGCTGCACTTCGTCCTCGGCATCGGCATGATCGCGCTGGGAGCGCTGCTCACCCGTCGCCGTACTCCCGCTTCCTCCATGAGGTGACCGCCCGTGACCGCTGCGAAAACACTGTGGGCGGCCGCGGCCGGCCTCACCGCCGGAGCCGTCGTCGCCCTACAGCGCTCCGGCGCGCGTCCGGCCGACCCGGCCGCCGGGAACCGCTGGCTGACGGTGACGATCAACCGTGCACCGGGCGACCTCCAGTCCGACAAGCTGCCGTCACCGCTGCAGCAGTACGGCGACCGCATCGAGACGCGCATCCGGCCCGCACCCGGTGACCGGGGCACGGAAGTGGCCGTACGCCTCAAGGAGGCATTACCGGACACGGCGCACTCCGTGCCCGCACGGCTCGCCGGTCAGGATCCACGCCAGGACCTGCGCCGCGCCCTGCGCGAGGCGAAGTCGCTGCTGGAGACGGGCGAGATCCTGGAACCCGACGCGCCACCACCGGGGTCGTCGCCGACGCGCTCGCCGTCCGCAGCGGCCTCGGCCCCGGCCAACGCCACGCCGCCGTCCGCCCCGGCCGCCACGCCGGCGCGGGCCCCGTTCCGCGCAAGGACGCCTACGGCCGATGAACCGGCGCGCACAGCCGGACGAGACGATCGCCTGGTCGTGTCGCGCCCGTCGTGCGGCGCCTGGGGTCTGCCGTGCTTCCCTCCGGCCAGCCCTGGTGGCTGTTCGAGTTCCGCGGGCCGGGTGGTGCAGGTCGAGGTCGAAGGCGGGGGATTCGGAGCGTATGCGCGGCGCGGCAGCGTGACGAAGTGGTGCGATAGTCGGCGTGCGGCGGCGGCAGACGCCTGGTGGCGACCCGGTGGTCCTCACTCCGGGCCGAGCGCCACGGTCGTCGTGACCCGCGTGAGGGCGGGCGTGCGCGGCACCGAGCCGAACCCGAAGCGCACGGGCGGTTCGACGAGCGCCAGCACGCCGAGATCACGGCCCTCGAAGACCGCCGACAGCGCGGTGACCGGCCGCAGGTCACGAGCCCCGTACCACTCGCGTCGGCCCCCGCCGGCACTGCCACGGGTCCGCACACCGGCCAACAGCACCCGGGCCGGCCGGTCCACCAGCGCACTCCATACCGGCCGGCGGGCGAGCACGCCGGGAACGGCACACAACAGGAACCCCAGTAGCCCCCGGCGGCCGGTGGAGAAGCGCAGATCAAGGGATCCCGCGGTGACGGTCCAGGTGCCGTCGGCGACGCTCACATCGACCGGGACGACGCGTACGGCGTCGAAGGCGTAGGTGCCGCGGATGAAGTCCGCCGTCTCCTGTGTGGGGGCGAGCAGCAGCCGTTCCCCGTCGGCCCGCTCCAGCATCACATCGCTGAACGGACCGAACGGTGACCGCGACCAGTGCCCGAGCACGATGCGCGTACCACCGGAGGTGCCCACGCCGGCGATCCAGCCGTCGAAGCGCACCCTCGGACGGGTCTTCATACGTAACTTGCTCCTCCGGAGTAGTGCATCAGGGGCTCGCCGAGGGGGAAGCCCGCCGCACCGGCTGGCGTCGCCTCGGCCACCTCGACTGCGGCGCCGGACAGCAGCCACGGCTCACAGACGGCGAGTCCCCTCACGAGAGTCAACAGAACGTGCCGAATACACGGCCGCGACGCGAGGGAACGCGCCACGCCGTGTTTTAGGCGTACTGATCCGTAGCTCTAGGTGGATCGGTCGGGGGCGGTCATACGGGTGGCTGTGAAGGCACCGACGTGAGCTGCTGGGCGGCAACGGTTGCTGTACTGCCGTGCTGTACCGGGCGCGGCAGCTACCCCGCTCGTTCGAGGGTCAGTTCACTGCGAATGGGCTTGGCTCGCCATAGGGCTGCCAGCTGGGGGTAGGACTCAACGAACCGGCGGATCCTTCCGAGCGCGGCGGTCCTGGGCGGGCCGATCTCGTCGAAGTCGAACC
Organism: Streptomyces sp. AC555_RSS877; assembly: GCF_019049245.1. GTDB lineage: Bacteria > Actinomycetota > Actinomycetes > Streptomycetales > Streptomycetaceae > Streptomyces. The sequence goes on along the minus strand of NZ_JAGMUK010000059.1, from coordinate 102,646 downwards.
CGGTGTCCTGGTGGCCGAGGCTGTCGAGATCAGCCCAGGCCGGGTCCTCTCCGAAGATGAGCTGGAGCTCTACCTGCCAGTACTCCGGCTGCCAATGGGGATCGTCATGCTCGTCGACCTCAGTGACGGCAAGCTGCCGCCCGAAGGACAGCGCAGGCTGGTCGTCGTTCCAGTCCCATCGGCCCCACTGGACGATGAATCCGTCGCCGTCGTTCTCGGGCCCCGCGATCCCTTCGATCTCAACCTGGAGAAACTCGCCGAACGCATCCCAGGTGGCTTCGACATCGCGTATGCCGTCGGACTCAACTCCACGCTGCCCCAAGATCTGCGCGAACACGGCTGGGCTGGACTGCCAAGGAATGGGCATGCGGGACGCTATCCCGGTGATCCTCGCGGCCTGGGGCCCAATCCGCCGTGAACCACGATGGGAACGGCACGTAGGGCGCACGCTTTCCAACTGTGTTGGAGGGCTCAGAGACATCGGACGGGGCCGTTCACCTGCGTTCATGGAAGTGCCGTTGTGGGGGTAGCCACCGCCTTCGGTCTCGTCTGAACGGCCGTGAACGACGCTGAATGAGACGGAAACTGAGACGGGCTGCGCCTCTCGCTCGTGCTGCTCTGCAGCCGCCTGAATCGAGAAACGAGGAGTCGGCACGGTCGGCTTTGTCGCCACTGGTTCGTTCCCAGGTGGCTGGACGGGGGAGGCGCTGAGCCCAGGCGCCCGTCTCCTCTGCGCAGATCTCTTCTACGCGTGCGGCAAGAATCCCTGGAGCGGAAGTCGGCTCCTCATACTCGTCCAAGGCTTGCTCATAGCGGACCACGTCGGTTTCGATCTGCATGGTCCCCCGGCTGAAAGAGATCCAGTCTCCCTGCGGGTCGAAGACATGGCGCGTACCCGTCAGTAGCGAGGTGAGGGACCCTGGTACTCCAGCCGTAGATCGTGATCTCGATGGTGAGTGGCGCCTCTCCGCCTACTCGAGTTCACCGAGACGGAGGGCGTCCCTCATCTCGCTGAGCTTCGCGGTTGTCGCCGGGGTCCGTTCCTTCGCCTGTTCGCCGAGACGGAGGGCGTCCTCAATCTCGCTGAGCTTCGCGGAGGACAGGACGCCCGCCCGCTCGATCAGGTCGTCCTGGGACACGGTGGTCAGCCACGTGCAGGGGGTAAAGCCCGGGCACGGGAACGCGAACCGCAGCACGCCTTCAAAGGGCAGTCCTTCCATGGCCCCTACTTGCACTTCGACGCCCAGACCGCTGATGTCGACGCCCGCAGGAGTGACGACCTGCATCGCCCCGATCCTGGACGCGTCGTCTGCCGCCAGCAGTACGACCAGCCGCCGCTCGTCGAACTCCACCCACCAGACCTCGCCACGTTGCACATGTCCTCCTGACTCAGGACGGCAGGCGGAACTGCGCGACCCTGACGCGTTGTGGAGACGGGTGTCGCCACCGTTGATCATCGTGAGTTGTGTGGACTGACGAAGAGACGGTGGCCGCAGGTCACAGCATAGAACCCGCCCGTTGGCGGGACGCGTTCGAGGGCCTGTTGGGCCGGATCGCGGGGCGCTTCGCCCGGGTCGAACCCCGGCGCAGGGCGGCGCGGTTGGTGCTCGGTCTATTGGCCGACCTGCCGCGCAAGAACTGCTGGACCATCGCCGAGTGGGCTGGCGAGACCACTCCGGACGGCATGCAGCACCTGTTGGGCAAGGCCAAGTGGAATGCCGATCAGGTCCGCGACGACGTGTGCGGCTACGTGGTGGAGCACCTGCACGACGACCGGGCGGTGCTGGTCGTCGACGAGACCGGCGATGTGAAGAAGGGCACTGGCACGGTCGGCGTCCAGCGCCAATACACCGGTACAGCCGGCCCGACTCCAGGGGCGAAGGTCGGGGCTGCACCGTACGGGCATCGGCCACGTTGCATGCCGTGGACCAGAGCAAGACGCGCTGGCCGAACCGCGACGACAGACCGGCGGTCAACTCTTCTACGCCCGCAGCTTGGGAAGCTAAGGGCATCTGGGGCCTGCCCCGGGGCTGACCTGCGGCGGAGCGGTGTCGAGGGCAACAGCGTCGAGGTCCTGCTGAGCCGCTACGCCAAGTGCCTCGACGGCCGCCAGGAGGTCGCCAGTCGCCGTATCGAGGATCTGTTACGTGAGTACGAATGACACGCCCACTGCGCATGTCCCGAGGCCCCTGGATCTGCCCTTGACGAGTTCCATCGCTCATCGCACGTCTCACTCGTCCGGCCTGCCTGTAAATGCGCATTTCGCGTGATGGTGCTCAGCATTGATCGACGATGTGTTGTTTCTTCTTCATAGGGGTGAAAGACCATGCCGACGTATGTCTCGTTGCTGAACTGGACCGATCAGGGGGTCCGGGGCTACAAGGACACCCCGCAGCGCGCCGAGGCCTTCGCGGCTGCGGCACAGAAGCTGGGGGTGAAGGTCCTGAACCTCTACTGGACCGTCGGTCCGTACGACATCGTGGCCGTCGTAGAGGCGCCCGACGATGAGACCGCCACTGCGGTGCTCCTCCAGGTCGCCGGGTTGGGCAACGTCCGTTCCACCACCCTGCGGGCCTTCGGGCGGGAGGAGATGGACCACATCATCGCCAAAGCCACTGGCTGAGGCCTTCCAGATCGAGGACCCGTCTCACGAGTACGAGTGACCCGCGAGGGCGGGCGCTCCGAAGCCCCTGGATTCGTCCGGGGGCCTTCGTTTCTGTTAGGTCTGACCAGGGCGGATGGCCCAAGATCCTGTCCACGAATAGTCCACAGACTCCGTCATAGGGCCGCTCAGGACTGCATACGGCTGCACATACGCGAAGACCCCGGCCTCAGCGTTTCCGCTGGTGTCGGGGTCTTTGGGCACCTCGTGCAAGGTGCCCCCGGCAGGATTCGAACCTGCGCACACGGCTCCGGAGGCCGTTGCTCTATCCCCTGAGCTACGGGGGCGTGTCGGCTGCGGTGTTCGCTGCGACGGGTAGAACCCTACCAGCTCTGTCGGGGTGTTCATGAACGGTTTTGCGGGGTCAGGGGAGGTCGGGCAGGGGCTTGCGGGGTGGTCCGGTCGTTGCAGGGAAGGGCAGGGTCGCCCGCACGGGGTGGAAGTGGGGAAAACCCGGACGCGGTGGCCGGTCCCGACCTACTCTCGAGTTGTGCCAGGCGCGTCGGGCCGGGTGCTTGTTGTGGACGACAACAAGGTCATCCGGCAGCTGATCAGGGTCAATCTCGAGCTGGAGGGCCTCGAGGTCGTGACCGCGGCCGATGGTGCCGAGTGTCTGGATGTCATTCATCAGGTGCGCCCTGATGTGGTCACCCTCGATGTCGTCATGCCCCGGTTGGACGGGCTCCGGACGGCCGCGCGGCTGCGGGACGACCCGCGCACCAGCGATCTCCCCCTCGCCATCATCAGCGCCTGTACGCAGTACGAGGTCGAGGCCGGGCTGGATGTCGGCATCGACGCGTTCCTCGCCAAGCCTTTCGAGCCTGCCGAACTCGTGCGGATCGTCCGGCATTTGGTCGGGCGGAAGCAGAGCGGGCAGTCCGGGGGAGCTGAGGGGACGGCGTTCGGGAGTGTCCTCGGCGGCGGAGAGGCCGAGCGGGCCGGCCGAAGCGGCGGCTGACCTCACCTGCCCGACCTCACTTACCCGCCCACGCCCACCCCCGCGACCTCTCCCGGCCACGCCCAGCCCCGATCCCACCCCGTCCACATCCCGGACCCCGCACAAACCGACTCGCCTACCCACCCCCCTCCTCCCCTACGCTTGTCCCGTGACCCCCGTCGAGCTCTCTCGTACCGTGCTGTGCGCGGTGCGTCGTGCTGTCGATGAGGGGGAGCTGAGCGTGACCGTGCCGGGGCGGGCCGTGGTGAGTGCGCCTGGTCCCGGTGGTTGCGGGGACTACGCCACCAACATCGCTCTTCAGCTCGCCCGCCCGGCAGGGCAGCCGCCGCTGCGCGTCGCCGAGATCCTCCGGTCGTACCTGCTCGCCCCCGATATGGCAGAGGTCGCCGACGTCGTCGTCACCGGGCCCGGGTTTCTCAACATCAGTCTGCGGAGCACGTCGTCCGTCGCGCTCGTCGAGGAGATCTTCCGGCGCGGACAGAGGTACGGATACGCCGACGGGCACGCCGGAGACGTCGTTCAGCTGCATGCCCCTCATGAGGTCCGTGCCGTCGTGGTCATGGATGTCGTCGCCCGGCTGCTGCGCTCCCAGGGGGCGCTCGTGCGCACCAGCTGCGAGGCCCGTCCCGAGCCCGCCTGGGTGGAGATCCTCGGTGTGCGGGTTGACGCTCACGGCGAACCCCGTACGACCGGCAGGCCCGGCGAGCCCGGCGCGCCTGCCTCTCTCGACGCCGACACCGGCGCCGCCGCCGACGTACGCCCCCTCCCCGCCCCCGCCGACCCCCTCCCCCTCGGCCGGGACGCCGCCCGTTGGGCTCTGCTGCATCCCGCCGCACACGACCGGCCCCGCATCGGCGACGGCCATCTCGTCCAGCGTGAGAGCAACCCCCTCTTCCGTGTCCGTTACGCCCACGCCCGCACGCGGGCCCTGAGCCGTAACGCCGCCGACCTGGGCTTCACCCGCGAGCCCGGCCCTCTCTGCGAGGCGCCCGCACTCGTCGCCGTCCTGAGCGACCACCCCCGCGTCCTGGCGCACGCCGCGGCAGACCGTGCCCCGGACCGCCTGGCCCGGCACCTCGTTGCCGTCGCCGATGCCGTGCTCCCTTTCCTTCCCGTCGTCCTGCCGCGCGGCGCGGAGAAACCCTCGGCCGCCCACCGCGCCCGGCTCGCACTTGCCGAAGCCGCCGGGACGGTGCTGGCCGGCGGCCTGTCCCTGCTCGGTATCGACGCACCCGATCACCTCTGAGGAAGCACCGAACACGCCATGAGCCGTTCCGCACACCCCGCCGGGCCCCGTCACGCCGATGTCCTCCCCGAGGGCCACTACTCGGCCCCGCCGGCCGACCTCAACACTCTCGACCCCAAGGTGTGGGCGCAGACCGTCACCCGCGACCAGGACGGCGTCGTCACCGTCGGCGGCATCGACGTGAAGGCCCTCGCCGAGGAGCACGGCACCCCCGCCTACATCGTCGACGAGACCGACTTCCGGGCCCGTGCCCGTGCCTGGCGCAGCGCCTTCGGGACCGACGCCGACGTCTTCTACGCCGGCAAGGCGTTCCTCTCCCGCGCCATCGTCCGCTGGCTGCACGAGGAAGGGCTCAATCTCGACGTCTGCTCGGGCGGCGAGCTCGCGACCGCCCTCTCCGCCGGGATGCCCGCCGACCGCATCGCCTTCCACGGCAACAACAAGTCGACGGAGGAGATCCACCGGGCCATCGAGGCGGGCGTCGGACGTATCGTCCTCGACTCGTTCCAGGAGATCGTCCGCGTCGCCCACATCGCGCAGTCGCTGGGCAAGCGGCAACGGGTGCAGATCCGTATCACCGTCGGCGTCGAGGCCCACACCCACGAGTTCATCGCCACCGCCCACGAGGACCAGAAGTTCGGCATTCCGCTTGCCGGGGGCCAGGCCGCCGAGGCCGTACGCCGTGCCCTGCGGCTCGACGGGCTCGAACTCATCGGCATCCACAGCCACATCGGATCCCAGATCTTCGACATGTCCGGGTTCGAGGTCGCCGCCCACCGTGTCGTCGGGCTGCTGAAGGACGTGCGCGACGAGCACGGCGTCGAGCTGCCCGAGATCGACCTCGGTGGCGGCCTCGGCATCGCCTACACCAGCGACGACGACCCCAGCGAGCCGCACGAGATCGCCAAGGCGCTGACCGAGATCGTCACCCGTGAGTGCGAGGGCGCCAAGCTGCGCACGCCCCGCATCTCCGTCGAGCCGGGACGCGCCATCGTCGGTCCGACGGCCTTCACGCTCTACGAGGTCGGCACCATCAAGCCCCTCGACGGGTTGCGTACGTACGTCTCCGTCGACGGCGGCATGTCCGACAACATCCGTACCGCGCTGTACGACGCCGAGTACAGCGTCGCTCTCGTCTCCCGCACCTCCGACGCCGGGCCGATGCTCGCCCGCGTCGTCGGCAAGCACTGCGAGAGCGGTGACATCGTGGTGAAGGACGCGTTCCTGCCGGCCGACCTGGCACCGGGTGACCTGATCGCCGTACCGGCGACGGGTGCGTACTGCCGGTCCATGGCCAGCAACTACAACCACGTGCTGCGCCCGCCGGTGGTCGCGGTCAACGACGGCGAGTCCCGGGTGATCGTCCGCCGGGAGACGGAGGAGGATCTGCTGCGCCTCGACGTGGGGTGAGCACCCCGGAAAAACGGGTGTGGAAGATCTCCTGTCTTGCCGCCCTGTACACATGAAATCGATGTCTCACGATCCGGACATGGGATAGAAACTCCCGTCCGGTGAGTGAGACTGGTCCCACCGTGACGGTATGAGGAAACGAGGTCGGATGATGCGTACGCGTCCGCTGAAGGTGGCGCTGCTGGGCTGTGGAGTGGTCGGCTCAGAGGTGGCGCGCATCATGACGACGCACGCCGACGACCTCGCCGCGCGGATCGGTGCGCCCGTGGAGCTCGCCGGTGTGGCCGTACGACGGCCCTCCAGGGTCCGTGAGGGCATCGACCCCGCCCTCGTCACCACCGACGCCACCGCCCTCGTCAAGCGTGGTGACATCGACGTGGTCGTCGAGGTCATCGGCGGCATCGAGCCGGCTCGGTCGCTCATCACCACCGCCTTCGAGCACGGCGCCTCCGTCGTCTCCGCGAACAAGGCCCTTCTCGCGCAGGACGGCGCCGCCCTGCACGCGGTGGCGGAGGAGAACAACAGGGACCTCTACTACGAGGCCGCCGTCGCCGGTGCCATCCCGCTGATCCGGCCGCTGCGCGAGTCTCTCGCCGGCGACAAGGTCAACCGGGTGCTCGGGATCGTCAACGGCACCACGAACTTCATCCTCGACAAGATGGACAGCACGGGCGCGGGCTATCAGGAAGCCCTCGACGAGGCCACCGCCCTCGGGTACGCCGAGGCCGACCCGACCGCCGACGTCGAAGGTTTCGACGCCGCCGCCAAGGCCGCCATCCTCGCCGGGATCGCCTTCCACACGCGCGTGCGTCTCGACGACGTCTACCGCGAGGGCATGACCGAGGTCACCGCCGCCGACTTCGCCTCGGCGCGCGAGATGGGCTGCACCATCAAACTGCTCGCCATCTGCGAGCGGGCGGAGGACGGCGGGTCCGTCACCGCGCGCGTGCACCCCGCGATGATTCCGCTGACCCACCCGCTCGCCTCCGTGCGCGGCGCGTACAACGCCGTCTTCGTCGAGTCCGACGCCTCCGGGCAGCTGATGTTCTACGGCCCCGGCGCCGGCGGCGCTCCCACCGCCTCCGCCGTGCTCGGCGACCTCGTCGCCGTCTGCCGCAACCGGCTGAGCGGCGCCACCGGCCCCGGCGAGTCCTCGTACGCCGCGCTGCCCGTGTCGGGCATGGGCGCGGTCGTCACGCGGTACCACATCAGTCTCGACGTGGCGGACAAACCGGGTGTTCTCGCCCAGGTCGCCACCGTGTTCGCCGAGCACGGTGTCTCGATCGATACGGTTCGCCAGCAGGGGAAGGACGGCGAGGCCTCTCTCGTCGTCGTCACGCACCGAGCGTCCGACGCCGCCCTGGGCGGAACCGTCGAGGCGTTGCGCAAGCTCGACACCGTGCGTGGTGTCGCCAGCATCATGCGGGTTGAAGGAGAGTAACCAGCAATGACCCACCAGTGGCGCGGAATCATCGAGGAGTACCGGGACCGGCTGCCGGTGTCCGGCACCACGCCGGTCGTGACGCTCCGCGAGGGCGGCACGCCCCTCGTGCCCGCGCAGGTGCTCTCCGAGCGCACCGGCTGCGAGGTCCACCTCAAGGTGGAGGGCGCCAACCCCACCGGGTCCTTCAAGGACCGCGGTATGACCATGGCGATCACGCGGGCCAAGGAGGAGGGCGCGAAGGCGGTCATCTGCGCCTCCACCGGCAACACGTCCGCGAGCGCCGCCGCGTACGCCGTGCGCGCCGGGATGGTCTGCGCCGTCCTCGTCCCGCGCGGCAAGATCGCGCTCGGCAAGATGGGGCAGGCGCTCGTGCACGGCGCCAAGATCCTTCAGGTGGACGGCAACTTCGACGACTGCCTCACCCTCGCCCGCGCCCTGAGCGACAACTACCCCGTGTCTTTGGTCAATTCGGTCAACCCGGTGCGGATCGAGGGCCAGAAGACGGCCGCGTTCGAGATCGTGGACATGCTCGGGGACGCGCCTGACGTCCACGTCCTGCCGGTCGGCAACGCGGGCAACATCACGGCGTACTGGAAGGGCTACAACGAGTACGCCGCCGACGGCATCGCCACCAGGACCCCCCGCATGTGGGGTTTCCAGGCGTCCGGCAGTGCCCCGATCGTGCGCGGCGAGATCGTCAAGGACCCGTCGACCATCGCCACCGCCATCCGGATCGGCAACCCCGCCTCCTGGCAGTACGCCCTGGCGGCACGGGACGAGTCCGGCGGCTTCATCGACGAGGTGACGGACCGTGAAATCCTGCGCGCCTACCGGCTGTTGGCCGCTCAGGAGGGTGTGTTCGTCGAGCCCGCCTCCGCCGCGTCGGTGGCCGGTCTGCTGAAGGCCGCCGAGCAGGGCAAGGTCGACCCGGGACAGCAGATCGTGTGCACCGTCACCGGAAACGGCCTCAAGGACCCCGACTGGGCCGTCGCGGGTGCCCCGCAGCCGGTCACCGTCCCGGTCGACGCGGCCACGGCGGCCGAGCGCCTCGGCCTCGTCTGACCCGCACGACGACCTCTGGGAAAGGGTTGTCCCCAGAGAAGGTGCACAGGGGGCTTACGACACGCATCGTGCGCCTCCTGTGCGCCCTATGTCGCCACGGAACCTTCCTTCGATAGGCTGTACCGAACCCGCCCGCCGCATATGCCTCCGCATATGGCCGGGTGCCGCGCCGTCTCCGCGGCCCGGAAGCGGTCCCCAGGGTCCTCACACCCCAGGGAACCTCACGTACGTATCGAATGTCTTCGACAGTCCCGCAGCTCAAGGAGAGTCATCGAGAGATGGCCGGTCCAGCCTTCCGCGCCGCCGCCGTCCGAGTGCGCGTCCCCGCCACCAGCGCCAACCTCGGTCCGGGCTTCGACGCCCTCGGCCTGTCGCTCGGGCTCTACGACGACGTGGTCGTCCGGGTGGCCGACTCCGGGCTGCACATCGACATCGCGGGTGAGGGCGGCGAGACGCTCCCGCGCGACGAGAACCACCTTCTCGTACGGTCCCTGCGCACCGCCTTCGACCTGCTCGGCGGACAGCCGCGCGGCCTGGAGATCGTCTGCGCGAACCGCATCCCGCACGGCCGGGGCCTCGGCTCCTCCTCGGCCGCCATCTGCGCCGGCATCGTCGCCGCGCGCGCCGTGACCATAGGCGGCGAGGCCAGGCTGGACGACACCGCCCTGCTCGAGCTCGCCACCGAGATCGAGGGCCACCCCGACAACGTGGCGGCCTGTCTGCTCGGCGGTTTCACGCTCTCCTGGATGGAGGCCGGTGCCGCCCGGGCCATCAGGATGGAACCTGCCGATTCCATCGTTCCGGTGGTTTTCGTGCCTGGTAAGCCGGTCCTGACGGAGACCGCGCGCGGACTGCTCCCGCGCACCGTGCCGCACGTCGACGCCGCCACCAACGCAGGCCGTGCCGCACTGCTCGTCGAGGCCCTGACCAGGCGCCCCGAGCTGCTGCTGCCGGCCACCGAGGACCGGCTCCACCAGGAGTACCGGGCGCCGGCCATGCCGGAGAGCGCGGCGCTGGTGGAGCGGCTGCGGGCCGACGGGGTCCCGGCAGTCATCTCCGGCGCGGGCCCCACGGTGCTCGCGCTGGTCGACGGCGAGAACGCCGACAAGGTCGCCCACTTGGCGGGCGGGGGCTGGGCCGCGAACCGACTGAAGTTCGACGCCCGCGGAGCGAGTGTGTTGCCGCTCGCGCCCGCCAGTGACATCTGAAATCCGGCGCTTGCCGGATTTCGAGAGGGGGAATGTTTGTTGGATCCGGTAGTGTTAACCTCAAGTCTGCACCCGACCCCACCATGGCGAGGTGCTTCACGTCCCCGTCCGGGACAGACACTCTTCCGGGAGCCTCCCAAGCCGCACTGTGTTTCGTACGACGTACGCGGGCAGTACCTCGTACGCGGGCACTGAGCGACTTGCCGGGCACGCTCCGGAACCGGTGCGACCAAGTCACGTGACACGGACACTCAGTGCCACGGCTTTCGGAAGCGCCGTCACCACATTCCTCCGCCGCTTAGGCGGACCACCGCCCCGGCACGGTCCACACAGCAAGGACCGAAGCCGGACAGCACAACCGGTCGCCGAGCCAGACAGGCCGACGTCCGCTCCAGGGAAGGACCCTTCGTGAGCGACACCACCGATCTGATGGGCGCACGTGTCGAGGAGACCGCTGCCGCGCCCGCCACGGACGCCTCCGCGCCTGCCACCGGTGCCGGCTCCCGGCGGCGCCGCGGTACCGGCCTCGACGGCATGGTGCTGGCCGAGCTGCAGCAGGTCGCCTCGGGCCTCGGCATCAGGGGCACTGCGCGCATGCGCAAGAGCCAGCTGATCGAGGTCATCAAGGAAGCGCAGGCCGGGGGAGGGGGCGCTGCCCCCAAGACGGCAGGTCCCGCCGCGGACGCCGCTGCCGAGACCAAGCCCAAGCGCCGCGCCACCTCCAAGGCCCGTACGGGTGACGAGGCCGCTCCCGCCGCCGCCAAGAAGGCGGCCGTGAAGTCCGAGGCCCCCGCCGAGAAGGCCGTGGCCCAGCAGCAGATCGAGATTCCCGGCCAGCCGGCCGGCGGCCCCTCCCGCGCGAGCGAGGCCGAGCGTGGGGGGGACGACGCTCCCACCGAGCGCCGTCGTCGCCGCGCCACCGCGGAGGCGGGCAGCCCCGAGACGGTCACCGCCGAGGCGAAGAGCGAGCCGAAGGCCGAGACGCCCGCCCCGCAGGCGCAGGGCGACGCCGACGGCGGCGAGGGCCGTCGTCGCGACCGCCGTGAGCGCGGCCGTGACCGTGACCGCGGTGACCGCGGTGGCGACCGCCGCAAGGGCGACGACCAGCAGGGCGGCCAGAGTGGTCAGAGCGGCCAGAGTGGTCAGGGCGGCGGCCAGCCGCAGCGCCAGGACCGTCAGGACCGTCAGCAGCAGAGCGGCGGTGGTCGTCAGGACCGCCAGGACCGCCAGCGTGACAACGGCCCGCAGGACGACGACGACTTCGACGGCGGACGCCGGGGCCGTCGCGGCCGCTACCGCGACCGCCGTGGCCGTCGCGGCCGTGACGAGATGAGCGGCCCCGAGCCGCAGCTGGCCGACGACGACGTCCTGATCCCCGTCGCGGGCATTCTCGACATCCTCGACAACTACGCCTTCATCCGTACGTCGGGCTACCTGCCGGGCCCCAACGACGTGTACGTCTCGCTCGCACAGGTCCGCAAGAACGGCCTGCGCAAGGGCGACCACGTCACCGGTGCCGTGCGCCAGCCGAAGGAGGGCGAGCGCCGCGAGAAGTTCAACGCGCTGGTCCGCCTGGACTCCCAGAACGGCATGGCACCCGAATCCGGGCGCGGGCGGCCGGAGTTCAACAAGCTGACGCCGCTGTACCCGCAGGACCGCCTCCGCCTGGAGACGGACCCCGGCATCCTCACCACCCGCATCATCGACCTCGTCGCGCCGATCGGTAAGGGCCAGCGCGGTCTGATCGTGGCCCCGCCGAAGACCGGCAAGACCATGATCATGCAGGCGATCGCCAACGCGATCACGCACAACAACCCCGAGTGCCACCTGATGGTCGTCCTGGTCGACGAGCGTCCGGAAGAGGTCACCGACATGCAGCGGTCGGTCAAGGGCGAGGTCATCTCCTCGACCTTCGACCGTCCCGCCGAGGACCACACCACGGTCGCCGAGCTCGCCATCGAGCGCGCCAAGCGTCTGGTGGAGCTGGGCCACGACGTCGTCGTGCTGCTCGACTCGATCACGCGTCTGGGCCGTGCGTACAACCTCGCCGCCCCGGCCTCCGGCCGCATCCTGTCCGGTGGTGTCGACTCGACCGCCCTGTACCCGCCGAAGCGCTTCTTCGGTGCGGCCCGCAACATCGAGGACGGCGGCTCGCTGACCATCCTCGCCACCGCCCTGGTGGACACCGGGTCCCGCATGGACGAGGTCATCTTCGAGGAGTTCAAGGGCACCGGCAACGCCGAGCTCAAGCTCGACCGCAAGCTCGCCGACAAGCGTGTCTTCCCGGCGGTGGACGTCGACGCGTCCGGCACCCGTAAGGAAGAGCTGCTGCTCGGCGGCGACGAGCTGGCCATCGTGTGGAAGCTGCGCCGGGTGCTGCACGCGCTCGACCAGCAGCAGGCGGTCGAGCTGCTTCTCGACAAGATGAGGCAGACGAAGTCGAACGCCGAGTTCCTGCTGCAGATCCAGAAGACGACCCCGACGCCGGGCAACGGCGACTGACGTCACCTTCCACAAAGGGCCACCCCTGTGCCAGGGGTGGCCCTTTGTGCTGTACACGGCCGGGATACGATCACGCTCTTCGGTCGACTTCTCGGCCCGAACTCATGATCCCGAGGGGGGACTCGCGTGGGTACACCCATGTCCGGGGGCAGCGGCCGGCACAGACGTCGCATACGGATCGCGCTGCCCGTCGGCGCGGCCGGTGTGGCCGCCGCCGTGGCCGCCGTGCTGTTGACGTCGTCCGCGGACGCCACCACCGCCGTCGCGCCGAAACCGCCGGTCAGGGCCGCGGTCGCGCAGCCCTCGCTCGCCGAGCTGCAGCAGCGGATCACCGACGCCATGGCGGGTGACGACACCCCGGGCGGCACGACGGCCAAGGACTCGCTGAGCGCGAGCACCAGCACCAGCACCAGCACCAGTACCGACCCCGGCACGACCACCGTCGACCCGCAGGTCATCGGCGGGACGACCACCACCATCACCACCGCCCCGTGGATGGCGCAGCTCTGGTACACCGACGACCAGGGCACCGCCGACGAGGGCGACGACACCGGCTTCTTCTGCGGCGGCGCCGTCATCGCGCCGACGAAGATCCTCACCGCCGCGCACTGCGTGAAGGGCTACGACTGGCACGCGGGCGGCGCCGTCGTGACCGGCACCTCCCAGTTGCCCTCGGAGGGCGACCTGCACGGCGGCACCGTCAGCGGGGTCCTGCGGCAGTGGAACCACCCGTCGTACAGCGCGCGGACCATCGACAACGACCTCGCGGTGCTCACCCTGGCGAGTCCCGTCAAGGCCACGCCGATCCGCATGACGACGTCCGGCGACACCGCCTCGTACGCCTCCGGCACCAGTGCGAAGCTCTACGGCTGGGGCCGCACCACCTCCACCACCCAGGCCACCTCCCAGACGCTGAAGACGGCGACGCTGCCGATCAAGTCCGACGCCACCTGCGCCGGCTACTACGGCACCGACTTCGTCAAGGGCCACATGGTCTGCGCGGGCACCCCCGCCACCGGCAGCGACACCGGTACGACGTCCGCCTGCAACGGTGACTCCGGCGGCCCGCTGGTCGTGAACAACCGGATCGTGGGCGTCGTCTCGTGGGGCGTGCCGAACTGCGTGACGAAGGGCGCGTACAGCGTCTTCGCCAAGGTCAGCGCGTACGTCGGCGCCGCCTATCCGCGCGTCGACGACACCAACCTGAGCTTCGACCACAAGGCCGACCTGTGGGTGCGCAACGCCTCCACCGGGACCGGCTACGAGAAGGACTCCACGGGCAGCGGGTTCGGCGCCCGCCAGTCCTGGGGCAACTGGAACGGCGTCAACGTCGTCCTGCAGACCGACCTCAACCGGGACGGCTACCAGGACTTCGTGTACCGGGAGAGCTCGACCGGCGACGTCTACTGGTGGCGCTACGTCCCGGCCACCGAGAGCTGGGCCGACCCCCAGCAGATCTTCGACAACTGGAAGACCCGCACCCGCATCCTCACCCCCGGCGACGTCACCGGCGACTACCTGCCCGACCTGCTCTCGGTCGACTCCGCGGGCGTCCTGTGGATCTACCCCGGCAAGGGCAACGGCACCTTCGCGGCCCGCGTGAAGTTCGGCTCCGGCTGGAACCAGTACAACTCCCTGCGCGGCCACGGCGACTTCACCGGCGACGGCAGGACCGACCTGATCGCCCGCGGCAAGACCAACGGCTACATCTACCTGTACAAGGGCACCGGCAAGTCCGGCAGCGGAGCCTTCTCCGCCCGGGTCAAGGTGCGCACCTGGGGCAGCACGACGTACAACGCCTTCGACGCGGTCGGCGACGTCACCGGCGACGGCAAGGCCGACTTCCTGGCCCGTACGCCCGGCGGCACGCTCTACCTCTACAAGGGCACCGGCAAGGCCACCAGCGAGATCTTCGCCACAAGGATCTCCGTGGGGACCGATTTCAAGCAGTACGACATCTTCGGCTGAGCCGCTGGTGAACGGGGTTCGCCCCGAAGAGCCCCTTACGCACTGTGGCCACCCGATGCACAGGGTGGTCACAGTGCGTTGTGCAACCCTTTCCCGGGTTTCGCCGTCTGACCTGGCGGAGCAACAGTGGTGCGGTTCACGTCTTCCCGTACCCACGCCTGACCCTGAAAGCAGGGGGTAACCGACCGGACGGGAATTCGAGGAGCACATGTCCGCCGAGAGCACGCCGGAGTCCGGCATACCGCAGCCCGGTACCACAGGCCGCCACCGCGCCAAGGGCAGCCGCCGCAAGCCCGCGGGCAAGCGCCCCAAGGGCGTTCTCATCATGGCCTGGACGGCGGCGGGCATCCTCGTCCTGGGCGGCAGCGGAGCCGGCTACCTCTACTTCAAGCTCAACGGCAACATCAAGAGCGTCGACATCGACTCGGCCCTCGGCACCGACCGGCCGACCAAGGTCGACAACGGCTCCGAGAACATCCTCGTCCTCGGCTCGGACACCCGTGCCGGCGGCAACCAGAAACTCGGGGGCGGCCCCGACGACGGCAGCGCCCGGTCCGACACCGCGATGATCGTGCACGTCTACGAGGGCCACAAGAAGGCCAGCGTGGTCTCCATCCCGCGCGACACCGTCATCGACCGGCCCGAGTGCACCGACACCAAGGGCGACACGCACGACGCCGCGTCCGAGGTGATGTTCAACTCGGCGTACTCGACCGGGGGCGCCGCCTGTGCGGTGAAGACCGTCGAGTCCCTCAGCGGCATTCGCATGGACCACTACCTCGAGGTCGACTTCAGCGGCTTCGAGAAGATCATCGACGAGCTCGGCGGTGTCACGGTCACCACGACCAAGGACATCAAGGACGACGACAGCCACCTCGATCTGGACGCCGGCACCCACAAGCTCGACGGCGAGCAGGCCCTCGGCCTGGTCCGCACCCGGCACGGCGTCGGTGACGGCTCCGACCTCGGCCGCATCCAGCTCCAGCAGGCCTTCATCAAGGCGCTGATCAACCAGGTCAAGAGCATCGACCTGTTCGGCGGCGGCACCAAGCTGTACGACCTCGCCAACGCCGCCACCAAGGCCGTGACGACCGACTCCGACCTGGGCTCGATCAACTCGCTCATGTCCTTCGCCGAGGGCATGAAGGGCATCAGCGCCGCCAACATGCACATGGTCACGATGCCGGTGCAGTACGACCCGGCGAACCCGAACCGCGTGATCGTCAAGGAGGCCAAGGCCAAGCAGGTGTGGGCCGCCCTGGAGAACGACAAGGCGATCCCGAAGTCGGCCACCGAGGGCACCGCGACCGGCGAGGCCGACGGTGTCGTGACCTCTTCGTAGCCGCCCGGGCGGCCCCGGCGGGCCCCTGGGAATAGATCGCACCGTCCCCCGGTTTTGGGGGATGCGGCCAGTCCTGGCAGACTGGTACGTCGGCTCCGGTTCACGCCTCCGCATCCCGCGGCTGCGACCCGGCGCCCTCCCGAAACTAGGAGACACCTTGAAGCGCGAGATCCACCCCCAGTACTTCGAGACGCAGGTCAGCTGCACCTGTGGCGCGTCGTTCACCACTCGCAGCACCATCGACTCCGGCACCATCCGTGCCGAGGTCTGCTCCGAGTGCCACCCGTTCTACACGGGCAAGCAGAAGATCCTCGACACCGGTGGCCGTGTGGCCCGCTTCGAGGCCCGCTTCGGCAAGGCTGCCGGCTCCAAGAAGTAGCGAGCCCCATTTCGCCGGTCCACGGTCGCGCCCTCTTCCGGGCGCACCGGGACCGGCGTTTTTGGTCGCCCGCCCTCCCCTTCACCGCAGTATCAGGAGCCCAAGATGTTCGAGGCCGTCGAGGAACTCGTCGCCGAGCACGCCACCCTGGAGACGAAGCTCGCCGACCCGTCGGTCCACGCCGACCAGGCCAACGCGCGCAAGCTGAACAAGCGTTACGCCGAGCTCACCCCGATCGTCGCCACGTTCCGCTCCTGGAAGCAGACCGGCGACGACATCGAGACCGGACGCGAGTACGCCGCCGTCGACCCGGACTTCGCCGCCGAGGTCAAGGAGCTGGAGAAGCAGCGCGAGGAGCTGACCGAGAAGCTGCGCCTGCTGCTCGTCCCGCGTGACCCCAACGACGACAAGGACGTCATCCTGGAGGTCAAGGCGGGCGCGGGCGGCGACGAGTCGGCCCTGTTCGCCGGCGACCTGCTGCGGATGTATCTGCGCTACGCCGAGCGCGTCGGCTGGAAGACCGAGATCATCGACGCCACCGAGTCCGAGCTGGGCGGCTACAAGGACGTCCAGGTCGCGGTGAAGACCAAGGGCGGCCAGGGTGCCACCGAGCCCGGCCAGGGCGTGTGGGCCCGCCTGAAGTACGAGGGCGGCGTGCACCGCGTGCAGCGCGTCCCGGCGACCGAGTCGCAGGGCCGTATCCACACCTCCGCGGCCGGTGTCCTCGTCACCCCCGAGGCCGAGGAGGTCGACGTCGAGATCAACGCGAACGACCTGCGCATCGACGTGTACCGCTCCTCAGGACCGGGTGGCCAGTCCGTCAACACCACCGACTCCGCCGTGCGCATCACGCACATTCCCACCGGAGTCGTCGCCTCCTGCCAGAACGAGAAGAGCCAGCTGCAGAACAAGGAGCAGGCGATGCGTATCCTGCGCTCCAGGCTGCTTGCCGCGGCGCAGGAGGAGGCGGAGCGTGAGGCCGCCGACGCCCGCCGCAGCCAGGTCCGTACCGTCGACCGCTCCGAGAAGATCCGCACGTACAACTTCCCGGAGAACCGCATCTCGGACCACCGCGTCGGCTTCAAGTCGTACAACCTGGACCAGGTCCTGGACGGCGACCTCGACGCGGTGATCCAGGCCTGCGTCGACGCGGACTCGGCAGCGAAGCTGGCGGCCGCGTAAGCGTGTAAGGACGTACCCACGCACGAGGACGACACGGAGGACTTGCGTGAACCTGCTGCTCGCAGAGGTGGCCCAGGCCACCCAGCGGCTGGCCGACGCCGGCGTGCCCTCGCCGCGCAACGACGCGGAGGAGCTCGCCGCGTTCGTGCACGGCGTGAAGCGGGGCGAGCTGCACTCCGTGAAGGACTCCGACTTCGACGCCCGCTACTGGGAGGTCATCGCCCGGCGTGAACAGCGCGAGCCGCTGCAGCACATCACCGGGCGGGCCTTCTTCCGGTACCTGGAACTCCAGGTCGGGCCGGGGGTGTTCGTCCCGCGTCCCGAGACCGAGTCGGTGGTCGGCTGGGCCATAGACGCCGTACGCGCGATGGACGTGGTCGAGCCGCTGATCGTCGACCTGTGCACCGGGTCCGGCGCGATCGCCCTCGCCCTCGCCCAGGAGGTCCCGCGCTCGCGCGTGCACGCCGTGGAGCTGTCCGAGGACGCCCTGAGGTGGACGCGGAAGAACATGGAGGGGTCCAGGGTCGACCTGCGTCAGGGCAACGCCCTGGACGCCTTCCCGGACCTCGACGGGCAGGTCGACCTGGTCATCTCCAACCCGCCGTACATCCCGCTCACCGAATGGGAGTACGTCGCTCCCGAGGCGCGGGACTACGACCCCGAACTCGCCCTGTTCTCGGGGGAGGACGGCCTCGACCTGATCCGCGGCATCGAACGCACCGCACACCGGCTCCTGCGCCCGGGCGGGGTCGTCGTCATCGAGCACGCCGACACCCAGGGCGGCCAGGTGCCGTGGATCTTCACCGAGGAACGGGGCTGGGCCGACGCGGCCGACCACCCCGACCTCAACAACCGTCCGCGCTTCGCGACCGCCCGCAAGGCGACGCCGTGAGCGCCCCGCACATCTTCGACCCGCAGCAGCACGTGTACTTCGTGTACGAGGAGGCCCGCTAGACATGGCACGGCGATACGACACCAACGACGCGACCGACCGCACGACCGGTCTGCGCGAGGCCGCGTCCGCCGTCCGCCGTGGCGAGCTCGTGGTCCTGCCGACCGACACGGTGTACGGCATCGGCGCCGACGCGTTCTCCTCGGAAGCGGTGCACGACCTGCTGGAGGCCAAGGGCCGGGGCCGCAACATGCCCACCCCCGTCCTCATCGGCTCCCCGAACACCCTGCACGGCCTGGTCACGGACTTCTCCGAGCTGGCCTGGGAGCTCGTCGACGCCTTCTGGCCGGGCGCGCTCACCCTGGTCGCCAAGCACCAGCCGTCCCTCCAGTGGGACCTGGGGGACACCCGTGGCACGGTCGCCGTACGCATGCCGCTGCACCCGGTCGCCATCGAGCTGCTGACCGAGGTCGGCCCCATGGCGGTCTCCTCCGCGAACCTGACGGGCCATCCGGCGCCGGAGGACTGTGACGCGGCGCAGGAGATGCTCGGCGACTCCGTCTCCGTGTACCTGGACGGCGGCCCGACCCCCGGCAACGTCCCGTCCTCGATCGTCGACGTCACGCGTGAGGTGCCGCTGCTGCTGCGCGTGGGCGCGATCTCGGCGGACGAGCTGCGCAAGGTCGTACCCGACCTCGAGGTGGCGAATTGACGGCCCCTGACGCGGGGCGTGGCATAGGCAACGGGGAAGGGGCGGGAAGCCTGTTCGAACAGGGCCTCCCGCTCGACAGCTTCCGCATCCTCCACGTCAGCACCGGCAACGTGTGCCGCTCGCCGATCACCGAGCGGCTGACCCGCCATGCCCTGGCGGACCGGCTCGGCGACCCCCTGTGGGGCGGGCTGATCGTGGAGAGCGCCGGCACCTGGGGCCACGAGGGCGCACCCATGGAGGCCAACGCGGAGACCGTGCTGGCCGACTTCGGCGCGGACGCCTCCGGCTTCACCGGCCGCGAACTGCTCGACGAACACGTCATCAGGGCCGACCTGGTCCTGACGGCGACCCGTGACCACCGCGCCCAGGTCATCTCCATGGGCCACTCCGCGGGCCTGCGCACCTTCACCCTGAAGGAGTTCACCCGCCTGGTGAAGGCGATCGACCCCGCGACCCTGCCTCCGCTGGAGGACGGCATGGTGGCCCGCGCCCGCGCCCTGGTCCGCGCGGCAGCGGCTCTACGCGGGTGGCTGCTTGCCCCGACGGCCGAGGCGGACGAGGTGTACGACCCGTACGGCGCCCCGCTGACGTTCTTCCGGTCGATCGGCGACGAGATAAACCAGGCGCTGGATCCGGTGGTGACGGCGCTGACGGGAGTGCCCGCGCGCACGTGACGCCGGGTTTTCGCCCCCGCCGCCCCTTCCCGTCCCTGGGGCTGCTCCCCAGACCCCCCTTCGGCCCTGAACGGGCCTCGTCCTCAAACGCCGGACGGGCTGAGAAGGCGTCCTGGGCCTACATTGGTCCTACGTCACCGTCGACGCCCGGAGCCCATCATGTCGGTCACCCCTGTCCTTGAGACCGCCGTCGACGTCCTGCGGCGCCGCGACCCCGAGCTGGCCGAGATCCTGCTCGGGGAGGCCGACCGGCAGGCGACGACGCTGCAGTTGATCGCCGCCGAGAACTTCTCCTCGCCGGCCGTGCTGGCCGCCCTCGGCTCGTCCCTCGCCAACAAGTACGCGGAGGGGTATCCCGGTGCCCGGTACCACGGGGGCTGCGAGATCGTCGACGTCGCCGAGCGGATCGCCGTGGAGCGGGCGAAGGCGCTGTTCGGGGCCGAACACGCCAACGTGCAGGCCCACTCGGGATCCTCGGCCGTGCTGGCCGCGTACGCCGCCCTGCTGCGCCCCGGCGACACCGTCCTCGCCCTCGGGCTGCCCTACGGCGGCCACCTCACGCACGGCTCGCCCGCCAACTTCTCCGGCCGCTGGTTCGACTTCGTGGGGTACGGGGTGGACGCGGAGACCGGGCTCATCGACTACGACCAGGTGCGCACGCTCGCCCGGACGCACCGGCCCAAGGCGATCGTGTGCGGCTCCATCGCCTATCCCCGGCACATCGACTACGCCTGCTTCCGGGAGGTCGCCGACGAGGTGGGCGCGTACCTGATCGCGGACGCCGCCCACCCCATCGGCCTCGTCGCCGGGGGAGCGGCGCCGAACCCGGTGCCGTACGCCGACGTCGTGTGCGCCACCACCCACAAGGTGCTGCGCGGCCCGCGCGGCGGCATGATCCTGTGCGGCGCCGATCTCGCCGAGCGGGTGGACCGGGCCGTGTTCCCCTTCACCCAGGGCGGTGCCCAGATGCACACCATCGCCGCCAAGGCCGTCGCGTTCGGTGAGGCGGCGACGCCGGCCTTCACGGCGTACGCCCATCAGGTGGTCGCCAACGCCCGGGTGCTGGCGGCCAGGCTCGCCGCCGAAGGGCTGGTCGTCACCACCGGCGGGACCGACACCCACCTGGTCACGGCCGATCCGGCACCCCTCGGTGTCGACGGCCGCACCGCGCGCGGCCGGCTCGCGGCGGCCGGGATGGTGCTCGACTGCTGTGCGCTGCCGCACGCGGACGTCCGTGGCCTGCGTCTGGGCACCGCGGCCGTGACCACCCAGGGCATGGGGGAGACGGAGATGGTGCGGATCGCCGTACTGTTCGCGCAGGTCCTCAGGGGTGAAGCGGAGAGCCAGAAGGCCCGTGAAGAAGTGCGGGAGCTGGCCGGGGGATTTCCGCCGTATCCCGGCTGAACCTGGGTAGGCGCTGATCAGTGCACAGGCACACGTGCAACCATCGTCGCTACCCGGACGTCCCGAACCCTATGCGCGCATCGCTAGTGTGTGGGACTGAGATGGCCAGCGAGACCTGTGGGGAAGCCCGTGCGTGAATACCTGCTGACGCTCTGCGTCACGGCCGCGGTGACGTATCTGCTGACAGGGCCGGTACGGAAGTTCGCGATCGCGGCCGGAGCGATGCCGGAGATCCGGGCGCGTGACGTGCACCGGGAACCCACTCCGCGGCTCGGCGGGATCGCGATGTTCTTCGGGCTGTGTGCGGGCCTGCTGGTCGCGGACCACCTGACCAACCTCAACCAGGTCTTCGAGAAGTCGAACGAGCCGCGCGCGCTGCTCTCCGGAGCGGCTGTCATCTGGCTGATCGGCGTCCTGGACGACAAGTTCGAGATCGACGCCCTGATCAAGCTGGGCGGCCAGATGATCGCCGCGGGCGTGATGGTCATGCAGGGTCTGACGATCCTGTGGCTGCCGATCCCGAGCGTGGGCACGGTCGCGCTGACCCAGTGGCAGGGCACCCTGCTGACGGTGGCGCTGGTCGTCATCACCATCAACGCGGTCAACTTCGTGGACGGCCTCGACGGCCTCGCCGCCGGAATGGTGTGCATCGCGGCGGCCGCGTTCTTCATGTACGCCTACCGCATCTGGTACTCGTACGGCATCGAGGCGGCCGCCCCGGCCACGCTGTTCGCGGCGATCCTGATGGGCATGTGCGTGGGCTTCCTGCCGCACAACATGCACCCGGCGCGGATCTTCATGGGCGACTCGGGCTCGATGCTGATCGGACTGGTGCTGGCCGCCGGCGCGATCTCCATCACGGGGCAGGTCGACCCGGACAACCTCTTCGGCGGGTCCGAGCGCAGCGCGGTGCACCAGATGGTGCCGATCTACATCCCGCTGCTGATGCCGCTGACCATCATCGCGATCCCGGCCGCCGACCTGATCCTCGCCATCGTGCGCCGCACCTGGCGCGGCCAGTCGCCGTTCGCGGCCGACCGCGGCCACCTGCACCACCGCCTGCTGGAGGTCGGCCACTCGCACAGCAGGGCCGTCCTGATCATGTACTTCTGGTCGGCGCTGATCGCCTTCGGTGCGCTCGCCTACTCGGTGAACTCGGCGTCCATGTGGATCGTGCTCGGTGTCGTGTTCCTCAGCGCCATCGGGCTGTTGCTGCTTCTGCTGCCCCGCTTCACGCCGCGCGCCCCGCGCTGGGCCCAGCACTTCGTGCCGCCGCGCTACCGCCGCCGGACGGAGGCCGAGGAGCCCGCGCCGACGGCAGCGGTCGAGCAGGAGAGCCGCGCTCCCGTGGCCGCGGGGGTGGCGGGCGTCAACGGAGCGACCGCCCTCGGCGCCCGTGCACGTCTGGTCGACGGGCGCAAGGCCGGGACGTCCCGCTGACGTGGACAAGGTAAGAATCTGACTAGAGCATTGCCAAGTCGTGGGGAAGCAAAATTCCGCAATACCAGACAAGTCGCCCTGGATCTTGCACAGACGCGCACTGTCACTCTCATGTGTGACAGCAGGCACACCCACTTGGTAAAGACCGCATCAAATAGTTTGTGATACGGTTCACGAGAACCCCGGATAGAGCCGAAGGACCGCAGTGCGACGGTCCATTGGCGTGAGGTACTCCCTCAGCCCGGGACTACGCTCGTCCATGACGACACCCCTGCCCCCCTGTGAAAGCGGAGTTGCCGCCATGCCGTCCAACGACGTCCGGATCCTGCTCCAGGCCGCTGTGCCCACAGCTGCCGTCGGCGCTGTAGCCGCCGTCGTCAGTGGTGTGGTCGCCGGTGGCAAGGGAGCGATCGGGGCGGGCGTGGCGACGCTGATCGTGATCCTGTTCATGGGGATCGGCCTCTACGTTCTGCAGCGCACTGCCAAATCGCTTCCGCACCTCTTCCAGGCCATGGGCCTGATGTTGTACGCGGCACAGATCCTGCTGCTTTTCATCTTCCTCGCGGCCTTCAAGAACACGACGCTGTTCAACGCCCGGGCCTTCGCGATCGCGCTCGTCGTCGGCACCCTCGTGTGGATCGCCGCACAGACGCGCGCCCACATGAAGGCCAAGATCCTCTACGTAGAGCCCGAGTCCTCGGGCGACAAGCCCCACAAGACGGGGCACTCGTCGTGAGGGGTAGGGCCGGGATAAGGGCGCTACAGAGATGCTGCTATCGTCCGGTGCCAACTGCGGCATCGCGGGCGCGGGCATCTGAGCTGACGCCTGCTCAATCGCGAGGCGAGATGCCCCCCGGCCGCCCCCACATCCGAAACACCAGTCCCGTGCCGAACCGCGGCTGCGCGCCGCGCCGACACAACGAGGTTGCCGTACCTATGCGCCACGCTGAAGGAGCCCGCGGTGAGTGCTGACCCGACGCAGACGCTCGCCTTCGAGACCGACTGCCACCTGTTCGACGGTTGTGGCTTCCCGGCTCCGGGCCTGCACTCGTTCCTGTTCGAGCCGCTCTTGGGCGACGCCGACGGCAACGGCCTCTACTTCAACAAGCCGATGCTGCTGGCGCTTCTGGGCTCCATCATCATCGTGGGCTTCTTCTGGGCCGCCTTCGCCAGGCCGAAGATGGTCCCCGGCAAGCTCCAGATGGTCGCCGAGGCCGGCTACGACTTCGTACGCCGCGGCATCGTCTACGAGACGATCGGAAAGAAGGAAGGCGAGAAGTACGTCCCGCTCGCCGTCTCACTGTTCTTCTTCATCTGGATGATGAACCTCTGGTCGATCATCCCGGTCGCCGCCTTCCCGGTGACGTCGATCATCGCCTACCCGGCGATCCTGGCCCTGATCGTCTACATCACCTGGGTCTCCCTGACCTTCAAGCGGCACGGTTTCGTGGGTGCCTTCAAGAACTTCACGGGCTACGACAAGTCGCTCGGCGCGGTGCTCCCGCTGGCCATGACCATCGAGTTCTTCTCGAACCTGCTGGTCCGCCCGTTCACGCACGCGGTGCGACTGTTCGCGAACATGTTCGCCGGTCACACCCTGCTGCTGCTCTTCACGATCGCCAGCTGGTACATGCTGAACGGCATCGGCATCGCCTACTCCGCCGTCTCGTTCGTGATGGTCATCGTGATGACGGCCTTCGAGCTCTTCATCCAGGCGGTTCAGGCGTACGTCTTCGTCCTCCTGACCTGCACCTTCATCCAGGGCGCGCTCGCCGAGCACCACTGAGCACCCCGCTTTTCGAACCCCCAGAGTCGTCCGGTGGCCAACCCCCACCGGTCCGTAAAGAGAAGGAAGAACTGGCATGTCCAACCTTGCTGCTGTCACCGGTGACCTCGGTTCCGTCGGTTACGGTCTTGCGGCCATCGGCCCCGGCGTCGGCGTTGGCATCATCTTCGGTAACGGCACCCAGGCCCTCGCCCGCCAGCCCGAGGCGGCCGGCCTCATCCGCGCCAACCAGATCCTGGGCTTCGCGTTCTGTGAGGCGCTCGCCCTGATCGGTCTCGTCATGCCGTTCGTCTACTAAGACGAACCCTGACGACCGACCCTTTCGACGAAAGGCACTGATGTGACATCCGCCCTGGTTTTCCTGGCGGCTGAGGGTGAGAAGGAGAACCCCCTCATCCCGCCGTGGCCGGAAGTTGTCATCGGCCTCATCGCTTTCGTCATCGTCTTCGGCTTCCTCGCCAAGAAGCTCCTCCCGACCATCAACAAGGTTCTGGAAGAGCGTCGCGAGGCCATCGAGGGCGGTATCGAGAAGGCCGAGGCCGCACAGACCGAGGCCCAGAGCGTCCTTGAGCAGTACAAGGCTCAGCTCGCCGAGGCCCGCCACGAGGCCGCGCGGCTGCGCCAGGAGGCGCAGGAGCAGGGCGCCACGCTCATCGCCGAGATGCGCGCGGAAGGCCAGCGGCAGCGCGAGGAGATCGTCGCCGCCGGTCACGCCCAGATCGAGGCCGACCGCAAGGCCGCCGCGTCCGCGCTGCGCCAGGACGTCGGCAAGCTCGCGACCGACCTGGCGGGCAAGCTCGTCGGCGAGTCCCTCGAGGACCACGCCCGGCAGAGCCGTGTGATCGACCGCTTCCTCGGTGAGCTTGAGGAGAAGGCCGAGGCCACGCGATGAACGGAGCGAGCCGCGAGGCCCTGGCAGCCGCACGCGAGCGTCTCGACGCGCTGACGGACTCCACGTCCGTGGACGCCGGCTCGCTCGCCGACGAGCTGGCCGCCGTCACCGCGCTGCTGCACCGCGAGGTGTCGCTGCGTCGGGTCCTGACCGACCCGGCGCAGTCCGGAGAGTCCAAGGCCGAACTGGCCCAGCGCCTGCTCGGCTCCCAGGTCGGCGGTCAGACCGTCGACCTGGTGTCCGGCCTGGTGCGTTCCCGCTGGTCGCAGTCGCGTGACCTGGTGGACGCCCTGGAGGAGCTGGCGGCGCTCGCCGACCTCACCGCCGCGCAGAAGGCGGGCAAGCTCGACAGCGTCGAGGACGAGCTGTTCCGGTTCGGCCGGATCGTCGCCTCGGCCACCGAGCTGCGCGCCGCGCTGACCAACCGCAAGGCGGGCGCCTCGGCGAAGAGCGAGCTGCTGCGCAGCCTGCTCGGCGGCCGGGCCGCCCCGACCACCGAGCGTCTGGTGACACGCCTTGTGACCGCGCCGCGGGGACGTAGCCTGGAAGCGGGACTGGAGTCCCTGTCCAAGCTCGCCGCCGAGCGCCGGGACCGCATGGTGGCCGTCGTCACCTCGGCGGTACCGCTGAGCGACCAGCAGAAGCAGCGCCTGGGTGCCGCCCTCGCGAAGCTCTACGGCCGCACGATGCACCTCAACCTCGACGTGGACCCCGAGGTCCTCGGCGGGATCCGGGTGCAGGTCGGTGACGAAGTCATCAACGGCTCCGTCGCGGACCGTATCGAGGACGCCGGCCGCCGACTGGCGAGCTAGCAGCAACTTCATAGCAGTACGTACTTATTACGGCCCGTGTTGGGCCGTGCAGAAGAATCCTGGGGGTCGCCCCCAGACCCCAAAGTGAAACTTCGGGCCCAACAAGGAGAGCAGGGAACCCAGATGGCGGAGCTCACGATCCGGCCGGAGGAGATCCGGGACGCGCTGGAGAACTTCGTCCAGTCGTACCAGCCGGACGCGGCCTCGCGCGAGGAGGTCGGAACGGTCACCGTCGCCGGCGACGGTATCGCCAAGATCGAGGGCCTGCCCTCGGCCATGGCGAACGAGCTGCTGAAGTTCGAGGACGGCACCCTCGGCCTCGCGCTGAACCTCGAAGAGCGCGAGATCGGTGCCGTCGTCCTCGGCGAGTTCAATGGCATCGAGGAAGGCCAGCCGGTCACCCGCACCGGCGAGGTCCTGTCCGTGGCCGTCGGCGAGGGCTACCTCGGCCGCGTGGTCGACCCGCTCGGCAACCCGATCGACGGCCTCGGCGAGATCGAGACCAGCGGCCGACGCGCCCTCGAGCTGCAGGCCCCGGGCGTCATGGCCCGTAAGTCGGTGCACGAGCCGATGGAGACCGGCTACAAGGCCGTCGACGCGATGACCCCGATCGGCCGTGGCCAGCGTCAGCTGGTCATCGGCGACCGCCAGACCGGCAAGACCGCCCTGGCCGTCGACACGATCATCAACCAGCGTGACAACTGGCGCTCCGGCGACCCGAAGAAGCAGGTCCGCTGCGTCTACGTCGCCATCGGTCAGAAGGGCTCGACCATCGCCTCCGTGCGTGGCGCCCTCGACGAGGCCGGCGCGCTGGAGTACACGACCATCGTCGCCGCCCCGGCGTCCGACCCGGCCGGCTTCAAGTACCTGGCGCCGTACACCGGCTCGGCCATCGGCCAGCAGTGGATGTACGAGGGCAAGCACGTCCTGATCATCTTCGACGACCTGTCGAAGCAGGCCGACGCCTACCGCGCCGTGTCGCTGCTGCTGCGCCGCCCGCCGGGCCGTGAGGCCTACCCGGGTGACGTCTTCTACCTGCACTCCCGTCTGCTGGAGCGCTGCGCGAAGCTCTCCGACGAGCTGGGCGCCGGTTCGATGACGGGTCTGCCGATCGTCGAGACCAAGGCCAACGACGTCTCGGCGTTCATCCCGACCAACGTCATCTCCATCACCGACGGCCAGTGCTTCCTGGAGTCGGACCTGTTCAACGCCGGTCAGCGTCCCGCGCTGAACGTCGGTATCTCCGTCTCCCGAGTCGGTGGTTCCGCGCAGCACAAGGCGATGAAGCAGGTCTCCGGCCGTCTGCGTCTGGACCTCGCCCAGTTCCGTGAGCTGGAGGCGTTCGCCGCCTTCGGTTCCGACCTGGACGCCGCGTCGAAGTCGCAGCTGGAGCGCGGTCAGCGACTGGTCGAGCTGCTCAAGCAGGCTCAGTACCAGCCGATGCCGACCGAGGACCAGGTCGTCTCCGTCTGGGCCGGCACCACCGGCAAGATGGACGACGTACCGGTCGCCGACATCCGCCGCTTCGAGAAGGAGCTCCTGGAGTACCTGCACCGCAAGGAGCAGGGCCTCATGACCTCCATCAAGGAGGGCGGCAAGATGTCCGACGACACGCTGACGGCCATCGCCGACGCCATCGCCGACTTCAAGAAGCAGTTCGAGACCTCGGACGGCAAGCTGCTCGGCGAGGACGCTCCGTCCGTCAACGTCTCCAAGTGACGTAGGAAGGGACCTGACTCATGGGAGCCCAGCTCCGGGTCTACAAGCGTCGCATCCGATCCGTCACCGCGACCAAGAAGATCACCAAGGCGATGGAGATGATCGCCGCCTCGCGCGTCGTCAAGGCGCAGCGCAAGGTGGCGGCCTCCACGCCGTACGCGACCGAGCTCACCCGCGCGGTCACGGCGGTCGGCACCGGTTCGAACACCAAGCACCCGCTGACGACGGAGGCGGAGACGGCGAGCCGTTCCGCGGTGCTGCTCCTCACGAGCGACCGCGGACTGGCCGGCGCCTTCAACTCCAACGCCATCAAGGCGGCGGAGCTGCTGACCGCCCGTCTCGAGGCCGAGGGCAAGGAGGTCGACACGTACATCGTCGGCCGCCGCGGTCTGGCCCACTACAACTTCCGCGAGCGCAAGGTCGCGGAGTCGTGGTCGGGTTTCACCGACCAGCCCACCTACGCGGACGCGAAGAAGGTCGCGGGTCCGCTGATCGAGGCCATCGAGAAGGACACGGCCGAGGGCGGCGTGGACGAACTCCACATCGTCTACACCGAGTTCGTCTCGATGATGACGCAGACCGCGATCGACAGCCGATTGCTGCCGCTGCGCCTCGAAGAGGTCGCGGAGGAAGCGCCCCAGGGCGAGATCCTTCCGCTGTACGACTTCGAGCCGTCGGCGGAGGACGTCCTCGACGCCCTTCTGCCGCGGTACGTCGAAAGCCGTATCTACAACGCGCTGCTCCAGTCGGCCGCCTCCAAGCACGCCGCCACGCGCCGCGCGATGAAGTCGGCCACCGACAACGCGGGAGACCTGATCACCACGCTCTCCCGACTTGCCAACGCGGCCCGCCAGGCCGAAATCACCCAGGAAATCAGCGAGATCGTCGGTGGCTCCGCAGCCTTGGCCGACGCGTCCGCGGGGAGTGACAGGTAATGACGACGACAGTTGAGACGGCCGTTGCCACGGGCCGCGTCGCCCGGGTCATCGGCCCGGTCGTCGACGTGGAGTTCCCCGTCGACGCGATGCCGGAGATCTACAACGCTCTGCACGTCGAGGTGGCCGACCCGGCCCAGGACGGCGAGAAGAAGACGCTGACCCTGGAGGTCGCCCAGCACCTGGGTGACGGCCTGGTCCGCACGATCTCGATGCAGCCCACCGACGGTCTGGTCCGCCAGGCCCCGGTCACCGACACCGGCAACGGCATCACCGTTCCGGTCGGCGACTTCACCAAGGGCAAGGTGTTCAACACCCTCGGTGAGGTGCTGAACGTCGACGAGCAGTACGAGGGCGAGCGCTGGTCCATCCACCGCAAGGCCCCGCGCTTCGACGAGCTCGAGTCGAAGACCGAGATGTTCGAGACCGGCGTCAAGGTCATCGACCTTCTCACCCCGTACGTCAAGGGTGGAAAGATCGGTCTGTTCGGCGGTGCCGGCGTCGGCAAGACGGTGCTCATCCAGGAGATGATCTACCGCGTCGCCAACAACCACGACGGTGTCTCCGTGTTCGCCGGTGTCGGCGAGCGCACCCGTGAGGGCAACGACCTCATCGAGGAGATGTCGGAGTCCGGCGTCATCGACAAGACCGCCCTGGTCTTCGGTCAGATGGACGAGCCCCCGGGCACCCGTCTGCGCGTGGCCCTGGCCGGTCTGACCATGGCGGAGTACTTCCGCGATGTGCAGAAGCAGGACGTGCTGTTCTTCATCGACAACATCTTCCGCTTCACCCAGGCCGGTTCCGAGGTCTCGACCCTGCTCGGCCGGATGCCCTCCGCGGTGGGTTACCAGCCGAACCTGGCCGACGAGATGGGTCTCCTCCAGGAGCGCATCACCTCGACCCGTGGTCACTCGATCACCTCGATGCAGGCGATCTACGTCCCCGCGGACGACCTGACCGACCCGGCCCCGGCCACCACCTTCGCCCACCTCGACGCGACGACGGTTCTGTCCCGTCCGATCTCCGAGAAGGGCATCTACCCGGCCGTGGACCCGCTGGACTCCACGTCCCGCATCCTGGACCCCCGCTACATCGCGGCGGACCACTACGCGGCCGCGATGCGCGTCAAGTCGGTCCTTCAGAAGTACAAGGACCTGCAGGACATCATCGCGATCCTCGGTATCGACGAGCTGGGCGAGGAGGACAAGCTCACCGTCCACCGCGCCCGTCGTGTGGAGCGCTTCCTGTCCCAGAACACCCACGTCGCCAAGCAGTTCACCGGCGTCGACGGGTCGGACGTCCCGCTGGACGAGTCGATCGCGGCCTTCAACTCGATCATCGACGGCGAGTACGACCACTTCCCGGAGCAGGCGTTCTTCCTGTGCGGTGGTATCGAGGACCTGAAGAAGAACGCGAAGGACCTGGGCGTCTCCTGACCCGGAGCGCTGAGTTCGTCTGAGGGGGCGGGCGCGTCCCGCCCCCTCTCGCACGCCTACTAGACTTGTAACCAACACCCGGCAGACCCGCCGGGTGGTGACCCGAGGAGCCACCTTGGCTGCTGAGCTGCACGTCGCGCTGGTCGCGGCCGACCGAGAGGTCTGGTCCGGCGAGGCCACCCTGGTCGTCGCGCGCACCACGTCCGGCGACATCGGCGTCATGCCCGGTCACCAGCCGCTGCTCGGTGTGCTGGAGTCGGGCCCGGTGACCATCCGTACGAGTGACGGTGGAACGGTCGTCGCCGCGGTGCACGGCGGTTTCATCTCGTTCGCCGACAACAAACTGTCGCTGCTGGCCGAGATCGCCGAGCTGTCGGACGAGATCGACGTCCAGAGCGCGGAGCGCGAGCTCGAGCGCGCGAAGGCGGAGGGCGACGCCCACGCCGAGCGTCGCGCGGACGTTCGACTGCGTGCGGCGGCGGCGCGCTGACCCCAGCGCGGATGCGATGACGTCACTCAGCCGCGGCCGGCACCGGAGCAATCCGGAGCCGACCGCGGCTGAGGCAGATACGGATGATTTTTCCGTTCCGTTACCTATTTCGGGTACTTAGGAGACGAGGAGGTCGGTGTCGATGGTCCTCGCTCTGACTGTGTGCGGAATCGTCGTGGTCCTGGTGGCACTGGGGCTGTTCGTCTTCGGCCTGCGTCGCAGGCTCATCCAGCGCTCCGGCGGCACCTTCGACTGTTCCCTGCGCTGGGACGTCTCCGAGAAGCCGGACACCAGCGGCAAGGGCTGGAGCTACGGCGTCGCCCGCTACAACGGCGACCGCGTCGAGTGGTACCGCGTCTTCTCCTACGCCTACCGTCCGCGCCGCGTCCTGGAACGCTCCCTGATCGAGGTGGCCGGCCGCCGCCTTCCCGAGGGCGAGGAGGAGCTGGCGCTGCTCTCCGACGCGATCATCCTGACCTGTCTGCACCGGGGCACGCGACTCGAGCTCGCCATGAGCGAGGACGCGCTGACCGGTTTCCTCGCGTGGCTGGAGGCAGCCCCGCCCGGACAGCGAGTGAATGTGGCGTAGCCGCATTCACTCGCTGGGTGGGGGTCCCCCCGGACGAGGTCTGGGGGAGCGTCAACGTCGCCTGGCGAACTTTTTTACGACAGCCCGCTGTTGATGGCGCTCACCAGCTCGCCATTGCCGGTGTCACCGCTGAACTCCCAGAAGAACGCGCCGCCCAGGCCCTGGTTCTTGGCCCAGGTCATCTTCCCGGCGATCGTCGCGGGCGTGTCGTAGGACCACCAGTTGGTGCCGCAGTGCGCGTACGCCGTGCCCGCGATGGTTCCGGTGACCGGGCAGGACGTCTTGAGCACCTTGTAGTCCTCGATGCCCGCCTCGTAGGTGCCGGGTGCCGCGCCGGTCGCCGTGCCGCCGGGGGCGGACTGGGTGACGCCGGTCCAGCCGCGGCCGTAGAAGCCGATGCCGAGCAGGAGCTTGGCGGACGGCACGCCCTTCGTCTTCAGCTTGGCGATCGCGTCGGCGGAGTTGAAGCCCGCGGCCGGGATGCCGGGGTACGAGGTGAGGGGCGAGTGCGGGGCGGTCGGGCCGTCCTTGTCGAAGGCGCCGAAGTAGTCGTACGTCATCACGTTGTACCAGTCGAGGTACTGGGCGGCGCCTCCGTAGTCGGCCGCGTCGATCTTGCCGCCGGAGGAACCGTCGGCGGTGATGGCGGCGGTGACGAGGTAGTTCGAGCCGAACGAGGAGCGCAGGCCCTGCATCAGGTTCCTGAAGGCCGCGGGTCCCGAGGTGTCGCAGGTCAGACCGCAGGCGTTCGGGTACTCCCAGTCGATGTCGATGCCGTCGAACACGTCGGCCCAGCGCGGGTCCTCGACGACGGCCTTGCAGGAGGCGGCGAAGGCGGCCGGGTTGGCCGCGGCCTGGGCGAAGCCGCCGGAGTAGGTCCAGCCGCCGAAGGAGTACAGCACCTTGATGTGCGGGTACTTGGCCTTGAGCTGGCGGAGCTGGTTGAAGTTGCCGCGCAGCGGCTGGTCCCAGGTGTCGGCGGTGCCGCTGACGGACTGGTCGGCGGTGTAGGCCTTGTCGTAGGCGGCGTAGGTGTCGTCGACGACGCACTTGCCGTCCTTGACGTTGCCGAAGGCGTAGTTGATGTGGGTGATCTTCGCGGCCGAGCCCGAGGTCACCAGGTTCTTGACGTGGTAGTTGCGGCCGTAGACGCCCCACTCGGTGAAGTAGCCGAGCTTGACCTTGGAGCCGGGGGGCGGGTCGGTGGTGCCGCCGGTGGTGCGCACGGCGACCGCGCCGCTGACCGGGCCGGTCTGGTCGGCGGTGTCGCGGGCCTGGACGGAGTACGAGTAGGCGGTGCCGGCGGTGAGGCCGGTGTTCGTGTACGAGGTCGTCGTCACGGTGGCGATCTTCGCACCGTCGCGCAGGACGTCGTAGCTCTTGACGCCCTTGTCGTCGGTGGCCGCGCTCCAGGTCAGTTTCACCGAGGTGTTGGTGATGCCGGAGGCGGTGGGGGTGCCGGGGGCGGAGGGCGGAGCGTCGCCGGGGACGGTGGTGCCGTCACAGCTGCCGCCGTTGAGCTTGCAGCCCGCGGGGGAGCCGGTGCCGGTGCCGTTGAAGCCGAAGGAGACGGAGGCGCCGGGGGCGAGGGTCCCGTTCCAGGACTTGTTCTTGGCGGTCCAGTGGGTGCCGGACGACGTGACGTCGGCGTCCCAGGCGGAGGTGACGGACGTCCCGGAGGGGAAGTCCCACTCGACGGTCCAGGAGCTGAGGGAGGTGGTGCCGGTGTTCTTCACCGTCCACTTGCCCTCGAAACCGGTGCCCCAGTCGGAGGCCTTGGTGTAGGTGGCGGTGGCGGACGCCGCGGCCTGGGCGGGGCTCGCGAGGCCGACCAGGCCGGCGAAGGGGAGCATCAGTGTCGCGAACGCTGCCGCGGCTCTGTGTCTGAAGCGCATGCTGCGCCTCCTCGGGGGTTGGGGGCGCGACTGAGCCTTCACGCCCACGGTGCCGCGAGAATAGAAAGGTCTGGACCATCGGTCAAGAGGTCTGGACCAGTAAGGTGCTGGTCGGTCAGATCCCCAACTCCTGTGCCAGCACGGCTGCTTGGACCCGGCTGCGCAGCTCCAGCTTCCCCAGCAGTCGGCTGACGTGCGTCTTCACCGTGGCCTCGGCCATGTCGAGGCGGTCCGCGATGCCGGCGTTGGACATCCCTTCGCCGAGGCAGGACAGCACCTCGCGCTCCCGGCGGGTGAGGGAGTCGAGGATCGCCGGGTCGGCTCCGGGCGCCCGTACCGGCTTCGCCGCGAACTCGGCGATCAGGCGCCGGGTGACGGCCGGTGCGACGATGCCCTCGCCCCTGGCGACCGTGCGGACGGCTTCGATGAGGTCCTTCGCCTCCGTGTTCTTCAGCAGGAACCCGGCGGCCCCCGCCCGCAGTGCGCCGAACACGTACTCGTCGAGGTCGAAGGTGGTCAGCACCAGCACGTCGGCGAGGCCCTCCGCGACGACCTGCCGGGTCGCCGACACCCCGTCAAGACGCGGCATCTGAATGTCCATCAGCACCAGGTCGGGCCGCAGCTCGCGGGCCAGCACCACCGCCTGCTCGCCGTCCGCGGCCTCGCCGACCACCTCGATGTCGGAAGCGCTGCGCAGAATGAGGACGAGTCCGGCGCGGACGGCGGACTGGTCCTCGGCGACGAGGACCCGGACGGATCGGCTCATGCGGAGTCTCCTTCGGTGAGGGGAAGCGTGGCGCGTACGGTCCAGGACGTGCCCTCGGGCCCGGCCTCGAACGTGCCGCCCAGCAGCGCCGTCCGCTCCCGCATGCCGACCAGCCCGGCGCCCGAGCCCGGCGCGCGCGGGCCGTCCCGGTCGCCGTACGGGCTGGTGACCGCGACGTTCAGCGAGCCGTCCCGCTGGGCGAGCGTCACGGTGACGCGGCCGGGACAGGCGTGTTTGAGGGCGTTGGTCAGGGACTCCTGGACGATGCGGTACGCGGCGAGTTCGACCGGCGCCGGCAGCGAGCCGTACTCGGCGTCGAGGCTGACGTCGAGGCCGTTGGAGCGGGCGCCCTCGACCAGGGAGCCGAGTCCGTCGAGGGTGGGGGCCGCGGCCGGTTCGAGGTCGCCGCTGCTGTCGCGCAGGATGCCGATGAGCCGCCGCATCTCGGCCAGCCCTTCGACGCTGTTCTCGCGGATGACGCCGAGCGCCTCCCGGGAGGTCACCGGGTCGTTCAGGGAGAGCGCGGCCGTGGAGTGGATGGCGATCGCGGAGAGATGGCCCGCGACCAGGTCGTGCAGTTCGCGGGCCATCCGGGAGCGCTCGGCGACTACCGCCTGGGAGCGGTCCATCTCGGCGAGCAGCGCGGTCTGGTCGGCGCGCAGCCGGGCCGTGTCGGCGGCGTCGCGGTGCGAGCGGACCAGTGCGCCGGTGGCGGCCGGGGCGAAGGACACCACGCCGGTCACGAACCCGATGAGCAGCGCCTCCGGCACCCGCCACCAGGCCACGAACCCGATCGTCACGCCCACCGTGACCAGTCCCGTGGTGATGGGGAGGCGGCGGGCGGCGGCCGGGCTGCCGTACAGGGCGGCCGCGTACATCAGGTCCGTGTACATGGTCACCGTGACGATGTTGCCGCGGGTGAACTGGTCGGCGACCAGCATGACGGTCCCGAGGGACACGGCCAGCTGGGGCCTGGTCCGGCGCAGCAGCTCCAGCGCGGACATCACGGCGAGCGGTGCCAGCACCCACACTCCGGGCAGGGCCCGTCCGGGGTTGGAGTACAGGCCGAGCGCCCACACCAGCACACCGCAGAGCAGTCCGGTGACGGCGACGCACACGTCGAAGCGGTGCGGCCGGGGCAGTCGCGGGGCCATGGCCCCATCCAACACGGGCCGCGCGACGCACGCGTGCTTCCCAGGGACCGTCCGGCACTGCATCCTTCGATGTACCGCGACCTCGTCACCGCCGACGACGCCTCGCCCGGATTCCGCCGGGAGCCTGGAAGGTGACCGAAGGGAGCCAACCGTGATCGTCGCGTTGATCATCGCCTGCGAGGTCGGATTCTGGGTGCTGCTGGCGCTGGGCCTGGCCGCCCGCTATCTGCTGAGGCGGCGCCGGACGAGCGTGGTGCTGCTGCTGTGCGAGCCGGTGCTGGAGCTGGTCCTGTTCGTCGTCACGGCGATCGACCTGCGCAACGGCGCCGAACCGGGCTGGGAGCACGGCCTGGCCGCGCTCTACATCGGCTACACCGTCGCCTACGGCCACTACACGATCCGCTGGCTCGACGGCCACGCCGCCCACCGCCTGGGCGGCGCCCCGAAGCCCGTGGGCCCGCCGCGGTACGGCATGGCGCGGGCCCGGCACGAGGGCCGCCTGTGGCTGCGTACGCTCCTGGCCGCGGCCGTGGCGTGCGCCCTGCTCCAGGGGGCGGTCTGGTACGTCGGCGACTCGGGCGACATCTCGTCCCTGCGCGCCTTCCAGCAGGTCGCGCTCAGGGCGGTCGGCATCCACGGCCTGGTCGCGCTGGCCTATCTGATCTGGCCGAAGAAGGCACCGGCCGGAACCGAGCCGGAACACCGCACCAGCCTCACGAAGGAGAGTGCCCGCTGATGAGCCAGGCGATGAGCAAGGCGAGGAAGAACCTGCTGGAGGGCGCCGGCACCTTCGGGGTCGGACTGGTGCTGTGGCTGTTCACCGGGGATGTCGAGACCCCGGTCGTGACCTTGACGAAGGTCGGCGTGGTGATGATGTGCGTCGGGGCGGTGCTCGTCCTGATGGGCCTGGCCCAGACGCGGCGTCCGCCGGCCGGCGGACGCTGACGTCAGCGTTCCCCGCCGGGCACCCACAGGGCGTCGCCGACGTCCTTGTTCGCGGTCCGCGCCAGGATGAACAGCAGGTCCGACAGGCGGTTGAGGTAGGTCGCGGTGAGGGGGTTCATCACCTCGCCGTGCACCTCCATCGCCGCCCACGTGGACCGCTCGGCCCGGCGTACGACCGTGCAGGCCTGGTGGAGGAGGGCCGCGCCCGGGGTTCCCCCCGGCAGGATGAAGGACCGCAGCTTCTCCAGCCGCTCGTTGAAGCGGTCGCAGTCCGCCTCCAGCTTGTCGACGTAGAACTGCTCGACCCGCAGGGGCGGGAACTCCGGCTTCTCCACCACCGGAGTCGACAGGTCCGCGCCCACGTCGAACAGGTCGTTCTGCACCCGGGTGAGGACCTTGACGATCTCCTCGTCCAGCCCGCCCAGCGCGATCGCCGTGCCGATCACCGCGTTGGCCTCGTTGGCGTCGGCGTACGCGGTGATCCGGGCGTCGGTCTTGGCGACCCGGCTCATGTCGCCGAGGGCGGTGGTGCCCTGGTCGCCGGTCCTGGTGTAGATGCGCGTCAGATTGACCATGAGGTCAGAGTAGTTACGCACCGGACATCCGGAAGGTCCGTGTGCCCACTGTCACGGACGGTGCGGCGAGGCCGACGGCCGCCAGGACGCCGTACAGCCGGGCGTTGTCGTGTACGAGCCGACGTAAGCCTCCCGCACCGTGTCCACCGGACAGCGGCACATCGCGTCGATCGCGGGGCCGGACCGCGCCGGCGTGCGGAGCCTCATCGCCGGCGGGGGCGCGAGGCGGGGGGAGCCGGCCGCGCGGGCCGCGCGGTGAAGCCGAGGCGGTTTCGCCCCGGGTGGGCCTGATGGAGGGGTACGACCGTATCCCGCACGTCATCCCGGACGCGTCGCCCCCGCGCTCCCGGCCGCCCCTGCCCGCCTGATCGCCGGTCAGCTCGCGTGGATCCACCACACCGTCTTCGTCGCCGTCGGCCGTGAGACGGTCGGCGGGCGCAATCCGGACGAAGTGTTACGAGATAGGCTCGTGCTTCTCGACGGCATCGAGGAGCTGTTGGGCGAGAAGGTGCTCAACTACGCCGTACGAGGGGAGCGCTGAGCCGGGCCGGTGTGATGTCCGTCAGATGAGACGTGACGCGCATTACTTACCGGTCACACAGCCCCTCACCTTCGCTAGGGTCCGCCGGAGAGGCAATCGTCAACAGCCTGTAAGCGCTCGTGTGCAGTCATTCAAAGGGGAGTCGCACAGTGGCACGGAAGCTTGCCGTCATCGGCGCCGGCCTGATGGGTTCCGGTATCGCCCAGGTCTCCGCGCAGGCGGGCTGGGACGTCGTCCTGCGTGACGTCACCGACGCGGCACTCCAGCGTGGCATCGACGGCATCAAGGCCTCGTACGACAAGTTCGTGAGCAAGGGCAGGCTCGAGGCGCACGACGCCGACGCCGCCCTCGCCCGGATCACCGCGACCACCGACCTGGACGCCGTGGCCGACGCCGACATCGTCGTCGAGGCCGTATTCGAGAAGCTCGAAGTCAAGCACGAGATCTTCCGGGCCCTCGACAAGGTCGTGCGGGACGACGCCGTGCTCGCCTCCAACACCTCCGCCATTCCGATCACCAAGATCGCGGCAGTGACGGAGCGCCCGGAGCGCGTGGTCGGCACGCACTTCTTCTCGCCGGTCCCCATGATGCAGCTGTGCGAGCTGGTGCGCGGCTACAAGACGAGCGACGAAACCCTCGCCACCGCACGGGAGTTCGCCGAATCCGTCGGCAAGACCTGCATCGTCGTCAACCGTGACGTGGCCGGCTTCGTGACGACCCGTCTCATCTCGGCGCTCGTCGTCGAGGCGGCGAAGCTGTACGAGTCGGGCGTGGCCACCGCCGAGGACATCGACCTCGCCTGCAAGCTGGGCTTCGGCCACGCGATGGGGCCGCTCGCCACGGCGGACCTCACCGGCGTCGACATCCTGCTGCACGCCACCGGCAACATCTACACCGAGTCCCAGGACGAGAAGTTCGCCCCACCGGAGCTGATGCGCCGGATGGTTGACGCCGGTGACATCGGGCGCAAGAGCGGGCAGGGCTTCTACAAGCACTGATCAAGCACGGAAACCGCACAGGCCCCGGGAGCATCACCCCCCCGGGTGAATTCGGTATCGGTTCGCTTACGGACGGCAACCTCTGACCGTCCCACGCAGTCAGAGGTTGCATCACCGGCCTTTCACTTCCGCGGAGCACGAGACGACGCACGGGGAGCGCATATGTACATCAGGGGCGACCACGCCGAGCTGGTCGTCGGGGGCCGCCTCGACGTCCGCAGCGCGGCGGACGCCCGTACGGTCCTGCACACGGCCGTCGACGACGGAGTCGGCGACCTCGTGCTCGACCTGTCCGAGCTGGACTCCTGGGACGCCACCGGCCTCGGAGTGATCATGGGGGCACACCGGCGCGCCGGCCGCTGCGGCCGACGGCTCGTGCTGCGTGGCGTACCGCCGCAGATGCAGCGCCTGCTGGTCGCCACGCGACTGCATAGGATCCTCGCGATCGAGGGCGGTATCGGAGTCGAGTCGCTGCCCCGGGTGTGACCTGCGGTACAGGTGGGGCGGGGCGGCCGGGTGTTTCCGGTTGCGAAACACACGTCGTGCGCAATCCTCATGAGACTGTGACGTCTCGGACGGCGCGGGACCCCGGGCTGTCGTAGATACTGTGCAAAGGTTTAGGGTTCGGTCGCCCGCTGCCGACTACCCTCGAGCGGGCCCGGACCAGAGGCGACAGCGCGGTGTGCAACAGGCCGGGAGGGGCCGGAGCCGGCACACGACGCTTTTGGGGGGCTTGACTTTATGGACCCGAACAACCGGGAGCCCGAGGAGTACGGCCACGACGGTGACGCCCATGCGTCGAGCCGGAGGCCGCCCAGGGACTCCCTCACATCGGACTTCGGGCAGCACGCGCCCGCACTCGCCCGCACGGTGCAGCTCGTCGTGGGCGACTACCTGCTCACCGTCAATCCCGTCGACGGCAGCGAGATAGAGGCCTGCCCGCCGGGCGAGCGCCCCGGCCGTCCCGAGAAGCTCGGCGCGGCCGAACGCGCGGACGTCGCCCGCGCGGCCAGGCCACCGGTCCCGCCCGGCCCCACCCGGCCGGAGCTGCCGTTCCTGGCCCGCCAGGAGGAGCGCGAGCGACTGGTACGACTGCTCGCCCGCGGCCGCTCCGTACGCCTCACCGGCCCGGCCGGCTCCGGCCGCACCAGCCTCCTCGACATCGTCGCCGAGGACTGCGCGGACCTCGCCCCCGACGGCGTCATCCGCCTCAGCGGCTACCACCGCACGTCGAGCGACCTGTTCCACGACCTGTTCTACGCCGTCTACGACGCGCCCCTGCACCGCCCGGACCGGGACGAACTGCTCTCCTACGTCCGTGAGATCGGCGCGGTCGTCGTCCTCGACGACATCGAGTTCGGCGGCGCCGCACTGGACGAACTGCTGGACGCCACGCCCGAGTGCGCCTTCCTGGTCGCGGCCACACCCGACGTGCCCGCCCCGTCCGCCGACTCCGCCCTCGAAGAGGTCTTCCTCGGCGGACTGGAGCGCGCCGACGGCGTGGAACTCCTGGAACGCTCTGTCGGCCGCGTCCTCACGGAGGAAGAGGCCAACTGGGCCGGCGACCTCTGGTTCGAGTCCGAAGGCCTGCCGTTGCGGTTCGTCCAGGCCGGGGCGCTGCTGCGGCACCGCGACCGGCTGCGGGCCGGAGCCGGGGCCGTCGACGAGTTCGGTGTCTTCGCGGACGCCACACCGGTCGGCGCGCCTTTCGACGCACCGTTCGACGCGCCCTTCGACACCTCCACGGGCCCGTCCTCCGCCCCGGACGAGGGCGAGAACGTCCCCCTGCCCGCGCTCGGCGAGGCCGCCGCGCCCGCCCCGCTGCTCGCCACCCGGCTCAGCGACTCGGCGCGCGCCACCCTGCGGTTCGCCGTCGCGCTCGGCGGCGAGGTGCCCCACCAGGCGCACCTGCCCGCCCTCGTCGGCGACACCCACGCGGATGCCGCCCTCGGCGAGCTGGCCTCCTGCGGCCTGGTCTCCCCGGTCGGCTCCCGCTACCGCCTGGCCGCCGGCGTCCAGACGCAGCTGGAGGCCGCCGGCTACGACGACGACATCGAGGCCGGCGCCCGCACCGCCGCCCAGCACTACGCCTGGTGGGCGGGACACCCCTCGGTCACCCCCGAGCGGGTGTGCGCCGAGGCGGACGCCCTGCTCGCCGCCCTCGCTCTCCTC
The DNA here is from genome assembly GCF_019049245.1 of Streptomyces sp. AC555_RSS877. GTDB lineage: Bacteria > Actinomycetota > Actinomycetes > Streptomycetales > Streptomycetaceae > Streptomyces. Next base: position 62,456 of record NZ_JAGMUK010000059.1, on the reverse strand, counting down.
GTACCGGGCACGACACCGCCCGCCGAGGACGAGGAGAACGCCACCGTGCGGCTGGCCCGCACGGCGGCACCGGCGTTCGCCGCGGGCGGCCACTGGGGCGCCTGGGAGCGGGCGCTGCGCTCCGGCGCCGAGGCCGCCCGGCTCGCCGGAGACGTGTCGGAACAGGCTTACTTCCACCATGAGTTGGGCATTCTCGCGCTCTGCGGCGGACAGTTCGACCGGGCCCGTGCCGAACTGGAGGCCTCGATCGGCCTGCGCGGCGCCCTCGCCGACAAGCGCGGCACCGTCGCCGGGCGCCGGGCCCTCGCCCTGGTCGCCGACCGCTCGGGCACCGTGCCCGGCCTCGCCGCGATGGCGGGGGAGGAGGTGCCGGAGGCCCGGTACGAGGAGTCGCAGTCGCCCCCTGGCGGCGTCCCGACGGCGTTCCCGCAGCTTCAGCGGTCGGCCGACAGCTCCGCGCTGGTCACCTATCAGGCGTCGTCGCCCGCACCGGTTCCGTCAGGGGTGTCGCACAAGGCCCGGGGCGGCCTCAAGGGGCTCGCCAAGCGCAACCTCGTGGCGGCCGGCGCGGGCGCGCTGCTGGTGGCCGTGCTCGGCACGGTGGTGACGCTCGGGGCGACCTCGGAGAACGATCCCACCAGCCCGTCCGACCAGGTCGGCGTCAACCCGTCGGCCAGCCAGGGCCTGAACGACGGCAGCCTGGGCGCGGACGTGCCGAAGAACGACGACGGTTCCGGCGACACCGGTGCGGCCACCAGCCGCCCGACTGATCCGGGGCCGGACGGCACGTACGGCACCTCCGACGACCCGACGCCCACGGACCCGGCCGAGCCGTCCGACGAGCCGAGCGGGACGCAGGGGCCGAGCAGCGGTTCGTCGACCTCGCCGACGAAGCCGCCGACGACGAAGCCGCCGACCTCGCCCACGGCGCCGACGTCGCCGACGAAGCCGCCGACCACTTCCACGTCCCCGTCGACACCGCCGTCGACTTCGACGTCCCCGTCGACCCCGCCGACACCGACGAGCCCGCCGGCCTCCTCCCCGGAGACCTCGGACTCGGCCAGCGGTCCGGCCTCCTCACCGGTGGAGACCAGCAGCTCCGCCGGTGCCCCGCAGACCAGCGAGGCGGGATCGCCGAGCAGCGCGGAGTCGGTGATCTGACGCCCGTACAGGCGCGGGCACAGCGCGGAAGGGCCCGGTCCGGGGAAACGGACCGGGCCCTTCACGTCGTGGAGGAGTGAGCGTCAGAACAGCCGCAGCTTGTCGTCCTCGATGCCTCGCAGGGCGTTGTAGTCGAGGACCGTGCAGCCGATGCCGCGGTCCGTGGCGAGGACGCGGGCCTGCGGCTTGATCTCCTGGGCGGCGAAGAGGCCGCGGACCGGGGCGAGATGGGGATCGCGGTTCAACAGCTCCAGGTAGCGGGTGAGTTGCTCGACCCCGTCGATCTCGCCGCGCCGCTTGATCTCCACCGCGACCGTCTGGCCGTCCGCGTCCCGGCACAGGATGTCGACCGGGCCGATGGCCGTCATGTACTCGCGGCGGATGAGCGTGTAGCCCTCGCCGAGGGTTTCGATGCGGTCGGCGAGGAGCTCCTGGAGGTGTGCTTCCACGCCGTCCTTGATCAGGCCGGGATCCACGCCCAGCTCGTGCGAGGAGTCGTGGAGAACTTCCTCCATCGTGATGATGAGCTTCTCGCCCGCCTTGTTGATGACGGTCCAGACGCCTTCCTCCTCGCCGGAACCCTCCTTCAGCGTGCAGGGCGGCGACATCCAGTTCAGGGGCTTGTAGGCCCGGTCGTCCGCGTGAATCGAGACGCTGCCGTCCGCCTTCACCAGGATGAGACGGGGGGCGGAGGGGAGGTGGGCGGTGAGCCGGCCGGCGTAGTCGACGGAGCACCGGGCGATGACGAGACGCATGGTCGGCAACGCTACTCGACGGGCGCCAGTGCACGCGATTCGCCCTCCCGTCGCCCACCACCGCCCTCAACCGAGGCCCTGCGGGCCGCCCCTCTTGTTGTGGAACATACCTGTTCGGTTGTGGCCGATTGTGTGCCTAATGAGGTCTGTGCATGTACGCATTCTCCTGGTGCCGTCACCGTCCGTTGCTTACGGTAGTAAACGGGAGGTCGCGAGTCGTGTACACAGCGTGTTCGGTATCGCGAACCCCCCTTATCTGTCCGGCAACCCCTGTTGATCGGGGGTGCGAGAGGAGAACCCATGTCGCTCGACGTCTCACCGGCCCTACTCGATCAGGCCGAGCGAGGCGAGGTCGACGAAGCTGCCTTCGTCGACTGCGTCCGGACCTCCCTGCCCTACGCGTGGGAGATGATCAGCTCCCTGGTGGCCCAGCTGAAGGTCGACGGCGGTCAGTTCGCCGACAACCAGACGCCCCCGCCGGACGAGCAGGCACGCGGTCAGCTGCTGCGTGCGCTTGCGAGTGACGCGATACGCGGCGCGCTGCAACGGCACTTCGGCGTGCGGCTGGCGTTCCAGAACTGCCACCGGGTGGCGGTGTTCCCGTTGGACTCCTCCGTCGACGAGACGCTGGCCCGTTTCACCTCGGCGCGCAACCAGCTGCTGAACCAGTCCCCGGAGCTTCGGGACTGCTGACGCAGTGAGCTGCTGGCTTGCCGCTCCGTACGCGGGAGGTGCTTCAGTACCGGGGCGGCAAGCTCCCTGCCCGACAGGGCCGTTCAGCCGAGGTGGGGGATGACCTCGGCACCCAGCCGCCGGATATTCTCCTCGGTGGCCGCCAGGTCACCCGAGCCCTCGGTGAGCAAGGCGAACCGGGAGACGCCGGTCCGCTCGCTGGTCGCCGCGAGGCGGTCGGCGCACAGCCGCGGAGTGCCCACCGGGTGCAGTCCGCAGAGCAGTTCGGTGTAGGCCAGCGGGTCGCGCATCGAACGCTCGCGGCCGTCCACCGTGACATGGGCGCCGAGCCCCTGCCTGAGCCAGCCCGGCATCGCCTTCGTCAGCGTCTCGACCGCGTCCTGGCGCCGGTCCGCGATCTGGCAGACGCCGGCCGACACGTGCGCCGCCCCGAGGACCTGCTCCGGGGGATGCCCGGACGCGCGCGCGTGCCTGCGCCACAGCGCGACCATCTCGGCCTTCTCCTCGTCCCCGACGTGCATCCCGAGCAGCATCGCCAGCCCGCGCTCGGCGGCCAGCCGCACGCTCGCCGGGGAGGTGCACGCGACGACGACCTCCGGGCCCGCGGTCTCCGTCAGCGCCTCGGAGGGCCTGGGGACGACGGGGACCTCACGGAAGGCGAACCGCTCGCCCGAGGCGGCGACCGAGGGCTCGCGCAGCCAGCGCACCAGCAGATCGAGTGATTCCGGGAACCCCGACTCGTACGCCTCCAGGCCCGAGCCGAACACCTCCAGGTCGACCCAGGGTCCGCCGCGCCCCACGCCGAGCGAGAAACGCCCGCCGCTCGTCAGGTGCAGCAGCGCGGCCTGCTCGCCGAGTGCCACGGGGTGCGTGGTGGACAGCACGCTGACAGCGGTGCCGACCCGGATGCGGTGGGTGCGGCCGAGCAGTAACGCCGCCAGCGTGACGGCCGACGGACACGTGCCGTACGGCACGAAGTGGTGCTCGGCCAGCCAGACCGCGTCCAGCCCGGCCTCCTCGGCCACCTCGGCGGAGCGGACCGCGCGGTGCAGCGCCTCCCCCTGGCCCTGCCCCGGGAACTGGGCAGCCAACACGAAACTTCCTACGTGCATCGCTCTTCCTGCTTCCTTGGCCCCGACGCGGAGCTCCCCCACTCGGCATAACCGTCTGACACGTGCCGAGGACACGGCCTGGCGAAGAGATTTGCGGATTGTCTGCAGAATGGTCCGCCATCGAGGGGGACTTGTGGGGGTTGGTGCCGTACGCATACCCCCGTCCGTGCCGCGTAGGCTGGACGCGGCCCGCTTCCTGTATAGCCCCGTGAGGTGTCCCGTGTCCCCGCGTCGCAACCGACCCAAGGGAGCCGGTTCGTCAGGCTCGTCCGGCCGGAGCGCCGAGGACGACCGCTCCGGCCGCTACGGCGGCTTCCAGTCCGCCGAGGACTGGCGGGGCGAACAGTGGAGCGTGCGTCATGTGGCCGGGGCGAGCGCCCAGGGCAAGGCGTACCGCTGCCCGGGCTGCGAGCAGCTGATCCCGGACGGGGTCCCGCACGTCGTCGCCTGGCCCGAGCACTCGGGCGTCGACGAGCGCCGCCATTGGCACAAGGCGTGCTGGAACGCGAAGGACCGCCGCACCACGCGGGTGCAGCGGTCCCGTAACGCGCCGAGGTTCTGAGAGCCCCGTCTCCTGCGTGGCCTACACGTCCCGCCGCTCCAGCAGCGCGAAGGCGCCGGCGAACGCGGCGGCCGTGACGCCGATGGCGATCCACAGCGGGTCCCAGCCGGACGGGCCCGTCTCGGTGAGGGAGTTGGAGTAGAAGACGCTGAGCTGGTTCGGGATGGAGTACTCGAACAGGGCCTGGCGCAGGTCCTCCAGGGACGCCGAGAACATGAACAGCGCGATGACCAGCGGGGCCAGCACCAGGCCGATCATGATGGTGATCGCGCCCGCGGAGTGCCGGATGATCGAGCCGACCACCAGCGACAGCAGGCCGAGCAGCGCGATGTAGAGCGAGATGCCGACCGTGCCCTTCAGCCACTCCTGGCCGGACGGCTCCTTGGCGCCCTCCAGAATGGCGACGTCCGCCAGGGCGACCAGCAGGGCCGACACCAGCGTCACCACGAACGCGACCGAGAAGAACACGATCGCCTTCGCCGCGAGGACCCGGCCGCGCGAGGGGCACGCCACCATCGTGGTCCGGATCATGCCGGTGCCGTACTCCGAGGCCGTGGTCAGCACGCCGAGCGTGATGACGCACATGCTGCCGAGGAGCAGCCCGAAGAAGCCGAAGGACAGCGGGTTCTCGCCCGCGAGGCTCTCCTCGGCCGAGTTGGCGGCGACCAGCGCGCCGGCCGCGAGGCCGATGCCGATGACGAGCAGCACGAACACGCCGAGCGTCCACATCGTGGAGCGCACCGACCTGATCTTCGTCCACTCGGAGGCGATCGCGTGTCCGAGGTGCGTGCGCACGACGGGGATCGGCGAGGTGTACGTGGGCTGCGACGGTCCGGGCGCCGCCTGCCACGTGGGTGCGGCCTGCGGCATCTGGGGCTGCGGGGTGCTCATCGGGCGTCCTCGGGCTTGTTCAGGTCGGCGGCAGGGGCGGAGGAGGCGGGGGCGGGAGCTCCCGGGGCCGGGGCGGGGGCCGCGGGCGCGGCGGGCGGTGCGGCGGCCGGGGCCTGCGGGGCGTACGGCGCCTGCGGGGCGTACGGGTTGGGCGCACCGGCGCCGGGGCCCGGGACCGCGCCAGGAGCGCCGTACGGGCCCGCGGGTGGCCGGCCCTGCGGCATCGAGAACGGCTGCCCGCCCTGCTGGGGCGGCGGCGGTGCGTACCAGCCCGGCTGACCCTGTCCCGGCATCGGCATCGGGGGCTGCGCGCCCGGCGGCAGCTGCTGCTGGAGCCCGGCCTTCTGGTCGATGGTCGAGCGGTAGTCGACGGCGCCCTGCGTCATCCGCATGTACGCCTCCTCCAGCGAGGCCTGGTGCGGCGACAGCTCCCACAGGCGTACGTCGGTGTCGTGCGCGATGTCGCTGATGCGCGGCAGCGGCAGCCCCGTCACGCGCAGCGCGCCGTCCTGCTCCGGCATCACGTGCCCGCCCGCCTCGGTGAGCGCGGACGACAGCTTCTCGCGCAGCTGCGGGTCGGTCTCGGGCGTACGGACGCGCGCGAAGTCGGCCGAGTTGGCCGAGATGAAGTCCTTGATGTTCATGTCGGCGAGCAGCTGTCCGCGCCCGATGACGATCAGGTGGTCGGCGGTCACCGCCATCTCGCTCATCAGGTGGGACGAGACGAAGACCGTACGGCCCTCCGCCGCGAGCGCCTTCATCAGGTTGCGCACCCAGAGGATGCCCTCGGGGTCGAGGCCGTTGATCGGCTCGTCGAACAGCAGCACCTGGGGGTCGCCGAGCAGCGCGGCGGCGATGCCGAGCCGCTGGCCCATGCCGAGGGAGAAGCCCTTGGAGCGCTTCCTCGCCACGTCCTGGAGGCCGACCACGCCGAGCACCTCGTCGACCCGGCGGGCCGGGATGCCGGACAGCTGGGCCAGGCACAGCAGGTGGTTGCGGGCGGCCCGGCCGCCGTGCACCGCCTTGGCGTCGAGCAGTGCGCCGACCTGGCGGGGCGCGTTGGGCAGCTTGCGGTAGGGATAGCCGCCGATCGTCACCTGCCCCGAGGTGGGGTTGTCCAGGCCGAGGATCATGCGCATTGTCGTCGACTTGCCCGAGCCGTTGGGCCCGAGGAAGCCGGTGACGGCCCCCGGCCGCACCTGGAAGGAAAGGTTGTACACAGCGGTCTTGTCGCCGTAGCGCTTGGTCAGGCCGACTGCCTCGATCATGCTTCCGCACCCATCGCAAGGTTCAGGACAGCGGGGCACACGCCCCCCGTAAGGGTTAGGAGCTTATCGGGGCGCTGACGGTTCCGCTCAAATGAAAGCAAAGCCCAAAGCTTCGGCCCGCCCTCTCCGGCTTCAGGCGTCCCTCTTCTTGAGCAGGACGTAACCGCCGAGCAGCGCGGCGAGCACCCACAGCGCCATGATCCCGAGGCCGCCCCAGGGGCCGTACGGTGTGTCGTCGTCGATCGGGGTGACCACCTGCATGATCTTGCTGCCGGCCTGGTCGGGCAGATAGCGGCCGATCTTCTTCGTCGCGTCGACGTTGCCCAGGATGTTGGAGATCAGGAAGAAGAACGGCATCAGGACGCCCAGCGACAGCATCGGCGAGCGCAGCATCGCGGCCACGCCCATCGAGAACATCGCGATCAGGGTCATGTAGAGGCCGCCGCCGATGACCGCGCGCAGCACGCCGGAGTCGCCGATCTCCGCCCTGTGGGTGCCCAGCATCGCCTGCCCCAGGAAGAAGGCGACGAAGCTGGTGGCCATGCCGACGACGAGCGAGAGCCCGGTCGCGACCGCGATCTTGCTGAACAGGAAGGTGCCGCGCTGCGGTACGGCGGCCAGCGAGGTGCGGATCATGCCGGTGCTGTACTCGTTCGACACGACGAGCACACCGAACACGATCATCGCCAGCTGTCCGAGACTCATGCCCGCGAAGCTGATGAACGTCGGGTCGAAGGACAGCCGGTCGCCCCGGCTCATGGTGTCGAACTCGTTCTTCGACAACGCCGAGATCAGCATGCCGAGCGCGATGGTGACGACCACGGCGAGGGAGAGCGTCCACACCGTGGACGCCACCGACCGGATCTTGGTCCACTCGGACCGGACGACCTGGATCGCCGCCATGGTCAGTTCCCCTTCCAGCCGTCGCCCCACTGCGGTTGCGTCAGGGGCGTGCCGGCATGCGCGTGGTACTCGACCGACTCCGCGGTCAGCTGCATGAACGCCTCCTCCAGGGAGGCCTGCTGGGGGCTCAGCTCGTGCAGCACGATCTGGTGCTGCGCCGCGAGCTCCCCGATGGACTCGGGTTTCCAGCCGTCGACTTCCAGCGCGCCGTCGCCGGCCTGTACGGCGGTGATCCCGGCGCCGTGCAGCACGTCGAGCAGCCGCTCGCGGTGCGGGGAGCGGATGCGGACGTAGGACCGCGAGTTCCGTGCGATGAAGTCCGCCATGGAGGTGTCCGCGAGCAGCCGGCCCTGCCCGATGACGACGAGGTGGTCGGCGGTCAGCGCCATCTCGCTCATGAGATGGGAGGAGACGAAGACCGTACGGCCCTGCGCGGCCAGCGACTTCATCAGGTTGCGGATCCAGTGGATGCCCTCGGGGTCGAGGCCGTTGACGGGCTCGTCGAACATCAGGATCCGCGGGTCGCCGAGCAGCGCGCCCGCGATGCCGAGCCGCTGCCCCATGCCGAGCGAGAAGCCCTTGGCCTTCTTCCTCGCGACCGAGGTGAGGCCGACCGTGTCCAGCACCTCGTGCACCCGGCTCCTGGGGATGCCGTTGCTCTGCGCGAGACACAGCAGGTGGTTGAAGGCGCTGCGTCCGCCGTGCATGGCCTTGGCGTCGAGCAGGGCGCCGATGTACCGGAACGGGTCCTTGAGCTGCTCGTAGTGCCTGCCGTCGATACGGACGTCCCCGGCGGTCGGCCGGTCGAGCCCCAGCATCATCCGCATGGTCGTCGACTTGCCGGCGCCGTTGGGCCCGAGGAAGCCCGTCACGATGCCCGGTCTGACGGTGAAGGTCAGGTTGTTGACCGCCACCTTCTCGCCGTACCGCTTGGTCAGCCCCTCGAGCTCGATCATGCGGTCCACGCTAGGGGCGGGCCCCGGCCGATGCCAATCGTGCGGGCGGACGGATCCGGCCGGGCGGCGACAACCGTGGCAGCGGCTGTTTCGCGAAGCCCATGACGAAGGCCCGCACCCCTCGCACGGGATGCGGGCCCAGTCGTACTACGTCACACGCTTACCGGGACTGCTGAGCCGGGACACCCCGGGAGATCGGCTCGTCGTCGGCCGGCGTAGTGGCGGCGGCCACCGCGGCGCCCGTGAGCGTGGCGAGCATCTCGCGCACGTTCGTCAGCTGGGCGTTGATGGAGTCGCGGCGGTTGGTGAGGGCGGCCAGCTCGCGCTCGGACTCCGAACGGATCCGGTCGGCCTTGGCGTTGGCGTCGGCCACGATGTCCTCGGCCTGGCGCTGCGCCGTCTCGACGGTCTGACGGGCACGGCGCTCGGCGTCCGTGCGCAGCTTCTCCGCCTCCAGGCGAAGCTGCTCCGCGCGGTGCTCGATCTCCGCGAGACGCTTCTCCGCCTTCTGCTGACGCGAGGCCAGGTCGCGCTCCGACTGCTCGCGGCGCTTGGCGAGGTTCGTCTCGAAGTCGGCGGCGGCCTGCGCGGCCTTGGCGCGGGTCTCCTCGAAGAGGGCGTCGGCCTCCTCGCGCTTCGACTGCGCGTCCTTCTGGGCCTCGGAGCGCAGCTGCGAGGCTTCACTCTTGGCCTTCTCGACGATCCGGACGCCCTCGTCCTCGGCCTTGGCCTTGCGCTCCGCAGAGAACGATTCTGCGTCGTTGCGCACCTGCTGGGCCGCCGACTCGGCGAGCTCGCGGTGCTGTTCGGCCGCGCGCCGGGCCTCCTCGCGCAGATCCTTGGCCTCTTCCTCGGCGAGGCGGAGGATCTTCTCGACACGTGCGCCGAGACCGGCGTACGACGGCTCGGCGTCGCTGACCTGAGCCTGGGCGTTCTGCGTTTCGAGGTGAAGCTCCTCGATGCGCTTTTCCAGAGCAGTGATACGGGCCAGAGCGCTGTCACGGTCGGAGACGAGCTTCGAGATGCGTTCGTCCACCTGAGCGCGGTCGTATCCACGCCGCACAAGCTCGAAGCCGTAGGGGGAAGTGTCGCTCATGGGGTTCCTGTCGAATGAGACCGGTGAGGTGATAGGGGGAATCCTAGGGGCCGAAGCGGTGTGTCATCGAGCGGATGCGTGTTTGATCTGGAGAATGACACCCCTTTTGGGTGGCTAACCCGCGGACGACTTGCCAAAAACTTGGTCAAAGGCCTCAGAGGACACCGGAATTCGCACTTTGTTCTAGCCGTCCGACGACTTGTTACCCGAACGAGGGGCGCCGACCGTGGCGCCCGCCTTGACCCCGTCCTTGCCCCCCACAGGTGCCTCGAACGACTCCAGCGCCTCCAGGACGTCCTGGACACGCGAGATCTCGGCGTTGATGTCCTCGCGCCGGCGCACCAGGATCTCCAGCTCGCGCTTGCCCTCCTCGACCGTGCGCCTCGCCTCGCGGATCGCCTCGGCCTTGAGGTCCTCGGCCTCCTTCACGAGCGCCGCCTTCTTCTGCTCGGCCTCCTTCAGCAGCGCCTCGGCCTTCTTGACGGCGGCGATCCGCACCTTGCCGGCCTCGGAGTTGGCCTCCGACACCAGCTCCTTGGCCTTCGCCTGGGCCTTGACCAGCTGCTCCTCGGAGGCCTTGATGAGCGCGTCGCAGCGGTCGCCGGTCGACTTCATCGTCTCGGAGGCCTCGCGGCGGGCCCGCTCGTGCAGGCTCTCGATCTCGTTCGTGATGCGGTCGCGCAGCTCCTCGGCCCGCTCCCTTATCGCGGTGGCGTCCCGGCGGGCGCCGACAAGCAGTTCGTCCGCGTCCGTTCGCGCCTTCTCCACCCGCGAGTTGCCCTCGACCGTCGCCTCGGACACCAGCCGGTCCGCCTCGGTGCGGGCCGCGCCCACCATGCTGTCGGCCTGGGCCTCCGCTTCCGCGGTGGTCTTCTGAGCCTGCTGCTGCGCTTCGGCGAGCAGCTTGTCGGCCTCGGCGGCGGTCTCCGAGATGAGCTTGTCGACCTGCTCGGCCGCCTCGGAACGCCGCTGGTTGGCGGCACGGCGAGCCTCGTCGAGGGTGCGCTCGGACTCCTCGCGCGCGGCCGTGGTGACCCGCTCGGCCTCCGACAGCGCCTCCGCCTTGACCCGCGCGGACTCGCTGCGGACCTGCTCGGCGTGCTGCTGGGCCGACCCGACCGTCTCGGCGGCCTCGGCACGCAGCCGCTCCGCCTCGCCGGTGGCCTCGCCGACAAACTGCTCGGCCTGGGCGAGCGCCTCGGACCGGACCCGCTCGGCCTCCGCGACCGTCTCCGACCGCAGTCGCTCCGCCTCGGCGACCGTCTCCTGGCGCAGCCGGTCGGTGTCCGTGATCGTTTCGGTGGTGAGGCGCTCGGCCTCGTTGCGTGCCTCGGTGATGAGGGTGTCGGCCTGCGTCGCCGCGTCCGACCGGATGCGGTTGGCGTCCTCGCGGGCGTCCGCCCGGGTACGCGCCGCCGCCTGGTCGGCCTCGGCGATGGTCTCCGACGCCTGCGTACGGGCCCGCTGGGCGTGCTCGGACGCGTCCGAGCGCAGCTGCTCCGCCTCCGCGATCGCGTCCCCGACCGTGCGCTCGGCGAGCGCCTTGGCCGCGTCCGTCTCCTCGGCCGCCGCACGCCGAATCCGGCTCGCGTCCTCGGAGGCCCGCTCCCGCTCGGCGTAGGCGTCCGCGCGGACCCGGTCCGACTCCTCCTGGGCCTCCCGGCGGGTACGGTCCGCCGCGTGCTCGGCGGCCGAACGCAGCCCGGTGATCTCCTCCTGGGCCTGCTCGTACAGCCCCGCGACCGAGTCCCGTACCTGCTGGGCGTGCTGCTCGGCGGCCGACACCATCTCGGTGGCCCGCCGGTCGGCCTCCTCGACCAGTCGTACGGCCTCGGCCTGCGCCTCCTCGACGCGCTTGCGCGCCGAGGCCAGCAGTTCCTCGCTCTGCTCGCGGGCCCGCTCACGCTCCTGGCCGGCCTCCTGGCGGGCCGCGCCGAGCAGTTCCTCGGCCTCGCGGCGACGCCGGTTGGCCTCCTCCTGCGCGGCGGCCAGCGTCTCCGACGCCTCCGTCGACAGCCGCTCGGCGGCGGCCTGCGCCTCCGCCCGGACCCGGTCGGCGGTGTCCTGCGCGTCCGACTTCAGCCGCTCGGCCTCCGCCGCCGCCTCCGACCGAAGGCGCACGGCGACGGCCTCGCCCTCCGCGCGGGAGGCGGAGGCGTCGGACGCGGCCTCGGTGCGCAGCCGCTCGGCCTCCGTCTCGGCCTGCTGCTGGAGGGTGCGGATCCGCTCGGCGGCCTCGCCGCGCAGCCGCTCGCCCTCCTCGGAAGCCTCGCGACGGATCCGCACGGCCTCCTCACGGGCGTCGGCCAGCGCCTGCTCGGCGGCGACCAGGCGCTCCTCGGCCTCGGCGTGCAGCCGGGTCAGTTCCTCGGCGGCCTCGGCGCGGCGGGCCTCCATGGCCCGCTCGGTCTCCTCGTGCAGGTCGAGCGCGGCCCGCTCGGCGTCGGCCTTGATGCCCTCGGACTGCTCGACGGCCTCGGCGCGGTGCCGCTCGGCCTCCTTGCGGGTGCGCTCCAGGGTCTCCTCGGCCTGCCGGCGCAGGGTCGTCGCCCGCTCGATGGCCTCGGTGCGGACCTTCTCGCTGTCCGTGGTGGCCTTCTGGCGCAGCTCGTCCGCGTCCTGCCTGGACTTCGCCAGCAGCTCCTCGGCGGTCCTGGCCGCCTCCTCGATCTGCTGGACGGCCTCCTTGCGCGCCTCGGAGCGGATCTTCTCGCCCTCGGCGACCGCCTCGGCGCGCAGCTGCTCGGCCTCGCCGCGCAGTCGGCGGGCCTCCTCCTGCAGCTCGACCGTCTTGGCGCGGTACTCCTTGGTGTCGTCCTTCGCCGTGCCCTTGAGCTGCTCGGCGATGTCATGCGCCTCGGCCCGCAGCCGGTCCGCCTCGGTCTCCGCCTCGGTGCGGATCCGCTCGGCCTCCTCGGCGGCGGCCTTGGTGGTGTTGCGCGCGTCCTCCTGCGCCTTGTTGAGGACGTCCTCGGCCGTCTTGGCCGCCTTGGACAGTTGGGTCGCGCTCTCCTCGGCCGTGAGTGTGCGGGCCTTCTCGGCGGCCTCGTCGAGCAGCTTCTCCGCCGCCGCCCGGGCGTCCGCGACGATCTGCTCGGCGTCCGACCGGGTGGCCTCGGCCTCCTTGGTGGCCTCGGTGACCAGCCGGGCGACCTGCTCCTTAGCCGTACGGGTGCGCTGCTCGTTGGCCGACTCCGCGCTCGACAGCGCCTTCTCCGCAGCGGCCTTCGCCTCGGCGACCACCTTCTCCGCCTCGGCGCGCGCCTCACGCAGGGCCGTGTCGGCCTCCTGGATGCGCTGCTCGGCGGTCCGGCTCAGCTCCTGCGCCTGGCGGCGGGCCGCCTCCGACTCCGAGGTGGTGGAGGTGCGCAGCTGCTCGGCGTGGTCGGTGGCCTCCTGGGCCTGCGTCGAGGCGGCGTTCAGCAGCCGCTCGGCGTCCGCGCGGGCACGGCGCAGCAACTGCTCGGCCTCCGCGCGGGCCGACTCGGCCTCGCTGGTCAGCCGCTGCCGGGCCTCGGAGGTCACCCGCTCGGCCTCGGCACGGGCCGCCGCCATGGCCTGCTCGGCCTCGGCACGGGACTCGTCCAGGAGCCGGCGGGCCTGCTGCTCGCTGCGGGCGCGCAGCTGCTCCGCCCACGCCACGTTCTCGTTGACGTGCGACTCGACGGTCTGCCGGCGCTCGGCCAGTTCCTGGTCGAGCTGCTGGCGGCGGGTGACCGCCTCCTGGTGCAGCTCCGCCTGGAGCCGGGCCGCCTGCTCGGCGTGCTCCTGGAGGATGCGCTGGGTCTGCGCCCGGGCCTGGCTCAGCTCGCGCTCGGCCTCCTGGCGCAGCTGGTCGGCCTGGACCTGCGCGTTGCGCAGCAGCTGTTCGGCCTGGTAGCCGAGGTCGCCGCCGTCGAAGGCGGGCCGGGACATGATGGTGCGCCGCGCCTCGTGCAACTTGGCGCGCAGCACCTCGACCTGGTAGCCGAGGTCCTCGGCATGCTGGATCGCCTTTTCCCGCTCGGTCTTCAGCCGCTTCATCTCGGCTTCGAAACGAGTGAGGTGGTCGACGTCAGCCGCCGGTTCCCGCTCCTGGCTCTCGTAGCCCCGCACTGCGCGGTCCCATCCGTCCCCTGGTCGCAAGTCTCTCCGTACGAGCTCCGTCCGTTCGCAGAACGGGGCTCCCGGGGAATGGTGTCAGATCAACGGCGGAGCACGGGCTGCTGCCCCGACGCTCGTCCCCCGAAACCCGGACCCCGGCCAGGTCCCGCCGTGACGGCAGGACCCTGGTCGCCCTGGTTGTGAGCGACGACCGCCCCCAACCCTACCGGCCCATATGTACGAGGGTCAGTGCTCAGGTGACTCAACGGGCGCAGAAGTGACCAGTTCCGTCAGTACGCCGTGGCAATCCTTGGGGTGCAGGAAGGTGATCCGTGACCCCATGGAACCGATTCGCGGCTCTTCGTACAGAACGCGTACGCCCTTTCCGCGGATGTCCGCGGCGTCCGCGTCGACATCCGCCGTACCGAAGGCGATGTGGTGCACGCCCTCGCCGTTCTTCGCGAGCCACTTGCCCACGGCGGAGTCCTCCCGGGTCGGCTCCAGGAGCTGCAGGTACGAAGCTCCGCCGTCGGACGTATCGTTGATCTTGAGCATGGCCTCGCGCACGCCCTGCTCCTCGTTGACCTCGGAGTGGAACACCTCGAAGCCGTAGGTGGCCCGATAGAACTCGACGGTCTTGTCGAGGTCGAAACAGGCGATCCCGATGTGGTCGATTCGCGTCAGCATGGATTCAGTGCAGCGCTCCGGAGGTGGTTACGCAACGTGCGCGCGATCACACCGACAGCCCGATGACGGCATGGACTACCGCTCAGTACATTCGAAGTAAACCCTCGTTCACTCCTCGGCCAGTGCAGGCCGGATAAGGGGATCGCAGCTCATGACTGGATCGAACAGCACGACCTCGGTGATCGTCGCGGGCGCCCGGACGCCCATGGGTCGGTTGCTGGGCTCGCTGAAGTCCCTCTCGGGAGCCGACCTCGGCGGCTTCGCGATCAAGGCCGCCCTCGACCGTGCGGGTATCGGCGGCGACCAGGTGCAGTACGTGATCATGGGCCAGGTGCTCCAGGCCGGGGCGGGGCAGATCCCGGCCCGCCAGGCCGCGGTCAAGGCCGGCATCCCGATGAACGTCCCGGCGCTCACCGTCAACAAGGTGTGTCTGTCCGGCCTCGACGCCATCGCGCTGGCCGACCAGCTGATCCGTGCGGGTGAGTTCGACGTGATCGTCGCCGGCGGCCAGGAGTCCATGACCAACGCCCCCCACCTGCTGCCCAAGTCCCGCGAGGGCTTCAAGTACGGGGCGATCGAGATGCTCGACGCCATGGCGTACGACGGTCTCACCGACGCCTTCGAGAACATCGCCATGGGCGAGTCGACGGAGAAGTACAACACCCGCCTCGGCATCCAGCGCCCCGAGCAGGACGAGTTCTCCGCCCTGTCCCACCAGCGCGCCGCCGCCGCCCAGAAGAACGGCCTGTTCGAGGCCGAGATCACCCCCGTGGAGATCCCGCAGCGCAAGGGCGAGCCGGTCGTCTTCGCCAAGGACGAGGGCATCCGCGGGGAGACCACGGCGGAGTCCCTGGGCAAGCTGCGCCCGGCGTTCACGAAGGACGGCACGATCACCGCGGGCTCGGCCTCGCAGATCTCCGACGGCGCCGCGGCGGTCGTGGTGATGAGCAAGGCCAAGGCGCAGGAGCTCGGCCTGGAGTGGATCGCCGAGATCGGCGCCCACGGCAACGTGGCCGGTCCCGACAACTCTTTGCAGTCGCAGCCGTCCAACGCGATCCTCCACGCCCTCAAGAAGGAGGGCCTGGAGGTCTCCGACCTCGACCTGATCGAGATCAACGAGGCCTTCGCGGCGGTCGCGGTCCAGTCAATGAAGGACCTCGGCGTGTCCACGGAACGGGTGAATGTCAACGGCGGTGCCATCGCCCTCGGCCACCCGATCGGCATGTCCGGCGCCCGCCTCGTCCTGCACCTGGCGCTGGAGCTGAAGCGGCGCGGCGGCGGCGTGGGCGCGGCCGCACTGTGCGGCGGCGGCGGGCAGGGTGACGCGCTGATCGTGCGGGTACCGAAGGCCTGAGTCCGCTGTACGTCTTCCTCTGATCTCGCTGAACGGAGCTGTGATGCAGGACGTCTCCTCGCTGGTCACCCAGGCCAGGGAAGGCCGGCCGCGGGCCGTGGCCCGGCTGATTTCCCTCGTGGAGGGGGCGTCCCCGCAGCTCAGGGAGGTAATGGCGGCACTGGCCCCGCTGACCGGCGGGGCGTACGTGGTCGGTCTGACCGGCTCGCCGGGCGTCGGCAAGTCGACGTCCACGTCCGCGCTGGTGACCGCGTACCGCAAACAGGGCAAGCGGGTCGGCGTCCTGGCCGTCGACCCGTCCTCGCCGTTCTCCGGCGGCGCGCTGCTCGGCGACCGGGTCCGGATGTCGGAGCACTCCTCGGACCCGGGCGTCTACATCCGCTCGATGGCCACCCGGGGCCACCTCGGCGGCCTCGCCTGGTCCGCCCCCCAGGCGATCCGCGTCCTGGACGCGGCCGGCTGCGAGGTGATCCTCGTCGAGACGGTCGGCGTCGGCCAGTCGGAGGTCGAGATCGCCTCCCAGGCGGACACGTCGGTGGTGCTGCTGGCGCCGGGCATGGGAGACGGCATCCAGGCGGCGAAGGCCGGAATCCTGGAAATCGGCGACGTGTACGTCGTCAACAAGGCCGACCGCGACGGTGCGGACGCCACGGCCCGCGAGCTGAACCACATGCTGGGCCTCGGCGAGTCCCGCGGCCCCGGCGACTGGCGCCCGCCCATCGTCAAGACGGTCGCCGCCCGCTCCGAGGGCATCGACGAGGTCGTCGAGGCACTGGAGAAGCACCGCGCGTGGATGGAGGAGCGGGGCGTCCTGGCCGAACGCCGCCGCACCCGCGCCGCCCGCGAGGTCGAGACGATCGCCGTCACCGCCCTGCGCGAACGCATCGGCGACCTGCACGGCGACCGCCGGCTGAGCACACTGGCGGAGAAGATCGTCGCCGGGGAACTCGACCCGTACCGAGCGGCGGACGAACTGGTGGCGGGGCTGACAGAGGGCTGACCGCCCCATGGTGTACGCGATGAACCCGCTGATACGTTGATCCACATGTTCCTCCTCCTGGCATAGGGCCCGCCCGAGCCCGCGACCGCACCCGGCAGCACGCCGTGGCCGTCGCGGCACTTCGGCGTCCCTTCCGTGCCTCCAGTAGAGGAACTTTGTCGTGTCCGCTGTGTCCCCGCGGCCTTCGTATGCCGCGGTACTCCGCATTCCCCATGCCCGCCGCACCTTCGCCGCCGCCCTCACCGCCCGGCTGTCGTACGGCGTGGTCCCGATCGCCGTGATGCTCTGCGTGACCCGGGCGACCGGGTCGTACGCCGTCGCCGGTGTCGTCCTGGCCGTGTTCGGCGCCACCGTCGTCTTCCTGTCGCCGTACCGGGCGGCCCTCGTCGACCGGTACGGCCCGCGCCGGGTCCTGCTGCCGATGGCCCTGCTGTACGCGGTGCTGCTCTGCACCCTGACGGTGGCCGGCCGGCATCCGGGCGCGTCCGGACTGCTGCTCGGCGTCATCGCCGCCGTCACGGGCGCCTGCGCGCCGCCGCTCGGCCCCACCATGCGCACGGTGTGGCGCGAACTCGCCGAGGACCGGCTCCTGCTGCAACGCGCGTACAGCCTGGACGGGGTCGCGGAGGAGCTTCTCTTCGTCACCGGCCCGCTGTTGGTGGGCGTGCTGGTCGGCTTCACGGCACCCGCCGTGGGTGTGGTGCTGGGCGCCATGCTGATGGGGGTGGGGACGCCCGCCTTCGTCATGTCACCGGCGGTCGGCGCGATGCGGGGGAGCGGAGGGGTACGCAAGGGCCGACGGGCGTCGCTCAGGCCCGGGCGGGAACTGCTGCCACCGATCGTCGTCGCGGGAGGCGTCGGTCTGTCCCTCAGCGCGGTGGACCTGTTGGTGGTGGCCTTCGCCGGGCAGCGCCGGCTCGGGGACGACACCGTCGCCTGGGTGCTCGCGGCGCTGTCGGCGGGCAGCGCGGTGGGGGGTCTGCTGAACGGGGCGGTGGACTGGCGTACGCCGGCCCGGGTTCGGCTGCCGTTCCTGGCGGCGGGCCTGGGCGTGACGCTCGGCGTCGCCGGTCTGGCCCCCGGCGTGGTCACCCTCACCGGGGCGGCGGCCTGCGCGGGGCTGTTCGTCGCGCCGGCCCTGACGACGGCGTACCTGATCGCCGATGAAGCCGCCCCGGCCGGGTTCCGTACGCAAGCGGGAGCGTGGGTCAACACGTCCGTCAACGCGGGGAGTTCGGCCGGGGCGGCGACGATGGGGCTCCTGGTGGAGCGACTTCCGCTGGGGGTGTGCTTCCTGGTGGCGGGTGGGGTGTCGGTGGGGGCGGCGGTGATCGCGGGCATCTAGGGCCTGTCCGGCGGGTCAAGTCGCAGGACATGCGCGGCGCCTCGTCGACGCAGGTGAGCGGGGCCCGGTGCGTCGAGCTGCGAGGCGGAGGAGGGCGTCGACGTGATGGGGGTCCCCCCGCTCGAGCGAGGTCGAGAGTGGGGGAGTCGGCAACCGACGACAACGCCGCAGATCGGCGTGCCAGGCCCCGCGTCTGCGGCATGATCCGCCGGACAGGCCCTCGCCCCACAGGCGCCGGTACGGGCGTCGGCAAAGGGCTCCGCCCCGGAACCCCGGCCTGTGTTCCGGGGGTCCAGGGGCGGAGCCCTCTGGCGGGTTGCGGGGTCAGCGGGGGCAGCGCCCCTGCGTCACGTCAGACGTCGTTGTCGTCGCCGTCGTTGTCGTTGTCGTTGTCGGAGGCGTCCGAGCGGTCCGCCGTGACCTTGCCGGTCTTCAGGTCGACGTTCCAGTCCTGCTCGGCCTTGCCGGACTTGTGGGTCTCGACCTCCCAGGCCTTCGAGGCGCCGTCCTCGTCCAGGTCCACCGACGTCACGGTGCCCTTGCCGGCCGCGGCCTCGGCGGCCTGCGAGGCCGTCACCTTCGCGCCCTTCAGCGCGGTGCGCACCTGGGCGGTGTCGTCCTCCCGCTCGGTGTGGGAGCCGAGGACCTTGCCGGTGTCCGGGTCGACGTTCACGCTGTGCCAGGTGCTGCCGGTGCCGAGCACGTCGACCTGCCACACGACCGGCCCGGCGTCGTCCTGGTCGTCCAGTTCCACGGAGACGGCGGTCCCCGGGTCGTGCCGCAGCGCGGTGGCGATGGCCTCGGCCGCCGTCACGTCACCGGACACCCGCGCCGCGTCGTCGTCCTGGGCGTCGTCGGCGCCGTCGGTGTCATCGAGATCCTGGGCGTCGTCGTCCTGGACACCGGCCTGCCTCAGCTGAGCGTCCGCCTGCCGCGCCGTTCCCTCGCCGTCCCCGGTCCCCGCGAGTGCGGTGGCCGTACCGCCACCGATCAGAGCGGCGGCCGTAACAGCGGCGATCACGATGTTGCGCTTCATGCGGGTTCCTCCAGAGTCGTACTGATTCGATCGCTTCGTTTCGCTTTCGACGTCAACCACCCTGGACGACCGACGCTGAGAGGAACCTGAAGCCCCCTGAAGAGATCTTCAGCATCCCTTTGCGAACCTTTACGCATGCGCCTGTTGATCGTGGAGGACGAGAAGCGGCTGGCCCTGTCGCTCGCCAAGGGCCTGACGGCCGAGGGGTACGCCGTGGACGTGGTCCACGACGGCCGGGAGGGTCTGCACCGGGCCACGGAGGGGACGTACGACCTCGTGATCCTGGACATCATGCTGCCCGGCCTCAACGGCTACCGTGTCTGCGCCGCCCTGCGCGCCGCGGGCCATGACGTGCCGATCCTGATGCTCACCGCCAAGGACGGCGAGTACGACGAGGCGGAGGGCCTCGACACGGGCGCCGACGACTACCTGACCAAGCCCTTCTCGTACGTCG
The DNA here is from genome assembly GCF_019049245.1 of Streptomyces sp. AC555_RSS877. Taxonomy (GTDB): domain Bacteria; phylum Actinomycetota; class Actinomycetes; order Streptomycetales; family Streptomycetaceae; genus Streptomyces. The sequence continues at coordinate 43,100 of NZ_JAGMUK010000059.1, read as the reverse complement.
TCCTCGTCGCCCGGATCAACGCCCTGCTGCGGCGCCGCGCCCAGGGCCCCGGCGCCTCGCCCGTGCACGTCCACGGCGACCTGAAGGTCGACACCGCCGCCCGCCGCGTCTTCCTGGCCGACGACGAGATCGCGCTCACCGCCAAGGAGTTCGCCGTCCTGGAGCAGTTCGTGCTGCGGGCCGGGGAGGTGGTGTCCAAGTCCGAGATCCTGGAACACGTCTGGGACTTCGCGTACGAGGGCGATCCGAACATCGTCGAGGTGTACGTCAGCACCCTGCGCCGCAAACTGCGCGCCGGGCTCATCCGCACGGTCCGCGGCGTCGGCTACCGGCTGGAGACGGAGCAACGATGAGACGTCTGTTCGGTTCCGTACGGTCCCGGGCGACCCTCGCCGCCACCCTCGTCGTCGCGGTGGCGCTGGTCGCGGCCGGGACCGCCGTCCTGCTGTCCCTGCGCTCCAACCTGATCGGGCAGGCCGGCACGGCGGCGGAGCGTTACGCGCGGACGGTGGCCACCGACCTCTCCGCCGGGAAGACGTACGAGCAGCTGTCCCTGGACGACGACGACCAGCCCGTCCAGGTCGTCGACGAGAAGGGCACGCTCGTCGCCGCGACGGAGAACCTGGAGCGGATCAGCGGTACGGGCACCGACGCGGTGCGGCCGCAGACACCCACTCCCGGTCCCAGCCCCACTCCCAAGTCCACGGCCGGCAGCGGCGACGAAGACGGTGACGAGGACGACGACGCCGACGACTCCGCTTCCTCCCACCCCGGCGAGATCGGCGAGGAGACCACCTTCACCACCGGCTCCGCGACGATCGACCACCACAGTGCGGGCTACCGCTTCGCCACCGTCCAGGTGGAGACCGACAAGGCCGGCCTGCTCACCGTCTACGCCGGTGCCCCCCTGTCCGCCGAACAGAGCGCCGTGAACACCGCGCTGACCGTCATGCTGATCGGCTTCCCGCTGCTGCTCGCCGTCGTCGCGGGCGTGACCTGGCTGGTCACCCGGCGCGCGCTGCGCCCGGTGGAAGGCATCCGTGGCGAGATGGCCGCGATCACCGCCTCGGAGGACCTGGGCCGCCGGGTCCCGGTGCCGGACACACACGACGAGGTGGCCCGCCTCGCCCGCACGACGAACGAGACGCTGGCCGCCCTGGAGACCTCCGTGGAACGGCAGCGCCGGTTCGTCGCCGACGCCTCGCACGAGCTGCGCAGCCCGATCGCCAGCCTGCGCACGCAGCTCGAAGTGGCCGCCGCGCACCCCGAGTTGCTGGACCTGGAGGGCGCGGTCGAGGACACCGTACGACTGCAGCACCTCGCCACCGACCTGCTGCTGCTCGCCCGGCTGGACGCGGGGGAGCGTCCGGTCGACGGGCGGCGCCTTGACCTTGCCGCGCTGGCGCGGGAGGAGGCCGCGGGGCGGGAAGGCGTGAGCGTGGAGGCGGCCGGGGCGGTGGAGGTGGCCGGGTCCCGGGGGCAGTTGCAGCGGGTGCTCACCAACCTGCTGGACAACGCGCGGCGGCACACCCGGTCGGCGGTCACGGTGACCGTGCGGCGGGACGGGGAGTGGGCCGTGGCCGGGGTCGCCGACGACGGGGACGGGGTGCCCGAGGGCGACCGGGAGCGGATCTTCGAGCGGTTCGTACGTCTCGACGACGCCCGCAGCCGCGACGACGGCGGCGCCGGGCTCGGGCTCGCCATCGCCCGTGACGTGGCCGCACGACACGGCGGCACGCTCACGGTCCGTGAAGCGCCGACAGGCGGAGCCCTGTTCGAGCTCCGTCTGCCGCTTGCCTAGGTTGCCGACGCCCGGGTCACGGGCGCCCGCGCTGCCCCCGCAGATGGTCGGCGACGGGCCGCAGGGACTTCTCGAGTTCCACCAGCGCGTCGGGGGACAGCATGTCGATGAAGTGCCGCCGCACGGACGCCACATGATGAGGCGCGACCTTCTTCATCGTCTCCATGCCGTGCTCGGTGAGCACCGCGAACAGACCGCGGCGGTCGGACTCGCAGTTCTCGCGCCGCACGAGGTCCGCGTTCTCCATGCGGGTGATCTGGTGGGAGAGGCGGCTCTTGGACTGGAGGGTGGCGGACGCGAGGTCGCTCATCCGCATCCGTACGCCCTCCGACTCGGACAGGTTGACCAGGATCTCGTAGTCGTTCATCGTCAGGCCGAACGGCTGAAGGTCCCTCTCGAGCTGGTACGTCAACAGCCTGTTGACCTCCAGGTGGGTGCGCCAGGCGCACTGCTCCGCATCGGTCAGCCAGCGCGTGGCCGTCTCGGTCTCCATGAATGAAGTCTACCTAAAAGGTTGAAAGGCGAACTAGTGAGGGTCGTGCGACGCCGGCGCGCACACGTTCGACGTCACACTCCGCAGACTACCGCTCACAGCCCGAAGCGACGCTGCAGGTCCCCGAGCTGTCCGGGAAGGCGCGGTGCGCCGGCTTGCTGTCCGGGCCCCGTGGGCCCCCCACCGCCGCCGGGTACTCCCGCCCCGTGCGGAACGGCCCCCATGGCCTGCTCGGCCATCAGCGCCTCCGACGACTGCAGCAGGACCGTGCCGGCTCCCACGAACTCGAACTGGTGCTCCTCCCCGGAGGCTCCGCCGAGGCCCGTCATCGCACGTAGGCCGCCCATCAGGCCGGTCATGTACCCGTGGTCGTAGTGATGGCACGGAGAGGGGCAGTCGGCCCAGCCGACGAGGGCCTGCGGGTCCACCCGGATCGGGGGTTCCATGAACACCACGGGGCCGTTCGACGCGGCCACGAACTTTCCGGTTCCGATGAGTGTCAGAAAACCCGGCACGATTGATTGCTTGAGGGCAAGACTTGGCTGAAAAGCGAGCAAGTTGCCCGAGCGAATGGTCAGATTGCCGTTTTCCAGGTCGTACGAGTTCACGTCGAAGGCCCGGTCGGCGAGCAGCATCTTCCCCGAGCCCTCCGCCACGACCCAGTCGCTCGCGTGCAGAGGCGAATGGAAGGACGTACGGACAAGACGGTCCAGCCGGCCGTGCCCGATGCCGTTGAACTCCATCGAGCCGTAGTAGGCGATCATCTTCCCCTTCTGCAGGAACCACTGGCTCCCCTTGAGCTCCACGCAGAAGGTGTAGTTGTCGACGTTGTCGTCGACCGGCAGGGTCATGGGGTCGTAGACCGTCGGGCCGCCGCCCGGAGCCCCGTACATGCTCACAGCTTCTCCTCCGAGGCCTGGACGTACACCGTGCCGTTGCCGCTGAGCTCCAGTTGGAACGCCTCTCCGGAACCGCGGCCCACCATGTCCCGCCAGCCGAGCGCGGTGGACAGCTTGTTGCGGACGTCGCCGTGGTGGGCGACGTACGCCTGGGGGTCGACATGGACCGGGCGCTGCGGCGTGATGGGGATCTGGATGACGCCGCCGTGCGCCATCACGGCGACCGAGCCGTGTCCCTTCAGGGTGGTCGTGAACAGCCCCTGGCCGCTGACCTGGCCGCGGACCATGCCCATGACCCCGCCCTGGGAGCCCATGAACATGGTGCCCTGCTCCAGGGTGCCCTCGAAGGCGAGGAGCCGGTCCGCCTCCACGAACAGGGTGTCGCCGGTGAGGCTGATGACCTGGACGTGGTGGCCGCCGTGCCCGAACAGGACGGTGCCGCTGCCCTCGACGGACATCAGGGGAGCGGCCTCGCCCGCCGCCCGGCGGCCGATCATCGACATGACGCCGCCCTGGCCGCCCTGGATGTTGGGCGTGAAGGACACCTCGCCCCGGTAGGCGAGCATCGCCCCGCGCTGACTGAACAGCCGCTGCCCCGGCATGACGGTCGCCTCGACCATCTTGGAGTTGATCTCCCGCAAGGCCATGTCACACATCCCCCGCGATCGTGTTCCGCTCGCTCGGCTGGACGTAGACCAGGCCGTCGCCCTCGAAGCGGATCTGGAAGGCCTCGCCGCCGCCCTCGCCCATGAGCGTGCGGAAGGTCACACCGGACTGGAAGGACTGCCGCAGGTTCCCCTGGTGGGCGATGTACGCGCCCGGGTCGACCGTCAGCGGGTACTGGGCGCTGACCCGCAGCACGACCGCCGGCCCGTCCGACATGATCGCGGCCTGTCCGTGGCCCTCGAGCGTCGTCGTGAACAGTCCGTTGCCCTGCGAGGCCCCGCGCGTGCCCGTGAACGACGTGCCGGTCCGCAACCCCGAATCGGTCGCGAGCAGGTTGCTCGACTCCACGTACAGCTTGTCCCCCTGGAGGGCGACGAGGTTGATCTCCGAGGCCCGGTCCGCGAACCAGCACGTCCCGTGCCCCTTCACCTCCATCAGTGTCATCTGCTCGCCGGTGATCCGCCGGGTCACCATCCCCCGGATGCCCTCACCGCCGCCGCTGAGCTTCTTGAAGTCCATCTGCCCGTCGTACGCGACCATCGAGCCGTTCTTCGCCTTCACGGCGTCCCCGGTCATGTCGACGGCCAGCACCTTGCTGCCTTGAAGTCGGAACATCGCCACGCTGCGAAAGGTAGCCCCCCGGGAGCCTTCGCCAACAGAGCCTGGAGGTGGAGTACGACCCTGACTGCACCCCTGAGGGGTCAGCCGCCGGCCTCGGGCAGCCGGATGAGGGCCTTCCCGGTGGTCAGGTCGACCGTGGACCACGGCGGGTCCCCGTCCTCCTCGTCGTCCCGCATCACCAAGGCGCTCTGCCGTTCCTTCAGCTCGTTCTGCTTGCCCGGTGAGAAGGCGGCGTGCAGCTGCTCGAACCCGGTCGCGGAGATCTGCCCCTGCCGCCCGCTGTTCCGCCAGGGCAGCACACCGGCCCGCCCGGCGCGCATCAGCACCTGTTCGACGAAGGCCAGGACGGTGAGCAGCACCACCAGCCCCGGAACGGTCATGAAGAAGACGAACTGCATACGCGCTCCCCGGTTGCCGCCACCGGCTTCCACCCCCCGCCCGCCCGCCGCCCAGCCGTTTGCCACAATGGGGCGAAATCGTTTGTGCCCGGATTCACAAACCGTCCGACGTCTCTCCCACCGAAGGTGACCCGTGGACATCAAGACCGCCACCGCCCTCCGACGCCTCCGCCTGGTCTCGGCCCCCGAGGCGATCTCCTTCCTCCTTCTCCTCGTCTGCTCGGTGCTGAAGCGGACCACGGACTTCAACGCGGTCCCCGTGATGGGGATGATCCACGGCGTCCTCTTCATCCTGTACGTGATCTTCTGGGCCGACGCCTGGAACCGTACGAAGTGGCCTCTGAAGACCGCCGCCCTCTACTTCGTCCTCTCCGTGCTGCCCACCGGCGGCTTCTTCGCCGAGCGCAGGCTCAGGCGCGAGACCGAGGACGCGGTCATCGCCTCCCGCGCCCGTCAGGAAAAGGCCGTGAAGGCATGATCGTCGCCTTCTCCGTGACGCCGCTGGGCGTCGGCGAGGACGTGGGGGAGTACGTCGCCGACGCCGTCAGGGTCGTACGCGCATCGGGCCTGCCCCACCGCACCGACGCGATGTTCACGTCGATCGAGGGCGAGTGGGACGAGGTCATGGACGTCGTCAAGCGGGCGGTCGCCGCGGTCGAGCAGCGCGCACCACGCGTCTCCCTGGTCCTCAAGGCGGACATCCGTCCCGGAGTGACGGACGGACTCACCTCCAAGGTGGAGACGGTGGAGCGGCATCTCGCCGAGTAGCGCCGCAGCAGGAGAACCCGGGATGGACCCCGGCCCACACGGGCCGGGGTTTTCTTGCGCCCAGTGTTTGAGCGATCGCTCAAACAAGGGTATCTTCCTGTCCAGAATATTTGAGCAGTCGCTCAAAACGCTGCGCCCACCTGGGGGATTCACATGGGGCTCTACATAGAGGCACGCATCCGTGCCGACCTCGACGACCTCTGGACCCGCACACAGGAGCCGTCCCGGCACCAGCGCTGGGACCTGCGCTTCACCGAGATCGACCACCTCCCGCGCGCGGAGGGCCAACCCCAGCGCTTCCGGTACGCCACCCGTGTCCTGCCCGGCCTCACCGTGGCAGGCACCGGAGTCTCCGCGGGCGAACGCGAGCGCCCCAACGGCACCCGAACCTCCGCCCTCCGCTTCGCCTCCGCCCACCCCCTGTCCCTCCTGGCCGAGGGCAGCGGTTACTGGCGCTACATCCCCGACGGCGACGGCGTCCGCTTCCTCACCGGCTACGACTACCGCCCCCGCTGGGGAGCCTTCGGCGCACTGGCCGACCGCCTCGTCTTCCGCCCCCTGATGGGCTGGGCGACGGCCTGGTCCTTCGACCGCCTCCGCCTGTGGCTGGAGCGGGGCATCACCCCGGAACGAGCCCTGCGGAACTGGCTGGCCGAGCTCCTGGTCCGCGCCCTCGTCGTCACCGTCGCCTGCGCCGGCCTCGGCCTGGAACAGTTCCTGCGCCTCTTCGGCCCGCTGGCGGCGTCCATGGCCTACGTCTGTCCCCTGTTCCTCGCCGTCGCCATCGCGCTGGCCCTGTTCAAGGCGCCGCTCTCCGGCACCCCGGCAGCCCGCCGCTGCCTGCGCCGGCCGCCCACGAGCGTCCGCGTCCCCCGCCTCCTGCGCACCCTGGAGAACCCGCGATGACCTCGATCTTCCGCACTGTGATGGGTGCCGACTTCGACCGCCTCCACCCCCAGCTGCAGCGCCGCTTCTCGGTCGGTCTGACGACCGGCGAGGCCTGCACGGGCCGGGGCGTGATGGACCGCGTCTGGCACGGCGGGGCCTTCGTGAAGCCGTTCCTGGCCCTCGGTGCCACCCGCAACATCCTGGTCCCGCGGACCGGCCGCCACATCCCGTTCACCATCGAGAACGTGCCGTACAAGGACACGTACGGCCGTGAGACGGTGACCTTCGTGCGCACCTTCCACCTGCCCGGCCGCCCTCGCCGCTTCGACGCCCAGATGGTCCTCGGCCCCCGGGGCGACCGCATACTCGACTACCTCGGCACCCACCAGCACCTGGCCAGCGACCTCCACTTCGGCGCCGAGCCCGACGGCTCGCTGCTCATCCGCTCCGGCGAACACAGGTTCCGCGAGGGAGTCGTGGACGTACGCGTACCCGAACTGATCGGTGCCACGGCCGAGGTCCGCGAGTCCTACGACGACAAGAGCGGCCGCTTCCGCATACGGGTCCGTGTCGTCAACGACTACTTCGGCCCGCTCTTCGGGTACGAGGGCTCCTTCAAGGCGACGTACACCGACATCACCACCTGCGGAGTACGGCCCGGCCTGCGGCCCGTTCGCGAGGAGCGGCGCGCATGAGCCCGGAGACGGCGAAGTCCCAGGAGACCAAGACCAGACTCCTGGACGGTGCGCTGCGCACACTCACCGAGCAGGGCATCGCGAAGACGTCGGCCCGTACGATCGCGGCGACGGCCGGGGTCAACCAGGCGCTGGTCTTCTACCACTTCGGCTCCGTCGACGAACTCCTCGCCGAGGCCTGCCGGTACGGGGCCGAGCGGACCGTGTCGCGGTACCGGTCCCGCTTCGCGGAGGTGACCTCCCTCTCCGAACTCCTCGCGGTCGGCCGGCGGATCCACGAGGAGGAACGCGCCGGGGGCCATGTCGCCCTCCTCGGCCAGCTCCTGGCCGGCGCCCAGACCCACGCCACGCTGGGCCCGGCAACGGCGGCAGGCCTGGAGCTCTGGGTCACCGAGATCGAGGCGGTCCTCACGAGAGTCCTCGCGACCACGCCCTTCGGGGAGTTCGCGGACCCTGCGGGGCTGGCACGGGCGGTCGCGGCGTCCTTCGTCGGCATCGAGCTGTACGAGGGGGTGGACGCGGCGGGGGCGACCGCGGCGCTGGACGCGCTGGAACAGCTCGGGGTGCTGGTCGCCGCGTTGGAGGACCTCGGCCCGGTTGCCCAGCGGGCGGTGCGGCACCACCTACGCCGGACAGGCCGCCGCTGACCTCAGTTCCCCGGCGCCGAAGCGACCGCCTGCTGAGGGCTCCGCCCTCAGCCCCCCGGTCCTGTGCCCACCCACCGCCCGTCTCGGTCGGTCGAGAGGCGGACGTCCCTGGGGGCTCCGCCCCCCGACCCCCGGTCCTGTGCCCACCCACCGCCCGTCTCGGTGGGTCGAGAGGCGGACGTCCCTGGGGGCTCCGCCCCCAGCCCCCCGGACCTGTGCCCACCCACCACCCGGCCCGGTCGGTCAAGAGGCGGACGTACGTACCGGCACTCGCGTACGGCGGCAAGGGGACGTGTCGGGGGGTGTCCGCCCGCAGCGGTTGGCGCGTCAACGCCGGCACCTCGGTAGGTAACCGATTCCGCGCCGTTCCGAGGACGGACACCCCCCGACACGGCCCCGACCCTCACACAGCGCTAGGCGCAGGCCTCCGATGCCCGTGCCCGGCGGACCGAGGGGCGAGACGGGGCTGACCACGATGTGACCGGCCGGTAAGGTCTTTGCCGTGCCGAAGCCCCTCAGTCTCCCGTTCGATCCCATCGCCCGCGCTGACGAACTCTGGAAGCGGCGCTGGGGAAACGTGCCGTCGATGGCCGCGATCACCTCGATCATGCGCGCCCACCAGATCCTGCTCGCCGAGGTCGACGCGGTGGTCAAGCCGTACGGACTGACGTTCGCGCGGTACGAGGCGCTCGTCCTGCTCACCTTCTCCAAGGCCGGCGAGCTGACCATGTCCAAGATCGGCGAGCGGCTCATGGTGCATCCCACGTCCGTGACGAACACCGTGGACCGGCTGGTGAAGTCGGGCCTGGTGGACAAGAAGCCCAACCCCAACGACGGTCGCGGCACGCTCGCCGTCATCACCGACAAGGGGCGCGAGGTGGTCGAGGCGGCCACCCGCGACCTGATGGCGATGGACTTCGGGCTCGGGGTGTACGACGCCGAGGAGTGCGCGGAGATCTTCGCGATGCTGCGACCGCTGCGGGTCGACGCCCACGACTTCGACGAGGACTAGGGCCCGGCGGCATGGGCCGCCGGGCAGGCTCTGACCCGGGGCAAGATCCGCCCTAGTGCGTGGTTACGCTCATAGGCATGAAAAAGTCCGTGCTGACCCGCTACCGCGTCATGGCCTACGTCACCGGTGTGCTGCTGGTCCTGCTGACCCTGGGCGTGATCGCCAAGTACCTGCTCAAGATGGACGGGGCGGACGACTTCACCCGCGTCGTGGGCATCGCGCACGGCTGGCTGTACGTCGTCTACCTGATCTTCGCGTTCGACCTCGGCTCGAAGGCGAAGTGGCCGGTCGCCAAGCAGCTGTGGGTGCTGCTGGCCGGGACGATCCCCACGGCCGCCTTCTTCGTGGAGCGGAAGATCAGCCACGAGCTTGAGGGCAAGATCGCCGAGGACTCCCCGGCGGTCGCCAAGGCGTAACCGCATCGCCTGCACCGCCCGCCCCGCCCCGCACCGCCGTACAGAACCCGTACGGCGGTCTGCCGTCGACATTTACTAGGACGTCCTAGTAAATTCGAAGCATGGACGCTGACGCGATCGAAGAGGGCCGCCGACGCTGGCAGGCCCGGTACGACGCCTCACGCACGCGCGAGGCGGACTTCACCACGCTCTCCGGTGATCCCGTCGAGCCGGTGTACGGGCCGAGGCCAGGGGACGGCTACCAGGGCTTCGAGCGGATCGGCTGGCCGGGGGAGTACCCCTTCACCCGCGGGCTGTACGCGACCGGCTACCGGGGGCGCACCTGGACCATCCGGCAGTTCGCCGGGTTCGGCAACGCCGAGCAGACCAACGAGCGCTACAAGATGATCCTCGCCAACGGCGGCGGCGGACTGTCCGTGGCCTTCGACATGCCGACGCTGATGGGCCGAGACTCCGACGACCCGCGCTCGCTCGGCGAGGTCGGCCACTGCGGTGTCGCCATCGACTCGGCCGCCGACATGGAGGTCCTGTTCCAGGACATCCCGCTGGGCGATGTCACCACCTCCATGACGATCTCCGGGCCCGCCGTGCCCGTCTTCTGCATGTACCTCGTCGCCGCCGAGCGACAGGGCGTCGACCCGGCCCTGCTCAACGGCACGCTGCAGACCGACATCTTCAAGGAGTACATCGCCCAGAAGGAGTGGCTCTTCCAGCCCGAGCCGCACCTGCGCCTCATCGGCGACCTGATGGAGTACTGCGCGGCCGGCATCCCCGCCTACAAGCCGCTGTCCGTCTCCGGCTACCACATCCGCGAGGCCGGCTCGACGGCCGCGCAGGAACTGGCGTACACGCTGGCGGACGGGTTCGGGTACGTGGAGCTGGGGCTCAGCCGCGGCCTCGACGTGGACGTCTTCGCACCGGGACTGTCCTTCTTCTTCGACGCGCACCTCGACTTCTTCGAGGAGATCGCCAAGTTCCGCGCGGCGCGCAGGATCTGGGCGCGCTGGATGCGGGACGTGTACGGCGCGCAGACCGACAAGGCCCAGTGGCTGCGCTTCCACACCCAGACCGCCGGCGTCTCGCTGACCGCCCAGCAGCCGTACAACAACGTGGTGCGGACGGCGGTGGAGGCGCTGGCGGCCGTGCTGGGCGGCACCAACTCGCTGCACACCAACGCCCTGGACGAGACCCTGGCGCTCCCCTCCGAGCAGGCGGCGGAGATCGCCCTGCGCACGCAGCAGGTACTGATGGAGGAGACCGGCGTCGCCAACGTGGCGGATCCGCTGGGCGGTTCGTGGTACGTCGAGCAGCTGACGGACCGGATCGAGGCGGACGCCGAGAAGATCTTCGAGCAGATCAGGGAGCGGGGCCTGAGGGCGCACCCGGACGTCCAGCACCCCATCGGGCCGATCACCTCCGGCATCCTGCGCGGCATCGAGGACGGCTGGTTCACCGGCGAGATCGCCGAGTCCGCCTTCCAGTACCAGCGCGCCCTGGAGAAGGGCGACAAGCGGGTCGTGGGGGTGAACGTCCACCACGGCTCGGTGACCGGCGACCTGGAGATCCTGCGGGTCAGCCACGAGGTGGAGCGGGAGCAGGTGCGCGTCCTGGGGACGCGGAAGGCCTCCCGGGACGAGGCCGGCGTGCGGACCGCCCTGGACGCGATGCTCGCGGCCGCCCGGGACGGCGCCAACATGATCGGGCCGATGCTGGACGCCGTACGGGCCGAGGCGACCCTCGGGGAGATCTGCGGCGTGCTGCGGGACGAGTGGGGGGTGTACACAGAGCCCGCGGGGTTCTGACCGCTACGCCGCAGGGCGTACACGGAACCCCCCGGACTCTGACCGCTACGCCGCCCCGGCCAGGCCCAGCAGCAGCACCCTGGTGAAGCCGCGCACCCACTCCTCGTCCGCCGGCTCCGAGCTCACCAGGGTGCGGTGGACCACCGCACCCGCGACGATGTCGAAGATCAGGTCCACCGTGCGGGCGGCTTCCTCCGGGCTCGCCTCAGGGGGGAGCTCGCCGCGCGCCTGCGCCCGTGACCGGCCCTCCAGGACCAACCGCTTCTGGCGCTCCACGATCGACGCCCGGATGCGTTCGCGCAGCGCGTCGTCCCGTACCGACTCGGCGACCACCGCCATCAGGCCGCTCTTCGCCTCGGGGCGGGCCAGGATCGCCGCGAACTGGAGGACCACGCCCTCGATGTCGGCGGCGAGGGTGCCGCGGTCGGGGAGTTCCAGTTCGTCGAAGAGTTCGGCCACCGCGTCGACGACGAGTTCGTTCTTGCCTGCCCAGCGGCGGTAGAGGGTCGTCTTGGCCACCCCGGCCCTGGTCGCCACGTCACCCAGGGTGAGTTTCGACCAGCCCAGCTCGACCAGCGCCGCCCGCGTCGCGGCCAGGATCGCGGTGTCCGCGGCGGCGCTGCGCGGACGCCCGGTACGGCTGGCGGGGGTGCGGCTCTGCATCTCACGACGATAACCGGCCGTTTTCCTGGTCACCCGTGAGGGAGATCACCGGACTTCACTGTTCGTTGGGCACTCGGTGCCATTACGCTACGACTCGTAGCGAAAGCCCGCGACGGACGTACGCGAGTGACGCACACACGCACGGCGCGGGGTGGGGACCCGGCGCCGAACACCCGAGGGCACGACCGGCTTTCACAACGCTTTTCACATGGGCGCGGGAACGGGGGAGGATGTACGCATGCAGCCACGGAACATGTCCATGAGCGGAGTCGTCGACCTCGCCGCGGTGAAGGCGGCCCAGGAGGCCAAGGCGAAGGCGGAGCAGGCTCGCGCCGAAGCCGCCCGGCAGGGCGGTGGCGCCCTTGCCGGTGCCGTCTCCCCGGCCGATCTCGTCATCGACGTCGATGAAGCAGGGTTCGAGCAGGACGTCCTGCAGCGGTCCGCCGAAGTGCCCGTCGTCCTCGACTTCTGGGCCGAGTGGTGCCAGCCCTGCAAGCAGCTGAGCCCCGTCCTGGAGCGGCTGGCCGTCGAGTACAACGGACGCTTCGTCCTCGCCAAGATCGACGTCGACGCCAACCAGATGCTGATGCAGCAGTTCGGGATCCAGGGGATCCCGGCCGTCTTCGCGGTGGTCGCAGGTCAGGCCCTGCCGCTCTTCCAGGGGGCCGCCGGCGAGCCGCAGATCCGGCAGACCCTGGACCAGCTGGTGGAGGTGGCCGAGCAGCGCTTCGGCCTCACCGGTCTGGCCGTCGACCCCGACGCCGAGGCGGGCGGTGCCGTCCAGACCGCTCCCGCGATGCCCGAGGGGCCGTACGACACGCTCCTCGAAGCCGCCGTGCGCGCCCTGGACGCGGGGGACTTCGGCGGTGCGGTCCAGGCGTACAAGAACGTACTGAGCGACGACCCCGGCAACAGCGAGGCCAAACTCGGCCTCGCCCAGGCCGAGTTGCTCCACCGCGTGCAGGGGCTCGACCCGCAGCAGGTGCGCAAGGACGCCGCCGACAGGCCCACCGACGCCGAGGCGCAGATCGCCGCCGCCGACCTGGATCTGGTGGGCGGACACGTGGAGGACGCGTTCGGGCGGCTCATCGAGACCGTGCAGCGCACCGCGGGCGACGACCGGGACGCCGTACGGCTTCGGCTGCTGGAGTTGTTCGAGGTGGTCGGCGGCGATGATCCGCGAGTGGCGGCGGCGCGCAGGGCGCTGGCGCGCGCCCTCTTCTGACCGGGGCGCGGGGCCGGTTCTGACCAGTCCCTAAACGCCGAGGCATGTGATGCCCGAGTGAAAGATTGGCCAACAAGGGGCCACTGCGGCCGCGCTTTACCAAATCTTGGTAATCGCGGCCGCTGTTACTTGGAGTAAGTCAGAGGCGTTGATCTGTCGGAATCTGTCCAACGATCAATATTTTTGTCCAACACCCGTCTGACACCGAGCGTTGTCGGCCGAGACCAGCGGGTCGTTGTTCGGTTATCCGCCCGTTACTAGCGAGTAACGAACCCCCTTGTGTCGGCGGCGAGAATGCACCACGATCGGCCACGCTCGGTCCCTTCCCGTACCCCGACAGCCGGTTGGGCGAACGGGAATCCCTGGGTCCCCACCGAGCAGGGTCGACGGCAGTGACGTCGGCCCTTGGGCAGGGGGGTCTTCGCCTTCGGCGAAGCCTGTCCAGCAAGGTTGTGCGTGATGCGTGTCAGGCGCGACCAGTGGTTGTCGCTCGGGGGTGATCGCCGGTGATTCGGGTGCGGTTCGCGCCTCCGAGCGCGGGCGCTCCCCTTCCCGAGGACGTAGCACTTCTCCCATCCCTGCCCGGCTGAGCCGTCGCTTCGACAGGAGCAGTCAGGGCCAGGAGATGTACGTCCGAGAAGGAGGAAATATGGAGTCCCAGGTGCGTGGCGGGACCAGATGGAAGCGGTTCGCTGTGGTGATGGTGCCCAGCGTTGCCGCGGCCGCGGCTGTGGGTGTCGGGCTGGCGCAGGGTGCGCTGGCCGCGTCGTTCAGCGTGTCGGGCCAGGAGTTCAAGGTGTCGGCCGGGCATCTCGAGGGCCAGGGCTTTGCCCAGTACGGCGGTGTCGACACCGGTTACACGTCGACCGACGGCAAGACCAAGACGGTTCGTCCCGTCGCGATCTCGTCGTTCAAGACCGCTCAGATCACGGACATGTGCCAGTCCGTCAAGACGGAGATTCCCCTCATAGGGAAGACGATCTACCTCCGTCTCGACGCCGGCCCGGACGCGAAGCACAAGGTCGAGGCCGAGAACCTCTACATCGACGTCGCTCAGCTCGACGCCGACGCGACGTTCAAGAACATCGACATCGGTGTTGCGGTGCAGGACCTGGACAAGACCAGGAACGCTCCGGTGAAGCAGGACGGCAAGTCCCTGCCGGGCGGTTTCGCCCAGCAGGCGGAGTCGGCCGACCTCACGAAGGTCGAGCAGACGGCGTGGGCGACCACCGCCGGCACCTTCAAGCTCAGTGGCCTGAAGATGCGTCTCGGCACCGACGCCAAGATGGAGTGTTTCTGACGGCTCACGCCGCAGGGGCGTCCTTGGACAGCTGAGCTGCCCATGGGGGCGGGGGAGTTCGCCGCTTCTCCGCCCCGCACGTCCAGCTCGACGCCTCGCGCCGGGCATGTGCACATACCCAGACTTCCGGCTTCTCCATGCCTACGGCCGAGCCGGTACGTACTTCAACCGGACCCAGGGAGCTGTTTTCCATGAGTGCCGAGACTCCGGTCCAGAGCGCCGGGAGGTTCACCCGGTTGCGTCTGCGATTCCGTGACTGGCGGGGCACCCGGCCGTTCTGGGCAGGCCTCTTCACCCTGCTCGGCGGGGTGCCGATCGCCTACTTCCCGTACGCGACCTTCAAGTTGGGCAACATGTCGCTCGCCATGGCGACCACGGCGGGTGCCGGCTCCCTCATCATCGGCGTACTGCTGGTGACCCTCGGCCTGACGATGTGGTTCCAGCACGCCACGCGCATCTTCGCCGGTGTCGCGGCGATCGTCCTGGCCCTGGTGTCGCTCGTGGTCTCCAACATAGGCGGCTTCGTCGTCGGCTTCCTGCTCTCGATGCTCGGCGGCGCGCTCGCCGTGTCGTGGGTGCCGGGCAAGGCGCAGGAGGCGGGCGCCGGACCGCTCGAGGCGGAGAAGGGCCCCTCCGACGAGGGTGCCGTGGAGCCCGCTTCCGAGGGTGCCCTCGGTGAGCCGGGTGCGCCGTACCACGCGCAGGACCCCGCGACCGGCGGACCGGCGGACCGGACGCCCGAAGGCGCCTGGGCCGAGGAATCCAACGGGGGGTACCGTGTCGGCTGATGAGATCCGTGGCGAGAGCCCCGTGATTCCGGCGCAGGCGAGAACGGGCCCTCGTCACGCGGCGCCCAAGAAGCCGCTGTTCACCAGGTTCCACATGCCGGCCGGCAAGGCGATAGCCATGGCGGCGATGCCGACGGCGGTCCTGATGGGCATCGGGTTCACGCCGACGCTCGCCCTCGCCGACGAGCAGCCGGCCTCCAACAGCCTGAAGGCCGACGAGTACAAGGACTGCCTGGCGGCCCTGGAGGGCGCGTCCGCGTCGCCCACGCCGTCCCCGTCGGCCTCGACGAGCGACGACGCCTCGGCGGACGACGACAAGGACGACGCGGCGGAGCCGAGCCCCTCGGCGACGTCCTCCTCGGACTCCGACGCGGGTTCGGGCAACTCGGGTTCAGGTGACCCCTCTTCGCCGGATTCAGGTTCCGACGACAAGGCCGATCCCACCCCGTCCCCCTCGGCCTCGCCGAGCAAGGAGAGCAACTCCTCGGACGACACCGCCACGGCGAGCCCCTCGCCGTCCGCGAGTGACGGCGGCAACCTGCTCGAGGACATCGGCGACGCGATCACCGGCATCTTCACGGGCGGTAAGGCGGCGGAGGACGCGAGCCCGACACCGACCGCGTCCCCGTCCGCCACGGAGAGCCCGGAGAGCACGGAGACGGAAGGCGCCGCCAAGGACACCTCCGACGCGGTCAAGGACACGACCGAGAAGGTCACCGGCACGGTCGACGACACCGTGAAGGACACGACCGACGCGGCGTCGAAGGCGGCCGAGGACACCACGAAGGCGGTGGAAGACGCGGCCGAGGACGCCGCGGACGCCACGGCCACGCCCAGCCCCTCCGCGAGCTCCACGACGGACCCCGAGGACTGCCCGGTCGCCACCGACGCCGTGGGCGACGTCGACAACAAGGTGCTGGTGGCGGACAACCCCTGGTACCTGGAGGCCAGTTCGCTGACCCTGAAGGGCGCGGACTATCAGGGCATCGTCGAGGTGAAGACGGCCGGCGGCAAGACCAAGAAGGTCCTCAAGTACGTCATATCCGGCGGCACCGACATCGGCGACCTGCACCAACTGGTCAAGGAGCACGGCAAGACCTACCACGTGCAGGCGGGCAAGGGCACGACCTCCACGATCACCGACGGCGACACGGTGATGTACACCGAGAGCATCTCCGGCAACCTGCTCGGGCTGATCCCGGTCACGTTCGACCCGGAGCACCCGCCGCCGCTGAACATCCCGCTGATCTACTTCACCAAGGTGAAGATCACGCAGGCCGCCCAGTTCGGCGGAACCCTGCACGTCCCCGGGATGCAGCAGTACGTGACCGAGTAGGAGCCCCCACAAGCCCTTCCGGGAGCCGCACACAGCTGAGGGCGCCCCCTGGTCACAGGGGGCGCCCTCAGCGCCGTTCAAGGCCCTTCACGGGCCGGGCCGCAAGGCCCTCGTGAGGAGCGTCAGTCGCGGGCGCCCTCGCTCAGGTGATGCACCCGCAGCATGTTGGTCGTGCCGGCGACGCCGGGGGGCGAGCCCGCGGTGATGATGCAGATGTCGCCCGGGTTGAAGCGCTTGGTCTTGGTGATCTCCTGGTCGACCAGGTCGACCATCTCGTCGGTGCTGTTCACGAACGGCACGACGTGCGACTCGACGCCCCAGCTGAGTGTGAGCTGGTTGCGGGTGCTCTCGTCGGTGGTGAAGGCGATGATCGGCTGGACCGCGCGGTAGCGCGAGAGGCGGCGGGCGGTGTCGCCGGACTGGGTGAAGGCCACCAGGCCCCGGCCACCGAGGAAGTCGGCGATCTCGCAGGCGGCGCGGGCGACCGAACCACCCTGGGTGCGCGGCTTCTTGCCCGGGACGAGCGGCTGCAGGCCCTTGGACATGAGCTCCTGCTCGGCCGCGGTGACGATCTTCGACATCGTCTTGACCGTCTCGATCGGGTACGCGCCCACGCTCGACTCCGCCGACAGCATGACCGCGTCCGCGCCGTCCAGGATCGCGTTGGCGACGTCGGAGGCCTCGGCGCGGGTGGGGCGGGAGTTGGTGATCATCGACTCCATCATCTGGGTCGCCACGATCACCGGCTTGGCGTTGCGCCGGCACAGCTCGATGAGGCGCTTCTGCACCATGGGGACCTTCTCGAGCGGGTACTCGACGGCCAGGTCGCCACGGGCCACCATCACGGCGTCGAACGCCGCGACGACGTCCTCCATGTTCTCCACCGCCTGCGGCTTCTCCACCTTGGCGATGACGGGGACCCGGCGGCCCTCCTCGTCCATCACCTTGTGGACGTCCGCGACGTCCTTGGCGTCCCGCACGAAGGACAGCGCGACCATGTCGCAGCCCATGCGCAGCGCGAAGCGCAGGTCCTCGACGTCCTTCTCGGACAGTGCCGGGACGTTCACGGCCGCGCCGGGCAGGTTGATGCCCTTGTGGTCGGAGACGACACCGCCCTCGATGACGATCGTCTTCACCTGGTGGCCTTCGACCGCGGTGACCTTCAGCTCGACGTTGCCGTCGTTGATGAGGATCTGGTCGCCCTTGGTCACGTCGGCGGGCAGGCCCTTGTAGGTCGTGCCGCAGATCTGCTTGTCGCCGGGCACGTCCTCGGTGGTGATGACGAACTCGTCACCACGCTCCAGCTCGACCGGGCCTTCGGCGAAGGTCTCCAGGCGGATCTTCGGGCCCTGCAGGTCGGCGAGGACGCCGATGGGGCGGCCGGTCTCCTTGGAGGCGGCGCGGACGCGGTCGTACCGCCCCTGGTGCTCGGCGTGGGTGCCGTGGCTGAAGTTGAAGCGGGCCACATTCATGCCGGCCTCGATCAGCGACACCAACTGCTCGTGGGAGTCGACCGCGGGGCCGAGAGTACAGACGATTTTCGAACGGCGCATGGGGCGATCCTATCGGTTTGTTTCGCTACGGAATATTCCGTCTGGCGGAAGATACAAATGGGCGGGCGGGCGCTCAGTTGTTCTTTTCGACCAGTGCAACGAGTGCATAAGTCTGAGTGGCGATTTCCAGTTCTTCGTCGGTCGGCACCACGGCGACCGCCACGCGCGCGTGGGCGGGCGAGACCAGTCGCGGCTCGTCACCGCGTATCGCGTTCAGCTCGCCGTCCACCATCAGGCCCAGCTCCTCCAGGCCCGCCACGGCGGCCTCCCGCACCGGTGCCGCGTTCTCGCCGACCCCGGCCGTGAACGCGATCGCGTCCACCCGGCCGAGCACCGCGTAATAGGCGCCGATGTACTTCTTCAAGCGGTGAATGTAGATGTCGAAGGCCAGCTGGGCCTGTTCGTCACCCGCGTCGACCCTGCGGCGGATCTCCCGCATGTCGTTGTCCCCGCACAGACCGGTCAATCCGCTCTTCTTGTTGAGAAGAGTGTCGATCTCGTCCGTGGACATTTTGCCAACGCGCATCAAATGGAAGATGACGGCCGGGTCCATGTCTCCGGAGCGCGTACCCATCACGAGCCCCTCCAAAGGCGTCAGCCCCATGGAGGTGTCCACGCACCGGCCGCCCCTGACCGCCGAGGCGGACGCCCCGTTGCCCAGGTGCAGCACGATCACGTTGACGTCCGAAGGGTCCTTGCCCAGCAGCTTCGCCGTCGCCCGGGAGACGTACGCGTGCGAGGTCCCGTGGAAGCCGTAGCGCCGGATGCGGTGTTCGTCGGCGGTCTTCACGTCGATCGCGTAGCGGGCGGCCGACTCCGGCATCGTGGTGTGGAAGGCGGTGTCGAAGACGGCGACCTGGGGGAGGTCGGGGCGCAGCGCCTGCGCGGTGAGGATGCCGGTCAGGTTCGCCGGGTTGTGCAGCGGGGCGACCGGGATCAGCCGCTCGATCTCGGCGAGTACGGCGCTGTCGATGATCGTCGGCTCGGTGAAGGACTGCCCGCCGTGCACCACCCGGTGCCCGATCGCGGCCAGCTCCGGCGAGTCCAGCCCGAGCCCGTCCTTCGACAGCTCCTCCGCCAGGGCCTTCAGGGCGGCCTCGTGGTCGGCGATCGGCCCGGTCCACTCGCGGGAGACGCCCGTGGTCAGCGGCGTGTGCTTCAGCCGGGAGGTCTCCTCGCCGATGCGCTCGACGAGCCCGACGGCCAGCCGGCTGCTGTCCCGCATGTCGAGCAGCTGGTACTTCACCGACGAGGAACCGGAGTTGAGGACGAGGACGCGCGTGGAGCTCACTGGGCGGTGGCCTTCTCGATCGGGGACGGGGCGGGGGACTGGGCCTGGATGGCCGTGATGGCGACGGTGTTGACGATGTCCTGGACGAGCGCGCCCCGGGACAGGTCGTTGACCGGCTTGCGCAGACCCTGCAGCACCGGCCCGACGGCGATCGCCCCTGCCGACCGCTGCACGGCCTTGTAGGTGTTGTTGCCGGTGTTCAGGTCGGGGAAGATCAACACGCTGGCCTGTCCGGCCACTTCGGAGCCCGGCAGCTTGGTCGCGGCGACCGTCGGCTCGACGGCCGCGTCGTACTGGATCGGCCCCTCGGTCTTCAGGTCGGGACGCCGCGAGCGCACCAGCTCGGTCGCCTCGCGCACCTTGTCGACGTCGGCGCCCGAGCCGGACGTACCCGTCGAGTACGACAGCATCGCGATCCGCGGCTCCACACCGAACTGCTCGGCGGTGGCGGCCGACTGGATGGCGATGTCGGCGAGCTGCTCGGCGTTCGGGTCGGGGTTCACCGCGCAGTCGCCGTAGACCAGGACCTTGTCGGCCAGGCACATGAAGAACACGGAGGAGACGATGTCGGCGTCCGGCTTCGTCTTGATGATCTCGAAGGCCGGGCGGATGGTCGCGGCCGTGGAGTGCACCGAGCCCGACACCATGCCGTCGGCCAGGCCCTCCTGGACCATCAGGGTGCCGAAGTAGTTCACGTCGGAGACGACGTCGTACGCCAGCTCGACCGTCACGCCCTTGTGGGCGCGGAACCCGGCGTACTTCTCGGCGAAGGAGTCGCGCAGCTCGCTGGTGGCCGGGTCGATCAGCTGGGCCTCGCCCAGGTCGATGCCGATGTCGGCGGCGTTCTTGCGGATCTGGTCGACCGGGCCGAGCAGGGTGAGGTCGCAGACCCCGCGACGCAGCAGGACCTCGGCGGCGTGCAGGACGCGCGGTTCGGTGCCCTCGGGCAGCACGACGCGCCGCCGGTCGGAGCGGGCCTGCTCCAAAAGCTTGTGCTCGAACATCATCGGAGTGAGGCGGTCGCTGCTCGGCGCGGAGACGCGGCGGTTGAGCTCGGCGGTGTCGACGTGCCGCTCGAAGAGGCCGAGCGCGGTCTCCGCCTTGCGCGGGGTCGCCGCGTTCAGCTTGCCCTCCAGGGCGAAGAGTTCGGCCGCGGTGGGAAAGCTGTTGCCGGGCACCGAGAGCACCGGGGTGCCCGGGGCGAGGCGGGCGGCGAGGGTGAGGACGGCGTCGCTGGGCACCTCGTTCAGGGTGAGCAGGACGCCCGCTATCGGCGGCGTGCCGGCACTGTGCGCGGCCAGCGAGCCGACGACCAGGTCGGCGCGGTCGCCGGGGGTGACGACCAGGCAGCCCGGGGTCAGGGCGCCCAGGAAGTTCGGCAGCATCGCGCCGCCGAAGACGAAGTCCAGCGCGTCCCGCGCGAGCCCGGAGTCGTCGCCGAGGACGACCTTGGCGCCGAGGGCGTGGGCGACCTGGGCGACGGTCGGCGAGGAGAGGGCGGGCTCGTCCGGCAGGACGTAGCAGGGCACGGGAAGCCGGGTGTCGAGCTGATCGGCGATCTTGTCCCGGTCGTCGCGAGTGACCCGGTTGGCGACCATGGCGAGGACGTCGCAGCCGAGGCCCTCGTAGGCCCGGAAGGCGTTGCGGGTCTCGGCGAGCACGGACTCGGCGGTCTGCCCCCGGCCACCGACCACCGGGATGACGGAGGCGCCGAACTCGTTCGCCAGGCGGGCGTTGAGGGACAGCTCGTCGGGGAACTGGGTGTCGGCGTAGTCGGTGCCGAGGACGAGGACGACGTCGTAGTCCCGGGCGACCCGGTGGAAGCGGTCGACCAGCGTCGACACCAGCTCGTCGGCACCCTGCTCGGCCTGGAGGGCGGACGCCTCGTGGTAGTCCATGCCGTAGACCGTGCCCGGGTCCTGGGTCAGCCGGTATCGCGCCCTCAGTAGCTCGAACAGCCGATCGGGGCCGTCGTGGACGAGCGGACGGAACACACCCACCCGGTCGACCTGCCTGGTCAGGAGTTCCATGACCCCCAGTTCGACGACCTGGCGGCCGTCGCCGCGGTCGATACCGGTCACGTACACGCTGCGGGTCACGCGTGCTCTCCGTTTCGTCTGGCGTCCAGGAATCTTGTCCATAAAAATCGCCCACCGAGGTGAGCAGAACCCTCTTGACAATACCTCTCGCGGTAGATAAGGCGCCCGTCAGGACGGGATGCGGCACCGACCTGCCGGACGTGAAAGAATCGAACCTGGCTCACCGGTATCAACAGCGAGCAGGAGACACAGCACGATGCGCATCGGAGTGCTCACCGCAGGCGGCGACTGCCCCGGCCTGAACGCCGTGATCCGGTCGGTCGTGCACCGAGCGGTCGACAACTACGACGACGAGGTCATCGGCTTCGAGGACGGCTTCGCGGGTCTGCTCGACGGCCGCTACCGCTCCCTCGACCTGAACGGCGTCAGCGGCATCCTCGCCCGCGGCGGCACCATCCTCGGCTCCTCCCGCCTGGAACGCGACCGGCTGCGCGAGGCCTGCGAGCACCTTGCCGAGGAGGCCCGCGACTTCGGCATCGACGCCCTGATCCCGATCGGCGGCGAGGGCACGCTGACCGCGGCCCGGATGCTGTCCGACGCCGGTCTGCCGGTGGTCGGCGTCCCGAAGACCATCGACAACGACATCTCCTCCACCGACCGCACCTTCGGTTTCGACACCGCGGTGGGCGTCGCCACGGAGGCGATGGACCGCCTCAAGACCACCGCCGAGTCCCACCAGCGTGTGATGGTCGTCGAGGTCATGGGCCGGCACGCGGGCTGGATCGCCCTGGAGTCCGGCATGGCGGCCGGCGCCCACGGCATCTGCCTGCCCGAGCGCCCCTTCGACCCGGCCGACCTGGTCAAGATGGTCGAGGAGCGCTTCTCCCGCGGCAAGAAGTTCGCCGTGATCTGCGTCGCCGAGGGCGCCCACCCCGCCGACGGCACCATGAACTACGGCAAGGGCGCGATCGACCAGTTCGGCCACGAGCGCTTCCAGGGCATCGGCACGGCCCTGGCCTTCGAGCTGGAGCGCCGCCTCGGCAAGGAGGCCAAGCCGGTCATCCTCGGCCACGTCCAGCGCGGCGGCACGCCGACCGCGTTCGACCGAGTCCTCGCCACCCGCTTCGGCTGGCACGCGGTGGAGGCCGCGCACCGGGGCGACTTCGGCCGGATGACCGCGCTCAGGGGTACCGACGTGGTGATGGTGCCGCTGGCGGAGGCCGTGACCGAGCTGAAGACGGTGCCGAAGGACCGGATGGACGAGGCCGAGTCGGTCTTCTAGGCCCTCCGGCGGATCCGGCGCCGCTGCCGGCCGGTGTCAGCCGGTGCTGTCGCGGACCGTCGTCCAGAACCGGTCCACGATCCGGTCGAGGAAGTCCTGGCCGGCGGCGACCGAGCGACCGCTGTCGCCGCCCCAGCTGAGCGTGGCGACCATCTGCCCCTGGTACTCCCGGTGCAGTTCCTGGAGGGTGTCCTCGACCAGGCGCCGGTCCAGGGGCACGAGCTTGGCGACCAGGCGGACGTAGGCCTGCCAGCGGGTGGTGACGGCGCTGCGCAGGTGCTCGGCCAGCCGCGGCTCGCGCCCCGTGACGGTGACGAAGTCCGGGAGCGAGAGGTCGAGCAGGTCGGCCAGCGCCGCGGACTGACGGTCGGTGCCGCGCCATTCGTCGTGCTCCTCCATGTGGAGGTACGCGAGCAGTTCGAGCCCGACGGCGCGCGCCACGTCCTCGGGCGCGAGGCCGTGGGTGATGCGGTGCTCGCGCAAGGTCCGCGGGCGGTCGATGAGTTCACCGGGGGAGCACCACAACACGCCCGCCAGGGCGGTGAGTTCGGGACTGGTGGGGGAGGCGGTCCCGCGTTCCCAGGCCATGACGAGGTCCGGCGTCACGTAGGGCAGTCCGAACGAGGCACGCATGCCGTAGGCGACGTGCTCGGGGCCCATGCCGAGCGCGGCCCTGAGTCTGCGGGCGGCGGGGGCGTTGAACGGGGGACCGGGCTGGTTCGGGAGAGCTGGGGGTCGGCGCACGGGCCACAACGTAGGGGCGCGGGGCTGCGCTGACTACGGTCTGTTCGGCCAGGATCACGGATCGTAGGAACGTACGGTTCCGGCCGTGTGTTCGGGGTGGCCGAAGATCGTCTGTCGGCTGGGCGGGAGCGGTCGCGAGGATGGCGGCGGGCCGCTCTCCCGGGCGCCCGGGAGGAGCGTGACGTTCGTGTACGAGGTGAATGGCAAGGTAGAGGGGCATATTCGCGAGCGTCTGCGGGCGCCGAACTTCTGGCACCTCGCGACCGTCGGCCCGGACGGCACTCCGCAGGTCTCGCCCATGTGGGCGGACATCGAAGGCGAGTACGTCATGGTCAACACGGCGATCGGCCGTGTGAAGGAGGAGAACCTGCGGCGCAATCCGAACGTTTCGCTCTCCCATCACGACCCCGACAACCCCTACGACCGGGTGGAGATCCGGGGGCGGGTCGTCCGGTTCGTGGAGGGAGAGGAGGCGGAGCGGTCCATGGACCGGCTCACGCGGAAGTACATCGGGCAGGAGCGGTATCCGTGGCTGCTGCCGGGGGAGCGGCGGGTGATGCTCTTGATCGAGCCGGTGCGGGTGCGCAGGGTGGTGGGGGTGGAGCCGTTCCGGGCGGGGGTGTTGCCGGTGGCGCCCGATCCATCGGTGCCGCCGGTGCCGCCGGTGCCGCCGGTGGGCGACTGACTCACCGTCTGAGGCCGCGTGCGGGTCGGGATTCCGGGGGCGATGCCCTAACGCCCCCGCTCCATGTCCCCTCGCTCGTCCTTGACCCACCGGTACTGCAACTCCGGCCGGCCCACGGCGCCGTACTGCGGACTCCGAGCGGCCCGCCCCGAGTCGACCAGATGCTCCAGGTAGCGCCGGGCCGTTATCCGCGAGATCCCCACCGCCTCCGCGACCCCCGTGGCCGTGAGCCCGTCGGCACAGTCGCGCAGGGCCACGGTCACCCGCTCCAGCGTCGGGCCGCTCAGCCCTTTCGGCAACGCCGCCGGACCGGGTGCCCGCAGCGTTGCCAGGGCTCTGTCCACCTCGTCCTGCCCGCTGGCCTCACCGGCCGCCGCGTGGAACTCGGCGTACCTCACCAGGCGGTCCCGCAGTGTGGCGAAGGTGAAGGGCTTCAGCACGTACTGCACGACGCCCAGCGAGACCCCCTCCCGCACCACCGTCAGATCCCGCGCCGACGTCACCGCTATGACGTCCGCGTGGTGCCCGGCCGCACGCAGCGACCGGGCCAGCTGCAGTCCGTGCACGTCCGGCAGGTGCAGGTCCAGCAGCAGCAGATCCACCGCCGTGCGTTCCAGCGCCCGGCGCGCCTCCGCACCGGTGTGCGCCTTGCCGACGGCCGTGAAGCCCAGCACTCGGTTGACGTACATGACGTGCGCGTCGGCGGCGACGGGGTCGTCCTCGACGACCAGGACACGGATGGGGTGCTGCTCGGCAGTCGTCATACGTCGCCTCCAGAAACCGCACTGCCCCCGGAAACCGCCGCCGTGTCCCCGGAAACCGCGCTCCCCGGCACGGCCCCCTGCGACGCCGGCTCAGAGGTTCCCCGCTCGAACGCGTCCCGCTCGGTCCTGCCGCCCAACGGCAGCCGCACCTCGAACTCCGCCCCGCCCCCGTCGGCCTCCGCCACCGTCAGCGCCCCCTCGTGCCGGTTCACCGCCTGCCGTACGAGGGCCAGCCCCAGCCCTCGGCCCCCCGGTCCCGACGGCTTCGTCGAGAAGCCCCGCTGGAAGACCGCGTCCGCGTGGGCCGGGTCGACGCCTGCGCCTGTGTCCGACACACGCAGCACCAGCTCGCCGTCCACCGTGTACGCGGTCACGGTCACCCGGCCCGGCACACTGCCCTGGGCCGCGTCCACCGCGTTGTCGATCAGGTTGCCGAGGATGGTCACCAGGTCCCGGGAGGGGAGCGACGGCGGCAGCAGACCGTCGTCCAGCCGGCTCTCCTCCGAGACCACCAGCTCCACGCCCCGCTCGTTGGCCTGAGCCGTCTTGCCCAGCAGCAGCGCCGCCAGCACCGGCTCGCTCACCGCCGCCACGACCTGGTCGGTCAGCGCCTGGGCCAGTTCCAGTTCGGCGGTCGCGAAGTCCACCGCCTCCTCCGCCCGCCCCAGCTCGATCAGCGAGACGACGGTGTGCAGTCGGTTCGCCGCCTCGTGGGCCTGGGAGCGCAGGGCCTGGGTGAAGCCGCGTTCGGAGTCCAACTCGCCCATCAGCGACTGGAGTTCGGTGACATCGCGCAGGGTCACCACCGTGCCCCGATGTTCGCCTCCCGACACCGGCGACGTGTTCACCACCAGCACCCGGTCCGCCGTCAGGTGCACCTCGTCCACCCGCGGCTCCGACGCCAGCAGCGCGCCCGTCAGCGGTACCGGCAGCCCGAGATCGGCGACGGACCGGCCCACCACATCGTCCGACACACCCAACAGCTCCCGTCCGCCGTCGTTGATCAGCGCCACACGGTACTGCCCGTCGAGCATGAGCAGCCCCTCCCGTACGGCGTGCAGTGCGGCCTGGTGGTAGTCGTGCATGGCGCTGAGTTCGGCCGCGTTCATGTTGTGGGTGTGGCGGCGCAGCCGGGCGTTGACGACGTAGGTGCCGACCGCGCCGAGCGCGAGCGCGCCGCCCGCGACGCCGAGCAGGGCCGTGAGCTGGCCCTGCACCCGCTTGCTGATCTCGTCGACCCGGATGCCGGCGCTGACCAGGCCGACGACCCGTTCGTCGTCGTCCTCGACCGGAGCGACCGCGCGGACCGACGGGCCGAGCGTGCCGGTGTACGTCTCGGTGAAGGGCTCGCCCTTCAGCGCCCGGTCGATGTGGCCGCGGAAGCGCTGGCCGATCTCGTTCTTGTCGGGGTGCGTCCAGCGGATGCCCTGCGGGTTCATGATCGTGACGAAGTCGACCTGGGTGTCCCGCATGACCCGCAGCGCGTACGGCTGGAGCTCGGCCGTCGGGTCGGAGGTGCCGATCGCCTCCCGCACGGAGGGGGAGTCGGCGACCGATCGCGCCACCGCCAGGGCCTGCCGGCGCGCCGCGTCCTCGGCCTGGCCGCGGTCGCTGATGTAGGTGAAGAGCGCGTACCCGGCGACGAGCACCGCTATGAGCACGGCCTGCATGGCGAAGAGCTGGCCGGCCAGGCTGCGGGGTCTCGGGACACGGACGTGCATGCGGTCAGTCTGCCTCTTGGCTGATTGTGAACTAAATGAACGGAAGGGTGACCGCCCTCACACGGCGGGGGATAGTCACCGCATCCCCCCATGCAGAACCACGATGCACAACCCCCTGCACATCCCCATGCAGATCCCCCGGACGTGAGCCGCACGCCGGTGATGCCGACGAAGTCGTCAAGGAGGGCCGCCGTGAGCAGCGCAGCCAATACGGCAGCAACCGCACCCAAAGCCAAACGGGACCGCACCCACTACCTCTACATCGCAGTGATCGTCGCGGTTGCCCTCGGCATCACCGTCGGTCTGGTCGCCCCCGACTTCGCGGTCGAGCTGAAGCCCATCGGCACCGGCTTCGTGAACCTGATCAAGATGATGATCTCGCCGATCATCTTCTGCACGATCGTGCTGGGCATCGGCTCCGTGCGGAAGGCCGCCAAGGTCGGCGCCGTCGGTGGCATCGCGCTCGTCTACTTCACGATCATGTCGCTGGTCGCGCTGGGCATCGGCCTGGTCGTCGGCAACATCCTGGAGCCCGGCACGGGCCTCGCGGTGACCGACGCGGTCAAGGAGGTCGGCCAGGCGCAGGTGGCGCCGGAGGCCAAGGACACCACCGAGTTCCTGCTCGGGATCATCCCGACCACGATGGTCTCCGCCTTCACCGGCGGCGAGGTCCTGCAGACCCTGCTGATCGCCCTGCTCGCCGGGTTCGCGCTGCAGGCCATGGGCTCGGCCGGAGCCCCGATCCTGCGCGGTGTCGAGCACATCCAGCGGCTCGTCTTCCGCATCCTGGCGATGGTGATGTGGGCCGCCCCGATCGGTGCCTTCGGCGCGATCGCCGCGGTCACCGGCTCCGCGGGCGTCGACGCCCTCAAGAGCCTCGCCGTCCTGATGCTCGGCTTCTACGTCACCTGTTTCCTGTTCGTGTTCATCGTGCTCGGCATCCTGCTGCGGGCGGTCGCCGGCCTGAACATCCTCACGCTCTTCAAGTACCTGGGCCGTGAGTTCCTGCTGATCCTGTCGACCTCGTCGTCCGAGTCGGCGCTGCCGCGGCTCATCGCGAAGATGGAGCACCTCGGCATCAGCAAGCCGGTCGTCGGTATCACCGTCCCGACCGGCTACTCCTTCAACCTCGACGGCACCATGATCTACATGACCATGGCGTCCCTGTTCATCGCCGACGCCATGGGTACGCCGATGTCGATCGGCGAGCAGATCCCGCTGCTGCTCTTCCTGCTGGTCGCCTCCAAGGGCGCGGCGGGTGTCACCGGTGCGGGTCTGGCCACGCTGGCGGGCGGTCTCCAGTCGCACAAGCCGGCCCTGGTGGACGGCATCGGCCTGATCGTCGGTATCGACCGGTTCATGAGCGAGGCCCGCGCCCTGACGAACTTCGCGGGCAACGCCGTCGCCACCGTCCTGATCGGAACCTGGACCAAGGAGATCGACCGCGGCCGCGTCGACCAGGTGCTCGCCGGACAGATCCCCTTCGACGAGAAGACCCTCCTCGACGACGGCCACGGCGGCGACCCCGAGGCCGGCCACGCGGAGATCCCCGAGCAGGGCGGCGAGAAGGAACTGGCCAAGGCCTGACAGCGCCCCACGGCCGGGGCGGGCCCGGCGCCTGAACCCGGGCCCGCCCCAACGCCTCCGGGCGGCTGAGTACTCCCCCGTAGCTCAGCCGCCCGGTCGGTTTTCCGCAGTCGATCCGTTTCCGCCACCTGCCCGGTGGCCAAGAGGCGGGCCCGCTCGCCGCGGCACCACGGTGCCCGCGGCCGAGCGGGCGCGCCTCTTCCGCTGCC
>NZ_JAGMUK010000059.1:0-14797 GCF_019049245.1 Streptomyces sp. AC555_RSS877 | reverse complement strand
GGCGGGGGGGCCCCGCCTCTTCCGCTGCCGCCGCCGACCGCGTCGAGCCTGAGCGCCCACCTCAGGGCCCTGCCGCAGCAGGCAGCCCTAGTGGGCCCGGCGCGCGGTCACGCCCATGGATCCGTGATCTCCCGCAACGCCGTCAACGCCTCCCGCAGCTGCTTCATGCGGCGCTTGCCGAGGTGTGACTCCCACTCCCGCTCGACCTCGGCGACCACGGCGTCGGCGACCTCCTTGGCCGCCCATGCCTTCGCCGCCCCGCACACCAGGCGGGCCCGCTTGTCCGTGGGGTCCGGTACGCGGGTGACGTAGCCCGCCTTCTCCAGCTGGTCGACCAGGAAGCCCGCGGTCTGCTTGGTGATCTGGGCCTGCTCGGCCAGCTCGGTCAGCCTCGTGCCGTTCGGGCCGATGCGCTGCATGACCCGGGCCTGGGCGGGCGTGAAGTCGTCGAAGCCGGCCTCGGCGAGCGCGGTGAAGACCCGGTTCTCCAGGGCCCGGTAAGGAAGGAACAGGAGCACGCCCGTGTTGAGCTCGCTCTCCGCCACCATGGCCGACGCCTCCCGCCCTCCTGCTTGACTTTGGTCAGAGCCTCTGACTAATTTGGTCAGAGAAGCTTACCACTTGAGTGGGTGATGCCCATGAATGCAGTGCTGGGGACCGACGAGCGCTGGCAGATCGTCGACCGGGAGCGGGCGAGCCTGGCCGACCTGCTGGAGGGGCTGAGCCCCGAGGAGTGGGAGACGCCCACGCGGTGCGGGGACTGGCGGGTGCGGGACGTGGCCGCGCATCTGACCCTCGCGGCGCGCTTCAGCTACCGGGCCGTCCTGAGGGAGTTCGTCCACGCCCGAGGTGACTTCGACCGGATGATCCACGACTCGGCGGTCCGCGAGGCCCAGCTGCCCGTCGCCGAGATCGCCGCCAACCTCCGCGCGATCGTCGGCTCCCGCCGCCTCGCGCCGACCACCTCGCCCCGCGAGCCCCTCCTCGACCTCCTCGTGCACGGCCAGGACATCGCCCTCGCCCTCGGCCGCCGGCGCGCGATGCCCCCGGCGGCCGCGCGTGACGCCGCCGACCGGGTGTGGACCATGCGGGTGCCGCCCCGCCCCTGGCCGCTGCCGAACGCCCGGCTCGTCGCCACCGACGTCGTGTGGACGCGCGGGGAGGGCGAAGAGGTCCGCGGCCCGATCGCCGCACTGCTCCTGCTGCTGACCGGGCGCCCGGACGCCGCCCGGCAGTGGTGCGAGCTGTCCGGTGTGGAGGACCTTCGCTGAACCGGGCGCAGCCGCTCACCGTCCGCCACAGACCCCGGCGGACACGGGGCGGCTCCCCGCCGGGCTGAGCCGTGTCACGGGCGGCGGGCGGCCTCGTCCAGGCGGGCCAGTTCCGCCGCGTCCAGCACCAGGTCCGCCGCGGCCGCCGAGTCCCGGATCGTCTCCGGGCGGCTCGCTCCCGGGATCGGGATCACGACCGGCGACTTCGCCAGCAGCCAGGCCAGGCAGACCTGTTGGGGACTGACCCCGCGCTCGGCCGCCACGTCGTGGAAGGAGCCGAAGCGCCGGGGGCCCACAAGCCGCGACGGCCCGTCCAGCGAGCTGCGCGAGATGCCGCCGAGCGGACTCCACGGCAGGAACGCCAGGCCCAGCTCCGCGCACAGCGTGAGCTCCGCCTCGCTGTCCCGTACGGCCGGCGAGTACCGGTTCTGCACCGCGACCAGCCGGTCCCCGAGGATGTCGCGGGCCGTCCGGATCTGCCCGACGTCCGTGTTGGACACCCCTGCCAGCCGGATCTTGCCCTCGTCGAGCAGTTCGCGCAGGGCGCCGACCGACTCCTCGAAGGGCACCGCCGGGTCGGGCTTGTGCAGCTGGTAGAGGCCGATCGCCTCCACGCCGAGCCGCTTGAGGGAGGCCTCGGCGGCCGACTTCAGATGCCGTGCGCCGCCGTCCACCGTCCAGTCGCCGTCGGCAGGTCTGCCCCGGCCGCCCTTCGTGGCCACCAGCACGCCGGACGTGTCACCGCCGTACGCGGCGAGTGCGCGAGCCACCAGCAGTTCGTTGTGGCCGGGCGCCGCCCCCGGCAGGTGGTAGGAGTCCGCCGTGTCCAGGAGGGTCACGCCCGCGTCGAGCGCCGCGTGCACGGTGGCCAGGGCGCGCGGCTCGTCCGGGTGGCCCTCGATGGACAGGGGCATCGCGCCCAGCCCGACGGCGCTCACGCGCAGGTCGCCAAGTGTGCGGTACCGCATGTCAGTTGCCACCCCTTCCGAGGGTGTCGGCCACGGCCCCCGGCAGCCACCGCCGTACGTCACCGAAGGCGAAACCGAGCCGGGCGGCCCGGGAGTTGTCCATGCCGTAGGAGCGGGCGAAGGAGAACGGGGAGACCTCGCCGACCTCGACGGGGTGCCAGACCGTCTTCCCGTCCGGGAAGTGCGCAGCCACCGCCTCGCACAGCTCTTCGGTGGTCAGCACGCCGTCGGAGGCCGCGTTGACCGGCCCGGTGAAGTCCGCGCCCGCCGCCCAGGCCAGGAAGTCGGCGATCTCCTCGACGTGGACGTAGGTGGCGGGCCGGTTCCCGGCCGGCACGGCGATCGGCTCGCCGGTGCGGATGCGGTCGGCGTAGTGCTGGAGCCGTCCGGTGAAGTCGTCGGCGCCGCCCAGCACATGGGCCACGCGCACGGACACGTACGGGAAGTCCGGGCCGGCCGCGAAGACCGCCTCCGCCTGCCGCTTGCCCTCGCCGTAGTGGGATTCCTGGAACTCCGGTTCCTCCCAGGGGAGTTCGAGGTCGACGGGGACGGTCGTCGGGTCGACGGCGTCCTCGCGTACGAGCGTGGCCGAGTCCTCGTGCTCGTAGACCTCGACCGTCGAGGTCATCACATAGCGCCCGGTCCGGCCGGCGAAGACCCGGCGGGCGGTCGCCGCCTGGCGCGGGGTGTAGCAGACCTGGTCGACGACGACGTCGAAGGTGCGGGAACCGAGTGCTTCGGTGAGGGATATCTCGTCATTGCGGTCGGCGACCAGATGAATCGCTCCGGGAGGAGGAGGGGAAGAGCCGCGATTGAGGACCGTGACCCGCTCTCCGGCGGCCAGCAGACGCGCGATCAGCCGCTTGCCGAAATAGCGGTTGCCGCCGATGACCAATACCTCTCGTGCCTTTTCCATGACCATAATTCTCCCGGCGTACACGCACGCACTGAAGGGGGAACCATGGGAGTTCCGGCCGCCACACCGAAAGAACCACGGCATCTGCGCGCCGCCGCCGACGAAACGTCGGTGGCCTTCGACGCGCTGGACCGGCAGATCCTGGAGCTCCTCCAGACCGACGGCCGGATCAAGCTCAGCGAGCTGGGCCGCCGGGTCCGCCTCAGCCCGGCGGCGGTCACCGAGCGGGTGCGGCGGCTGGAGGGCGCGGGCGTGATCAGCGGTTACGGCGCCCGGGTCGTCCCGGCCCGGCTCGGCTACGGCATCCAGGCGTTCATCCGCGTCAACCCGCACGGCGGGTACACCCTGAAGCACCCCAGGACCCTGGAGCTGATGGAGCGTCCCGAGATCACCGAGGTGCACCACGTGGTCGGCGAGGACTGCTGGTTCCTCAAGGTCGCCGTCCGGGACACCGTCCACCTGGAGGGGGTCCTGGAGGAGATCTCCGCCCTGGGCCGTACGACGACGTCGATCGTGCTGACCTCCCCGGTGGAGCGCAAACCGCTGTTGCCTTGACGTCGGCGTCAAGCCTTACGGTCGTCCACATGCGAATCGGCGAGCTGGCCGCACGGGCCGGGACCACGACCCGGACGCTGCGCTACTACGAGTCGCGCGGGCTGCTTCCCGCGCGGCGGGGCGGCAACGGATACCGGACGTACGACGAGAACGACCTGAGGCTGCTGAGGCAGATCCGGACGCTGCAGGACTTCGGGTTCGACCTGGAGGAGACGCGGCCGTTCGTGGAGTGCCTGCGGGCCGGGCACCCGGAGGGCGACTCGTGCCCGGCGTCGCTCGCCGTCTACCGGCGCAAGCTGTCGGAGCTCGACGAGCTGATCGGTGAGCTGCAGGCGGTGCGCGCTCAAGTCGGGGCGCAGCTGGAGAGGGCCGAGCGGGCGCGGGACGAACTGGCGGCCGAGGCGGAGGTTCCGGGGGGTCCGGAGCCGGTGTGCGAACTGGGGAGGAACCTCGAGTGATCAAGGCGGCGGGTGTGGCCGAGGTGACGGACGCGGACTTCGAGGCGGAGGTGATCGGGGCGGAGCTGCCGGTGCTGGTGGAGTTCACCGCCGACTGGTGCCCGCCGTGCCGGCAGATGGGGCCGGTGCTCAGTGCCCTCGCCGCGGAGGAGGGGGAGCGGCTCAAGGTGGTCCAGCTGGACGTGGACCACAACCCGGAGACCACCAACGCGTACAAGGTGCTGTCGATGCCGACCTTCATGGTGTTCCGGGGCGGCGAGCCCGTGAAGGCGATGGTGGGGGCCCGGCCCAAGCGGCGCCTGCTGGAAGAGCTGGCCGACGTGCTCTGAGCCGCGTACGGCATGAAGAAATCCCCCGAGCAATTGCGCTCGGGGGATTTGTTTGCGTATATTGAATGGTTCGCGAGTTCGCATAATCGAGTCGCAAAGAAGTTCAGTGAACACAGTGTATCCGGGCGGGAGCGGAATTGTCAAACACCGGTTTTCCCCAAAGTGAAGACAACGAATTGCGGCAGGAACAGCAATTCGTCGACGGGCTGTATGTGCGCGTCGACGCCCTGCGCGGCGACACCGAGGGCTCCGTCACGGACGCGCTCGCCCAGGGCAACACGCCCATGCAGGCCCGCCTCGAACGGGACATCCTGGTCGCCGAACGCTCGGGACTGCTGGCCGCGCTCAACGCGGTGGACGGCTCCCTCTGCTTCGGCCGGATCGACCTCACCTCGGGCGTCAGCCACCACATCGGCCGGATCGGCCTGCGCACCGACGACGCCGAGCGCACGCCGATCCTGATCGACTGGCGGGCGGACGTCGCCCGCCCCTTCTACCTGGCCACCGGCCACACCCCGATGGGTCTGCGCAGGCGCCGGCACCTCACCACCGAGGGCCGCCGGGTCACCGCCCTGCACGACGAGATCCTCGATCTCGGCGACGCCACCCGCACCGGCCACGAGGACCCGAGCGGCGACGCCGTGCTGCTCGCCGCGCTCAACTCCGCGCGCACCGGCCGGATGAGCGACATCGTGCAGACCATCCAGGCCGCGCAGGACGAGATCATCCGCGCGCCCCACCGGGGCGTGCTGGTCGTGGAGGGCGGGCCCGGCACCGGCAAGACGGCGGTCGCCCTGCACCGGGCCGCCTATCTCCTCTACGAGCACCGGGAACTGCTCGCCAAACGGGCCGTTCTCATCGTCGGCCCCAACCCCGCCTTCCTCGGCTACATCGGCGAGGTCCTGCCCTCGCTCGGCGAGACCGGCGTACTGCTGGCGACGGTCGGAGAGTTGTTCCCCGGCGTGAAGGCGCGCGCGACCGACCCGCCCGAGGCGGCCGCCGTGAAGGGTCGCGCCGACATGGCGGACGTCCTCGCCGCCGTCGTACGCGACCGGCAGGCGCTGCCCGACCCGGTGATCGCGATCGAGCACGACCGCGAGATCCTGATGCTGGACGACGACCTCGTGAACATGGCCCGTGAACGCACCCGGGCCGCCGGACTCCAGCACAACGCGGCACGCGAGCACTTCGAGGGCCACATCCTCAACACCCTCACGGACATGGTCGCCGAGCGCATCGGCACGGACCCGTACGACGGCTCCAACCTGCTGGACCCGAGCGACATCACCCAGATCCGCGACGACCTCGCCGAGAACCCCGAAGTCTGGTCGGCGATCGACCGGTTGTGGCCGAGGGTGACCTCGAAGCGCCTGGTCGCGGACTTCCTCGCGGCACCCGAGGGGTACGTCGGCGAGGAGGACGCCGCCGCCATCCGCCGCCCGGTGACACGGGCGTGGACCGTGGCGGACGTACCGCTGCTGGACGAGGCGGCGGAACTGCTCGGCGAGGACGACCGGGTGGCGCGGGCGCGCGCCGAGCGGGAGCGGGAGAACCAGGTCGCCTACGCGCAGGGCGTGTTGGACGTCTCGTACGCCTCTCGCACCTACGAGTTCGACGACAAGGACGAGGAGGACTCCGAGGTCCTGTCCGCGCACGACATCATCGACGCGGAGCGTTTCGCCGAACGCCACGAGGAGGACGACCACCGCAGCGCCGCCGAGCGCGCGGCGGCCGACCGCACCTGGGCGTTCGGGCACATCATCGTCGACGAGGCGCAGGAGCTGTCGCCGATGGCCTGGCGGCTGCTCATGCGGCGCAGCCCGACCCGCTCGATGACCCTGGTCGGCGACCCGGCCCAGACGTCGGAGGCGGGCGGTGTCGGTTCCTGGGCCGGGATCCTGGAGCCGTACGTCGAGGACCGCTGGGAGCACACCCGCCTCGGCGTCAACTACCGCACACCGGCCGAGATCATGGACGTGGCGGCCGCCGTCGTACGCGCCGAGCACCCCGGCTTCGAGCCCCCGAGTTCCGTGCGGTCGACAGGGGCTCGGCCCTGGGTGCGCGCCACCGACGACCTGCCCGGAGCGGTGGCCAAGGCGGTCGGGGAACTCGCCCCGGCCGAGGGCCGCCTCGCGGTCATCGCCCCGCGCGACCTGCACCGCGCGCTGGCCGCCCGGCTGGACGGAGTGACGGCGGGCGCGGAGCCCGACCTGACCCGGACCGTCGTCCTCCTCGACCCCCGGCAGTCGAAGGGCCTGGAGTTCGACTCGGTGCTGGTGGTCGAGCCGGCGCGGTACGGCACGAGCGACCTGTACGTCGCGCTGACCCGGGCGACCCAGCGGCTCGGGGTGCTGCACACCGGGCACCTGCCGGGGCCGCTGGCCGAGGCGCTCGGGGAGAACCGGGTTCCGGGCCACCGGATCGTGTAGGAGCCGTAACAGTTCGTGACGTGGTCACTGCACGTGCACGGTCGGTGCGGTAAGCGTGGCGGTATGGAAGCCCAGTCGCACCCCACCGCACCGGCCGGCAGCCCCACCCTCGCGGCGCTGTCCGTCGAACCGCTGCTCACCTCCGAGTTCGACGCCGACCCCGGTGCGGTGTACGAGCGGCTGCGGCGCACGTACGGGCCGGTCGCACCCGTCGGTCTGGCGGGCGTCCCCGTGTGGCTGGCGCTCGGCTACCCCGAGGTCATGGAGGTGCTGAGGAACGAGAGCCAGTGGCGGCGGGACGTCCGGTACTGGCGGGCCCGGGCCGAGGGGCGGCTGCCGCGCGAGTGGCCGCTGCTCGCGGGCTACGAGGTACGGCAGATGATGTTCATGGACGACGAGGAGCACCGGGCGGCCCGCCGCACCCACCACGCGGCCCTCGGCCCCTTCCAGGACGCCCGCAGCCCCGAGGGCTGGGAGTTGCGGGCCGCGGTCGCGCGCTACGCCGACGAGCTCGTCGGGATGCTGGCGGCGGAGTCCGGCTCGTCGGGCTTCGCCGACCTCGGGGCGCAGTACACCCGGCCGCTGCTGCTCATGGTGACCACCAAGCTGTTCGGCTGCCCCGTCGAACTAGGCGACGACCTCGTCATGGACCTGTGGCGGATGCTGGACGGCGGGCCGGACGCGGGCCCCGCGACCGGCCGCGCGCTGGCCGCGTTCACCCGGCTGGCCGCCCATCGCAGGGCCCGCCCCGGCGACGATCTCACGTCGTACATGCTGCTCGCCGACCCGGAGTTGAGCGACGAACAGCTCGGGCGTGAGCTGTTCATGAACGCCGTCTACCTGAACGACATCACCGGCAACATGGTCCTCAACGTGCTGCTGGAGGTACTGCGCGGCAACGCGACGGTCCGCCGCAGCCTGTCCGCCGGGCAGCTGGGCGAGACGGTCAACCGGGCCGCGCTGGCGAATCCGCCGGTCGCCAACATGTGTTTCCGGTTCGCCGCGCGGGACGTCCGGCTGGGCGACTTCTGGGTGCGGGCCGGGGAGGTGGTCTCACCGTCCGCGGCGGCAGCTCACCGGGACCTGCGGGCTCTCGGCTCCTCCCACCTGGTCGGTCCCGCGGTCTCCACACGGGCTCACCTCGGGTGGGGCGCCGGACCGCACCAGTGCCCCAGCGCGGCACGCGAACTGGGCGGGCTGATCGTGACGACGGCCGTGGGACGTGTCTTCGACCACTTCACCAAGGCCGAACTGACCCTTCCCCCAGACCAGTTGCCCTGGCGATCGGGGCCCGTGGTCCGGGGGCTGCGACTGCTGCCGGTCCGGTACGAGCTGGCGACCGGTGCACTGCCCTCGCCCCGCTCGGAAGTGACGCCCGCCGCTCACGGCACGCACGGCACACATGGCGGGGACGGTCACGCCAGGGGACTGCGGGCGGTGCTGCGCCGTCTGATGCACGCCGGCAAGAGGGAGGACTGACACACCAGACACACCCTCAGGATGGGCTTCCCTCTGCGGTGACGGCGCCCTGAAAAACTCAGGTGCCCGGGTTCTCCCTCCAGAAGGAGAACCCGGGCGCCCAGCCCTTTCCGGCTCAGGCCGGCCGCAGCCACACCGTCGACAGGGGCGGCAGCGTCAGCCGGATGCTCGCCGGGCGGCCGTGCCAGCCCTGGGCCTCCGGCTTGATGGCGTCGGGGTTCGTGACGTCGCTGCCGCCGTACCTCCCGGCGTCCGTGTTGAGGGCCTCGTACCAGGCCGGGACGTCGTCCGGGACGCCGAGACGGTAGTCGTGGCGGATGACGGGGGAGAAGTGGGAGACCGCGAGCAGGGGGTTGCCCTGCGCGTCGTAGCGCAGGAACGCGAAGACGTTGTCCTCGGCCGCGTCACCGACGACCCACTGGAAGCCGGCGGGGTCGGTGTCCCGCTGCCACAGCGCCGGGGTGTGCCGGTAGACGGTGTTGAGGTCGCGGACCAGGTCACGGACGCCCCGGTGGTCGGACTCCGCCCCGTACGCCGGGTCGAGGAGCCACCAGTCGGGGCCGTGGGCCTCGGACCATTCGGCGCCCTGGGCGAACTCCTGACCCATGAAGAGGAGCTGCTTGCCCGGGTGGGACCACATGAAACCCAGATACGCGCGCGTGTTGGCGCGTTGCTGCCACCAGTCGCCCGGCATCTTCGACACCAGCGAACGCTTGCCGTGGACCACCTCGTCGTGGGAGATGGGCAGCACGTAGTTCTCGCTGTAGGCGTACACCATGGAGAAGGTCATCTCGCCGTGGTGGTACTTGCGGTGGACGGGCTCGTGGCTCACGTAGTCCAGCGAGTCGTGCATCCAGCCCATGTTCCACTTCAGGCCGAAGCCGAGTCCGCCGAAGCCCCCCGGGCCCATGTGGTGGGTGGCGCGCGTGACGCCGTCCCAGGCCGTGGACTCCTCCGCGATCGTCACCACGCCCGGCACCCGCCGGTACAGGGTCGCGTTCATCTCCTGGAGGAACGCCACCGCGTCCAGGTTCTCCCGGCCGCCGTGCTCGTTCGGCGTCCACTGGCCGGCCTCGCGGGAGTAGTCGAGGTAGAGCATCGAGGCGACCGCGTCCACGCGCAGGCCGTCGATGTGGAACTCCTCGCACCAGTACACGGCGTTGGCGACCAGGAAGTTGCGCACCTCGCGGCGGCCGTAGTCGAACTCCAGGGTGCCCCAGTCGGGGTGGGCGGCCCGCAGCGGATCCTCGTGCTCGTACAGCGGGCGTCCGTCGAACTCGGCCAGCGCCCAGGCGTCGCGCGGGAAGTGCGCCGGCACCCAGTCCATCAGGACGCCGATCCCGGCCTGGTGCAGCGCGTCGACCAGGTACTTGAAGTCGTCGGGGGTGCCCAGGCGGGCGGTGGGGGCGTAGAAGCCGGTGACCTGGTAGCCCCAGGAGCCGCCGAAGGGATGCTCGGCGACCGGCATCAGCTCGACATGGGTGAACCCGAGGTCCTTGACATACGCCGGCAGCTGCTCGGCCAGCTGGCGGTACGTCAGGCCCGGTCGCCAGGACGGCAGATGGATCTCGTACACCGAGAACGGGGCCTCGTGGGCGGGGGCGTCCGCGCGGCGCGCCAGCCACTCCTCGTCGTGCCACTCGTGGTGCGAGGCGTGCACGACGGAGGAGGTGGCGGGCGGGACCTCCGTACGGCGGGCCAGCGGGTCGGCGCGCAGGGTCCGGGAGCCGTCCTGGCGGGTGAGCTCGAACTTGTACAGCTCGCCCTCACCGACGCCGGGCACGAACAACTCCCACACGCCGGTGCCGCCGAGCGAACGCATCGGATACGCGGTCGGGTCCCAGAAGTTGAAGGTGCCGGCCACCCGCACGCCCCGCGCGTTCGGCGCCCACACCGTGAAGCGGGTGCCGGCCACACCCTGGTGGGTCATCGGCTCGGCGCCGAGCGCCGTCCACAGCTCCTCGTGCCGGCCCTCCCCGATCAGGTGCAGGTCGAGGTCGCCCAGCGCGGGCAGGAAGCGGTACGCGTCCTCGACGTCCTGGACCGCCTCCTCGTACGCCACCAGGAGGCGG
Organism: Streptomyces sp. AC555_RSS877; assembly: GCF_019049245.1. Lineage (GTDB taxonomy): Bacteria > Actinomycetota > Actinomycetes > Streptomycetales > Streptomycetaceae > Streptomyces. The sequence goes on along the minus strand of NZ_JAGMUK010000059.1, from coordinate 4,320 downwards.
TACGCCGGGACGTCCCGCAGTGGCAGCAGGCCCGAGAAGAATCCGTCACCGTCGTCGTGCAGTTCGGCCCGCAGATCCCCGGCGACGACCGTGACGGCCAGCGCGTACGGCCGCAACGCGCGGAAGGCGACTCCGCCGGGCACCGGATGGGCGCCGAGCACGGAGTGCGGGGCGTGGTGGGTGCCGGTGAGCAGGCGCTCGCGGTCACCGGCGTCCACGGCGGGGGAGACGGCCACGGCTGTCTCCGACGGCGGGACGGGGACCGGGGCGGTGACCTTGTCCGTGACGGCCTTCGTCGCGACAGCCTTCTTCGCGGTGGCTTTCTTGGTGACGGCCTTCTTGGCGGCGGCTTTCTTGGTGGTGGCCTTCGCCGGGGCGGCCTTCGTCGCGGTGATCTTCGCCGGGGCGGTCTTCTTCGTCCCGGCCTTCTTCGTGGTCGCCTTCTTGGCCGTCGGAGTCGCCTTCTTCGCCGTGGTCTTCTTCGTCACCGTCTTCTCGGCGGTGGTCTTCTTCGCCGCCGCCTTCTTCACCGCTTCCTTGGGCGCGGTCGCCTTCTCCGCGGCCTTCTTCACACTCTTCGCGGCTTGCGCAGCGGTCTTCTTCGGGTCCGAACCGCTGGACGGGGTGCGGGGGGTCACTGGCGAGGCCTCCTCGGCGAAAAGTCTGGTCGGCGGATCCGGTCGGCAGATCCGGTCGGTCAGACGGTCAGATCAGGTCGGTGGTCACATAGCCCTCGATGGCCGCCATCGGCACGGGGAGCCAGTCGGGGCGGTGGCGGGCCTCGTAGACGACCTCGTAGATCGCCTTGTCCGTCTCGTAGGCGCGCAGCAGCACCGGGTCGGTCCGCGGATCGACGCCGCTGACCTCCGCGTACCCGGAGCAGTACGCCGCCCTGCACGCATCGGCCCAGCCCGGCACCGGCTGGTCGGCGGAGTGGGCCGCGTAGTCGAAGGAGCGGAGCATGCCCGCGATGTCCCGGGCGGTCGGCTGTGGCATCCGGCGTTCGGCGAGCGGTTTCGATGGCTCGCCCTCGAAGTCGATCAGCGACCACTGGCCGGCCGGCGAGCGCAGGCACTGGCCGAGGTGCAGGTCGCCGTGGATGCGCTGCGCGGTCCAGGTACGGCCCTCGGCGGCCAGGTCGGCCATCGCGGTGAACGCGGAGCGCAGCCCCGGCGCGTGCGGCCGTAGCGCGGGCACCGCCTGCGCGGCCGCCTCCAGGCGCTCGATCATGCCCTCGACCAGCGGCTGGAGCTGGGTGTGACCGATCGTGGCCGTGGGCAGCGCCCGGGCGAGCGCGGTGTGCACCTCGGCGGTGGCCCGCCCCAGTGACCGGGCCTCCGCGCTGAAGTCCTCGCTCTTGGCCAGCTCCCGCAGCGCGAGCTCCCAGCCGTCGGAGGCGCCCTGCACGAACGGCTGGAGGACGCCGAGGACGTACGACTCTCCGGACAGCTCGGCCCGCAGCCATCCCGTGGGTGCCGGCACCCGAGGGCAGCCCTCCTGGGCGAGGGCCAGCGGCAGCTCGAGGTCGGGGTTGGTGCCGGGCACGATCCGGCGCAACAGCTTCAGGATGAACGTATCTCCATAGACGATCGACGAGTTCGACTGCTCGGCGGTCATCACCCGGGGCACGAGCCCGTCCCGGATCTCCTGGTGGGGGTCGCGGTCGAAGCGCAGGCCGCCGATGCGGGCCTGCGAGCGCACGGCCTCCAGGAGCAGTTCGGCGGGCCGGGAGTCGTGCAGGGCCTCGTAGACCGTCTGTCCGGCGAGCGGGCCCTCCTCGACGTGGCCGATCAGCGCGGGCGCCAGCCGGGGCGGCAGCGCCTCGCGCACGCCTATGAGGAGCTGGTAGCAGTCACCGGGATGCGGCGGGCTGCCGAGGGTGAGGGGCTGGTGGGCACGCACCAGCAGGTGGTAGAGGCCCTGCTTCGCCGTCGGCGGCAGCAGCTCGGTGGCGGCCACCAGGGAGAACCCGGTGACCGGGCGGCCCTTGCCCGCGAACCAGCGCTGCCGCGGCAGCCACTCCCGCAGCAGTGGGTCCAGTGACGCAAGGAGGCCGGGATGTGTCGTGGCGTTACGGGTGACGGCTTCCGACATGGCGTCGCGTCCTTTCCCCGGGTGGGCGGGGTGTTACTGATGCGTGCCCCGGGCGGGGCGGGGGAAACCGACCCGCCCGGGGTTCGGCCGGGCTGAGCCGGTCGCTGAGCGGCTATGCCGCGTCCTTGCGGAGCCGGAACCAGTAGAACCCGTGTCCGCCGAGAGTCAACAGGTACGGCAGATCACCCACGGCCGGAAAACGGACCCCACCGAACAGCTCGACCGGATGCCGCCCGTTGAACGCGCTCAGATCCAGCTCCGTCGGCTGCGCGAACCGCGAGAAGTTGTTCACGCACAGCACGAGGTCGTCCTCGTACTCCCGGAGGAAGGCGATCACCGCCGGGTTGGAGGAGGGCAGCTCCGTGTAGGACCCCAGACCGAAGGCGTGGTTCTGCTTGCGGATCTCGATCATGCGGCGGGTCCAGTGCAGCAGGGAGGACGGGGAGGCCATCGACGCCTCGACGTTCGTCACCTGGTAGCCGTGCACCGGGTCCATGATCGTGGGCAGGTAGAGCCGTCCCGGGTCGCAGGACGAGAAGCCCGCGTTGCGGTCCGGGGTCCACTGCATCGGCGTGCGTACGGCGTCGCGGTCGCCGAGCCAGATGTTGTCGCCCATGCCGATCTCGTCGCCGTAGTAGAGGATCGGCGAGCCCGGCAGGGACAGCAGCAGAGCCGTGAACAGCTCGATCTGGTTGCGGTCGTTGTCCAGCAGCGGTGCCAGCCGCCGCCGGATGCCGATGTTGGCGCGCATGCGGGGATCCTTGGCGTACTCCGCCCACATGTAGTCGCGTTCCTCGTCGGTGACCATTTCGAGGGTCAGCTCGTCATGGTTGCGCAGGAAGATGCCCCACTGGCAGTTCGACGGAATGGCCGGGGTCTTCGCGAGGATTTCCGACACCGGATACCTCGATTCCCTGCGCACCGCCATGAAGATGCGCGGCATGACCGGGAAGTGGAACGCCATGTGGCATTCGTCGCCGCCGCTTCGGTAGTCGCCGAAGTAGTCGACGACGTCCTCCGGCCACTGGTTCGCCTCCGCCAGCAGCACCGTGTCCGGGTAGGAGGCGTCGATCTCCTTACGGACCCGTTTGAGGAACTCGTGGGTCGCCGCAAGGTTCTCGCAGTTGGTGCCCTCCTCCTGGTACAGGTACGGCACCGCGTCGAGCCGGAAGCCGTCGATGCCCAGGTCCAGCCAGAACCGCAGTGCGGAGATGATCTCCTCCTGCACCGCCGGGTTCTCGTAGTTGAGGTCGGGCTGGTGGGAGAAGAAGCGGTGCCAGTAGTACTGCTTGCGGATCGGGTCGAAGGTCCAGTTGGAGGCCTCGGTGTCGACGAAGATGATCCGCGCGTCCTGGTACTGCTTGTCGTCGTCGGCCCACACGTAGTAGTCGCCGTAGGGGCCGTCCGGATCCTTCCTGGACTCCTGGAACCAGGGGTGCTGGTCGCTGGTGTGGTTCATGACGAAGTCGATGATGACGCGCATGCCGCGGTGGTGCGCGGCGTCGACGAACTCCACGAAGTCGGCGAGGTCGCCGAACTCGGGCAGGACGGCGGTGTAGTCCGAGACGTCGTATCCGCCGTCCCTCAGGGGTGACTTGAAGAACGGCGGCAGCCACAGACAGTCGACCCCCAGCCACTGCAGGTAGTCGAGTTTCGCGGTCAGGCCCTTGAGGTCGCCGACGCCGTCACCGTTGCTGTCCTGGAAGGAGCGGACGAGGACCTCGTAGAAGACGGCGCGCTTGAACCACTCGGGGTCCCGGTCCTTGGCCGGGGTGTCCTCGAAGGTGTCGTGGACGGGCTCGTTGACGATCATTATGTGGGTGACCCTCCGATCTGCGGGGTGGACGGTCGCAGAACCGAGAAGATGTGCGCGGGCCGGGTGCCCGGTTCGAGGCGCACATAATTGGCCCTGCCCCAGTGATAGGTCTCACCGGTGAGCTCGTCGCGCACCGGCACCGACTCGTGCCATTCCAGGCCGAGTTGCGGCATGTCCAACGAGACCGTCGCCTCCTGGGTGTGGTGGGGGTCGAGGTTGGCGACCACCAGAACCGTGTTCGAACCGCTCCGCTTCGAGTAGGCGATCACCGCTTCCTGGTCCGCGTGGTGGAAGTGGAGATCACGCAGCTGCCGCAGGGCCGGGTGTGCGCGCCGGATCGTGTTGAGCCGGGTGATCAGGGGGGTCAGGGAGCGGCCCTCGCGGTCGGCGGCTTCCCAGTCGCGTGCGGT
>NZ_JAGMUK010000058.1 GCF_019049245.1 Streptomyces sp. AC555_RSS877 | reverse complement strand
AGGTCGAACGGATCGTCGCGGCCATCGAGGGCGGCGCGGCGAACATCGCGGACATCTACCCGCTCGCGCCCCTCCAGGAAGGCATCCTCTTCCACCACTTGTTGCAGGCGGACGGCGGTGCGGATGTTTACGCGGCGCCGCGGGTGATCGCGTTCGACTCGCGTGAGCGGCTGGATGCGTTCCTGGGGGCGTTGCAGCGAGTGGTGGACCGGCATGACATCTACCGCACGGCTTTCGTGTGGGAGGGCCTGAGCGAGCCGGTCCAGGTGGTCACCCGCCAGGCCGTCCTGCCGGTCGTTCCGCTGGAGTTGAACTGTGTCGGCAAGGCGGCGGTGCAGGAGCTGATCGCCGCGGCTGGGTCGGTGATGGACATCGGTCGTGCCCCGTTGATCGACGTGTACACGGCGGTAGAGCCGCAGAGTGAGGGCCGGTGGCTGGTCTTGCTGCGGATGCACCACCTGGTCCAGGACCACACGACACAGGATGTGCTGCTGGAGGAGATGGGCGCGTTCATGGCAGGCCGGGAGGGATCGCTGCCGGAGCCGCTGCCGTTCCGGAACTTCGTGGCGCAGGCGCGGCTGGGCGTGACCCGGGAGGAGCACGAGGAGTACTTCGCGGGGTTGCTGGGAGACGTGGAGGAGACCACGGCTCCGTACGGGCTGCTCGATGCGCATGGTGATGGCAGTGGTGTGGTGCGGTCGCATCTGCGCGTGAATGAGGAGGTTGGCGCCCGGGTGCGGGAGGTCGCCCGCGGCCTGGGCGTGAGTGCGGCGTCGGTGTTCCATCTGGCATGGGCCCGGGTCGTCGCCACTCTCAGCGGGCGCGACGACGTCGTGTTCGGCACGGTGTTGTTCGGGCGGATGAACGCCGGTGCGGGCGCCGACCGGGTGCCGGGGCTGTTCCTCAACACGCTGCCGGTGCGGGTGCGGGTCGGTGCCATGGGTGTGGGTGAGGCGTTGGAGGGAGTGCGTGACCAGCTGGCGGAACTGCTGGTGCACGAGCACGCCCCGCTGACCCTCGCACAGCAGGCCAGCGGCATACCCGGCGGCAGCCACCTGTTCACCTCGCTCTTCAACTACCGACACAGCCAGCGTCCAGACGTGGAGCCCCGCCAGGAGGCGGACACCACGCCCAGGCGGATCCAGATGGTGTTCACACGGGAGGCCACGAACTATCCGGTGGCCGTCTCGGTGGACGATCTCGGTTCAGGATTCGGGTTGACTGTGGATGCGGTCGACTCGGTGGACGGGCAGGCGGTGTGCCGGCTGCTGCACACCTGCCTGGACCATCTCGTCACCGCGCTCGAAGACCATCCGGGCAGCTCGCTGTCGGCAGTGCACGTCCTCGACGAGGCCCAGCACGACCAGCTCGTGGTGGAGTTGAATGACACCGCGGCGCCGGTGTCGGATGCGACGGTGCCCGGGTTGCTTGCGGCGCAGGTCGCGCGGACTCCGGATGCGGTGGCGGTGGTCTGCGAGGGGCAGTCGCTGACGTACCGGGAGTTGGATGAGCGGGCGAATCGGCTGGCGCGGCTGCTGGTGGCCGATGGGGTGGGCCCGGAGCGTGTGGTGGGGTTGGCGTTGCCGCGCTCGGTCGACCTGGTGGTGGCGGTGTTGGCCGTGCTGAAGGCGGGGGCGGCGTATCTGCCGATCGATACGGGCTATCCGGCGGACCGGGTCGCCTTCATGGTGGATGACGCGGCTCCCGTGTGCGTGATCACGACGGTCGGCCATGCTGCCGGGTTGTTCGGTGGCGTGGCGTGCGTGGTGCTGGGTGAGCCTGAGGTCGAGGAGCGGCTTGCCGGGCTGTCGGGGGCGGAGCTGACGGATGCTGAGCGGGTTGGTCCGCTGGTGCCGGCGCATCCGGCGTATGTGATCTATACGTCGGGGTCGACGGGGCGTCCGAAGGGCGTGGTCGTCAGCCAGCGGGGCGCGGTGGGCTACCTGGAGTGGTGTGCTGAGCGGTACACGGGCCTGCGTGGGGTGGCGGGCCTGCACTCCTCGGTGGCCTTCGACCTGACGGTGACGTCGCTGCTGGGGCCGCTGACGGTCGGTGGATGTGTGCGGGTGGTCAACCTGACGGAGAGCGAGGGGGTACGTGAGGCGCTGTCGGCGGAGGGCGGGTGCACGTTCCTGAAGGTGACTCCGAGCCACCTGGCGTTGCTGGGCGAGCTGGCGGCAGGAGCTGAGCTGTCCGGTGATCTGGTGGTGGGTGGTGAGGCGTTGTCGGTGGAGGTGCTGGAGCGTTGGCGTCGGGCCAATCCGTCGGCGACGGTGGTGAACGAGTACGGGCCGACCGAGGCGACGGTCGGCTGTGTCACGTGCACGGTGGGTCCCGGCGAGTCCGCCGCCGGTGCAGTGGACGGCGGGGTATCGATCGGCACTCCGGTGACCAACATGCAGGTGTACGTGCTGGATGAGTGGCTGCGTCCGGTGCCGACCGGTGTCGCGGGTGAGCTGTACATCGCGGGTGGACAGTTGGCGCGCGGGTATCTGAACCGTCCGGGGCTGACGGGTGAGCGGTTCGTGGCCTCCCCGTTCGGTGGTGGGGGCGAGCGGATGTACCGCACGGGTGACCGCGCGCGGTGGTCGGTGGAAGGCCGGCTGGAGTATCTGGGGCGTACGGATGAGCAGGTGAAGATCCGTGGCTTCCGGATCGAGCCGGGCGAGGTGGAGGCGGTGCTGGCCGCGCATCCGCGGGTCGGACAAGCCGCAGTGATCGCACGGGAGGACGTCCCGGGCGACAAGCGCCTCATCGCCTATGTGGTCGGCGACGCGCAGGGGCCCGAGCTGCGGGACTACGCAGCCGACCGGCTGCCCGCCTACCTGGTGCCGTCGGCTGTCGTGGTCCTGCCGGAGTTGCCGCTGACGGTGAACGGCAAGCTCGACCGCAAGGCGCTCCCCGCTCCGGACTACAAGGCGGGACTCGGTGGTGATCCGGCGTCAGGCCGTGGCCCCTCAGGCGTGCTCGAAGCAGCGGTGTGCGACGCGTTCGCCGAGGTCCTGGGTGTTCCCGAGGTCGGTGTGGACGACGACTTCTTCGCGCTCGGCGGGCACTCGCTGCTGGCGGTGTCGTTGGTGGAGCGGCTCCGGGACAGAGGCGTGACCGTGTTGCTGCGCACGCTGATCACCAATCCGACGCCGGCACGGCTCATGCAGACGTTCAGTCTGTCGTCGGTGCAGGACGCCCTCGGCGACGTGCTGTCGATCCGGACCGGTGGCACCGGACCGGCGTTCTTCTTCATCCACCCCGCAGGTGGCCTGAGCTGGTGCTATATGCCGTTCGCCCGCTTCATCCCGCAGGAGCATCCGCTGTACGGACTCCAGGCGCGGGGTGTCGACGACCCCGGGGCGCTGCCCGGATCCGTTGCTGATATGGCCGCGGAGTATGTGGACCGCATCCGCAGTCTGCAGGCGTCCGGCCCCTACTACCTGGTGGGCTGGTCCTTCGGCGGTACGCCGGCTCACGAGATCGCGGTCCGGCTCGAGGCCGAGGGAGAGCAGGTGTCGCTGATCCTCATGGACGCGTTCCCGGCGGTGCCGGGGACCGACTCCGTGCCTCCCCAGCGCCCGACGGCCGGTGGCACGGCACGCTTGGCGGAGCGTATCCGGGCTGAACTCGGCGCGCTCCTGGGCGGAGTCGACGAGGAGGAAATCGCCTCCCTTGCCCAGGTGTTCGACAACAATGCCACGCTGAGACTTCGGCACCAGTACGGCACATTCGGTGGGGAAACCCTGATTCTCGTCGCGGAAGAAGGGAAACGGGCGGACTTCTCCGCCGAAGCCCTGTGGCAGCCCCACCTAACTCGGCAGGCATCCACCGTCCGGCTTGCCTGCGCGCACTCGGACATGGCACGTCCTGACATGCTGGCACGGGCCTGGGACGCCATTGCGGAATGGCTGCACACTCGGCCGAATCGACAGGACTGAGCCCGGATTCACCGGTTGAATGTGCGGCGACGATGTTGCCGGGAACGAGGAAATGCCCTCTGGCCCGCGATGCCGGAAGTTCTTCGAACTTCCGGCACGCACCATCACGAGGGCACTATCGAGATGCAATCCCGCCATGCCGCTGCTGCGGTCGGCCGCGCACACTCCGCTGCTGCCCGGCATGGACACGGTCGCCTGCCTCGAGCCGGACGACACCATCAGTTGATCGTGGCGGGCGGACCCGGCCTGATATGCGGCGACGTGATCCCCGCCTGCCGGGTCCTGGGTGTTGGGTTCTCTGTGCCGGTGCGGATGAATGCCTCGGTCAAGGCGGCCATCGCAGTGATCGGTGAGGACGCCTGGACGCCGATCGAGTACACCGCGGCCGTCTGGTGCCGATGAGGAACGCTGGAGTCTGACGCCGAGATCGCCGAGGCCCTCTTCACCGCGATCACCAGCAGGCGCCACCTGATCGACATCCCCGCCTGGATCGGGGCCGGAGCCAGCCGCTTCACTCCACACCTGCCTCAACCCCGGACCTGAGCTTGCGACTTGTCGGCCTGTGGACGGAGACGGGGTAGCGCATGCGTACCTGGCCCAGCGACCGCCCCTGTCCGCCCACGGCACTGAAGAACTCGGAGGTGCCGCACCGAACCGGCCACGTGGCACTCACCGCGGCTCGCGCTCCGAGAGATCGCCCCGAACCCGCTTGAATACGGTCAAAAGACTTCATGCGGCGGATCTAGGCCCAGGCCGCGGAGCAGAAGAGGGAGAACGGATCAACTCGCTGGTTCTGCAAGCCTATTGTGCTAGGGTCTTAGTGAAGGAGGTGAGAGGAGGTATTGCCTTGATCGACTTCTATCTGGATGCTCGAAGTCGTGTCGCACCGTATGCCCAACTTGCCCAGCAGGTTCGGCAAGCACTACGTCTGGGATTGCTCGACGTCGGTGATCAGCTGCCAACGGTCAAGGAAGTTGTGGCCAACGTTGCGGTTAATCCCAACACTGTCCTGAAGGCATATCGGGAACTCGAACACGAGGGCCTGGTGTCGCCGCAGCCGGGAGTGGGGACATTTGTCGTCCGCACGCTCGCGGATGACTCCTTGACAGCACATGAGCCACTGCGGAAAGAGCTGGAGCAGTGGCTGGCCAAGGCGAAGTGGGCGGGGCTCGACGAGGAAAGCATTCAAGCCCTGTTCGCGACCACATTCCGGACTTCTATGAAGGTGAGGAAATGACGTTCGTCTTAGAAACTGAGGGCCTCGCGAAGAGGTATGGCCGCCACGAAGCGCTGGCCGACTGTAATCTGCAGATTCCAGAGGGCCGGGTCGTCGGCCTGGTCGGCCCGAACGGAGCCGGCAAGTCCACGTTCCTCGGGCTGGCCTGCGGATTGATCCAGCCGAGCGAGGGGACCATCAAGGTGCTCGGCCACCATCCGGCCGCCAGCACCGACCAGCTGGCCCGGGTCGGATTCGTCGCCCAGGACACACCGGTCTACGCGAACCTCACCGTGGCCGAGCACCTGCGGCTGGGCGCCGAGCTGAACCCGCGGTGGGACCAGAAGCTGGCAGAGCGGCAGGTTCGCCAGCTCAACCTCAAGCTCGACCACAAGGCCGGCAGGCTCTCCGGAGGTCAGCGAGCCCAGCTCGCCCTGACCATCGCCGCCGCCAAGCGACCCGAACTGCTGATCTTCGACGAACCGGTCGCCGCACTGGACCCGCTGGCCCGGCGCGGATTCCTGCAGAACCTCATGGAGTTCGTGGCCGAACTCGAGGCCAGCGTCATCCTCTCCTCGCACCTTCTCGGCGACCTCGAGCGGATCTGCGACCACGTGGTCGTCCTGGGTGACGGCCGCGTTCAGCTGGCGGGCGAGGCCGACGACCTCGTGGCCGAGCACTACCGTCTGGTGGGGGCGCAGGGCGATTTCGACGATCTGCCCCAGGAGATCGAGATCATCCAGGCCGCGCACACGGACCGTCAGACGACGCTGATCGTGCGCTCGTCCGGCCCGATCCCCCACCACTTCTCCGAGGCCACGCACCTGGACCTCGAAGACATCATCCTCGCCTACATGAGCCGGTCCGCCTACGCATCGGTGACCGGAACGGCGCAGCAGTTCATGGAGGCCCGGCAGTGATCTGGCTCACCTGGAGACAATTCCGTGTACAGGCTCTGACGGCTGCAGTCGTCCTGGCGGGCCTCGCGGGCTATCTGATCTACCTGGGCATGCAGATTCGCGACGCCTATGACAAGGACATCGCCGGCTGCGAGGCCAGCGGTGACTGCGAAGGTGCCAAGCAGCTGTTCCTGGGCGACTACGAGCTGCAAATCTTTTCGGCCAGCGTCCTGCTCATCTCTGTTCCTGCGCTCATCGGCCTCTTCTGGGGTGCGCCGCTCATCACTCGTGAACTCGAAGGCGGCACGCACCGGCTGGTCTGGAACCAAAGCGTCTCGCGGACTCGTTGGCTGATCGTGAAGCTCTCCTTCATCGCGCTGGCCAGCGTGATTCTGGTGGGCGTGTTCAGTCTGCTGCTCACCTGGGCCGCGAGTCCGTACGACCTTGTCCAGGGTGAGCGGTTCGGCGCCATGGGATTCATGTCCAGGAACATCACACCGCTCGCGTACGCCGTCTTCGCCTTCGTGCTCGCCGTGACCATGGGGCTCCTGATCCGGCGTACGCTGCCGGCCATGGTGGTCGCGCTGGCTGTGGTCGCCGCGGTCCAGGTCATCACGTCGTTCGGAGTCCGCCCGCATCTGCAGGAGCCCGCCTCTGCGACGGTGGCGCTGAAAGCGGACACCGAGTTCAAGGCGATCCGGGACGAGAACAGCAACATGCAGATCAAGGGATACAACATCTCCGGAGCATGGATGCTGGACAGCACGCATACGATGCTCGAGTCGAACAACAAGCCCTTCACCGTCGCTCAGTACGAGAAGGAATGCTTCAACGGCGACATGGACAAGGTCAAGGCCTGTCTGGCGACGAAGGACCTGCACCTCGACGTCTCTTATCAGCCCGCAAACCGCTACTGGCCCTTCCAGTGGATCGAGTTCGGGGGATACCTCGCACTCTCCGGGCTGCTGGTCGCCTTCTGCATCACACGCATTCGTCGGCCTCTGTTCTGAGCCGACCAGACCCCGCGGTACTCATGCGAGTGGCCCGCAGCCGAGCCGGCGTCAGTGTCGAACTGTCACCGGCAGGCCCGGGCCCTTCGCCATGTTCGGCCCCGTTCCCGAGCACCGGCCCGTCGCGCGTGCGGAAGCACGATCACGGAAGCCGGGACACCTCCTGAGGCAGGTGTCCCGGCTTCCGTGATCGAGGGGCGGAGTCGGTCACGCTCCAGCCGGTGACGCTCCCGCGGTCACCGTGGACGGATCGGGCAACCGGTCCGTCGCCTGCTGGGAGAACTGCGTGTGGTAGAGGTCGGCGTAGAGCCCCCCGGCCGCCAGCAGCTCCTCGTGGGTACCGCACTCGCAGATCCGGCCGCTGTCGACGACCAGGATCTGGTCGGCCTCGCGGATGGTGGAGAGCCGGTGCGCGATCACCAGCGAGGTGCGGCCTGCGAGCGCGGTCCTGAGAGCCTGCTGGATCGCCGCTTCCGACTCCGAGTCCAGGTGCGCGGTGGCCTCGTCGAGCACGACGATCGGGGGGGCCTTGAGCAGCAGCCTGGCCAGCGCGATCCGCTGCTTCTCGCCGCCGGAGAGCCGGTAACCGCGCTCACCCACGACGGTGTCGAGCCCTTCGGGCAGAGCGCTGACGGTGTCCCAGATCAGCGCAGCCTTGCACGCCTCGATCAGCTCCTCCTCGGCGGCGCCGGGGCGGGCGTACGACAGGTTGACGCGCAGGGTGTCGTGGAAGAGGTGCGACTCCTGCGTGACGACCCCGACGCTCTCGCGCAGCGACGCGAGGCTCAGATCGCGGACATCGTGACCGCCGATGCGCACGGTCCCCGAGGTCGTGTCGTACATACGTGGCACCAGCTGGGTGATGGTGGTCTTGCCGGCGCCCGACGGCCCGACCAGCGCGGTGAGCTTGCCGGCGGGGGCGTGGAAGCTCAACTCGTGCAGGACATCCTGCGCGTTCGCCCCTGACCGGTCGGCCTTGCTGCTCGTGTGCAGCTCCAGCGAGAGCAGCGACACCTCGTCAGCGCTGGGATACCGGAAGGAGACCGCCTCGAACGCGACGTCCGGGGCGGCCGCGGCCGAGCCGTTGCCGTTCTCGGCGCCGGCCCCGGCCGGCAGGGCCTTGGCGCCAGGGCGTTCGGTGATCAGCGGCTTGAGATCGAGGATTTCGAAGACCCGGTCGAAACTCACCAGGGCGATCGTCGCGGTCGCCTGCATGGACGACAGCTCGTTGACGGGCCCGTACAGCCGCATCAGCAGTGCCACCATGGCCACCAGCGTGCCGAACTCGATGGCGCCGTCGATGGTGAGCGCGCCGCCCAGGCCGTAGACGAGGGCCGTGGTGAAGGTGGTCAGCACGGTGACGATGATCGGCAGCAGCCGTCCCCAGACGGCCAGCCTGATCGCCAGCGTGCGGACCTTGCCGGCCTTGCTCGCGAACAGCTCCTTCTCGTCCTGCGGGCGGCCGTAGAGTTTGGCCAGCATCGCGCCGGAGACGTTGAAGCGCTCGGTCATCAGCGCGCTCATCTCGCCGTCCTGCTCCATCATCGACCGCGAGAGCCGCTGTATCCGGCGCGCGAGCAGCCGCACGGGGATCAGGAACACCGGGATCATCACCAGGGCGGCCACGGTGATCTGCCAGGACAGGTAGAGCATGGCGGCCAGAACCAGGATCAGGGTCAGGATCGTGGAGACCGCCTGGGCGAGGATGGTGGTCACGGCCTGGCGGGCGCCGGCGATGTCCGAGTTGAGGCGGCTGATGAGCTTGCCGGTCTGAGTCCGGGTGAAGAAGGCAACCGGCTGCTGCTGGACATGGGTGAACACCTTGGTCCGCAGGTCGAAGACGACGCCTTCGCCGACCCGGCTCGAGCACCAGGTCTGGACGAAGATGGCCCCGGCGTTCACCAGGGCCAGTCCGGCCAGCCCGAGGCTGAGCCACACGACGCGATCGAAATTCTTGGGAATGATGCCCTGGTCGATGATCAGCTTGAGGATCAACGGGCTGCCGACCGCGATGCAGGCATCGATGACGGTCACCGTAAGCAGCAGCGCGATCTGCCAACGGTACGGCCGGGCGTACGGAAGAATCCGCCGCACCGTGCCCGGCCTGACCCGCTGACGCTCGGCCGACTCGTCGCCCGGCCGGATTCGTATCGGGGTTGGTCTTGTCAGCACGCTCACGGAAACTGTCTCGCTCTCTGGTTTTCTCGCGTTGAGTGGAGAAAATGAATCGGATCAAGATCCGGCGACCGGCACCGGCGAGCCGGCTGTGCGCTGCCGCGGTGTCATGCCCCGGTGCATGTCGAGGAACTCGATGAGAACTGAGTTGACCGCGTCGGGGCGTTCCAGGTATCCGAGGTGGCCGCAGTCAGGAATTGTGGTGAGGCTGCAGTCCGGAATCGCCTCCGCGACTTCGGCGACCAGGCGAGGGGGACAGACGCGGTCATCGGCGAACGCGATGGCCTGGCACGGCACGGTGATACCGCGCAGCGCCGCACTCCGGTCGCCGAGCGCCGAGACGGCCGCCGACTGTCCGCCGACGCCGTTGTCGCCGGCGAGTTCGAACATGTCCAGCCACATGGAGGCCGCAGTCTCGTCGTCCATCGTCGCCGGCGAGAGCATCTCCAACATGGCCCTGGTAGCCGTGTACTTGGGCGGCAGCCGGATCCCGCTCTCCCGCAACTCCCGGTCGGCAGCCGCCTGGGCCCGCCGGAAGACGTCGGAGCGCGCCCGGGTGGCCATCAGCGTCGCGGAGCGCACGAGATGGGGCCAGCCGAGCGCCAGCTCCTGGGCGATCATCGAACCCATGGACGACCCCACGATGTGGCACGGGCCGAAGTCCAGCGCCTCGATCAACCCGCGGGTGTCGGCGACCATTTCGGCGATGGAGTAGTCGCCCGCCGGTACGTCCGACGGGGCCACGCCTCGATTGTCGAATGTGACTGTTTCATATCCGGCCCGGTTCAGCGCAGGAGTCTGGTGCATGGTCCAGACGCGGCCGGAGGCGGACGAGCCCATGATCAAGAGGACGGGTTCACCGCGGCCTGAACGCTGGTAGGAGAGCTGGATGCTGTTGGTCTTGACAAAAGGCATGGGGCGCTTGTCACTTCCTGCCGGAAACGCGGAGAATGTACCCGCGCACGGCTGTCAGGGGGCCATCCGATACGAGGCGTTGTGGGTTCTCATGGCGGATGGCCCCCCTCCTCGGCGTGCCCTTCGGTGAGCGCCACGTCAGGCCACGGAGAAATCCACGCACCCACGATGCATCATCGCGCGAGAGCCCTGGTCAATGCCAGCATGAGTGGCCGGGCGGCCGTCCATCGCCGTTCAACTGCCGCCCGGTCACAGTTGAACGGCGAGGCGGTGGCCGCGGCGCCGTGGAGTAATGTTCCATCGCCTGGAACCGGACCATGCTGCCGATGTGACCAGCCCTCGATGGCAACCTGATATCGCTGTGAAGCTTCGCCCCTTCCCGAGACATAAACGGCCGATGGATGCCGTGCTGCCGGGAGTGGGGCGAGTGTGTCTGACGGGCATGCAGTTTCTCTTACATTCCTCTGGAGGGGTCTCGAAAAATGGCCGACGAGTCGTTGTTCCTGCGGTCGAAGGTTATTGTCGAGCCGCTGCTGGATAGATTCTTCGCCTGGCCGTACACCCTGGCACCCGTGCAGTCCGCGATGAACCTCGCATTCCTGCAGGTGCCGTTGCTCGAGTCGTATCTGCAGTCCCCGCAGGTGCACGTGGCTGCCAGCAACAATCCTGACCTGCGCGGCGGTTACTTCATCAACATCCCCGAGGAGCGCGC
Source organism: Streptomyces sp. AC555_RSS877 (assembly GCF_019049245.1). Taxonomy (GTDB): domain Bacteria; phylum Actinomycetota; class Actinomycetes; order Streptomycetales; family Streptomycetaceae; genus Streptomyces. The sequence goes on along the minus strand of NZ_JAGMUK010000058.1, from coordinate 28,441 downwards.
CGACGAGGTGCGCGACCTCCTCGCCGGCATCAAGCGGGACAGGGCCGCGATCCTCCGCTTCGCAGAGGCGATAGCCGCCGGGCAGGAGCTGCTGCGGGCCAGCGCCACCGGCTTCGACCTCACCCCGCTGTACCCCAAGCTCCCCTCGGAGCTCGGCGGTCTGGTCGAGCTGGCGTACGACACCGACAACCAGGCGCAGATGCGCTTCATAGAGCCGCTCGTCTACACCAGCGACTTCTACCAGGAGTCCCGCCAGTCTGTGCAGCTGTCGTTCGAGACCGGGATCGAGCGCCCCTTCATTCTCAGCACGCCCCGGCTGCCGACGCCGGACGTCCTCGAACTCGATCTGCCGTTCCGCCACCCCGGCCTGGACGAGCTCTTCAAGGCCCGGGTGCACCCCACCCACCTCGGCCATCTGCGCGACGCGCTGGAGCTGAACGACGCCCAGGCGGAGCGACTGCGCGGCATGCTCAGCGACCGGCCCAGTCTCGCCGAGGACCGGCACATCGACGCCGGCGGCCGTATCCGCTACTTCGGGCACGCCTGCCTGGTGCTGCAGACGCCGCAGGCCGCCATCGTGACCGACCCGTTCATCAGCGCGGACAGCACGGCCGGTGACCGCTACACCCTGGACGATCTCCCGGACTACATCGACCTCGTGCTGATCACCCATGGTCACCAGGACCACATCGTCCTCGAGACGCTGCTGCAACTCCGCGGCCGCATCGGGACGATCGTCGTCCCCCGCTGCTCGCGCGGCAATCTCGCGGACCCGTCCATGGCCCTCATGCTCAAGCACCAGGGCTTCCCCGTGCTCGAGGTCGACGACTTCGACGAGATCGAGTTCCCCGGCGGCAAGGTCACCGCCACGCCGTTCCTCGGCGAGCACTGCGACCTGGACATCCGCGCCAAGTCGACGTATTGGGCGGACCTGGCCGGCAAGAAGGTCTTCATCGGCGCCGACTCCTCCGGCATCGAGCCCTCGCTCTACCGCTACATCAAGCAGCACCTGGGCACCGCGGACATGGCCTTCCTCGGCATGGAGTGCGACGGTGCGCCGCTGACCTGGCTCTACCAGGCACTGCTGACGATCCCCATCACCAAGAAGATGAGCAACTCGCGCAAGCTCTCCGGCTCCAACGCAGAGCAGGCCGCCGCGATCATGACGGAGCTGGGGGCCGGCGAGGCGTATGTGTACGCCATGGGTGAGGAGCCGTGGCTGGGCCACGTCATGGCCACCACGTACACCGAGGACACGTACCAGATCAAGCAGATCGAGCAGTTCCTGCACTGGTGCAAGGAGCGCGGGATCCCGGCCGGCCACCTCTACGGCCAGCAGGAGTGGCGCTGGTAGGCCCCTTCCGGCGGACGAGCGGGTCACCCCGCCCGGTTGCCCCGCTCCCGCCGACATCCGCAAACCACCACCGACATCCGTGACCGCACAGGTCAGGAGGAACTCTCAGTGGCTGTTCACGACATCGCTCATGTCGAGCTGTTCACCCGCGACAAGGTGTCGATGGTCGACCACTTCGTCTCGGCCATGGGCTTCACCGTGGCCGCGGAAGCCGTGGAGGTCGACCGGAGCTCCACCCTGCTGCGCCAGGGTGACGTGCGGCTGGTGGTGACCACCGGCCACGGGATCTGGGGTTTCCTCCACCAGCACGGCGACGGCATCGCGGATATCGCCCTCGCCTGCGACGACGTGACGGCGACCTACGAGGCGGCACTGGCGGCCGGCGCCAGACCGGCCCCCTCCCGCTACGGGGCTCCGCGGCTGGAGGCGTTCGGCGACGTCTGCCACACCCTGCTGCCCCGGCGCCCCGCGGGCAGCACGCCGCCGGGGCGCCGGTGGGTGGTGGCGGGCACGGCGCCCGCACCCGCGGTGGAGCGGATCCGGCGGCTGGACCACGTGGCGGTCTGTGCCGAGCCGCAGACGACCGCCCACCTGGCGGCCTTCTACCAGGACGCGTTCGGCTTCTCCCGCCTCTCCGCACCGGCGGAACAGCCGGTGCTGCGCAGTGCGTCCGAGCGCGTCACGCTCGCGCTGGCAGCCCCGGCGACGACGGCGACGGCGGCGGACCCGCTCGTCGGCTTCCTGGCGCGCAACGGTGGCCCGGGGGTGCAGAGCCTCGCGTTCCGAAGCCCGGACATCGTCTCCGGCGTCCGGGAGCTGAGAGCACGCGGCATGGAGTTTCTCCCCGCCCCGGACGCCCACTACGACCGGCTCGCCGGACGCTTCCCCGACCTCGCCGACCTGCGCGACGCCCAGGTGCTGGCGCACGGCGCCCCAGGGGCGTACCTCCTGCAGGCGTTCGGCCGCTCGCCCCACGAGCGCAGCACCCTCTCCTACGACCTCGTCCAGCGCCACGGCTCCCCGGAGCTCGGCGCCGCCCTCATGGCCCGGTACGCAGCGGTGGAACGCCACCAGATGGCCGTACGGTGACGGGCCCGACCCGGCTCCCCAAGGACCAGCTGCACGGCAGCCTCGGTGACCCGGTGCTGGGCACCATGAACTTCCTCAACGGGATCACCCACCGATATCCGCAGGCGATCTCGTTCGCACCCGGCCGCCCGTACGACGGCTTCTTCGACACCGACCAGATCACCGCATACCTGCGCCGCTACCAGGAGCACCTGGAGAAAGGCGGAGCCACCCCCGGCGACGTCCGGTCGGCGCTCTTCCAGTACGGTCCGACCGCCGGCCTGATCCGCGAGGTGATAGCCGACTGGCTGCGCCTGGACGAGGACATCGACGTCGCTCCGGAGTCGATCGTGGTCACTGTCGGTGCCCAGGAGGCGATGCTGCTCGCCGTACGGGCCCTGGTGGCGGGGAGACAGGACGTCATCCTGGTCTCCAGTCCCTGCTACATGGGCATCACCGGCGTCGGCCGGCTGCTCGACGCCGAGATGGCCGCGGTCGCGGAGCACCGGGACGGCTTCCGCTGCGCCGACCTGGAGGCGGCGATCCGCGCCGAACGAGCGCGCGGCCGCCGCCCCCGAGCCTTCTACGTGATCCCTGACCACGCCAACCCGTCCGGCACCACCATTCCCCTGGAAACCCGCCGGGAACTGCTCGAACTGGCCGCGCGCGAGGACATCCTGCTGCTGGAGGACAGCCCGTACCGTCTCGTCAGCCCCGGCCGGCAGCTGCCCACGCTCAAGGCGCTCGACCGCCACTGCCGGGTCGTCCACCTGGGTTCGTTCTCCAAGACGCTCTTCCCCGGGGCCCGTGTCGGCTTCGTCGTCGCGGATCAGACCGTCGTCGACGCGACGGGCCGCACCGGGCTGCTGGCCGACGAGCTCACCAAGATCAAGAGCATGGTCACCGTGAACACCTCGGCGGTCTCCCAGGCCGTCGTGGCCGGCATGCTCCTTTCCGCCGACGGGCGTGCCTCGGAGCTCAACACCCGGACATCCGCCTACTACGGCGAGGCGCTGCGCGGCGTACTCGACCAGCTCGACCAGGAGTTCTCCGAGGACGAGCGGACGGCGCTCGGCATCCGCTGGAACCAGCCCACCGGAGGGTTCTTCCTCTCGGTCGAGGTGCCGTTCAGCGCGGACAACACCGCGCTGAAACGCTCGGCGGAGGAGTTCGGCGTCATCTGGACGCCCCTGTCGTACTTCTACCCTGAGGGCGGCGGCGAGCACGGCCTCCGCCTCTCCGTCAGCTATCTGACGCGCGACGAGATCGTGCGGGGGATCGACAGGTTGGCGCGCTTCATCAGAGCCCAGTCCGCAATCTCACCGGAAGGGTGATCGACTTGTCGGCAGCGCTACGCACCATCCGAAGCAAGACCCGTATGTGGGGGTGGACCTACCGATGACCGTCCACGCGGTTCTCCCACAACCGCACGCCACCGAGGGCAAGAGCACGGGCGTCGTCGGCATCGTCGGTGTCGGTACGGCGACCACGGAAGCCTCGTACACACAGCAGGAGATCCTGGACGTCTTCGGGATCACCGATCCCAAAATCCGCTCCGTCTTCCTCAACAGTGCCATCGAACGGCGGCACCTCACCATCCCGTCCCAGGACAGCGACGGCAGCCGCCTCGCCGAGCACCAGGGCGAGCTGCTTGCCAAGCACAAGAGAATCGCGCTGGACATGGGAGCGCGCGCGGTGCGCGCCTGCCTGGAGAGCTCCGGCTACGAACTGGCGGACGTCGACTACCTGTGCTGCGTCACCTCCACCGGATTCCTCACTCCGGGCCTGAGCGCCCTGCTCATCCGCGAGATGGGGATCTCACCCGGCACCAGCCGCGTCGACGTCGTCGGCATGGGCTGCAACGCCGGGCTGAACGCGTTGAACGCCGTCGCCGGATGGTCGGCGGCCAACCCCGGCAAGGTCGCCGTCATGGTCTGCGTGGAGGCCTGCTCGGCCGCGTACGTGATCGACTCGAGCATGCGAACGGCCGTCGTGAACAGCCTGTTCGGGGACGGCGCCGCGGCGGTCTGCCTGGTGGCGGACAGCCTGGACGCCGCGAGTGGCCCCGCCTTCGTGCCGTCGGCGCCCGGCAGCCCGCGCATCCTGGGATTCGCCAGCCACCTCATCACCGACGCCATCGAGGCCATGCGCTACGACTGGGACCAGGAGCAGGCGAAGTTCAGCTTCTACCTGGACCCGGAGATCCCCTACGTGGTCGGCGCCAACGCCGAGCAGGTCGTCGACCGGCTGCTGTCCCGCGCCGGGATACGCCGCAGCGACGTCGGCCACTGGCTCGTGCACTCGGGCGGCAAGAAGGTCATCGACGCCGTCCGGATCAACCTCGGCCTCACCCGCCACGACGTGCGGCACACCATCGGCGTGCTGCGCGACTACGGCAATGTGTCGAGCGGTTCGTTCCTCTTCTCCTACGACCGACTGCTTCGGGAGCGGTCCCCCGAGGTCGGTGATTACGGAGCCCTCATGACCATGGGACCCGGCTCGACCATCGAAACAGCGCTGGTGCAATGGTGACGGAGAAGCAGATGAACTATCACGACAACGACCGGGTGCTACGGCTCGACGGGCGCCAGCCGCTGTCCGCCGCCTGGGTCAGCGCGGTCGTCGAAGCCTGCGGCAGGGTCGAGACCGACGGCGGCACCCTGGTCGTCCACGTCTTCGGCACCCCCGACGGGCCTTGGCCGGACGACCTCACGGTGTCGCTGGTCAGCAAGTGGGAGCGGGCACTGCGCCGCCTGGAGCGGCTGCCGGCCGCCACCATCGCCGTCGTCGAGGGCGACTGCGGCGGACTGGCGCTGGACGCCCTGCTGGCCACCGACTATCGCATCGCGACCGAAGCGGCCCGTCTGGTGCTGCCGGTCAGGGACGGGGCCACCTGGCCGGGCATGGCGCTCTACCGCCTGGGCCGGCAGGCCGCGGGCGCCTCCGTGATCCGTCGGGCCGCTCTCTTCGGCACCCCCGTGGCGGCGGCCGAGGCGCTGGCCGTGCATCTGGTCGACGAGGTGGCGGACGACCCGGCGCGGGCCCTGGAGCTCGCCGACGAACGACTCGCCTCGGTTTCGGGAAGCGAGCTGGCGATACGTCGGCAGCTGATCTTCGACGCCTCCTCCATCGCATTCGAGGACGCTCTGGGCGCCCACCTCGCGGCCTGCGACCGGGCACTGCGGCGCGCGGCCGTGGGGGCGGCGTCGTGATCGGGCTCGTCCCCGTCCGAGGGGACGGGCAGGACGCACCCCCTTCGGTACGGGGGGAGCTGGGGCACGCCCGCACCGTGCTCGCCGAAGCCGCCCGGCGCACCCAGGACCGGCTGGCTGCCCTGCCCGCGCCGCGGGAACGGTCCGTACAGGAGCGCGAGATCGCCGCCGCGGCGCTGGACGGCACCCGCACCCTCCGAGCCGCCTTCATGGAGGCGCACGCCGAGGCCGTCTACGACGAGCTCACGGCGAACCGCGACCGCAGCCTGAGCCTGGCCGACCTGGCCGAGGCGGCCGCGACGGCGTTCCCCGGCCTCGTCCCCACCGGCGACCAGCTGGCGGCCGAACGGAGCCTGGCGCAGGCGGAGAAGGAGGGCCACGAGATCGACCAGGGCATCTTCTTCAGCAGGCTGCTGGGCTCGCCGAAGGCCGGCACGCACCTGGTCGAGTCGCTGCTCCTGCCGACGCCCCGCGCACTCGCGCTGTACGCCGAGTACGCCGCCACGGGCGCGGCGGACCTGGGGTCGGTGCGGATCGAGCGCAGCGCCGGCGTGGCACGTCTGACGATGTGCCGCGACGACTGCCTGAACGCCGAGGACAACCGTCAGATCGACGACATGGAGACGGCGGTGGATCTGGCGCTGCTGGATCCCGAGGTGGAGGTCTGCCTGCTGCGCGGGGGAGAGATGACCCATCCCCGGTACCGGGGGCGGCGGGTGTTCAGCGCCGGCATCAACCTCAAGTCGCTACACAGCGGCGACATCTCGCTCGTCGACTTTCTCCTGCGCCGGGAGCTCGGCTACATCCACAAGATCCTGCGCGGCATTCGTACGCAGGACAGCGACGGTTGGCGGACGCCGACGGCCGAGAAGCCCTGGGTCGCGGTGGTTGACACTTTCGCCATCGGCGGCGGCGCCCAGCTCCTGCTGGTGTTCGACCATGTCATCGCCGCATCGGATGCCTACTTCAGCCTCCCCGCGGCCAAGGAGGGGATCATCCCCGGGGCCTCCGCCCTGCGGCTCGTCCGGGCGGCCGGCCCCCGCCTCGCCCGGCAGGTCATCCTGGAGGGCCGCCGGGTCCGGGCCGCCGAACCGGACGCCCGGCTGCTGGTGGACGAGGTCCACGAGAACGAGGAGCTGGACGGCGCGGTCGAGCGGAGCCTCGAGCGGCTGAGGGGGCCCGCTGTCGTCGCCAATCGGCGGATGCTGCACCTCGCGGAGGAATCCGTGGATGAATTCCGGTGCTATATGGCGGAGTTCGCCCACCAGCAGGCGCTTCGCATGTACAGCGCCGACGTGCTCGACAAGGTCGGGCGCTTTTCCGGGGCGAAGTAGGAAGGTCTCGGCCGAGCGGTACGGAGGGGACGCGGCAGCGCACCCCCTCCGTACCGATGCTCAGCCCTCGGTCCACCCGTGGCTCTTGGCGAACTGAAGAAGCCCGTCGCGAATGGGCAGGATCTGGGCCCCCGTGAGCGAGGGCGCGGCCGACAACAGCGTGTCGGTCACCTCATGCAGGAACTCGGTCGCCGTCAGTACGTCGCACAGGGACTCGTCCCCGTCCGCCTGCTTGGCCGCGACCGCTCCAGTGCCGGCAGTCCGCGTGGCGGCCGGCTTGACCTCGGCCCCCGCCGGCAGCCGGACGGACGAGGCCTTGAGGCCCCGGTCCCCCTCCTCCACCTCGAATTCGACGACGAGCCCCGGGCGCAGCTGATGCTCGGGCATCAGCAGATCGTTCACATGCAGGAAGACGTCTTCCCCTCCATGCTCAGGAGCGATGAACCCGAATCCCCGAACGCCGTCGAACCGCACCACATGACCAGTAACCATGCCACCAACCCCAGAAGACATCGGGCCCCTTGCCCGAACGAACACCATGATTCAGAAGATAGGCCAGCCCGTCCCGCCGGGGCGAGGGCGCGCTGTCCACCGCAAGCTGCCGCAGTTGAACGGGAGCGGACGATGCTGCCCCTCAGGGGCTGCCGAGGACGACCACCGCGTTGTGGCCGCCGAATCCGAACGAGTTGCTGACCGCCACCGGGACCGGGGCGTACCTGGCCGTGCGACGGACGATGTCGATGTCGGCCACGTCGGCGCCCCGCGTCTCGAAGTTGGCGGTCGGCGGGATGAGCCCGTGGTCGATGGACAGCGCCGTGAACGCCGCCTCGACGGCGCCGGCCGCGCCCAGCATGTGACCGGTCACCCCCTTGGTGGAGGTCACCGCCGTGTGCGAGCCGAAGAAGCGCTCGATGAGCCGCGCCTCGATGGCGTCCCCCTGCGGCGTGCTGGTCGCGTGCGCGTTGACCAGCGCCACGTCCGACGCGGACACCCCGGCGTCCGCCAGCGCCTGCCGCATGGCGAGCTGCGCGCCTTTCCCGTCCGGGTCGGGCGAGGTGAGGTGGTAGGCGTCCGAGGATTCGCCGTAGCCCAGCAGCCTCGCGTAGGGCCGCCGCCCGCGCGCCCGCGCGGCTGCCGCGTGCTCCAGTACGAGGACCGCGGCCCCCTCCGCCAAGACGAAGCCGTCGCGCTCCCGGTCGAACGGACGGGAGGCGGCCGACGGCGCGTCGCGGCGCCGGGAGAGCGCCTTGAGCCGGTCGAAACCGGCGGATGTGACGGGCAGCACTGCGGCTTCGGTGCCCCCGGCGAGCACCGCGTCGCAGCGGCCGGCCCGCAGCAGGTCGAGCGCGAACCCCAGCGCGGATGCGCCGGACGCGCACGCGGTGGAGAGGCCGAGCGCCACTCCGTGCAGGCCGAGATCCATGGACACCGAGGCCGCGGCCATGTTTCCGATGGCCTTCGGGACCGCCAGAGGGTTGACCAGCCGCGGCCTCTCCTCAGCCATCCGCGCAGCCTGCTCCAGCCACGTCCCCAGGCCCCCGCACGCGCTGCCCATGAGAACCCCGACCCGGGCCGGGTCCCAGCCCCCGTCCCCCGGAGCCGCGTCGGCGACGGCCTCGCGGGCCGCGGCGACGGCGTACTGCGTGAAGGGGTCCATCCGACGCGCGTCGGTACCCAGCAGCCGGTCCGCGTCGAACCCGGATGTCGCACAGCTGAAGTCCACGGGCAGGCCCTGGAGCCGGGCATCCGGGGCCGCCATGGGCAGCCCGGCGCAGACGGCCTTCCAGGAGGCCGTGGTGTCGGTTCCGGCCGGTGTCACCATCCCGAGGCCCGTGATCACCACCTCGGAGGACCGATGTCCGCTCGTGCTCATGCTGGTATGTCCGCTCCGCGTGACTCCAGCAGCTTGGCCAGCTCGGAGACGGTGGTGAGGCTGCTCAGCTCCTCCTCCGCGACCTCGACGCCGAGTTCGTCCTCCAGATGCGCGCCGAGTTCCGCCAGGGAGAGCGAGTCGACCTCCAGGTCCACGAAAGACTTGTCCGGATCGATGGTCCCCGGAACCTTGTACACGGTGCCCAGCAGGTTGATGAGGTATTCGATGAACACAGGTGGGTTCCTTCCCCTAGGCCTCTGAGATCTCCTCAGACCTCTGAAGTGATGGCGGTCAGCTGCGGCCAGACCAGTGCCGTCGACGCCCAGCTGAGACCGCCGCCGAAGGCGGTGAGCGCCGTTCGGGCCCCGGGCCGCAGCTCGCTCCTCGACAGCGCTCCGGCCAGCGCCAGAGGGATGGAGGCGGCCGCCGTGTTCCCGATCCGGGTCAGCCCGCAGACCACGTGCTCGGGCGGCAGCTCGAGCCGTCTGGCCAGCGCCTCGACGATCCGCGCGTTGGCCTGGTGCGGTACCAGCAGGTCGAGGGTCTCCGGACTCCAGCCGCAGTCCTTCACCACCCGCCGGGTCGAGTTCGCCATCTGCTCGATGGCCTGCAGGTACACCTTCCGTCCTGCCATGGCGAACCAGCGGTCACCGGCCGGCTGCTCGCGGACCCCGGGAATCCGGATCAGCTCCGCGCCAGCGCCGTCACTGCCCAGGTCGTACGCGAGGAGCGCACCGGGCTCGTCGGACGAACCCGCGCGGAGCACCACCGCTCCGGCCCCGTCGCCGAAGAGGACGGCTGTGGACCGGTCCGTCGGGTCGACGATGCGGGAGTAGGTCTCCGCGGCGACGACCAGGGCGCTGTTCACGATCCCCGCGGTGACGAGGGCGCCGGCCGACGCCACGGCGTACAGGAAGCCGCTGCAGACCGCGGAGACGTCGAACGCGGGAATGCGGCCCTGTCCGATGCGGTGTGCGATCTCGGGCGCCGCGGCGGGGCACGGGCGCTCCGGCGTCGTCGTGGCGAAGACGAGGCTGTCGACCGAATCGGTCCCCGCGGAATGCAGGGCGTTCCCGGCGGCCTCGCAGGCCAGGTCGATCACCGAGATGTCAGGGGCTACCCGACGGCGGGACTCGATTCCGGTGCGGGTGCGAATCCACTCGTCGCTTGTCTGCAGGTCGTCCGGAAGAGACGAATTGTCTATCTCCGTTTTCGGCAGGCAGGTCCCCAGACCGGAAATCACGGCCGCGGGCCGCGACTTCGGCCCGCTCCTGGCGGATCTGTCGAGGTCCGATGCGCTCATTCGGTCGCCTTTCGGAGTACGTGCGCGATCAGCACAGCAGACCGTGACATCAGGTGATTTCTACGCCCGGCGACCGTACCCATTTCCCAGAACACAGCACAACCGCGGCCGGGTGCGGCACGGGGGGAGGGAGCGGGGGCGCCGCACCGACCTTCACGACCTGTCAGGCGATGTATCGTCGCAGGTGACTGAGGGGGGTTGTTCAACTGGCGCGGTGGCGCAGTTGAACGAGGGTGTGGTGATGCTGCCGATTGATTAGCCTCCGATGGCCGCTGTTGATCGGGGGATGGCCCTGACCGGACGCCCGATTTCACATCACCTGGGAAAGGACGGCGTGGTGACGAATCCATTCGACGACCCCGATGCCAACTACTACGTGTTGGTCAACGAAGAGGGTCAGTACTCCCTCTGGCCGCTCTTCGCGGACACGCCTGACGGTTGGAAGGTCGCGTTCGGCGAGGCGGGCCGCGTGGAATGCCTCGACTTCATCGAGAAGTCCTGGACCGACATGCGGCCCAAGAGTCTTATCGAGGCCATGGAGAGTTAGTAACCAGCCTTTGCCCAGCCGAACCGGCCGGGCAAAGGCTTTTTTCTGTCCAACTCGGCGCCCCGCAGCCGTATGCGCTCAGCCCGCCGGGCGAGGCGGGCGCTCATCCGCGCCGGCCTGCTGCAGATAGGCGGGCAGGGCCGCCACCAACCGCTCCATCGTCTCGTTCAGCACGAAGTGACCGGCGTCGAGGTGATGAACCGAGAACGAGGCGCTGGTCTCTTCGCGCCAGGCCGCCAGGTCCTCGAAGCCGACGAAGGGATCGTGCCGTCCGCCCACCGCGACGATCGGGACGTCCAGCCGCTCCGTGTGCTCGGTCATGCCCTCCTCCGCAATGCGGAAGTCGGCGCGCAGGGTGGGTTCGAAGACATCCATGATCTCGGGGTCGCCGAGCACGGACTCGTCGATCCCGCCGTACAGCGCGACACGTTCGAAGAACGCCTCCCGCGGTAGCAGATGGATCGACTCCGAGGAGCGCCGGACGGGGCCCGCGATGGAGGAGACGACCAGCGCCTCGGGCCGCTTCCCGTGTCTCTCGCGGAGCCGGTGTGCCAGCTCCAGCGCGATCACGCTGCCCGAGCAGTGTCCGAGGAAGACGAAGGGCCGGTCGGTCAGCGCGGCGACCGCCGGTTCCAGGGCGTCCACCAGCAGTTGGAGGTCGTCGAACGGCGCTTCGTCGATCCGGTTCTCCCGCCCCGGGGAGCGGATGGCGCACAGCTCGGCCCCGGCGAGCAGTCGTCTGGCCCACGGGGTGAACGCGGCCGCCCCGGCCCCCGCATGGGGGAAGCAGAACACCCTGATGCCCGCGTCCGGGATCCGCTGTGGGCGTACGATCCAGCGCTTGGCGGAGAGCAGCGCGCGCGGGTCGGTCACCGGAGAGGTGGCCGCCATCTCACCCCACCCGCCAGGCGAAGACGGTGTGGAGATCGCTCGTCCGGTACTCGGCGGCCTGTCGGACGGAGGTGGACATGCCGTGCCCTTCGAGGAGGGAGACCACCTCTTTGAGCGCTCCGTCGCGATCAGCGACCTCGATGGCGGCGTTCCGGACTGTCGGCCACAGCCCGTCGCCGATCCCCTGCAGCACCCGGAGTTCGAACCCCTCCACGTCCACCTTGAGGAAGTCGATGCGGTCGATGCCGGCCCGTCCGGCGAACGTCTCCACGCGCTGCACGTCGCAGCGCACCAGCTGCCGCTCGCTGAGGCAGTCGTCCACGAGCTCCTGTGCCGCGATGACGAATTCGTCCCGGAGTTCCCCGTCGAGCGAATCCGCGGCGCTGGTGATGAAGGCCGACGCGAGCTCTCGGTCGACTTCCAGATCGGCGTCAAAACCCGACATCATGGTGTAGTTCGGGTAGTACGTCAGCTCGCGCGTCTGATCCTCGTCGCCCAGGGCCATGTTGTGGGCGTGGGCGTGGGGGAGGTGCCCGGTGTTCCGCTGGAGGGCGTCGAAGACGTCGGGCGCCGGCTCGAAGGCGAAGACCTTCGCGCCGGGCCACCTCTCCATGGCGAAGAGGGTGAACAGTCCTATGTTGGCGCCGATGTCCAGAATCACCGGCTTCGCGGGAACGTCCCAGCCCTGCGGCGGGATGTAGGACTCGTCGCTGAAGATCTCGCGGTACAGGTAATCCGTCTCATTGCCGTTGAGGCTGAAAACGTGCATCCCATTCGGGAGCTTTCTCCTGACCGGAGCCGTGGGAGCTTCTCCACCTGCTGTCATCGCACCGAGATTAGGGCGCCCTCGGCGCCGTCACCGGCAGTGCGGGAGGTGATTCTGAGGCAGTTCCGCGTACACCCGGGCGGCTGTCGGGGGAGGGGCGCTATGTGCGTTGCAGTCGCCGCTGAAACTGCCTTTCGCGGTGATCACGGCCTCGTAGCATGCTCGATGGTTCGGCGACGTTGAGGAGCGCACATATGGCGAGGGCACAGAGTCACGCGGTCCGGCTCCGGCTGAGCAGTCCGGCGCAGGTGGAATCGGTGAGGCGGCGGTTCTCCGGCGCCGGATTCCGTGTGGTGGACGTGCCGCAGGCGTCGACCGAGCCCGGCGCCGCGGAGGCGTGGCGCGAGGAGGCGGCGGCGGTCGCGGAGAACGCGCACGCGCTGCTGCTCTGCCACCCGGACGGTCCGGCCGACCTGGTGGCCGTTGCCCCACGAGCACTGCTGGACGCGGCCGGACTCCGCCGCCTGGCCGCAGAGTCGGTCAGCGGGGACTGGAACGCGGTGCGCCGGGAGTTCGAGCGCCTCGCGCAGAGCGCCTGGGACATACCGCCGGTACGGATCGGCGCCCCACCCGGCTGGGGGCTGGGGGAGGGCGACGGCGACCGGTTCGCCACGGCCTGGGCGGCCGTGCCGTCCGATGCCCCGGCCGACGAGCAGCAGATGCGGACGGCCCTGGCCGTGACGCTCCAGCGTTACCACGCCGACGACACCGAGAAGGTCGCGGTCGGCTCCGACCAGGGAGCTGTCGCCGTGCGGGTGAGCGGCACCCCCGACGAGACAGCGCCGGTGGATTCCCCGGTGGTGGCCGGCACGCTGCCGGGCAGCGGCGCGGAACCGCTGCATGCGGACGAGGCATACCTGCCCTCCCTCGCACCGGCCTTCCCGCTGACCTTCTCCCTCGAGCGCCGGGCGGACCGCCGCCTCTGGATGCGCTGCGACCATCTGCTGAGCCATGCCTGCCCTGCCATCGGCGAGCAGCTGGTACGGCATGTCGCGCACGTGTACGCCGAGTCGGCGGGGGCCGGACAGCCCCCGGCCGCCGACATCGAGCTCTTCGACGACGCCGAACGGCACCGGATCGTGCGCCTGGGCAGTTCGGTGCGCCCGGTGCCTTCCCCGGCGGCCACCGTGCACGAGGCCTTCGCCGCGGTGGCGGACTCCGCACCCGATGCCCTGGCAGTGTCCGACGACGAGGTCGACCTCACCTACGAGCAGCTGGACCGGCTGGCGGGGGTGTTCGCGGCCAACCTGCAGGTACGCGGGGTGCGGGCCGGCGACCGGGTCGGCGTATGCCTGGACCGGTCCGCCGAGTTGGTCGCTGTGCTTCTGGGTGTGCTCAAGGCCGGCGCGGCCTATGTCCCTGTCGACCCCGCGTACCCGGTCGAGCGGGTGGCGTACACCATGGACAACGCGGCGGCCCGCCTGCTGGTGACCCGGTCCGCAACGTCCCCGCAGCAGTCGGCGTACCGGACGATGACGCCCGATCAGCTGCTCGGAGACGACGTGCCGGAGAGCATCGGCGACCAGGGCGGCACCGAGGACACGGCATACGTGATCTACACGTCCGGTTCCACCGGGCGGCCCAAGGGCGTCGCCGTTCCCCATGGCAACGTCCTGAGCCTCATCCAGGCCACCCGCGCCGACATGGAGTTCGGGGCCGCGGACGTGTGGACGTTCTTCCACTCCAGCGCCTTCGACTTCTCCGTGTGGGAGATCTGGGGCTGCCTGCTCACCGGCGGCCGCCTGGTGATCGTGCCCCATCACACCTCCCGCGACCCGGAGCAGCTGCGGGAGCTCCTGGTCGCGCACGGGGTCACCGTCCTGAGCCAGACGCCCTCGGCGCTCGCCAACCTCCTGTCCGTCGACTACAGCGGCTTTCCGGTGCGGCTGCTGATCCTCGGCGGTGAGCCGCTCGACGCAAGGATGCTGCTGCCGTGGTTCGACGCCTACCCAGGCGACCGGTGCCAGGTGGTCAACATGTTCGGGATCACCGAGACCACCGTGCATGTCACCGCCCAGACGGTGACCCGCGACCTGGCGCTCGCCGCGACCCGCTCGGTGGGCGCGCCGCTGCCTGGCTGGCACGTCTACGTCCTGGACTCCGCAGGGCGGCTGCTCCCTCCCGGTGCGGTCGGCGAGATCCATGTCGGCGGGGCCGGCATCGCCCAGGGTTACGTCGGCCAACCGGACCTGACCGCACAGCGGTTCCTGCCCGACCCGTACCACGGGGGCCGCATGTACCGCAGCGGCGACCTGGGGCGGCTGCGCCCGGACGGGGCGCTGGAGCATCTGGGGCGCATCGACAGCCAGGTCAAGATCCGGGGGTTCCGGATCGAGCTGGACGAAATCCGCTCGGTGCTGCTCGAGAGCGGACACGTCCGGGCCGCCGCGGTCGTCGTGGGCTCTGCGGCCGGCCTGCGCCTCGACGCCTATGTGGTGCTGGACGGCGGCGACCTGCAGGCCGTGCGCCGGTACGCGGCCGCCGTCCTGCCCGACTACATGATCCCGTCGACCGTGACGGAGCTGGACGCCCTTCCCCTGACCACGAGCGGCAAGGTCGACGTGGCGCGGCTGCCCGCCCCCGTGATCACCACCGGGGCCGGCCGAGATGACACGCCGACCGCCGACGACGCCATGGCCGCATGGCTGCAGAAGCTGTGGGAAGAGCTGCTGGGTGTCCCGATCGGACTGGACGACGACTTCTTCGAAGCCGGAGGCAACTCGACGGTGGCGGTGAAGAGTTCCGCCGCGATGCGCGCCGAGGGCATGCCCACTCTCCGGCTCCGCCAGTTCTACCGCCACCCCACCATCCGCCAGGTGGTGGCGGCGCTCAAGGCGGCCGAAGGGTGAGTGTGCGCCTGCTGATGCAGGCTGTCCTGGAGGGCTATATGCGTCGTCGCACGACGGCCCAGGCGCCGGCCCAGCGGTCGCGTATACGCGGTCGCGCCCGAAAAGGGGCGGCGGGCCTTCGGCCGGTCCCGGGGCGGCCTGACCAGCAGGACTCACCTGGCATGCGAGCCCCTCGGCCGCCCGCTGACCCTGGTCGTCACCGGCGGCAACACCAACCCCCGCACCCAGTTCACCACCGTCATGGAGCTGGGGGGCGCGCACGATCGTCGCGCCCACCGAGACCAGCCGGAGGGGGGTGCCGTCCCTGTCCACACGATCCCGTTCGGGACACTCCAGTCATCCAGCCGCCTGCGTCCCCGAGACGGCCGGGGCGACAACGGACGGGTGAACTCCCAGTCCCCATCGGTCAGTTCATGACGACGAACCACTCAGCCGTGATGCCGGGCATCATGTGACGACACTGCTTGACTCCCCAGGTCGCCGAGCACCCGCCGGACCTGCTCGGCGACCTCCGGAACGGACCGGCCGGAGCAGTCGATCCGACGCACCGCGATCTCCGGCCGGTGGGAGCCCAGCCACTCCAGCGCCGCCTCGTACCCCTGCCGGGCCCGCGCCAGGAACTCCGTGGTCTCGTGCAGCTCGCGGGAACGGGCCCGCGCCCGGGTGCGTGACACCGCCTCGGCCACGGGCAGGTCGAGGTGCAGGACCGCGTCGGGTGCCGAGACACCGTACCGCCGGACCAGGCCGTCGAACATCTCCTCCGGAGGCCTGGTCCCCAGCTGAAGCAGGTCCGCACCCACCGACCACGGGTCCTCGCCACCGGAGCACTCGCGCAGCCAGGCCCGTACGGCCCGAGCGGCGTCCGCGTCCTGCTTCTGCCACCAGGCCGGCACGTCGGCGCCTGGCTCGGCGTCCGTCTCGATGCGCCCGAACAGCGGCAGATAGACCAGCGGGTCGATGAGAGGGTGCCGGTCGGCGAGCACCGTCCGGCCCTGTCCGGCCGCCTGGCGCTCCGCCGGGCCGTAGAGGTGCAGTTGCAGGGCGAGCGCGGCGAGCTTCAGGTGCACCCCGCCCAGGGCGTCGGCCGCGGCCGACGCGTCGGCCAGCATCCGGGACAGTTCGGCGACCGGGCTGGCCGGGTCCTCATGGGCCCGGATCGCATGGATCGCCGCGATGCCGTCCGTCTCGCGCATCCTGCGCAGCACCGTGGTCTTGCCGGTGCCGTCGATGCCGACCACGGCCACCCGCATCTCAGACACCTCCATGCGCCTGCTCGAGGTGCCAGAGGCGGAATGCCGTCCGGACCAGCCCGGGGAGGAAGTCGAACTCCCGCTGGGTGTGCCCCGCGGCGTACAGTGCCAGCCGCGTCATCAGGAATTCCCGCAGCGCCAGCTGGTAGCCGCGCCGCCAGTCGCAGCCGGCGACCAGCTCCGCGGCCCGCGGCGACACGGCGGCCACCGCCGCCTCATGGAGCTGGAGGAGCCCCTCCACCTCAGCCGCCGTCGCGTCCTCGCCGAGGGTGAACGCGAGCAGTTCCACGACATCGCGTTGCGGCAGGCCGACCACCGCGAGCTCCCAGTCGTACGCCACCACGCGGCCGTCCTGCACCGCGAGGTTACGCGGGTTGAAGTCGTTGTGGACCAGTGTTCGGGGCAGGCCGTACAGCTCCTGCGTCCAACTGCCGGCGTCCTCGACGATGCCGAGCACCGTGTCGAGGCCGCAGGCGTCGAGCAGCTCCGGCTGATCCACCGCCGCGTGCCGCACCAGGGCCGCCCACAGCTCACCCGCCTTGGCCAGCAGCGCGGGCTCCGGGACCTGGTGCAGCCAGCCCTCGGCCAGCAGCTCCTCCTCACGGCCGAGCCAGTGTCCGTGGACCGAGGCGATCGCGCGCAGGGCCTGTCCGACCCGGTCCCCGGTCCATGGCTGCCCGTCGTGGCACAGCCGCTCCATGAGGACGACATAGGCCTCGCGCTCGTCGTCCTCCAGGAGGCCGAAACACCGGGGCAGCAGCTCCCGCAGCGGGCCGTCCGTACGGCGGTACACAGACAGCTCGCGCCGATGGGAGTCGGTGAACTCGGTGTAGCCGCCCCAGCGTTGCCAGGCGTCGGCCACCTCCGCACCGCACAACGAGACCAACCGGGCGATGCCGGCGATGATCTCCTCGCCCCGCGACTTGACCTTCGCCACGAGGTCGGCCGTATGGGCGGAGCCGTCGCCGTCGGTCCAGCTCACCCGCAGCGGATGGATGCCGGTGAGCTTGCGGTTCTCGCCCAGCGCACCGAGCTCGCTGGCGATTCCGTCGCCGTGCAGCTGCGGACGGCGCTCCACCCGGGTGACATGTACCCCGGGGTCGTCGAGCCCCTGTGCGAGCACCGGCTGCAGCAGCGCCGTGTTGAGGTCGTCGGGAGTCTGCAGCCAGTTGACCAGCCGGGCCCGGCCGAGCCGCTGGTGCGCTTCGGCGAACTGCCCGCTGACCACCGCCGCCAGCGTTGAGACGTCGAGCGCCAGGGCGAACCCGGCCACGATCTCGGCGAACCGGCGGACGCCGCCAGCACCCGCGCAGCCGAGCATCTCGAGCAGGTCGCGCTGGTGCGGCAGCGCCGTGCCGCCGCCGACGGTGCCGACGGCCAGATTGGGCAGCAGCAGAGTGGCGATCATGCCGTCGCCGTCCCTCTCCAGCGAGAAGAGCGACACCCCCGACTCGTGGACGCACGCCACGTCCTGCCCCGTCGCCAGGAAGAGCGCCGCCACCACGTTGGCCGCATTGATGCCGTATCCCGTCATGCCGGCGTGCTGGGCGCCCATGACCGTCGCGGTGTAGCCCTTGATCATGGCCTCGGGGGTGGTCTTCAGGACCGCCGCCAAGACCTCGCGGCTCATCCGGCATTCGGCGGTCACCCGGCTGCCGCGGCCGAACAGCATGGAGCCGGCCGTCACCTTCTTGTCGCCGCTGAGATTGCCCTCCAGGATCATGCCGACGGGCCGCAGGCTCTCCTCCTCGGCCAGGGTGTCGGTCAGCCAGCGGCATATCTGCCAGGTCGCCGCGGTGGTCATGTTCTGGCCGGCGGCGTCGGCCGTCTCGAAGACAAACCTGATGTGCAGATGGCGGCCTATCTGGTACGGGTCGACGTCCACCAGGCGGGTGTGCCGCGACACCAGGCGGACCTGCTCGTCCAGCTGGCCGCGCCGCTGCTGCAGCCAGCCGGTGAACCGCCGGGCGGTGGCGATGTCGGCGAACTCGAACGCGGGCACCCGGTTCATCCGCTGCGACAGCACCGCGGTCGCCACCCCACCGGACCGTGTGAGGGCGCGGGCGCCCCGGGACGCCGAGGCGACGAGTGCCCCCTCGGTCGTGGCCAGCGGCGCCACGATGTCCCCGCGCGCCGCGTCGCCGGCGAAGAGCAGCGGACCGGCCAGGCCGACCGGCACCTCGATGGAGCCGACGAAGTTCTCCACGTTTCCGACCAGCTTCTGCGCGTCCAGGCCGGTCGCCTCCAGCGACGCCAGCGCTCTGCCGCTCCGGCCGCGCAGCCAGCCGAGCCGCTGCCGGCGGGCGTCCTCGGAGTACTGCCCCCGGCCGGGTATCGCCTCGTTCATACGGTGCTGCCTCCCGCTACGGCTTCCCCCGCGGACACTTCGGGACCCGCGGTGATCCGCGCCCACGCCTCCGTACTGGGCTGGAAGATCCGGTCCTTGACCCGGGGCGGGCGCTGCCCGGCGCGTACGACGTGCTCCCACTCCCGCAGGAAGGCGTCGTCCGGTACGGCGATCACCTCCACCGGTCCGATCCGCCCGCCCGCACGGCCCACCCGGTAGCCGTCGCACTGCTCGGCCAGGCGCGCGTCCAGGGCGTCGGCCAGCGCGGCGACCGGCGGGCCCACGAAGGCGACGGCGAGCTGGTAGTGCGCTCCCCCGGGGGCGAGGCGGTAGGTCGCGTTGCGGATCTCCCCGCCGGTGTCGTGGCAGGCGGCGCCCAGGGCGCGCAGCGCGGCGGCTTCGGTCAGCTCCTCGCCCGCGGCGGACCGGGTGGTGTTGCGGCCGGCGTACTCGATACGCGGGGTGCGGCCGACCTGGCCGACGACCCGGACCACGTCCGTCACCGCGCAGCGGTACATGCCGCCCACGTGGCTGAACACCAGGTGGTAGTCGCGGCCTTCTTCGAGCTCGGGGATGAGCAGCGTCGGGCTGTCGGCCGTGAGGGGCTGGTCGGCGGGCACGAACTCGTACACACAGCCCGGCAGGTACAGCGGGGCACCGCTGGGGTGACGGTCGACCGGCACGGCGGCCGGCCCTTCGCAGGAGGCGATCGGTGCGGAGAACAGCTGGACGCCAGGCCCGTACAACTCCCGCACCCGGGGGAGGTAGAGGGAGGCGAGTGCGCTGTTCCAGACGAAGATCGCGGAAAGGCGCGGCCAGAGGTGGTACGGGTGGAGCGTGCCGAAGGCCGCGGCGTACTGCTCGAGCTGGTCCGCGCGCTCCGGATGGGGCGCCGTGTGCGGCCGGCCGTCGAGGGTGCCGGCCCGCACGTCCTCGACCAGCCGGGGCCAGAGCTGGCGCAACTGGTAGGGCAGGGCGGCGACCATGGCGGGGTTGATGCCGATCAGCAGCCGGATGTCCTGCTCGGCGGCGAGCCGCAGCTTGTAGTAGCTGCGGTCCCAGGGACCGGCCGATGCCAGGTCCTCGGGTATGCGGCTCCAGGGGGCGTGGATGCCCGGGCCGGAGGCGGAGTCTTCGCCGATCTTGCGGTAGTCGAACTGGCTCGCTCCGATGTGCGGCCGGCCGGTGCTGGTCCGGGCGATGGGCGAGGTCGGGTCCTGCCAGAGGTTCAGCACCCGCTCGGGCGCCGCGAGGGCATCCGGCAGCGTCTGCACCAAGGGGGCGAAACTGGCGTGGTAGAAGGGCAGGAAGGTGCTCTGCATGTAGGTCCGCGTGACCGGGATGTGCTTCTCCTGCCCCGTGCTCCCGCTGGATGAGAAGTAGACCAGCGGGTCGTCGGCGGTCAGCACGTTCCGCTCGCCGTTCATCGTCCGCTCGATCCACGGCATCAGGTCTTCGTGGGTGCGGATCGGCACCGCCTTGCGCAGTTCCTCCACCGTCCGGACCCCGGCGAGCCCGTGCTCGCGGCCGAAGGCGGTGTCGGCGTTCTGCTCGAGGACGGTCGTGAGCAGAACGCGCTGCACCGCTTCGGGGTGGTCCAGCGTGTCCAGGAAACGGCGATGCTCCGCGAGAACTCGTGTCGCCTGCATTCAGTGGTCTCCTCCGTGACGGTTCGAGGTCAGCACGCCGAACAGGCGCAGGTGCCGGGCACCGGTCCGGGCAGGGGCGATCCGGGTCTGCACCGAGCCGGCCCGGGCGGGGTCGAGGGCGTCGCGGAAGTCCGCGGCGGCGAGGGCCGGCCGGTGGTCGACGAGCAGGGTGTCGCCGGGCCGGATCAGCCCGCGCAGCGACGCCTCGGCGATGAGGTGATGCACGTGGACCAGGTACTCGCCGGTGCTCACCCCGCCGACGGCGAGCGCGATCCCGACGTGGTGCCCGGAGGGCGGCCCCGGGACGGTCACCGCGAGCGCCCCGGCCGGGGCCTCCATCGGGGCCGGGCCCGAGAATGCGCGTAGCAGCCGGGACAGCGGTGTCAGAGCGCGCCGGGGAGCAGGCCCGTACCACGCCAACTGCCCGTTGGGTGTGGCGTGCTGGTACGGATACCGGCCGGCCAGGGCGGTCGGTTGCCCCGCCAGGAACACGGTGCGGGTGAACATCCGGTACCAGCCGTCGCGCAGAGCCTCGGGGACGGCCAGGGCGAAGTCGGCGGCGCCGCGGATGAACGCCGCCGCGTCGAGGTGCGCCACGACCACGGCGACATCGAGTCCCGGGGCAGCCGCGAGAGCGCGGACCGCGGCGACGCGTGCCTGAGCGGCCGCGGTGAGCATCTCGGTGTCGGATGGCGCGATCATGTGCAGATCGCCCGGAGGACAGGGGTCAGCGGGAGGGCACGATCACCTTGCAGGGAGCTCATCAGCCGGTACGGGTCCACGTACCCCTGCTGCGCCTGGAGCCGGGAGAGCTCCGCCGTCAGCCGCGCCCCAGGCGCGCCGTCGGACCCGGCGGGGGCCTGGACGAGCAGGCGGGCGGCTCGGCCGACGCACCGGCGCAGCAGCGGCATCCGGAACGACTGCGCCGAATCCCGGTGCAGGGTGCCGGCGAAGTACATGCGCATCCCGAGCCGGTAGGCGGCCCGGGATGCGGTGCCGGGGGAGGAGGAGAGGTCGGTGAGCGTCACTCCCTGCCACCCGCCGTAACGGCTCGAGAGTGCCGCTCCGTTGACGGGAACGCGGCTGATCGCGAGGCGCGTCACGTCCGCTCCGAATGTGGTCAGCACGCGCGCGAGCAGCAGGTAGTCGGCGGTGAGCCCGTCGTCGTGGATGAGCAGGAAGGCGCGTGCGGGACGGACCAGGGGGATCAGCTCGCGCAGGATCGGCAGGAGGTAGTTGGGGAGCCCGTCGCCGCTGATCAGCTGCCGCAGTGGCATCCCCCAGCGCGAGCCGTCGAGGTGGACGGGCCCGCCGTACCGGCGGTGGTCGATCAGCAGACCGTGCGCTGCCAGCGCGTCGATCAGCGACGCCGCCGACATGGCCAGCGGGCGGTCGTCCGCGAGCCCCAGATCACCGATGCCCAGCAGATCCAGCTGAGCCCGCCACAGCTGGAGCATGCGGCAGCCGGCGGGATGGATCCAGCCGTCCTCGTCCGCTCGGCCCAGATACCTTTCCAGGGCTCGGGGATCGGACTCCCGGCGCTCGCTGTGGAAACGTACATAGCGCTCACCGATCCCCTGCTCCGTTTCGCTGCTCCAGTCCTTCTCGGGCTCCGTGAGGTCCAGATACCGCCAGAAGGCCGTCGACTGGACCGTGATCGCGGCCATGCGGTTGTTCCAGACCAGCCGCACGCCGGTGACGTGTGCCGTCGCCTTGGCAATGAGGTCGGTCCAGATCAGGCCTTTGATATGGGTGGGCGTGAGCGGTTTTGTGGGCGTGATGGTGACCGGTGCGACCACTAGTTCAGTGGGCGGCGCGGCAGTGCGCGGCAGGGGAACGGGCTCGGTCATGTGGCGGAGAGACAGGTGGTGTTGTGCGCGCCGGGCATCGCCGAGGCGCGTGGGAAAGGCTCGGGTGCGTGCTCTGGCTGAATCAGATGGCGCACGAGGTTGAGAGCCGCAAACCGCTGCGGCGCTCCCCTCTCGGACGCGATGCGGCGCACGAGTCCGTGCATGCACATGTCGTGGATGATTCTCTCGGCGTATTCGACCGGGCAGCCGAGGAGTGCGACAGCGTCACGTACCGTCCACGGGCGCGAGTCGACCAGCCTGCGCAGGGCGTCCGTCTCCACGACGGGCAGCGACGCGATGGCATGGCGCATCCAGGAGATGAGCGAGCCGTTCGCCCCGGACGGGGACACCGCTATCCGGGCCGGTGCGGCTTCGGCAATTCGCAGGAGCTCCGGGGGCTCATAGACCAGCAGCCACGAGGTGGCCGATTCCAGTGCCGACGGGATTCCGTCGAGCTGTCGGCATATGCCGGAAAGCGCGTCGAGCGTCTCCGGATCCGACAGCGCATCCGGATAGACCGGGGCGCAACGCGATACCAGATACTGCACCGCCGGGTAATCAGCGAGGTCCGCGGCAGCGCCGATCGCATGACCCCGGCTCGGGACGCCGAGCGGCGGTACCGAGTATGTCGCCACGCCGAGGGGAACCGACGAGATCTCACAGGTCTCGTAGAGAACTCTCAGGCCGCGGCAGCGCTGTAGGAGCCCTCGCAAGTCCTCCTGGTCCCCGTCGTCGAGGTCGCGGCCGTCGACGGTGAGCAGGACCTCGTTTCCGGCGAGACTCCCGGCCACGTCCTCCAGCGAGGCGCCGCATCCGATCACCTCGGCGACGCCGCCGATCAGTCCCCGCGGCACCTCGGATACGCCGTCCGCTGCCGCCCTCCTCCGATCCAGGCAGATCACGGGCAGGAACTCGGTCCTGTGCAGCCGGCTCGCCACCTCGTGGATCAGGGACGTCTTGCCCATCCCGGGGGCACCCGTCACCTGGACCACCTGGACGCCGGGCGACCGCAGCAACCCGGTCAGCGAGGCCGTCTCCACCTTGCGGGAGACCAGCGAGGTGAGAGCGGTCGGCACATCCGGCAGCGTGTCGTAAAGCGACCTGCCGACAGCGAACCCCGCGGCGGCCTCGAACTCCGCCCGCTGCGTCCGGTTCAGATACAGCGCGTCCGCCAGCAGCAGGACCGTCTGCGCGCGCGGCGCACCCGTCCGGTCGAGTTCGAGGTCGCGAATGGTCCGCACACTCACCGTGGAGATCTCGGCCAGCTGAGTCTGCGTCATTCCCGCATGCCTTCGCGCATTGCGCAGCATGCGGCCGAATCGGTTATTCGGTAGGCGATCGGCGATCATTTATCCCCGCTCTCTCATTCATCAGGAGCGTCTGTCAAGTGCGATCGAGATGGCTGTCCCAGCCGGCCGCGTACGGCCGCCGTCCCTGAGCGTGCACGATCCGGACCGCTGTTCAAGTGAGGCGCCGACCCAGTTGAACGCAGGGAACAGGGAATCAACGGGGCGTCTCATCGCCCCCGTGCCGCCTGCGTTCGTGAAGTGTTGATCAGCAGCTTGAGGTCCCGCATAGTGAAACCGGCAGGACGTGGCCCCTGCCTGTACCGGGAATGCCAGAACGTCACGTCGCAGCTTTGTCCTTGAAGGCTGGACGGCAATCAGCATGCCTTGGCGGCAGCTGCTCTCTGCTGCTCCAGCCGATGAGTCTGATCGGTGGGGGTGTGCAGGCGTGACTGCAACTCGAGGTGAAACCCAGGAACTTATGCCCGGCCAGCTCGCTGTCTGGTACGCGCAGCAACTCGCCCCGGAGAATCCGGTCTACAACATCGCGGAGTACCTGGAGATCTGCGGCGACCTAGACGGGGAGCGCTTCACCGAGGCCCTGCGGCGCACGCTGGACGAGGCCGAAACGGTCCGGCTGCGTTTCCGGGTGGTGGACGGTGAGCCGCGACAGTACCTCGCCACCGCGGACGACCACCCCATCGAGACCCTGGATGTCAGCGCCGAGTCCGACCCCCATGCCGTCGCCCGCTCCTGGATGCTGAGCAAGCTGCGCCAGCCGTTGCACCTCCTCGACCGGCCGCTGACCGGCCACGCTGTGATCAAGGTCGGCCGCGACCGCCACTATTGGCTGCACTACGGCCACCACCTCGTCGTGGACGGATACAGCGGCCAGCTGTTCGCCCGTCGCCTGGAGCGCAACTACAACGCGCTCTCCGCCGGGCCGAACGCCGACCCCGTACCCGTCCTGGAATCGGTCTCCGTCCTCTTCGACGAGGCCCGCGCCTACCGGTCCTCCCTCGCTGCGGCCGAGGACCGGGAATTCTGGACCGGCGCACTGGCGGACGTCGCCCGCGCGGGACGCCCTGCCGGGCACAAGCCCCGGCAACTCCCGCAGGTACCCGCCCGGTACTGCGGCGAGCTCGGTGCTGAGGACACCGGTGCACTCAAGCGGGCCGCGCGGAGGCTGGGGACCAGCCTGACCGGACTGTCGATCGCCGCGGCGACCCTTTACCACCACCGGACCACGGGCGCGCAGGACGTCGTGGTCGGCATCCCCGCGCGGGGACGGGCCGGCGAGCGGGCGCACGCGATCCCGGGCATGACCTCGAACATCCTGCCCATCCGCCTCACCGTCGGCCAGGAGACGACGGTGGCGCAGCTGCTGCGGCAGATCGGCGCCGAGGTCCGCCTGGCGAGCCGCCACCAGCGGTACCGGTACGAGGACATCCTCCGCGACCTCAAGCTCCTCGACGGCAGTCCGCTCTGCGACCTCGTCGTCAACGCCATGTCGTTCGACTACGCGCTGAACTTCGGCGGCTGCACCACCACGGCCCACAACCTCTCCAACGGGCCGATCGACGTTCTGAGCATCGACGTGTACGACAGACGGGCCGACGCCGGCCTCCAGCTGGACGTCGACGTCAACCCGGACGCCCGCGGGCTGGAGCCGGAAGCAGACATCTACCGGCGCTTCCTCCAGATCCTGCAGGGACTTGCCGCGGCCGACCGCACCGACCGCACCGCCGCCATCGACGTCCTGTCCGCCCAGGAGCGTCGGCAGGTGCTCGTCGAGTGGAACGACGCGTCGGCCGAGGCGGCTCCGGTGGCGTCGGCGGTGGAGCTGTTCGAGGCACAGGCGGCTGACCGTGCCGGGGTGCCGTTCGCCGAGCTGGACGCGCGGGCGAACCGTCTGGCGCGGTATCTGGTGAGCCAGGGTGTGGGCGCCGAGTCGGTGGTCGGTCTCTGCCTGCCACCGGGCGTCGACCTGACCGTGGCCTCGCTGGCGGTGTGGAGGGCCGGCGGCGCCCGGCTGCCGATCGACCCGGCGCTGCCCGCCGACTGGACCGCCGCCGTGCTCGCAGAGAGCGGGACGGCGCTCGTCGTCGACAACGGCGAGTTGGCCCCGGCGCTGCTGGACGGCCGGGCACGCGTGGTGACGCTGGACGACCCGTCCGTGTCCGAGCAGGTGCGCGGCCTGGAGACCGGTCCGTTGGGCGTGCCTCTGTTCAGTCAGGGCCTGGCCCAGGTGACGGCCGCGCCAGGAGCGATGGGGCGGCCCCGTCCGGTGGGTATCTCACACGGCGCACTGGCGAGCGGCGCTGTCTTCGAGGGAGCTGGGGGATTCACTGGCCTTGAGGGTTTTCAGGCCGGTGACCCGCAAGGGGATGAGGTGCACCTGGGCAGCCCGGCCGCGAACTGCCGGGCCTATGTGCTGGACACGACCCTGAACCCGGTTCCGCCGGGTGTGGCGGGCGAGCTCTATCTGGCGGGTGCCGGCGTGGCGCGCGGGTATCCGGGCCGCGCCGGCCTGACTGCAAGCAGCTTCGTGGCGAACCCGTTCGCCGCGGACGGCTCGCGCCTCTACCGGTCCGGCCATCGGGTGCGCTGGAAAGCCGACGGCGGGCTGGAACTCCTGCGCCGGGCGGACGGGCAGACGATGATCGGGGGCCTCTGGATCGCGACCGGCGAGATCGAGTCCGTCCTGGCCGCCCACCCCGCCATCGGCCAGGCAGCGGTGATCGTCCGGGAGGACGCCCCTGGGGAGCAGCGTCTGATCGCCTACGTCGTGATGAGCGGGGCCGAGGGCCCCGCATACGCCGGTGACTCGGAGCTTGCACAGTTGATCCGCGAGTACGCGGCGGACGAACTGCCCGCGTATATGGTGCCGTCGGCGGTGGTGGTGCTCGACGCGCTGCCCTCGGCGGCCGGTGGCACCCCGGACCGGCGGGCGCTCCAGGCGTCGGAGTACGCCACGAGTGCGAGCGGTGCGGGCCTGCGGCCGGCCGATGCCCGCGAGGAGGCCCTGTGCGCGGTCTTCGCCGAGGTGCTGGAGCTGGAGAGCGTGGGGGCCGACGACGACTTCTTCGACCTGGGTGGGCATTCGCTGCTCGCCACACAGTTGGTCAGCCGGATCCGCAGCCTGCTGGACGTGGAGCTGCCGATGCGGGCCGTCTTCGAGACCCCCACGGTCGCGGGCCTGGTGGCCAGGCTGCCGGGGGCGGGCCGGGCACGTCCGGTGCTGCGGCCGCGTGAGCGCCCCGACCGGGTGCCGCTCTCCTTCGCCCAGCGTCGGCTGTGGTTCCTGGGCCGGCTCGAAGGCCCCAGCGCCACCTACAACGCCCCGATCGTCCTGCGGCTCTCCGGCGTGCTGGACACCGCGGCGCTGGCGGCCGCGATGCGCGACGTGGTCGCCCGGCACGAGGCCCTGCGCACGATCCTGCCGGTCGACGGCGCCGAGCCGTACCAGCGTGTACTCGGCATGGACGAGCTGGACTGGAAGATGGAGCACGTCACCGTCAGCGATTCCGGCCGAGCATACGAGCAGCTCGCGGCGATGACCGACCTGCCGGGACTGGCCGCGTCGTCGGCCGACCCGTCGTCGGACCTGGCGGCTGCGGTGGTCGGTGCCGCGAGCCATGTCTTCGACCTGTCGGCCGAGGCGCCCTTCAAGGCCTGGCTGTTCGGGACCGGGCAGCCGGACGAGCACGTGCTGGTGGTGCTGGTGCACCACATCGCGGGCGACGGCTGGTCCATCGGCCCGCTGGCCCGGGACATCTCCTCCGCGTACACGGCGCGGTCCGCGGGACAGGCGCCGGAGTGGGCCGCGTTGCCGGTGCAGTATGCGGACTACGCGATGTGGCAGCGGGAGCTGCTGGGCGACGAGGGCGACCCGGAGAGCGTCCTCGCACGCCAGGTGGCCTACTGGCGGGAGGTGCTGGCGGATATTCCGGAGGAGCTGGAACTACCGGCGGACCGGCCGCGCCCGGCGGTGGCGAGCCACCGTGGACGCACGGCTGCCTTCGGCATCTCGGGCGCGGCACACGCCCGGCTGCTGAAGCTGGCGCGGGCTGAGGGTGTCACGCCGTTCATGGTGTTGCACGGCGCGCTGGCGGTGCTGCTGTCCCGGCTCGGCGCGGGCACGGATGTCCCGATCGGGTCTGCGGTGGCGGGCCGGACGGACGAGGCGCTGGACGACCTGGTCGGCTGCTTCGTGAACACCCTGGTCCTGCGCACCGACCTGTCGGGCGACCCGACCTTCACCGAGCTCCTGGGCCGGGTACGGGAAGCCGGGCTGAGCGCCTTCGAGCACCAGGACGTGCCGTTCGAGCGACTGGTGGAGGAGCTTGCTCCCCGCCGCTCCCTGGGCCGCCACCCGCTCTTCCAGACCGTCCTGACGATCAACGACATCGCCGACGGCCGGATGAAACTCCCGGGCCTGCACGCGGAGCTGATCTCCACCGCGCGGCCCGCGGTGAAGTTCGATCTCGACGTCATGGTGGGGGAGGTCTTCGGAGCGGAAGGCGAACCGGCCGGTGTGCAGGGTGCGGTGACCGCGGCGGCGGACCTGTTTGACGAAGGGGCGGCTGAGCGGATCGCCGACTGGTTCAGCCGGGTACTCGCGGAGGTGGTGGAGGCGCCTGCGACCCGGGTGAGTCAGGTGGGGGTGCTGTCGCCGGATGAGCAGGAGCGGTTGCTTGTCGGGTGGAATGACACCGCTGTGCCGGTGGCTGGTGTGTTGGTGCCGGAGTTGTTCGCGGCGCAGGTGGTGCGGACTCCGGATGCGGTGGCGGTGGTGCAGG
>NZ_JAGMUK010000057.1 GCF_019049245.1 Streptomyces sp. AC555_RSS877 | reverse complement strand
GCGAACTGCAGTTACTCCTCGCGGTCTGGACCGGCGCCTGCCCCACCTGTCACCGCGACATGCCAGACCCCATACCGACCTGACCAAGCCCTACTAGTGCTGAATTCCGCTTTCATGGGCGTGCTCGTCCACGTCTTGATAAAATAAGCAGAGAGTGCTCCTGACCTGCAACGATGGGACTTGTCTAGGGTCCTGTTGATTGCACGGAAAGAAGCACTCTCCAGGTGAGCAAGCGTATCGGGTTGTACCCGCGTGTCCGCGTCGAGGGCGGCGGCCGCGGGGCGGTCTCGCAGGCCGGGGCCGTGCTGCTGGTCGAGACGGTCCGCAAGGTGGGTCTGGACACCGCGGTATCGGCGGCCATGGCGCCATGGCGCAAGCCGCGTACGGTGCACGACCCGGGCAAGGTCCTGCTGGATGTCGCGCTCGCAACAGCTCTGGGCGGGGACTGCCTCGCCGACGTCGCCATGCTGCGGGCCGAGCCCGACGTGTTCGGCCCGGTGGCATCCGACCCCAGGGTCTCCCGGCTCGTCGACGCCCTCGCCGCAGCCGGGCCGAAGGCCCTCACCGCGATCCGCGCGGCCCGAGCCGAAGTACGCACGCGGGTCTGGGAGCTGGCCGGGACGAACGGCCCGGCAGCCGACGGCAGCGTGATCGTGGACATCGACGGTGTCCTCGTCCTCGCGCACTCCGAGAAGCAGGACGCCACCGCGACCTGGAAGAAGACCTTCGGCCACGCCTACACCGCCTACTGCCTCAGCCCGTACGAGGAGGCGACCGTGCTGGTCGTCGACGGCGGCGGCAACAACAACGACACCGAGACCTACTACCGGGCCACCCCCGGCGGGATCGAGCGGGTGGGCGGCACCCCGCCGACCCGGCCGCGCTCCGGTGGGATCGGCGCGACCTACGAGGCCTTCACGAACTGGCTCGGCTGGCATGAGCAGGAGGCCGGCAAGACCATGTCTCTCGCCTCGTACGGCGATGCCGGCCACTACCTCGCTCCGCTGTTCGACGTCGTCGACACACACGTCCACGGACGGCTCACCCGCACCCCCGCGCCCGGCGTCGCCGACCTCGCCGAACGGACCGGCGTCGACTTCGGCCCGTACGGCAGCCGCGGCGAGCACGAGCTCGGTATCAACGCCGCCGCCTACGTCCAGAACCAGACCGAGCGCGCCCTGTGCGCGCTCGCCGAACAGACCATCGCCTCCACCGGCCTGGGCAACCTGTGCTTCACGGGCGGTGTGGCCCTCAACTGCGTCGCCGCCGACAAGATCCGCCGCCTGAACGCGGTCACCGGCTACTTTGCCCCACCCGCCTCATCCGACCGCGGCCAGGCCCTCGGCTGCGCCCTGTACGCCTGGCACCGCCTCACCGGCGAACTGCCCAGGCGGCCGCTGTCCAGCGACTACTTCGGCCGCGACTACACGTCGGAGGAGATCGAGCAGGCCCTGCGCCGCGACCCCCGTTCCGGCCTGGTCGAACGGCGCCGGACACCGTTCACATGGCGCCGCGAGAGTGACATCGCCCGAACAGCCGCCCAGATGATCGCCGACGGGAAGATCATCGGATGGTTCCAGGGCGGCGAACTCGGGCCCCGCGCGCTGGGGGCCCGCAGCATCCTCGCCGATCCCCGCACCACCGCCAGTTCCGACGCCCTCAACCAGAGGATCAAGCACCGCGAGCCATTTAGGCCATTCGCGTCGGCCATCCTCGCCGATCACGCCAGCACCTGGTTCGACCTGGACATGACCAACCCGTTCATGCTGCTGGCCCCGCCCGTCCGACCCGACCACGCCGACAAGATCGCCGGAGTCGTGCACGTCGACGGCACCGCCCGCGTCCAGACCGTCGACCCGGCCACCGCGCCCGCCTACGGGGCACTGATCGAGCACTTCCACCAGCTCACCGGAGTGCCCGTCGTCCTGAACACGTCCTACAACGACCGCGAGCCCATCGTCGAGACTCCAGCCCACGCGCTCGCCACGCTCCAGGCCTGCGATTTGGACGCGGCATGCGTTGGCGAATACCTGGTCGAGCGGTCCTGACCTGCCTTCGGGGACTGCCACACTGGAGGGCATGACGACCTCCACTCCGCCGCTGAGGGAAGCCGCCCGCGCCATCGTCCTCGACGCCGACGATCGCATCCTGCTGCTGCGCTACGACGAGAACGGCGGCTTCTGGGCGACACCCGGCGGCTCACTGGAGGACGGGGAAGACCACGCCACGGCGACGCTCCGCGAGCTAAGCGAAGAACTCGGTATCGACGAGAAGACGGTCGACCTGGGGGCGCAGCTCGCGGAGCGCAGCAAGGACCACCTCGTCGGCGGCCGTGAGGTCCGCCAGGTTGAAAAGTACTTCCTCACCCGCGTCTCCGCAGCCGACGTCGACCCGGCCCGAGTATCGCAGCCCGACAACATCCGCGAACACCGCTGGTGGACCCTCGCCGAACTGCGCGCCACGGCCGAGACCGTCTACCCTCTCGGTCTCGCCGACCTGCTCACCGGCGTCCTGGCGCACGGTGCACCCATGCACCCCGTCGTCCTGGCCGGATGAGCCTTCCACGCACCGCGCGGGAAAGCAGACTGCGGGTATGACTCAGCACCGCCCGACACACCCTTCGATGCCGTATACGGCCGTACTCTGCGACGTCGACGGCGTCCTGCGGCACTGGCCCTCCGACAACGAGATCGAACACGCTCACGGGCTGCCCGCCGGCGCACTCGCGGCCGCGGCCTTCGCTCCTGCCCGCGTCCACCCCGCCATCACCGGAGAGATCACCGACGAACAGTGGAGATCCGCCGTGGCGGCCGACCTCGCCGACAGCTGCGGCTCGAAGGAGCGCCGTAGCCGCCTGGAGCGAACTCCTCCCGCTCGTCGACCTGGAACTTGTGGACCTGCTCACCCGCGTCCGCGACTTCGCCTCCGTGGCCCTGGTCTCCAACGGAACCACACGACTGGAGCAGGACCTCGCCCGCCAGGGACTAGACAGCCTTGCCCACACTGTGGTGAACACCGCCCGCATCGGCGTCGCGAAACCCGACCCCCGCGTCTACCGCATCGCCGCCGAACGAGTCGGGGCCACGGCTGAGCGCTGCCTGTTCATCGACGACACCGAAGCCAACGTCACCGCAGCCCGCGATGCAGGAATGGCAGCCCTCCACTACCGCGGCCTCGACGAACAGCGCATGACGCTCGCGCCGCTGCTCAACCAGTAGCCCGCGTACGGCTTTCTGCCCGCTGCGCAGGGCCGCCCGCCTTTACGAAGGTCGATGTCGAGCAGATCGCCGGACCGGGCCAGCGCCGGCCCGGCGGCTCACCGTCCGAGCAGCTGATGTACGAGCGCCACGACGACGGCACCGACCCCGATCGCCACGCCCAACTCCGGGTGGCGGAAGGCCGTGTAGACCGTGAGCGCCCCGATCAACAGGAGTAGCAGCATGCGCACGCTGATCTGGCCGTCCTTGTCGTCCCCGTTCACTGATCCCCCCGCCCCCTCTGCGCGTCGGCGGCACCGCCCAGGAGTGTGGCGGCGGTGATGCCCTGCTCCTGCAAGCGGCGGCGGAATCGGTAAAGCCGTCCCTCGATGGCCTTGCGGCTGGACTCGAGATGTTCGGCGATCTCGTCCTGGGTCTCGCCGGCCACCGTGCGCGAGAGGATGGCCCGCACCTCGGGACCAGCAAGTCGCATCACCTCTTCCAGCGCACCCCGCAGGTCCGCCTGCCGCCCGGGATCTCCGTCCGCGAACAGCCCGGCCGCACGGCGCGCGAGGGGTACGGCGTCGGCGGCCGGCACGAAGACGAGCCGCCAACGGTTGCGTTGCCAGCGGCGAAACACGGTGGGGAAGTAGAGGGCCAGGCCGCCGATGAAGTAGGTCTCCAACTTTGCGCCCCGCTCCGGCGACCATGTGTGCCAGGTTCCTTCTACGTGCTTGATCGCGGCCATGAGAGTGTCCCCGGCGAGCGCATCGCGGTCCTCCACGGAGTCCTGGATGGTCCGCCGGTCATCCAGGGACGGGTACACGGGGCGGTCCTTGGCCGCGCACTTCTCGAAAATCTCGCCGTCCCTGATCATCCGCTTGAGGGTGAAGTAGCCGTAGATCCACAGCCGGTCCCGTGTCGCGGAGGGAATCTTCGCGGGGCGTCCGTCGGCCAGCACTCCGGGATCCGGATCGTCGTCTTCGAAACACCCACCCGGGGAAGAGTCGTCGTCCTCGTACCGCATCGGCCAGCTGGCGGTCGGCTCGGAGGTGCTCCACGGAGGCGTCTGCGGGACCGGCCCGTCGCCGAACAGCCAGTCCTCTTCCGCCTCGTCGAACGGTTCCCCGTCTTGAGGGCACAGGTCCTTCATCCTCGGACTCCTTCTTATTGCGTGCCCTCTCTTATGTAGGAACCAGTTTTCATCCCACGCGAAATGCCGAACAAATTGCGAGACGCGACGAGAAAACTTTCGACCTGCACCAATGCCCCTCGATGGCGGCCCGGTGCCCTCGGAGAGCGTGGGGACACCCAGCCGGAACGCGCGGGCGGTCTCCCGCGCGGGCCGACGCTCGCGTGGGCTTCGCGTCTGTCTTCTTCACTCCCATGCGTCCATCGAACGCGGTGCCGTGATCGCGGACAACGGATTCCAACGGCGAACCCGATGCACGGTATGCAAGATCAACTTGGCGGCGGGAGAGATGCTACTGAGACCCGCCTCCCGGACTTCAGGGAATCGACAAGGTGTTCCATTTATGGAGGATGGCGGGATAGGGTTCGTTCCGAACGATCTTGTACGGAGGTGCCGGGATGGAGAACACCGCGCCCGCACGCCGGCGCCGCCCCCCGGGCTCTAGGGCCGCCGAGGGGGAACTGACGAGCCGCCAGGCGGCCATCGTCCGCTACATCACGGAGACGGTCGACCGGCAGGGCTACCCTCCGTCGATGCGGGAGACCGGCCAGGCCGTGAAGCTCGCCAGTACGTCCTCGGTCGCCCATCAGCTGATGGCCCTCGAGCGCAAAGGCATCCTCTACCGCGACCCGCACACCCCCCGCGCCTACCGGGTCAGGCCCTCGTGGGCACCCGACCTGGGAGGCAGGAGCGAGGCGCCGGTCGACGTCCCGCTCGTCGGACGGATCGCCGCCGGCGCGCCGTTGCTCGCCGTTGCTCGCCGTGGAGATGGTTGAGGACGTCTACTCCATGCCCCGCCAAGTCGTGGGTGACGGCGATCTGTTCGCCCTGACTGTCTCCGGCGACTCCATGATCGACGCGTCGATCTGCGACGGCGACATCGTGACAGTACGGCGCCAGGACAGCGCCGATCACGGGGACATCGTCGCCGCGCTCCTGGACGACGAAGCCACCGTCAAGGTGCTGCGCCGGCACGACGGCCGGGTGTGGCTCATGCCCCGCAATCCGGCCTACCAGCCCATCCCCGGAGATGACGCCCGCATCCTCGGCAAGGTCGTCGGCGTCCTGCGCGTGCTGTAGACCCGGGCCGCACGGTTGCCAAGCGCTGCGGCAATGCGAGAGTGGCGGTATGTGTGGTCGATACGCATCCACTCGCAGCCCGCAGGAGCTGGCGCCGCTCTTCCAGGTGCCCGACGTCCCCGCGAAGGAGGCGCTCGCGCCCAACTGGAATGTCGCCCCGACCAACGAGGTGTGGGCCGTCC
Organism: Streptomyces sp. AC555_RSS877; assembly: GCF_019049245.1. Classification (GTDB taxonomy): domain Bacteria; phylum Actinomycetota; class Actinomycetes; order Streptomycetales; family Streptomycetaceae; genus Streptomyces. Next base: position 2,764 of record NZ_JAGMUK010000057.1, on the reverse strand, counting down.
TCGAACGCGTACCCCGCGACGACAAGGAAGACATCGAGGCGGCGAAGCGGGAACTGCGGCCGCTGCGCTGGGGCCTGGTTCCGTCGTGGGCGAAGGACGTGAAGATCGGCGCCCGGATGATCAACGCGCGGGTCGAGACGGTGCACGAAAAGCCCGCGTTCCGTCGCGCGTTCACCCGCCGCCGCTGTCTGCTGCCCGCCGACGGCTTCTACGAGTGGCAGCAGGCCAAAAACCCCGCCACCGGCAAGGTGCGCAAGCAGCCGTACTTCATCCATCCCGAGGATGACCAGGTGATGGCACTCGCCGGGCTGTACGAGTACTGGCGCGACCCGGCCGTGAAGCAGGACGACGACCCGGCCGCCTGGCTGATGACCTGCACTATCATCACCACCGAAGCCACCGATACGGCCGGCCGCGTCCACCCCCGCATGCCGCTCGCCCTCACCCCCGACCACTACGACGCCTGGCTCGACCCCGCCCACCAGAGCCCCGACGAGCTGCGGGCCCTGCTCGGCCAGCCGGCCGGCGGGCACCTGAACGCCCGCCCCGTCTCCACCGCCGTCAACAACGTCCGCAACAACGGAGCCCACCTCCTGGACGAACTCACCCCCTGAAGGTGCTCAGGTAACTCCTGCGGAGGCGACTTCTGCTCAGGAAGCGAGCACGTCGCACGCCGGTATGGCACCGTAGAGCCAGGCTGGCTCCGCCGCTTCCCCCGTAGCGACGGAGCCAGCCTCACTGCATCCCGGACTCCTCCGCGTCCATGGGCCTGGGGAGCGCCTGTCGGAGATCGGTGTACAGGCGGATCCGTACGCCGGGCTGACCCGGATCCCGCGTCGCACGCTCGGCCGTCGCCGTCCCTCACGTCCGGGCGACGGCGTCCTGGAAAGCCATCACAGTCGCCTAGACGAGAGTGTCGTCCGGGTTGCCTCCGACGATCTCGATGTCGTTGTCCACTGAGGACTGGAAGCGGATGTCCGGCTTGGTGAACGAGGCGAAGATGATGTTCTTCGGCCGCCGGTTGCCGGGCAGTCGGGTCGATACCACGGTGAACACTGGATAGCCGCCATCGTTGCCGGTCACTCTCAACTCGACTCCAGCAGCCGTGAGATGACCGTTGATCGTGCTGACGGTTTTCTCCTGGAGATGCTCGTCAAGGAGGACATCCGCTGATACCAGGCCCTCGAGGAAGCGGGCGAGCCTGGCGTCCCCGGCTTCGAACGCCCCGAGGTTGTCGAAAAGGTCTTCCGTGGACCAGTCCCCGAGATTACGGAAGGCATACCGCTCGATGCGGTCCCTCAGCGTCACGGGACGCATCCCGTTCAACAGCAGGCCCCCCAGCTCCGCGAAGGAGAGGCCCGAGTCCTCGGCTATCCAGAATCGTTCAAGTAGCCGCATGAAACGGTCGTGGTGCTGGGCCAACTCCGACAGGTCGAGAGCGCGTGCCAGTTCACGGCGGGCCTTCTTGGGTATCTCGGGCGGTGCGTCCTCTTCCCACAGCAGGTCCTCGAGCCGGTAGCGCCGCGACGGACTCACATAGAGGTGGCTCTGTTCCAGGAGGTGTTGCGTGACCTGTGGCATGCGTCGGGTACCTGGCTGAGACTCATCTCCATCCGCTCGCGCTTGCTGCTGGCGTCATCAGGGACCGGTGGCATCCCCAGCTGTTCGAAGGCCGGGTTCAGCTCCCGGTGCGTCAGGCTGCCAAGCCCCGAGACGACCTCGCCGACCAGTGCGCGCAGCGTTGAACGATCCCAGCAGTCGACCATGGGCAGATGGTCGCAGAAACCAAGTGGATCCGGCATCGGCACCCAAGCAATGGGCCACATCGCGGGCGTCTGGGGTAGTTACGTCGCACGACGTCCACGCGCGTCCTCTGGGCGGCCACCTCCGTCCTGATGCCGGGCTGGCGGGCGCCGGGAGCTGATCGCGAGGGCGGCGGGGTAGAGCACCTGGCGGCCGTAGCGGACGCGGGCGCGATCGGCGACGGCTTCGACCGCGAGGGGTTTGTCGTCCGCCGAGTCGAGGGTGAGCTGCCGGGTGGCCTGGTCGGCGGGCCGAAGGGCGTCCGCGCGCAGGCGATGCTGCGAACTCGGGCGCGCTGGAGAGGGAGGGGGGGGCATACACGGCGTACGCGGTGCGGGCCAGGAGCATGGTGTGCTGGGTGGCTTCGGGCAGCGTACGGCTGCGCCGGGTGCCGCTGGAGTCGGCGTAGCGGACCTTCAAGGTCACGCCCGTCGCAACATGACCGGAACCGCGGAGGCGGGCGCCAAGGTCCTCGGCCAGGGCGAGCAGGACGCGCCGGTGGGCGGCCGGGTCGAGTTCGTCGCGGGCGAAGTGGTGCTCGGTGCTGGTGCTCGCCGGCGTCGGGGTGGGGTCGACGACCTGGGTGTCGCGGCCTTGGGCGTGCTCGTGGAGGGCACGTCCGGTGCGGGCGCCGAGCAGACGCTGCAGCATCAGTTGGGGAACCTCGGCGACGTCGCTGACGGTGTGCAGGCCGTACTCGCCGAGCATCGCGGATGACGAGGTTCCGCCCGAGCTGCACTATCCACTCGGCGGTGGGGTGTGCGGTGGCGCCGAGGATGCGGGGTGGCGTGCTTGAGAACGACAAAGGCGTACAGGCGGGCACCGGTCAGGGTGCGGACCTCGAAGAGGTCACAGGCGAGCAGTGCGTCGGCTTGGCCGCGCAGGAAGTCGGCCCAGGTGTGGCTCTGTCTCTCCGGCGCGGGCGGAATGCCGTGCTCCTTCAGGATCTCCCAGACGGTGG
>NZ_JAGMUK010000056.1 GCF_019049245.1 Streptomyces sp. AC555_RSS877 | reverse complement strand
GGTCTGGCATGTCGCGGTGACAGGTGGGGCAGGCGCCGGTCCAGACCGCGAGGAGTAACTGCAGTTCGCGGGCAACCCGGTAGAGGCTCAGGCCGACGCCGTCCCTTTTGGGGACCGGGTGATGCGCTGGAGGGTGCAGAAGGCGTGTGCGACGGAGACGAGGGTGACGTGGTGGTGCCAGCCCTTCCAGGTGCGGCCCTCGAAGTGGGCCAGGCCCAGAGCCTGTTTCATCTCGCGGTAGTCGTGCTCGATGCGCCAGCGCAGCTTCGCGGTGCGCACCAAAGTGGCCAGCGGCGTATCGGCGGGCAGGTTGGACAGCCAGAACTGGACGGGTTCGGCTTCGGTTGCGGGCCATTCGGCCAGCAGCCAGCGCACCGGCAGCTCGGGGCCGTCGGTGCTCTTGCGGATTTCGCGCCCGGCAGGCCTGATCCGCAGGGCCACGAAGCGTGAGTACATGCGCTTGAAGCCGCTGCGGCCACTGCCCGGGCGGGAGCCCTCCCGCCACTGCACCGGCCGGGCGGCCTGCCTGCCGGCCGCAATGACCAGTTGCTTCACCCTCTGCGCCGGCTCGGGGTAGGCGGGCTGGGGCCGGGGGCCGCGACCGCCGTAGGGCGGGACGTGCGGCCGCGCCCCTTCCGGCTGCGCGGTCGTCGTGGTCGAGATGCCCACCACGTAGTCGAGCCCGCGTTCTTCCAGGCCCAGCCGGAAAGCGGCCGTATCGCCGTAACCGCCGTCGGCCACGACGAGCGGGACATCGATGCCCCACGACCGAGTCTCGTCGATCATGTCCAGCGCCAGCTGCCACTTCTCGACATGGCCCACCTCGGCGGGAATGCCGCACGGCCCACGACGGGCCACCTTGGCGGGATCGGCCTTCGGCGAGGCGGGATCCCAGCTCTCGGGCAGGAACAGCCGCCAGTCGATGACCGCCGAGGCACCGTCCGAGGCCAGGTGCAGCGACACCCCGGCCTGGCAGTTGGTGACCTTGCCCGCGGTGCCGGTGTACTGCCGCGTCACGCACGCCGACGCATCACCGTCCTTCAGGAACCCGGTGTCATCGATGATCAGCGCGGCCGGCTTGATCACCTGCTGCATCCGCCACGCTAGCCGGGCCCGCACATGCGCGGCATCCCACGGACTGGAGGTGATGAAGTGAGCCAGCGCCTGCCGGTTGCCGTCGTCGCCCAGCCGGGCGGCCATCGGCTCCACCGACTTGCGCCGCCCGTCCAGCAGCAGTCCCCGCAGATAGACCTCGCCCCAACGGCGCTGATCCGCCCGCGCGAACGGCTCGAACACCTCCGCCGCGAAGTCCTCCAGATCACACCGGACCGCGGCCAACTCCCCACTCATCACACCCGGTCAACGGCCCGCCCCATCAAACGGACACGCCACCAGCGACTGAAC
>NZ_JAGMUK010000055.1 GCF_019049245.1 Streptomyces sp. AC555_RSS877 | reverse complement strand
GACGGCCAGATCACCCCGCGGTTCGCCACCTGGCGCGAGCGCGGGGCGATGATCGGCGCCGCCGCCGTCGGCACGGTCGCGGTGGCCCTCCTCTTCAAGGCCTACCCGACCCTGTCCTGGGACCCCTGGCCGGACGCGTACATCTTCGTCGGCACCGTCGTCGCCATGTACGCCCAGGCCCGCGGCATGGTCGAGTTCTGGTTCGCCTGGCTGCTGGTCGACCTGGTCGGCGTCCCGCTGAACTTCGCCAACGGCTACGCCTTCTCCGGCTTCGTCTACGTCATCTACGGCGCGCTCGTCCTGTGGGGCATGCGCGACTGGTGGCTGCGCTCCCGCAAGGGACCGCAG
>NZ_JAGMUK010000054.1:364976-402387 GCF_019049245.1 Streptomyces sp. AC555_RSS877 | reverse complement strand
AGTGGCTGCACACCTACAATCACCACCGAGGACACACCGCTCTGAAAGGCCAACCACCCGCCAGCCGCGTCCCCAACCTCACAGGGCAGTACACCTAGTCCTCGCCGTCGCGCGCACGGACGGGAACTGCCGTGGTCGGGCCCCTCAGGAGCGGCCCGACCCCCGGTACAGCTCCACCTCGCCGTCCAGCTCGAGCGCGAGGACCGTGGCGTGCGGATCGAGGTCTGCCGCTGCGGGCGGGTCGATCCACAGCACGCCGACGGCCTCGTGCAGGCCGCCGACCACGCGGTGGGCGAGTTCGGTGCCGGTACCGAGGACGGTGACCCTGCGGACCGGCGTGACCAGGCCGCGTACGCCGATCTCGGCGCGCGGGATGTCGTACACGGTGAGATAGAGCGTGCGGCGGTCGGCGGAGAGGGTGCTGGGTCCGTAGTGGTGCCCGGCCGGCAGCCCGCGCACCGTCCCGTACACGGCCTCGGAGTGCTTGCGGATCCACTCCCCCAGGCCTTCGAGGCGCTCGGCCTGCGGCTCGGGGATGGTGCCGTCCTCCATCGGGCCGACGTCGAGCAGGAGGTTGCCGCCCCCGCCGATGGTCTCGGTGAAGTAGCGGATCAGCTGGGTGAGCGACTTGTGGTTGTGGTCGTGGTGCTGGTAGCCCCACGAGTCGTTGATCGTCAGGCACAACTCCCAGGGCCCGTCCGGGGGTTCGATGGGGGCGCCCTGTTCGGGTGTGGCGTAGTCGCCTTCGCTGAGCATGCGGGCGTTGAAGACGACGTCGGGCACGTACGAGCGGATGAGCGCGGCGAGCTCCTTGATGCGCCACTGCTCCTCGCTGCGGTCCCATTCGCCGTCGAACCACATCAGGTCGGGCCGGTAGCGGGAGGCCAGCTCGCGGATCTGGCCGTCCCGGTAGGCGATGAACCGCTCCCAGGCCGCCAGGTCCTCGTCCTCGGCCGAGCACTCGGAGTAGCGGTTGTCCTCCATCTCCGGCGGGCGGCCCGGCTTGCGGGTGGTGGCGTAGTCGGGGTGGCTCCAGTCCGAGTGCGAGTAGTACAGGCCCACCTTGAGGCCCTTGTCGCGCAGGGCGTCGGCGTAGCCGGTGAGGTAGTCGCGGCCCAGGTGCAGATCGCCGTACGCGGTGTCCCACAGGGCGACGCCGTCGTGGTGGCGGCTGGTGAGGACGGCGTATCGGGCGCCCGCCCGGGCGAAGAGGCCGGCCCAGGCGTGCGGGTCGTAGTGGGCGCCGGTGAAGCGGTCGAGCTGGGACATGTACCGGTCGTGCGGCACGATGTCGTCGTAGAACGACCAGGACTCCTGGACGCCGTCGACGGCGTAGATCCCCCAGTGGACGAAAATCCCCAACTTGGCGTCGGTGAACCACGGCTGCATGGGCACGGCTGAACTCCTCGGCGGAAGAAGGTCACTTCGGTGAAGGGGCGGGCGCGGCCGGGGCGCCCGCCCCTGGGGGCCGATTCCTACCGGCCGGTGGTGCCGCGCTGCAGACGGAGCGTCAGGACCTGGAAGGGGCGCAGCGAGACCGCGACCGTGCCGTCCTCGATGTGCGCGGTCTCGTCGGGCAGGGGCCGCTCCAGCAGGTCGGTGACCTGGGCGCCGGCGAGCGGGAATCCGGTGCTCAGCACGCCCTGGGCGCGGCCGCCGCGCGACTCGTACAACCGCACGACCACGTCACCGGACGCGTCGTCGGCGAGCTTGACCGCCTCGACGGTCACGCCCTCGCCGGCCACGGACACGACCGGCTCCGGCGTGCCTGCCGCCTCCGCCACGCGCAGCGGCAGGTTGAGGGCGTAGCCCTCGGCGACCGCGTCGCCGATCGTGGCGCCCGGGAGCAGGGAGTACGTGAACCTGTGCGTGCCCTGGTCGGCCTCGGGGTCCGGGATCCGCGGGGCGCGTACCAGGCTGAGGGCGACCGTGGTCGTCGTACCGCCGTCCTCGCGGACCGTGCGGGTGACGTCGTGGCCGTACGTCGAGTCGTTGAGGACCGCGACACCGTAGCCGGGTTCACCGATGTGCACCCAGCGGTGGCCGCAGACCTCGAAGCGGGCCGCCTCCCAGCTGGTGTTGGTGTGGGTGGGCCGCTGGACGTGACCGAACTGGATCTCCGCGGAGGAGTGTGCCGCCCGGACGTCCACCGGGAAGCCCGCCTTGAGGATCTTCTCGGCCTCGTGCCAGTCGATCTCGGTCTCGAAGTCGATGCGGGGGCTGTCGGCGCGGACGGTGATGGTCTGGGTGATCGTCGAGCCCTTGCCGAAGGACCGGGTGACGCGGATCGCGCCGAGCAGGGGGTCCTGCGAGACGACCTCGATGGAGTCGGGGGCCAGCAGGTCCGTGTAGCGGTTCTTGTAGTGCTTGTCGATGTCCCAGGCGTCCCAGTAGTTCGGGAGGTCGGTGTGCAGGCGGAGCAGGTTGCCCTTGTCGGCGAGCACCTCACGGTTCGACCGCAGATCGCATACAGAAGACAGTGTGCCGTCTTCCGCGACCTGCACCCGCACGAGACCGTTGTCGAGGACCAGCCCTTCGGCCCGCACCGGCTGCGCGGGCCCGGCGTCGGTCAGGGGAGCGCTGCCGTTCGCGGGCACCTTGACGTACGCCGGTGCGCCGTCGGCCGTGTGGACGACCTCCGCGCGGTCGTACGGGCTGGTGTTGAACACGCGTGTCGCGCCACCGCCCAGCGCCGCGACCGCCTCCGCCGTCAGGGCCTCCAGTTCCTCGGCCACGCGGGCGTACTCGGCCTCCGCCTCGCGGTGCACCCACGCGATCGAGGAGCCCGGCAGGATGTCGTGGAACTGGTGCAGCAGGACCGTCTTCCACAGCCGGTCGAGCTTCTCGTACGGGTACGCGTAACCCGGCGCGTGCAGCGCGGCCGTCGTGGCCCACAGCTCGGCCTCGCGCAGCTTGTGTTCGCTGCGCCGGTTGCCCTGCTTGGTGCGGGCCTGGGAGGTGTACGTGGCACGGTGGAGCTCCAGGTAGAGCTCGCCGTTCCAGACCGGGGCGTCCGGGTACTCCTCGCGGGCCTTGGCGAAGAACGCGTCGGGGTGCTCGACGACGACCTTCGGCGAGCCCTCCAGGTCGGCGAGCCTGCGGGCCCGTTCCATGATCTCGCGGGTCGGGCCGCCACCGCCGTCGCCCCAGCCGAAGGGCGCCAGCGAGCGCGTACCGCCGCCCTTCTCGCGGTAGTTGCGCACCGCGCGGTCCATCTCCTCGCCGCTGAAGCGGGCGTTGTAGGTGTCGACCGGCGGGAAGTGGGTGAAGATGCGGGTGCCGTCGATGCCCTCCCACCAGAAGGTGTGGTGGGGGAACTTGTTGGTCTGGTTCCAGGAGATCTTCTGGGTGAGGAACCACTCGTTGCCGGCGAGCTTGGCGAGCTGCGGGTAGGCGGCGGTGTAGCCGAAGGAGTCCGGCAGCCAGACGCCCTTGGTCTCGACGCCGAAGTGCTCGATGAAGAACCGCTTGCCGTGGATCAGCTGGCGGGCGATGGCCTCGCCGCCGGGCAGGTTGCCGTCGGCCTCGACCCACATGCCGCCGACCGGGGCCCACTGGCCCTTCTTCACCGAGTCCTGGATGCGGCCCCACACCTGGGGGTAGTTGTCGCGCACCCACTCGTACTGCTGGGCCTGGGAGCAGGCGAAGATGAAGTCGTCGTACTCGTCGGCCAGGGACGTCACGTTGGAGAAGGTGCGGGACGTCTTGCGCTTGGTCTCGCGGATCGGCCACAGCCAGGCGGAGTCGATGTGGGCGTGGCCGACGCCGGAGATGGTGTGGGCGCTGGCATGGGCGGGCCTGGCGAGGACGGGGGCCAGGACCTCGCGGACGGCGGCGGCGCTGCCGGAGACGTCGTCCAGGTCCAGGGTGTCCATGGCCCGGTCCAGGGCGTGCATGATCTCGTGGCGGCGCGGCTCGTGCTCACCGAGGTGGACCATGAGCTCGCTCAGCACCTGGAGGTCCAGGTCGAGGTGCCAGACCTCCTCGTCGAGGACGGCGAGGTCGGCGCACCGGAAGGTGTACAGCGGCTTGTCGCCCGCGGTCAGGATGTCGCCCATCAGGGTCGGGGCGGAGAAGTTGTCGGCGAGGATGTCGGGGTTGGAGGCCGCCTCGACCAGGTAGTCGACCGTCTCGCCGCCCGTGGCGGGGTGGGCGATCGGCACGTACTGGTTGAGCGGGTTGACCGCCTTCAGCGGCGTCCCGTCCGCGAGGTGCACCAGCGCCTCTGCCTGGTTGCCGGGCCAGTCCCCGACGAAGCCGAGGTCGATGACCGCCTCGACGCGCTTTCCGGCCCACTCGGCGGGCACCTGGCCGCGCATGCGGAACCAGGTGGTGCCCCAGGGCGGGCCCCACGGGGTGTCCATCGCGAACGGCTCGTAGGGCGCGGCGGCCGCCTCCGCGAACGGTACGGGCTCCCCCGGCGCCTGCCAGGCCTCGACCTCGAAGGGGACGGTGGCCGCGTAGATCGCGGGCTTGATGCGCTGGGTGTGGACGCGCTCGACGCGCTCCTCGATCCGGCGGCGTTCGTCGTGCATGAAAGTCTCCAGGAACCAGTGAGGGGAAAGCGCTTACTTCAGGTACGCCAGGCCGGGATGGACCGAGGTGTATCCGTCCACCAGTTTGCGGGCGACGTTCACCGAGTCGACGAGCGGGTGCAGCGCGAACGCCTTCACGGCCGTCGTCCGCGAGCCGGCCTCGGCGGCGGCCAGCACCTCCCGCTCGACGGCCTTGACCGAGCAGACCAGGCCGGTGGCGTGGTCGGGCAACGGGGCGACAGCCACCGGGTGCGCGCCGTTGGCGTCCACCAGGCAGGGCACCTCGATGACCGCGTCCCCGTCGAGCACCGAGAGCGTGCCCTGGTTGCGCACGTTGAGGATCAGGGTCGTGCGCTCGTCGCGGGCGATGGCCCGCATCAGGGCGAGGGCCACCTTCTCGTAGCCGCCGGACAGATCGTCGGCGTCGCGCTCGCCGGCGCCCGCCGTCTCCCGGTTCTCGGACATGTAGGTGGCCTCGCGCTCGGCGCGGGTGCGGTCCCAGGCGGTCAGGGCCGCCGCGTCGGGGCGCTTCATCTCCTCGTAGAAGCGGGCCTGCTGGTCGGCGAGGAAGGCGCCGCGGGTCTTCTCGGCCTGCTGGTAGGAGCGGACGGCTTCCCGGTTGAAGTAGTAGTAGTGCAGGTACTCGTTGGGGATCGCGCCCAGGGACCGGAGCCAGTCGACGCCGAAGAGCTTGCCCTCCTCGAAGGAGCCGAGCAGGTCGGGGTCGGTGAGCAGCCGCGGGAGTTCGTCGCGGCCGGCGACACGCAGACCGCGGACCCAGCCGAGGTGGTTGAGACCGACGTAGTCGATCCAGGCCTCGCGGGGGTCGGCCCCGAGGACACGGGCGATACGGCGGCCGAGGCCGACCGGCGAGTCGCAGATGCCGATGACGCGGTCGCCGAGGTGGCGGGACATGGCCTCGGTGACCAGTCCGGCCGGGTTGGTGAAGTTGATGACCCAGGCGTCGGGGGCGAGGCGGGCCACACGTCGCGCGATGTCGACGGCGACGGGGACCGTCCGCAGACCGTAGGCGATGCCGCCCGCGCCGACCGTCTCCTGGCCGAGGACACCCTCGTCCAGCGCCACCCGTTCGTCGTTGGCGCGGCCCTCCAGGCCGCCGACCCGGATCGCGGAGAAGATGAAGTCGGCGCCGCGCAGGGCCTCGTCGAGGTCGGTCGTGGCGGTCACGCGGGGGGCGTCGGGTACGGCCGCGGCCTGTTCATCCAGCACACGGGCGACCGCATACAGTCGACTGTCGTCCAGATCGTGCAGAACGACTTCGGTGACCCGGCCCTCGGCGCGGTCCGTCAGCAGCGCCCCGTACACGAGCGGCACCCGGAATCCGCCGCCGCCCAGAATGGTCAGCTTCACGCTGCGCCCGCCTTTCCTGGTTCTCCCGCCAGGACCACGTCGACGCCGGCCTCCTCCAGGGAGGACCGGGTCGCCGCGTTCACCGGCGCGTTCGTCACCACCGCGTCCAGGTCCTCGGGACCGCAGACCTGCGCCATGCCGGTACCCGGGAACTTCGCCGAGTCGGCGAGCAGGACGACCTTGTCACCGGACTTGATCATGGCCCGTTTCACCGGGACCTCGACGACCGTCGTGTCCATCACCTGCCCGCCCGGGCGCACTCCACTGGTGCCGAGGAAGAGCCAGTCCGCGTGCAGCTGGCGCAGGTTGTCCTCGGTGAGGAAGCCGACCAGGGAGCGGTACTCGCGGCGGAGCATGCCGCCGAGCAGCACCAGCTCGATGCCCTCGTCGTCGGCCAGCTCCTCGTAGACCACCAGGTTGCTGGTGATCACGGTGAGGCGGCGGCCGTGCAGCTGTCTGGCCAGACGGTAGGCGGTGGTGCCGATGTCGAGCAGCACCGACTGACCGTCGGCGACCATGGCGGCCGCATGAGCGGCTATGGCGTCCTTCTCGGCCACCCGCACCTCGGCGACCTCGGCGAAGGGCTGGTCGCCCTCGTCGGCCACGGCCCCGCCGTGCACCCGCGTCAGCAGGCCGTCCTCCTCGAGTTTGACCAGGTCACGCCTGACCGTGGCGGGGCTCACACCCAGCTGCTCGGAGAGATCGGTCACGGCCGCGGGGCCACCGGAGCGCAGGGCCCGCAGGATGAGTTGATGTCGTCGTTCTGCCAGCACGACGTGAACACTACTCGTCATCTTCAATCATTTCTATGCTCACTTCTGCTGAAGTCTTGACCAATGTCGCCGATCGGCGCACGATTCCGGTCACCGAAATGAAGAGTTTTGACGAGGCTCTCAGACGACTCTCGGACGAGAGGATGCGCGCGTGGACGACGACCGGCCCGAGGTGCTGCTGACCGGGCTGCTCTTCTACGACCTCGTCCTCACGGGTCTGGGCAGGCCGCCGACACCGGGCGAGGAGATCTGGACGGCCGGCATGGGCTGCGGCCCCGGCGGCATCGCCAACCTGGCCGTCGCCGCCTCCCGCTTCGGTCTGCGAACCTCCCTGGCCACGGTCTTCGGCGACGACTTCTACGGCGCCCACTGCCTGGAGATCCTCGCCGGGCAGGAGGGCGTCGACCTCTCGCTCTCGCGCGTCGCGGACGGCTGGCACACCCCGGTCACCGTCGCGCTCGCCCACGGACACGACCGTGCGCTGGTCACCCACGGCCAGGAACCGCCGTACTCGCAGGACGCGCTGATGGGCGACCCGCCCGAGGCGCGCACGGCCCTCGTGCACCTGGAGGCCGAACCGCGCGCCTGGCTCGCCAAGGCCGCCGCGAACGGCACCCACATCTACGCCGACGTCGGCTGGGACCCCACCCAGCAGTGGTCCACCGACCTCCTCGACCAGCTCTCCCTGTGCCACGCCTTCCTCCCCAACGAGGCCGAGGCGATGGCCTACACCCGTACCGAGAGCGCGGTCGCCGCCCTCGGCACGCTCTCCGAGCTGGTGCCGGTCGCCGTGGTCACGCGGGGCGGCGACGGCGCCGTCGCCGTCGACCAGACGACCGGCGAGTACGTGGACGTCCCCGCCCTGGACGTCGACGTCCTGGACGCGACGGGCGCCGGGGACGTCTTCGGCGCGAGCTTCGTCGCGGCCTCGCTCGGCGGCTGGCCGCTGGAGGAACGGCTGCGGTTCGCCGTACTGGCCGCGGGTCTGTCCGTACGGCATCACGGTGGCGCGCTGGCGGCCCCCGGCTGGTACGGCGTCGACCGCTGGTGGCGCTCGCTGACCGACCCCGCGCTGAAGCGGGCGTACGGCTTCCTGGCGGAGCGGCTGCCGGACGATCCCGGTCCTCCCGTCCGGTACGCGCCCGTCACGCCGCCCGCACGGCCGTAGTGACCCCCGCGCTCGCGAAACCCCCGACATCCCCCCTCGTAGGCGAAGTCCCGAAGAGATCCGAAAGGCGGTGGGAGCTGTGCGGCTCTCACGAAGAGGCCTGCTGCGCGCGGGTCTGGCCGGCACGGCGGCCACCGCGCTGGGCGGCCTGGCGTCCGGCTGTGCCGTTCCGACCGGCTCGACCGGCCGGAACATGGTCCTGTGGTACTGGGACGGCGGCCTGGGCGACACCGTCGTCGCCAAGGCCAAGGCCCGTTACGACAGCGCGGTCGACCTCCGGGCCATCAAGATCGGCGGCTACTACCGGTCCAAGCTGATCACCACGATGGCCGGACGCGCCCACGTCCCCGACATCGCCGGCCTCAAGGGCGAGGACATGGCGTCCTACCTGCCCAACGCGGACCAGTTCGTGGACCTGCGGACCCTGGGCGCGGAGAAGTACAAGAACCGGTACCTGTCCTGGAAGTGGGACCAGGGCATCGCCGACGACGGCTCGATGGTGGGTTTCCCCATCGACTGCGGTCCGGTCGCGCACTTCTACCAGTACGAGGTCTTCCGCAAGGCGGGACTGCCGTACGAGCCCGCCGACGTGTCCCGGGAGCTGAACACCTGGGAGAAGTTCTTCGCGGCGGGCGAGCAGCTCAAGAAGCGCGTCCCGGGGTCCTCTCTGCTGACCGACGTCAACAGCGTCTTCGAGAACGTGGTGCAGCAGGGCAGCAAGCGGTACGTCGACAAGGACCGCAACTTCATCGGCGACCAGGAGCACGTGCGGGCGGCCTGGGCGCTGGCCGTGGAGGCCAAGCGGCGCCGGATCGTCTCCAACCTCGTCACCGGTACCCCGGACCAGATCTCGGCGGTGGACTCGGGCAAGCTGCCCAGCCAGCTCGGCGCCTCCTGGGCGACGTACGACATCAAGAACGGCAACCCGAAGACCAAGGGCAGGTGGCGGATCGCCGACATGCCGGTGCGGCCCTCCAACAACGGCGGCTCGTTCCTGTCGGTCACCAAGGCGTGCCGGGACCCCGAGCAGGCCTTCGAGATCATCGCGTGGATGCTCGACGCGGCCAACCAGGCCTCGGGTTACGTCGACGCGGGTCTCTTCCCCTCCACCCCGGCCTCGTACGGCCTGAAACAACTGCGCGAACCCGACCCGTTCTTCGGCGGCCAGGTGACGACGGACGTCTTCGGGCCCGCCGCGCAGAAGATCGTGGTCGCCTACAACAGCCCCTTCGACGTGGCGCTCGGGCAGCCCATCAAGGACGAGATCAAGAACGTCGGCGTCCTCGGCAAGGACCCGGAGAAGGCCTGGAGTGACGCCATGAGCAAGTGCCGGCGGATCGCGAAGCACCTGGGGGTGAGCTACTGATGGCCACCGTCCCCGCCCTGGAGAAGCCCCCCGTGGTCCTGGCGGACCCGCCCGCCGTGCGGCCGAGGAACGGGTGGCGCAAGTACTGGCACCTGTATGCCGCGATCTCCCCGTTCTATCTGCTGTTCCTCGCCTTCGGTCTGATCCCCGTCGGCTTCTCGCTCTACCTCTCCTTCCACCGCTGGGACGGCCTCGGCTCGATGGAGTGGGCGGGTCTGTCGCAGTACCAGTACCTGGTGAGCGACAGCGACTTCTGGAGCTCGATCGGCAACACGGTCATCATCTGGGCGCTGGCCACCTTCCCCATGATCTTCCTGGCGATGGTCACGGCCGTGATGCTCAACGCGGCGGTCCGCTTCAAGAACGTCTACCGGTTCGCCTACTTCCTGCCGAACGTCACCTCGGTGGTGGCGATCGCGATCGTCTTCGGCTCGGTGTTCTCCACCAACTTCGGCCTGGTGAACGCCCTGTTGCAGGCGGTGGGTCTGGACCAGGTGGCCTGGCTGAACACGCCGTGGGGCATCAAGGTCGCCATCGCGACGCTGATGACCTGGCAGTGGGTCGGCTACAACGCGATCATCTTCCTCGCGGGACTGCAGACCGTCCCGGGCGAGCTGTACGAGGCGGCGCGCATGGACGGCGCCGGTCCCCTGCAGACGTTCTTCCGGATCACGCTGCCCCTGCTGCGGCCGACCCTGCTGTTCGTGCTCGTGGTCTCCACGGTCACCGGCCTGCAGAGCTTCACCGAGGCGCAGGTCCTGCTGCAGAACACCTCGAACGACTCGACGTTCTCCGGCGGTCCGGACCACGCGGGCCGGACGATGGTCCTCTACTTCTTCCAGCAGACCTTCGACAACAACGACTTCGGCTACGGCGCCGCCGTGGCGTGGGGCATCTTCCTCGTCGTCGTCATCTTCTCGATCATCAACTGGCGGCTGGTGCAGCGCCGGGACGAAGACTAGGGAGGCCCGAACACCATGGCATCCATCCAAGGCACCAGGCGCCCCAAGGGCATACAGGGTGTCCGGCGCCGGGGCATCGCACTGCACGCGGTCCTCGTCATCGGGCTGCTGCTGTCGGCCTTCCCGTTCTACTGGGCCATCATCATGTCGACGCACACGTCGACCGAGATCTTCTCCTACCCGCCGAAGCTGCTGCCCGGCTCGCACTTCCTGCAGAACGTGCGCAGTCTCTTCGACAACATCGATTTCTTCGGCTCGATGTTCAACTCGCTGCTGGTGGCCTGTTCGGTGACCTTCCTGGTCCTGTTCTTCGACTCGCTGGCCGCGTTCGTCTTCGCCAAGTTCGAGTTCCCGGGCCGCAGGCTGCTGTTCGTCGTGCTGATGGCGATCTTCATGGTGCCGACGCAGATGGCGATCATCCCGCAGTTCGTGATCATGGCGAACATCGGCTGGATCGGCTCGATGACCGCGCTGATCGTGCCGGCCGCGGCCAACGCGTTCGGCATCTTCTGGATGCGCCAGTACATGCAGAGCGCGATCCACGACGAACTGCTGGACGCCTCGAAGATCGACGGGGCGAACTTCCTGCGCCAGTACTGGCACGTCGCGCTCCCGGTCGTCCGCCCGGGCCTCGCCTTCCTCGGCATCTTCACCTTCATGGCCCAGTGGAACGACTACGCGTGGCCCCTGATCGCCCTCACCGACCCGGACAACGTCACCCTCCAGGTCGCGCTGTCCCAGCTCAACGGCGTCCACGGCACCACGGACTACGGCATGGTGATGACCGGCGCGCTGCTCGCCCTGGTCCCGCTGCTGATCGTGTTCGCCATCGGCGCCAAGCAGATCATCGGCGACCTCGGCAAGGGAGCCATCCGCTGATGGACCCCTTGCTGGCGCTGCGCCCCTGGGAGACACCGGAGGTGACCTCCTGGCGGCGGCTGCCGATGAACGCCACGGACCGCCGCGCCGGGGCGCTGAAGCTGGACGGCGACTGGCGCTTCCAGCTGCTGCCCGCCCCGGACGCGCCGGTCGCGGACGTGTGGTCGTCGGCATACGTTCCGGGTGTCTGGACCATGCAGGACACCGACGACCTTCCGCAGTACACGAACGTCCGTATGCCGTATACAGAATTCCCCCCACTGTCGCCCGCCGACAATCCGACGGGTGTGTACGAGCGCACGGTGGACGTGCCCGCGGAGTGGGCCGGGCGGCGGATCGTGCTCCAGGTCGGGGCCGCCGAGAGCGTGCTCCTCGTGCACGTGGACGGGCGGCCGGTCGGCATCTCCAAGGACTCCCATCTCGCCGCCGAGTTCGACCTGACGGGGCTGGTGCGCGCCGGCGAGCGGGCCGTCGTACGGCTGACGGTCGTGAAGTGGTCGGACGCCTCGCACATCGAGGACCAGGACCAGTGGTGGCACGGGGGCGTCACCCGGTCGGTGCTGCTGTACTCGACGGATCCCCTGCACCTCGCCGACGTGAGCGTGC
Organism: Streptomyces sp. AC555_RSS877; assembly: GCF_019049245.1. Classification (GTDB taxonomy): domain Bacteria; phylum Actinomycetota; class Actinomycetes; order Streptomycetales; family Streptomycetaceae; genus Streptomyces. Next base: position 390,727 of record NZ_JAGMUK010000054.1, on the reverse strand, counting down.
GGGCGGGACGGTACGGCGACCTGCGAGTCGACTGCCGGGTGCGGGACGCGGGCGGTGCGCTGCCCGAGGGGTGGTACGTCAGCGGCGAGCTGGACGGTCATTTGCTCACGCAGGACGGCGAGTTCGACCGCGCCAGCACCGACGACGGCCGCGTCTCCGACTTCCTCGGCGAGGCCCGGCTGCTGACCACCGTCGCCGACGTACGCACCTGGAACGCCGAGACGCCCGAACTGTACGGCCTGACCGTGCGGCTGCACCGCGCCGACGGCACCGTCGCCGACGCCTCGCACCACCGCGTCGGCTTCCGGGACGTCGAGATCGTCGGGCGGGACCTGCTGGTCAACGGCGAGCGGGTGTTCGTCCGGGGCGTGAACCGGCACGACTTCCATCCGCTGACCGGGCGGACGGTGACCCGCGACGACCTGCGCGCCGACCTGGTCGTGCTGAAGCGTTTCGGCTTCAACGCGGTCCGCACCTCGCACTACCCGGGCGACCCGGCACTGTACGACCTCGCCGACGAACTGGGCTTGTACGTCGTCGACGAGGCCGACATCGAGTCCCACGACCACGCCCACGAGATCGCCGACGACCCGCGCTATCTGAACGCCTTCGTGGACCGGGTCTCCCGGATGGTGCTGCGGGACAAGAACCACCCCTCGGTCATCATCTGGTCGCTGGGCAACGAGTCCGACTACGGCGCGAACCACGACGCGGCGGCGGGCTGGGTGCGCCGGCACGACCCGACGCGGCCGATCCAGTACGAGGGCGCCGCCAAGCTCGGCTGGGCCGACCCGCAGGTCGCCTCCGACATCGCCTGCCCGATGTACGCCCCGCTGGAGGACTGCGTGGCGCACGCGCTGTCCGGCGAGCAGACCAAGCCGCTGATCCAGTGCGAGTACTCCCACGCGATGGGCAACAGCAACGGCACGCTCGCGGACCACTGGGCGGCCATCGAGTCCACCCCGGGTCTTCAGGGCGGCTTCATCTGGGAGTTCTGGGACCACGGCATCCTGCAACGTGTGAACGACGGAAGACCGGTCGGGCGAGGGGGCGCCGGACTCTATGACAACGGTGTCACCGCGCCCGGCCACCGCTGGGCGTACGGCGGCGACTTCGGGGAGCGGATCCACGACGGCGCCTTCATCGCGGACGGGGTCGTGTTCCCGGACCGCACGCCCAAACCCGTGATGTACGAGCACCGGGAGATCGCGGCGCCGGTGCGGCTGGAGTGCTTCCGGCACGAGGGCGTCGTCATCGGCAACCACCAGCACTTCCGCGGCCTGGACTGGTTGTCCGCCCGGTGGGAGCTGGCCCTGGCCGACGGCGGCACGCTGACCGCACCGGCCGAGCTGCCCGAACTGCGCCCGGGTGAGACGGCGGCGGTGCCGCTGCCGTTCGAACTCCCGCGGGGCGGCGGCGAGGCGTGGCTGACGCTGCGGGTGACGACCGCGGCCGACGAACCGTGGGCGCCGCGCGGCACGGTGGTGTGCCTGCCGCAGGTACGGCTGCGCGCCGCTGAGCCGATGCGGTCCGCCCCCGTGGCGCGGAACCGTTCCGTCGAGGTCGACGGGGAAGGGCTGCTGGTCCATCCCCTGCTCACTTCCGCACCCGTCCTCTCGCTGTGGCGGGCGCCCACCGACAACGACGAGCTGGGCGGCCTGGCCCCGCGCTGGCGGACCTGGGGGCTGGACACGCTCGTGCGCAAGGTCGCCGACGTCCGCCGGGCGGCGGGGCAGGTCACCGTGCACGCCGAGTACGCGACGGAGGCGGGTGTCGTCCGTCATGTGCAGGTGCTCACGCCGGTCGAGGGCGGCGTCCACGTCGAGGAGCGGGCCGAACTGCCGGACGCGCTCGCCGATGTGGCGCGGGTGGGGTCCGTGTTCGAGACGGTGGCGGGCCTCGATCTGATGGAGTGGTACGGGCAGGGCCCCTGGGAGTCGTATCCGGACCGCGGCTTCGGCGCGCCCGTCGGTCATCACTCCGTTCCGGTGGACGAGCTGTTCACCCCCTATCTGCGTCCGCAGGAGAGCGGCGGGCGGCACGGCGTACGGCGGTTCACCCTGTCGGCCCCGGACGCCACGGGTCTCACGGTCGCGCTGGACGAGCCGCGGCAGGTGTCCGTGACCCGTTACCGCGCCGAGGACCTGACCGCCGTGACCCACCACGACCGACTCGTCCCACGGGCGGGGTGCGTGGTCCATGTCGACGCGGCCCACCGCGGCCTGGGCACCGCCTCGTGCGGGCCCGACACCTCACCGTCGTACCTCATCGCACCGGGCGTCCACCACTGGAGCTGGACCCTGCGCGCCCTCTGACTCCCCCCACGCCTTCTCTGTCACCTTTTACGCAGTGTTACGGAGCACACGTGTGCGTTTTGCATGAGCACGACCAGGGCGAGGCCGCGCAGGCCGGTGCCGGAAGACGCGGTTTCCTGCGGGCGACGGCGCTCCTGGGCGCCGCCGCGACCGCCGGCCTCGCGCTGCCGGCCGCCGCCGAGGCGGCCCCGGCCTCCGCCGCCTGGCGGCCCGACCCCGACAGCAGCCGCTTCACCCTCGCCGTCATGCCCGACACGCAGTACCTCTTCGACGGGCCGAGCATCGACAAGGCGCCGATCGAGGCGTCCCTGCGCTACCTCCTGGAGCACGGCAGGGAGGAGAACATCGTCTTCCTGTCCCACCTCGGCGACCTCACGGAGAACGGCGCCCAGGCCGAAGTCACCGCGATCAGCGAGGCTTTCAGGCTTCTGGACCGGCGCGGTGTCGGCTACAGCGTCCTGGCCGGCAACCACGACGTGAGGTCGTCGACCGACGACCAGCGGGGCCCGACGCCGTACCTGGACGCCTTCGGTCCGAAGCGGTTCGAGGGAAAGCCGACCTTCGGCGGGGCCTCTCCCGACGGCTACAACACCTTCCACCTCTTCGAGGCGGCCGGCCGGGAGTGGATGGTGCTCGCACTGGACTGGCGGCTGTCCGCGAAGGGGTACGCGTGGGCCAAGGACGTCCTGGCCAAGCACCCCAGGACGCCGGTCGTCCTCACCACGCACGAGCTGGTCGTCGAGGACGACTCCCTCTCCGCGTACGGACAACAGCTGTGGGACCAGCTGATCGAGGACCACGACCAGATCTTCCTCACCCTCAACGGGCACTACTGGCCGGCCGGCCGGGTGACGCGCAGGAACGCGGCCGGCAACGACGTCCACCTGCACCTGACGAACTATCAGAACCGCTACTTCGGCGGCGCGGCGATGATCCGCCTCTACCACTTCGACCTGGACCGGAACGTCATCGACGTGGAGACGGTCTCCCCGTGGATCCTGGGCCGGGCCGCGAAGGGGCTCAACGAGCTGGAGCGGCAGGAGATCGAACTCAGCGGCGACGCCGACCGGTTCTCCGTCGACATCGACTTCGCGGGCCGCTTCTCCGGCTTCGCCCCGCTGCCCGTGCGCCCGGCCCGCCCCGCCTCGAGGATGCTGGTCCCGGGCACGGTCGCGTACTGGCGCTTCGAGTCACCCGTGTCCGGCACGGTCCGTGACCTGTCCGGCCGCGGCAACGACCTCACCGCGGTGTCGGTGGGCGGCGGCTCGCTGGGCTGGTCGGCGGACCACCACCCCGACCAGCCCGGCCACGGCAGCCTGGAGTTCCAGGGCTACAAGTCCCCGCTGAAGGGCGCCTACCTGCGCACGGTCGACAACGCTCCCCTCAACTCGGCGACGTTCAAGGCCGGTTACACCATCGAGGCCTTCTACCGCCCCCCGGCCGACTGGGACCCCTCCCACAACGCCTGGGGCGGACTCGTCAGCCGCACCGGCACCGGCGGGGCCGCCGGCAAGACCGAGGACGACCCGGACGAGCCGCTGGCCACGCTCTCCCTGTCCGACGGGCCCGGCCCGCAGTGGGCGGTCCGCCCGCTCAACCAGCAGGGCATCGCCACGAACTGGGGCGACGAGACGGCCCGAGAGGTGTGGTGGCACGTCGCCGTCGTCAACGACGGCTCCCACACCACGATGTACGTCCAGGGCTGCCCCGTCGCCCGCAACCCGCACGCCCCCGCCGTCGGACTCACCTCCGTCGGCCTGCCGTGGCTGCTGGGCGGTTACGAGTACGGCGGCGCCATCGACCAGATCCTGTACGGCCGGCTCGGCGACGTCCGGATCGTCGAACGCGCGCTGCCCGTCACGTCGTTCATGAACCACTGACCTCTTCCGAAGGATGACGATGCACGAGCAGCAGCTGCCCGGCTGGGCCGATCCGTCCGTCTCCCCCGCCGACCTCGACGCCCAGGGCGTCTCCCGACGCGGGCTCCTGCGCCGCGCGGGCCTGTTCGGCGCCGCCTTCGCCCTCGGGCCGGCGCCGACCCCCGCGCTCGCCGCGGACCAGCAGGGCTTCGGCGGCGACGACCCCCGCCTCGCCTACCTGGTCGGTGACCACCATGTGCACTCCGTCTACAGCCACGACGCCAAGTACACGTTCTCCCAGCAGGCGCGGGCCGCCGCCCAGTACGGCCTCGACTGGATGGTGTTCAACGAGCACTCGAACTTCGGGCACGCCCACCACGGCGCCGAGATGGAGCACAAGGAGATCCTCAAGGCCCGGGCCGAGAACCCTCGTCAGCTGATCTTCCAGGGTCTGGAGTGGTACATCCCGGCCGCCGAGCACTGCACGGTGTTCGCCGCGCCCGGCCCCCACGAGGTCGACCTGCTCACGCGGTTCGAGCTCGCCTTCGACGGCAAGCTGCTCAACTACACCGAGGGCTCCGCCGCCGCGACCGACACCGCACGCAACGAGGCCCACGCCGTCAAGGCCATCCGGTGGCTCGCCGAACAGCGCCGCACAGGCTACGTCGACGACGTCCTCGTCCTCGCCAACCACCCCTTGCGCCTCGGCATCGACTCCCCGCACGAGATGCGCAACTGGCGCGACGCGGCCCCCGAGATCATGATCGGCATGGAGGGCGCGCCCGGCGCCCAGGGTGCGGCGCTGCCGGGCTGGCGCGGCGCCACCTCGATCCGCGGCGAGTACGAGAACAAGCCGTCGGCGCAGTCCTGGGCGGGCTACCCGGCGGACGCGTACGTGACGTACGGCGGTTTCGACTGGGCCACCGCGACGGTCGGCGGGCTGTGGGACGCGATGCTCGCCGAGGGCAGGCTGTTCTCGATCACCACCAACTCCGACAACCACCGGACCGTCTTCGACACCTGGAAGAACGGAGACTGGCCGGCCGGGCAGAACTTCGACAACACCGGCAGGCTGCCCGACCCGGTCGACACCGACGTCCCGCAGCCCGGCAGCGACTTCTGGCCCGGCCAGTTCAGCCGCACCCACGTCGGCGTCACCCGCTACGGCTACCGCGCGGTCATGGCGGGCCTGCGCGCGGGCCGCGTCTGGCTGGACCACGGACATCTGCTCGACGGCCTCGACGCGCGGCTGAAGCGGGACCGCGACCACGGCCGGGGCGTCACCCTGGGCGGCCGGCTGCGGGTCCGCAAGGGCGAGAAGCTGACGCTGAACGTCACCGTCACCACCACCTCGCGCCCCAACTCCCAGGGAGGTCTGCCGGAGTTGGCGCACGTGGACGTGATCCGGGGCGCGGTGCGCGGCCCGGTGGCCGACCGGGACGCCTGGCGGGCACCGGACACCAAGGTCGTGCAGACGAAGGACGTGTCCGGCCGCACAGGGACGTACACCCTGCGCATCCCGGTCACCGCCGGGGACGAGTCCTTCTACCTCCGCCTCCGCGGCAGCGACGGCAACCGCAACGGCGCGGGCTACCTGGGTGCCTCCGTCGACCCGCACGGCCCGATTCCCCACGTGCCCGGAGACGGTGACCCGTGGGCCGATACGTGGTTCTATTCCAACCCCATCTTCGTCGACGTGACAGGAGCCTGATGAAACGTCAACTCGTCGCACTGGCAGGCTTATTAGGCGCCTGCGCGCTGGGCGTGGGCACGGCGTCGGCCGCCGGCGCCCCGTCCTGGGAGGAGACCGGCACGGCGTACACCGACACCCTCGGCGGCGGCCAGGGCCTCGCCAGTCGCGCGGACGGCTCACTGCTGTACCGCGGACTGGCGTCCATCCCCCTCGACCTCCGCGTCAAGGGCTGGAACCACATCGGTGACCCGGACATCGCGGGCGGGTACGTCTTCGACGCCTACCAGGGTCCCGACACCGCCACGTCGAAGATGTTCGCGGTCACCACACCGGCCAAGAAGCGCTACGAGTACGTCCACCGGCTCAGCCCGGGCGAGAAGCTGAACAACTCCTTCGCCACCGTCTCGCCCGACGGGCAGTGGCTGGTGTCGGGCGAGTGGGGCGACCAGAACAGACTCCAGGTCTTCCCCGCTCCCCTGCTCAACCCCGCCACTCCCCCCACGGGAGGCGACCTGTCGGAGGCCGGGCAGATCACGCTCGACAAACCGGTGCGCGACATCCAGGGCTGCGACTTCGTGACTCAGACCCGGCTGGTGTGCGCCTCGAACGACGCCACCGGCACGCTGTTCCCCGAGATCCGGCCGCTGCTCCAGGTCGATCTCCCCCACAAGCTGGACGGACAGGCGGTCACCGGCTCGGTGAGGAGCCTGTTCGCGCTGCCGCAGCGCAGCGTGTGCACGGGCGCGTTCGAGGCGGAGGGCGTCGATCACGACGCGAACAGCGGCACCCTGCGGGTGGAGATGATCCCGCCCGGAGTGTGCGCGGTGGCGACGGCCGTGTACGCGTACCAGCAGGTCACGGACTGACGGCGGGAGGTAACGTGGGCCGCGTGACCACCGAAGAGTCGCTGCGGCCCCAGTCCCTCATGCTGACGTTCCTGGGCGACCAGGTGCTCGGCCGGGACGTCTGTGTGTACTCGGGCAGTGTCATCGACGTGTTCGCGCGCGCCGGCGTCGGTGAGCAGGCGACACGGTCGACGCTGACCCGCATGGTGAACCGCGGTCTGCTGCGCCGGCAGCGCGAGGGCCGCCGCATGTACTTCGGCCTGACCGAGCGCTCGGCGGCGGTCCTGCGGGACGGCGGCCGGCGCATCTGGCAGACCGGCGCCGTCAACCGGCACTGGGACGGCACCTGGACCCTGCTCGGCTTCTCCCTGCCCGAGTCGTGGCAGCGGCAGCGGCACGACCTGCGCTCCCAGCTCACCTGGAGCGGCTTCGGGCCGCTGTTCAGCGGCCTGTGGATCGCGCCCGGCGAGGTCGACGTGTCGTCGCTCGTCGACGAGCTGGGCCTGTCCGCCCATGTGAAGGTCTTCCGCGCACACGCCGACGCCGGCATGGACATCGGCGCGATGATCGAGGAGACCTGGGAGCTGGCCGAACTGGCGGCGCGTTACGAGGAGTTCGTGCGGCGCTGGCAGCCGTGGGAGGCCCGGCTGCCCACCCCCGACGACGTCTCCCCGGCCTCCGGGCGGGAGGATCCCGCTCTCGCTTCGTTCGCGCTGCGGCTGCGACTGTCCACCGAGTGGCTCCAGGTGATCCGCCGCGACCCCCGCCTGCCGGTCATGCACCTGCCGGACGACTGGCCGGCGGAGGAGGCCGAGAAGACGTTCCGGACGGTCCACGACCGGCTCACCCCGCTCGCCCGGGAGTGTGCGGAACGGCTGCTCGACCTGGTCCCGGTGCGGGAGGGCGACTGAGCCCACGAGTCGGCGAGGCCGCCCGTGCGGCACGGCGGGCGCGGGCTCGGTCGCGTCGGCCTCAGGCGTAGAACCGCGACAGGCTCTGCAGCACCGCCGCCGGCTTGGTTCCGCCCTCGATCTCGATCGCCCCGTCGACGGCGACCTGCACACCGCCCGGCACGTCCTCGACCTCCGTCAGCTTCGCCACCAGCCGGATGCGCGAGCCCACCTTCACCGGCGCGGGGAAACGCACCTTGTTCAGGCCGTAGTTGACCTTCGTGGTCACGCCCTGGACGTCCAGCAGCTCGGTGAACAGCGGGATGAAGAGGGAGAGGGTGAGATATCCGTGCGCGATGGGGGCGCCGAAGGGGCCCGCCGCGGCCTTCTCCGGGTCCACGTGGATCCACTGGTGGTCGCCGGTCGCGTCGGCGAAGGTGTTGATGCGTTCCTGGGTGACCTCGATCCACTCGCTCGTGCCGAGGTCGCTGCCGGCCAGCTTCTTGAGTTCGTCGAGGCCGTTGACGGTGATGCCCATATGGCTTTCCTTAGGTGAGAGTTGAACGTCAGGAGGGGGTGCCGAAGCGCTTGCGCACCCGGGACTTGAGGAGCTTGCCGGAGGCGGTGCGCGGGAGTTCGTCCGCGATGACCACCGACTTCGGGATCTTGTACTTGGCGAGCCGGCCGGCGAGCGAGGCCAGTACCTCGTCGGGATCCGGCGAAGCACCCTCGCGCGGTACGACGACCGCGCGCGGCACCTCGCCCCACTTGTCGTCGGGCACGCCGATGACCGCGCATTCGACGATGTCCGGGTGGGCGAGGAGCAGGTCCTCGATCTCGGCGGGGTAGATGTTCTCGCCACCCGAGATGATCATGTCCTTGATGCGGTCGACGATGAAGACGTAGCCGTCCTCGTCGACGCGGGCGGCGTCCCCGCTGCGGAACCAGCCGTCCGCGAAGGAGGCGGCCGTCTCCTCGGGCAGCCCCCAGTAGCCGGGCATGACGTGCGGGCCGCGGACCACGATTTCGCCGGTCTCGTCGATGTCGACAGGAGCCAGGTCCGGCCGTACCACCCGTACGTCGCTGAAGAAGTGCGGCACCCCGGCCGAACCGGCCTTGCTCGTCGCGTGTTCGGCGTCCAGGAAGAGCGTCCCGGGAGCCGCCTCCGTCATGCCGTAGCCCTGGAGGAAGGTCAGGCCCCGCTCCTGGTAGGCGGCGATCAGGGGCGACGGCACCGGGGAGCCGCCGCAGGTGAGGATGCGCAGGGAGGACAGTTCGGCGTCCTTCCAGCGCGGATGCCGGGCCATCTGGTCGAACATCGTCGGCACGCCGAACATGAAGGTGATCCGGTGCCGTTCGACCAGGTCGAAGGTGGCGTCCGGGTCGAAGGCCTCGACCAGGACGCAGGTGCCGCCCTTGAGGAGGACCGGCAGGGTGAGCATGTTCAGGCCGGCCGTGTGGAACAACGGGGCGGAGACCAGGGCGCGTTCGTCGGCGATCAGGTCGGTGTCGACGAGGACGTTGATCGCGTTCCAGGTGAGGTTGCCGTGGGTGAGCATGGCGCCCTTGGGGCGGCCGGTCGTGCCCGAGGTGTACATGATGATGCAGGTGTCGTCGGCCGCGACCGGCTCGTCGATGGGGTCCGCGAGGGCCCCGGACAGCGCTTGTTCGTATTCGGCGCCGACCTCGACGTACGTCCGCACGTCCGAGTTGCCCGGCAGGCCGGCGACCAGCCCCTGGAACGACGGGCCGTAGACGAGGGCCTTGGCACCGGAGTCGGCCAGCTGGTAGGCGATCTCGGGGCCGGCGAGGCGGGTGTTGAGAGGGACGAAGACCGCGCCGAGGATGCCCGCCGCGAACAGGGTCTCCAGATAGGAGGGGTGATTGGGGCCGAGGTAGGCGATGCGGTCGCCGCGTCGGATGCCCCGGGCGCGCAGGGCGTGGGCGAGCCGGGTCGTGCGCGTATGCAATGTGCGGTAGTCCGTCGACTGCCCACCGTGGACCAGGGCGGTGCGGTGCGGGGTCTTGCGGGCCCGGCGTGCGGGCCACGACCCCAGTCCCTCGTTGCGCATGTCACGCCCCTTACGGTTTTGTCAGCCCGAGCAGGCGGGCGGCGTTCTCCTTGAGGATCTTCGGCCTGACCTCGTCCTTGATCGGCAGCTTCGCGAAGTCGGCGAGCCAGCGGTCGGGGGTGAGGAGCGGGAAGTCCGAGCCGAAGAGCACCTTGTCCTTGAGCAGGGTGTTGGCGTACTGCACCAGCTGCGGCGGGAAGTACTTCGGCGACCAGCCGGACAGGTCGATGTGCACGCCCGGCTTGTGGGTGGCGACCGCCAGGGCCTCGTCCTGCCAGGGGAACGACGGGTGCGCCAGGATGATCTTCATGTGCGGGAAGTCGGCCGCCACGTCGTCCACGTGCAGCGGGTTGGAGTACTTGAGCCGGATCCCGCCCCCACCGGGCACGCCGGCGCCGATACCGGTCTGGCCGGTGTGGAAGAGGGCGATGGTGCCGGTCTCCTCGATCACCTCGTAGAGGTCGTACGCCACCGAGCGGTCGTTGGGGAAGAAGCCCTGGACGCTGGGGTGGAACTTGAAGCCCCGCACCCCGTACTCCTCGACCAGGCGCCGGGCCTGCTTCACGCCCGCCTTTCCCCGGAAGGGGTCGATGGAGGCGAAGGGGAGGAGGACGTCCGCGTTGGCGGCGGCGGCCTCGGCGACCTCCTCGTTGGGCACGGGGGCCGTGCCGGTCGCGGACTCGGCGTCCACCGTGAAGATCACGGCGGCCATCTTCCGCTCCCGGTAGTACGCGGCGGTCTCCTCCAGGGTGGGCTTCCGCTTGCCCTCGACCTTGAAGTAGGCGGAGGAGGCGTCGTGCAGGTCGTCGTCCAGGGAGGAGTGGCCCTTGGAGGACACCTCCGCGTGGGTGTGGACGTCGATCGCGACGAGATCCTCGACGTCGATGGTCGTCATGGTCAGGCCTCCGGGAACTTGGGGGCCGGGATGCCGACCGTCTGGAGCTCGGCGCCGACCGACGTGGGGAAGGCGTCGGCCAGGGTCTCGGGGGTCCAGCCGCCGTCGGCGTAGGCCGCGCTGATCTCCTGCGGATGCGACCAGAGTGCCACCTTGTCGCCGCCGATGCCGATGGCCTGGCCGGTGATCGAGCGGGCTGCCTCGGAGGCGAGGAAGGGCACGAGGGCCGCGCAGTCCTCGGGCGTGCCGAAGCCCTCGCCCTTGCGGAGGAAGTCCGGCAGCGGCTCGCCGTTCTTCATGGCCTCGATGTACGGGGCGAAGGCGGGGATGGTCTCGGTCATCGCGGTGGCGGCGACCGGCACGATCGCGTTGACGGTGATGCCGGCGCGGCCGAGTTCCATGGACCAGGTGCGGGCCATGGCGGCGATACCGGCCTTGGCGGCGGCGTAGTTCGTCTGGCCGAAGTTGCCGCGCTGTCCGGCCGGGGAGCCGACCAGGATCAGGCTGCCGCCCTCGCCCTGCTCGCGCATCCGCACGGCGGCGGCGCGGGCGCAGGTGAAGGTGCCCTTGAGGTGGGTGGTGATCACCGCGTCGAAGTCCTCGTCGGTCATCTTCCACAGCACCTTGTCGCGCAGGATGCCCGCGTTGGTGACCAGGATGTCGAGCCGCCCGAACTCCTCGACGGCACGGCCCACGAGCCGGTCGGCGGCCTCGGTCGTCCCGACCGGGACCACTTCGGCGACGGCGGTGCCGCCCGCCGCGGTGATGGACTTCACGGCCTGCTCGGCCACCGCCTCGTCGATGTCGTTGACGACCACGGAGGCGCCGCGGGCGGCCAGGGCGTGCGCGTAGGCGAGGCCGAGGCCCCGGCCGCTGCCGGTGACGACGGCGGCCTTGCCGGTGAGATCGATGCTGGGCACGGGCGGGTCCCTTCACAAGGTGACACGGGTGATGCGGCCGCGGCTGTGCGGCGTACAGATCGAAGCTAAGAGCAATAATTGGTGACGTCAATAGTTGTTGCCACCCGGCCGGTGCGTCAGACTGGATGCGGCAACACCTCAACGACGGCTCAGCCCCCCGCTCAGCCACCGCACAGCAAGCCGAACCGCCCCACCCCGGGGCCTCTCCCAGGGAGCCCGTCATCGCTCGCCAGCCACGTGCCACCGACCACGCCGAAGGCCCTGCCCCGATCGACGCCGACGAGCCGTGGATGCGCGGACTGCACGCGGACACCGGCTACCTGCTGTACCGGCTGGGTCTGCGCTCCGGGCAGCTGTTCAACGGCTTCCTCCAGGAGTCCGGCCTGCGCCTGCGCCACTACGCGCTGCTCCGCCTCCTGGCCACCTCCGGCGGTGCCCTGCAGCGCGAGCTGAGCACGACCCTCGGCTACGACCCGAGCGCGATCGTCGGCCTGGTCGACGACCTGGAGAAGCTGGGCTTCGCCGAGCGCCGGCCCTCCCCGGACGACCGTCGCAGCCGGATCGTCGTCCTCACCGAGGCCGGCCGCGACTTCCTGCGCGACACCGACGAGGCCGGCCTGCGAGTGACCAACGAACTGCTCGGCCCGCTCGACGCGGCGGAGCGGGACGCGCTGCACGCACTGCTGCTGCGGATCGCGGAGGACGGACTCAATTAATGTTGTGCAAATGATTGACGGCCGCACGATGGATGCCTAACTTCACCGGGGCACCGGTGAAGTCCCCACACCGGTGACACCCCCACGCCATCGGCATCAGGGAGCTCACCGTGCAGCCACCCCACACGTCTGCCCGCCAACCGTCCCCAGAACAGCGGCAGTTGCGCCGCGTCGCCCTGTCCGGCCTGCTCGGCACGGCAGTGGAGTTCTACGACTTCCTCGTCTACGGCACGGTCGCCGCGCTGGTCTTCGGCGACCTGTTCTTCCCCGGCGCCGACCCCGCGGTCGGCACGATCGCGGCCTTCGGCACCTTCGCCGCGGGCTATGTGGCCCGCCCGCTCGGCGGCATCGTCTTCGGCCACTTCGGCGACCGCCTCGGCCGCAAGTCGATGATGCTGCTGACCATGGCCCTGATGGGCTGCGGCAGCTTCCTGATCGGCGTGCTGCCGACGTACGACATGATCGGCGTCTGGGCCCCCGTCCTCCTCGTCACCCTGCGCGTGGTGCAGGGCCTCGCGATCGGCGGCGAGTGGGGCGGCGCGACCCTGATGGTCGTCGAGCACGCCGAACGCGTCCAGGGCTCCCGGCGCGGCCTGTGGTCCAGCTTCACCCAGCTCGGCGCCCCGCTCGGCTCCGTGCTGTCGGCCGGTGTGGTCACCCTGGTCGCCGCCCTTCCCGACGACGACTTCCGCTCCTGGGGCTGGCGGGTGCCGTTCCTGCTGAGCATCCTGCTGCTGGCCGTCGGCATGTTCGTCCGCCTCAAGGTCGCGGAGAGCCCGCTGTTCGCCGAGGTGAAGCCGGAGCCGTCGGCGAAGCCCCCGATCCTTGAGGTGCTGCGGCGGCCGAAGCCGGTGCTGCTGGCCGCCTGTGTCGGGATCGGCGCGTTCACCGCGCAGTCGCTGCTGACGGGATTCATGATTTCGTATGCGGTCGACCACGGGTACAGCCGTCCACAGGTGCTCGCCGCCGTGACCATCGCCTCCTGTGTGGCCCTGCTGGTGCTGCCCGTCGCGTCCGCGCTGTCCGACCGGGTCGGCCGCCGCCCGGTGGTCCTGGCCGGCGCCCTCGCCTCCGCCGCGCTCGCCTTCCCGGTACTGGCCTTGGTCGACTCCGGCTCCCCCGGCCTGCTGATCCTCGCCCTCGTCCTCGGCCACGGCATCGCCCAGTCCACGATGTACGGCCCGCTCGGCGCCCTGCTCACCGAGATGTTCGGCACCCGCGTCCGCTACACCGGCGCCTCCCTCGGCTATCAGGCGGCCACCCTCGTCGGCGCCGGCTTCTCGCCGCTGATCGCGAGCAGTCTGCTCGCCTCGTACGGCGGCGGCAGCACCCCCGTGTCCCTGCTGCTGTGCGGCGGCGCGGCGATCACCGCGCTCACCGTCTGGCGGATGCGCGAGACCCACACCGACACGCTCGACTCCTCCCCCACCCGCACCACCACCCCCACACCGGAAAGGTCACCCCGATGAGGACCCCCACCCGCGTCGCCTTACTGACCATCGCCCTGTGCGCCACGACCTCACCGCCCGCGCAGGCACAGGCTCCGACGGACACCCACATCGAAGGCAAACTCCCTTCGGGCGCCGCCTACTTGATGGACGTGCCCGCCGACTGGAACGGCACGGTCCTCCTCTTCAGCCACGGCTACCGCCCCGCCGGGGTGCCCAACCCAGGCCAGAACTCGCCCGATTCGGACTCCGGCGGGGCCACGACCGCCCACCTCCTGGCCGAGGGCTACGCCCTCATCGGCTCCTCGTACGCGACGAACGGCTGGGCCGTCACCGACGCGGTGCCCGACCAGCTCGCCACGCTGGACCTGTTCACGCAGAAGTTCGGCCCGGCCCGGCGGACCCTCGCCTGGGGCCGGTCGTACGGCGGCCTCGTGACGACGGCCCTGGCCGAGCGGCACGCCGACCGCTTCGACGGATCGCTGTCGATGTGCGGGCTCGTGCAGGGCGGCGTCGCCAACTGGAACAGCACCCTGGATCCGGTGTTCGCGCTGAAGACCCTGCTCGCGCCGGACGCCGACATCCCGCTCACCGGGTTCGCCGACCAGGCGTCCGCCGTCGACGCGTCGAAGGCCCTCACCGCGAAGGTGGCCTCGGCCCAGCAGACACCGGCGGGCCGCGCCCGGATCGCCCTGGCCGCCGCCCTGCACAACATCCCCGGCCACAACGACCCCGCACAGAGCGAGCCCGGCCCGTCCGACTGGGACGGGCAGCAGGCCAACCAGTACGCGGCCGTCACCGGTCTCCTGAGCCGCCCCGCCTTCTCCTGGCGGCAGGAGGCGGAGAGCCGCGCCGGCGGCAACCCGTCCTGGAACACCGGCGTCGACCACACCGCCATGCTCGGGCGCTCCCCGCTGTACAAGGAGGTGACGGAGCTCTACAAGAAGGCGGGCGCGTCACTGCGGGACGACCTCACGGCCCTCGCCCGGGCACCGCGTGTCTCCGCCGACCCCGCCGCCGTACGCTGGATGCGTCAGACCAGTACCTTCACGGGCCGTCTCACCGACCCCCAGCTCAACATCCACACCACCGGCGACGCGCTGATCCCCGTACAGTCCGAGAGCGCCTACCGGCGGGCGGCCACCGCGGCCGGCGCGGGCCCGCTGCTCCGCCAGGCCTACGTCGACGGCCCCGGCCACTGCACCTTCACCACCGGCGAGATGGTCGGCGCCCTGCACACCCTGGAGCACCGACTGGACACCGGCCGCTGGGACACCTCGCCGGCCACCCTCAACTCCCGCGCCGAGCAGGCGGACCCGGCCACCCCGGGCCGCTACCTCGCGTACCGGCCGACCGCCTATCCCCGCCCCTACGACCTCGCGCACCCCGGAGACGCCCGGCCATGACCACCCGCTCCGCGCCCGACCGGCTGCTGTCCGTCCTCGCCGCGTTCGACCACGAACACCCGGCGCTGAGCCTGACGGACATCAGCCGGCGGGCCGGGCTGACCCTGACCACCGCCCACCGGCTCGTCGGCGCGCTGACCGCGTGGGGCGCCCTGGAGCGCGACGAGTCCGGCACGTACCACGTCGGCCTGCGCCTGTGGGAGGTCGCGGCGCTCGCCCCGCGCGCCCTCGCACTGCGACAGGTCGCGCTGCCGTACCTGGAGGACCTGTACGAAGCCACGCACGAGAACGTGCAGTTGGCGGTGCGCGACGGCTCGGAGGTCGTCTACATCGAGTGGATCTCCGGCCGCTCGGCGGTCGGCGTCCACATCCGCGTCGGAGCCCGCTGGCCCCTGCACGTCACCGGCGTCGGGCTCGCCCTGCTGGCCTACGGCGATCCGGACCTCCAGGAGGAGTACTGCGCCCGCCCGCTCGCCTCCTACACTCCGCACACGATCACCGACCCGAGCCGTCTGCGCCGCGTTCTGGCCGAAGTGCGCCGCTCGGGCGTCGCGGTGAGCGACCGCCAGGTCACCGAGGACGCCCTGTCGGTGGCCGCCCCGGTACGCGGCCCCGACGGGACGCTGGTCGCGGCCGTGTCCGTCGTCGTGCCCCAGGACGGCGCGCAGGTCCCGACGCTGATTCCGGCGGTGCGACTGGCGGCGCGGGGGATCTCGCGGGCGCTGGGGTGGCAGCCGGAGGGGAGCCGGCCGTAGGCGGTCGGTGGCGGACGGTCGGCGCTGCTGTCCCGCTTCCCGCGTACGTTCCCGCGCGGCCCGGGCCTCGCGGCGGCCGGTCCCCCGCCGGCGGACGGTCACGCGAGGAACGCCGGCGCCACCGGGCAGGACAACCGTCAGCGGGAGTGGGCATGTTCCTCGTCGCGGGCCGACTCCGCTGCCGTCGTCCGCGGTGCCGGCGCCTCCTGCGACGGGGGCTTTCCGGCGGATCGGAGGCCGGGCAGGACGGCGAGGACGATCATCGTTCCGGCGGCCATGATGATCCCGCCGACGAGGCTGGTCCGGGCGACGGCCTGGGCGAAGGACTCGTGGACGGCGTCGACCAGGGCCTGCGCCTGCTGAGGGCCGGCCGAGGCGCTCTGTGCCAGCTGCTCGGCGACTGCCAGACCGCCGCCCACCGAGTCCTTGGCCGTCTCCATCGCGGTGGCCGGGAGTTGGCCGCCGGCCAGGTCGGTCAGCTCGTTCCGGTAGGCGGTGCCCAGCAGCGAGCCGAGGATCGCGATGCCGAGGGAGCCGCCGAGTTCGAGGGCGGTGTCGTTGGCGCCGCCGCCGACACCCAGCTCGGCCTCGGGGAAGGAGCCCATGATGGTGTCGGTCGCCGGGGACACGCTCAGGCCGATGGCGAAGCCGAGCAGCAGCAGGGTGGGCAGGAAGTCGCCGTAGCCGGAGGCCTTGTCGACCTGGACGAGCAGGACGACGCCCACGGTGCCGATCGCCATGCCCGTGGTGACCAGCGCCTTCACTCCCAGCTTCGGGGCCAGTCGCCCGGTCGCCGCGGCGCCGGCGAAGACGGCACCGGCCAGCGGCAGCAGTCGTACGCCGGTTTGCAGGGCGTCGTAGCCGAGGACGAACTGCAGGAACTGGGTGGCGTAGTAGATCGCGCCGAAGGTGCCGAAGAAGAAGAACAGCACCGCGAGCATCGAACCGCCGAAGGGCCGCAGGGCGAACTTGCGCACGTCGAGCATGGGGTGCGGGTGGCGCAACTCCCAGGCCACGAAGGCGAGGAGGCCGACGCCGGCGACCACGGCCGCGGTGACGGGGCCGGTGCCCCAGCCGAAGTGCGGGCCCTCGATGGCGGCGTAGACCAGGGAGCCGACCGAGACGATCGAGAGCAGCCCGCCGACGTAGTCGATACGGCCCATCCCCTCAGCCCTGGACGGCGGGACGAGGGCGAGCGCACCGAAGACGGCGACGACCGCGATGGGGACGTTGATCAGGAAGGTGGAGCTCCAGGCGTGGTCCTCCAGCAGCCAGCCGGCGACCACGGGGCCGACGGCGATGGCGAGGCCGGAGGTGGCGGTCCAGGCCGTGATGGCCTTGGCGCGCTCGGCCCGCGGGAAGGTCGCGACCAGCAGGGACAGCGTGGCCGGCATGACGACGGCGGCGCCGACGCCCATGATCGCGCGGGCGGTGATGACCAGCTCGGTCCGGTCGACCAGACTGCCCATCACCGAACCGCCGGCGAAGACCAGCAGGCCGGCGATCAGGGCGCCACGGCGGCTGTACTTGTCGCCGATCGAGCCCAGGACGAGCATCAGCGCGGCGTACGGGACGGTGTAGCCGTCGATGACCCACTGCAGGTCGCTGCTGCTCAGGCCCAGGGCCTTCGTCATGTCCGGTGCGGCCACGATCAGGGACGTGTTGGCCATGACGACGATCAGCAGGCTCAGACACAGGACGAGCAGGGCCCACCAGCGCCGCTCGTAGGGGCCGGTCATCTTCTCGACAGGTGTGCGGGCGGGCAAGTGCATCGGAAGCTCCTGGAGGACGAGATTAGTTGCCCATCAATGTGCAGACTGGGTTCACTGCTCAGCGCTGTGCAAACATCTCGGCCGCAGGCCTTCCTGACGCCCGTCGCGCTGCCCCGGCGCGCGCGTCTCCGGCACCCGCGTCCCGGAAGCGGGACGGCGGGGACCTGATGGCATTCCCGACAGCGGCCTCGTGGCAGTCACCGAGGCCGGAGGGGCATGTCGCACCGTTCACCTCCACTTCGCGGGCCGGGCAGCGCTTGTCGAGTACTCACCGCGGAGATCACGGAGGAGGAGTACTCACCACGGAGACCGCGGGGCCGAGGACCCACCGCCGAGACCGCGGGGCCGAGGACCCACCGCCGAGACCGCGGGGCCGAGGACCCACCGCCGAGACCGCGGAGGTTCCCGGGGCGATACGACCGGCGCTCGCCCTCACCCGTAAGCCGCTCCCGGGGGCCGCGGGTACCCTGCCGCGGTCCGTCCTCACCTCTTACCCGCCCGGCGACCGCCGCCCCGCCCTTACCCGCCGCATCAGCTCATCGACCTCACCAGGCCTGACCGGCCTCGCCGGCCTCCGGTCTCACCGGCCAGGACTTCTCGACGAGGTGGTCGCCCCACTCTCGCCGGGCCGACGGCGGTACGGCCGCGGGCGCCCGGTCAGGCGTCGGCAGCGGGCTGCGCGTCCTTGGCCGACGCGACGTCGTCGACCACCGCACGCGCCCGTTCCCGGGCCACGCCGGCCGCGATGAGCGTGGCGACGGCGACCCGGGTGCCGTCGTCCTCCAGCGCCCCGGTGTTGACCTCCTCCAGCAGGGCGAGGGTCATCGCCTCCAGGCCGGCGCTCAGCACGGCGGGCGGCAGGTGGGTGTGGAAGACGCCGTCCCGCTGGCCCCGGTCGAGGATGGCGGCGACCTCCGCGCGGGCCGGCGTCAGGATCTCCGCGACACGCTCCGCGCCCAGATCGTGCCGGGCGAGGGCCAGGAGCATCCGGTAGCGGTCGCCCACGGGCCACATCGCGAACACGAAGTACGCGAGGGCCCGCTCGGCCGGCTCGGCCGGCCGCGCGCCGCTGACGACCGCGTCCCGAAGGGTCTCGCACGCCTCCTCGGCGAGGGCCTCCAGCAGCGCGGCGCGGCCGGGGAAGTGTCCGAAGAGGGTGCGCCGTACGACACCGGAGGCGCGCGCCAGCTCCTCCAGGGTGATGTCCGGGTTCCGCCCGAGCTCCTGGCGGGCCGTGGCCAGGATCCGCGCCCGGTTGGACCGCGCGTTGCGTCGCAGCGGCTCGCGGGCGGCGGACTTGGTCACGGCGACAACCTCGGTCTGATCAGTACGGGGGCGACGGTACGGGCGCGACAGGTACGGGAGAGCAGCTACGGGTGCTGTGGCGCAGGGACTGACGGCGCAGCCATTCTGGCACGGAGGCCTCTGCACGGCAGCCGGTGCCCGGCCACGGCGTGGTCCGGTCGGCGCCGCCCCGGGGCGCGCTTCAGCCCATTCGAGACTTCATCGGGTTAACTCACCTGGGGCAAAAGGACTTTCACTGTTACACCTCTTGACGGCCGGAGTGGCCGAGAGCACATTGGGCGCACTTTGAGAGCGCTCTCAGAGGGCTCTCGAAGTGTCTCCAAGGCACCCGCGCACCCCACTCCGTACCGCGAGAGGCACCCCCACCATGAGTGAACCCTCCGGCATGTCCCGCAGACGGCGCCCCCTGCGCCGCGCTCTCGTCGCCGTCGTCAGCACGCTGGGTCTGGCGGCGGCCGCCGCCACGGCCGCCTCACCCTCCGCGAGCGCCTCCGCGCCCACGCCCCCGGCGGGCTGGTCGCAGGTATTCCTCGACGACTTCACCGGCCCCGCGGGCACCGGCGTCAACACCTCCAACTGGCAGTACGCCACCGGGACCTCGTATCCCGGCGGGCCCGCCAACTGGGGCACCGGCGAGGTCGAGACGATGACGAACAGCACGAACAACGTCTCGCTCGACGGCAACGGCAACCTGCGCATCACCCCGCTGCGCAACGCCGCCGGCGGCTGGACCTCGGGCCGCATCGAGACCAACCGCACCGACTTCCAGCCCCCGTCGGGCGGCAAACTGCGCGTCGAGGCCCGCATCCAGATGCCGAACGTCACCGGCACCGCCGCCGAGGGCTACTGGCCCGCGTTCTGGATGCTGGGCGCGCCCTACCGGGGCAACTACCAGAACTGGCCGAGCGTCGGTGAGCTGGACATCATGGAGAACGTCCAGGGCCGCAACACGGTGTGGGCCACGATGCACTGCGGCACCAATCCGGGCGGCCCGTGCAACGAGACGACCGGCCTGGGCGGCTCGACCGCGTGTCCGGGCACGACCTGCCAGTCCGGCTTCCACACCTACTCGATGGAGTGGGACCGCTCGGCGAGCCCGGAAGCCATCCGCTTCTCCGTCGACGGCGTCACCTTCCACACCGTCACCGCCAACCAGGTCGACGCGACGACGTGGGCCAACGCCACCAACCACGGCTTCTTCATCATCCTGAACGTGGCGATGGGCGGCGCCTTCCCCGACGCGTTCGGCGGCGGCCTGGACGGCGACACCCGCTCCGGCGTCCCCATGGTCGTCGACTACGTCCAGGTGCTGTCGGCCGCCGGGGGCGGATCCACCACTCCCCCGCCGACCGGCAACCGTGACGCCTACAGCGCCATCCAGGCCGAGTCCCACGACAGTCAGTCCGGCACCTTCACCGAGACCACCTCCGACACCGGCGGCGGCCAGAACATCGGCTCACTCGCAAGCGGCGACTGGGCGCTCTACCGGGGCGTCAACTTCGGCTCCACGGCGGCCACCCAGTTCGTGGCCCGCGTGGCGAGCGGTGCGGCGGGCGGGGTCAGCGGTCTGGTCGAGGTCCGACTGGACTCCCGTACCAGCACACCCGTCGGCAGCTTCTCGCTGGCCAACACGGGCGGCTGGCAGTCGTGGCGGACGGTCCCCGCGAACATGAGCGCGGTCACCGGCACCCACGACGTCTACCTGACGTTCACGAGCGGCCAGCCGGCGGACTTCGTGAACGTGAACTGGTTCACCTTCGGCCGCTGATCCGCGGTCCGCTTCCCGACACGGGGCCCCACGCGCGCGTGGGGCCCCGTTGCCGTGTCAGCGCAGCTCCGCCCGGAACGCCGCCGGCGTCATCTCCGTGTGCTGCTGGAAGAACTTGGAGAAGTTCGCCGCGTCCGGAAAACCGACCGCCGCCCCGACCCGGCCGATCGGCAGCTCGGTGTGGGCCAGGAGTCGTTTGGCCTCCAGGATCACGCGTTTGTCGATGAAGCCCTTGGGGGTCTGGCCGGTGGCGGCGCGGACCGCGCGCACGAGGGTGCGGCGGGAGTAACCGAGGGCGTCGGCGTAGGCGCTGACGCTGTGGTTGGTGGCGAAGCCCTTCTCCACGGCGTTCCGGAAGAGGGTGAAGGTCGTGTCGTCCTGCCGCCGGGACGCCTCCGCGGAGCTCGCCGCGAGGTGGGCAAGGCGCAGCAGGAACGCGGTCAGCGAGTGGCGCAGTACCGAGGTGTGCAGGCCGGCCGGGAGGGTGCCGGTGTCCTCGTACTCGCGTTGCAGCTGGGCGAGGGCGGCCCTGAGGGCGGCGAGCTGGGGTTCGTCGGGGCGCAGCAAGGGCGGCAGATCGTAGCGGTACAGGCCGGTGGCCTCGACGGTGGCGCGGGGCAGGAAGCCGGGCTGCATGGTCAGGACGGTTCCGCGGTACTCGCTGCTCGGCGAGAAGCGGTGGACCTGCCCCGGGCGGATCCACAGCAGGTCGCCGGCCGTCGCCTCGTACTCCGCGAAGTCGATCATGTGGCGTACGGGGCCGTCGCCGAAGAGCATGACGACGTGGAAGTCGATGCGGTGGACGCGTTCCAGTGGCGCGTCCGCGTGCCAGGTGCGGCCGGTGCCCATCGGTCCGACTTGCATGCCGACACCGCCGACGCTCAGTTCGACCGGGAAGGGGAAGGTTCTGATCCCGTCCGCGCGACCGTCGCCGTCTCCGCCTTGGATGGTTCTGTCCGCCATGTCCTTCTCGTGCCGCCTCGGTCGAGCCGTCCGTGTCCCACTTTCACCACAGGCTGGCACACGCCGACCTTCCCTCGTAAAAGTCAGACTTTTAAGTTTGAACGCGACCGACCAGCCGATCCGCTCCGATCGAGGATTTCTTGAAGATGAGCACGCAGACACCGGACCGCTTCGAATGGACCGAACTCGACCGGCGTGCCGTCGACACCGCCCGTGTCCTGGCGGCCGATGCCGTGCAGCGGGTGGGGAACGGGCACCCGGGCACCGCGATGAGTCTGGCTCCGGCGGCGTACACGATCTTTCAGAAGGTGATGCGTCACGATCCGGCGGACCCGGAGTGGACGGGCCGTGACCGCTTCGTTCTGTCCCCCGGGCACACCTCGCTCACCCTGTACACCCAGCTCTTCCTCGCCGGGTACGAGCTGGAGCTCGACGACCTCAAGGCCTTCCGGACCCACGGTTCGAAGACGCCCGGTCACCCCGAGTACGGCCACACCGCCGGCGTCGAGACCACCACCGGTCCGCTCGGTCAGGGGGTCGCCAACGCGGTGGGCATGGCGATGGCCGCCCGCTACGAGCGCGGCCTGTTCGACCCGGACGCCCCCGAGGGCGAGTCCCCGTTCGACCACACCATCTGGGCGATCGTCTCCGACGGCGACCTGGAGGAGGGCATCTCCGCCGAGGCCTCCTCGCTGGCCGGCCACCAGAAGCTCGGCAACCTCGTCTTCCTCTACGACGACAACCACATCTCCATCGAGGGCGACACGGCGACCGCGTTCTCCGAGGACGTGCTGGGGCGGTACGAGGCGTACGGCTGGCACGTGCAGCGGATCGAGCCCGGCGCCGACGGCGACATCGACGTGCACGCGCTGCACGCGGCTCTCACGTCCGCCCAGGCCGAGACCGGGCGGCCCTCGATCATCGCGATGCGCACGATCATCGCCTGGCCGGCGCCGAACGCGCAGAACACCGAAGCCGCGCACGGCTCGGCGCTGGGCGAGGACGAGGTCGCCGCCACCAAGCGACTGCTGGGCTTCGACCCGGAGCGGTCCTTCGAGGTGGCGGACGAGGTGCTCGCCCACTCCCGCCGGGCCCTGGACCGGGGCGCCGAGGCGCACGCCGCCTGGGACAAGCGGATCGACAAGTGGCGCGGCGCCCAGCCCGAGCGCGCGAGGCTTTTCGACCGGGTCGTCGCGGGTCAGCTGCCCGAGCGCTGGGAGGACGCGCTGCCGGTCTTCGAGGCGGGCCAGTCCCTCGCGACCCGCGCCGCGTCCGGCAAGGTGCTCCAGGCGCTGGGTGCGGTGATCCCGGAGCTGTGGGGCGGCTCGGCCGACCTGGCCGGCTCCAACAACACCACCATCGACAAGACGTCGTCGTTCCTCCCGGCGGACAACCCGCTGCCGGAGGCCGACCCGTACGGCCGCACGATCCACTTCGGTATCCGCGAGCACTCCATGGCCGCGGAGATGAACGGTATCGCCCTGCACGGCAACACCCGCATCTACGGCGGCACGTTCCTCGTCTTCTCCGACTACATGCGCAACGCCGTACGCCTGTCCGCGCTGATGCAGCTGCCCGTGACGTACGTGTGGACGCACGACTCCATCGGCCTGGGCGAGGACGGCCCCACCCACCAGCCCGTCGAGCACCTCGCGTCCCTGCGCGCCATCCCGGGCCTGAACGTGGTCCGCCCGGCCGACGCCAACGAGACCGCGATCGCCTGGGCCGAGATCCTCAAGCGGCACGCCACCGACCCCGCCCCGCACGGCCTCGCGCTCACCCGCCAGGGCGTGCCGACGTACACGCCGAACCCGGATGCGGCTCGCGGCGGTTACGTGCTGTTCGAGGCCTCCACGGGAACGCCCGAGGTGATCCTGATCGGCACCGGCTCCGAGGTCCAGCTCGCCGTCGCCGCGCGGGAGCGGCTGGAGGCCGAGGGGGTCGGCACCCGCGTGGTGTCGATGCCGTCCGTGGAGTGGTTCGAGGAGCAGCCGCGGGAGTACCGCGAGAGCGTCCTGCCGCCGTCCGTGAAGGCCCGCGTTGCGGTCGAGGCCGGCATCGGCCTGACGTGGTACCGGTTCGTGGGTGACGCGGGACGCATCGTCTCCCTCGAACACTTCGGCGCCTCCGCCGACGCGAGGACCCTGTTCGCCGCATACGGCTTCACCGCCGAGAACGTCGCCGCAGCGGCCCGCGCATCGCTCACTGCCGCGCGTGGTTGATCCGATCGCCCGAAAGAAGATGATCAAAGTGACCGAAGCGACCGCGACCGCGGGAGCACTCAGGCGCCTGTCCGAAGAGGGCGTCTCCATCTGGCTCGACGACCTGTCACGCAGGCGGATCGAGTCCGGAAACCTCGCCGAACTCGTCGCCGGCAAGCACGTGGTGGGCGTCACCACCAACCCGTCGATCTTCCAGGCCGCCATCGGTTCCGGGGAGGGGTACGAGGAGCAGCTGACCGACCTCGCGGTGCGGGGCGTCACGGTGGATGAGGCCGTCCGTATGCTGACGACCGCCGACGTGCGGGCCGCAGCCGACATCCTGGATCCTGTGTACAAGACGACCGGCGGCCGCGACGGCCGGGTCTCCATCGAGGTCGACCCGCGCCTCGCCCACGACACGGCGGCGACCATCGCCGAGGCCGGGCAGCTGGCCTGGCTGGTGGACCGTCCGAACGTCATGATCAAGATCCCGGCGACGAAGGCGGGCCTGCCGGCCATCACCGAGGTCGTCGGCGCCGGCATCAGCGTCAACGTCACGCTGATCTTCTCCCTGGAGCGCTACCGCGAGGTGATGGACGCCTACCTCGCCGGTCTGGAGAAGGCACAGTCCAAGGGCCTGGACCTGTCCGGGATCCACTCCGTCGCCTCCTTCTTCGTCTCCCGGGTCGACGCCGAGATCGACAAGCGGCTGACGGTGCTCGGCACGGCGGAAGCGCTGTCCCTCAAGGGCCGTGCCGCCCTCGCCAACGCCCGGCTCGCCTACGAGGCGTACGAGGCCGTCTTCACCGGTGGGCGCTGGACGGCCCTGGCCGGTGCCAAGGCCAACAAGCAGCGTCCGCTGTGGGCGTCGACCGGCGTGAAGGATCCCGCGTACAAGGACACGCTGTACGTCGACGAGCTGGTGGCGCCCGGCACGGTCAACACGATGCCGGAGGCCACGCTGAACGCCACCGCCGACCACGGCCTGATCACCGGCGACACCGTCACCGGCGGCTACGAGCAGGCCCGCGCCGACCTGGCCGCCGTGGAGCGCCTCGGGATCTCCTACGACCAGGTCGTGCAGCAACTGGAGGACGAGGGCGTCGCCAAGTTCGAGGTGGCCTGGCAGGACCTGCTGGACGCCGTGACGAAGTCCCTGAACAGCAAGGGGGTTGACGGGGAATGAGCGAGGAACTTCCCGAGACGACGGCTCAGGAAACGGCGAAGGCCGAGGAGACCGAGCCGGAGGTGACCGTCCCGGTCCTCCCCGCGGCCGACTGGTCCAACCCCCTGCGCCACCCACAGGACCGCCGCCTCCCCCGGATCGCGGGCCCGTCCGGTCTCGTCATCTTCGGCGTCACCGGCGACCTGTCCCGCAAGAAGCTGATGCCGGCGGTCTACGACCTCGCCAACCGCGGTCTGCTGCCGCCGGGCTTCTCGCTCCTCGGGTTCGCCCGCCGGGACTGGGAGGACCAGGACTTCGCGCAGGTCGTGCACGACGCGGTCCGCGAGCACGCGCGCACCCCGTTCCGCGAGGAGGTCTGGCAGCAGCTCGCCGAAGGCATGCGGTTCATCCCGGGCGACTTCGACGACGACATGGCCTTCAAGCAGCTGCGGTCGGCCGTCGACGAGTTGGACGCCTCCCGCGGGACCAGCGGCAACTACGCCTTCTACCTGTCCGTACCGCCGAAGTTCTTCCCCAAGGTCGTCCGCCAGCTGAAGAAGCACGGGCTGGCCGACGCCCCCGAGGGTTCCTGGCGGCGCGCGGTCATCGAGAAGCCGTTCGGCCGCGACCTGAAGAGCGCGCGTGAGCTGAACGCGCTCGTGCACGACGTGTTCGAGCCGGACCAGGTCTTCCGCATCGACCACTACCTCGGCAAGGAGACCGTCCAGAACATCCTGGCGCTCCGCTTCGCCAACCAGATGTA